>NZ_CP047349.1:2400000-3862500 GCF_011045835.1 Proteus terrae subsp. cibarius
ACGTTCTTTCACTACTATTGACCTTAGAGTAACCATTAAAAATGATAACCATTTTTTGAATATTCATTTTGGCAACGCGGTTTTTAATCTGTAAACATAAAGAAGGTACGAGCCTAATATTCACAGAATTAAAATAGCGATCACAAATTTGTGGAATAGTGACACTAATACAAGGTTTAGGTGCAATATTTTTAATTTGTTTACCACACTCCCCCGTTAAAGAATTATCGACAATAATACGTTCACGTCGGGAGAAACAAATATTATCAAAGATATCAACCGTAAAGAAAGAGATATAATGAATACCATTAGTTAACGCTTGATTTTCCAGCCTTACCGAAACAGCTGACTTGTCAGTACAAGGCAACATTTTTAATTGGTCATTAAAATAAAAACCAACCTGTGTGCTTTCGCTAATATCGCGTCCTAAAATTAGGTTTGCATTCACACAATAATTTTCGCTGTGATAGCTTAAAATACCATTTAACGTTGCCGGAACTTTTGGCGATGGTAATTTTTCGGTTGTCATTTCAACATAGTAATCTCTTGATTTAAGAGGTTTATCCGGCTCTTCGCTATTTTCAGATTCAGCATGAAAAACAGCAATTTGCTTAGGTTCACTCTTCTTAATTTTCACTTTAAAATTTGCGATACCGTACTTATTAGTTTTTCCTATATTAATTTTTTCACCATCGGAATTATAAATTTCTGGTTCAACCTCTAAGCTACTATTATCCGTATCGTAAACGAGCTTTACCTCTTTATTTGAAACATCTTCACCTTCTTTATCCTGTAAATGTACAACAAAATTTTTAGGTACACTTGCCCATTTGCTTGGCCATTGCATCGATTCCGAACGTATTGTCAGTAAATCATCAAACTTTTCACAATTAGTCACAGCGCAATCAGTGTTAGGATTAGGCTTTGGAGGCGTAACTCGAATTTGAATCGGCGTTGCGTAATACACAATACTTTCATCATCTTCATCTTTTAATATCAATTGCAATGACGCCACACCATTACGATTTCCCGTTAAAGAGATCTCTGTTTTATTATTATCCACTATCGTAATGTAGACATCTTTATTATTAGGTAAAATTAAAATCCCTTTAGGGCTTGTACGCCATTCGGCTAAACGCAGATTAATCCCCGTTACAACAACCTCATATTTGATGACTCTATTCATTTTAACTTCGTTATCAGCTTCATCGGGTGATGATTTGATCTGATTAAATTCAACTTTCACATCGGCATCAACGACAACTTGTGATTGTGCATTATAAATAGGGGGCTGAAAGGCCAGAATGTCCTTCTCACCTTGTATAATTTTTTGCAGGCGTTCTTCTTTTGTTTCGATATTCATTGAGTGATTTCCTTTCTTTTTCCGATTCCATTTTTAGCTTAAAGCAAAAATTTTGAGTGAAAATCACAATAGAAAAAAGTCAACTAAGTATTGTTGTCAGATGGAAGAAATAAATACCTAATAAACAATAAGATAAAAATCGATCCTAATAAAATTATCTCAAATTGATCGCTAAAAAATGCCTTTAACATAAAAAATAATTTAAATTTTAAAATATTTTTGTATAAAGCTATTGACTGTTATGGAAATGTGATTAAAATCAATATCAGAAAATATTTGTGACGTGAATCACATTTTATTAATAGGATACTTAATATGAAATCAATGACTTCTTTTATTACTCACCTGCACAAAGTTGTTGTACAATTATCATCAACTCGTTTACTGTAATTATTTGATTTAAAAATAAAATAAAGTATAAAGCCAGAAGTAGCACCCTCATCGCACAAAAGACTATTTCTGGCTTTTACTCCTCTCTTTACGTTTATTCATTACCTCGTGTACCCTCGTATTTTTCGTAACAAAAAATTCACCTTCTTGAACTAAGCTCTCTTTTCTGTACTCTTAATATATAGCTCACATTAACTATGAGGATATTTTATGCAGCAGCAACTGCTTACATGGATACGTCAATTCAATGAGGAGTATGCCCAAATCGCTTCTCTCCTACTCGTTTTAGCCATTATTTTTCTTGTCGCAATCATTCTCCATTTTATTTTGCACAAGTTAGTCTTACCTAAAATTTCCAAAGCAATAACTCAGTACGATCAGAAATGGCAACTTTCTCTAGAAATAAATAAACTATTTAGTCGTTTTGCTTTTTTAATCCAAGGTGTTGTTGTTAATATCCAAGCGCTGGTGTGGATGGGATCAGGTAAAACACAAGAAATTCTCACCACCAGCGCTCAAGCATGGTGTTTAATTTTCGGCTTGTTGATGCTTTTCTCTATTATGGATCTCTGTATGCAGATCATGAGAAATTCATCCTCATTTGGCCGATTACCATTAAAAGGTATTTTTCAAAGCTTAAAACTCGCCGCCTCTGTGCTAATTGGGATAATGATTATTTCCCTACTTATTGGCAAATCACCACTTATTTTACTTAGTGGTTTAGGTGCCATGACGGCTGTATTAATGTTGGTGTTTAAAGATCCTATTATGGGATTAGTTGCCGGTATTCAACTGTCTGCAAACAATATGATAAGCCTTGGTGATTGGCTAGAGATGCCTAAATACGGTGCTGATGGCGCCGTTATTGATATTAGTTTAACGACCGTTAAGGTGCGTAATTGGGATAATACTGTCACCACTATTCCAACTTATTCTCTGATTTCAGATTCCTTTAAAAATTGGCAAGCAATGACAAAATCAGGTGGACGTCGTATTAAACGAAGTCTTGCTCTTGATATTAATAGCATCCATTTTTTAGATAAAAAACAACTTGATGATCTAGAAAAAGCTCACTTATTAGCACCTTATATCAAAAATAAGGAAAGCGAAATTAATCAATTCAATGCAACTTTGGGCAATGAATGTCAAACGCCATTAAACCAGCGTGGCATGACCAATATTGGAACCTTCCGTGCGTATGTTGAAGCTTATTTAAAAAACCATCCTAACGTACATAAGCAAATGACGATTATGGTAAGACAATTAGCACCCACCTCAGATGGGCTTCCCATTGAAATTTATGCTTTCACTAACACCACCGTTTGGGTTCAATACGAGGCTATTCAATCAGATATATTTGATCATATCTTTGCTATTTTGCCTCAATTTAGCTTAAGAGTTCACCAATCTCCAACTGGAAATGATGTAAGAGCACTCAGATTTCCTGCTGAAAATAATCCGCAATAAATCATTTTGTATTAAGTAAAAAAGGAGAATTATTCTTCTTTTTTACTTTTCTTATTAACAAATATTTTTATATCTTTTATTTTGTTATCATGTTAACAATCTTGTTTTTCTATATATTAGCAAAAATCGATATGTTATATTTTATATATCGTTCGATTGTTAATTCCTATTTATTTGATATTTTATTTACCACTAAAGTGGTATTAATCAGAAATTGTAACCATTTGTTTAATAATTATTTTTTTATATAACGTTATTAACATTTTTTATATTGATATAAATCATTATAGGTAGAAGGGTTATAACTTAACATATATATACAACTTTACTTGTTGTGAAAAATGTTAGGGTAATGTCAATGTCAAAAATTAAAAATAATACTTCTATGACTGAAATGAGTCGGCGTGGATTCATTCAGTCTGCAGCAGTTATTTCTGGAGCTGCTGCTGTTGCAGGAACGGTTTCATTACCATTCGCTGCTAATGCTCAAACTCCCCAGGGTATTCGTCCTGATGAGACTTCTGAAACTATCAAGTACAGTGCATGTCTAGTGAACTGTGGTAGCCGTTGTCCATTAAAAGTTCATGTGAAAGATGGTGTGATTCGCCGTATTTCTAATGAAACTATGTATGATGATTCAACATTTGGTCTTCACCAAATTCGTCCGTGTCTTCGTGGTCGTTCTGTACGTTGGAAAACATATAACCCAGATCGTTTAAAATACCCAATGAAACGTGTTGGTAAGCGTGGTGAAGGTAAATTTGAACGTATTTCTTGGGATGAAGCGACTTCAATCATCGCGGAAAAATTAAAATATACCATTGAAAAATATGGTAATGAGTCCATTTATTACCAATATGGTACAGGCTCTACTGGTGCAAACTTACACGGTAGAACTGCATGTAAACGTTTATTAAGTACTGTCGGTGGTTTTTTAAGTGACTATGGTACTTATTCATACTCTCAATTAACTGGTATTGTGCCTTATGTTTATGGCGATATGCTGGAATCACTGTTAACAGAAATTGAGAATTCAGACTTAGTGGTGATGTTTGGTCATAACTTGGCTGAAACACGTATGTCTGGTGGTGGTCAGTTCTATGAAACGTTAAATGCGTTAGATAAGAGCAAAAGTAAAGTTATCATCATCGACCCTCGTCGTACCGACAGTGTGACAACATTAGGTGCCGAATGGATCCCAATTTATCCAGGTACTGATGCTGCATTAGTGGCTGCATTAGGCTATGTGATGATCCAAGAAGGTATCACCGATGAAGATTTCTTACGTGAATATTGTGTCGGTTGGGATAAACAAACATTACCTGCATCAGCACCTGAAAATGGCTCTTATAAAGATTACATTTTAGGTAATGGCCCTGATGGCATTGCAAAAACACCTGAGTGGGCAAGTAAATTAACTGGTATTTCTGTTGCACGTATCATCCAATTAGCGCGTGAAATTGGCGGTGCAAGAGCAGCATGGATTTCTCAAGGTTGGGGCATCCAGCGTACTTCAAATGGTGAGCAAGCATGTCGTGCGATTATGATGCTACCATTAATGTCAGGTCATATCGGTCGCCCTGGTACAAATACTGGTTGTTGGGGCGGTAACGTCGCTTACCCTGTTGCAAGCTTTGCACTTCCTAACCCAGTAAAAACGCTGATCCCAACTTTTATGTGGTCTGAAGCAATTGCACGTGGTGAAGAGTTAACCAGTAAAAATGCTGGTGTTAGAAATAAAGATAAACTTGATACTGGCATTAAATTTATGTGGTGTTATTCCAGTAACGTGATTGGTAACCAACACGCTGACTTGAATAAAACACATGATTTACTGCAAGATGAATCAAAATGTGAGTTTATTTTAGTGTGGGATAACCACATGACACCATCTGCAAAATACGCTGATATTTTACTGCCAGATGTGACAACAGTTGAGACAAACGATCTTATCAATAACTCTTACGCCAGTGGCGCTTACCACTATGTTGTCCGTTTACAAAATGCGATTAAACCACTTTGGGAAAACCGCCCTTGCTATGATGTCTTAACTGACATTGCAGAAAAGATGGGTACCAAAGAACAATTCACTGAAGGACGTACTTACGAAGAGTGGATTGAATATTGCTATAACCAAATGCGTGAGAAAAACCCAGCGCTGCCTACATTTGCAGAAACTAATGATGTAGGAATTATCGATCGTAAATTACCTAACCGTAATCAATACGTTGCACTCGAAGCATTCCGTCAAGATCCTATCGCTAATCCACTAAAAACAGCGTCAGGTAAGATTGAAATTTATTCTGAAAAACTAATGCAAGATACTGATGGCTGGGTGTTACCAGAAGGCGATCGTATCCCTGCAATTCCAGAATATTGTAAGAATGAAGAAGGCGTTGAAAACGTTAAGCTTAAAGAGAAATTCCCTCTGCAAATGACTGGTTTCCACGATAAAGGCCACGTTCACTCAAGTTACTATAACGTTGCTATGTTACGTGAAGCTATTCCTCATCAATTCTGGCTAAACCCAATTGATGCGGCTGAACGCGGATTAAAATCTGGCGATATCGCTGAAATTTATAATGCCCGTGGTCGTTTGAATATTCTCGTCAAAGTTACAGATCGTGTATTACCTGGTGTGATTGCAGTACCGCAAGGTGCATGGCGTTCACTTGATACAACAGGTGTAGATACAGGTGGATGTATTAATACATTAACAAGCTGGCACCCATCGCCGTTTGCTAAAGGAAATCCACAACATACAAACCTTGTTGAAGTGAAACGTGCATAAGGAGTTAACTCATGAAGCAATATGGTTTTTATTTTGACTCCACTAAATGCACTGGCTGTAAAACATGTCAAGTCAGTTGCAAGGATGAAAAAGATTTAGATTTAGGCCCTAAATTCCGTCGTGTTTACGAATACGGTGGTGGTAGCTGGGCAAAACAAGACGGGATCTGGACACAAAATATCTATAGTTATTATTTATCCATTTCTTGTAACCATTGTTCAAACCCTACTTGCGTTGCAGGTTGCCCAACTGGCGCTATGCATAAACGTGAAGAAGATGGTTTAGTGGTTGTTAACCAAGATATTTGTGTTGGTTGCCGTTATTGCGAATTGCGTTGCCCTTATGGTGCGCCACAATTCGATGAGAAGAAAAAACTCATGTCTAAGTGTGATGGTTGCTACGAGCGTGTAGCACAAGGCATGAAACCGGTTTGTGTTGAGTCTTGTCCTCAACGTGCGCTTGATTTTGATGATATTGAAGTGATCAGAGCAAAACACGGTACTGAATGTGGTATCGCGCCAATGCCTGATCCTAGTTTGACCAATCCAAATATCGTGATCAAAGCACACAAAGAAGCTAAACCTTCTGGTGATAAAACCGGCTCAGTTCAAAATGCGGCGGAGGTATAAACCATGCATGAACTTCCTCTAGTCTTTTTTACTGTTTTAGGTTCGTCAGCAGCAGGCCTGTTTCTTATTGCTTATATCAGTAAAAAATTAGGTCAAATTGATGAAAACCAACTGCGTAATGCTAATATTTTAGCCTTGATTTTAATGTTAGTTGGTTTAGGTATTGGTGGATTACACGTTGGTCAGCCACTGCGTTTTTTCAATATGTTATTAGGCATTGGTCGTTCTCCAATGAGTAACGAAGCCTTCTTAAGTGGTGTGTTTACAGGTTTTGCTTTTGCAACTGTTGCACTCACTATTATGAAAAAATGGAAGGGTTTACGTGAAATTTGTAACCTACTTACTGTTGTTTTCGGTCTAGCATTTGTTTGGTCAATTCCACAAGTCTATCATATTCCTACAATTGCTAACTGGAATACAGACTACACCACATTGCAATTTTGGATGACGCTGTTAGTTGGCGGTGGTGTATTAGCAATGGCTACAGGTGCAAGACGTTTAGGCGCATTATCCTTTATTATCGGTGCCATTATTACTTTTGCGACTCGTTCTGGTTATGTTAGCTTCCTTGGCTTTACAGGCCCTGAACTTAGCGCTGATCAATCTCTATTTTGGGGATTCCAGTTAGCTGTATTAGCATTAGGTGTGGTTATCGTAGGATTTACTGCAGTAAAAGCGCAAGCATCAAAAATGACGCTAGCAACTTGCGCGGCTGCGGTCATTATTGCTGAGTTATCAGGCCGTATCGCCTTTTATAACTTATGGCATATTACTATGTAATCTTAATTTTATGGCTGATTAATCGTCCATAGAAAAGAGACAAAAATGCATACCCGAAAAGGTATGCATTTTTTTTAGAATGAAGAGCCAGGTTGCTGTAAAAAATCTAATTCTTCTGGCGTAGATGTTCGACCTAAGATGGCATTACGATGAGGATAACGACCATATTTATCAATAATTTCTTTGTGTCTTAGTTCATATTGATAAGTATTTTCATCATCAATCTGAGAAAACAATATAACCGCATCTTGATGAATTTTAGGTGATTCTGAATGCATAAATGGCATTATCATAAACTTACGTTTAACTGGTGCTAATGTCAGGTATTCAGGTAACCGGATAGCTTCTTGCGCTAAGATTAATGCCATATTATCTTGGGCAAAGGCTTTTGGCGTATCACGCCAAATATTACGCGAGAACTGATCAAGAATAATAATCTCAGCTAAGCGCCCTTCTATCGTTTCTCTCCACGATGCTAGTTCACCACGACTTGCACTTAAACATAATTCACCAAATCTACGGCTAATTTCTTTATCAAACTGAGTATCTTTTTTAAACCATTGCTCTGGTGTGCATTCTTCAAACCAAAACGTCAAAGTTGATTGATAAGGGATCATAAAAACTACCACGCTAGTTGTTTATTAATCAAAATAGCGTTTATTTTCATCAAAATAAACGTCATTGGCGAGTTACTACTTTGGTAAGTTACCATTTTAATATAGCAACAGCTATTGATCCCTATCCGAAAAGGACATAAAAATAAATCCCCTCTTTAATCTTTAAAGGGGATTTAAAATGCTTCCTAGCTAACGCTTAAATCCATTAAGTCGCGCCATCCATAAGCCAATTTATTTACAAATATGTATAAAATGGTATTCATTCCATTTGTTACATTCTGTCGATATTATGATGCAATTTAACTAGCCTGAACATTTTACAAGCATCAAATTTATCTCTGTATCTCTATCCTGCCTTAAAAATCAGCATTTAAAAATTTTAATTTTTATAGTGAAACCACTAAAAAAGATCGATACCGTCTTATTTTATTTTTTAAAAACATCATGTTATGACAATAAAGATTGTTATAAATAAACAATTAAATCAATGCACTACATTTCAACTTTTAATTTTTCTGCTTTAACCTTGTTATTATCTTGTGTGATTACACCCAAAAGAAACCAGAGATCAAAAGTGAGATGAATGTTTAAAATTTGCACATTAGTAATGACATTTATTGAAAAGTTTGCCCTATTCCTCTGTTTCTTTAACAATTTTGGAGTACAATTGTTGCAGTCTATTTACTGAATGATCTGTTATGTCTGCTATCTCTATTATTGGAATAAGCTACCTTATTGGAGCTGTAATATCGTTTATTATTACTTTCTTTTTAACCAAAGATCCTAGTCTTGCCATGCGCCTTTTAAGCGCATTATTAATTGCCTTAACTTGGCCTCTTAGCTTTCCTATGGCACTTATCTTCTCTATTTTTAGTTAATTTTTTTAATTTAAACTTAATAACAGTAGTTATATTCTATTAAATTAGAATAATAACTATTTTCTTTTCTACTCTTAAATAAATATATTAGCTACTTTTTAAAAATAACACTTTTAGCTTAGATTTTATCTAAAAAAGAATATCTAATTGCTCGTTATTTCATTCAAGAAATTACAATATTAACAAGCAATGTCAATACGTTATATTTAATAGTCACTTTATCGAAAATAGAGTGCCATTTTTAAACATAATATTCGAGTAAATATTTTTATAAATTTACAATCAAGCTTAATTTCATTACATTATCTTATGTAAATTGGTCGAATACGCATATTATTTACCATCACCAATAATAATTTTTAATTAGAGCTAGAATATGTTTAGTGAAAATGTCATTACAGATATTATCTATTGGATTGAAGAAAATTTAGAGAAAGATCTAAAACTTGAGAATGTTTCACAAAAATCAGGATATTCCAAATGGCATCTTCAACGCATGTTTAAAGAGCAAACAGGATTAACATTAGCGTCTTATATTCGAGCTAGGCGACTTTCTTGTGCCGCTGTTGAATTACGCTTACAAAGAACGCCACTACTTGATATTGCGTTAAAATATCGTTTTGACTCGCAACAAACTTTCTCAAGAGCGTTTAAAAAGCTGTTTAATATGACGCCCTATAATTATCGTAGAAAAGAGAATTGGCAGGCTCATGGCTTTACATTACCGTTAAGAAAATTTAGTGGTTTTAATTTAGATATCGAAATCGTCACTATTGATTCTCTCTCTTTAACGGGAATAGATCACACCTATAAAGCCAATGCAATTGATTGGAATTTTAATACAGAAAAATCACGAGAAGAGTATTGGAAGGTATTTTTTCAAAATGCGCTCTACAAACATGAGCGAATTTATGCTTTACATAATATTTTATCTAAGAAAAATAATGAATTAACGATAAAATATGCAACTATGATGGAAAATAAACCTGAAGTGTATAATGCACAATTTTTGCATAAAGCGCATATCGAGAATGCTAAATATCTTAAATTCACGATCCCTGAAAAATTACTCACATTAGAGTATAAAGATATTATCTATAATATTTATGGTATTTTACTTAGAAAGTTAAATATACCCAGAAAGAAGGGGTCGCCCGATATTGAGGAATATATTTTTAAAGAGGAATATCCAGTTTCTAGCCTAGCTTATAAACCAATTCCTTTAGTGAAAGATGTGAATTACTATATTCCTATCGAAATTGGTGTTCAAAACACATAGAAAATATAATTTATTTTTTATAAAAGCTATCTAATTTTAGATAGCTTTTAATTACATATTTATAAAATATAATTTTTATTTATTATTGATCTAATATCAATCAGCTACAAAAACTTGAATGTAATTTGCATAATCTCCATTAGCACTAACTAGTTTTCGACCATTACTTGTTGTTTTTATTCTTAAGAAACCACTCCCACCGTGAGTAATATTGATGTAAACATCATCTATTGGGGGTAAGGTGCCAAAAGTCCAAGATTTATCTTCATCATTTCTATTTAAGTATATAGTTTTTCCACGTATATCCTCTGTAACATCTATGGCTTGATGACGATCTATCGCGCCACCAACTTTACGCCATCCTTTGCTTATTCCTTTTTTCTCATACCGACTATCAGACTCACCTTTGGAATAACTATAACCCGATGCTAAATAATTCCCTTTCGGTTGATATTTTCCATCAGACTCACCTTTTGAATAAGCCCCCACATCAGCTGCTGTCGGTTTATTTTGACTATTAAACTCTTTAGCCCAAGGTGTAAAATTACCTTTATCATACTGGCTACGAGAATAAATACGGCTAGTGTTATAAACATAATAAAGCTGGGTAATGCCTGCATTTTTTAAAACAATTAATGTCCCCGCCATCGCTTCTGGGTAATTTAAGTTTGTTGTTGCATTCGCATTTGCAGGCTGAAAATAGATACCCGCTGTTTTATAGTTATTTAAATTTTGATTCGCGCCAATTGAGATCGCTTGACCATTAAAAATATCTTGCGATGTTACCGTCACATCACCACTTAATGGCTTATTATTGACTTTTCGTGCCGTAGTCACATAGTTACCTTTAGCTTGATATTTATTATCCGCTTCAGATTTTGAGTAACTATAACCCGCTGCTTGGTAATTCCCTTTTCCCTGATATTTACTATCAGATTCTGCTTTAGTATAGCTTTCGCCTTTAGTCGCATAATTTCCCGCAGGCTGATAACTTCCTTTTGGCTGATATTTACCATCCGATTCTACTTTGGTATAGCTTTCCCCTTTGTTAGCATAATTTCCAGCTGGGGCATAATTCCCTTTAGGTTGATATTTGGTATCAGATTCTGCTTTTGAATAACCATAGCCTTCAGCTTGATATTTACCTACAGGTTGAAAACGTTTATCTGCATCACCTTTAGAATAAGCACCTACATCATTTGCATTAATATCAGCTTTTAATTCAATCCATGCATTACCTGCGACTGGCTCAACATTATTATTTTCAATTTTAGACTGCCAAACTTTATTTTTATGATAAACCACACTACGAATAGGGTAAGGTTTCCCCGCTTCCGACCACTTAGCAAAACCCTGCAATTGCATTTCACCAATAGACTCGGTGATATCGTGAAATAAACTATTCATTTTTTCACGTTCAATATCTTTTGCAGCCGGATCAGTCACTTGGTCACGTTCATAATCATAACCATAACCTTGTGTATAAGACACAGAACCATCAGATTGTATTTCAACAGGTACAACTGTTTTATCCCCTTGTGTTGCAAAGGGGGTTTTAAATATTTTAGTCATAGGGATTATTCTCCGAAATTACTCTTCAGAAAGTTTTTACGATATTGACCATAACCAAAAGCTTTTTTGGTTATGATGCGATATTTGACACCTACACCTGAAGGGCGAGGCATTAAATCGAAGTTTTCTAATAAAAGGCGTAAACGTTCATCTGGATTAAAATTAAAAACGTAATACATATACGTCATATCAAAAGGATCGAGCACAAAAACCTTGCTATCCTCACGCCAGAAAAAACGTTTAAGAAATTCATTAATATTGGTTACGGTAGGACTTTGAGTGAGATTGAAATAACGCATTCTCACCAGCATTCTTTTTTGATCTAAAGTCAGCGATAAAGTGTAATCAGCATTTCGTCGAAAATTTGCTTTAAAATTGGTTTTCTTTTTACCAAAACCAAAACCTATTTTGTTTTTATCACTAGGAGGAATATCGATACCTAAAGGTACATCTAAAATACGTGACCATACTGATAAACCAAAATCGTTAGCTGTATCAATATTAAAGATATCTCGATACCAGTTTTGCCAAAAAGTAACCGTAGATTGATTAAAGTAAATAGCTTTTAAATGTGCTAATGCTTTTAATTTATCTGCGTTTTCATATTGCCAGAGGACTGCTTTTAGTAGATCAGAATGAAAATCAAATTCTTGAATATTCATACGATCACCACTTGTACTGCCCCTTTTGGTAATCGGGCAATTTGATTAAGTTTGATAGGAATTAATGCAACATTCCAATTTTTTCCATCTGTTGAAAGCTCAACTTTAGTGACAAATAAATGAGGCTCAACCGCATTAACCGCTGCTGAAATTTCAAAAGGAGAAATTTCTCGCCCAACCACCAACCCATTATCTCCATCTATTTCGCCCTGAACCCATTTCTCTAACGCATTAGGAATAATGGTTTGCGCATCAATATTGGATTTTTTTACAGAAACACGGCAAAACACAGGCACTTCTTTCGGGCGTGAAAACTTAATAGGATATTCTTGCTCACTTGCTGGCTCTATTACATTTATTTCAATATCACCATTAAATGCAGCGCCTATTGTTTTTGTTCTTAATAATGATTTAGCAATTTCATGGCTATCTCCACCTTCTACACACACATAAATGCTGTGAGGTAATAATGAGATACCATCGACAACCAACGCTTTATCATTAAAATTTTCACGAAAAGAAAGGGAATTAACTCCCTCTAATTCATATAACGAAGAGGTAATCGCTTCTGCAACACTGACGGTATTTTTAGCTAATGTTTGTTTACGCCGACGCCTTGCCTTTATATCTGACTCAGCATGGCGACCAACAACAGCATGGGTTAAGTTATTCACTTTTTCCCATCCTAATACAGAACTTGCTACTTTATTTAATTGCCCAACGCCACAAGCAATAGGGCCATATTCTTTGGCTCGCATATCGCCTTTAATTTTCCCGTTATTAGCGATAATTAATGGTGATAACGTTTCAAAGGTAGCACCTGTTATTGTGAGAGCCTGAGAGCCTTTAGGAATAATAGTACCGGGGATACCAGTAAACTCGACGTCACTTAAATAGGAATGTGTGGCATTAATACGCTCTCCGCCCATTAACGCCCAAATTGCATCGAGAAAAACACCACCAGCAATATCGGGATTTATTTGATTTGCGAGCTCAGCATTATTACGAACAATGGCATCTCTATTTTCAATTTCCATAGTTGCCAATACCCCTTGTGGGGTTTCTGGCGATAAATTAATAGATTGACCAAATACAGCGCGAAATTCATCTTCGACATTATTTCGTAACGTCGATGTGTCTGGAACAATCACCCCTTTATTATTAATATAACGATAGTCAGCCATTCAATGTAAATCCTCCATATATCGTGCGTATATCTGCCTGATATTTCAATGTCCCCTCTTCTAGAAAAGCATGGAAATAAGTGATAGCAACAACTTCCTCTATTTCTGCAATACGTTGTCGAAATGCCATTTCAAATAAAGGTATATCTACTTGTCGACTAAACGTTGCTGACCAATAAGGAATTCCTTTATCTTTTTTATGTAGCATTTCACCGCGTACAGCTTTAATAAAATGCTGACAAACGTTTTTTACAGCTTCATCGTTGTCGCAAATTTGAAGGTTACCATCAGCACCTATCGCAAAATCATTCTGCTGATTTATTGAAAATGTCCTCATATTGGACTCCCTGTATTATCTTTCCCTGATTGCACTCCACTATGAGTATGTGTTGAGCCGATATCCTTTCCGTTATGGCGCATCACTCCACCTTGTGAATCACTATTACCATTTACGGCGTAATTACCATTAACCGTCACATTGCCAGTAAATATCGTTTCAGGTGCATTGATTTCATATTTTGGGGCTTCTAATACAACTTTATCGTTATGAAGAGAGAAACAGACTGAACCATCCATTGACTGAATAACCAAGGCATCAATATTCTCCCCATCAATCGCCCATCCTTTGATCGTATCAGGAAAAAACATAGCATCACTAAACGAATGTAATCGTGTTGTATTGGGTTGATCTTCCAAACCACCACGTTGAAAAATAAGGCTAATATCGCGATCACTCGCCTTTAGCCAGCCAAAGTCACCCGGTTTAATTGGCGCTCTAATAAAAAAACCTCCACCACCAAATCGAAACACGGGAATATTAGCAACCGGTGCCCGAGAGATTTTTTCATCATCCGTAGTCAACATCATGACCAAAGGTTTGATCATGGCTCGATTAGTTTGCTCATCATAATTAATGACGGTTGCGGGTAACATATCATCTGTATTCATCATTAAATGGCGAAATGCAGACGAAAAAGCCCCTGCCAGTGAACCAACACTGGCAATATCATTATTGGGTTTACTCATAATTAAGCTCGTTTACACGTTGCGGTATAAGTGAAATCTGCATCATGTGAAGCAACTTTAAATTCAAGTTGCTCAATAATGTAGTCACCATTTAGTGAGGTATTTAATTTGCTATCGAGGCGAAGCATTCCGCCTAGTTCAGATGTGCTATCGATAAGATAACTCACCGTTAAGCCACTCTCAGTGGCTTTGGGAATGCCAATCATGCCTGAATTCATATTCAAAATACGAAATCGGCTTTTTAATGCTTTATCATCATCTTTTACAAATAACGTATCATCATCAATAAAAGCTTTAACATTTCCCGACTCTTGTAAACGCTCTATTTGATGTAATGCAGAGCCACAATAATACCAATTAGCAATATTCTTATCGGTTGCCTGAAAATCCAATTTCACGCCACAATCATTAGCAATGGTTAACGCGATTTCACTCAATTTTTGAATTGCGCCACCACTAGAAGAAATAATTTTTCCAGAACAATGGTGGCTAGTTTTTGCAGATAACGTTACGGTGACATCCGGAGGAGAGTCTATTTCTGCACTGACAATATCGCCAATAAAAAGTGAGAATAGCCCAGAGTTAATTCGACCAACTTCTAAATAAAGTCGTCGAACTTGCTTATTTTTATTATAAGGACTTGTTTCCGTCAGCAAATAATCTCTTGTTTCGGTATTAAGCCCTGTAATAGCGATTTTACATTCGTTTTGTAATGGATTTGCATATTTCTTTCCTCCTGCTGATATACGCAATCCTTCATACCATTGAAGCCTTTCACCGACCTCAATCCCCACCCTTATTCGCCGAAGCTCCATCTTCATTACTCCAATACACTAATGATTGTGTTTTTGTAAATTCCTCATACCACGGTAAAGCATCATTTTCTGTTAGAAACATTAAATTAATCCCCTGGTTTAAATATCGATAAGGGATAATAGGTGTATTAGCAACTAAGCGAATACCTGTAATAAGCACTTCACTATCTCGCTCAATATCAAAAAACATTGTTTGATTAGCGACTTTTAGCGTAAATGTCCAATCAACACCGGCTATTTCGATAGAAAATCGCTGATTAGGAATAGCTTGTAATGGAATAACTTGCATTTTATCTATCTCCTATTTTTATTTTTTTCCTGCTTGTGTTGATTTTTTACTTTTGACATTACCACGATTAACTGTTGAGGTTTGTTTTGGTTTTTTGGTCGATTTAGAGGATTTTTTATTATATTCGGGCACTATTGTTTTCCATTCTGTAAATTTAAGTTTTAATTCGATGGCATTCACTTTTTGGGGATCTTCATCGTGAGTCAAACTTTCTAACAACATTGGTTGATAGGTTCTGACTCTAGTTTGAATTCCCACTAATGTATGTTCGTCATAAAGCTGCTTTATAATAGAATAACGATCCGCAATATCACCCGTTAATAGTAACTCGACACCTATATTAATAGGATTAATAATGACGTGGTCGCTACGATTTTCGCCATTTTCAACCGCAAATTTAATGACTTGATGACTATCAGTAATTGAAACTTTCATCGGATTAACGCTATCAAATAGCGTTGTGAATGACTCTAAATCAAAAATTCTAACTTCCGTTATCATAGTTAAGCCTTCCCTCCGCTAGAATAATGCTCTGATATTTCTTTAGAGGCTTTATTTTTCAATGTCTCATCAAGAACTTTAGCAACAGCAACGCCATCAGTGGCTTGTGTTTCAACTCTGATTTCACCAATTTGAACATTATTTTCATTTTTAATGCTTGATTGGTTACTGATCATTTGGCTAGTCATTGGGTTTAAACTATTTGTTGAAGATAGTGTTAATCCATTATTTAACGCATTTACATCTTGTATTGGATTATAATATCGCATCGTTGGATTTGACTGTGGCAGGGTATAATTGAGACTACCTTCATCAGATAATTTTCGCTCTACTTTTTGAACAACAGTGACCTCTTTCTCGTCATCTTCCATTCCCAAAAAGCTTTTTGCTGATTGCCAAATCCCCTTTATGGAATCAATCCCCTCATTAACCCAACCTAATATTTTCTCTATATATTCCCACATCCAACTAAATACACTAACCACTGCATCAGAGACAAAAATAAAGACACTAATTATCGATTGCCCCCACTCGATAATATTATTAATGCCCGCATTAAGCGCTATAACAAATTGGTTAAATGCGTCAGATATATAATTCCAAGCAGCAATAAATTGTTCCGCAAGAACCTTTGAAGCAATCTTTAAAGATTGAACAAAAGTTTGCCAAGCTTCCCATACAACCATTATTGCGTCTTTAAGCGCTGGGTATTGATCCAAAATGCTGCCTATCATTGAATCATTACCACTAATAAAATTCATAATATCGTCATAGACGAGTTTAAATGCCGTCGCTAAGAGACCAATAACCGCTGCAATAGCTAATATAGGAAGTGCTGTAGCAAGTGTAGCAACTGCCGCAGATATCATCGCGGGCAGATAATAAATAGCAACAGCGCTACCAATCGCGGAAAAAAAACCGATAACAAAATCTTTATTCTCAATACAGAAACTAACTAATTTATCAAACCACGTTATTCCTTTTGCAAGAACAGGAATGATTATCTCCAAAAAGTTGTTTTTTAATTGTGCTGCTAATTGATCAAACTTATTCATTACTGCATTAAGTTGAATAGAACTTTCGATACTTTCATCATTAATGCCAGAGAATTGTTTTTGCACCCCCATTGTGCGCTCTAATTCTTCCCGGCCTTTCATCATTAATTCAATGGTTTTTTCATCCACAACACCCAATTTTTCCAGCTCTTTTTGGGCTCCTTCAAAGCTCATTCCTTTGACTTTGTCTGCTGTTTTTAATAGTTGTTCGATAGGATCTTCTGTATCAGTAAATGCATTTGCCATTGCAGTTAAATCGGCTTGAGCGGCTTCTTTTGTTCCTCCCATTTCAGCCATAGCACCGGAAAAAGCATCGATATCGATAGCCGCGATACCTATCTTCTTACTTAGTTTATCTAATGACTCTATTTCTTTGGCACGATCTAATGAAGCAGTGAAAACCTTTTGTAAAGCTCCCGTAATATCCTTAACCCCCATAGCGTTAAGAACATAATCCTTCATTTTCTCTACGGTTTTTTGATAGCTCTTACCTGTTTCATCAACACTCTCACCTAATCGACGTTGAGCTTTAGCTTCTTCGACCGCAGCCTTAATGCCTTGTGTTTGCATTGTGCCAATAAAAGTATCGTAATCGGCGCCTAATTGCTTAATGAGCGCATCAATAGCAATTTTACTTTCTTTATTTTTCTTCTCGGCTTCAGTTAAAGATCCCAATTCATTATTCAATGAGGATAGTTGATCCTCCATTGCATCATATTCAGCATTGAGACTTGCTAAAATATGGGCTTCAGCCACACCATTGTTATTAACCAATCCTCTTTGATAATCTAATACCGACATAGAACTTTTTAGAAAATCAATACTTTGTGTTACTGAATTAATTTTATCTTGAGTTTCACTAATATTAAGATCAATATTTATTGGTTCATCAAGTGATAAGCCCAACATACCCACTAAGATTTCTTGCAAGAATTTATCAAACTCTTGCGTTCCCATTAGCGCGCTTTTAACAATGCTTTGAATTGAATTTTCAACGATTACAGAAGCACTTGTAATTTCATCACTATTAAATGAAATACTTATGTCATGATCTTCGGGTAATTCACCAAGATTGAGATGAATTTCTTGAACAAAATTATAGAAACTAGTGATACCGTCTGAAACACCCTGCTCAATATTTTTCATCTCAACAAGGATTTCATCTGCCGATTTTCTGATATTTGCTAATGCACTATCAGATACTTCAGCCTCCAACATCAGTACCTGAGAAAATACCTGTAATAGAGACATTATCTCTCCTTTGACGCGGCAAGCGCCTCGTTATAACGATTAGTAATCGCGATCTCCCACAGATCAAAGGCTTCTTCTAGATCTATGGTTGTTTTGAGTTCTGTGAAGGAGGCGAAACCCGCGGAGATGATGACTGCAAAGAAGCCATCAGCGTTTTTATAATCGACGGGAGAGAACCGCTGAACTTGCCTAGAAGGTATTGTAGGAAATTTTGGCTCCCGTCTTTGCCGAAAAAACTGGTATTGTACTTCAACATTTCGAGCTCAAGACGGATCAAAGCTTCTCCATCGGGTACATGATTATCAATTAATGTGCTGGTTTTTAGATAAATTTCTTGCCCTTCTTTTTCGATTGCAACATAAGCCATCATTTTTAACATGGCTTCTTTGCTAACTTCATAATCACCAATTTTGGGTGCATTTGATAAAGGGTATTTAGCAAGAATTTCTCGTCCAATCGTTGCAGGTAATCGGCTAATAATAAAAGTGTGTTCTTCACGATCACTATCAATAACAGTGATCTCTTTTGGTTTAATTAACATAATTAAATTCCATAAAAAAGGCGACCGAAGTCGCCATTACATTAAATGAATAACGCTAAAAATTAACGTGCTCTGACACGATCAAAGTCTTGGAAAATAAAGGTGTATTGCTTAGATTTAAGGCGAGCATTGTTTGATATTGAATTACCACGGCTACCATTAGTAATTCTGCCATTACGAGCAGTGGTAATAGAACCATCACCATAAGAAGCCACTAGTGTAATAATATCGCTTGCATGACGACGTCCTCGTCTTGCTGTATTTGCATCAAGCAAAATAGCCAAGTTTTCATCTTCTTCGCTACCTGCTAATACGTTGATTGTCACAGTTTGAGGTGTAGGTGCCGACCAACTCACTAAATTACCATTAATATCTACTGCGGTTGCTGTAATATCGACAGCCGGTAAATCTAATGGATCACCCTCATCCGAAAATGTGGTAATAGGAATACCTGCAGGAAATGTGTTACTTGCCTGAATAATTAAACTCAAACCTGTTGCTGAAATATCGTTCATTGTTTGTTCCTTAAACTAAATTATGTGAGCCTTCAACTTTACGAACCCAATCGCCTTTACCATAAATTAATACATATTTCATAGTGTATTCTGGTAAATTTGAAGGACCTGTTTCTTCAACGATTTCAGCGTTGTACCAATAACCTTTGTTTTGTACATCGTGCCACGCTAAATCATCACCTGCTGCATCTGTAATTGCGATTTTTTGTACTTCAGTCAGCATTTTACTGGTAAGAATAGTGCCATTGTTTAATGCTTTCGTGACAGCGCCGGCAATAACCATCATGGCTCTTGCTTCTCCATCTTTATTAGCGGGGATCCCGCGAGTTGAAAGTAATAGACTCAACCACTGCTGTGCAATATAGGCTTTTAGCCATTGCTCATTAGTATGAACACTCATATCTAATGGATTAGAGGCATTTCCACATAAAAAACCACGTTGATAGAAACTAATATCAGTACCAGTAACAGCCGTTTCACCGTAGTAGTTCACGCGTAATTTATCTAATCGATCAGCTGCAATATCTGTCTTAACTTGAGATGGGAAAGTGATACCAAATTGGCGATACATATAGTTAGTAGTCGCGTTTGTGCGATCAAAATCTGTTGCCGCCATAATTGCCATAGGTAGAGCTTGAACAAAAAAGCCGTCATCTGTTTTTAAATTTAAGCCTGTTGATGCCGTACCAATTAATGCTTTACTGTAAATTTCAGCTTGTTTATCTGGAACTGACAAATAGAGCTGATATTTTACATTTTCACCTGCAATGTACTCTGCGAGCTCAACACTTTGCTCTACCGAAAGCTCGGTTAAGAATGTCGCACTACCAAATGAATCAGAAATCGCTTCGGCAGCGATAAATGCTTGAAGAGCTGTTTGTGCAACATTACCTTCAGATGCCTCTCCGTCACTTAATCCCATAGCATCAGCTAAAGGCGAATGTTCCATAGTGATCGTCGCTTTTTCTTGTACACCACCACTCATCAAGAAAGCACCATCAAGCGCATTAAAAGTAACGTAGCAACTTGCAAATTGAGGCTCACTTTCAGCGTTTAGTTTTGCTTGAATAAGAGAAGCAACATCTGCGTAAGACTCAATCTCAGTCAGTGAAATACCCGTAATATTTTTGGATATATCACCAATAGTTAAACTCAGTGTCCCTTCTTCAATTTGCTTTAATTTATCAAGTGTTGCTGCTGGTGTACCAAATAATGTCGGTGCCCGACCTACAGGTTCAAAAGAAGCAATTTGTAGCTCTTTAGGTTTGCTAATAGGCGCAGGACTAACATAACTAAAATATTGACGAGCGAATTTAGCTTCTAGTGATCCTGCGCCAAGCAACTCATCCACTTGCCCACTGGCAAATTCAAGCACTTTCCCCGCTGGAATTTTAGGATTTGTTGAGAAAATACGAGCTGTAAGTTTGCGCATAGGTGCAGCCGATGCACCAACAATCGCGCTCGCAATATCAATATAGCGAGTTTGTTTAATAGACATATTTATCCTTAAATACGATATAGATTAGAAATAAGTAAATTTGTAGCAGCAGTGTCTAAAGATAAAGTGCTGGAAAATGTGATATTAAAATCAAATGAAGGATTATGCTCATAGCTATTTCCAGCATTTATTATTGGCGATCGTCTAATTTCGCTCGCTCGTTGTATCCCTATTCCCACTTTTCTCATTGATTCAACAAAAGACAGCGAATTAATAATCATTCGAGTCATTCTAACTAAATCACCTGCTGTTAAATTTGAATGTTGTTTAATAAAACCTTGTACCTGAAGTGTTAATTCAAACAGTTGTTGCTCTTTATGATTTGCATTATTACCCTGAATATTATAATTTCTTTTTTGCCAACCTTGGCCAACCTCCTTTATAGGGAAAAACATAATAATATTATTATCTTGTATTTTTTCTGGCTGAAAACCAGCAATAACATCAACATTAATATCTGCTGATTTGAATTGTTTTAATAGTTGTTCACGAATGGCAATATTAATATCATTATCTTTCATTTCACCTCCTTAATATAACTCTCCTTTTCTTTAAAAATATTTAATCCATTTTGTTTATAAATATTTTATTTATTATAAATTACTTAAATGGATTTTTAATTAATACATTCTTGGCTAATATAATCTTGTAAACCTAAAATGATCTGTTCTGACTGAGCAATTCGTTCTCTGAGTATCCAATAATTTCGGATAGCGGTGTCAGTAGGTCTGGCGGAGTTTGCATTAACCAAGCTGGTGGTGGGAGTGGCTGAGGCTTTAGGACACTCTGCTTTGATATACACCCGCTCAGGAGCACGCTTACTAATATCACGCAGCTGATCAATTTCTTTTCTTGCATGAACAAGTTCCTGTAAATGTCGATTATCAAGTTGATTAAGCCGATTTATTCTTAATTGATAATCTTTATTTTCTGCAATCTGCTGAATAAGAGATTGATTAATATTGTCGTATTCCTGTTGCAAAGATTTGTTTTTATCAATTAACCAGAGTAATACTATTCCTAAGCATAAAATCGCTATTAGCATTATTTTTGATAAATAATTCATAGCATCAACCAGGCATCTTCAAAAACTTTCTCTGAATAAGGTTGATAGCCAAGTTCAATATTGACAATAGCAACTGCTAAAGGAATGGTGATATTTTTTAATTGTGTATTAATTGGGTTGTTAGCATCAATACCAATTTCTTTTGATGCTCGGCTAATATAGCCTGCTGTATTATTTTCGTTAGGTGGAGCATAACGATTAATAATCGTTCTAATGGTATTTAAACCATATTTTTTTTGGTAAGTTTGTAATAATTTGTAGATAGCTCGTATACCATATTCAGGTGAAATAAATTGACAAAAATCTTTATCTGTTTGCTCAACGGATAATCCCTGCCATTTCGAACCATGCCGGATATTACCCGGATTATGATTACGCTCACCTCGTGCTATTTTAGCCATTTTTAACTCCTGCTCTCCCTTTAAGGAGTTTACTCACGGAATCCACTCCAACATAGCCAATAAATACACTGGCTAAGTAAGCAAACTCATGATTAATATTAAATAAAATTAAGATGTCTTTTACGAACCAAGCAAACATTGCACACATCAGCCCATCTATAGAGGTTTTTTTCCATCCTCCGCCGTTATATAAACCTCGAAGAATAGCCATTCCTCCAGCTAGAGAGGCTGATATTCCTTGCTCTTTCATTGAAGAAAGAACAATAAATACCTGTTCCCATAGATCTGGATTTTCTTTCATTGTTTCTCATGGCTTACCTCCAATAGGAGGAACTGTAATAAATCATATACTCATCTACAGCACTTAAATTTAAGCACTGTTTTAATATGAGTATCTTTATGTTTTATTTATCTAATTAGATAAATGGAGAATATAAAAAAAGACCACATTGTGGTCTTTAATTGAAGATAAAATTTAACAGATATCATTAATTTATATTAGTTAAGAAAATCGAGAAACAAAAAAACCCCACCGAAGTGAGGCTCTTTATATTCTGTTGTGAGGTCTTTAGATACAAATCTCTCACTGTGGGGATATAGTATGCTTTTTTTTCCTGAAGGTCAATAACTAATTTCTACAACTAGAAATAAATATAGAAAATTATTACTTAACAGTTACTTCTTGAAGAATTTTTTCTGACAAGGACTCTTCTTTAAAGCATTCTTCAACTAAAAGTTCAAATAACGGCTTATAATTACTGTAGGCAACAGTTTTAGAAACACTCACTACCGTTTGTACTTGTTCTAATACTTCGCTGAATTTTAGACGAGGATATCCACGTCCTAAACATTGATTACAAGGTTTGAAAACAGGCATACTCTGTTTTTGACTCTCTTTTTTATCTAAAACTTGACCACGTCCATGACAACGACATGCCAAACGAATTTCGGCTTTTCCCTTACATGTAGGGCAAATAACTCGAGTTATCTCTCTCACTTCACGGTAAGAAGTCTTATTTATTGGTTTAACTTTAAGATCATCTTTGAGATTTTGCTCAAGCTCTTTAACCGATTTTGAGGTGTAGCTTTTAGTGGTAAAAACTTCAACCTCAATAAATCCGTTACTACAATCAGGACACGCTTTCTTACTTGCAGCACTTCTTGCGTAATCTTGAAAAGCATAATTAGCAATGATCTGCAAAACTTTAGCTTTATCGTTTTCAGTTAATTTATCAATCGCTTTATATTGATAAGCTTGGGTTAATGCATATTGGTAAAGGCTTTCTATCGCTTCGCTTGGGTTACTAATACTATGTTTAGCTAAAAACAATTCTATTCCCATGCGTCCTTTTCGCGTTGCTAGGCTAATTGATGTCATTACATCGGTTACTGAGAGTGAATCTACCGCTTTAACAGTTCTCACATCACTTAATACAATGCTTTTTGGTGAAAAATATTTAGGTAAGTCTGCTAGTCTCATTTAATGCTCCTGTTGATTTCCTATCACTACTCATTGGTCATCCATGTACCACGACAAGGCATGGCATTTATGCATCTAAATCACCCGCATTTTACGGCGTTATCTCAACGTGATTTTTACTTACCACTCTTGTTTTGGTTTATTTAGTTAATTTCTTGTGCTTTTTGCACTTTTATTAACTAATAGTTAATGCTATATTTTAACCAAGGTGACGTCAAGCAGCAAAGGAAATTAACTAATGGTTAAAATCGATAATAAAACGGAGTTCACAAAAAGGCTTCAAGAAGCTTGTTTAGATTCAGGGATTGCTGGTCGTGGGTTAGGTAAAAGAATTACAGATGCACTTGCTGAACAAGGTATAAAAGTCAGTGCTCCAGCAGTGTGGAAATGGCTAAATAGTGAATCAATTCCCGATCCAACGAATATTTTAGCATTAAGTCAATGGCTCGATGTTCGAGCAGAATGGTTAGAATATGGGCGAGGAGCAAAAAGAAACGATGGTGTTTCAGTCAATGAAATGACACCTGTTGATGATTGGGATAATAATACACCGATAGAACGAGATGAAGTTGAGATCCCCTTCTATACTACTATTGAATTAGCTGCCGGTTTCGGAAGTTGTACCACAGATAATCAAAAGGTGGAGTTATTGAGATTTTCTCGTTCTACATTTAATCGCTATGGCGTTCAACCTAGTGATGCCGTTGCTTTTAAAGTTCATGGTGACAGTATGTCCCCTGTTATCCCTGATGGTTCAATTGTCACTATCAGTACAGGACATACAAAAATTGTTGATGGCGGTATTTATGCTATTCAACAAGGTGATCTTTTGAGAGTCAAAATTTTACATCGACTTCCCAATAACACCATAATCATCCGTAGCTATAACACTATTGATTACCCAGATGAGCGTTCTACATTAGAAGAAGTAAAAATTTTGGGCCGAGTATTTAATTGGTCCGTGATGGGTTGGTAGTTTATTATAAAAAGTGGCTTTATAATATTATGGTCTAATATTTTTATAACATTGAACCATAATATTATTATTCAATAAAATCAACTTGTTAAACAATATTTTTCTTATAAAGTTCCTATTGAATTTTATTATTTTAAAAACCATAAAAAAAGTAAAAAATAAAACTTCATTCAATAGGAGAACTAAAATGACTAAACTTATAGTAACTGACTCAGATACTGAGAATAAATTTTATCCTACCAATATTTCATTTAATGCTGATGGTAATACTTACTTACTTTCCATGAGTAAGGATAAAGAATATATGACAAGAACAGTTCACCCATCAGGCAAACTGATCCGTGACCCTTTAGCTGATAGTGGTACTTTTGCATATTATTATGATTATATGAGCATTGCTTATGATGCAGTCACAGGTAAACAGTATTTATGTTGCATTTCAACAGAAAACAAATATTTTGAGCTTTTCTTAATACAAGATAGTGGAAAATTAACCTCTACAAATACGTTTAGCTTCGTTAAAGGCTTTAACCGAAGCATTGCTATATTTATCATCAACAGCAAATTCTTTGTTTATATCCAAAATGAAACAACTAAGTACTGGGAAGTGATGTCAATTAGCAAATGACATGAGTTAATCAAAATTTAAATTTATCAAAGAAAAAACCCGCTATCTCTTGCGAGATAACGGGTTCTTATATGGTGCCGGCTACCGGAGTCGAACTGGTGACCTACTGATTACAAGTCAGTTGCTCTACCAACTGAGCTAAGCCGGCTAATTCTGGCGGAAGGATAGAGATTCGAACTCTAGGATGGTTTCCCATCGGCGGTTTTCAAGACCGCTGCCTTCAGCCACTCGGCCATCCTTCCATAGCGCGGAATTATGCCTATCTCTGGCCCCGCTGTCTAGTCCTGATTGTAAAAAAAATGACTTTTTTATCTGTTTGCTCAATCTTCAAACGCTTTTTGCTTAAAAAATGCTAACCCACTAATATAATGGTTAATTTTTGATAACTATAGATAAAAAATCACAGTGATATCGAGAGATAAATGGAGTAATCCAAAAGGAATTAAATAAAAATAAATAAGAGGGAAAGTGAAAAATAGAATGATAGATAAGAAAAAACCCGCTATCTCTTACGAGATAACGGGTTCTTATATGGTGCCGGCTACCGGAGTCGAACTGGTGACCTACTGATTACAAGTCAGTTGCTCTACCAACTGAGCTAAGCCGGCTAATTCTGGCGGAAGGATAGAGATTCGAACTCTAGGATGGTTTCCCATCGGCGGTTTTCAAGACCGCTGCCTTCAGCCACTCGGCCATCCTTCCATAGCGCGGAATTATGCCTATCTCTGACCCCGCTGTCTAGCTCCGATTGTAAAAAAATTGGATTTTTTTGTTTGTTTGCTCAAAGTTCATCCGAATATCCCTTTTAAATTGATAACCTGTTAATATAATGACTGAATAATGGTGATTGTTTATTCAATTTTCTATTTTTAATTACATTGTCTCTTAAAGGCTCGCAAACTGAATGCGTACATTGAACCAACTCAAGCCAAATACACTAACTCGTCTATATGCCCTGTTTCTTCTTTTTATGGTCATATCACTTTTTCTATACGCTTACAGTTATTTTGACACTTGGCTAGATAGTAAAAAAAATGCTATCAACAATACGACTCACAAATTTGCTCGACAAGTTGAAGATTACCGTTACCACTCTAATCAGCTTTTTCAGCTATCAAATAAAATAACCGATACCTCGACGTTCCCTGTATTACGACTTAATCCAATAAGATTACGTTCTGATGTATTTTGGCTTGAAGGCAGAGATCAAACCGTAGATTCCATTATATTCGGCAAACCCAATGAGCAAACCTTTCAGTTAGCACAACGATTTGCAAACTCACTCGAAATTCTTTGGGGAGTGCGTAATGACTACAGTTCGCTTTATTATCTAAATGGTAAAGGGAATGATCTTATCTTAATTACGACTCATTCTGTGCTTAAGCCAGAGATCCGTTACAAAGAAAGCTATTTAACATTAACGGCTGAAAACAAACGGTCTGAGTTATTGATGCAATCAACGGCATTAGATGAAAAAGAGAGTCTTTCTCCTATTAGGAAAATGTCTACAGAAAACATCTATTACTACACTTATCGCATTATGTTTAATGTTCCAGGTCAGTTAACCAGCGTAGTGGCGTTTGATTTGCCTATCAATAATTTCTTGCCTTCAGAATTGTCTCCACACTACTTAAGACTACTTCCAACAGGTCAACAATCTGTTTACGACAAAAATAGCATTGAAGTATCAACAGACGGCTCTTCACTGATTTTTTCTCAACCTATTGCAGGGATCCCCTATTCACTCTCTTATGAATACCCGTTGAAATCGATTATAAAAGAGATCACCTACAAAAATATTTGGTTATTAATCAGCCTTCTGGTATTTATTTCTATTTCCATATTTGGCCATATCTATATTCGAAATAAGTACGTTTTCCCTTATATCTCTATGACTCGTAACCTACGGATCAAAGAAGAGATGACAAACGATATCATTTCAAATCTCCCGATAGGATTATTAGTCTATAATTTTTCCTCTAACCATAAGATTATTAGTAATAGTCATGCGGAAAAATTACTGCCTCATATCGATTTATCTAAGATCCGCCAAATGGCAGTTGAGCATAATGGCTTAATCCAAACGGCTATCAACAACGAAATTTATGAAATAAGAACCAGTAATAACAACAATATTGACAATACATCATTATTCATATTTCTGAATAAAGATAACGAAGCATTAATCAATAAAAAATTACAACTTGCACAGCAAGAATATGAGAAAAACACCATCGCACGACGCAAGATTTTATCTAATATGTCATTAGAATTGATGCGCCCTATTAAAGATATAAATGAGATGGTTTATCAATTCAAAGAGTTATTGCCCGAAGATACTCATCAACAATTGCTTAGCTTATTATTAGAGAAAACAAATTACATTTCTGAGTGGATAGAAAATATTACATTAATTAATAAGTTAGAAAATCAAGAATGGAAAGTTCATAAGGATGAATTTGAACTCTCAACATTAGTTGAATCTATTCTGATAACAGCATCACCTTTTATGATAAGAAAAGGCCTAACACTTTATTTCCACAATAACATAAGACCAGGCTTACTTTTAATTAACGATGGCCCTGCTTTAAGTAAGATTATTTTATCATTGATTAATTATGCCATTAGTACGACTAATTATGGAAAGATAACGGTTAATCTGAATTTAGTTCAAAATAAAGATAAAGAAGAAATACTTATTGATATTATTGACAGTGGAAGCGGGCTTACACCTCAAGACATTGCTAATATAAAATACCCATTCTTAGGTCAAGCAATGGGAGACAAATATTATTCTAACTCAGGCATCATTTTTTATTTATGTCATTTGCTGTGTAATAAAATACAGGGAGAATTAACTATTAAGAGTCAAGAAAGTATTGGTTCTCATTTCCGAATTGTACTCCCATACCAGCATATAGATACGGAAGAACGAACTTTTAACGTATTATTAGAGGGAATAAACGCAAAACTTGCCATAAAAAACCCTGAAATAGAAAAAATCATCTGCCAACAGCTTGATAAATATGGCGCTACATACTTTGATAAAAATAGAGAGAATCTTTATCCTGAATACGATATCATACTTAGGGATACGCCGAATGATAATCCTGAATCTCCAACAATATTATTAATGAGCTCTATTGTTGGATTTGAAAAAATATCAAAAGATTTAATTAAGTGTAACTATAACTTCGGTGATCCTTTAATAGAGGCTATTACTTATTTAATTGAAGAAAATGAGTCATTTCCCCTAGATACAACTAAAGAGAGTATTTGGGATGAAAATAATAACCTTGATAAATACGAAGTAATTCTTAATAATTATAGGAAGAAGTTGAATGGTAGTGATTATAAGGAACTATTTATCAGTACTGTTCCTATTGATGTTGAAAAACTACACTTAGAAGCAACAAATAAAGACTTTCATTCTCTAGCCCAGACAGCTCATCGTCTAAAAGGGGTTTTTGCCATGTTAGATTTAGAATATCTCAGAGAAAGCTGTGAATATTTAGAGCATGACATAAAAAATCATAATGAATTAGAGATCAAAGAACGTATCACTCAACTGGATAAATGGATTCAACAGTTGCTGCAGCAAGGTAACAATTAAACATGAATAACCTTAATATTATTATTGCCGATGATCACCCAATCGTTTTATTCGGTATTCGTAAATCTTTAGAACAAATTGAATGGGTCAATGTTGTTGGTGAATTTGAAGATTCAACTTCACTTATCAATAACTTACCTAAGTTAAATGTAGATGCTTTAATTACTGACTTGTCTATGCCTGGCGATAAGTATGGTGATGGTATTACACTCATTAAGTACATTAAAAGACATTATCCTAATTTGTCGATTATCGTACTAACAATGAATAACAACCCAGCTATTTTGAGCGCAGTCCTTGATCTTGAAATTGAAGGTATTGTACTTAAGCAAGGTGCTCCGACAGATCTGCCAAAAGCATTGGCTGCACTGCAAAAAGGCAAGAAATTTATGCCTGAAAGTGTTGCGAAGCTACTTGAAAAAGTCAATGCGAATGGTTATGGCGATAAACGCTTATCACCAAAAGAGAGTGAAGTACTGAGATTATTTGCTGAAGGTTTCCTTGTAACTGAAATCGCGAAAAAACTGAATCGTAGTATTAAAACGATTAGTAGTCAGAAAAAATCAGCCATGATGAAATTGGGTGTCGATAACGATATCGCATTACTTAATTACTTATCATCAGTGACTATTGATAAGGAAATTAACGGCCCAGATTAATTTCACTGTAGTTACCTTAGTCGCACCGATAAAATCAGGAAGCTCAACCCCTTGGGGAGCTTCTCTGCTTTTTAGCCTTTACTTTCTCCCTCTCTCCTTTTGAGATTACCTCTTTCTTTCCCTTGTAATATTCTCCTTGTTCACAAGCGCTTCTAAGCTGTATGATTTATCCTTCTATTCTTCATACCCTTATTAATTTCAGTGCTCACAGAGCATTGTAGAGGCTTTATTACCCTACTTTTTAAGCAATTTATCTTGTTATGGCTCTGCTTTGTTTTATCTTATCTATCAAAAGGCTTTTTAAATGCATCATTTTTCGCCTTGTTTGGGCTTGAAAATAAATAAAGACTAATAAATTAGTCTTTATTTATTCATTTTATCATTCACACTCTAGAATTATTTTTTAGGAATATGCTTCACCAACACTTCTCTTAAAATAGAAAGTGAAACAGGTTTGGATACACAATCATTCATTCCGGCATCAATACAGCGTTGCTTCTCTTCGGCAATCGCATTCGCCGTTACCCCTATTACAGGCATATCACTGCCCATTTCTCGTATATGTGTTGCCAACTGATAGCCATTCATATTCGGCATATTGACATCCGTCAGAACGATATCAACATGATTCTTAGCTAAATACGTTAATGCATCACAACCATCTTCTGCTGTTGCTGTATTAAAACCAATTTTTTTCAGTTGATCGGTCAACAATAAGCGGTTTATTGGATGATCATCGACAATAAGGATAGTTAAAGTTTGTAAGCTACAATCTGTAGCTTGCTCCACCATCTCCACACAATTTGCTTCAACTTTATTTTGTGGTAGTTGCAGTATTATTTTTGTTAGTTCATTTAGTTTATAAGTACTGCATACCCATACGTTTTCAGCTATTTTCTTCGATGGCTCAAAGTAATGCTCATTGATCCTAATAAATTGGCAGTTATCTTTTCTTGGTAGGTCGTAGTCCGTAATAATAAAATCGTTTGAAGATATCACCACTTCTTCAGTTAGTAATTCACAGCTCAAACCGAAGTAACGAAGGTATCGACCAATAAAGCCTTCCAAATAAAGATTTTTAATGTCTATAAAACAACGAACATTACTTTCTTTATAAATATTCTGTTTAGAAGACGATTCAATTCCTTCTAGAGCACCATAAAGAGGTATACGAACCGTAAAACGGCTACCAATATTTTCTTGGGAAACAACACTGATATCCCCATCCATTAAGTTGATCAGTTTTTCACAAATGGCCAAACCTAATCCAGTTCCCTCAGATGCACTTTCTGTATTTTGAGATACTTGGAAGAATGGCTCGAACAGTTCATGCAATGCTTTATCGCTAATGCCTCTCCCTGTATCGTGAATATCAAAATAGAGATAATAATCATCTTTATAAAGATGTAAGGTAATACATCCAGTTGTAGTAAATTTAATACTGTTATTCAATAAATTAGAAATAACTTGTTGTACACGAACAGGATCGCTATTTACAATTTTTGGTACATCAGGTTCAATAAAACAATAAATAGCCAAGTCTTTTTTCGCAATCAAAGGTAAATAGTTAGAAATAACAAAAGAGAGCACTTGGCGACAATTAAATGGCTTAATATCAATTTTTAACTGTTTAGATTCAATTTTCGAGAAATCGAGGATATCGCTGATAATTTTTAGCAATAGCGATGAGGAGTTATCCATCGTCTTTAGTAATCGAGAAGTATCATCATTTTGTGTAAGCGACTGCAATAATTCTAGATTACCAATAATTCCATAAAGTGGTGTCCGTAATTCGTGACTGACTGTTGCCAAAAACATCGATTTAGCTTGGTTAGCTTGCTCCGCAGCTGTCGCCATATTTTGTAGTGAGCGCTCCATTTTAACCCGTGCACTAATATCCACTAAAACACAGATAGCCACATCCTCATTTTGATAACGTGAGTTAACAAAGCTTATTTGCAAATGATTACGATTATTGGTCACTACATCGACCATATTGCTACTTTTCTCAGCAATAATAGAAAGGATATTTTGTTTATCGCTATGACTAAGCAAACGAAAATAGTTATGTGCTAGCTCGTTACTTAAGATGATCATACCATCACGTATTCTAAGAATACTGATCCCGACCGGCGCTGATGCCACAATCTTATGGTTAAACTGTTCGTGTTCTTCTAGACGAGAGGCATTATTTTCGGCTGGAGAGAATATTTTTCTCTCAAAGATCCAGACGAAAATAAAAATCATAATAGCTGAGATAATATTTAAAATCAGCGCATTAAAAATCGTGAATTTAAATTCATTTAAAATTTGCTTGAGTGGTAATGAATACACCACACTAAAAGATGATGGTAATAATTTACGCTTAGCAACTAAATCACTAAAGTCTTCATCAAAGCCAAAATAAGGGGCGCTAACATCAGGAGCCTGTTTAACGGTATGATAGTTGTTTTCTGCTGGATAGCTTAAAACCGTAGTATTTCTGCTATTAAGAAGATGAATTGAAATCACTCTATCTTTGGCAGGAGAAAAATATTCAAGACGAATAGCCCTTTCAATACCAATCAGACCAATGAATTTACCTGAGGCATAAACTGGCGACATAACATATAAAATGCCACTATCCCCTTTTGCATCTGGCACTATCCAATATTGGTTAGTTTCTTTACCTTGTGCACGTTGATTAACATAGTTACGTGTATTTTCGTAAACCATTTTTTTCAACATTTCAGTATCAACAGGGGATGCGCGCAATGGGAAGTTAATCATACACATGCTATGAGAGCCAACCATAAAGACTTGATTTATCCCTTGTAATGCCGGAGTGTTATCTTTCCAATAATATAAAATACTGTTAAAAGAGCGGAAATAGTTGTTTGTTTGTCCTTTAAATAATTCACAATCTGCGGTGTCATTAAGTTTATGAAGTGAGAATGGCCCTTCATAAAATAATGAGTTTTTCATGTTTGGATTTAAGTTAATTTGTTCTTGGTGACGTTCTGCGAGGTATTGTAGATCACGGATAGTGCCGGAAGTTTGTCTAAAGAAACCAAGGAGATTAGTGTAGTTATTACTATACTCTTGCCGAATATCAGACTTTGTATCATTGAAGATATTGATGAGGTAAAACATGGTTAGCAATGCACCCATCGCCCACAACATGATACCTAATATGCGAAAAAGGTAGCGGGAAATCTTTAACGATGTTTTAAAGGACGAGAGATATCTCAAACAACCACCCTAATCAATATTCCTACCGCACAAGAAACTTATTCTATTCTAGCAGAAGTTACTGAATGTCTGAATGATATGATCTTTATCATCAGGATAATTTTTTCTGATGATGAACTGATCCTACCACATAAAAAAAGCAGGCAATTATGCCTGCTTTCTTTTATTTATACATCACAATAATGATAAATATTATTCTTCGTCCGCATCATCTGCCAAATTTGAATCAGGTGCTTCTGATGACTCTTCGCTAATAACTTCATTAACTTCATCGTCATCTAATGCATCATCTTCATCTTCAACACGTTGCAAACCAACGACCAACTCATCTTCTGTTGTACGAATTAAGGTAACACCTTGTGTATTACGTCCAACAATGCTGACTTCAGAAACTCGTGTACGAACTAATGTACCCGCATTGGTGATCATCATAATCTGGTCAGTTTCTTCAACTTGAATTGCACCAACAACTTTACCGTTACGCTCACTCACTTTAATAGAGATAACGCCTTGTGTTGCACGATTCTTCGTTGGGTATTCGCTTTGGGCGGTACGTTTACCATAACCATTTTCAGTTACAGTTAAGATATCACCTTCACCACGAGGGATGATGAGTGAAACAACTTTATCGTCATCACTCAGTTTCATACCACGGACACCTGTCGCAGTACGCCCCATTGGGCGAACACAATCTTCCGCAAAACGAACCACTTTACCTTCCGCAGAGAACAACATAACTTCGTTTGTGCTATCGGTTAAATCAACACCGATTAACTCATCGCCTTCATTTAAGTTAACGGCAATGATACCTGCACTACGAGGACGGCTGAAATCTTGTAGAGGCGTTTTCTTCACGGTTCCACTTGCCGTTGCCATAAAGACAAACTTACCTTCTTCATACTCTCTTACAGGCAAAATAGCGGTAATACGTTCATTTTGCTCAAGAGGTAATAAGTTGATAATTGGACGACCACGAGCACCGCGACTTGCTTCTGGTAACTGGTAAACTTTCATCCAGTAGAGACGACCACGGCTTGAGAAGCATAAAATCGTGTCATGGGTGTTAGCCACCAATAGACGATCAATAAAGTCTTCTTCTTTAATTCTTGCTGCTGATTTACCTTTACCACCACGACGCTGTGCTTCGTAATCGGTAAGTGGTTGATATTTAACGTAGCCTTGGTGAGAAAGTGTCACAACAACATTTTCTTCATTGATCAAGTCTTCAATATTAATATCAGCCGTATTTTCAGTGATCTCAGTGCGGCGAGGATCGTTATACTGATCTTTAATCGCATTTAGCTCTTCACGAATGACTTCCATCAGACGTTCTGGGCTTCTTAAGATATGCAATAGCTCAGCAATTTGGAGTAATAACTCACGATATTCATCTAACAGTTTTTCATGTTCAAGACCGGTCAGTTTCTGCAAACGCAGATCCAAAATAGCTTGAGCTTGTTGCTCTGTTAGATAGTATTTACCGTCGTGCACACCATATTGTGGCTCTAACCATTCAGGACGAGCAACATTGCTATCGCCAGCACGCTCTAACATGGTAGAAACGCTACCTAAATCCCAAGGTTGTGCAATTAATGCCGCTTTTGCTTCTGCTGGATTTGGTGCTTGACGGATCATTTCAATAACTGGGTCAATGTTCGCCAATGCAACAGCCAGTGCTTCTAAGATATGAGCACGGTCACGCGCTTTGCGTAATTCGTAAATAGTACGACGAGTAACAACTTCACGACGGTGACGAATAAAGGCAGAGATAATTTCTTTTAGATTCAATAATTTTGGCTGTCCTTGGTGAAGTGCAACCATATTAATACCGAAAGAAACCTGCATTTGCGTTTGTGAGAATAAGTGATTTAATACCACTTCACCCACAGCATCACGTTTGATTTCAACGACAATACGCATACCGTCTTTATCAGACTCGTCACGTAATCCGCTAATACCTTCAATACGCTTATCTTTAACAAGCTCTGCAATTTTTTCAATTAAACGAGCTTTATTCACCTGATAAGGAATTTCTGTCACGATAATAGTTTCGCGACCTGTTTTCTCATCAGTTTCGATGTCAGCCTGAGCACGGATATAAATTTTTCCGCGACCAGTACGGTAAGCATCTAGAATTCCTCTGCGACCATTAATAATAGCGGCAGTCGGGAAATCAGGCCCCGTAATATGTTCCATCAACTCTTCAATCGTGATGTCTTCGTTATCAACATAAGCAAGACAGCCGTCGATAACTTCGCCTAGGTTATGTGGAGGAATGTTTGTTGCCATCCCCACCGCAATCCCTGAAGAACCATTGACTAACAAGTTTGGAATACGGGTTGGCATTACTGCCGGAATATGTTCTGTTCCATCATAGTTAGGAACAAAATCAACCGTTTCTTTTTCCAAATCCGCCAGCAGTTCATGGGCGATTTTCGCCATACGAACTTCGGTATAACGCATCGCAGCCGCCGAGTCACCATCAACTGACCCGAAGTTACCCTGCCCGTCAACCAACATGTAACGCATAGAAAAAGGCTGTGCTAAACGAACAATCGTTTCATAAACAGCACTGTCACCGTGCGGGTGATATTTACCGATAACATCCCCAACAACACGGGCTGATTTTTTATAAGGTTTATTCCAATCGTTTCCTAGTACATTCATCGCGAAAAGCACTCGGCGGTGTACTGGCTTCAGTCCGTCTCGAACATCGGGTAATGCGCGTCCTACAATAACAGACATCGCATAATCCAAATATGAGCTTTTCAGCTCTTCTTCGATATTAACTGGTGTGATTTCTCTGGCAATGTCGCTCATGGAGCCACTGTCCCTCATACTACGGATTCAAAGGTTTAGAACTATACCACAAATCGCCAATTTTTGGAAAAAGGAAACAACTAAATTAATGATCCTTTCGCTATTCTCTTCGATTTCACCGTCTAACGTTGGTAGAATCATGGCAATACGAAAATAGGAGTAATACTTTCTGATGAATGATAAAACAACCTCTTTACATGCTAACGTGGATCAGCATGAAATCGACAAGTTTGAAAGCGTCGCATCACGCTGGTGGGATCTTGAAGGTGAATTTAAGCCATTACACCGCATCAACCCGCTAAGACTCAACTATATTCAAGAACGCGCGGACGGCCTATTCGGAAAAAAAGTCCTAGATGTTGGTTGCGGTGGCGGTATTTTGTCTGAAAGTATGGCGTGTGTTGGAGCTGAAGTAACTGGTCTTGATATGGGTACAGAGCCATTACAAGTTGCACGTTTGCACTCGCTAGAATCGGGTATTCCGGTCACATACATTCAAGATACGGTTGAAAACCACGCGAATGAAAACCCACAAACTTACGACGTCGTTACCTGTATGGAGATGTTAGAGCACGTTCCTGACCCTTCATCTGTTGTAAGAGCCTGTGCAAAACTGGTAAAACCTGGTGGACATGTTTTCTTCTCAACCATCAATCGTAATAAAAAAGCGTGGCTGATGCTGGTGGTAGGTGCGGAGTATATTCTGAATATGGTACCTAAGGGCACACATGATGCTAATAAGTTTATTCGCCCATCAGAATTACTTAGTTGGGTTGATGAAACCGATTTGCGTAGCAAAAATATGATTGGTTTACATTATAACCCAATCACTGACAAATTCCGATTAGCGCCAAATGTCGATGTGAACTATATGGTGCACACACAATCGACACATAACTCGAATTTGTGAAACTGAAAGTTTGATTTGGTTTAATAAAACATCAAACGATCACATTTTTTAAAATTGACTTTACATCGTTGTCACTTGAATTTGTGTTTCTTACTGCCTGTATTTATGCAGGGTACAGGCAGTTGTTAAAAAATTTATCCCCTATTTATCCACAGAAACAATCAGATTTGTACACTTGATCAATCGCTCAATTACCTTTATCTTGTTATCACCATTTGAACCAACCCCTATATATTGTGTTTCCTTAAATTTCACACCACAAGACTCCTTGACACAGATTGTCATCGGGAGCGTTTTTTTGCGGTATAAAATTTCAGGTAACACTAATGCAAGAAAGGTGCATCGCTCATGAATCACAGCCTGCTCGTTACAAAACGTGATGGTCATAAAGAACGCATTGACTTAGACAAAATTCACCGTGTTATCACCTGGGCCGCAGAAGGTCTAGAAAATGTCTCTGTATCTCAAGTTGAATTACGTTCTCAGATTCAGTTTTATGATGGTATCAAAACTGCTGATATCCATGAAACGCTGGTAAAAGCTGCTGCAGACTTAATCTCTGGTGAAACGCCTGATTATCAGTACCTCGCTGCCCGTCTTGCCGTATTTAATTTACGTAAAAAAGCGTATGGCCAATTTGAGCCACCAACACTGTATGATCACGTTAAAAAATTAGTCGATTTAGGCAAATATGATCGCCATCTTCTTGAAGATTACACACAAGAAGAGTTTGAACAGATGAATAACTTTATTGTTCATCAACGTGATATGAACTTCTCCTACGCTGCGGTTAAACAATTAGAAGGTAAATACTTCGTTCAAAACCGTATTACAGGTGAAATTTACGAGAGCGCACAGTTTTTATATGTTTTAGTTGCGGCTTGCTTGTTCTCTCGTTATCCACAAGCAACACGTATGGACTATATCGAACGTTTCTATAATGCGATTTCAACCTTTAAAATCTCATTACCAACGCCAATCATGGCGGGTGTAAGAACACCAACTCGTCAATTTAGCTCTTGTGTATTAATTGAGTGTGACGACAGCCTTGATTCTATCAATGCGACATCAAGTGCCATTGTGAAATATGTTTCTCAACGTGCAGGTATTGGTATTAATGCCGGTCGTATTCGTGCATTAGGTAGTGCTATCCGTAATGGGGAAGCATTCCACACAGGTTGTATTCCTTTCTATAAACACTTCCAGACTGCGGTAAAATCTTGTTCGCAAGGTGGTGTTCGTGGTGGTGCCGCAACCTTGTTCTACCCATTATGGCATTTAGAAGTTGAAAGCCTGCTGGTACTGAAAAATAACCGTGGTGTTGATGATAACCGTGTTCGTCATTTAGATTACGGCGTTCAATTAAATAAATTAATGTATGAACGTTTAATCAAAGGTCAAGATATTACTTTATTTAGCCCTTCTGACGTCCCAGGTCTATACGATGCATTCTTTGCTGATCAAGATGAATTTGAACGTTTATATGTGCAATATGAGAAAGATAAGAGCATCCGCCAAAAACAAGTTAAAGCGGTTGAGTTATTCTCATTAATGATGCAAGAGCGTGCATCAACTGGCCGTATTTATATTCAGAACGTTGACCACTGTAATACACATAGCCCATTTGATCCGGCTGTTGCACCAATTCGCCAATCAAATTTATGCTTAGAAATTGCACTGCCAACTAAACCATTAAATGATATTAAAGATCCTAATGGTGAAATCGCACTGTGTACATTATCTGCATTTAACTTAGGCGCAATTGAAAATCTTGATGAGTTAGAAGAACTTGCTCGTTTAGCCGTTCGTTCTTTAGACGCGCTGTTAGATTACCAAGATTATCCAATCTTAGCGGCAAAACAAGGTGCAATGGGTCGTCGTACCTTAGGTATTGGTGTTATTAACTTTGCTTATTATTTAGCAAAACACGGTGTCCGCTACTCTGATGGTAGTGCAAATAACTTAACCCACCGTGCGTTTGAAGCAATTCAATACTATTTATTAAAAGCATCTAATGAATTAGCGAAAGAACAAGGCGCATGCCCATGGTTTAATGAAACCACTTACGCTGACGGTATTTTACCTATTGATACCTACAAAAAATCATTAGATGTACTGACAAAAGAACCTCTACATTACGATTGGGAAAGTTTACGCAAAGACATTAAAGAGCACGGTTTACGTAACTCAACACTGTCTGCACTGATGCCATCAGAAACATCTTCACAGATTTCGAATGCAACAAATGGTATCGAACCACCGCGTGGTTATATCAGTATTAAAGCCTCTAAAGACGGTATTTTACGTCAAGTGGTTCCTGAGTATGAGCGTTTGAAAGGCGCTTATGAATTACTATGGCAAATGCCAAGTATTGAAGGTTACTTGCAGTTAGTGGGCATCATGCAGAAATTCGTTGACCAAGCCATTTCAGCGAACACTAACTACGATCCTACTCGTTTCCCTAGCGGTAAGGTTCCAATGAACCAACTGCTGAAAGATTTGCTGCTCGCTTACAAATACGGTGTGAAAACACTTTATTATCACAATACCCGTGACGGTGCAGATGATGTACAGGGTGATCTGGAAGAAGTCGTTGAGACTGAAGATACAGATTGTGAAGGCGGCGCGTGTAAAATTTAATTGAGGAAGCTATGTCTTATACTACTTTTTCACAAGTTAAAAATGATCAACTTCAGGAGCCCATGTTTTTTGGGCAACCTGTTAACGTAGCGCGTTATGATCAGCAAAAATATCCTATTTTTGAAAAGCTAATTGAAAAACAGCTCTCCTTCTTCTGGCGTCCAGAAGAAGTGGACGTTTCTCGTGATCGTATTGACTACAATGCATTACCTGATCATGAAAAACATATTTTTATTAGCAACTTAAAATATCAAACGCTATTGGATTCGATTCAAGGCAGAAGCCCTAACGTGGCATTCTTACCTTTGATCTCGATCCCAGAGTTAGAGACATGGGTTGAAACATGGTCATTCTCCGAAACCATTCACTCGCGCTCTTATACACATATTATTCGTAATATTGTTAACGATCCGTCCGTTGTGTTTGATGATATCGTTGAAAATGAAGAAATTTTAAAACGTGCACGTGATATTTCTTCTTACTATGACGAGTTAATCAAGCTGACAAATCTTTATCACATGTATGGTGAAGGTGACCATCAAGTTAAAGGTAAAACGGTTCACGTCACGTTACGTAAGTTAAAGAAACAGCTTTATCTGTGTTTAATGAGTGTAAACGCACTAGAAGCAATCCGCTTCTATGTTAGCTTTGCCTGTTCATTTGCCTTTGCTGAACGTGAACTGATGGAAGGTAACGCGAAGATCATTCGACTAATTGCTCGTGACGAAGCGCTACACTTAACAGGTACACAGCACATGCTGAATTTACTGCGTTCAGGTCAAGATGATCCTGAAATGGCAGAAATTGCAGCGGAATGTGAGCAAGAGTGTTATGACCTGTTCGTTGAAGCCGCAGAGCAAGAAAAAGAGTGGGCTGAATACCTATTCTCTGAAGGCTCGATGATTGGTTTAAATAAAGATATCCTTTGCCAATATGTTGAATATATTACTAATATTCGCATGCAAGCAGTGGGTCTTAAATTACCATTTAAAGCGCGCTCTAACCCTATTCCATGGATCAACGCATGGTTAGTGTCTGACAACGTTCAAGTGGCACCTCAAGAAGTTGAAGTCAGTTCTTACCTAGTGGGTCAAATCGATTCACAAGTTGATACTGATGATTTAAGTAACTTTGAACTGTAATACTGAGAAATAACACCGATACGTTATGGCATCTCATAAAGTGACCCTGCATCAGCAGGGTCTTTCAAAACCTTTAGAATTTCATACTGACACCCATCCCTCTTTGCTTGATGCATTAGAGCATGGAAAGGTCCAAGTTGAATACCAATGTCGCGAAGGCTATTGCGGCTCTTGTCGCCTGCGCCTAGTGAAAGGCAAAGTTTGTTATCGCAATGAACCTTTAGCATTTATCCAACCTGATGAAATCTTACCTTGTAGCTGTCATCCCATCAGTGATATCGAAATAGAAATTTACTCTGAATAATTTGAATTATCTTAATTTGAGCTTTTTTCTAACACTCTTGTTCAACTTTGACTAAGGTTAAGTTAACACGATAAAAAAAGGAAAAGCATTATGAAATTAAAGTCTATTTTCTCAGTCATTGCTATTTCTACATCAATTCTGCTTGTTGCAGGCTGTTCAAGCCCACAAAAAATAGAAACAGTAAATGGGGAAACAATTTTAACGACAGATAAACCCCAAGAAGATGAAGCAACTGGATTAATTACCTACAAAGATTCAGAAACCGGACAGATTAAACAGATTAATCGTGATCAAATAAGACGAATGGTAGAGCTTGACGACTAACGCTCTTATAAACCCTTCTCTTAAAGCGCCAATTCATATTTATGATTGGCGTTTTTTTATTCACAAAATCCTTTTTGTAAATTATTCGTTACACCACACGTAATTAAAATTTGACAGAAATTTACCATTCTTATACTCTGCTTTTTAAATAAATAAAATAGTCTAGTGAACAGAGGATCTTGTGAAGAATCGCACTATAGGCAGTGTTTTTATTGTTGCAGGAACAACAATTGGGGCAGGTATGCTGGCAATGCCACTGGCTGCCGTGGGTATTGGCTTTAGCACAATGATGCTATTGCTTGTTGGCTTATGGTTATTGATGAGCTATACCGCATTACTGCTGGTGGAAGTTTATCAATACAACGATCCTCATACAGGTCTCGGCTCTATCGCAAAACGCTATCTCGGTGTAGGTGGTCAAGTTATCACTGGTCTTGCACTGTTGCTATTAATGTATGCGTTAACGACCGCTTATATTAGTGGTGCAGGTGAATTACTTTCGGCTACTCTTTCATCTTGGATTGGTCATGAGCTTTCTGTCACTCAAGGTATTATTATCTTTACAGTGATTGGCGGGGCTGTAGTAGGAATTGGTACCACATCAGTTGATATGATTAATCGGCTACTATTTACAGCAAAAGTTTTCTTCTTAATCTTTATGCTGGTTGTGATGTTACCCCATGTTGAAAGCGTCAATTTAACGTCAATGCCAGTCGCTCAAGGGCTTATTCTTGCTGCTATTCCTGTTATTTTTACTTCATTCGGTTTCCACGGTAGCGTACCGAGCATCGTAAGTTACATGAACGGCGACATTAAAAAGTTACGTATTATCTTTGTTGTTGGGAGTGCTATCCCGCTTGTTGCTTATATCTTATGGCAAATTGCCACATTAGGCGCCATCCCAACAAATACTTTTATGGGAATTATGGCGCAGCAATCTGGATTAAATGGCTTACTGACAGCTATTCGTGATGTTGTTGCTACACCTCGCGTGAATATTGCAGTGAACCTATTTGCTGCGTTGGCGTTGGCTACTTCATTCCTTGGTGTTGCATTAGGACTATTTGATTATCTTGCAGACCTCTTTAAGCGCAGCAATCGCGCTACGGGGCGCATGCAATCAAGCCTATTAACCTTTGTTCCACCTTTGGTTTGTGCGCTTTATTTCCCTAACTTTGTGCAAGCATTAGCTTATGCTGCTATCGCACTATCAATTTTAGCGTTACTTCTGCCGGCTTTATTAGTATGGAAAGTCAGACAAGAACAAAATGGTACTGATAAATACAAAGTTAAAGGTGGGAAAGGTGCATTAGGTATTGTATTTACTTGTGGCCTAGTGGTTATTGGTATTCAAGTCGCCATCACTTTTGGTTTATTACCTCAAGTTGGCTAACTCCCTTTCTTATATAGCTTTCTTATAGACAACAAAAAAGCAGGTGCTGATTTTAAACACCTGCTTTTTTTGATTCAGATATAGCGCCTAGATTAGAAACTTAAACCCGCACCTACATAGAAACCATCAGCTAATTTATTATTACTTCTATTATGTGAGTTTTCGATTTCAATCACTCGATAACCTGCATTAACATGCAGTGGTTTAAATACCGTTAACTGTGCACCCACATCAGCTTCATAATAAGATTTGCTACCAGAGGTTAATCCTTCAGGAGATGCATAAGCCTCACCATAAAGATTTAAAGAAGGCAAGACATTCCAGTTAAGGCCTACACCACCTGCTAAAGCAGCACCGTCATCACCATTTTTGGGTGCTAAATAGAGTGCTTTACCACCAACACTTGCTGAAAAAGGCCCTAAAGGTAACGCAAATTTTGCACCTAAGCTTCCTACTTGACCATCATGATCACTACGAGCCCAGTTACCATTAAAAGAAAGACCCGCATTAGGATCACCTAAACCAGCACGAACATCAGTATAATGTTTTCCTGCTTGAATATTCATTGATACTGCATTGGCATTTCCAGCCACAAACAGCGCACTTATCGCACCGACCAATAAATATTTTTTCATTGTTATTACTCCAGCAAATAATTGTCCTAACATATAATTATACAACAAATTTATTAAACAACTTGACTCAAAATTGAAAGATAATCTGTAGAATTTTCAATCTATGTAAATAAGTTACGTCTATCAATATTATTGGTCTAATTGGTTTTATTAATGAGTTCAATATTGCTAAAGTGGAATTACAGTCAATATTAACCATAATAAATATAAGGCTGTTCGCTTCGTTTTATTCACACATGCTATTTTTTTAGAACGTTTACTATTTCATAAACTGGAGATATGTGATGGAAAAGAAAAAGCTAACAACGGCGTCAGGCGCACCTGTTGTAGACAATAATAACTCAATGACTGCAGGCCCTCGTGGTCCGATGTTACTTCAAGATGTCTGGTTTTTAGAAAAACTAGCTCACTTTGATCGTGAAGTTATTCCAGAAAGACGTATGCACGCAAAAGGCTCGGGTGCTTTTGGTACATTTAAAGTCACTCATGATATTACGAAATATACTCGCGCTAAAATTTTCTCTAAAGTGGGTAAAAAAACAGAAATGTTTGCTCGCTTTTCAACCGTTGCAGGTGAAAGAGGTGCCGCAGACGCCGAACGCGATATTCGTGGCTTTGCGTTAAAATTTTATACTGAAGAAGGTAATTGGGATATGGTGGGTAATAACACCCCTGTTTTCTACCTTCGCGATGCCCTGAAATTCCCAGACTTAAACCACGTTGTAAAACGTGATCCTAAAACCAACCTACGCAATATGGCATACAAATGGGATTTCTTCTCTCATTTACCAGAAGCGTTACACCAATTAACTATTGATATGAGCGATCGTGGTTTACCACAAAGCTATCGTTTTATTCACGGTTTTGGTAGCCATACTTATAGCTTTATTAATAAAGATAATGAGCGTTTCTGGGTTAAATTTCACTTCCGTTGCCAACAAGGTATTAAAAACTTGATGGATGATGAAGCTGAGATGCTGGTTGGTAAAGATAGAGAAAGCTCACAGCGTGATTTATTTGATGCGATTGAACGCGGTGATTTCCCTCGTTGGAATTTACAAATTCAAGTGATGCCAGAAAAAGAAGCATCAAAAGTCCCTTATAATCCTTTCGATTTAACTAAAGTTTGGCCTCATGCTGATTATCCATTAATTGATGTGGGCTATTTCGAGTTAAACCGTAACCCTGAAAACTATTTTTCTGATGTAGAGCAAGCAGCATTTAGCCCTGCCAACATTGTTCCGGGTATTGGTTTCTCCCCAGATAAGATGTTACAAGGTCGCCTATTCTCTTATGGTGATGCTCACCGTTATCGTTTAGGTGTTAATCATCATCAAATCCCTGTGAATGCGCCACAATGCCCATTCCATAATTATCATCGTGATGGTGCAATGCGTGTTGATGGTAATAGTGGTAGCGGTATTACTTATGAACCAAATAATGGTGGTATGTTCCAAGAACAGCCTAATTTTAAAGAGCCACCATTATCAATTGAAGGTGCTGCAGATCACTGGAACCATCGTGAAGATGAAGATTATTTCAGCCAACCTCGCGCACTGTATGAATTACTGAGTGATGAAGAGCATCAACGTATGTTTGCTCGTATTGCAGGTGAATTAATACAGGCAAGTAAAGATACACAAAAACGTCAGATTGCCCTATTTAAGAAAGTTCATCCTGAATATGGTGCTGGTGTTGAAAAAGCAATGAAAGCATTAGCAAAAAAAGACGCTAAATAACCGTATAATAAGAAGCCCTGTGAGCAACTCGGCAAAATAATAAGGCGCCTTCGGGCGCCTTTCTTTAATATCACTTCAACAATTGCCCTTTCACCCATTGTTGTACTTGTTTACGGGAAATTTTTATCCCCCCATTTTTAAGGCTTTCAGGAAGCTGTAAACAAGCAACTGGTCTTTGAAATCCGGCTAATCGGGAGTGATACCACTGTGGTAATTGATTGATGATTTCAATATCAGCATCAACAACTGCAACTGGACGTTGTCCAAATTCAGCATCATCGATAGGGACAACAAAAGATTGGCTAACACTTGGGTGTGTATTAAGAATTTTTTCAATATCTTCTGGTTGGATCCCTTCGCCAGCACTGAAAAAAAGATTGTCCAAACGGCCTAAAACACACCATTCTTCTGCACTAAAACAACCTTTATCTCGCGTTGAATACCAACCATCAGCCGTAAGCGATAGTGGTTTTAATTGACCATCAAACCAATAACCTAATGCGACGCTGTCAGACATTATCTGGAGCTCATCATTCACTAACCTAACACTTTTACCTTTTAGTGGAAGCCCTACTCCCGCTTTATCATCTGCACGCTTGGCACAAACAGTCGATGCCATTTCTGTCATGCCGTAACCGCACCAGCATTGAATACCCCAATGTTCAGCTTCTTGTGTTAGCTCAATCGGGATCATTGCTCCCCCTAATAAAACAGATTTTAGGGTAATAGGTTGTTGATTATCTTGTTGCACTCTATTTTGTAAGAAGCGCCATAGCTGTGTGGGAACTAAAGAGGCATGGGTACAACCTTGCAAAGCATCTACAAAAGGATGCATTTCACGCACCACCAGCGTTGCTCCGCGTAATAACCAGCGCCAAAGTATACCTTGTCCTGAAACATGAAATAGAGGCAAAGAAAGTAACCAACTATCCCCTTTTTCCAAAGGAATTAATGATAAAACACCCATTGCACTGCAAAGATGTGCATCAAAAGTGTGTACCGCAGCTTTAGGTAAACCTGACGAGCCAGATGTCAAAATAAGTGTTGCCATACGAGATGGCTCCCATAAAACATCATTTACTGTTTGAGCTTTATATTGACGTGACGTGTTATCTAGTTCAATACCACTAAGATCAAGCAATGTTGCATTTAAATCTAGCGATATTTCACTCAAATCAGCATAAAAATCAATACCTAAGTGAGGCAATAATTCATCAAGTAAAGATTTTGGAAGCTGTGGATTTAAAGGTAAAACCTTTGCACCACATTGAAAAACAGCGAGCAATGCGAAAACAAGATTGATGTGATTTTTTCCACGCAACAGCACAGTGCTTTGTGTATCAACACCTTGTTTAGCAAAATTATTAGCTAACTGATTTATATGGCAACTTAGTTGCTGCCATGTAATAGGTAGACTGCCTGAAATGATGGCCGTTTCATTTGGGGTTAATTGTGCCCAGTGATGCCACGGCCATTGTTTAAATGGAACTACTGTTGCCATACTGTCTCTAGCTGTTCAAGAGAGATAAGCGGAATGTCCACATTTGGCCAAGGACGAATAAGTTGTTGTTTAATCAAATCAACAGTATCGAGTCCCGGAATGCTATTAGGTGTTAACCATTGTGCAATTCTTGCTAATTGAGTGAGTCCGAAACTACTTTCAATGCTTGAACTGATAATAGCATCTAACCCCAACGCATGTGCTTGTTTAACAAGCATTTGACAACGTTCAAGACTTCCCACTAACGTAGGTTTAATAACAATCGTTGTCACACCAGGTTGTAGTTTTACTTCAAAACCATCATCACGCACCGTTTCATCCCAAGCGATGTTAATACCAGTTGCTTGAGCAAAAGCCAGTGACTCTTCAGGTGTTTTGCAAGGCTCTTCTAAAAACGCAATACGGTCACGCCATTGCGGATTAACATACTTTGCAAAGCCTTCTGCTTTTGCTGGTGTCCAGCTTCGATTGGCATCAAGTCTTAGTTTTAAGTCTGGGATAGCTTCTAATAACAGGTTAACAACGATCCCATCACGCACTGCTTCATATAAGCCAACCTTGATTTTAGCGACTTTTTCACCTTCCATATCATTAAGGCTTAAAATCAAATCATCAGGATCGCCATTACATAAAGGCGCAGCTCGATAATTCGCGTCTTGTGGCAATGTGCCTTCAAGCTCTGCTAATGCACAGCTAATACCAAAAGCCACACTTGGCAGTTCACTATGAACAGGGTTTTCACCCGCACACCAAGCTGTTAACCAAGATTGTGTAGCTTCTTGTGCTTGTTCTAAAGTTTCACGGCTAAACTCAGGAAGAGGTGAAATTTCACCCCATCCTTGTTTGCCATTTTGCTCTAAACAGACAAGAAAACCATCACGCGTTTTTAGCCTTTGATAGCGCAGAACAACGCCTGCATCTACAGGTAGGCTGAATGAATAGAGTTTGGCGTTTCGCATTATGGGTTACGTTTAAATCGAGTGAAATCAGGTTGACGTTTTTCGTTAAAGGCGTTGCGACCTTCTTGACCTTCATCAGTCATATAGAACAGCATAGTTGCATTACCCGCTAATTCTTGAAGACCAGCTTGACCATCACAATCTGCATTTAATGCTGCTTTCAGGCAACGTAATGCCATTGGGCTATTTTCCAGCATTTCACGACACCAGCGTACAGTTTCTTTTTCAAGATCTGCGTAAGGAACAACGGTGTTAACCAAGCCCATTTCTAATGCTTCTTTTGCATCATATTGACGGCATAAGAACCAAATTTCGCGTGCTTTCTTTTGACCAACAATGCGAGCCATATAAGAAGCACCCCAGCCACCATCAAAAGAACCCACTTTAGGGCCAGTTTGACCAAAAATAGCGTTTTCAGCCGCGATAGTTAAGTCACACATCATATGTAGCACATGACCACCACCGATAGAATAGCCTGCAACCATTGCGACAACAGGTTTCGGACAAGTACGGATTTGGCGTTGGAAATCTAGCACGTTCAGGTGATGAGTGCCGCTATCATCGCGATATCCGCCGTAGTCGCCACGAATTTTTTGGTCGCCACCTGCACAGAATGCTTTTTCACCAGCACCCGTTAAAATGATAGTACCAATTGTGTCATCATAACGTGCATCAGCTAATGCTTGGATCATCTCTTTCACAGTCAAAGGACGGAAAGCATTACGCACTTGCGGGCGGTTAATCGTAATTTTTGCAATGCCATCGACTGATTTATGATAGAGGATATCTTCAAAACCTTCAGAGCAATCCTGCCATTCAATCGGTGCATATAATTTTTCTTCGCTCGGGTAAAGCATAATTAGGTTCCTTTAACCAAAGAGGGATAAAACATGATTTATCACCGCAGCATAAGCAACAGGCTGTGCCTGATGGGCATTATGACCAGCATGCGGGATAGTCGTTAATGGCAGCGAATATTGCTGCGCAATAGATTGAAATTTATTATCTTTTTCGCCACAAAGCCAAATAAATGGCAAAGTGAGTTGCTGTAATTCAGTAACAAGCCAAGGCTGATTGCCTAAAGAAAGTGTTTCTAAACTTTCAGCAATACAAGAACCCGCATTACGGCAACGTTTTTCAACGAGTAACTGGCGTTTATCATCGCTTAAATCGGCAAATACCGGTTGCTGATACCACTGTGTTAATACGTCGCTGAGAGGTTCATTACGAAAACGTTCAGCCCAGCGTTTATCATGTGCAAGGCGACTTTGTCTTTCCGTTGCCTCATATAACCCTGGATTTCCGCCTTCTACAATCAATCCCATTAATCCTGTAGTATCACCAAAACACGCATGATACATAGAAATTCTGCCACCTAACGAGTAGCCAATTAACCAATAATGGTCAATACCTTGCTCTTTAAGTGTGTCTGTTAGCAATGCACTAACTTCAACAAAATCTTTCGCGCTGATAGATGCAGAACCACCATGACGAGGCAAATCAATCACAAGTGATGGATATTCATGGCAAGCCTGGATCACAGGCTCCCATTCACAACCTTCACCTAATAGCCCATGTAACCAAACTAACCAAGGCCCTTCATTATGGGTATTATATCGCTGACATGCTAAAGTCATGAGATGTTACCTGTTTTACCAGCTGATTTAATGTTTTTGCACCATCAGTATCATCAACAATTAATTCAATTAATGTCGTTGTTGGCGCCCCTGTCCAGCACGCCTGAACAGTCGTTAACAATGCATCCCAACTTGTTGGTGATACATATTGCAAGCCAAACATTGCGGCTGCATGTTTGAAATTTAATGAGTGAGGCATACAGTAAAAGCGCTCTCGTTCTGCCTCTGGCGTGGGTAGCATTGAAAATATTTGCCCACCGTTATTATTCACTACGATAATAACATTAGGCGCATAAACTTGTTGATGCAACGCTAGACTATTTAAATCATACAGTGCAGATAAATCACCCAATATTGTTAATGTTGGCTTTTCTGTTGCTCGATGAACACCCGCAGATGTTGAAATTAAGCCATCAATACCACTCGCACCTCGATTGCTCATCACAGGATAACCTTGAGGTAGCTGAGCAAATGCATCGATTAATCGCACTATCAGACTATTGCCAACAAATAACTGCCCATCATTAGGAAGTAATTTATCTAATTGGTGCGCAACCTGTGCTTCACCAAAATAATCAGTTATTTCACTGACTTTTTGATAGGTTTGTTTGGCTATATTAGTTAATGCATCTGTCCACGGTGAATTATCAACCGCAGGATGTGCCGTTAACCACTGCATCGGTGGTAATGTAAATTTCTCACCTTGATGATGACCAGGATCTAAGCGTCCCGGAATAGGATCAATAATCCAATACGTTTTTGGCGAACATCCTACTTGCCATTGTAATAAGCGTTTGCCTGTTAAACTTGAACCAAATTGAATAACGATTTCAGCTTTATTTAATTCTGATTTTATCTGTGGATTATTCAACCATAAATCGGCACAAGGTAACGGTTGCCCAGTTTGTGATAATACATCACCCAATAAAGGCCAACCTAATTGTGAAGCCCATTTTGCGACTTCAACCCCCTCTTCTGGGCGAATACGTCCTGCAATAACCACACCTTTTTTCTGACGCAATGTATTCCACTGAGGATGCATAGTGACAGAGGTAAAAAGTGTTTCTTGTAGCCACGGTTTATCACTTTGCCACCAATCCCCTAAAGCTTCAGTCCATGGAGTCGATGTTTCAACATCATCACCATATAAAGGTTCTGCAAAAGGGCAATTGACGTGTAATGCACCATGAACCAATGTATTCATGGCATTATCAAGGGTTGAAACTAACCAGCTTGCAGAAATATCTGCTGTTGGTCTTGGTAATGAGAGTGTTTGTGAAGGATGCGTTGCAAAAATACCTTGCTGGCGAATAGCTTGGTTTGCACCACAATCAATTAATTCAGGGGGTCTATCCGCGGTTAAAAAGACAACACGCTCACCCGTTAATCCAGCTTCAATCAACGCAGGATATAAATTGGCAACAGCTGTTCCCGATGTCACGATCACAGCGACAGGCTCTTTAGTTGCTTTTGCGAGTCCCAAAGCTAAATGACCAAGGCCACGCTCATCAAAATGCGTATGGCAAACTAATTTTTGATTGGCTGCCGCCGCAAGTGTTAAAGGGGTCGAACGAGATCCGGGGGCAATACAGATATGGCGTAAGCCATGACGAGTCAAAGTTTCGAGTATAACTTTAGCCCATTGGCGATTAAACGAACTATTAGACATTGATCATCCCAACAACGAAAACCTGCAATTCCTATTATAATATCTGTTCCTAAATACTTTTCCTTAGCCTAGTTCAATGAACAGAAGTTTTCGTTAAATAAATCGTTAAAGAAAACACTCAAAGAGTGCATTATTTAGGCTAATCATCCACTCTATTTTCAATGAGCTCTTTTTTATCGTTAAGAATAGGAATAAATAGCGTTAGTGTTCTAAAGGATAGCATCAATTAGTTAACAATTAGCAGTGGTTATTTGAAGAGTAGCACTAAATAACTGACTTTAAAAAACTACTCATCAAATTTTGATTATTACGCTGATATTATTTATTCAAACTGAGATTATCTGTAAGAAATTAACTCTCTTTTTCCAGCAACGTTCGTAAACCTGCCGCTTTATTTTCGATTTCAGTCCACTCTTGCTGAGGATCAGATCCTGCAACGACTCCTGCACCAGCGTATAAAGTCAATGCATCATCGTGCAACTCACCACAACGTAAACTAACCGCAAATTCTGCATGGGGGAGAGATAAATATCCCGCAGAGCCCGCATACCAACGGCGTTCAAAAGGTTCATGCTTACGAATAAATGCACGCGCGACACTTCTTGGTAAGCCACATACGGCTGCGGTTGGCTGTAATCGCTTTAAGCAATCGATATCATCAGAATCAATTAATTTACCATGTATATAGCGACGAAGATGCTGCACTTTACGCAACCGGATAACATCTGCAGGTGAAACATCAATACCGTCGACACCACCTTGTAATCGTTGGCAAATATCATCAACCACAACCAGATTTTCATGTTGATTCTTCTTATCATTCATCAACCAATCTGCAAATTCAGTGGCTTGTTGCTCGTTATCAGAACTCGCGACTGTACCCGCTAACGCTTCAGTATAAAGCATCAATTCATCACGCTTATATAATCTTTCTGGGGTTGATCCCATAAATGCATCTGAAGGTGAAAATGCCAGCATATAGTGATAGCAATGATGATTAACATCACGGCTCGCTTTCATAAATTGGATCGCTTTCAGCGGGTTATCTAGCGTTAAACATGTCGCTCTTGCAGGGACAACTTTTTCAAATAAACCTTGGCTAATTTCATCCAAGGCAATATTGAGATAGTGAGTCCACTGCTCTTGCGTTAAAGAGTGATTAACATGAGTAACAGAAACAGAAAGCGGTTCAATTTCTACAGCTTGATTTAATGTTTGCAGAAAATCTAATGTATTTTGCTTATCATCTTCATCCAACATATTTAGATGAACAGAAAGCTGTTGCTGGTGGCGTCTAATCTCAATGCGAGGCAAAAAAAGGTAGGCATCATCGCCTTTTATTTTATCAATGCGGCCGGGAATAATGGTATCCCACGCATTTAAGCCCCAAATTCGGACATCATCAATATTATGCTCAGATTGATGTGCAGATAAAAATTGGCGTGCATCTTGAATATTATTGAAACAACACAATTGCCCACAAGCAGCGACTTCTTCATTTTCATCACGATGTTGCCAATAAAATTGGGGATAACACGACTGCGCAGCAAGCCATGAAAGTAACGAAAATGATACATCTGCTGGCAAGGTGACTTTTAAATGTAAAAGATTGCCTTGTGCTGTCAGATTTATATTTTTAACTTTTTCGTACAGTGTCGAAAACACAGGATTAATCTTTTCCACTACCAATACCCGCAACAAAATTAAAAAGGTGATTATACGTCTCTATACAAATTATCAAAGGGCTGATTAATTATAACCTTTGTCATTTATCAAAGTTTTGTATTTTTTATGTTACAAAGTAGATGCATTAACTCGCCCTTCTGAAATAACCCACAAATCTTCATTAGATAAAGTGGTAAAGATAGAAAATTATTATACATAAGTGAGGTTATATGGATACAACCACCTTTAAACACATCGATAAAATTATTGAGACATCCGATATTCCAAAGGTTGCATTGGGATTAATATTAGGTATAGATATTGAGGACGGACGATTACCTGGTATAGTGACTTCTCATGATCTAATAAAAATAAAATCTTATATTAATAAAGCACTTTCTCTTCCTTACAAAATAGATGATGTCATCAAATTCATTCATTACAATGAAATTAATGTACCACAACTTTCACCTGATAATATTCTCTCTCTTTTTATCCAAATACGAGAGCACGCTTTTGATTGGAATAAAATAGAGTATGCTATTAAACAACAAGCAATTGATTTAGAAATAATTGGCAGAGAAATTACGTCTACAGGTGAAAATATTATTGCATTTATTAAACAAATGCCTTTATTAGCAAAAATATCCTCTGTTATTAATGACTTTTCTGAAAAAGAATTAGAAAATATTCAATATAAATCACAAGATAAAGAAGTTGCAACACAACTAATTCATATTTTAGAAAGTATGAAAGAAGATATTGAAAATGAATGTAAAAAGACTATTAAAATAAAAGACAGCTTATCGACATTTAGAAGTAAAATAATAGGTGGAAAAGATAGTAAAAATATTGCCCACTCTTCTATCTATCATGATATTTTGAATAAAAAACGATATATCAATGAGTTTTATACTGATAATAATAATTCTCTTATAGAAGAACGAGATTTATTAATAGAGGAAATATCACGATTAAAAGACGAATATAAACACTATGTTGGCCTTGCTTTTACAGGGCTTGCCATAGGTATTATTGGCGTTATTATTACGGGCGGAATATTTGGTGCAAAAGCTGAAGTAATACGTAAAAAGAAAAATGAGCTTATTGAACAAGTAAAAAAGATCAATATTGAGATTGATGTTTACGCTGGTTTATCTTTGCATTTAAATACACTTTATATTGAATTATCAGAAATTGAACAGTTTATTGAAGATACAAATATGGCTCTAGAGCATATTGAATATGTATGGCAAGCTATATTAACAGAAATTGAAGCTTCAATTACTAATTTTAATAAAATTAACAATGCGTTAGAGTTGATAAAGTTTAGTATTTATCTTGAGAAAATCATCACACCTTGGTACATGGTTATTGGCTACTCAAAAGAGATTTTGATCTCTTTTGATAATGCACTTTCTACATTTTATTCATCAAATAGCTAACAAAAGGATATTGTTATGAACAACCATAAGAATCCCATTAAATTAAACGCCCCCTTTGAACACAGTAAATTATTTCATGCATACAGAAATATTCTTTATTTAAGCAGTAGTAAATGCTATATGAGTCACGCACTAGAAGAAGAAATAACAAAACTTCTAGAAAAAAATAATAAAAATATGGAAAACATTATTTATTTCTCTCTCAATATAAAAAATAGGCTAAGACAATTTTCATTTAACAATCTCTTAAAAACGATTAATGAAATTGATACTGAAATACAGACAGGAACAATTAACGATAAATTAAAAAGTAAATTAGAAGAAGAAAGAAATGAAATATTTAATATACTTTTTAGTGAGATAGATGAAACAGTAAATGCGATTAACCAACACAACCAATATCTTTCATTTGAAATTAAAGAGTTAAAAAATAAATTTATCACCAATAAGATAACACCTCTTATTTATGATAAGGAAAATAATATAAAAAAAATTACGGATGAAATTATTACTTTAGAGCATCAATCTGAGGAGACCAAAGAAGAACTTGATATTATACGTGAAAGTGAAGATATTTTGCATAGAAAAAACTTTTTTGATCTTTTTAAAAACTCAATACCCCAACCCTCAGAAATTAATAAACTTAATATTGAAACACAAGAAAAAAACATTTTATCTTCCTTGGTGAAAATACTAAATAATTTGTTCTCTACATTAGATTATGGTTTTTCTTATAATAAAATAGTTGAAACTCGACATCAACTTACTACACTTTATCTGATGCAGATGAAAAAAATTCATCAGTTAAAAAAAGAGCAGCAAAATACACTTTTAAACTTAAAGCACCATTATAAACTCGTAGATATTGATTACTTTCTTCATATCTTAATTAAGCAATTAGAGTTTTTATCTGAATACTGGAGAGAAGTTATTTTGCTAATACTCACACTAAAAAATAATCAGTTATTAAATAAAGATATTATCATTCCTATTTTTTCATTCTTAGATGGTTTCTCTTTATATTATGAAGAAGTCGAAAAGATAAAAAATCCTCAGGAATAACTAAAAAAAACGGCTCTTTAATAAAGAGCCGTTTTACTATCTTAGTATCTAATAATATCGATTAATTTACTACTGGAGCAATAATCGCAAAATTAGTTAATTCAATAAGTGGTTGTGGCCATACACCTAATGCAATAACAACAATTGCACAGATTAATGCAACAAATGTTGCCATATTTTGTGATGTTGTTGAAATAGCTGGCGTATTGTCATTGTCTGGTTTGCGCAAGAAGACAATAGCCGCAGCACGTAGGTAGTAGAATAAGCCAATCGCACTACCTAACACAACCATACCTGTTAACCACCATAAGCTTGAGCTGATACCTGCAATGATGACATACAGTTTACCAATGAAGCCTAATGTAATTGGTACACCTGCTAGTGATAACATCATCAGCGACATCACCACAGCAACCACAGGACGACGCCAGAATAATCCGCGGTAATCTTCCAGTGAATCCATTTCGCTTTCACGATAAGGACTTGAAGCTACTGCAATAGCACCAAACGCCCCTAAGCTTGCAAACAAGTAACCCGCTAAATAAATTTCAGCTGTTTCTTGTGCTAATACAGGGCTGTATTGCAATACAATTAATGCCACTAGCAGATAACCAAGGTGCGATACTGAAGAGTAACCCAGTAAGCGCTTTACGCTCTTTTGCGTTAACGCCATGATGTTACCAAATAAGATAGAGGCAATTGCCATAAAACCTAAGATCATTCGTAAGGTTTCACTATCCGCAGCGGGTGCTTCAAGGAATAAACGCATAACAACAGCAAAAATACCAATCTTACTTGCCGTTGCTAAGAACGCACCTGTTGGTGCTGGTGCGCCTTGGTAAACATCGGGCGTCCACAGTTGGAATGGGAATAAAGATAATTTAAAGCCAATTCCCACTAACATCATACCTAAACCTGCGAGCACTAATGGTTTATGGATATTGCTATCACTTAAACTCTGTCCCATCGCGGTAAAGGAGAGGTTTCCTGCTTCTGCATAGAGAAGTGCCATACCAAACAGTAAGAAAGAAGATGCTGCTGCTGAAAGCAACATATATTTAATGCCTGCTTCCAAAGAAGGGCGTTGTTGGAATGCATAACCAATAAGACCAAACAGCGGTAATGTCAGTAATTCAATACCAATAAACATCGATGCGAAGTGGTGAGCAGATGAGAGTAAAATCCCCCCAATGACCGCAATCGCAATCAGCAAGTAAAACTCTTCTTTGTTATCTTGATAGCCTTCTAACCATGGATAAGCAAAAGCGATAGTGCCAATACCAGAAAGGATCACTAGTGCAGTAAAGAAGCTAGAGTATCCATCAACATGATAAAGCGTGGTAACGTCCACTACGCCTAATGCATTAACGTAATAGAGTGATCCTAACGCAATAATGAAACCCGTTGCTGTCAAAGTGGCAATGATGAAATGATCGCGTCGCCACGCAATGGACAGCATCACAACCACCACCGTCAATCCGACGATTAATAGCGGTAGCATTGCGATCAATTGTTCAGGAGTTATTGTCATGGCGAATTACGGCCTTACTGTTGAAATAGAAGCGGAATACCAAGTCTGGAGATTTTCCATCGCTGATATTGATGTGTCTAATACTGGTTGTGGGAAGAAGCCCAAAATAGCCAGTAAAACAACCAATGTGATCAGGATAAAGAATTCTCTCAGATCCAACCCTTTATAGGTTCTCTCAGCTGTTTTCGGTGAACCGTAGTAAGCCTGTTGCATCATCCACAGTGCGTAAACAGATGCAAAGACTAAACCAAAGACCGAAATAATCGTGATCAGCTTAAAGTTGCCATAAGTACCAAACAGGATCATAAACTCACCGACGAAGTTACCTGTTCCCGGCATACCTAAAGAGGCAACCGCAAAGAACAATGAAAACGCCGGTAAGAAGCGGATGCTTTTCCACAATCCACCCATTTGGTTCATATCACGCGTACCTAAACGCTCATACAGCATGCCACACATGATAAACAGACCTGCTGCTGACAAACCATTAGTGATCATTTGAATAATCGCACCTTGGTAAGCCAATACAGAGCCGGCATAAATCGCAATCACGATAAAGCCCATGTGAGAAATACTACTGTAAGCCGCAAGACGTTTAATATCTGTCTGACGAAATGCCAGTAATGCTGCATAGAATACGGTAATTAAACCTAACCACATCGCCACAGGAGCTAATAACGCTGACGCTTCTGGGAAGAGCGGTAAGTTAAAACGTAATAGACCGTAAGCCGCTGTTTTTAGCAAAATACCTGATAAGTCAACAGAGCCTGCTGTTGGTGCTTCTGCGTGAGCATCCGCTAACCAACCATGTACAGGAACAATTGGCATTTTCACTGCAAATGCAGCAAAGAAACCTAACATCAGGATAAATTGTAGTTCAGAGCTTAAAACAGTATGTGCTTGTAATAAGGTATCGTAGTTAAACGTCCAAATACCTGTTTCGCGGTAGAAAGCCACCGCAAGACCGATAATGGCCAGCAACATTAACAGGCCACTTGCCTGTGTATAGATAAAGAATTTTGTTGCCGCACTAACATGTTTTTTATCGCTACTTCCTTTGTGTCCCCATAAAGAAATCAGGAAATACATTGGGATCAACATCATTTCCCAAAAGAAGAAGAATAAGAACAGGTCAGTTGCTAAAAATACCCCCATCACACCTGCTAAGATCCACAGCAGATTAAAATGGAAAGCACCTTGTGATGGCTGATTTTCACTCCACGATGAAAGTACCGCTAAGATACCTAAAATCGCGGTTAATACCGTCATCAGTAATGACATACCATCAAGTGCAAATTGGATATTAATCCCTAAAGCAGGGATCCACGGCACAAAGTAATACTCTGTCCAGCGTGGCGCTCCATCAGCACTAAGTAGTTGATAATCGCCCTGCAACCAAAGTTGCACAGAAATAACGAGTGTTAATCCCATCGTCAGCAACGCAACCCAGCGAGGGACTTGCGAGCCGATTCGTTCAGCCTGCCAACTTAGCAGGCCACCGATGAAGGGAATAAGTATTAGCCAGGGTAATAACATGGCGCAATGTGTCCCTTAATTAAACCAGAAGCAGCAGAGCGATGACCAGCACTGCACCTAAACCGAGAGAAGCCGCATACCAACGCGCTAATCCATTTTCACTGAAACTTAATCCTTTATTGGTGCCTTTAAGCAGACTACCGAATAGATTAAAGAATTGGTTAACAGGATCATTTTGGATAAGCCACGCCGCCCCTTTATAAGGTTTGACAAACAGCACTTCATACAGCGCATCGAATCCCCAAGCATGGAACCACCATGTTGAGAAGAAACGACCCGTACGAGTATTGGCAACCTTAGAAACACATTGACGCTGTTTCAGGTATAACCATGCCGCAATGGCAACGCCTACTATCGCTACCACACCAGAAAGAACTTCTAATACATATTTACCATCGTGCGATGCATTTCCTTCAGGGAAAACAGCACCTAGCGGTTGAGTTATTAACGCACCGATAAATGTGGATAACAGTGCTAATACCGCTAATGGGAAAGTATGAGTAAACCCTTTAACTTGGTGTGCTTCGGTTTTGGTTTCACCATGGAATACGATGAAAATCAAACGGAAGGTATAAAGTGATGTAAATAACGCACCAACTAAACCTGCAAGCATTAAGTTAAAATGCCCGTTTGAATACGCACCCCATAAGATTTCATCTTTACTGAAGAACCCAGCTGTTAACAGTGGTAATGCCGCTAATGCGCCACCACCAATAAGGAAACAGGCATAAACAAATGGGATCTTCTTACGTAACCCGCCCATCTTAAAGATATTCTGTTCGTGGTGGCAGGCGATAATCACCGAGCCTGCTGATAAGAACAGTAATGCTTTAAAGAAAGCGTGAGTCATTAAGTGGAAAATTGCCGCATCCCATGCTTGAGCGCCTAAAGCCAAGAACATATAACCAATTTGGCTCATGGTTGAATAAGCAAGAATACGTTTGATATCTGTTTGTACTAAAGCTGCAAAGCCCGCTAACACTAATGTGACTGCACCGATAATTCCGACCAATTCCAGTACTTCTGGTGCCATTAAGAATAGTGCATTGCTACGTGCGACTAAGTACACACCCGCCGTGACCATGGTTGCGGCGTGAATTAATGCAGATACCGGTGTTGGACCTGCCATTGCATCGGCTAACCAAGTTTGTAATGGAAGCTGTGCTGATTTACCTACTGCACCGCCTAATACCATCAACATTGCCCAGTTAATGACGCTTGACCCCGTGGCTAATTGCTCAGGAGCAAGTGCTGCCATTTCACGGAAGCTCAATGTACCTAATTGGTCAAACAGGATAAACATACCGATAGCTAAGAACACATCACCGATACGCGTTACGATAAACGCTTTCATCGCAGCTGCGCCATTAGCCGGATTGCTATAATAGAAACCAATTAACAGATAACTACATAAACCAACCCCTTCCCAACCCATATACATCAGCATCATATTATCAGCCAGTACTAAGACGACCATACTTACGATAAATAAGTTGGTATAAGCAAAGAAACGAGAATACCCTTCTTCGCCACGCATATACCAAGATGCATACATATGAATAAGGAAGCCAACACCAGTGATAACACCCAGCATTGTTAATGAAAGACCATCAAGAACCAGCGTAAATGGAATATTAAAATTTCCTGCTGACATCCAGTTCCATAAAGTCAGAACATAGATTTCTTGCCCGTTAGCAAAGAAATCCATACCTGCCCAAAGTGCGACAAGAGCAGATAAACCCACAGAACCTGTACCAATCCATGCTGATACGTTTTCAGACCAACGACCACGTGAGAAAGCGAGCAATAAGAATCCCAGCAGTGGTAGCAGAATGGTTAAATAGAGTATATTCATCCGCGCATCTCACTGACTGTATCAATATTGATATTTTGGCGATGTCTATGAAGCTGTAATAACAATGCCAGACCAATACTTGCCTCTGCCGCTGCCAAGCTGATTGCCAGAATATACATTATCTGACCATCCGTTTGGCCCCAAAAGCTACCACCAACAACAAATGCCAGCGCAGCCGCATTAATCATAATTTCTAGTCCGATCAACATAAACAACAGGTTGCGGCGAAGTACTAAGCAGGTAAAACCTAACACAAACAGTACCGCAGCCAAGATCAAACCATGTTGAAGAGGTATCATTTTTGCTCCCCTGCGTTTTCGTTTTCGACGAGATCGTCATGGCTCTGATCACGACCAATGTGATAAGCAACTATTAGTCCAGACAACAGAAGAACAGATGCTAACTCAACAGCCAGAATATAAGGTCCAAATAAGCTAATACCGACCTCTTTCGCGCCAATCACTTCTCCAGCAATTTCGCCGTGAGTGACACTACTAATTGCATAAATAAGCACGACTAATAGCATCAGAGATAAAAGTGCAGGACCAATCCAAAACTTCGGTTGTAGCCATTTTTTCTCTTGATCAACGACGGATTTACCTAAATTGAGCATCATCACCACGAAAACGAACAACACCATAATGGCGCCAGCGTAAACGATGATTTCTAATGCACCAGCAAAATAGGCACCTAACGAGAAGAAAACCACAGAGAGCGCAATCAATGAAATCACTAAGTACAGCAGTGCGTGTACTGGATTGGTATGAGTGATAACTCTCAATGTTGCAAGGATGGCAATCAGCCCCGCGATGTAAAATGCAAATTCCATGAATATCGCTCCTTACGGTAACAGGCTTTTGACATCGATAGGTTTAGCTTCATCATCCGCATCACCTTTGTCTTTGCCGTTAATCGCCATACCTGTTTTACGGTAAAAGTTATATTCAGGATATTTGCCGGGCCCAGAAATTAACAGATCGTCTTTTTCATAAACCAGATCCTGACGCTTAAACTCACCCATTTCGAAATCAGGCGTTAATTGCAGTGCCGTTGTTGGACAAGCTTCTTCACATAAACCGCAGAAGATACAACGAGAAAAGTTGATACGGAAAAACTCCGGATACCAACGACCATCTTCATGTTCTGCTTTCTGTAATGAAATACAGCCAACTGGACAAACTGCTGCACACAAGTTACAAGCAACACAGCGCTCTTCACCATCGGGATCACGCGTCAACACAATACGTCCACGATAACGTGGTGCAACATTGACAGGTTCTTCCGGGTACATCTGTGTTTCACGTTTGGCGAAGGCATGTAAGCCAATCATCCAAATGCTTCGTACCTGGGTGCCGAAACCAGTCAATAACTCTTTTAAAGTCATGGTTCAATCACCCCTTATTGAGCGTTGTAAAGTATCACTGCAGCAGTTACCAGCAGATTAATAAGCGTTAACGGTAAGCAGATTTTCCAACCGAAAGACATCACTTGGTCGTAACGCGGACGCGGTAACGATGCACGAATAAGAATAAACATCATCATGAAGAATCCTGTTTTCAGTGCAAACCAAACGAATGACGGTAAGAAAGGACCTTGCCAACCACCAAAGAATAACGTCACGATAAGACCCGATACCGCAACGATCCCAATATATTCACCAACAAAGAATAAACCGAATTTCATACCGGAATATTCAATGTGATAACCATCAGCTAGCTCTTGCTCTGCTTCTGGTTGGTCAAATGGATGACGGTGACAAACAGCAACTCCGGCTATTGCAAACGTAATAAAACCAAAGAATTGTGGGATGATATTCCACATATTTGCTTGTGAGTTTACGATGTCAGTCAGGTTAAAAGAGCCCGCTTGTGCAACAACACCTAAGATTGAGAGCCCTAAGAACACCTCATAACTTACAGTTTGTGCTGATGCACGCATTGCACCTAACAGTGAATATTTGTTATTACTTGACCAACCTGCAAATAACACGGCATACACCGCAATACCTGCAACCATCAAGAAGAACAAAATACCAATGTTTAAGTCAGCAACAACCCATGTTGAGCTAACAGGTACAATTGCAAATGACAGCAGTAAAGATGAAAACGCAATCACTGGCGCAATGGTGAAGATAAAGCGATCAGCAAATTTCGGGATCCAGTCCTCTTTAAAGAACATTTTGATCATATCCGCAATTAACTGTGCTGAACCTGCATAACCTACACGGTTAGGCCCATAACGGTTTTGGAATAAGCCCAGTAAACGGCGTTCCCCCATACTCATAAAAGCACCACAAGTGACCACAACAAGCAAGATCACGACGGCTTTTAAAACAGTGAGTAAAATCTCTGTAACTTCAGGAGATAACCAGCTCATTATGCAATACCCCGCAGTTGACGAACCGATACACCCACCAGCGATGGAGAAATACCTGCCATACCTAACGGCAAGCCAATTTGACCTTGAGTTAGGTGAGCACTGATTTTCACAGGTAAGGTGAATTCACGGCCTTCGTAAGTAAACATCGCTTGCTGACCTTGAGTTAATGCTAATGCCTGTGCATCAGATTCACTCAATGTTAAATAAGCCGTTTCCATACGAGATTGGATAACTTCAGCGCGTTGTGATAACTCTTCACTACCAAATAAACGGTAGCAAGGTGCGACAGTCCATTGATTTTTCTGTGCATTAAATGGCGCAGGAATATCAGTGAAATAGCCAAGTGTATTATCACCACATTCGATTAAGCGCACACCCGGATCGCCAAAGCGTAAGCTGCCACCCACTTCTGCTTGGAATTTATTCCATGCTTGAGGTGAGTTCCAACCCGGAGCCCATGCAAATGGAATTTGCTGACGAGGTGCTGTTGGGCTGTTATTACCTTCCATTGAAAACGCAAATGGAGTGTCGATATCTTTTGGTTGACGCTGTTCATGAACAGACACATTTGCCAACATAGAAGTACGACCGCTATAACGATGCGGTTCACGAGCCAATTTCTGTCCACGAATACGGAATGAGGCATTCGGAGCAGCATCAACAATGCCTGCAAACTGAGGAAGGCTGGTTGCACAATGCTCGATAACACTGTCCAACTGTGTCCAATCCAACGTTCTTTCATGCCATTGTGAATCAACCGCACTCAACCAACGCCAGCTTTCATGCATCACCACTTCTTTGTTATAGAAAGAAGGTTCGAAAACTTGGAAGTAGCGTTGTGCTCTGCCCTCTTGACTCACCATTGTTCCATCGCTTTCAGCGAATGAAGAAGCTGGGAGAACAATATGTGCTTTCGCCATAATGTCTGTTTGCTGGTGGTCGATAACAATAACGTTATCAACTTTCGCAATCGCATCATCAATCACGTCTGCATCGTAATGGCGATATAAATCGTTTTCCATTACCACAACGGTGTTAACTTGACCACTACGCATCATTTTTAATGCATCATCAAGTGGTTGTGCATTCATCATGGCAAGCCCCATGCTGTTTGCATCATCAGCAACGAAAGAAAGCCCCACTTCATTACCTTTTGCTTTTAATGCAAACGCAATGTTAGCAGCTGCTTTGATAACGTCTTCGCTACCTGCATGACTACCACTGATAATTAATGGTTTCTTCGCTTGAGAAAGTGCTTGAACAATCATCTCAATATGTTTATTCAGCGCTTCATCAATGCCATCAACTGCGGGTGCTTCACCGTTAATGTTATTGGCAATCGCAAAACCTAAACGCGCTTGATCAACAACCGGTGCGCGGTAACTCCATGCAGCAACATCATCAAGGCGAGTTTCATCAACATGAGTGACAAACAGAGGATATTTCGCACGTTGCCCGATATTCATAATCGCAGCAATTTGCCAGTCAGCTACTTTTTGAGCTGCTGCCATTTCACGTGCTTTACCTTTCACTGCTTGACGTACAGACAATGCCATACGAGCACCGGTTTGTGTTAAATCTTCACCTAACACTAAAACAGCATCGTAATCTTCAATTTCACGCAGAGATGGGGTATGAACGCCACCTTTTTGTAAAATATCTAACATTAAAGTCAGTCGTTTTTGCTCTGATGCAGAGATACCGCTATAGAAGTTTTCAGCACCAACAACTTCACGTAATGCAAAGTTACTTTCAATGCTTGCACGCGGAGAACCAATACCCACGATACGCTGACTTTTCTTCAGCATATCCGCAGCGGCTTGAGTTGCTTGAACAGCGTTAATTTCTAACCAGTTACTACCTAAACGTTTTTTAGGCTGACGAGGTCTGCTTGCTAAATTCACATAGCCATAGCCAAAGCGACCACGGTCACAAAGGAAATAGCGGTTTACAGTCCCGTTATAACGGTTTTCAATACGACGCAATTCACCATAGCGTTCACCTGGGCTGGTGTTACAACCCATGCTACAACCTTGGCAAATGCTTGGTGCAAACTGCATATCCCACTTACGGTTATAACGTGATGAGTGAGTTTTATCAGTGAACACACCTGTCGGACAAATTTCAACCAAGTTACCCGAGAATTCGCTCTCTAATGTGCCATCTTCAACGCGTCCAAAGAATACGTTGTTATGTGCACCAAAGACGCCCAGATCAGTACCATCGGCATAGTCTTTGTAGTAACGAACACAGCGGTAACAAGCAATACAACGGTTCATTTCATGAGAAATAAACGGTCCCAGATCTTGGTTTCTATGTGTACGCTTCGTAAAGCGATAACGACGCATAGTATGACCTGTCATTACCGTCATATCTTGAAGGTGACAGTTACCGCCTTCTTCACAAACTGGACAGTCATGAGGATGGTTTGTCATATACCATTCAACAACGCTTTCACGAAATTTCTTCGCTTCTTCGTCGTCAATAGAGATAAACGTGCCATCAGTCGCCGGTGTCATACAAGACATCACTAAACGACCGCGGGTATCCTCAGCATTTTGATACTGCTTCACCGCACACTGGCGGCAAGCGCCAACGCTTCCCAGCGCTGGGTGCCAGCAAAAATAAGGAATATCTAAGCCTAAATTAAGACAGGCTTCTAACAGGTTATCAGCCCCGTTAACTTCATATTCTTTGCCGTCTACATGAATCGTAGCCATAGTCAGCATGCTTCCCAAAGGCCTGCACAGCAGGCGTTAAACCTAGAATGTGTCGTGAAAAATTACCAGCGGCTTTTCAGCAAGTTAGGCTGAATACCTCTGATCAAATTGGCATTGGTATAATCTTCTTGAATAATGCCAGCCTCAAATTCTTCACGGAAATATTTAATGGCGCTTTGTAAAGGTTCTACTGCACCCGGTGCGTGAGCACAGAATGTGTGTCCCGGACTTAAAGAACGACATAAATGCTCAAGTGTTTCGATATCACCAGGGCGACCTTTACCGTTTTCTATCGCACGTAAGATTTCGACACTCCATGGCAAGCCATCACGACAAGGTGTACACCAGCCACAAGATTCACGAGCAAAGAACTCTTCTAAATTACGGGTTAATGAAACCATATTGATTTCATTATCTACCGCCATCGCAAGTGCTGTACCTAAACGGCTACCTGCTTTTGCAATCGTGCCAAAATCCATTGGGAGATCGAGGTGATCTTCCGTTAAGAAGTCAGTACCTGCGCCCCCCGGTTGCCATGCTTTCAGCTTAAGACCATCACGCATACCGCCTGCGTAATCTTCAAGGATCTCACGCGCTGTTGTACCAAATGGTAATTCCCATAAGCCCGGAAATTTCACGCGACCCGAGAATCCCATTAATTTAGTACCTGCATCTGGGCTTTTGCCTTCACTTAAACCGATATACCAATCTTTGCCGTGTTCAATAATCGCAGGCACGTTACACAATGTTTCAACGTTATTGACACAAGTTGGTTTACCCCATACCCCTGATGTTGCAGGGAATGGCGGTTTAGAGCGCGGGTTAGCACGACGACCTTCTAATGAGTTGATTAATGCTGTTTCTTCACCACAGATGTAACGACCTGCACCAGTGTGAACAAATAGCTCAAAATCAATCCCGGAACCAAAGATGTTTTTACCAAGAAAGCCTGCTGCTTTTGCTTCCTCGATGGCATGGCGTAAATTCTTAGCCGCTTCGATATATTCACCACGAAGGAAAATATAACCACGGTAAGCTTTTAGTGCGTGAGCGCCGATAATCATCCCTTCAATTAACAGATGTGGAAGTTCTTCCATTAAGAGGCGGTCTTTATAAGTACCCGGCTCCATTTCATCTGCGTTACAAAGGATGTAACGGATATTCATGCTTTCATCTTTTGGCATCAGGCTCCATTTCAAGCCTGTTGAGAATCCAGCACCACCACGACCTTTTAGACCAGCATCTTTAACTTCAGTGGTCACTTCCGTCGGTGACATACCTTTTAATGCTTTTTCTGCCGCTTTATAACCGTTTGTAGCACGGTATTCATCCAGCCATACAGGCTGACGATCATCACGTAAGCGCCACGTTAGCGGGTGCGTTTCTGCGCTACGAATAATCGGTTTTGCTCCTGAAATTGCTGTCATGGATACTGCTCCAGTAACGTTTCAATCTCTTCAGGTTTAACAAAGCTGTGAGTATCGTCATCTACCATCATGGTAGGACCTTTATCACAATTACCTAAACAGCAGGTTGGCAGTAACGTAAAGCGACCATCTGGTGTAGTTTGACCAGGAATGATATTAAGATGCTTTTCAATCGCTGCCTGAATGCCTTGATAACCTGTAATATGACAAACCACGCTGTCACAAAAACGAATAATGTGACGGCCAACGGGTTGACGGAAAATTTGGCTATAGAACGTAGCAACGCCTTCAACATCGCTTGCAGGGATCCCAAGAACATCCGCAATTGCATAAATTGCGCCGTCTTCAACCCAACCGCGGTTCTTTTGCACAATTTTCAGTGCTTCAATAGAGGCAGCACGCGGATCTTCATAGTGATGTTTTTCTTGTTCAATTTCAGCACGTTCTTCTTCAGTTAAAACAAACGTTGCTTTCTTTGAATGCGTAACATCAACGATTTCGATCTGCACTGCATCATCTTTTTGGTTTAATTCATTTTGCATGATTAACGATCCACATCCGACATTACAAAATCAATACTTCCCAGATACACAATCAAGTCAGAAACCAGACTACCGCGGATAACCGCTGGGATTTGTTGCAAGTGAGCAAAGCTTGGCGTACGAATACGTGTACGATAGCTCATTGTGCTACCATCACTGGTTAAGTAATAGCTGTTGATCCCTTTAGTGGCTTCAACCATCTGGAATGATTCATTAGCAGGCATAACAGGGCCCCATGAAACCTGTAAGAAGTGGTTAATCATGGTTTCGATATGCTGTAATGTACGCTCTTTTGGTGGAGGCGTTGTCAGTGGATGGTCTGCTTTAAATGGCCCTTCTGGCATATTTTTATAGCACTGTTCCAGAATGCGTAAGCTTTGGCGTAGTTCTTCTACTTTCAGCATTACGCGGTCATAACAGTCACCATTACTTGCAACAGGGATTTCAAATTCAAAGTTTTCATAACCTGAATATGGACGCCATTTACGGACATCAAATTCAACACCTGTTGCACGAAGACCAGCACCTGTCACACCCCAATCTAATGCTTCTTTAGCATTATATGAGGCAACACCAATAGTACGACCCTTCAAGATACTGTTTTGCAGTGCTGCTTTTACGTAAGAATCTAGACGTTTTGGCATCCAATCTAAGAATTCACGTAATAAGCGTTCCCAACCACGTGGTAAGTCATGAGCAACACCACCGATACGGAACCATGCTGGATGCATACGGAATCCAGTAATCGCTTCAACGATGTTGTAAACTTTCTGACGGTCAGTAAAGGCAAAGAACACCGGTGTCATTGCACCAACGTCTTGGATAAAGGTACTGATATACAGTAAGTGGCTATTAATACGGAATAGCTCTGACAGCATGACACGAATGACTTTAACGCGTTCAGGCACTTCAATACCGGCAAGTTTTTCCACTGCAAGTACATAAGGCATTTCGTTAACGCATCCGCCGAGATATTCGATTCGGTCTGTGTATGGAATATAGCTATGCCAAGATTGGCGCTCACCCATTTTTTCAGCACCACGGTGGTGATAGCCTACGTCAGGCACACAGTCGACGATCTCTTCGCCATCAAGCTGAAGAATAATACGGAATGCACCATGAGAGGATGGATGGTTAGGACCGAGGTTTAAGAACATAAAGTCCTCATTCTCAGTTCCGCGTTTCATCCCCCACTCTTCAGGTTTAAATGTCAGCGATTCCATTTCCAGATCCTGTTTCTGCTTTGTCAGCACATAAGGATCGAACTCTGTCGCACGAGCTGGATAATCTTTACGCAGTGGATGACCTTCCCAATCAGGAAGCATCATAATACGACGTAAATTTGGATGCCCATTAAAGACAATCCCAAACATATCCCAGACTTCACGCTCATACCAATTCGAGTTAGGAAAGATAGATGTGATAGTCGGAACATTAAGATCATTTTCACTTAATGCGACTTTCAACATAATATCTTTATTACGATCGATTGATATCAGATGATAGAAAACGGAAAAGTCTGCTGCTGGCAAGCCTTGACGATGCGTACGAAGACGCTCATCAAAACCATGCATATCAAACAGCATGACATAAGGTTTTGGTAAAGATTTGAGGTATAGCATTACCTCAATAAGTTGTTCCCGCTTTACCCAAACAACTGGCATACCAGTACGAGTAGGCTGGAACGTAAACGCATCTGGCCCAAATTTCTGACGCAGTTCATTAACCACCTGATCATCAATATGATCGGTCGTTTCCCACGCTGGCCGAGCGCCTTTTTGCGCTATCTGATCGGTCATTTCTATTCACCACAACTTTGATCAGGGTTACTATGATCGCAACACATTGCTCTGGTTACGTCTTAGGCAAAAGCCTTTAAATTTCGTCAGGAGTACGCAGATTTTTCACTGCGATACGTTCACCGTGTTTTCTTTCTCGTTCTGATTGCATATTGGCACGGTAAACACCTTGGTCGCCGACAACCCATGATAATGGGCGACGTTCTTTACCAATGGACTCTTGTAATAACATCAGTGCTTGCATGTAAGCTTCAGGGCGTGGTGGACATCCAGGAATATACACATCAACTGGAATGAACTTATCAACACCTTGCACTACTGAGTAGATGTCGTACATACCACCAGAGTTTGCACATGCCCCCATAGAGATAACCCATTTAGGCTCTAACATCTGATCATATAAACGTTGAATAACGGGTGCCATCTTAGTAAAGCAAGTACCCGCAACCACCATAAAGTCAGCTTGACGAGGGGATGCACGTAATACTTCTGAACCAAAACGAGCCACGTCATGCACAGCCGTAAATGACGTCACCATTTCAACGTAACAACAGGAAAGACCAAAGTTATATGGCCATAAAGAGTTTTTCCGTCCCCAGTTCACAACGTCATGCAACGCATGTTCCAGTTTTCCCATATACACGCTGCGATGAACGTGAGCATCTAACGGGTCACTGACAATTTCCTGTGATTGCAGGGGATAACGGTCATTCTCACCGTTCGGATCTATGCGGGTGAGCGTATAATCCATTTCTAATGCCTCGCTTATTACTGCTGCGGATGTTTGCCGCTGGTTAATCGAACATGGCTTTTACTCGCAGTTTCACGACGAGAGCGAACAGGCGTCCAATCTAATGCGCCTATACGAACCAAGTAGAATAATCCAGCTAATAAAATAGCGATGAAGACTGATGCTTCAATAAAGCCTAACCAGCCAACTTCACGAACGGAAACAGCCCAGGCATAAAGAAACAGTGCTTCAACATCGAAAATAACGAAAAACATGGCAACTAAATAGAATTTAGCTGACATGCGCAGACGAGCGCTGCCAACAGAATCAAGACCAGATTCATAAGGAACATGCTTTGCCCTTGCCTGTGCGCGCCCGCCTAAATAGCGGGCACCCAACAACATGAGCGAACATAACCCCAATGCGCCTATGAGGAAGACAGCAAATGCCCAATGATGGGCGATAACTTCGGTGGTTGTAGACATACTCATTGCTTACTCATCAAAGGTGGTGTCAATTAACCAATTCTTATCCGGCGGTTTACACCACATTTCTAATTACGAAAAAAAGGCGAATTAAACAGACTTGCTAATTAAAGAAATAATAACAGTCTATTTATACCTTTATTCTTTTTTAGAAAACTTTGCGACAAATCACTCAGTTTTCTATCGCGATTTAACAACTTTAACACTCAATTTTAACACTCAATTACAGCTCAATGCTAAAACGTGTCAGTAAACCGACAAGCTTTATGCTAACACGCTTAGTCTAACTGATAATTCGATTTTACTACACCAGTATCTCAGGAAAAACCTGATTCAACACAGGCAAATGTGCCTTATTTTTTTGATCAAACTCACAAAATAGTCGAAAAAATACCTAATCAGTTTAAAATTTATCCAAATTTTAACAAATTAACTTTCTAATATTGTGGAGGAGGTCAAATATCCGCTTAGATTTACTTTTTTATTCTCTTAAAACCTAGACAATCTTTTTATTTGTTAACAAATCCTACAAGTGATTAACCAAGGGGGAAGGTAAACATTTTTTTAACAAGCAGTTAAGGTAGTTATGCAATGAAATGTTACAAAGATAAATACATAAAACAACATAATTATTAACATAGTGTTACTATTTCAAAAAAAGAAATAAAAAAACGGAAATAAATGCACTTTATTGCATCTATTCCCGTTTATCACTATTCATCACTATCCAGCTTTATTTGACTCTTTTTTAATCTTTAATTTTTTGTGTTTTAACGCTAAAAAATTCACACAATTATTAATGTGATTATTCAAGTTCAGTAGAGCTAATATCTTCAGGTGCAGTGACGGTATAAGGTGTTTTCTTGTTTTCAATCGCATTGAATACTGTTAACACCGCTTCATTTTGTTCATCAGAATTACGATATAACCAATATTGTGTCTCAGGTAAACGAGGTAATCCTTCGCTTTCACCTAAAATACGTAAATCGGCATTCTGCATTTCAAGTGGACGAGCAGTAATACCCACCTCTGCATTAACCGCAGCACGAACAGCAGATAAAGAAGCCGCTTCATAAGCAATACGCCATTGAATTCCAGCATCATCTAGTGTGTTTATCGCTAATTGACGGAATGGGTTCGTTTCATCCATTACAACTAAAGGTATCGGCTCATTCATTTGTAATTGGAAGTCTGGCGCACAATGCCATAACACTGGTGCAGTACGTAACGCTGTACGTGGATGATGACCAATACGTGCTGTTGTTAATGCTAAATCAATTTCATGATTATCTAGCATTGTCTCAATATATTGAGAACGCTTAATACGTACATCAACAGCTAAACGAGGATACACTGACGCGATACGATTTAGTAAAAACGGTAATAAAGTATCAACAGAGTCATCAGAAGCACCAATACGTAGCTCCCCTTCTGCATCGCTATATGTTAATGATGCTGTTGCATCATCATTTGCACGCAGAATTTGACGCGCATAACCTAACAGTTGTAGACCATGCTCTGTTAAAAGTTTATTACGACCATGACGGGCGAAAAGCTCTCTACCCACCAATTGCTCTAAACGTTGCATCTGCTGACTCACAGCAGATTGGGTTCGACATACAGCAGCAGCGGCTGCTGCAAAAGTGTTCAAATCTGCTACAGCTACAAACGTTCTAAGCAGATCGAGGTCGAGATTCATTATCGGACGATTTGCATTAATCATTGTTTATTCTTCACTTATTTTTGATTTTTAAATTACATATACCTGGTGTTTTATATCAAAAGTCTAAAAAAGACTTCCGATTCAGACAGTACTCTACTCTGAAAAGGAGAGCAAAGACATACCGAATACTTTACATTTGTTTCTTATCGTTTACACCTCCTAGATAGAAAGGAATTGCATCTTTTTGTAACAAATTAAATTTTATTATCATTTCAAGCATTCACAAGAAAGAACTGTATACCGTCATCACAAGTTAGACGTAGATCATACTATATTGCTTTCTCATTCATAAATTTTAACATTTTGAAAATAATTTAAATTATCTTAACTATGCATTCAGGTTTAAGTATCTTCCCCTATAAATTAAATTTAAGATTTAAATTTAATTTATACTTAAACTAATTGATTGCTATAGAATAAAGTAGATTTAACCATATTATTTGAAAATTTAATATATTAAGTCAGATAATACAAATCCGATAAAATTATTCAATAATTGATTATGCAACATTTCATCTACCTATCCATCACATCAACTTATTTCTGATCACCACACTAAAAAGCCCCTTTTCAATAGAGTAATAATCTAGTTTTAATTCAAAATGTGGAACATAAACCCATCATAAGCAATACAATCAGTCATCAAAATAACATTCTAAGAATAAACTGACCTTTTACACCAAAAATTACCTAGCATCTTCAAAAGTTTGTAACGTAAGAGTAGAGTGATAGAACAGTTATTTGCTGGGACAGCCTTTTCATTTGTATCTTTCTATATGAATAGCAATCGGCGATAAATGTCGCTAAGTCGCCATAATCACAATAAAAGATACGAGTCAGACCCTATTAGGTAAACGCGCTATGAATCAGATTAAAAAATCAAACAAACTCGAACATGTCTGTTACGACATTAGAGGTCCGGTTTTGCAAGAAGCAAAACGTCTGGAAGAAGAAGGTAATAAAGTTTTAAAACTCAATATTGGTAACCCGGCACCTTTTGGCTTTGAAGCACCTGATGAAATCTTAGTAGATGTGATCCGCAATCTACCAAGCTCTCAAGGTTATAGTGACTCCAAAGGACTGTTTTCTGCGCGTAAAGCTATCATGCAGCATTATCAAGCCCGTGATATGCGTGATATCACTGTTGAAGACATTTATATTGGTAATGGTGTTTCTGAGTTAATCGTACAAGCGATGCAAGCTTTATTAAATAATGGCGATGAAATGCTTGTACCTGCGCCTGATTATCCATTGTGGACAGCCGCCGTTTCTCTTTCAGGAGGAAATGCTGTTCACTATATGTGTGATGAGCAACAAGGCTGGTTCCCTGATTTAGATGATATCCGCAGTAAAATCACAAAAAATACCCGCGGTATTGTTATTATCAACCCAAATAATCCGACAGGTGCGGTATATAGCAAAGACATTCTGATGGAAATTGTTGAAATAGCACGTCAACATAACCTAATTATTTTTGCTGACGAAATCTACGATAAAATTCTGTATGACGATGCCGAGCACCATTCTATTGCTGCCATGGCACCCGATTTATTAACCGTAACATTTAATGGTTTATCAAAAACCTACCGCGTTGCAGGCTTCCGTCAAGGTTGGATGGTGTTAAACGGCCCTAAAAAACACGCTAAAAGCTATATTGAAGGCTTGAATATGTTAGCGTCTATGCGTTTATGCGCTAACGTTCCTATGCAACATGCCATCCAAACAGCATTAGGTGGCTATCAAAGTATTAGTGAATTTATTCTGCCGGGTGGTCGTTTATATGAGCAACGCAACCGTGCTTGGGAACTAATTAATCAAATTCCGGGCGTTTCTTGTGTTAAACCTATGGGAGCATTGTATATGTTCCCTAAAATAGATCTTAACCGTTACAGTATTAAAGACGATCAAAAAATGATCCTCGATTTATTACTCCAAGAGAAAGTATTACTGGTACAAGGTACAGCCTTTAACTGGCCATACCCAGACCATTTCCGTATCGTTACTCTTCCACGTGAAGACGATTTAGATATGGCAATTCAAAAATTCGGTCGCTTTATTGTCGGTTATCATCAATAAGATTACCTGCATATAAAATAAAACGCAGTATAACAACCAGTTATATTGCGTTTTTTTATTTTCTTTTCTATTAACGTTTACATCTACCTGTTATCCACTCACAATAATGTCTTCAATCACGCAATTGGGAGATATTATGAGTTACTTTTTTGCCCACCTTTCTCGCTTAAAACTCATTACTCGTTGGCCTTTAATGCGTAATATCCGCCAAGAAAATGTTTCTGAACACAGTTTACAAGTCGCTTTTGTCGCCCATGCCCTAGCGGTGATTAAAAATCGTAAATTTGGTGGTAATGTCAATGCTGAACGTATTGCATTACAAGCGATGTATCATGATGCCAGTGAAGTGATCACCGGTGATATGCCGACACCGATTAAGTACCATAATCCACAAATTGCTCATGAATATAAAAAAATAGAAAAATATGCCCAGCAAAAATTAATTGAAATGTTACCAGAAGAATTACAAGACGATTTTCGCCCTCTTATTGATGAGCAATTACATAGTGAGGAAGAAACCTTTATTGTCAAACAAGCTGATAGTTTATGTGCTTATTTAAAATGCCTTGAAGAACTTGCCGCAGGTAATAGTGAATTTAATTTAGCCAAAAATCGCTTAGAAAAAACGTTAGCCGAAAGACATAGCCCAGAGATGGACTATTTTATGAAGGTATTTGTACCCGGCTTTAGTTTATCGCTTGATGAAATTAGTGAGTAAATAGAAATAGCCCATTATAAATATAATGGGCTATTTCTATTTCTATCTAAAAGATAAAAATGAGTTATTAACCTTATCGATTTTTTTATCAACACTTTTCAATATAATAGCCTCCTTTAAAAAATCCAATGTGCTATTATTCGAATAATGATATATATTATCGCTATCATTGGATATAGATTCACGACTATCTCCAAATAATTTGACTTCATTCATATTAAACTTATTATCATTTTTTATAAAATATGTATTTTTATCACAGTCTTCTCCATACATTCTTATACCACCATTATCATTAGTATTTTTACTTACTAAACTTTCTTTAATTTTATTTAAACCTAAAAACTCTTTTATAGAATTTCTAACTGATGATATAACCTTGGATAAAAAACTGTATTGTTTAGTTTCACTTTTTATTTCATTAACATATTGCACATTAACACTTGTAGGTTGAACATTGTTTAACTCATTCATTTTATTAACTCCGAATACATTTATTTTTATATAAGATATTATGCTCTTCTCTTAATAATCTATGTCAAAAAACACACACATATAGATACAAATTATGCATCAAATAAAAAACCACCGACCAATAAATAAAAAACGCTGTTTATTAATTAATAAACAACGTTTCAGCAAAACAAAAATATTGATAATTAGAATGGGAATAATAGCGGGATCAAGAATACGCTAATAAACATCACAATAATGGTAAATGGCACCCCAATCTTAATAAAGTCTGCAAACTTATAACCACCAGGTTCAAGGATAAGCGTATTAACCGGAGATGAAACAGGTGTCATAAATGCTGCGGAAGCCGCGACACCAATCACCATTGCAAATGGTAATGGTGAAACATTCATTTGGTTTGCAGCAGCAATAGCAATTGGTGCCATTAATACTGCGGTTGCCGTATTCGAGATAAACAACCCGATTGATGCGCAAAGTATAAATAAACATACCAACATCACTTGAGGACCGGCACTACCTGCAACATCCATTAAGCCATTTACAATAAGCTCGATACCGCCTGTTTTTTGCAATGCGGCAGCAAAAGGCATCATACCGACAATTAAAATAATACTTGGCCAATGAATAGAACGATAAGCACTTTCCATATCAATACAGCGGAATTTACCCATCAATAAACAAGCAATAAGTGCCGCAATAAAATTAGGGACTTCATTCGTTACCATTAATGCCACCATTAATGCTAACGAAAATAATGCGTGAGGTGCTTGAGATGAAGCAGGAGCAACCGTTTCAATTTCAGCAGCCAGATTTAATACGATAAAATTACGCGGTTTAGTTGATAAAACGCGAATAAGTTTCCAATCACCAATCACCAATAACACATCGCCAAGGCGTAATGGCTCATCGACTATTTTACCCGGTAAGGCGCTTCCTTCGCGACGGATCGCAACGACATTTAAGCCATAACGAGTACGAAATTTAATTTCTCTTAATGATTTACCTAATAATTCAGAATCAGGATTCATTGATACTTCAGCAAGCCCTACATCACGAGATTGTTCAGAAAAGTATTCACCTCGTAGCACCATTGGCTCTAACATCTGTTCACGACAAAACTCACGCAAATCGACATCACTGGCTGACATATCAACTAATAAAACATCACGTTCTCTTAATTCAGTACCACCGGTTGCGCTAACCATAACACGCCGAAACCGCCTCCAGCGTTCGATCCCGACAACGTTTGCACCATAACGAGAACGTAAGTGTAATTCATCAAGTGAATGGCCTATTAGCGGAGAACCTTTACGAATGGCTAAACGACGAGCACGTCCTGCTAATTGATAATCACGAATAAGATCACGGAAAGTTCGACGATAAGCCTCTTTTTGCTTACCATTATCATTGTTTCCTAGCCACCGACGTACCACCAGCATATATAAAATGCCTGCGAATAAGACGGCAATACCAATAGGTGTAATGGAGAAAAATTGAAAACTTGGCAATCCTTCTCTGACTAATTCACTGTTAACAACCATATTAGGCGGTGTCGCCACTAAGGTCATTAATCCACTGATAAGACCCGCAAAACCTAGCGGCATCATTAAACGACCTGGTGATGTTTTCATGCGAGCAGCAACGCTCAGCACAACAGGAATAAAGATAGCTACCACTCCTGTTGAGCTCATGAAAGCACCTAGACTTGCAACGCATATCATTAATAGCACAAGCATTTTAACTTCACTGCTACCCGCGACACGTACAAGCCAGTCACCCATTTGATAAGCCACACCTGTTCTCACTAACCCTTCGCCAATAACAAAAAGGGCCGCAATAAGTAATACGTTAGGATCACTAAATCCTACTGTGGCTTCATTTAATGTAAGTGTACCGCTAAGAACGAATGCGATGATGACAAGTAAAGCGACCACATCCATGCGGATTTTGTTGGTCGTAAAAAGGACAATAGCTATCAATAGCAGGCTTAAAACCCATAATAATTCGCTATTCAAAATGGCCTCGATCAGCAATAAGTGAAAACAGGTTAAGACATCAATTCACTACATTGATAAGTAGACCATTTTTACATCCATAAGTCTTCTAGTATGATCAAAGAAAAAACTATCTTTTGTGCGTTATTATCACTTTTTCAGCTTGCTTCTCGATTTGAATATCATTTAAAGAATCAATAATTAAATGAATCTCATTACGGCGAGGAAGGGATAGAGGTGCATGAACAGCAACGACTTGGCATCCTGCATCTAAACCAGAGTAAATACCCGCTGCTGCGTCTTCAAAAACCACACAATCTTGTGGTAATAAACCCAATTTCTTGGCACCCAAAAGATAAGGTTCAGGATTAGGCTTACCTCTACTAATACATTCCGCTGTAACCCAGTGTTTAGGTTCAGGAATACCCGTGACAGATTGGCGTGTTGAGGCAATAGGAACAGTGCCTGATGTAACAATCGCCCAAGGAATATTTAAGTCATTAAGGCGATTAATCAGTTCAATAGCACCCGGAAGCGGTGCTAACCCTTCAGTTTGTGTTGATTCTAATTTTTCTAACCAACGGAAAGTTTCAGTTATCTCTTGTTCGGTTGCATTAGGCATAAAATGGCGAATCGACTCAATGGCAGGTTTTCCGTGGATGTAGTCATTAATCTCTTGTGTTGATACACCTACGCGCTCACCAAATAGCGCCCAACAATGCTCAACAACCGGTAATGAATCAACTAATGTTCCATCAAGATCAAACAGAAAACCTTTACATGTGATTGCCATATTTTATGCCTACCTTTACCTTACAGTGATGCGCTAATAATTACGCATTAAGTATTTGTTGAATTTCAACGGAGCTAAGGTGATATTGGCGAGGACACGCTAACCAAACGTTAAGCATTCTTTGGTATTTCTCCCACATTGGAGTTTGAGAGTTAAAACCATGACTGCCACTATCGAAATGCGTGTAACGCCCTTCTGTATTCACCATAAAGCGCACATAGCTAAGATAGCGGGATTCTGTCGCCGCATCAAAGCCTATAAATGCGACACGACGAGCATCAGGCATCTCTTGTTCTTTTAAGTTATCACGGGAAACTTGCAATGCATGGTACATTTCCATGACGTTAATAATGGTACGGCAGGTCTCTTCTGACATTTCATCGAAGTCACGGTCAAGTTCACGTAATTGTAATCCATACCCACGTTCAATAATTGTCTGATAGCGACGATAACGTTCAGCGTTATCAGGATCCATCATAGTCATCATTTTATATTGATTAGAGAGGATCAAGCGTTGTGCGTGTGTCATTTCCATCATTAATTCTCCAAAGAAATTATTGAGGAGAGCATGACATTAATCAAAAGTATTGAGTAGCGCTAACAACGCATTTTTTGATCTCAATGGGGTAATTCAGATAACAATCAGACAAACGAAGAAGGTAGAACAAATGTTCTACACATCATCAAGAAAAGAGCGATCAAGTTGCTTAAAAGCACGCTTTAATAAATGGGCTAAAGAAAGGTAAGTCGGTGTTTGCTCAACAGGGGCTAAAGCGATGCCTGCTTCTTCAAATTTCTCACGAATTTCATAAAACCAACGTAATAACGTAGCAGGAAGTGGCGTAGCTGCACGTTTACCCAACCACCATAATCCTTGCATTGGCAAGCTACAAGCAAAAAGCGCGGTCGTAATTGCAGGTCCCAAATTACCGCCTAATGCGATTTGCCATGTCATTGTAAAAATGGCGATAGGTGGCATATAGCGAATACCAAAGCGTGTGGCTTTGACAATACGATTTTCAGGGAAAACAGGTGCTAACTGCTTTTCAACCGGCCAGGTTTTTAAATACTCGTTCCCCAAACGAAGCTTCTTAAAAAAGCCTGGAGGAGTCACTGTCGGTTCGCTCATAATGACCTCAATCAATTTCTTCTGTAACTTTTAAAAAATACCTATAAAGAATAAAAATCTTTTAGTAGAATTAAGTATATTTTGTCTTTGTTGCCTTTACTCTGTATCCTGTGCCCATTCTAAAGGTTTGTGGCAATAAAGCGCTATATTTTGTTTGCCGGCGTGATTTTCAACCCTTTTCGCCGATTTTAACGCGAAAAGCTAATGGGTGAATAAAAATCGTCCAATTAATGATTGGCAACTATAATTAGCATCAAGTTTTTTACTTTAAGCATGATGCGCGTCATTAATGTCATCATAGTAATGCGATAGGCTTTTATGATTGACGTTTTATTAACCACCGTCTTTATAATATAAAAGACACTACGACAACAAGATAAATAGGTAATTCCATGTCAAGTAAGCTGGTGCTGGTACTGAACTGCGGTAGTTCTTCTCTTAAATTTGCAATTATCAACCCAGAAAATGGTGAAGAATTCCTGTCAGGTTTGGCTGAATGCTTCAACCTTCCTGAAGCCCGCCTGAAGTGGAAAATGGATGGCCAAAAACATGAAGCTGCGTTAGGCGCAGGTGCTGCTCATAGTGAAGCATTAAACTTTATCGTAAACACTATCCTGGCTGAAAAACCAGAATTGTCTGCACAAATTGCTTCTATTGGTCACCGTATTGTTCACGGTGGTGAAAAATTCACTAAATCTGTCGTGATCACTGACGAAGTTATCAAAGGTATTGAAGCTGCTATTCCATTTGCTCCACTACATAACCCAGCTCACCTTATTGGTATTGAAGAAGCGCGTAAAGCATTCCCTCATTTAATTGAGAAAATGGTTGCAGTATTTGACACTGCATTCCACCAAACAATGCCAGAAGAAGCTTATCTGTATGCACTACCATACAGCTTATATAAAGATCACAGCATCCGTCGTTACGGTGCTCACGGAACTAGCCATTTCTACGTTTCTCGTGAAGCCGCTAAAATGTTAAACAAACCTGTTGATGAACTGAACGTAATCACTTGCCACTTAGGTAATGGTGGTTCTGTTTCTGCTGTTGTTAACGGTAAATGTGTTGATACTTCTATGGGTCTGACTCCATTAGAAGGTTTAGTAATGGGAACTCGTAGTGGTGATATCGATCCTGCTATCGTGTTCCATTTACACGACACTTTAGGTATGAGCGTTGAAGACATCAACAAACTGCTGACTAAAGAATCTGGTCTGTTAGGTTTAACAGAAGTCACTAGTGACTGCCGTTATGTTGAAGATAACTACGACACTAAAGCAGATGCTAAACGTGCAATGGACGTTTACTGCCATCGTTTAGCCAAATACATCGGTTCTTACTGTGCACTGATGGAAGGTCGTTTAGATGCTATTATCTTTACTGGTGGCATCGGTGAAAACGCAGCAATGGTACGTGAATTATCTCTGAAAAAACTGGCTCTGTTAGGTTTTGAAGTGGATCATCAACGTAACTTAGATGCACGTTTCGGTAAATCAGGCACTATCACTACCGATAACAGCCGTCTTGCTGTTGTTATCCCAACTAACGAAGAGTTAGTTATCGCTCAGGACGCAAGTCGCCTGACCGCTTAAGTTCTTTGATGTACTGCCAGTGTCATGCTGGCAGTACTGTTTTACATAACGAGCAACCGATATTTAAAGAGGTTTCCGTGTCCCGTACAATTATGCTAGTCCCAACTGATACACGCGTGGGTTTAACCAGCGTCAGCTTGGGTGTTATCCGTTCTATGGAACAAAAAGGCGTTCGCCTTAGCGTGTTCAAGCCAATTGCACAACCTCGTGTAAAAGGCGCTTTAGATCAGACAACTGCGATTATCCGCTCTCACTCCACTATTCAATCATCAGAACCTTTAAACATGGATTATGTTGAGTCTCTACTCAGCTCAAACCAAAAAGATGTTCTGATGGAAGAAATTGTTGCTAGATACCATGAAAACACCGCTGATGCAGAAGTTATTCTCATCGAAGGTCTGGTACCTATGCGTAAGCATCCTTTTGCACAATCATTAAACTATGAAATTGCAAAAACATTAGGTGCTGAAATTGTTTTCGTTACTGCATTAGGTAACAACACTGTTGAACAGCTAAAAGAGCGTATCGAATTTGCGCGTGCTGAATTTGGCGGTGTAAAAAACCAAAACATTACAGGCGTTATTGTTAACAAACTAAATGCACCTGTTGATGATCAAGGCCGTACTCGCCCTGACTTATCTGAAATCTTTGATGATTCAAGTAAAGCAATTATCTCTAATGTCGATTTAAAAACCATTGAAAAAAATAGCCCACTGCCTTTACTGGGTTGCATTCCTTGGAACTTCGATTTAATCGCCACTCGTGCAACAGATATGGCAAAACACTTAAATGCGACTATCGTCAATAAAGGCGATATTGAAACCCGTCGTATTAAATCTGTGACTTTCTGTGCCCGTAGTATTCCACACATGTTAGAGCATTTCCGTCCAGGTTCACTTTTAGTAACTTCAGCGGATCGCCCAGATGTATTAGTTTCAGCGTGCCTTGCAGCAATGAATGGCGTTGAAATTGGTGCAATTCTACTAACAGGTGGCTACCAAATCGATGCACCAATCAAACAACTTTGTGAACGTGCATTCGAAACTGGCTTACCAATCTTTATGGTTAATGCGAACACTTGGCAGACTTCTTTAAATCTGCAAAGCTTTAGCTTAGAAGTTCCTGCTGATGACCATGAACGCATTGAGAAAATTCAGAACTACGTTGCTCAACATATCAATACACAATGGATTGATTCACTGACCGCTAACTCTGAACGCCCTAACCGTTTATCACCACCAGCATTCCGTTATCAATTAACAGAATTAGCACGTAAAGCGAAAAAACGTATCGTTTTACCAGAAGGTGATGAACCACGTACAGTTAAAGCGGCTGCTATTTGTGCTGATCGTGGTATCGCAACTTGCGTACTGTTAGGCGATCCTGAAGAAATTCGTCGTGTAGCAACCGCACAAGGTGTTGAATTAGGCACAGGCATTGAGTTAGTCAATCCTAAAGAAGTACGTGAAATCTATGTACCTCGCTTAGTTGAACTGCGCAAAAATAAAGGTATGACAGAAGTTGTTGCTCGTGAACAGTTAGAAGATAACGTTGTTCTTGGCACATTAATGCTGGAAAAAGGTGAAGTAGACGGCCTAGTTTCTGGTGCTGTTCATACAACTGCTAACACTATTCGCCCACCACTACAGTTAATCAAAACTGCACCAGGTAGCTCATTAGTGTCTTCTGTGTTCTTTATGCTGTTACCAGAACAAGTTTATGTTTATGGCGACTGTGCAATTAACCCAGATCCAACAGCAGAACAGCTGGCTGAAATCGCAATCCAATCTGCAGACTCTGCAATTGCATTCGGTATCGACCCACGTGTTGCGATGATCTCTTATTCTACTGGTAACTCTGGAGCAGGTAGCGATGTAGAGAAAGTTCGTGAAGCAACACGTTTAGCACAAGAAAAACGCCCTGATCTGATGATTGATGGTCCTTTACAATACGATGCGGCTGTTATGGCTGATGTTGCTAAATCTAAAGCACCAAACTCACCAGTTGCAGGTAAAGCGACTGTGTTTATCTTCCCTGATCTGAACACTGGTAATACCACTTATAAAGCGGTACAACGTTCAGCTGACTTGGTTTCAATTGGGCCAATGTTACAAGGTATGCGTAAACCAGTGAATGACCTTTCTCGTGGTGCATTAGTAGACGATATCGTCTACACCGTTGCGTTAACAGCGATTCAAGCAAGCCAACAAGAAAACGCATAATTATTGAAGTTCGCTTCAAATAAAAAAACGCCAGATGAAATCAATCATCTGGCGTTTTTTATTCTACAGATTTCTTATTTGACTAAAATCCGAGGCAGTCTCAAAACCAAACAACTTGATTCTGTCTCCTTTATAAAAGAGTGTCAAATAAAATCACACATATAAACACCCGATACAAAAACAATTAACGTATTGATTTTACTTGATTATCGATATCTTTATTATTCAGAAAAAGATAGGAATGAGGTGAATTTCTGTTAGTATGCTGGTGAGTGCTTGGATCATTTTGGTTCAAGCATTTGCAGGAGCCAAAAAGACGAAAGCCCCGAATTTTAATTTACTAAAATCCGAGGCTGTCTCAAACCAGACAACTTGATTCTGTCTCCTTTATAAAGGAGTGTCAAGAGAAGTGACTAAGCTTGCCCTATTAGGGCTGATTACTGTATGTATTACAGTTTTGTGTTTTGCTTTACTGAAACATGAAAGATTATGTTCTTTTAATATCAGTAGTGGCGACACCGTAGTTCAAGCTATTTTATCTTGCGATAAATAGTTTTGTGGGGGTAAATTCCCCCACAATTTCTCTCAAAAGTTGTTGAGATTGGTGATCACAAGCACCCTACTTTAATCCACTAGCACACGCTGGTTGGTCGCACCCCACAAAATCGACATCTCTGTAAATAATGCACCACTAATATCTTCAACCTCTTCAGCAGTGATCTCTGCATTACCTTGCTTACCAAAGAACACGACTTCATCTCCTGATTTGATATTTTTAAGATCGGTAATATCAACAATCACTGTATTCATTGATGTTTTACCTAAAACAGGCACACGTTGGCCACCAATTAAAGCATGCCCTGCATTACTAAAGACTCGACGATAACCATCTGCATAACCGACAGGAATATTAGCTAACACTGAGTCACGTTTTAGTGTGTAAGTGCGATCATAACCAACAGTATTGCCTTTAGGATAATAATTGATTGAGGCAATATTGGATTTAAAAGTCATAACACGTTTGTAATCGGTACTTGCAATGGTATCTCCATAAAAAATCCCACCTACACGCACCATATCCAGCCATGATTCAGGTACGGTAATTGTGGCAAAAGTATTTGCCATATGCAGAGTAACGTCTTTACGATTTAGCCCAGTAACATCCAATACCTTTTGTGATTGCTGTTTAAAACGAGCGAGATCTTCTCTTACTTTATCTGCATCTTCTTCAGGATAATGAGACATAATGCCAACCACTTTAAGGTTAGCTAATTGAGTAATTTGCTTCGCCTCTTCGAGCCCCGCATTGTTATTAACTTCTAATCCATTACGAGACATTCCACCTGAGTTTAAGGCAAGATGAATAGGGATTACTTTATTTTGTTGTTTAGCAATGGCATCTAATTTCTTAGCCATATCTAAGTTACCAATCAATTCTTCCACGTTATAGCTTGTCGCCTGAGCCATTTCTTGCTCAGTGGCATTACGTACACGCATTAAACGACCTTGAAATCCTAGATCACGAACTTCTTTTAGCTCTTGGTTATTCGTTACACCAATACATTGCACATTATTTTCAATCATAACAGGTGCAACTAATGATAAATCATGTCCATATGCATCGCCTTTTAAAACAGCACAAAGTGAGGATTTATCACCTAAAAGTGATTGTACTTTTTTCACATTAAAATCAAGTGCACTACGTGAAATTTCAATCCATGAGTTATTCACAATTGCAGGTTGAACCTGAGCAGTTTGAATCGCTGGTGGATTGTGATTAAGCGGTTGTTGGCAAGCAGTGATAACAAAAAGTGGTAACAACGCAAGATATCGAATACCAAAAGACATCTTCTTTTTCCTTAGTGATTGTGATGTTAAACCTATTTTTATAATTAATTAGGTACGAAAATATACACATCGTGAATATTCACTCAGGATGATAGCATTATTATTCATAAAATAAACATATTAATTCAAAATGATATATGTATCAGTCAATGACGAAAATGAATAGAAAAGGGAAAGAAAATTATAGGTGTGATCTCTGTAGGAAACGCCAGTCTATCCCCGTGCATACGGGGAGCACTCTAATCATAATATATTGAATATATAAAAGAAATTTAAGTGCATTATTTCTACCAAAAAAATGCCCGACTGATTAAAAAGTCGGGCATCTATTAAAATTCAATAAACAGCTACTATCAGCGGACAATAATACCTAACAGAATACCGATAACACCGAAGTCTGCATCACTAAATGTAGTGTTAGCAATACCGATATCACCAAGTACTGGTAATAGGAACACAGGTAAGAACGTGATTAATAAGCCTTGAACGAATGCGCCTAAAATCGCACCACGACGTCCACCGGTTGCATTACCAAATACCCCAGCTGTTGCACCCACAAAGAAGTGAGGAACTACACCCGGAATTATTACTGTCCAATCTAAGGCATACAGAACAAACATGCCAATAACACCCGCAGCAAAGCTACTTAAAAAACCAACTAACACGGCATTGGGTGCATAAGGGAATACAACTGGGCAATCTAACGCTGGTTTTGCATTAGGGACTAACTTATCTGAAATACCTTTAAATGCAGGAACGATCTCAGCAATAACCATACGCACACCTTGCAGAATAATATAAACACCTGCTGCAAAGGTTATAGATTGCATTAACGAGAACATAAACCAGTTTTTACCACCACTGACTTCTCGAACAAAAGCATCGCCCGCAAATAAACATGTAATGATAAAGATAATGCCCATAGTGAAGGCAATAGCAACTGGAGTATCACGTAAAAATAGTAAGCTTTTAGGTACATTCATCTCTTCTGTTGAATGCTCTTTATTACCAAATTTACTACCGATAAAGCCCGCAACAACATAAGAAATAGTTGAGAAGTGCCCTAATGCAACATCGTCAGAGCCAGTGATTTTTTTCATATAAGGATGTGCAATGGCAGGGAAAAATACCATTGAAATCCCAACAACTAATGAACCAACCGCAACTAATGCTGTGCCTTCTAAGCCCGCAGTTGCCAAAATAACTGCCACCATCATTGACATAAATAATGTATGGTGACCAGTTAAGAAAATAAATTTCCACGGCGTTAAACGTGCAATTAAGATATTAATCAACATGGCAAAAAACATAATTAATGCCATCTCTTTACCAAAGCTTTTTTGTGCAATAGAGACAATCGCCTCGTTATTAGGCACAACACCTTGAATACCGAATGCATGTTGGAAAATCGTTGAGAAATCACCCAGTGAGTTAATTACAAGACCTGCACCAGCACCTAAAATCACAAAACCCATAATGGTTTTCACGGTGCCTTTAATACATTCTGTAACTGGTTTTTTCTGGGCAATTAAGCCAATCAATGCAATCAAACCCACTAAAATAGCCGGCTCTGAAAGCACATCACTCATTAGAAAGCGGAAAAAGTCCATGATAGGCTCCTTATAACGCGCCTAATTCACGTAATGCGGCAGAAAGCTTCTCTTTCATCGCCACTTTATCAATCATGTTGTCCAGTGAAACAACCTTTCCATTTACCGCTTGTGAATTAAGTTGCTCTGCAATATCGCGCGTACCCACATAGATATCACTTGGTGTCCCTTTTGCTGAACCCAGATCAACGTGATCCACTTCTGCATTCACAGCAAGATCTTTTAGGATGCTTTTGATGCTCATTTCCATCATTAAGCTACTACCTAAACCATTTCCACACACAACAGTAATTTTCATGATATTCCCCTTGGTAATTTAAATCGTCATTAATAGTTGTTGATAACGGCTAATACATCCGCTTTGCTTTTCGCATTAAATAGCTTTTGAATATCAGTGTCGTTATCAAAAAGTTCGGCTAATTTCATAATGGCATTAATATGGCTATCGTTATCTGTTGCAGCCAAAACAATCAGTAATTTCACAGGATCGTTTTCATCAGCACCAAACTCAACACCTTGCTCAACAATAGTTAATGCAAGAGAAAGTTGATTAACACCATCCTCAGGACGTGCATGAGGCATCGCAATACCTGGACCTAATACATAATATGGCCCGATTTTTTCGTGTGATTTATAAATTGCATCGATATAACGAGGTTCAATACAACCTTTATCAATTAATGGCTGACACGCGACTTTAACGGCTTCTCGCCAATCGCTAACGTTTGGAACCACTTGCACCACATCCGGTGTTAATAACGTTTTAAGCATATTTGTAACCTCAATAAGACTCTTTTTGAGCTTCGTTATTAAGGATAGTAATCATTAATGGTAGCGCTATCTAGATAGATCATTCGTAATTGTGATAGCGCTATCATTTTAATGAAATGTTAATTGCAGAAAATGCCAACAATTGACACTGTATTGTTTCAGCATAATAGAAAGATTTCAGGTAGGATCTGCGGTTAATAAAATAGGCTAAGCAAGCATAATCACAAATGATCAAAACACGTAAGCGCCGAAATACAGGTCGCGTCACATTACAAGATGTCGCTAAACATGCAGGAGTCGGTTCAATGACCGTTTCTCGTGCATTGCGAACCCCTGAATTAGTTTCTGATAAGTTACGAGAAAAAGTTAATCAAGCAGTAGAAGAGCTTGGCTATATTCCTAATGCTTCAGCAGGTGCTTTAGCTTCAGCACAAAGCCATATTATTGCTGTACTGTTGCCCTCTTTTACAGATAGAGCCAGTGCGGATTTTATGCAGTCTTTGCAACAAATACTCAATCGTCATCAGTATCAAATTTTAGTCGGTTGTTATGAACATCAGCCTCATAAAGCTAGCGATGTGATCAATATGCTATTGCAAAGTAATCCTGCTGCATTGGTTGCCTTTGGTTCACAGCTTAGCCCAACTCATTTTTTACATATCAGTAATGCCAATGTGCCTGTTGTCAGTGTCGCCAGCCAATCGGATGAGCAGGCAGCAATTAGTATCGATTGTTCTTATGAGCAAGCCGCATATGATTTAACAAACCATTTAGTCACCCAAGGAAAACGTTGTATTGGCTATATTGGTGCGTTACAAGGGCAACGCCTGCACCACCAGCAAATAACAGGTTGGTCACGAGCATTACTCAAAAATTATTTAAATGCTGAACAAAGTGTCACCACGCCCGATCCCGCTTCTATGGCATACGGGCGACAAGCATTAACAGAAATTTTATTGCGTCAACCAGAACTAGATGCGGTTATTTGTAGTCATGAAAGTATTGCGCTAGGTATGATTTTTGAGTGTCAACGTCGATTAATTAAGATCCCACAAGATCTAGCTATTGCTTGTTTAGAAGGCTCTGAAAATAGCGATCAGATATCTCCTTCTCTCACATCAATTCGTTTTGATTATCACAAAATGGGAAAAGAGGCGGGAAAACATCTGATAGCACTTTTACAACGTTTGAGAGACGAAGATGATAACGCTATATTCGAAGATACCGTTATCAACTATGCTTATCGATTTGAACTAGGGCAAAGTACCCCTTAATCTACTGTTTCTCTACTTTCTAGGCGTGTACTGTTGTTACGCGTTAACCAAAGAGAAAGCGCTTTTAATGAATCCGGTGTGAATTCATCACAACGTTCAGTAATTTCAGAGGGAGTTAACCAACACACTTCCTCAATTTCTTCTGCTTGCAGTGCGAAAGGCCCATGAGAAACACAACTAAACAGACTTCCCCATACACGACAACTTTCATCATCATAATAAAATTGTCCATGCTCAGCAAAAGGGACTCCAGCAATACCTAATTCTTCTTCTGCTTCACGACGTGCACTTTCAAGTAAATTCTCACCTTGTTGAACTACACCACCCGCAGTAGCATCCAACCAACCAGGATAAAAATCTTTTGTTTCAGTTCTTCGCTGTGCCAAGATTTTTCCCATTCCATCATGAACCACGATATAAGTTGCTCTATGTCTTAGGTTTTCAGCTCGCATTTGTTGACGTGTTGCTTGTGCAACGACTTCATTTTTATCATCAACAATATCAACCCATTCAACCAATGCCGTCTTTTCTTGTTCCATCCTCAACAAACCTTTTTTAACCGATACTAAACGATCGTAATTTTTATCCTGAATATACCAAAATCACTATTTTTCACCACTACAATAATCATACGTGACTTGTTTTATCCATCTTGCGCTTTTTTGCTTTTTATGATGTTAGAAGGCAGACTGTGATTATCTTATGTATTTAGTGCCTACTTTATTTTGGAGCTTTTATGATTGACTTATATTATGCAGATACCCCAAATGGCCAAAAAATAACGCTTTTTCTTGAAGAAACAGGCATACCTTATCAGTTACATCGCATTGATATTAGTAAAGGCGATCAATTTAAGCCTGAATTTTTAGCAATTTCACCCAATAATAAAATTCCCGCTATTGTAGATAACTCACCGGTTGATGGGGGTGAACCTATCTCTATTTTTGAATCAGGTGCTATTCTTATCTATCTAGCTGAAAAAAGTGGCAAATTGATTAGCCAAAATTTACGAGAAAAAACAACACAACTACAATGGCTGTTTTGGCAAGTGGGTGGATTTGGCCCAATGTTGGGGCAAAATCATCACTTCACTCGTTATGCCACAGAAAAAGTCCCTTATGCGATTAAACGTTATACTGAAGAAACACAGCGTTTATATAGCGTATTAGAGAAAAGGTTAGCGCAATCACCTTACCTTGGTGGACAAGAGTACAGCATCGCGGATATCGCCACATATACATGGGTTCGTCGGCACGAACATCATAACATTGATTTGGCAAATTACCCTGCGGTAGAAAAATGGCAAAACAACATTACCCAACGCCCAGCTGCGAAAAAACTCTTTGGTGAATAAACGCAATTCATATATCAGGATGATATTTATTCTTTATTAGGCAAGATGATCAGGAGGATGGTGATGAAAATACTTATTACAGGTGGTACAGGATTAATTGGCAAAGCATTAGTGTGCGAACTTGCACTATCTAATAATGATATTACGGTGCTTTCTCGTTCACCTCAAAAAGTCTATTCGCATTTTTGTAATGAGATCACCTGTTGGACTCAACTCAACGATAAACAAAATCTTAATGAGTTTGATGCCGTTATTAATCTTGCTGGAGAGCCTATTGCTGATAACCGTTGGACACCTTCTCAAAAACAGAAACTCGTTAATAGCCGTTGTCATTTAACCCAGAAATTGGTTGATTTAATTAAAGCCAGTGATCCCCCCCCTGCTGTTTTTATTTCTGGCTCAGCGGTGGGATTTTATGGTGATCAAGGTGATACTCGAGTCACTGAAGAAACACCAGCAAATCCAGAGTTTACACATGAGCTTTGTGCAAAATGGGAACGTATTGCACTTGAGGCTCAAACACCATTAACACGAGTTTGCTTGTTACGTACAGGGATTGTACTTTCAACACTCGGTGGCGCGCTGCCTAAAATGAGCAAACCCTTTAAGCTAGGGTTAGGCGGCAAATTGGGAAGTGGGAAACAATATATGCCGTGGATCCATATTGATGATATGGTCAATGCGATTATTTTCTTGCTTAAGAACCAAGATACTAAAGGCGCTTTTAACTTAACAGCGCCTGAGCCTGTACAAAATAAAGAGTTTACTCGTCTATTAGGAAAAGCCTTCAATCGCCCAGCCTTAATAACAGTGCCTGAAAGCATATTACGTTTAGTGATGGGAGAAAGCGCCACATTAGTGTTAGGTGGGCAACAAGCCATTCCTGAAAAACTACTTAATGCTGGCTTTGAATTTCGCTACCCTCATTTAGAAGAGGCATTAAAAGATATTATTACCACTGGAAAATAATCTCTTTTTATTCAAAATAGATACTCTAAATAGTTCAAGGTGTAGCTAGGCGACAAGTAAATGAGTCTCTAGGAGCATACAATAGTATGTGACTAGTGCGAATGAACGCCGTCAACAACGCTACAACTTGAAGTATGACGAGTATACTTAGCGAGCAGGCTTATCGCCTTCCCATCGTTGAAACAAATCATCAGGTAAATCAATCTCAAACTGATCGAGTACACGATTAACGGTTTGATTGACAATGTCATCGATGGTTTTAGGCTGAAAATAGAAGGCTGGAACAGGAGGCATAATCACTGCGCCTAACTCAGAAGCTTGTGTCATTAATCGCAAATGACCTAAATGCAGAGGCGTTTCACGCACACATAACACTAACTTACGCCCTTCTTTTAATACCACATCCGCAGCACGAGTCACTAAGGTATCTGTATAGCTATGAACAATACCTGACAGGCTTTTTATTGAGCAAGGTAATATAACCATTCCATTGACACGAAACGATCCTGAAGAGATAGAGGCGCCAATATCGCGATCGTCATAAATCACATCCGCTAAAGCATGGATATCTTTTAGCGAATAATCGGTTTCTAATGAAATAGTACGACGTGCTGCTTGGCTAATGACTAAATGTGTTTCAACGGATGGCACTGATTTCAGTATCTCTAATAAACGTATACCGTAAATTGCACCACTGGCGCCGGTTAGCCCAACTATCAGCTTTTTCATTATGATCCTCAGAATATATACCTTTGTTAATCATTATGATGATTAACCCTCAAAAAACAAGCGTCGATGCAGAACACGCTGGCATCGACGCTTTATAAGAGGGATATCTTACCGAAAAATTAGCCTTCGTTATAGATTTCCAAATTTTCTATTTCATTCTGATCACGAATTTTATGTTCATCATCACGACGTAGATTTTCTAAATAATCCAAGTAATCTTGGTCAATATCTTTTGTAATATAAACACCGTCAAACACAGAACATTCAAACTGATTAATATCAGGATTCTCTTCTTGTACTGCGGCAATTAAATCAGTGAGATCTTGGAAAATAAGCCCATCAGCACCAATTAATTTACGAATTTCATCCACTTCACGCCCATGAGCAATAAGCTCATTAGCATTTGGCATATCAATGCCATACACATTAGGGAAGCGAACTTCTGGTGCGGCTGATGCAAAATAGACTTTCTTCGCACCTGCTTCTCTTGCAAGCTCGACGATTTGCTCTGACGTTGTGCCACGTACAATCGAGTCATCAATCAACAGAACATTTTTATCACGAAACTCTGCACGATTTGCATTCAGTTTACGTCTAACCGATTTACGACGCTCTTGCTGACCCGGCATAATAAAAGTACGACCAACATAGCGATTTTTTACAAAACCTTGGCGATAAGGTTTATTGAGAATATGTGCAATTTCTAAGGCAATATCACAAGATGTTTCAGGAATTGGGATCACAACATCAATGTGTAAATCATCCCACTCTTTCGCAATTTTAGCGCCTAATTTCTGCCCCATGCGTAAACGCGCATTATAAACCGAAATTTTATCGATAAAGGAATCGGGGCGAGCAAAGTAAACATACTCAAATAAACAAGGCATTAATTGCGGATTTTCAGCACATTGGCGCGTAAAAAGTTGTCCTTGTTCTGTGATATAAACTGCTTCACCCGGTGCCACATCACGTAAAAATTCAAAACCTAAAGTATCAAGTGCAACACTTTCAGATGCGACCATATATTCATGGCGACCATCTTCTAAGGTACGTTTACCTAATACTAAAGGACGAATACCAAAGGGATCACGAAAAGCCAGTAAACCATGACCGATGATCAAAGCAACACAAGCATAAGCACCGCGTAGTTTTTTATGCATTGCCGCAACGGCTGCAAAAATATTATCAGGTTCAAGAGGGAAATGGTCAAAACGGTCTAATTCATATGCCAATACATTAAGCAGAATTTCAGAATCAGAGGTGGTATTGATATGGCGACGCGCTGTTTCAAATAATTGGCGACGTAATAAATGCGCATTGGTTAAATTACCATTGTGTGCCAACGTAATACCAAAAGGTGAATTCACATAAAAAGGCTGCGCTTCTGATGCACTAGAACTACCCGCTGTAGGATAACGGACATGCCCTATCCCGATAGTACCTTTTAAACGCAACATATGACGGGTTTCGAACACATCTTTAACCAGTCCGTTAGCTTTGCGAAGACGGAAACCGTTGTTACCGTCTATCGTTGCAATGCCTGCTGCATCTTGACCTCGGTGTTGTAACACCGTTAACGCATCATAAATTGATTGGTTTACTGGATTAGCTCCAGCGATACCGACAATACCGCACATGAATAGATCCTCATCAGCCAGACGGAGAGGTTATATTCTCTCCGACACGAAACTTGACGCATTTTGCAGGTAGTCAAAGAACCACCTAATAATATGGTTGAATTGAGGAATAAGCTCAGAACGTTGCCAATCAGCGCTATCTGCCATAGGCGTAAATGCACCTAAAACAAAAAGTAATGCTGAGACTATCAGCACGCCTCTTAAAGCCCCGAAACAGACCCCCAATACACGATCTGTACCTGATAACCCTGTGCGTTGAACAAGAGAGCTAATCACATAATTCACAACAGCACCGACAATCAGTGTCGCAATAAATAACGTAACTATCGCAATCCCGTTACGAACCAGCTCATCTTCAAACCGGGTAAAATAGACGGCAAGATAAGGATAAAACTGACTAGCAACAAAGAAACCACAACCCCAGGTGATGAGTGACAATGCTTCACGAACAAAGCCACGGATCAGGCTGACTAATGCGGAAAAACCAATAATGGCAATGATGGCGTAATCTATCCAGACCATAAATTCTTTATCCAATAATGATGCTCCGCATTAATACGGAAGCATTCTAACAGAAAACGAAAACGTTTGCGTAATGCTAATTTTCGCTAATTTCAAAATAATTTACGGCGATATGAAAAATCATAATCGCCGCAATAAGTTAACGCTTTGTTACATCACTCATCTGATGACTCGTTTAGAAAAAATTAAGGCTTATATGCCCTTACCTCACCTTGTAAGCCCGTAAGCTCTTTTAAATGAGGCAAAATCGCCTGTAATTCTGACTTCGATGCACTAGGGCCGATATAAATTCGAGTCACTTGCCCTGCAACTGGACGTGCAGGTATGGTGTATACCGGATAACCTGAGAAATGCATTTTCGCAATAATTTCTTCTACCTTCGCCGCATTTTTCAACGCACCTAATTGAACAACCCAAGCCTCACCTTTCGGTGGCTTAGTTTCTTGCACTGGTGGTGCTGGTGGTTGTACTGGAGGCGTAACCACAGCAGGAGGCTCTTGTGTAGACGTTGGTTGTTGTGGTGGTTGTGCTGATGGTGTAACAGGTACAACAGCAGGTGCTTCGGGTGTTGTAACAGTAGGTTGTTCAACGCCTGTCACCGCTTCAGAAAGCATACCTTCAGACGCACCTTCTGATGGAGTAGATGGCACTGAGGTTTGCTCTATCGGGGCGATAGATTCTATTTCTTGCTCATCACCAGGTTTAGGTACTAAAGGAATAGAGGCGAACTGGTCTTCGTTATATTTCTTATCGCCGTCGAGCAGTGCAGGCAAAAAAATAACCCCTACTGCCACCAATACAACGGCACCGACTAAGCGATTTTGAAATTTACTTGCCACTCACACTCTCCTTTTCCAAAAGTTCCATCACATGTGCGACAGTATGAAATGAACCACAAACCACAACAATATCGTTAGGAGTAGCATCAGACATTGCTTGTTGCCATGCATTTTCAACACTATCGAATACCATTGGTTTCTCAAGATGTTGAGCTAATACATCCGCAGAAGCACCTCGAAACTCATTAAGTGGAGCAACATACCAGCTATCAGCCAATGGTGTTAAGCACGCTAATGTTCCTGCAATATCTTTATCACCCAGCATACCAACAACAATACGCACCTGAGTATCAGATTTTTGTGGTAATTGTGATAATTTTTCCGCTAAATAGCCCGCCGCATGAGGATTATGAGCCACATCAAAGATAACCAAAGGATGTTGAGAAATTACCTGAAAACGACCTGGCAATTGTGCGTGAGACATACCTTCAACAATGCTTTGCTGTGTTATTGCTTGGCTGACTTTATCATCAGACTTGAGCAAGCAACGAATAACTGCCATCGCTGTCGCCGCATTGGCTAATGGAATATTAGGGATTGGCAACGCATCAAATTCACAATCAGCACAACGCCAATGCCAGTGATCACCGTCAATAACAAAAGACCAATCAGTTCCTCGACGGAAAAGTTTAGCCTGTTTTTCATTGGCAACTTCAGCAATGGAGTGAGGCATATCCGGCTCACCCACAACGGCGTAGTGATTAGCACGAAAAATACCGGCTTTCTCGTGGCCAATATGCTCTCTATCTGCACCTAACCAATCAGTATGATCGAGTGCAATACTTGTGATAGCAGCAATATCCGCATCAACGATATTCGTCGCATCTAATCGACCGCCTAATCCTACTTCAAGAATAACAACATCAAGTTGTGCTTGTTGAAATAACTTCAGCGCAGCCAGAGTGCCATATTCAAAAAAGGTCAGAGATATATCACCCCTAGCTTGTTCAATTTCTGCAAAAACTTCACAAAAAGCATCTTCGGAAAGTTCTTTGCCTTGAATACGAACACGTTCTGTATAACGGACAAGATGAGGGGAGCTATAAACGCCGATTTTCAATCCTGATGCCATCAAGATTGACTCTAGCATATGGCAGGTTGTGCCTTTCCCATTGGTACCTGAGACAGTAATTACCTTAGGTGCGGGACGTAACACGTTTAATATTTTTCCTACCTTGCCTACTCGTTCTAACCCCATATCAATGGCGCTAGAGTGCAAATGTTCAAGATAAGAAAGCCACACCGACAAAGGCGATGTGGCTTTAGGAGCAGTTATGATATTAGACATCTTCTTTTTTATTCGTTTCGATGTTAATTTCTGGCTCGTTGTCTGTAGATTCAATTTCATCAGCAATCATTTCTTCACCGATGATTTCATCTTCATTTTCATCTTCAACTAAATCATACTGAGTCAGCTTAGCCAGTAATTCAGCCAGCTCATCACGCATTTCAGGACGACGAATAATCATATCGATCGCCCCTTTTTCTAACAGGAACTCACTGCGTTGGAAACCAGTAGGTAATTTTTCACGTACTGTTTGTTCAATAACGCGAGGGCCTGCAAAACCAATCAGTGCTTTAGGTTCAGCAACGTTGATATCACCTAGCATCGCTAAACTTGCAGAAACACCACCCATTGTAGGGTCAGTCATTACTGAAATATAAGGTAAACCACGCTCTTGCATTTTTGCTAATGCTGCACTGGTTTTTGCCATTTGCATTAATGACATCAGTGCTTCTTGCATACGCGCGCCGCCACTTGCTGAAAAGCAAACTAATGGGCAGTTATCTTCTAATGCTTGTTCAACAGCACGAACAAAACGTGCACCTACAACAGAAGCCATTGAACCGCCCATAAACGCAAATTCAAAGGATGCAGCAACAACAGGCATCTTTTTCAGCGTTCCTTTCATCACGATTAATGCATCTTTTTCTTGTGTCTGTTTTTGAGCAGCGCTGATTCTGTCTTTGTATTTTTTAGAGTCGCGGAATTTCAGAATATCTTTAGGCTCTAATTCGCTGCCTAATTCTGTTGTGCTTCCTGTATCAAGGAAAGTCTCAAGGCGACGGCGCGCTGAAATGCGCATATGGTGATCACATTTAGGGCAAACCTCTAAATTACGCTCTAATTCTGCGCGATAGAGTACCTGCCCACAGCTGTCACATTTAGTCCAAACTCCTTCAGGGATATTGGCTTTACGTGAACTTGTGATAGTGCTTTTGTTTAGAATTTTTTCAATCCAGCTCATTAATGGACCTTTTCGTCTGAATCTGACCTTCGCCAGTAAAATTATTGTTAGCGTATCAACCACAATGCACTGGCTGTGTGGTTAGCAAAGTTTATGATGATACCGCTTACTGAATTTCAGCGCATCTCTTTATTATGGCTATTCTACGGCAAAAACTTATGATAACTGCTCAAACCTCTTTGTTATCACTTTCTTTCTTTGCTTTTGCACTCGCTCTGCGGTGGCGTAAGATCTCAATAACGCCCGGTAAAATAGAAATAACAATAATGGCAACAATTAGCAATTTTAAGTTCTTTTGAACTATATCTAAGTCACCAAAAAAGTATCCTGCATAAGTAAATAACAGTACCCATGCAATTGCCCCAGTAACATTGTAAAAGGCAAAATGACGATATGACATTTTACCCATTCCTGCAACGAATGGCGCAAAAGTTCGGATAATCGGCACGAATCTTGCCAAAATTATCGCTTTACCACCATGCTTTTCATAAAAAGCATGAGTTTTATCTAAATATTCACGACGGAAAATCTTTGAATCCGGCTTACTAAATAGTTTTTCACCAAAAAGTCGCCCAATAGAATAGTTAACGGCATCACCTAAAATAGCGGCGCAAAGCAACAGTAAAACAATAATATGGACATTTACATCATTGGTATCTAAAGAAGCTAAAGCACCAGCAACAAATAGCAATGAATCACCAGGTAAAAATGGTGTTATCACCAACCCCGTTTCACAGAAAACAATCAGAAACAAAATGGCATAGACCCACGTGCCATATTGTGCAACAAGCTCGGCTAAATGCGCATCAATATGTAAAATGAAATCAATTAGAAATTTAATTAAATCAACAAATTGTGTTAATATTTCCATAAATCCTCAGAAAACTGGGTGTCTTTATGATTGAGATATCTCAATAGGACTATCCGCTAAAAATAATGGGCCCATTGCAGGTTTTGGTAATTCAAAATGATCAGGATAATCCACAGAAACCAGATACAATCCATTCGCTTTAGCTGTTGCCGCAGCTTTAGTTCTGTCTTTTAAGGCTAATAATTCAGCCATCCAAGTAATACCCTGATTGCCACACCCTATTTCTAAAAGGCTGCCAACAATATTTCTCACCATATGATGAACAAAAGCATTCGCTTTAATATCCACAACAACATAGTCACCATATCGAGAAACATTAACATGCATAACGTTACGCCACGGCGTTCGCGATTGGCATTGGACAGCCCTAAAAGAGGTAAAATCATTTTCCCCCAGTAAACATTGCGCTGCTTGGTGCATACGTTCAGCGTCTAAAGGATAATGAAAATGTGTCACTCCAGATGACAAGATAGCAGGACGATAACGATGATTAAAAATCACATAGCGATAACGTCTTGCCGTTGCACTAAAGCGAGCGTGAAAATCATCAGAAACTGTTTTTACCCAACGTATTGCGATATCCGCAGGTAAATGAGTGTTAACGCCCATTGTCCAAGCGGGATCTTTACGGTGTGCAGTTGTTTCAAAATGGACAACTTGCCCCGTTGCATGTACTCCAGCGTCAGTTCTTCCCGCACAAAATACAGATACAGGTTCATTAGCCACTTGTGAAAGTGCTTTTTCTAACCGTTCTTGTACACTACGCACTTCATTTTGGCGTTGCCAGCCATAATAACGACTACCATCATATTCAACGCCTAGAGCAATTTTGATTGTTGTGCTTTCAGAAGTAACCGCTGACTCAGTCAAAGGTTGTTCTGTTACTTCAGCACTCACTTGCGCATTCATTAGTAAAACTGCTCCTGCATTAATTGCTCTGCTACTTCGACAGCCATTAATGCCCCACCAAAGCGCACGTTATCTGCGACTGACCAGAATTGTAAAGCTTCTGGCATACCATAATCATTACGGAAACAACCTAAATTTAAGCTCACATTACCTGATGCATCGGTGACTTGAGTTGGAAAATCATTTTCATCACTGATATTAAGATCTTCATTTTCTTGTAATGTTTCACGCGCTTCATCACTACCCATTGGGCGTGAAGTTTCTAATTGTACCGACTGTGCATTACCATAGAAAACAGGCGCTTGCAGTGTAGTAACAGAGATTGGCAAGCCTTCGTCTTGTAGAATTTTACGAATTTGGTCAACCATGCGACGCTCTTCTTGTATAGAGCCTTCGTCATCAACCATTAAAGGTAAAATGTTAAATGCTAACTGTTTATTAAAACGACCTAATTCAGGAGGAATACCATTAAGTAGGCGAGCACTTTGACCTGCCAGTTCATCTACGGCTTGTTTTCCAAAACGAGAAACTGACATTAAGTTTGTCACACTAAGGCGCGTTAAACCCGCAGATTCTGTTAATGGATTAATGGCACGTAATAATTGGCTCACCATACTATCTGCAATCGAAACAATATTACGAGTACGGTATTCCGCAAGCATTGCGCTGTTCACGCCCGGAACAACTAATGGTACATCCCAATCCATTGCAAAGATGCCACTACAATCAATGACAATACAGCCAGCATCAGCCGCTTGTTGTGCATATTGCGCGCTGATCTCTGCTGGAGCAGCAAAGAAAGCTAATTGAATATCAGCCCATTCGATATTGTGAATACCTTGAACTGCAACACTTTTGCTGTTTACACGCACTGATTTCCCAATGCTATCTTCACTTGCGATTGCTGTTAATTCACCAATGGGAAATTCACGCTCTTGTAGCAGTTCTAAAATCGCTTCACCAACAGCACCTGTTGCACCAACAACTGCAATATTCCAACCTTCTCCCATAAGATATCCTCCAATACCATAAAATTTTTAAAATAATATTTTGCTTTATTTGTGTGTAGCGCTAAAGCCTATTGCATTTAATGTGTCGACAGTGGTTTGATTGTCACAAATAACGTGTAGTGAAGACCACTCACGGCGTACAGGGTAAAATTTGCGTAACTTATCAAACTCCCCTTTTATTCCTGCCACTTTTCGTAATGGAGCATCATCACGACGCACATCATAAACAAGATGAATAAGTTGTTTTAAAAGTGTTTGTGTTAACTCACCTTGCACAGAAATGGTAGAAATAGTAGGCGCAGGTAACAATGTTGATAATTCAACATGTTGAGGTTGACCAATAAAATCACAATAAGCTTCAAAAACTTGAGTTGTGCCGCGTGCCTTACCTTCTAAGGTATAACCTGCAATATGCGGTGTTGCGATATCAACTTTATTTAATAAATCAATGGAAAGATCTGGCTCTGGCTCCCAAACATCCAATATAACACGTAAGGATTTGCCGTTCTTAAGTACAGACAATAATGCTTGATTATCAACAACTTCGCCACGACTCGCATTAATTAAAATGCGTCCTTCAGGTAATTTTTCGAGATTGCTCTCATTTATTAAATGATAAGTTTTGTATGGGCCTGATTTATTGAGAGGTGTATGGAAGGTTAGAATATCTGCTTTTTCTAACAATGTTTCTAATGGGTGAAATTCTTCATCATCACCATTATCCGCTCTTGGTGGATCGCAAAGTAAAACATTTACACCTAATGCACGAAGGCGTGTTGCTAATCGCCCCCCCACATTTCCCACACCAACAATACCGACAACTTTATCGGTTAATTGAAAGCTATCTTGCTCTGCTAGCATCATCAGTGCAGAAAATACGTATTCAACAACCGCTATAGCATTACAACCTGGGGCAGATGAAAAACCAATTTGTTGTTGCTCTAACCATGCAATATCGACATGGTCGAAACCCGCAGTCGCAGTTCCAACAAATTTCACTGGCTTGCCTGATAATAAGGATTCATTGACTTTGGTAATTGATCTCACCATTAAGGCATCAGAATCATTAAGCTCATCAGTAGGTAATGGGCGACCAGAAACAGCTTTTACCTCACCTAATTGGCGGAAAAGTTGTTCCGCATAAGGCATATTTTCATCAACCAGAATTTTCACGGTGTTATCTCACTGATTTGGTGTTTATGTATGTAAGCAATCAATCGAAAAACAAAATTAAGCGGTCTATTTTGCCACTTATTCACAGCAAAGCCTATTATTGACAGTAAAATCCGCCTAGATTTTAAGTAAATATATGAAAAGAAGGCTTAACAATTGGGTAATCGACGAAAACGTTCTGGTGTTGTGCCGGCAAACTGTTGAAACATCGCAATAAATGAAGACGAGGAGCTATATCCCACATCAAATGCAATTTCATTCACACTTTTTCCTTGCTCTAATAAAGAAATTGCATGTAAAAAGCGTAGGCGTTTACGCCATTCGCTAAAAGACATACCTAATTCCTGTTGACAACGACGAGAAAGTGTTCTTTCTGAGGTATAACGTTTTTTAGCCCATTCTTCTAACGAGGTGTTATCTGCCGGATTTTGCTCTAACACAGAAAGTATAGGGGCAAGTAATTTATCTTTAGAGGAAGGTAAATAAGTATGATGTATTGGTGAAGCTTTAAGTTGATCAATCAGTACTTGGGCTAAGCGAAAATCTTCTTCTGTTTGTGGTTTACACACACCACGATGGAAAAAGTCAGAAAATATGGTTGAAAAAATAGCACTCAATTGAATCAAACAAGGTTTATCTAACAATCCTTCACACCAATTTGGCGCGATATCTAGCACCTTAAAAGAGAGCGTTTTTTTATTGTAACTGGTATGCCCTACATTTTTGGGGATCCATACACTAAACTCTGGTGGCGCCAAAAATCGCTGTCCCCCAGCTTCTAAATCCATAACACCAGAAATTACATAAAGTAGCTGACCAAAATCATGTTGGTGATAAACAAACTCTGTTTCAGCTAATAGTTGCTCATCGCGAAATCTAACCGTATCTGGATCAGACAATAACCATTGCATTTTTTGTTGTTCAATTGTCATCTTTATGTTGTTCTCTTGTCATGTTGTCTTTATTGGCCTATCACTTGTCTGGTTTTCATTATATATATCTAATCAGACAGGCTTACAATAGCAACCTGGTTTAAAAATAGATGTGAGAATAATGAAAAACGCAATTTTTCCGCTTTTAGCGGTGCTAATCTGGTCCATTAATGCAGTCGTTAATAAAGCAGCCGCGTCTGTTATCGATCCTGCTGCAATCTCTTTTTATCGTTGGTTCCTCGCCTTTTTAATTATGACTCCTTTTTTGATCATGCCAGTTTGGCATCATCGTAAAACCGTCAAACAATATTGGTGGAAATTATTTATTCTTGGTGCATTGGGGATGGTGATGTACCAAAGTTTAGCTTATTATGCGGCGCATTATGTTAGTGCAACATTTATGGGGATTTTGAACTCTCTCATCCCATTATTAACCGTTATCATTAGTATTTTTGTTTTACGTGTTGTACCAACAGTAGGTATTGTTTTAGGCACAGTACTTTCAATTAGTGGCTTAGTTTGGCTAATTAGCCGTGGCGAACCTTCTCAGTTGCTTTCCCAAGGTTTGGGTTATGGTGAACTGATGATGTTTATTGCTTCGGCGTCATACGCCCTCTATGGCGTATTAACAAAACGCTGGTCAATTACACTACCTAACTGGCAATCACTTTATGTGCAAATTGGATTTGGTGTTCTGTTATTATTGCCAAACTTCTTTCTTGCCGAGAGTGTTGCGTTAACAAAAGATAATATTGGATTAGTTGTCTTCGCAGGTATCGGTGCTTCTATTCTTGCACCTTATTTGTGGATTTTAGGTGTGATGAAATTAGGTGCAAATACGACCTCTATTTTTATGAACCTAATGCCATTATTTACTGCAATGATCGCTATCGCGCTTCTTGGTGAAGAAATGCATAGTTATCACTTAGTGGGGGGTGGTATTGTGTTACTTGGCGTGCTCTTAGTGCAACAACTCAGAACGCCACTGAATTTCCGACGTCAGTCTGCTCAGAAAAAAGCAGATTGTCGCCAGGAGATGTGAGTCAATGTCAAAAAGACAACAATAAAAAATGCCGGCTAAATTCTTAGCCGGTCACATTCATAATGTTAGGTTTAATAAATAAAACTGACACAAGAAATCAAAGTATAAAATATAAAGTAATACAAGTATCCGTGGCAAACATTACCAACTTTTATATTAAATAGCTCCTATTTATTTGTAATAAAATAATCCAGATCAATTTTTTACGCTCTTTTTGTCTTATTCAACCTTTCCATTATCCTAACCCTATATAAAACAAAACATTTAATGGTTTTGGGTAAAATTAAATTAAACGATTGAAATAAAATAAACCTAATTTAATTTTCTCAATATAAACAATAAATTAACAAAAGCAGTCTATTTTATTAGAATAATAAAATGAGTAACTATTAGGAACGGTATTTTTAACCGTTATTTATATAATCTTTTTTTAATGATTTTTATTCGAAAGATATCTTTATTAGAAGAATAAATTATTATGCATAATAAATTTAAAATAAAAAAGCAGACTCCATTTTAATGAAGCCTGCTTTTTTTAATAAGAAAATATAAGTATATCTAACTATTTTTTATATTTACTCATGACTAGTGAAGCATTTGTACCACCAAAACCAAAGCTATTTGACATTACAGTCTCCAGTTTCTGTTCTGTTGGTTGAGTAATGATGTTCATACCCATTGCTTTATCGTCTAATTCTTCAATATTGATGCTTGGTGCAATAAATCCATGCTCTAACATCAGTAAGCTATAAATTGCTTCATGCACGCCAGCCGCACCTAATGAATGACCAGTCATTGCTTTTGTTGCTGAGATAGCTGGTGTATGCGAGCCAAACACTTCTGTGATAGCTTCAAGCTCTTTTAGATCACCAACTGGCGTTGAAGTACCGTGTGTATTGATATAATCAACTTTATCAACACCTTGCATCGCCATTTGCATACAACGCACCGCACCTTCGCCTGAAGGAGCAACCATGTCTGCACCATCAGACGTTGCGCCATAACCTACGACTTCACCATAGATATGTGCACCACGCGCTAATGCGTGTTCTAGCTCTTCAACAACCACAATACCGCCACCACCTGCGATAACAAAACCATCACGGTTTTTATCGTAAGTACGAGAAGCTTTGGTTGGAGTTTCGTTATATTTAGTTGAGAGTGCGCCCATTGCGTCAAATTCGCAGGTCATTTCCCAACTTAACTCTTCACCACCACCAGCAAATACAACATCTTGTTTGCCTAATTGGATAAGCTCAACAGCGTGACCAATACAGTGAGCCGATGTTGAACAAGCTGAACTAATTGAATAGTTAACGCCTTTAATTTTGAAAGGTGTTGCTAAACAAGCTGAAACACCTGATGCCATTGCACGAGTTACCATATAAGGGCCTACGCCACGTAGACCTTTTGCTCTCATGCCATCAGAACCTTGGACTTGGTTACGTGGAGAACCACCACCAGAACCAACGACTAAGCCAGAACGAATATTAGAAACTTGGTCTTCAGTCAGACCTGAATCAGCTATCGCCTCTTGCATAGATAAATAGGCATAAACCGATGCGTCGCTCATAAAACGGCGGATTTTACGGTCAATAAGACCTTCAGTATCAAGCTTAACGTTGCCCCAAATGTGGCTACGAAGCCCCATCTCTTTAAATTCTTCTGAGAAAGTTATCCCGGAACGACCTTCTTTTAAAGAATCCAGCACTTCTTTCTGGTTATTACCAATGCTCGAAACAATACCCAGACCCGTGATCACTGCGCGCTTCATTCATACCTCTTTACAATAATAGTTGTAGCTGCGGGATTTCTGAGTAGCACTTTAGCGTACAGTTGTACGCCGAACAAGTCCGATCAGGATCTTTTTTACAAAAATACAGATAAGCTAATAAAACACTTTCCCCTTTAAGGCTGGCACAAGCAACCTAACGGCGCTAAGATATTAGTTAATTTTTTCGAGAAATACAGGCAGTTCCGTGAATAATAGCCCGATAAATACTGCGTCTTTAAGTTGGAATGAACTTGGTACACCTATCTCTGAACAATTTGGCGATATTTACTTTTCAAACCAAGACGGTCTAGAAGAAACTCGACATGTGTTCTTGCATGGAAATTATTTTCCATCACGTTTTGGTACACATGTACGCTCTGAATGTGTTATCGCAGAAACAGGATTTGGTACTGGGCTTAATTTTTTAACACTGTGGCAAGCTTTCGATCAATTTAGGCAAACATCCCCTGACTCTCGTTTAAAACGTCTTCATTATGTTAGTTTCGAGAAATTCCCTCTTACAAAAAGTGACTTACAATCTGCACATTGCCATTGGCCTGAACTGGAAAAATATTCACAAGCACTTTGTTCTCAATGGCCATTAGCCATTGCAGGTTGCCATCGCATTATTCTTGCTGATGGAGCAATTACACTGGATTTATGGTTTGGTGATATCAATATCTTGTTACCCCAAACTCGCCAAGCACTACATAATAAAGTGGATGCTTGGTTCTTAGATGGTTTTGCGCCTTCTAAAAACCCACAAATGTGGAGCGAAACTCTCTTTCAATCGATGGCTGATTCAATGCGGGAAAACGGTACATTTGCAACGTTTACTGCCGCAGGGATTGTCAAGCGAGGTTTGCAAAGTGTTGGTTTTGAGATAAATAAAATCAAAGGATTTGGCCAAAAAAGAGAGATGCTGACAGGTGTTTTTCCACATCCCCCATCTCCTGAATTTCTCCCTTACTATGCCAGACCAAGTGCAACCAAAGCACAGAACATTGCAATTATAGGCGGTGGCATTGCCAGTACATTTACCGCGCTTTCCTGCCTAAAAAGAGGTGCCAGTGTCACCTTGTATTGTGAAGATAACCAACCCGCAACTAATGCCTCAGGTAATCGACAAGGTGTGTTATATCCTTTACTTAATGGCAAATCCGATGAACTAGAACAATTTTTTACAAACGCATTTTTATTTGCTCATCGCACTTATGACAACCTAAGTAAAGCAGGTATTCCTTTTTCACATCAATGGTCTGGCGTTGCTCAAATTATTTATAACGAAAAAATTCGTAAAAAAGTACAGCGAATTATCGATAACTCCATACCATTTACTCAAATAGCGTGTTACCTCGATGAAGACGAAGTCAATAATATCAGTGGATTAGACGTTAATTATGATGCTTTGTTTTACCCACAAGCGGGCTGGCTTTCACCGACTGAACTCACAATCAATACATTAAAATATGCTGAACAATTAGGATTAACATTGCGATTTAATCATCAAGTTACTCAAATAAGTGCACAAGAAGCATCTTGGCACTTAAAGGTTGTTCATCACGATGGAAAAAGTACAACACAATTTCAATCACAACATGATTGCGTTATTTTGGCAAATGGGCATCGAATAACAGACTTTACTCAAAGTGAAAAATTACCTATTAGCGCAGTTAGAGGGCAAGTTAGCCATATTTCAACAACAAAGACATTATCAAAACTAAAAACTGTGCTTTGTTATGATGGCTATTTCACTCCTGTTGATCACCAAGATAATTTGCATTGTGTGGGAGCAAGCTTTCGTCGCGATAGATTAGATTTAGCAGTCTCAACGCAAGAGCAAGAAAATAACCAAGCTCATCTTACACAATGTTTAGCAAAAGCCTCTTGGGTTAAAGACGTTGATTTTAGTCGAAATGAAGCTCGAGTAGGTATTCGTTGTACTATACGCGATCACTTACCGTTATTAGGTGAAGTACCTGATTTTGAAAAACTACGAGTGGCATACACACATTTAGATAGATTTAAACGTAGAAAACAAACGCCAGCTTTAGCCCCTGCTTATCATCAACTTTATATTATCAGTGCATTAGGCTCTCGTGGATTGTGTTCGGCACCTTTATCGGCTGAAATTCTTGCAAGCCAAATATTTGGCGAACCGTTTCCAGTTGAAGATAATGTGTTGAATGCCTTACACCCTAATCGTTTTTGGGTAAGACCATTACTGCGTGGAAAGCCGATTGAAGTGGAATAAATGTATAAGCAACCAACCTCGGTTGCTTATTTTTTTACTTTTTTATTATCTTACTATTATACCCGAGATCACCATTTCCAAAGAGAAGCTAAACCTCAAACTTCATTGCACAGCGCGTTTCTTTTACAAAACCCCCTCTTTCCACTTCATCGTCTAAGATTTCTTGCAAAGAATGAGGGATCTCGCTTTCTGACAAAATAGAAAAACCTAAACGTTGATAATACGGTGCATTCCAAGGAACATGGCGAAATGTTGTCAACGTAACAGAGTCAAACTTATGTACTTTTGCTTCATCTTTTACTTTTTGAATAAGTAACTTACCAATTCCCCTATTTTGCCAATCTTGGCTCACTGAGAGCTCATGGATAAATAAGCTTTCTGGTAAATCAGTCGTCATGATAAAACCAACTGGTTCGTTATCACTAGTAACTGCTACCCAATGCCCTTGCTGATCAATAAACGCTAAATGTTTTTCAACACTTTGTACGCCACTTTCACTTATCCAACGTAAGTCTTCTAAAGTACTAAAGAGCTGTCCTGCTGATTGCTCAATAGCAGGCAATGTAGTGGCATCATCGATTTGTGTTTGACGGATCGTAATATCGTTATTTTTTATTTTGTTTTGTGTTGTTGTCATCTCTGTTTCCAGCTTAGGTGTTTTTATACTTTTATGCTTAATTTATTAAAAAGCCATCCTGTTGGATGGCTTATGTTAATACTTAAACAGCTTCTTATTTTTTAAGTCGTTAATCTTTAGGTAATATACCGTAAGATTGAAACTTCTGAGTCTCTATAATAAAACGATTATAGTATATATTGTCTTCCACTGAATCCTTCACCACACGGTTACTATAAGCGCTAACAACAGCAAGTGTCGCCTTATGAAGTTTATCTTTTAGTCTGTTATGGATCTTCGGATCTTCACTTTCTTGAACTTGATTTAATAATGAAACAAGCTCTTCTGCTTCAGCTTGAATATCAGGATCAGTAAATTCTGCTGTCGGTAACATATAGTCTAAATCCAGATTAACAGAATCGTTATATTCATCTTCTTGAGTAAAAGGCTCTAAGTCTTTGTTGTATTCCGCTGAAATATATTTAATAAATTCTGGTTTATCAAAGCATTTATTTTTTATGCCACCATTATTATTTTTATTGCGAGTGCGGATTTCATTAGGAAATGGTTCGCCTAAGGCATAAGTACACTGAAAGATATTACCATCGATTAATGTGGCATTAGTGCTACGCACTGGAAGTTCAAATTCATAACCATTAATAATAACGGGGTAATCGACAGGTTTAAATTGATCTGTTTTTCCCTTTACTGCATAAACTTCTGAAAGAGTGTAATACATAAAATTATCAGGATTTAGTATGCCACCATTATTCTGGTCATAAACCATAAATCGAGCATCATTACCGGCACTATCTTTTAAACTATGCTCACCAGGTGACAGCGTTATATAACCATTTTTACCCGGTTCAACCTGATATTCTTTATCATCGACACTAAAACTAATGACTTTTTCGCTTGGATTACTGTAGTAAAACTTATTTTTTTTATTATATAAATCAAATTGATCACAAGCCGATAAAAATAAAATTGCGCTAGTCAGTAGGCCTATTTTAAAGAAATTTTTCATCGTATCGTTATCCTTATCATAAATATTCTATGCAAATCATTTGCATCCCGAGAAACATTCCTAAAAAACATTTAAAAGTAATTTTACAGAAATGGCAAGGAGTTACAAAAGATAGCACTATTATGCTTAATCAATGAGAGATACATCGACTTTGAAAAATCAAATAAAAACAATTGATAAATAGTAAAGATCAATTTTTGTATAAAAACCAACCTAATTCAACAGTAAATATCTTAAATATGACTCAACGACTGTGATTTTAATAAGATATTAAGAAAGAAAAAACAACCGATTTATGCCGGTTGTTCTCTTAAAAGACATGCAGGATTAATTAATTGAGTTAACTAAATCATGCCAAGTAGATAAAACTAACGCTTGGTCAGGTGGTGAAAGCTCACCTGCTTTTATCGCCTTTTGAATGCTCTCTTCTACACGCGCTCTTAACGCTTCTAACTGTGTGTTATTTTCTTGCTCAAGTTCAGCAATAGCCAGTGTAATATGGCCTTGTAAATATCCACCTGCAAATAATTCATCATCAGTGGCATGTTCAACACGGCTGTCAATTTTATCTAATAAGTACACTTCATACTCAGAAAGCATTATTTATCCTCAATATATAATGTTGCTATTTTTATATCTACCCTGTATTAACAGAGCATAAATACATGTGTTCTAGCAACCTTACTACTTCAGACTCCACCCTATAGGGTAAAACCTTCACAGTGGATAAGCGATAGTTATTCTCGCAATCCTTAATTAACTAAAGGATTTTCCTGATAAGGAAACATCTCTTCGGTTAGCTCTGGGGTATTGTAAAACAAATGTAACGCATTAATAAATAGCTGTGCACGAGGTGGCGTGTTTTTATCTCGTAAATAAGCGAGTACTTGTTCTCTAACTTTATTTCTGAACTCATAACGATCAGGCTCAAAGTTACCTTCTAAATTGTCACAACTGACATTGAAAGGATAACCAGCAGCTTGGCAAAATAACCAATCTAATGCTTGAGGTTTGATTTCTACAACTTCAAACTGTCCTTGAGTGGTTTCATCTCGTCCATCTGGACAATACCAGTAACCATAATCAACTTGTTGGCGGCGAGCCTCTCCAGCAATACACCAATGTGATATTTCATGTAAAGCACTGGCATAAAAGCCATGAGCAAAAATGATTTGGTGATAAGGCGTCTCTTCATTTGCAGGCAAATAAATCGGCTCATCATCCCCTTTAACTAAACGAGTTTGAAAACTTTCGCTAAAACATTGATTAAAGATATCAATTAACTGTTGATAATGATGTGCTGACATTTAAAAACCATCTATTCCTAATTAAAAAGTGCAGAAAACCAAAGTGCAATAGTATCGCCATGATTGTCATGAATGAGTTTGATACTCATCAAAAAGGAGATAATGACCAGCATAGGTCTTATTAATTTTTGCCCTTTTGTTAATACTAAACCTGCACCTAAGCGAGCACCAATAAATTGCCCACAAAGCATAATTAAACCAATAGTCCAAATAACCTGTCCACCAATAATAAAAAACAGTAAAGAGCCAAAATTAGAGGTGAAGTTGAGCAATTTAGCATGAGCAGTCGCTTTTGAAAGATTATATCCAAGTAACATGACATAACCTAAAGCGAAAAAAGAACCTGTACCTGGTCCAAAAATACCATCATAAAAACCGACACCGCCGCCTAATATTGCCCCAAAAGTATAGTAACCAATGCGTTGTTTACTGTCTTGAGCACCTATTGATGGAGTAAAAAGGAAATAGAGGCCAATGGCAATGGTAAGAATAGGAAGCGCTTGTTTAAGAATTTCGGGGTTAATAAACTGCACTAACATTGCACCAGAAACTGCACCAATAAAAGTCATTAAAATTGCAAATCGCTGCGCTTTTAAATCAATAACCTTTCGACGTATAAAATAGAGCGTAGCCGAGAACGAGCCACCTACTGATTGTAATTTATTTGTTGCGAGAGCCTGAACTGGCGGGATCCCCGCAGATAACAAAGCTGGAATGGTGATTAATCCACCGCCACCAGCTATTGAATCAATAAAACCTGCGATTAAAGCAACACAGAAGAGAAGAAGGTAGATGCCATCTGAAAAGAGCCAATCCATTTATCTATCCGAATTATTAGGAATGAAGGACGCGTTGCTGTGTTTATCTCATTATTTTAAAAAACCACAGCAACACGATCTGAGCATAATAAAATTAGGCGCTCACACCTTTAAAGCGAACATCAAACTTACAACAGTTTATCGACCACGTTATTGATGTAGAATGATTACCATTGCATTAGCGGAGGTACAACATCACCACATTGACCACGTTGGCGCAATGCATGATCGAGCAATACAATTGCCATCATTGCTTCTGCAATAGGGATAGCGCGAATTCCCACACAAGGATCATGACGACCTCTGGTTATCATATCGACTTCTTCACCATCACGATTAATTGTTTTTCCTGCAATAGTAATGCTAGATGTTGGTTTTAAAGCGATATGAGCAACAATAGGCTGACCACTGCTAATCCCACCTAAAATGCCACCTGCATGATTGCTAGTAAAACCATTTTTAGTGATTTCATCTCTATTTTCAGTGCCTTTTAAGGTTACAACACCAAAACCATCACCAATTTCAATTCCTTTAACTGCATTAATACTCATTAACGCGTGTGCTAAATCTGCATCTAGTCTGTCAAAAACAGGCTCACCAAATCCGGCTGGTACACCTTCTGCAACCACAGTCACTTTTGCACCAATCGAATTGCCTTCTTTTTTAAGCGCACGCATGTATTCATCAAGTGCTTCTAAACGAGAAGGATCTGGGCAGAAAAACGGGTTGGTTTCAACGATAGACCAATCAACAAGATCACAAGTAATTGGGCCTAGCTGAGAAAGATAGCCTTTTACTTCAATACCCATTTTCTCTTTTAGGTATTTTTTAGCGATTGCACCAGCAGCAACACGCATTGCAGTTTCTCGTGCAGAAGAGCGCCCACCACCACGATAATCACGCAAACCATATTTTTGCTCGTAGGTATAATCAGCATGACCTGGGCGAAAAACATCTTTGATTTCACTGTAATCTTGGGAGCGTTGATCAGTGTTTTCAATCAATAAACCAATGCTTGTTCCTGTTGTAACACCATTAAATACACCTGACAAAATGCGTACTTGATCAGGTTCACGGCGTTGAGTGGTATAACGCGATGTTCCGGGTCTACGTCTATCTAAATCAATTTGTAAGTCAGCTTCTGTTAAAGGTAATCCAGGAGGCACACCATCAACAATGCAACCTAATGCAATACCATGAGACTCACCGAAAGTAGTGACTCTGAATAATTGTCCGATACTGTTTCCTGCCATCCCTTTATTCCTATCTTTTACTGTGTGATGTTATCAATATGTTATTTGTAATAAATAACAATCTACCGTCTCATTGCTGTTACATCAATGTTTATCAGTAGAAAAACACGCTGAATATTCGATGAGCTGTTCACGAGTCAGCATAAAGACACCGAGTCCACCATTTTCAAACTCAAGCCATGTAAATGGAATCTCAGGGAATTGCTCAATTAAATGAACCATACTATTACCCACTTCACACACTAAAATACCTTTTTCACTCAGATATTCAGGCGCTTTTAGCAAAATTTGTCTTGTAATATCAAGACCATCGATACCTGAAGCTAATGCTAACTCAGGTTCAACTTGGTATTCATCAGGTAAATCGCCCATATCTTCAACATCAACATACGGAGGATTTGTCACAATAATATCGTAAGGTGTTGGAACAATGGCATTAAATAAATCTGACTGCATTGGATAAACACGATGCACTAAACCGTGGTTTTCAATATTAAATTCAGCTACTTCCAGTGCATCTTCAGAAATATCAACCGCATCAACTTCAGCATCTTCAAATTCATGAGCACAAGCAATAGCAATACAGCCACTTCCAGTACATAAATCAAGAATACGAGTTGGTTCTTGCTGAATTAAACCATCAAAATGATTATTAATTAATTCACCAATAGGAGAGCGTGGGATAAGAACACGCTCATCAACATAAAATTCGTGACCACAGAACCAAGCGCTATGCGTTAAATAAGGAACTGGGATTTTTTGCTCAATACGGCTTTCGATAAGCGTAATAATTTCCATTTTTTCAGAAGTTGTTAACTTGGTTGATAACAGTGCATCTGGAATATCTAAAGGAAGTGCAATGGTTGGTAATACCAGCTGTAATGCTTCATCCCACGCGTTATCTGTGCCATGACCATAGTAAATATCAGATGAATTAAACTGACTCATAGCCCAACGTAACATATCTAGGATCGTGCTTAGATCAGCAACCGCTTCCTCTTTTAGTGTTATATCCAAAACTGTTGTCCTCTGAAGAAATAGAAAGTCTGTAGTTTGCCATGAAGATTGCGATAAATCAGCGGGAAACCATAAAAAAACATCACTACATTATTATTATCTTGATCATACCCATACACTTATTATGGTTTTAAACTTCAATCAGGTAATCAAAAGCAAAATTTATGATCTATTCATAAATAAAGATTAGCGTTTTATACTTTTAATTTAACTTTCATTAGCAAGAAAATGAAACTAGACCATACTTAGAGTATGAAAGAATTAACTGTGTACCAAAATGCGCCTATAGATGTTTTTCATTCAATATGCAGTCACTTGAAAGCAAATAACTAATTTAAAAGACTATTTAAATATCTTTTTATCGTTTTTTATCGAAACCTGAAGATATAGTAATATTTTATGTTCCACAGATATTATAAGTAGAGCAACTTATTAACTAGCCTATATTTGCTAACTATGTGACTATTTCGGCAGGGTAAATTCCCTGCTTTTTTTTACGCTAAATTTATGGCCTATACTTTTTTATCTCTGACACTATTTCATGTACTATTGCCTTATAAAGACAGTAACACTATGAAGAATCGTAAAAAATGAATAAAAAATTTTCATTACCTCCTTCTGAAATTGAGTTGTTTCAGGAGATGATAAAAGGTACTAAGAAATTACCTCAAGATAAAATACTTCATTCGCCAAAACGTAAAAAAGTGACACATTACGCGCCTGAACGTCTGCAACAAGAGCAAGTTGATGCCTCTTATTATTTTTCAGATGAATTTCAGCCTAACTTAGCCACAGAAGGCCCAATGCGCTATTTAAGGGAAGGCGCTAATGCTTATGAATTAAAAAAGCTACGTCGTGGTGATTATGTACCTGAGTTTTTTCTAGATTTGCACGGATTAACACAGTTAATTGCAAAACAAGAGATTGGCGCATTGATTGCGGCATGTAGACGAGAGCATGTTTATTGTGCCTGTATTATGCATGGGCATGGCAAACATATTTTAAAACAACAAACACCTCTTTGGTTAGCACAACACCCTGATGTAATTGCTTTTCATCAAGCCCCTAAAGAATGGGGAGGTGATGCCGCATTATTAGTACTCGTAGAAAACGACGATATTGCTCGCCGCTAAACCTCAAAAATTCTATTGCATTAACCCTTAAATCACCTATCGGGTGAAATAAGGTGTTAATTATTTACTTAGTTAGTTGATTTAAATTTTTATTTCAATGTTGAGGGTGATACTTGCCATAGCAACTCCCCTGCACCTTTTGATAAATCAAAATCAACACAGGCAATGGTTGATGTTGAAAACATAGGAGCACATACCGCAGGGCAGAGTTCAGCGACAACATAACCCACTAAAGGTAAGTGAGAAATAACAAGAATATTTTTATATCCTGTATCACCCAAGGCACGTAAGTAATGTGCAACATGTGAAGGATTACCTCCTGGGATAAGTCCATCATCTGTTTCTATTTTATTAGGGAGCGCTAAATCTGCTTTTACTGCATCCAATGTCTGTTGAGCACGTAAATAAGGGCTGACTAAAACATAATCAATTATATGTCCTTGCTTTATCATCCATTCAGCCATTTTTATTGATTCACTTTTTCCACGCTCAGTCAGTGGTCTTAGTGCATCACTGGCAGCATCAAGAGCCGCTTCTCCGTGGCGCATAATAAAAATTTGCATAGTAAATTATCAAACCTATTTTATTTTTGTAATTACTGGTATTTACAGTTTTAAGATACTTAATTTAATTCAGTTTAAATCAATATATCCCCATATAAAAATCTTCAATACCCTAATTGCAATAGCATTATTAATCTTTTTAAGATCATGCCGTTGGTTTACAAATCAACATCATTTTCAGAATTTTATTTTAAAAAATTTCGTTTTTAAATTTATTTTCAAATAACTATTTTGCCATATCTGGCTATCATTAACACTTTCGACCTCTTTTTCCATTAAAAATTCATCAATTATTAATCTGACGCAAAAAGTACAAGAAAAAAGGCGCCTAAGCGCCTCAATCAAAACAAGTGTCACAAAAGGAAAAAGCAATGGTAAAGTGATGACCTTAATCGTAAAAACGTTCATTTCGTTTAGCCATTTCGACTAAACGCTCACAAGGGCGATATTTTTCTCCGTATTTATCGGCAAGTTGATTGAGCTTTTCTGCCACTTTTGTTGTTCCCATACTGTCCATATAACGGAATGGACCACCAAAAAAAGGAGGAAAACCGATACCAAATACAGCACCAATATCACCATCTCGTGGTTGCTTTATAATATTTTCATCTAAACAACGAACGGCCTCATTTAACATTAATAATAAACAACGCTCCGTAATTTCAGAGGAAGATAATTGGCTTTTAGGTTTAATTCGTAATAACCGATATATAGCCGGATCAGGCTGTTTTTTATTTTTACTTAAAGAAAAAGGTAATGCATGTTTTGCATAAAGATAAAAACCTCGTCCATTTTTACGACCTTTTCTATCATCAGCAATAATGGCATCCACAGCAGGAGGAGAGGCAAATCTGTCACCAAATGCATTCACTAATATTGGTGTTATTTTTGTGCCAATATCGATACCCACTTCATCCAATAACTGAATAGGCCCTACGGGAAAACCAAACTGAACAAGTGCTTTATCAATATTCTCAATAGGTTCTCCTTGTACTAAGCATGTCAATGCTTCACTGATATAAGGAGCAAGAATACGGTTAACATAGAATCCTGGTTTATCACCAACAACTATTGCAACCTTGCCCTGCTTTTTCGCAAAAGCTACAGTTGTAGCAATAGTTTTTTCATCGGTATTTTCATGCGGAATAACTTCAACCAAAGGCATTTTTTCTACTGGACTAAAATAGTGAAGCCCGATCACTTTTTCTGGGTATTTTGCTGTTTCTGCAATTTTATGAATAGGAAGTGAAGAGGTATTTGAAGCAAAAATGATTTTACCTTTTCCTACTTCTTCGATATCTGCGACCATTTTCTGTTTTAAAGCCAGATCTTCAAAAACCGCTTCAACAATAATATTTGATTGATGAAAACCGCTATAATCCAATGAACCCGAGAGTAGCCCCATTTGACGTTGACGTTCGCGTGGAGATAACCTTTTTTTGCTTACTTTGGCTGAAAGCGCTTTCCAACTATAATTAAGCGCCTGAGCAATTCCTTTATCGCTAATATCTTTAATTCTTGCTGGTAAATTACCTTTTGTTACAGTCACAAAAGCAATACCACCGCCCATTAATCCACCACCTAAAATACCGATATGGTGTAAATTATCTGGTTTTTCGGATGATCCAGTTTCATTTTTAAGTGCCGTAGAGGCAAAAAAGAGATGTCTTAATGCCGATGAAACGGGTGTCATCGCTAGTTCACCAAACGCATTAGCCTCTTCTTTAAAACCTGTTTGAATATCTTTCTCAAGGCCTCGTTCAATAACATGAAGAATACGCTCTGCAGCTGGATAGTGGCCTTTCGTCTTAGCTAATGTGCGTTTTTTTGCTTGCCCAAACAGTATATTTCTACCTAAAGTCGTATTTGCCCAAAAGCGATCCATTATCGAATGTTTTTTCTGATCTTTTTTACCTGATAAAATCCATTTAGCTGCAACTTCTAATAGAATATCTTGTGAGACAACATCGTTTACAAGACCTAATTTTAAGGCTCGTTTCGCATTAATTTGTCTACCCGTTAAAATCATATCTAACGCAGATGTCACACCAATAAGACGAGGTAAACGTTGAGTTCCGCCAGAGCCTGGTAGTAATCCAAGTTGCACTTCAGGAAGCCCTAAACGTGTTTTATTATTATCAGAACAAATTCGTCCATGACAGGCTAAGGCTAATTCAAGCCCTCCACCAAGGCATGCACCATTGATAGCCGCTACAACAGGCAATGGGTAATTTTCAAGTTGCGTAAAAAGATCCTGCCCTGCTTTTGCTAATGCACTCGCTTCTTCTTTGGTTTTACAACCCGCAATCATGGAGATATCCGCACCCGCAATAAAACTGTCTGTTTTACCCGAAGTGATAATCAATCCTTTTACACCGGAGTGTTGCTGAGCCTGCTTTAAAACATCTTGAAACTGCTGTACAAACTCTGCTTTTAGTGTGTTTACTTTTTCACCAATAACATCAATAGTGATAATGCCTACTTTGTCATTACGAACTGAGAATTGAAAAACAGATGATTTTTCTAGTGTTGTTTGTTGTTCCATTATTCCACCTCCAAAATCATCGCTGCACCTAATCCACCAGCCGCACAAGCAGTGGTTAACCCAAATCCTCCACCTCGACGTTTAAGCTCATGTAGTGTCTGTGTGACCATTCTTGCGCCAGTCGCTGCAAATGGGTGCCCATAAGCAATAGAACCGCCTAGCACATTAAATTTATCCATATCCACTTCTCCAATCGCCTTGGATAATCCTAGTTGCTCTTTAGCAAAACGCTCACTGGCAAATAGTGTCAAATTGCTTAATGTTTGTGCAGCAAAAGCTTCATGCATATCAATTAACGTTAAATCACTCAATGCAAGACCAGCGCGAGAAAGCGCAAGTGGTGTGGCATATGATGGTCCCAATAGCATATCTTTCCAAACATCTGTCGCTGTAAAAGCATAACTACGCAAATAACCTAAAGGCTGATAACCGAGACTTTTGGCAACAGATTCTTTCATCATTAATACAGCGGCTGCGCCATCGGTTAATGGCGTACTGTTTGCGGCAGTGACACTACCATGGCGACGATCAAAGGCTGGTTTGAGTTTGGCATAAGAATCAAGAACTGAATTTTTACGAATATTGTTATCTTGATGAAAACCTTCTTTGTAAGGTGGGAAAAACGCAGTCATGACTTCATCATCTAATTTACCCATTTCCCATGCTTTCGTTGCTAATTGATGAGAACGATGCGCTAATTCATCTTGAGCAACTCTGGAAATATGATAAGTCTTTGCCATTTGCTCCGCTGTATCTCCCATACGCAACCCCGTTGAATATTCAGCAACTGCGGGTGCCACAGGAAGGAGATCACGAAATCGTAATTGGCTTAAATAACTTAATTTCTGACCTAATGATTTGGCCTTATTAAGGCTTAATAAAACATCCGCAAGCTTTTTACTAACGCCGATAGGCAAAACTGAAGAAGAGTCTGCACCACCAGCAATACCGACAGAAACATGTCCAGCCATCATGCTTTCAGCAACATTAGCAATCGCCTGAAAGCTTGTTGCACATGCTCTTGTTACACTATAAGCATCAGTTTTTACACTTAACCCTGCGCCAAGAACAATTTCTCTGGCAATGTTAGGTGCCTCTGGCATTTGAACCACTTGACCGAAAACAAGTTGATCAATAATTTCGGGAAGAATTTCATTGCGAGTCACTAATTCTTGAACCACTGAACGCCCTAATTCAACTGCAGGTACTCCTCGATACGCAGTCGCTTGTTTAGCAAAAGGTAAGCGTAGCCCGCTGATAATGGCGATGCGATCTTTCATAGCACTGTTCGTTGATGACTTCATAACGGCTCCTGACAAAATGATTTCCTAACACCAAAGAGGTCTGACCTGATAATAGTGTTAACAAAAATTTCACCTTTCAGAAACGTCATTTTACGAGAAGTGGGAGTTAGCGCTCAATATTTCGATTAAATGTCTGAAACTTAACAATAATGATAGAAAAGAGAATGGGGTGAACGAGAGATATAAAAAAGGCTGTCGAATTTCAACAGCCTTAAATCTATTAATTTCAGAGGATTAACGTAATCCTAACTGGAAAATTAGGTTTTCTGCTTCACAAGAGAATGTAAAATCAGCGGTAAGTTGAACACCACCATCAACGTCAGCAAATTGTTGATCGATTTTGCAAGGCTCTGAAGCGATAGATTGTGCTTTTGCACTAAGTTGATCTAACATTGCTTGCGCTTGTGCTTTATCAGCGAAGACATGCTGATATGACGCTGTGCAATTCTTATTGTCAATAATAGTACCCACATCTACACAACAGCAAGCAGCGGTTTCTTCTGCACTACAACGATTAATTGCGTCTGCCATTTTAGTCTCCCAACGAAAGAAATGTTAATTATCTATCATAATCGCAAAAAAATAAAATAAACTGCTTTAGCTCAAATTTTATTACAATTTTACAAAAATAATTGATTATTCTGTTTATTTAACAATCAAAAACATCTTTATTGGCATATTTTGTGAAAAATATGTTAACCAAATCTCAATTATTGAATCTAAATGGAAATATTTTCAAAACATACTTGCAACATTTGGAGTAATCAACTTTATACTTAATCAACTGGTCTGATTTGTCATAACGACAACCGCACCTAAAATCCAGCGCTTCTAATCAGAAGTTACTAACTTAAAAAAATTATGAGGGTTTAGGTCATGAACCGTAAAAACCTGTTTACTCGCACAGCACTAGCTGCCATTGTAGGAGCAATTTCCTCTCAAGCAGGCGCTGCCGGTTTTCAGTTAAATGAATATTCTACTTCAGCACTAGGGCGTGCATTTTCAGGGGAAGGCGTTATCGCCGATGACGCAAGCGTAGGTAGCCGTAACCCAGCTGCACTTACCATGTTCGATCGCCCTGAATTCTCTGTCGGTGCTATCCTTATTAATCCAGGCGTTGATGTTAAAGGTAAATCACCTCTCACTGGCACTGATACCACTGCAAAAGATATCGCACCAAGTGCATTAGTCCCTAATATCCACTTTGTTGCCCCTATTAATGATAAATGGGCGATTGGTGCATCAGGTACCACAAACTTTGGTTTAGCAACAGATTTTCCAAGCGATTATCCTGCAGGACTCATCGGTGGTAAAACCGATTTAAAAACCATGAACTTAAACTTAAGTGCAGGTTATCGAGTAAATAATCAATTTAGTGTTGGTTTAGGGTTAAATGCCCTTTATGCTGATGCTGAAATTACTCGTCATGTGGGTGAAGCAGGTAAAGTTTTAGGTTCCAAATTATCAAATAGCTCAAACCCTCAATATCAAGGATTAGGTAAATATTTATCAAGCCTATCGCCAAGTGACCGCTTTGCTCAATTGAAGGGTGATGCATGGGGCTTTGGTTGGAACGCCGGTTTATTATATGAATTTGATGAAGGTAACCGTATTAGTTTCACTTACCGTTCTAAAGTGAAAGTCAAATTTAAAGACGGTGAGTACCAAAGTGACCTACGTTCAATTCCACAACTCGAAGGAATGGGAATTGTAGGCACTAACGGTGAAACCATTAAAGGTAAACTTGACCTTAACCTACCTGAAATTTGGGAATTTGCCGCTTATCACCGCGTTGCACCAAAATGGGCGGTTCACTATAACTTCGCTTATACAAGCTGGAGTGCTTTCGAAGAGCTAAGAGCCACTCGTAAGAGTGATGGTCAGCAACTCTTCAAGAAAGAAGAAGGCTTCCGTGATGCATGGCGTGTCGCTTTAGGTACAACCTATTATCACGATGATAACTGGACATTCCGTACTGGTATTGCTTTTGATGACAGCCCTGTTCCTGCTGATAAACGCTCAATCTCTATTCCAGACCAAGACCGTTTCTGGTTAAGTGCAGGGGCAACCTACGCATTTAACAAAGATATGTCTGTTGATGTTGGCTTAGCATATATGCACGGTAAAAAAGTCACAATCAAAGAGAAATTATCTGAAGATTTACCATTACCTGCATATGAGTTTGAATCATCAGGTAAAGCATGGTTATACGGTATGAATTTTAACTACCGTTTCTAATTTCTCACTGTGCTTTTTATACAAAAAATGGTCTTTTTTAAGACCATTTTTTATTTATTCATCAAGCTAACAAAGATAATAAACTAATCGATAGAATCTAAGTCATCCTCAATGGCTTTCGCATTAGGATTTTCTTTTACAGTGCCATCTGCTTGGAAGTCGTTACGCTGGAAATAAGCTTCGCGCATCATTAAGTATGGATCAGAAGAATTTTGTAAAATCGCATCGGAGTCGAGCAATTGTGCCCGTGTTTCAATGCCCTCTAATGCCCACTTACCTGCTGACATCCAAAATGTTAAATAACTCAGCATAGGATACGTTAAGTCAGCCCAGTCACCGCCCTCTTCACGGACAGTAAAGCTACCATAGCCCGGTACAACCACATAAGGGCCATAATCCATACCATAATGACCTAACGTGCTACCAAATCGCATTGGGACTTCTTTTTCCATCGTTTCTTTAGACATACCAGCGACATCTATTAAGCCACCCATGCCAAAAACGGTATTAATCCAGAAACGACCAAAATGTTTTGCCCCCTTCTCAAAGTCACCACGCAATACGCTGTTTACCATACTTGCCGGCTCTTCTAAGTTACCTAAAAAGTTAGATAAGCCATTTCTTGCTGGTGGTGGCACATAATCACGCCAAACAACCGCAACAGGGCGTAAGATATAGGGGTCTAAAACATAGTAGTTAAAATCAAACATCTGGCGGTTGAACCCTTCCAATGGGTCAGAGCGCCCCTCCCCATTATTAGGGGTACTTGCACATCCTGAAAGTAAGGCGACTGAAAGAGCAACACCGCACAGGCGATACTTCATAATGTTCTCCGCTAATTATCTTATGATGGACAGCATCATAGTTCGCATATTCATAAACTCTACACATAATACTGTCAATGCATGATAAGTGGTACTTTTATTAGGCTTTGATCTTATAAGATAATTCGGTTTTTGTGATTATCTTATCGAGCTGATTTAAAATATTAGCCCAATATTATGGGCTAATATAAAAATCTATGATGTTATTTAATTATATTCTTTTATCACTAATCGCTCTTCTGGATCAGGGTACGAAAAATGCTGTGTAATAAAATCAAACTCTACTTCTGTGGTTTTAAACGGATTCTCATCTGATTGATTACGTAAAGATAATCGTTTTTTACACTCAGCACTTTCTACTTTCAAAACATGAAATAAATAAGGCATTCCCGTATTATCAGCTAATGATTTTAGCCATTTTCGCTGCTTTGGTGTATTCGCTGGAAAATCCATAATAACGGTATTTCCAGCATTAAGAAGAACTGCAATATGTTCGCTTAATACCCCCTTCACTAACTCACTTTTTTCAATATAGTCAGTTACTGTCTTTATTTGATTTGGATAAAGTCGCGATAACCATTCATCTTCATTGATTAATACCGTTCTGGGCGATTTAGCAAATGATTTTGCTAACGTTGATTTACCAGAAGCAATTTTTCCACAGAAAAAATGCAAACGAGCATCAGAAGATGATTTTAATAAATCAGTTCCATAAGAGTTATCTATAACACAAAGCCATTGGTCATTAATAAGTTTAAAAACATAAGTGGCTTCTCTTACTGTATTAAACTTTCCTTCATTTGGCATATTTGCACTTAAAAGTGTTTGTGCTAAAACAAGTGCACAATCTTCACCAAAAATAGCTTTCACTCTTCCTTGAGAAACTTGTAATGAGTGATTAAAAAATCCAGCAATTGTCATAAATGCTTTTTTAGTGAAGGCTTACCAGAAACATGCAAATCATCTTTAACCACTAACGTGCCATTTTCAGTATAAAAACTCATTAGATACTCAAAATTTTCGTCAGTAATAGCTTGGTCTGCATTTACAATTAGCTGCGTTAGAGATTGGGTATGTTGATCAACTTCTTCTGAAGTAAACATTTATTGTCCTTATCTTTATCTTTGTACCAGATAAGGAGTTTAAAAATAAAAAAACCCGCTTATCTGGCGGGTTCTTAATACAACCAATCCCCACCACTAAGTGATGGTAATAATAATTGCTGGAGAGGTTGTGAAATATGACATAAAAATAAACCTTATAAATAGACTAAATAAAATCTAGCAGTAATTTATTTTTTAAACAAGAATATATTTTTAAAATCAAACCAATAAATTAATTGATGTTTAATTTACCTTTGAATATAAAATTATTTTATTTAACTGTTATAGATAAATAATTATTTGCTCTCATGTTGATAGCAACATGATGTTTTCCCAGATGATTTTTCTTCTTGAATCGGTGGGCAAGATACTGTTCCATAAGAACAAAATACACAACAATCGCCTTCAAGGGGGTTTAATAGAGTATGACAATACGGGCAAGTGATTTCTGACATCAAGTTAATCTGATTGTCTGACATTTTATTTCCACATAAATTTATAAACATCGTCTTTATTATTTAGCATACACTATTTTCATTTCTTAAATAGCGTATTAAATCAATAAGTTGTTTATTTATTCGCAACCTGCTGATTAAAGACTTGTTGTTTTATTGAGGAAATATCAACTTCTTCTAAGTATTGAATAATATTAGGAAAAAAGAGTTCGTGATAGCCGTATTCTTTTTTTCTTAATTCAGCAATTGCCTGCTCTTTTGTCCAATTCTCAAATATTAGCCGATACATTGCTATAACAGTCCCTGTGCGATCACTGCCATGCCAACAATGCACTAACACAGGATCAGGCGTGCTATTTATTTTACGTAATACCTCAATGACGTCCTTATCATTAATTCTACCTGCGTTCATTTTTACGTGAAAAGTTTCTAGTTGCGTGCCTTTTACATCATCACTATCACTATGATATTCACGTAAGTTAATAATCGTCTTGATACCTTGGGCTTCTAACCATTTCATTTCACCGCGTGTTGGTTGCCCTGAACGATAAACTTTTTCTGAAGCTTGATAAAAATTTTCAGGAGGTACGAGGACATCAGTAGGCCTAGAATTACACCCCACCAGCAGAAAAAAATAAGTAATAAATAAAAACTTTAAATATCGAATATCATTAATTGATTTTATATCCATATAAAAACCTAAATTTATTACTGGTTATTGAATGAGGAAGCAAAATAATAGCGATAATAGCGTGGATTGATAAACACTGCTCTAGGAATAATTTCTAAATTTACAAAATAGGTAATAGATAGCGTTCCCTACAGACTCCACAAACAATGGAGTTGATATTGATTTATATGTGGAAATTATAGAATTTAAAATATTTTACCCAATCAAGAAAAGTGAAGTTAATTTGTAGATCGAACCTGTGAGAAAGGTGATACTTTTATACCCTCCCTTCATTTTTAATCCCCCTCCTCGCTATACTCTCCAAAAACTAACTGGATCCGATATGAACTTAGCTAATCTAACTCAAGAAGAAAAAGACAAGATTAATGTCGATTTAGCCACAAGTGGTGTCGCATATAGAATGTCTAAACATGCCAGTCGTTGCGTCCGAAGTTGAACAACAACAACTGGCACATTTGAGAACGTACTTTAATGAGAAAATAAAAAATCCACCGAAATGGATTTAAATCTATTTAATTCCGTATTTTTTTTGAGTAACAAATTTAGGCTCTTTCCAATTAGGGCCTTTAATTGTTAGCCCCTTCTTATCTTTAGCTAATTTACCTTCCTGTAAAAGCTTACCCATTGTTTTTATAAGTATAGCTTTTTCAACAACTTCAAATTTATATCTCACATAACAACGATCAATGCTTGGGTACGTCGTTTTTGGGGCAAAATATAGAAGCACATCTTCTACGCTTTCGTTTTTATAAATACTTTCAACATCAATCATTATCTTATCTCCTGAGATTTATCATATGCTTCGATAGCCTCTGGTGTATATAAAGGCTGCGTCCGTTCATTGATATTATAATCTTCTAGTGTCGCTGTATGAGTATTATTCCAAACCTCATCAATATTATTCGGAACCTCGCGATCTTTAATACCTAAATTACGATACCGTTCCAATTCTCTAATTTCATGTGTATAAAACCGCTTGTCAATATCAGTAGCTTTTATTTCACCACGCAATATTTTTTCCAGTCGATCAATCATTTCCTTGTTATCAGCTGACTCACCAAAACGCCCTGTGTGTAATTTTACTTTATCAACGCCATCACGATCGATTTTTACATCTTTCCAATCTAAATCTTTAATTGGTCCACCAGCTTTATCTTTATTAAATTCACGGCCACTAGATTTTCCTTTGGTATTTACCTCACCATAAGCACCCAATTTTTTCTCTATATCCTCGACCTTATCCTCAGCAGCTTTTTTCTTTCCCTCTGCTTTTTTGCGTGATTCGAGAATGGGAGCCAGTTTTTTCTTTGCATCTTCGATTTGAGCGTGGGTTTTTAAAATTGAATCACATAAAGCACTTAAAAGAGCTGCAACAGCAAATAACTGAGGCCCCTTAATAGACTCTTTAGCTAATTTTTGAACAACTATGTTAGGATAGTCATTAGGCCGACTCAAAATTGCTTTTAATAACTCTTTGTCATTAAATTTAACTTCTTGTTTTGTTATTTTTAATTGCTTGCTATCCTGTTTATAAATAAGAGGATTTTTAACAGGATCGGCTAACGCCAAACCTTCTGGCGTAGCTTTGAGTTTATTAATAACAGCAACTTGAGCCTGATATTGTTTATCAATATCAGCTAATCTTTTTTTTGCTTCTTCAAGTTCTAATAATGCGGCTTCTAAAGGATATAGAGTCGACCATTCAGCCCATTCTTTTTCCACTATTTGCTTTTCATTATTTATATCAATAACGTCAATAATAGAGACATAAAGAGCTTCATGCTTTCCGCCAAAATCAACAATCGCATGATGAGTCTTTAATTTAGATGAAGGAATATAATATCTAGCATTAGGCTTAGAGTTGATGACTACCTGTTTATTTTTATCTACTTTGTTTTCAGAAACGCTAATACGCACTGACTTTGCGCCTGCAATAATAGGAGCGGTATAAACATTAGGTGTGCTTGTTGCTGTTGCTTTTACGATTGGAATACTAATAGCCTGACCCGTTGATACAATGGTTCGTTGCTTTCCAGTATTCTTATCTAAAGCAGACATAACCTGAGTATGTATACTTAATGATGTTTTTTTACCAATGTTGCTAATTTGATTAGTAACAATATCAGCAGGCATGGTTGTAACTTTACGAGATTTATTTCTATCAAAAATATCTCTGTCTAAAACACCGTATTTTCCCAGCAGAGCCATTTCAGCTTGAGTAGACATAATATTACTACTTGGCCACAATCCTTCGATTGCAATTCCGACACCTGTAACTCTAGCCAGTTTTGGAGCAATAGAAATTGCTTCTAATGCACTAGCTCTCAACGCTGTCAATGACTTAGAAAAGACACTCTTAATATTAGCGGAAACAAATGGAGTTGATGTAAAACTAAGAACACCTTGATAGGTAAGGAAACCTAAAGCAGGGAGACCAGCTGATGCCATTACTAGCTTTTCAGGATATTGGTTTAAATCAATATCAGAGGCATCTTGAATATCTCTTTCTCTTTCGTTTCTGTCTCGATCTTCATCGTCATTATCTGTGTAATTTGAATTATCATCTTCATCATAATCATAGTAATCATGACTACTGACGCCATCGGTTATTTCAATCCGAATATCTCTATCTTCATTATCACTCATATAAATTCCTTTTTATATTCAACTGCACACAATCACTGTATACAAACACAGTATATTTAATAATAATTGCAAAACAATCGTCTGATTTCGGCTATAGTCGGAATAGTTACGGATACCTTCTTTCACCTTAGATGAGTTAATCCTGAGCAGCCAACCATTTAATTTCTTTAATGCCATACATAAAATATTACGTAATTCTTTATCTATAACGACCATATTCATATGAACAAAGTTGTATTTATCATTGTTTTTATTGATTTTTTTGATTTAATCAACCAACTCATACCAAGATTTTCTACAATCGACTTCATTGCTACATAAACAATACTTTCTACCATCGCAGTAATTATTTATTGTCCATGAAATTGAATGTTTGATGTGTTACCGACACAAATAGATACCACCAGAGCCCTTATACGGTTTATCTTTTGCTTTAAATGATGATGTCTGCTTTACAGTTAACATTTTGGGTAAAATCTCGCTGGAGAAAAAATTTATCCAATAAAGATAGAGGTTTTCCAACGAACTAATAAGAACCACAACGGAAAGGAAATTATTGTGTATATTGAATTTTGTGGGATTTTACGAACGAAGGCGAACTAATACGAATGGATTCAGAGCGTTCCCTACAGGAATCGAACCTGTAACTAGCCCTTAGGAGGGGCTTGTTATATCCATTTAACTAAGGGAACATACGTAGGAAGATAAAGCATGACTTATGGACGGGCTACATTTTACCCCCCTCACTCTCTATTAATCAAGTTTTAACGCACTGATATTGGAAGGAATTTTTTTGTTTCTTTTTTGAACAATGCAATTTGACTTAAAAAGTATCTGATAAATATCATTATCACTAATTATGTTTACTCTTATATATGTCTGTTTTATTAAAACTCTTTCAATCGTTTTAAAAACAATTTCGGTGAATATCCCATCTCTTTATTAAACATTGCACTAAAAGCGCTCGGATTTTCATAACCCAGCTCTAAAGCAACCTCAGTGACTGAATCTCCTTTCTTTAAAGCGGTTAACGCATACATTAAACACGCTTTTTGACGCCAATCTCGAAAAGAAAGTCCTGTCTCCTTATGAAAAAGACGAGTAAATGTACGTAGACTCTTATTTAATTTTTCAGCCCACATTTCTGGTGTTGTGCGAATATTAGGTCGTGACATAAATTCAGTACACAATTCATCTAATAAAGCATGTTGCGGTAATGGCGTAAAATAAGGTAATGGCTTAGCTTGGGATAATTCATGACAAAGCAAAGTCAATAATGCGCTATCTCGCCCACCTAAATCATAAAGTAAAGGAAGTTCATTGGCAGAAAGTAATAACTGATGAAGCAGAGGGGAAACTTGTAAAACCTCACAATATTCTGAATGACGAGGAATTTTATTAGGCTCAATATAGAGACTATAAGTACTACTACCCAACATTAGCACTTGATGTACTTTTTCTGCAGGGATCCACACGCCACTGTAAGGCAATACAATCCATTGACCATCTTCTGTTTTAACTTTCATTACCCCACTAGGGGCATATAAAAATTGCGCACGCCGATGATGATGAGCTTCAAGTAATGTGTCATAAGGATAATCAGAGCCTAATGCCAAAATATCACGAGGAAGATCATCCACACTGTTGATATCGATATTACGCATAATATTTAAATTGTCCTAAATTCGTATAAACTTGTCATTATCGCGTGGGTAAGCCATCACTTTATTCTATATTGTTAATCTCCTGACTCAACAGGAGATTTGAAATGACACTCTGGCTGATTTCTTTTGGTTTAATTTCAGGCATCACAACATGGTTATTTGGCTTTGGCGGAGGTTTTGTTACTGTTCCCTTACTCTATACACTTATTCTGACACTTTGGGGAATAGACAGCTTACCTGCTGAACATGCTATGCAAATCGCAGTTGCTACCTCTGCATTAATTATGTTGTTTTCTGCGACAGTCACCACCATTAAACACCATAAAGCCAAAAGGCTTGATTGGAATATCATGTCCATTCTGTTTATGGGTATCGCTTTTGGTGGGATCTTAGGTGCTCTTCTCGCATTAACAGTTGAAGGTACGTGGATCAAATGGATCTTTATTGGTTATCTCTTTGTCACTATTTTAGATTGTTATTTTCGCCCCGGTTTTATGGCTCCGACTCACAACTCAAAAACAGTAACTAAAGCAAAAGAAAGTATTAATGGTACAGTGATTGGTATTATTGCTGCTTTTTTAGGCGTTGGTGGAAGTGTCATGACAGTACCTTTATTGCGCCGTAGAGGAACACCCATGGCACAATCAGCAGCAATGGCAAATGCATTAACCTTACCTTTAGCTCTCACGGCAACATTTACTTATGTCGCCCTTTCTTTTACCTCACCTTTAAATAGTGAATCAGGTTTTATTGGTTATATTTGGTTAAAAGCTGCACTTATTCTGATTTGTAGTACTTGGGTTGGCTTGAAGATCTCTGAACGTTTTTTATCTCGCATTCCTGATAAATGGCACGCAAGAGTTTATCCTCTGTTATTGAGTCTTGTTTTAATTGTCATGCTGTTTTAAATCCTTTCTTCTATATAGACAATACCAAGACAACAAATAACGGAAAAAACAATAACGACTACACATAAGATGGTGACTTTGAATATTCAAAAGAGTCGCCATTTTTTAACATTTCACTTCATCTTTTTCCTACGCATCTTCACCTAGCATTAATGCTATTGAGACACATAAAACAAAAAATACCTCTTTTTGACAATCACGACACAGTTCCATAACGATTAATATCATTAATTAATATTTAAACATAATGAACAATAATTTATAAATTGTCTCATTTTTAGTATCAATCTGATCACGTCTCGATGAATATTTATTGTATAAAAAAACACCTATTTATTTTTCTATTTTATTTGCATTTATCATCATAATAATAAGTTAGCTATTTTTCATAAGAAGATAATTTAAGAAGAAACTGGATTTAAATAACATCAAAAGTATTATTTATTATGATTTTCAAATAACAAATTAATTACAATATAATGTCATTTCGATATATAAATAATTATATATCGATAGGCTTTTTTGTCAAACTTTAATTATTATTAATCATATATTTTAAATACACTTTAATAAAACAAATTAATGATATAAGCCTGTGAATTTAAAAGAACTATCCATTAATGTCATATCACTTAAAATCCCCTATTCCTTCCCCAAATTTTTATAATAGCATTCAATAGAAGAAAATAATTATCATTTGATTTTGTCTATTTTAGTTAATTTATTTAGTGATATTTATTAACTTCTTATTCTCTATTATTTATTATTTACAACTAACTCATCACTTATGGATTAATAAAATGGAGACGCCTTCAAATATTTATTTAACCGTCCGTATATAATATTTAGCTATAAGAAGAAACTGGAGGTTATATGAGTATTAGTCGTCGTTCTTTCATTAAGGGGATGGGGATAGGATGTGTGGGTTGTACCGTGAGTAGTTTACCACCAGGTGCACTTGCATTTAATCCTGTAGATTCTCTTAAGGGTCAGTCAACATTAACACCTAGCCTGTGTGAAATGTGTTCTTATCGTTGTCCGATAGAAGCCCAGGTTGTTAACAACAAGACCGTCTTTATCCAAGGAAATAGAAATGCTGAACACCAAAGTAGCCGAGTTTGTGCAAGAGGCGGAAGTGGTGTTAGCCTAGTTAATGATCCAAACAGAATTGTCAAACCCATGAAACACAAAGGCCCACGAGGCGCTGGTGAGTGGGAAGTGATAAGCTGGGAACAAGCTTATAAAGAAATTGCAGAAAAGATGAATGCCATAAAACAAAATTATGGTGCAGAAAGTATCTCTTTTTCATCTAAATCAGGTTCACTCTCTTCTCATCTTTTCCATTTGGCGGCCGCTTTTGGCTCTCCAAACACCTTTACACACGCATCTACTTGTCCAGCAGGAAAAGCTATCGCAGCATCCGTTATGATGGGCGGTGATCTTAAGATGGATTTAGCGAATTCTAAATATATTCTCTCTTTTGGTCATAACCTTTATGAAGGTATTGAAGTCGCCGAAACTCATGAACTGATGACAGCACAAGAACGTGGCGCAAAACTCGTCAGTTTTGACCCTCGTTTGTCTGTTGTTTCAAGTAAAGCAGATGAGTGGTTCGCAATCCGCCCTGGTGGAGATTTACCTGTTCTGATGGCAATGTGCCATATCTTAATTAAAGAAGATCTCTACGATAAAGCGTTTATTGAGAAATTTACGATAGGTTTCCCACAATTAAAAGAGGTTCTACAAGACACAACCCCTGAATGGGCTCAAGCACATTCTGATGTTCCAGCTAAAGATATTGTTCGTATTGCTCGTGAGATTGCAGCAAAAGCACCTCACGCACTGATTATGCCAGGTCACCGCGCAACCTTTAATAAAGAAGAAATTAATATGCGTAGAATGATCTTCACCTTCAATGCGTTACTTGGCAACATTGAACGTGAAGGCGGTATGTATCAGAAAAAAGCAGCGACAAAATACAACAAATTAGCAGGTATTGATGTTGCACCTGAATTAGCGAAACCAAGCGTTAAAGGTATGCCTGAAATTACCGCAAAACGTATTGATGCAACAGCTCCTCAATTTAAGTACATCAATAAAGGTGGTGGTATTGTTCAATCAATTATCGATTCAACATTAGAAGGCGTGCCGTATCAAACACGAGCATGGATTATGTCTCGTCATAACCCATTCCAAACAGTGAGTTGTCGTCCTGATCTAGAGAAAGCCGCACAGAAATTAGACTTAATTGTTAGCTGTGATGTGTATTTAAGTGAAAGTGCCGCTTATGCCGATTATCTTTTACCTGAATGTACCTATTTAGAACGTGATGAAGAAGTTGCTGATGTTTCAGGTTTAAACCCAGCTTATGCATTACGCCAGCAAGTTGTCGAACCGATTGGTGATACTAAACCAAGTTGGTTAATTTGGATGGAATTAGGTAAAGCATTAGGATTAGAAGCCTGTTTCCCTTGGGAAAATATGGGAGTAAGACAGCTTTATCAAGTTAATGGTAGTGAAGAACTTTATAAAGAGATGCATAAAAAAGGCTATATCTCTTATGGTATTCCACTGTTATTACGCGAACCTTCTTATGTAAAAGCCTTTGTTGAGCAATATCCAGATGCAATTAAACATGTTGATAGCAACAATACAATGGAAAAAGCCCTTTCCTTTAAATCACCAAGTGGCTTAATTGAAATCTACTCTGAAGAATTAGAAAGCCGTTTAGAAAACTACGGCATTCCACGCTTCCACAACTTCCCATTAAAAGAAAAAGACGAGCTTTATTTTATCCAAGGTAAAGTCGCCGTTCATACTAATGGTGCAACACAATATGTACCGTTATTAGCTGAATTAATGTGGGAAAATCCTGTTTGGCTTCACCCTGAAACAGCTAAAAACCATGGAATTAAACATGGTGATGAAATCATTCTGGAAAACAATATAGGCAAAGAAAAAGCACATGCTTTGATAACAGAAGGCATTCGCCCTGACACTGTATTTGTTTATATGGGATCAGGTGCAAAAGCAGGTGCGAGAACAGCAGCGACTACAACAGGTGTTCACTGTGGCAACTTATTACCTCATGAAATTAGTCCTGTATCAGGTACTGATGTACATACATCAGGTGTCAGAATTAGTCGGGCTTAAGGAAAAAAATAACAATGAACAATAATGATAAACAATTTGTCATGTTACATGATGAGAAGCGTTGTATTGGCTGCCAAGCTTGTACTGTTGCGTGTAAAGTCATCAATGACATTCCTGAAGGATTTAGCCGGCTTCAAGTCCAAATTCAAGGCCCTCATGACGACGAAGCGGGTAATCCACATTACCAATTTTTCCGTGTTTCTTGCCAGCATTGTGAAGATGCACCTTGTGTTTCTGTTTGCCCTACTGGTGCCTCTTTTATTGATGAGAATGGTATCGTTCAGGTGAAAAAAGAGCTGTGTATCGGCTGCGATTACTGTGTTGGTGCTTGCCCTTACCATGTTCGTTATATCAACCCAATGACGCATATCGCAGATAAATGTAACTTCTGTTCTGATACTCGATTAGCTAAAGGTGAATTACCTGCATGTGTATCGGTATGCCCAACAGATGCGCTTGCTTTTGGTCGCATTGACTCACCTGAAATTCAGGCTTGGATCAAACAAAAATCCGTTTATCAATACCAATTAGATAATGTCGGAAAAACAAGTTTATTCCGTCGTAAAGAAATCCATCAGGGAGATAAAGCATGACTAGTATCTGGGGAGCAGAACTCCATTATACGCCAGATTATTGGCCTGTATGGTTAATGGCAGCCGGTTTATTAATCGTTGCTATGATAGCAGTATTAGTTATTCATGGCTTACTACGCTATGCCCTTGCACCAAAACATTCTGGTCATTATGAAGAAGAACGGGTTTATTTATACTCTAAAGCAATTCGTTTTTGGCACTGGGGTAATGCTTTACTGTTTATCCTATTACTATTGAGTGGATTTTTAGGGCACTTCTCTATCGGTAATGTCACTTCAATGGTGCTATTACATAAGATCTGTGGCTTTGTACTGATTGCATTTTGGATTGGTTTTATCCTTATCAATCTAACAACCAGTAATGGTGTACATTACAAAGTAAGATTTAGTGGGCTAATTGGTCGTTGCATCAAACAAGCTCGCTTTTATCTTTATGGCATAATGAAAGGCGAACCTCATCCTTTTGCAGCAACTGAAACTGACAAGTTTAACCCTCTTCAACAACTCGCTTACTTAGGAGTGATGTTTGGTTTAGTGCCGCTGTTATTGGTTACTGGATTATTATGTTTATATCCTGAAGTACTTGGTGAAGGCTATTGGATGCTAAAAGCACACTTAGTATTAGGGATCGTGGCATTAATGTTTATTTGTGCGCACTTCTACTTATGTACTCTGGGTGACACTTTTACTCAAACATTCCGCAGTATGATCGATGGTCATCACCGTCACCAAAAACATGATGATCATAGTTCAGTAACAGAAAAAACAGAGCATTAATTTCTCAAGATCCCTTCTGTTACGATTCATTTCCTCAAATGCCCGCTTAAGCGGGCATTTTTTTGATCTAAATTCAGAAACAATTTCATAATTTTATTATTAGCAAATACATCATTTTATTTACATGTTATTCGGTGTATAGTCGGCGCCCACCTCGCTATATACAATCTTATACAATGATGTACATTACATTCGCAACGGGTATCGTTATATAAAACTTTTAATAGCGATGGGTTTATATAACTAAAAAATACATTTAGGGAGTCTATCGTGAAGAAATTTATTATTTCGACAATAGCTTGTGCTATAGCACAAACATTAGCTGTATCAGCAAGTGTAGCTGCTGAAAATGCTGAAAAAATCGTCGTTACTGTACAGCCAGTGAATAATAGTGAAGCCGGTGCGGGATTTGTTACTCGTGAAGTTGATATGGGGCCATTAGGTGAGAAAAAATGGTTAGATACTCCTTATACAACAAATACTTTTACTCAATCTATGATTGAAAATCAACAAGTTACCAATGTTGCTGATATCTTAAAATATAATGCCTCTTCTCAAATGCAAGCACGTGGCGGTATGGATGTTGGCCGTCCTCAAAACCGTGGAATGCAGGGCAATGTTGTTGCTAACTCTCGTTTAGATGGCGTGAATATTATTTCTACCACAGCCTTTCCTATCGAAATGCTTGATCGTGTAGATATTATTAATGGTCTAACTGGTTCACTTTATGGGCCAGCAAGCCCTAGTGGGCAATTTAATTTCACACAAAAACGTCCAACCTTAAAACGCTTAACGTCACTTAATGCAACTTATGTCAGTGATAACCAATTTAAAGGCCATCTTGATTTAGGGGGTTTTATTGATGATAACAACACTTTTGGTTATCGCATTAATCTAATGCATGATGAAGGTAAAGGTTACGTCGCAGGTAGCAAAACACGTCGCCAGCTAATCAGTACCGCATTTGATTGGAATATCTCGTCTGATACTGTGTTAGAAGTGAATTTTAGTGATTATTGGTTTAAAAAAATAGGTTACCCTGGTGCATTTTCTTATGGACCCAAAGTTACCGCATTACCTGATGCGCCAGATCCAACTAAAGCCGGCTATGGTCAAGCTTTTGCTGGCGTTGATCTTCATACCAGAACAGTAAGTAGCCGACTAAAACATGATTTTAACGAAGATTGGCAAATCAGTGCAGCAATTGGCTATCAAACGGCTGATCGCGGATTCCGTTCTGTTTCTAACCAATTAAGTCATGATGGTAAGCAATTTACACCAACGTTATCAGTACCGACAACTTATGGTCGTTTTACTATTTTAAGCCATTCTGTCAATGTTAATGGTCATGTGATGACTGGCGCACTATCTCATGATTTAATTCTCGCCACTAGCGGTTATCGTTGGGATATTTATGGCGCAAATGGTAATGATCAAAAATTCACATTACCAACTCAAGATATTAATAATCCACATCGTTATGATGATCCTTCTCATGAAGGCTTCTACACAGGCGCAGCTCGCACTAAAAATAGTCGCTCACAAGTTCAATCTTTTACTTTAGGTGATACCGTTACCTTTAATCCTCAATGGTCAGTAATGGGATCACTAAGCCAAAACTGGATCAAAGAAACGTCTTATCGTGCTGGTGGTGGAAATCACACCGAAAATGGATTAAGCCCTACTGTCGCATTAATGTTTAAACCTATTCCTGAAGTGATGACTTATGTTTCTTATGCAGATTCATTAGAAGAAGGGGATTCAGCACCAAACACTGCCAACAACAAAAATGAAGTACTAAAACCTTATCGTAGCGAACAATGGGAAATGGGGGTTAAATCGCAAATTGGCGATCTTAATTTAAATGCAGCTATTTTCCAATTAGAGCGTCCTTTTGCCTATGTGGGTAACGACAATATCTTTAAAGAACAAGGTAAACAACGTAACCGTGGACTAGAGCTTATCGCTAACGGAAAAGTCACTGATGAGCTTTTCGTTTTTAGTAGCATGACTTGGTTAGATCCAACTTTAACCAACACAGGAAATGCTCAAACACAAGATAAAGACGTTGTTGGCGTACCAAAATATCAAGCAAATTTATTAGCTGAATACCATTACCCTACTTTGCCTAATGTTATCTATAGCGCCAATGTTCACTACACAGGTAAGCGTGCAGCAAATACCACCAATACGATGTGGGCAAAAGCCTATACCACTCTCGATCTGGGTGCGCGTTATCAAACACAATATTGGGATAAGAAAACCACTTTCCGACTCAATTTAGATAACGTGACTAATGAGCATTACTGGGCATCTATTTTCTCTGGTAACCAAAATGGCGCAATTGGGGGAGCAAATGCTTTCTTAGGCACACCTCGCCAAGTTTCCGCTTCTGTAAGCATTGAACTCTAAGAGGAAAACGAAATGTATAAAGTTTTTTTCAAAATCCTGTGCATTGCGTTACTGGGAGCTTCGGCTCTCAGTATCTCCTTTAATGTACAGGCACAACGAGTTGTTCAATATTATCAAAATCAAACCATTACTATTCCTGACTCACCCGAAAGAGTCGCCACGAGTTGGAATGCTCAAAATGCGATACTTGCTATGCTTGGTGCTGGAGATAAAATTGTTTCCACAACCGATTTAGTCAAAACTATTCCCTTTTTTACCGAGATTGTTCCCGCTATAAAAACAGCTTCAATTTCTAGTAAAGGGAATAATGACACACTGAATATCGAAACATTAATTGTTAGCCAACCTCAAATCTTTTTTGCAACAGGAAAGCTATCTGATGCACAAATGACAGCGCTAAAAAATGCAGGGATCAGTGTTGCATTATTAAAATCAGGTTCAATGGATGCATTGTTAGAAAGAACGTTGATCACAGGTGAGATTTTAGGTTCAAGTAGTCACCAATTAGCAAACGATTATTTAGCTTACTTTCAGCGTAATGAAGCTCTTGTAAAAAGTGCGGTAAGCGAGATAAGCACTAATAAACCAATGAAGGTCTATCATGCTTTTGGTTCGCCATTAAGAACATCTGGCGCACCTTCGTTAAATCATGATTGGATAACACTTGCAGGCGGTATTAACGTTGCAGAACATTGGTTTGATAATGTGTCAAGCCGAGCTGGTGATGTTTCCTTAGAACAAGTTATTCATGTCAATCCTGATGTCATTGTCACTATGTATGCAAGAGATACTGAAATCATTAAGAATGCACCTGAATGGCAATCCATCTCTGCCGTACGTGAAGGCCGAGTTTACACAAATCCTAAAGGCCTATTTTGGTGGTGCCGTGAAACCACAGAGGAAGCCTTACAATTTTTATGGTTAGCGACTGTTTTATATCCAGAACAAACAAAGCATATTAATATCTCTAAAGAGACTCAACAATTCTATAAAACTTTTTTTAATATCACCCTCACCGATCAGCAGCTCAAACACATTCTTAAACCTCTCAAAGGCTAATTGTTACCGCCTCTTCATATTTACGATGAAGAGGCAATAATAACTCATACTACTTCTATTTTGATATTACCACTCGTTCTCTATATAGTCATTTAATGATAAATACGTAAATATTGATCCTATGTCATTTTTTTCACTAAACGGATTTAGGGCATTTATCATATTAAACGCCACTCTTTTTAAATTTATTGGTATAAAACGCATAAGGTCATAGGTTTAATAGCTTCAAAAATGTTATCAAGAGGTAAAATCGTGGTAGGTAATATAAGGGGTGATTTTATGAATAGCTTATTCTAAACAAGCACTAATTAGCTGTTTTTTTATCATACAAATAAATAAAAGAATATATTTCTCCGAGCATGAAAGTCTCGGTTCATTTACAATATAATTATTCTTTTCTTATAAAAAATAAAAATTCTCATTCCCTATAAACGTAAAATGCCCTAATAAGGGCATTGATTTCATATAAAGGCTTTATATCATCTATTAAGAAAATTCTTATTATTAATCAGCTAAACAGAAACACCTATATATAAGAATTATCTTATTCAATTTAGTTATTCTAAAATTAATTACTTTTTAATTTAAGAATATTATTAGAAGATAGAAAGAGCCTTGCTATCGAAATGAGCTGGAATATGTTGTTCATTATGCTCAGATTCTTGAGCCATTCCGCCTGTAACTTCTTCAAAGAAGCTACCTATATTAACGCCTAGTACTTCAAGTACTCTAACTAAGCAATCAATATCAATACGGTTTACACCACGCTCATAACGAAATAACTGTTGTTCACTAATATCAATCTCTTTTGCTAACTGAAATACAGTATAACCTTGAGATTTTCTTAATGACTTAATTTTTTGTCCAACTGCATAAGCGACTGGATACTTGCTACTCATAATATTGTTCTCGCTTTTCACTTTGATTGATATCTAATTTATAATGGTGTGTTCCTGCGCAATAATATGTAAAATTATATATTATCGAGAGCACCTTTTTGTTTTAATAAAATATTATTTTTAGTAGATAAGAAATATTACAATTCATAACATGACTTATCATATGTAAATAATATACTACGCATTTAAACACTTTCAACCAGTCAAAAAAAGACAGTGCAAGTACAATGATTTACTCATACTAGTTGATAATACCTAGGATAATGCTATATCTCCTTTATTTTCATACAGTTAAAATATTTTACTTATAAAATCACACTTTTTTTTTCTTAAACTTTACTCACTAATTAGAATTATCATCTAGTAAAAGCTTAATTTAAAGTGTTATTATTTGAGTTGTGCAAAAATAAATCAACTTATATCAGTCTAATTTATTTAAAATAATAAATTAACCTCATAAAGGTAACGATTTTCTTATTTTTATTAAATAGCTTAAGCAATATCAATGAAATCTGTTTTTTTTACAAACAAGCCGATATTACGCTTCCATATCAATGCGTTACATAACTTACATAAAAAAATAGATATAAATCACATTTTAAACATTTGTTAATTAATTTGTATAAGCATAAACCCTTACTCTTTCAACTAAATATATTTCAAGATCCACAATTCTTTATTACTCTAGAATAAATAAATAATAGATTTAATTACTCATTTTTTTTGAATTTTTATTAATGAATAACTTATTTTAATTTTCAATTAGATTAAAAATCTTCTTTATGAAATAGAAAAAAAGTAAGTCTTAATATAAATATTTTTGTTTTATCAGTAGGTTATTTGAAAGCTAAGCGTATTATTATAAAAACCATTCTTTTTATGACCATGTAATACTATTCTTTCTTTTTCACTCAAATACGCGCATTTGGCACATTGTAAAAATAGAGTAATAATTACATCTTAAGTTAAATTCACAAGGGAATGAACTGTTAAATATCAACTTTGGCATGATCTAATTTTGTTAAAAAAAATAAAAATTAACCTTTTTACATCCTAAGTAATTACACGTATTCCATATAAGAGTTATTCTTACGAGAAAATAAACATTAATATTTTTATATAATTTATATTCCTGCCAAATGCACAAATTTCTCCATTTTTCGTAAAAAATGAAATTAACCACTTCAGGACAAATCAATTACTGATGAAACAAGTGCTTTTTGCTTTATATCATTTACTATCCAGCTCATTATGGTGTAAAGGTTGATAAATATCAAATCTTAAACTTAGTTCGTTTTAAATCAAATAGTTATGCAAGATCTCTTACTATATCCCACCTTCAAAAAAGAAGATAAAACATCATTATATTTAACCTTTATTATTACTAGCACAATCCAATGATTTATAAAAAGTAAGAAAGATTAACTATAAAGCCCAATTTTTATCTTTTAATCTTCTGTTTTTTTCTTAAAAAATGAGTACCACATATTTATCAATGCTGACTCAAAATGTTTTAACTTGCTCATTTTATGAGAGATATTGCTCATAAGAAATGAGCAAATAATTTATCACAGTGCATCTAAGGTTATTTAATTTTATTAAAAAATTGGAAATACCTATACCTCCCCCCAAAAGGAGTAGGTTTTTCTTTTTCAATTAGAGTAATTTCTTTAATATTTTCAGATTGACATTTGAACCCCGCTCAAAAATAAATACATATTTTCTACTGAGCGCAATTCCTCATCAAAAATGATTCACTTAACAATAGAAGAACCTTTTCTTTTTTAAGTGGCTCCATTTAAATGATGAAAACATGACAGAATGTAAAAAAGTGTAATAAAAAAAATGACTTATGAGCACTCTTCACGACAAGTACAATGCAATAACAAGTTAAAACAGTCTTAGAAACTAAGAGCTCCAAGGGAATAAAATAAGTAGCTAAGTAAGGATAAAGAGATGATGCCAATACAAAGGGCTAGTAAAGTATGTCTATAGGGATATGTAGCCATAAGTGAAGCAACGAGCAACATAATAGAACAGTGCACACAGAGAAAAAGATTAAGGCTCAAAGGATGCAACTAACAGCAATAACGCAGATAGCAGGTATGAGAAACCAAATAACTATTATTAATTCTTTTAGAAAAACTCTAGGGAAGTAAATAAGAAGCGATAATGAGGATATAAAGAAGTGGTGGGCGGTATTGGGCTCGAACCAACGACCTCCTCCTTGTAAGGGAGATGCTCTACCAACTGAGCTAACCGCCCGCTTTATTATTAAATGGTGGGTCGTGGGCGATTCGAACGCCCGACCAATTGATTAAAAGTCAACTGCTCTACCGACTGAGCTAACGACCCATTTAATAATTTTGCGTAAATCTGTAAGTAGCTTTGTGAATGGTGGGTCGTGGGCGATTCGAACGCCCGACCAATTGATTAAAAGTCAACTGCTCTACCGACTGAGCTAACGACCCGTCACAATGTTCACTACTTTATGTTGTATTTTTAGGAATGGTGGGTCGTGGGCGATTCGAACGCCCGACCAATTGATTAAAAGTCAACTGCTCTACCGACTGAGCTAACGACCCATACCTAACTGTGTGATATTGCGCGAAATAACCGGATGAAGTGGTGGGCGGTATTGGGCTCGAACCAACGACCTCCTCCTTGTAAGGGAGATGCTCTACCAACTGAGCTAACCGCCCACTTCATGATGACTAAATTCTCACTACCACGCTTTAATGTAATTGGTGGGCGGTATTGGGCTCGAACCAACGACCTCCTCCTTGTAAGGGAGATGCTCTACCAACTGAGCTAACCGCCCAATTACACTAAATCATACAACTTATCACAACGAAAAAATAATGGTGGGCGGTATTGGGCTCGAACCAACGACCTCCTCCTTGTAAGGGAGATGCTCTACCAACTGAGCTAACCGCCCGTCGTGATGGGGTGCATTATAGGGATACTGCGCTATGAGTCAACGATTTTTATCAGTTTTTTATCGTGAAAACGATCGTTCGTTTTATTTTTAGTCAAGATGCTTTTTTTAGCACCATAAGTGACACAGCAATTAACCAAAGTAATCCTATAGGTAGTCTTCGTCAAACAAAAAATCATCAATTTAAAAATTTTATCTCTGTTAAAAGCTTAATGGCATTGAGGAATTAGCATCCAGTGATAAAATAAGGCAACCATTTCGTTTTTTTGATAATCACGATTACTTATCTATATATAAGTAAGACGTACAAAGGCAATCCCAATGAGTAAAATAAAAACCCGTTTTGCACCAAGTCCTACTGGCTATCTACATGTTGGTGGTGCGCGTACCGCACTTTATTCCTGGTTATATAGCCGTCACAATAAGGGCGAATTTGTACTGCGTATAGAAGATACCGACTTAGAACGTTCTACACAGCCAGCCATCGATGCAATCATGGACGGTATGAATTGGTTAAATCTGAATTGGGATGAAGGTCCTTATTATCAGACTAAACGCTTCGATCGCTATAACCAAGTGATTGATCAAATGCTATCTGCGGGTACTGCATACCGTTGCTATTGCACTAAAGAGCGTTTAGAGCAACTGCGCGAAGATCAAATGGCGAAAGGTGAAAAACCTCGTTACGATGGTTGTTGTCGTGGTGGTAACCATAATCACAGCGCTGATGAACCTCATGTTGTGCGTTTCTTAAACCCACAAGAAGGTTCTGTCATTTTTGATGACAAAATTCGTGGTCCAATTGAATTTAGTAACCAAGAGCTTGACGATCTGATTATTCGTCGTACTGATGGTTCTCCAACTTATAACTTTTGTGTTGTTATTGATGACTGGGATATGGAAATCACTCACGTTATTCGTGGTGAAGATCACATCAACAACACACCTCGCCAAATCAATATTCTCAAAGCATTAGGCGCACCTGTGCCTGAATATGCTCACGTATCAATGATTTTAGGTGATGATGGTAAAAAACTTTCTAAACGTTATAACGCGGTCAGCGTAATGCAATATCGTGATGAAGGCTATTTACCAGAAGCATTATTAAACTACTTAGTTCGTTTAGGCTGGTCTCACGGTGACCAAGAGATCTTTACTATTGATGAAATGATTGAGCATTTCACTTTAGAAGCGATTAGTAAATCCGCAAGCGCATTTAATACGGATAAACTGCTTTGGTTAAACCATCACTACATCAATACACTGCCAGCAGAGAAAGTTGCTGTTCATTTGGATTGGCATATTAAACAACAAAATATTGATACCAGTAATGGCCCATCATTAGTTGAGCTGATCAAATTATTAGGCGAACGTTGCAAAACATTAAAAGAGATGGCTGAAAGTTGCCATTACTTCTATGTTGATTTTGACACCTTTGAAGAAACAGCAGCGAAAAAACATTTACGTCCAGTTGCTCGTCAACCATTAGAAGTCGTTCGCGATAAATTATCAGCAATTACAGAGTGGACAGCTGAAAATGTTCACCAAGCAATTCAAGATACCGCTGATGAATTAGAAGTGGGTATGGGTAAAGTAGGTATGCCATTACGTGTTGCTGTAACAGGCGCAGGTCAATCTCCTGGCTTAGATGTTACCGTTCACGCTATTGGTAAAATTCGTAGCGTTGCGCGCATTAATAAAGCATTAGACTTTATTACTGAAAGAGAAAACCAAGCTTAATTTACTCGTTAATCTTGCTTATTAAGAAAGATACATTCCTAAAATAGGGAATGTATCTTTTTTTTGTACTCTTTTTCAGCAATCAATAAATAATGTGAGATTAACTGATTGACAGTATTGTGCTTGTTGCCTATTATCAAGCCCGTTCCAGTATGTTGGGGCTATAGCTCAGTTGGGAGAGCGCTTGCATGGCATGCAAGAGGTCAGCGGTTCGATCCCGCTTAGCTCCACCAATATACTTCTAGAACAATCCAATATGTGGGGTTATAGCTCAGTTGGGAGAGCGCTTGCATGGCATGCAAGAGGTCAACGGTTCGATCCCGTTTAGCTCCACCAGAATTTTAAGATCCTGAAGAGAAATCTTCGGGATTTTTTGTTTTCTACTCCCCCTCTTTATTTATTTTTATTGTGCAGTGTAACCCCCATCAATGGCATAAAATGCTCCCGTTGAGAAACTGCTTTCATCTGAAAGTAAAAATGCGACCGTTTTAGCGACTTCCTCTCTGGTTGCCATTCGTTTCATTGGATGTGTATTTGCCATCCATTCACGTACTTCATTGGGTAGCATTTGCATTTTTGGTGTATCGACATAACCAGGCCCAATTGCATTGATCCTTATTCCTTTGTCTGCAAACTCAAGTGCAGCTGAACGCGTGATCCCTAATACGGCGTGTTTAGCTGCTGTATATGCTGAAATACCTGCAATCCCCACAATGCCATTAGATGAAGAAAGATTCACAATACTCCCTCCCCCACTTTTCAATATTGCAGGTATGCCATATTTCATACCATAAAATACGCCATTAATGTCCGTATCAATAACCGCCTTCCAATCTTCAATCTCATAATCGACAATAGATGTATTATGAGGTCCTGTGATCCCTGCATTATTAACTAAGCCATGTAATGCTCCAACTTGAGCGATAATAGTTTCAATCATTTTTTCAACTTGAGAAAATGAGGTCATATCCGCCTGTAAAGCGATGACCTTTTTGCCTGTTATATCAATAGAGCGTGCTGTTTTTGTTATTTCCTCTAAATGCCGACCAGTAATGAAAACCGTTGCACCACGTTGGAATAGCAATTGTGCAATGCCTTCACCCACACCTGTACTTGCTCCTGTGACTAAAATCACTTTATCTTTAAAATAGTCCATCATTTCAACTTCACCTCTTATCAACTGCATCAAGTTTTATCGGGCAACCACAAGGTAGTTAACCTAAGTTAACTATACGCCATCTTATTTGATTAACTTTAGTTAATCAATATAAAGTTTATTCGTAATGAATCACCTGATAATATTAACTTTAGTTAACATAATTTATGAGATAGCGTATTTATGGAGAAGTGTAAATTAGAAAACGCATTGTCATTATTACAATGCACATTAGTCGCGCAACGAACTCGTTATACACCAGAACAAGTCACTTGGGGTCAATATGATATTTTAGAATTATTGCGCTTACGAGGTGACTTAACCCCTTCTCAATTAAGTGATTCATTGGCAATTTCAAGACAGAATTTATCGAAATTTATGCGGGGATTAAAATCCTTAGGATTTATTGCGCAGTATCGTTCTGAAAAAGACAAGCGTGAGCTTATTACTCATTTAACTGATGAGGGTCACGCTTTTCTGGCAAGAGCGGCGTTAGGCCGAAAACAAAATGCTGAGAAAATAAGTGAATGCTTAACGCTCGGAGAGCAAACATTATTTATTGAATTAAGTCAGAAAATCATTAATGCATTAACACCTGGTAAATCAGCTATGGATAATAATTAACATCACCGCTTTAATGGTTTTAATAGTCCTTCTAAACCTTCAATTTTAATTGCTAAGGTCATCTCCATGAGTTGACCCAGCTTACCCTCAGGAAACTCACCTTTCTTTGCAAACCACAATAGATACTCTTCAGGTAAATCAACCAGCATACGTCCTTTGTACTTGCCAAATGGCATTTGTGTGTTTGCTATATCGATAAGGTGCTGTTTCTCTAACATGTTCTCTACCACGTCGTCATTGAAGGGATAAAACCGATTATAGGATAAATTAAAGATAAAAAAAGCAGTACCCGAAGGTACTGCTTGATTTTCTGTTACTTGATTAACAAGTGACTCTATTTACATTGTTATTTTATTCACATGCTATCTGTTTTATCTTCAAAGATTAAACAAACAGACCTGCGATAGCTGCTGATAAGAAGCTAACTAATGTAGAACCGAATAGTAATTTCAGACCGAAACGAGAAACAACGTTACCTTGTACTTCGTTTAGACCTTTAATCGCACCTGCAACAATCCCGATTGAAGAGAAGTTAGCAAATGAAACTAAGAATACAGATAAGATACCTACAGAGCGCGGTGAAATTTCAGCAGCGATATCTTGTAAACTACCCATTGCAACAAATTCATTAGATACTAATTTAGTTGCCATCACACTACCAACACGTAATGCATCTTGCTCTGGTACACCAATTACCCATGCTAATGGATAGAAAACGTAACCTAAGCAATCTTGGAAGCTAATACCGAAAATCATGCTGAAAATCGCATTCACAGCAGCGATTAATGCAATGAAACCAATCAGCATTGCAGCAACGATTAATGCAACTTTGAAACCTGCTAAGATGTATTCACCTAACATTTCAAAGAAGCTTTGACCTTCATGTAGATTACCCATTTGGATCTCTTCTTCATTTTCAACAGAGTATGGGTTAATCACAGAAAGGACGATAAAGGTACTGAACATATTCAGTACTAGAGCAGCAACAACGTATTTTGGATCTAACATTGTCATGTATGCACCAACAATCGACATTGATACTGTCGACATTGCTGTTGCAGCCATGGTGTACATACGACGCTGAGACATTTTGCTTAATACATCTTTATAAGCAATAAAGTTCTCTGATTGACCAAGAACTAGTGAGCTCACTGCGTTGAATGATTCCAGTTTCCCCATACCGTTCACTTTAGAAAGCACAGTACCGATAATGCGGATCACGAAAGGTAATACTTTGATATGTTGAAGAATACCAATTAATGCAGAAATAAAGATAATTGGACATAAGACATTCAGGAAGAAGAATGCTAAACCACCTTTCATCATGCCACCGAATACGAATTCAGTACCTTGTGCGGCATAACCTAATAAGTGATCAAATAATCCAGCGAAGCCACGAACAAAGCCTTCACCAACATCAGAGTTGAGGAAGAACCATGCTAATGCGATTTCAATAACTAATAACTGCACGATATAACGCAAACGGATCCCTTTGCGATTGTTACTCGCAACGAATGCTAATGCGCCAATAACGGCGAGTGCTAAAACGAAGTGAATGATAGAGGACATGCATGCTCCAAAAATAAAAATAAATCTTGTAGAGCATTTTATGTAACGCGTAACATTAGGATGTGACTATTGTCACAATCTCATGAAACCGCATACACACTATTTATTAAATAAGATAGGTTGATCACACTTTGAAAGTTACTTAAGAAACATTAAATGTAAATTTAGCTTAAGTAAAAATGCCACTGAGAAGGTTTTCCCAGTAGCATTTATTAAATAGTAGAATGATTATTTCGATTGATCAAGTAGTCGTATCATTTCATCTTCATCGATAATGGCTATCCCCAATTCGTTAGCTTTCACTAACTTAGAGCCAGCAGCTTCACCTGCAATTACCATATCTGTTTTTTTAGAAACACTTCCGCTCACTTTTGCGCCTAATGCAGCTAATCTGTCTTTTGCTTCATCACGCGTTAATTGTGAAAGTGATCCAGTTAACACAACAGTTTTGCCCGCAAATGGATTATCACCTGCTTCATGAGCCACAATAACAGGCGCTTGCCATGTAATACCGGCATCATTGATCAATTGTTCAATAACCGTTCTATTGTGTTCTTCTTGGAAGAAATTAACGACATGTTTAGCCACAACATCGCCCACATCAGGAACGGATTTTAGTGCTTCAACATCTGCATTTCGTAATGCATCAAGTGTTGAGAAATGTGTTGTTAATCCACTTGCTGTTGCTTCACCAACTTCTCGAATACCCAGTGCATAAATAAAACGTGCAAATGTCGTTGATTTAGCCTTATCTAAAGCCGTGATCAATTTTTTAGCTGATTTTTCACCCATTCGCTCTAAACCAGACAGGATTTTTTCATCTAAACGGAAGAGATCAGCAGGTGTTTTGACATATTCCTTCTCAACCAGTTGGTCGATAATTTTATCACCCATTCCATCCACATCCATGGCTCGACGTGAAACAAAATGTTTAAGTGCTTCTTTACGTTGCGCGCCACAAATTAAACCACCAGTACAACGTGCAACAGCTTCACCTTCAATGCGCTCAACATCAGAATCACAAATAGGACAATGTGTCGGAAAGATAATTTCTTGAGCATCATCAGGACGTTTTTCTTCAATCACACTGACAACCTGAGGAATAACATCACCAGCTCGGCGAATAACCACGGTATCGCCAATGCGTATCCCTAAGCGTTCAATTTCATCAGCATTGTGTAACGTTGCGTTACTCACAACCACACCCGCTACTTGAACAGGCTCTAAACGTGCGACAGGTGTAATTGCACCAGTACGCCCTACTTGGAATTCAACATCTTTGATAATCGTCATTTGCTCTTGAGCTTGGAATTTATAAGCAATAGCCCAACGTGGTGCTCTTGATACAAAACCCAGTTCTTCTTGCAGTGCAATATCATCAACTTTGATAACAACACCATCAATATCAAAACCTAAATTAGGGCGAATTTCTTCTACATGGTGATAAAAATCGAGGACTGCTTTGCTACCTGAGCAAAGTTTTACAGCATCGCTAACGGGTAATCCCCATTTTTTAAATTGTTGTAGGCGCTCATAGTGGCTTGTTGGTAATTCACCACCTTCTAGTACACCAACGCCATAACAGAAAAAGGTTAATGGACGTTTTGCTGTAATACGAGGATCGAGCTGTCTTAATGAGCCAGCTGCGGCATTACGAGGGTTAGCAAAAACTTTTCCACCAGTACGTCGCGCTTCCTCGTTTAAATATTCAAAGCCTTTTTCATTCATAAAGACTTCGCCACGAATTTCAATGCGAGCAGGGATATCTTCGCCATATAAACGTAGTGGAATGGCCTTAATTGTTCTCACATTCTCAGTGATATTTTCCCCTGTTGTACCGTCACCTCGCGTTGCAGCTTGTACTAATACTCCATTTTCATAAAGCAAACTCACCGCTAATCCATCTAATTTTAATTCACAACAGAAAGTGATCTCTTCACTATTTTTTAAACGATCACGTAAACGCTTATCAAAAGCTAGATAGCTTGTTTCATCAAAAGCATTATCTAAAGAGAGCATCGGAATTTCATGTCTCACTTGCTCAAATGCTGTCAGAGGTAAGGCGCCGACCCGCTGTGTTGGCGAATCAGAAGTAATTAATTCAGGGTGTTCAGCTTCTAATGCTTTTAGCTCATTCATTAAGCGATCGTATTCAGCATCAGGTATTTCAGGTGCGTCCATGACATGATAGAGATATTCATGGTGACGTAGAGTAACGCGAAGTTTATCAATTTTTTGTTGAGTGTTTTTATTCATGATTATCACCAAAGAAGAAAAACCCCCGCAAGCGGGGGCTTTTTACAGACAAAAGCTATTGATTTAAATCCAGCGTCCTGCGGATCCTAGATTTATAAAGCTCAATTTTTTGTGGCGTTAAGAGTTTACGTTCATCATCCAGCACAACACCACCTACATCAGATGCGATACGTTGCGCCGTAAGCAACATCAACTTAAAGTTTTGGTTAGCATCACCATAAGATGGCACCATCATAAACATCGATACACCTGGTGTCGTTAATTCAGCCATCGTATCAATATTAAATGTTCCCGGTTTCACCATATTCGCTAAACTAAACAAAACAGGACCATTCGCTGTTGGATTAAGATGACGATGGAAAATATTCATTTCGCCAAACTGGAATCCTGCTTGAATGATACTTTGCATCAATACTTCACCATCTAGCATTTGACCATGATGTGCACTTACGTTTAAAACAATAACCAGCTCTTTCTCTGCTTCTGTTGCTTGTGGAGCAGATTCAGCTATCGGTTCTTCAGCCAGAGCATGATGTGAAGCCTCAGTTTCAACAGGAGTCACATGAGCCGTTGTCTCTGAAATTGACGGCTCAAAACTCGCAGATGGGCTCACTGTATTAACGTGTGATTTTATTTCACTCGCAACATTAACCACTGGTTCTTGTTTTGGCTCATCCCTAACAATTGGTACAGACTCTTTTTCAATGACATCAAAAACACCAAGACTAGGCTCTTGCTGTAATGAAGTATCGTGAGAGCTCCCTTTAGTTTGGGTTTCAGACATTAATGGATCTCTATCTGCCACTGAAATTTCAGGTTCATGTAGAGGCTCCGATTTTATCGGTGGCTCACTCTCCCGCTTTTCAGTAGAGGATAAAGTTGATGTCTGATGACTAGCCTCAGCATATTGTGGTTCGTCATCGTTCTCATCTGACTGATAATTCTGTTTCTGACGTTTTACTGGGCGATTACGGAAAAGCTTAGAACGCTCTTTTCGACCAATCCATAAGCCGTGTAATAACAAAGCTATGATTAAAATCGCACCAACAACGATTAATATCAGACGCAAATTTTGCTGCATCATTTCTATCTCTGTTGTCTTGAGGTTTAATAGCCACGTTGGCAAATATTACTTTTTACTAAGAGTATTTGCCAATGCTCATAAGTGCAAGCCAATACTTAATTTTCTTGTCACAAAGATACACACATCAATCTCTTATGCGCATTTTTTAGACAATTCATGACTAGTAAGGCTGATTATCTCCCTATATGATACTAGCTTGCCCTCATTGGAGAGAATAGGAAGTATGACAAATTTGACAGAAACGAATAAAAATTTAAATGGATTTCATTATTTTGCTCTTGGTTGGCGTTTAATTACACGCAAAGGGCTAAAACGTTTTGTTATCTTACCCCTACTTGCCAATATTATTATTCTCGGAAGCGCCTTTTGGTGGTTATATGGTCAAATAGGTGGCATGGTCAATTGGATGATGGAAAAAGTCCCGGATTGGCTACAGTGGTTGAGTTATTTAATCTGGCCATTATCCGTTATTTTTATTTTATTGGTGTTTACTTATTTCTTTAGTACTTTAGCCAATATTATTGCTTCTCCGTTTAATGGATTATTGGCTGAAAAGTTAGAAGGTCAAATAACCGGCATAGCACCACCAGATACAGGTGTTGCAGGTATATTGAAGGATGTTCCTCGTATTTTAAAACGTGAGCTAACTAAAATAGCTTATTATTTGCCTCGTGCTATTGTCTTGTTATTGCTCTATTTTATTCCTGCTATAGGACAAACTGTTGCCCCTATTTTATGGTTTGCTTTTGGTGCTTGGATGATGGCAATCCAATATAATGACTTCCCATTTGATAACCATAAAATTTCATTTGCAGCGATGAAATCTTCGCTGAAACAAGACAAATGGAATAATCTTCAATTTGGTATGGTTATTAATATTTTTACTATGATCCCTATTCTAAATTTAGTCATCATGCCGGTTGCAATTTGTGGAGCAACCGCAATGTGGTGCGATCGTTATCGTAAACAGCATGTACAAAATGGACAGTGGTAGATTTAATTTAACGACTTATCGATAAATGAGAAAAACCCCGTTTTATTAAGACGGGGTTTTATTTTATCATTTTTGTCTAAATCGTAGTTTGGTTTATTGAGTTATTGAGTGCATTACTCAATTAATGAGCGAATATAATCTTTCGTTTCTTCCTTATCCATCGGCTCACGCTCATTAATACCCATTTCAAAAATATTTAATGCACCATCTAATTTTTCCATAATCTCTTCATCATCTCGAATACAGAAAATATAAGCATTTTCAAATGGTGTGAGATCCACTAATCGTAACCCTTTCTCTGTCAAAAAGTGGTTAATATATTCAAGATAAGGTAATTCATAAGGCAACATATAAGGGTCTACACTCACCTCATCCCAATCAATATTTTCAACTTGAGATAAAATCAATGCACTTGGTGATTCAGGAAAAGAAATATGCTCTAACGATTTTAGATCAGGAATATCACCAAAATATTCTGTCCACTCCACATAGTCCATTAATCCTTGAGCTGAGAGTGATTCATATAACCAATTAAGGACATCTTCTTGAGCATCAGACTCGGGTAAATTTTCACGTAAAACTTGCGCATCTAATTCAGGCACAGCGAGCTCAAGTGCGCTAATCAACTCTTCAATGGTTTCCATTATGACCCCTGTATTTGCAATAAATGTAGTTAAAAATAGATTATCAGCCATCAATATACTGTACATCTCTTGGTTTATTAATTTGTGAATCGTCTCACTGACTCTTGATTAGAACCTTTTGGAATAAAAAGATGAAAAAGTTATAAGTATATTCATAAAGCTTATTTCCATCTTTAGCTTGATGGCGTATGGTAATTTCATCTGACCTTATAAAAATCATGTACCGAGGATAAAAATGAGCAAGATTTTCGAAGACAACTCGCAAACTATTGGACACACTCCCTTAATTCGCTTAAAGCATTTCGGAAATGGTAACATTCTGGCTAAAGTGGAATCTCGTAACCCAAGCTTCAGTGTAAAATGCCGTATCGGTGCCAACATGATTTGGGATGCAGAAAAGAAAGGTATTCTCAAAGAAGGCGTTGAGCTTGTAGAGCCTACCAGTGGTAATACTGGGATTGCTCTTGCTTACGTTGCAGCTGCTCGTGGCTACAAATTAACACTGACCATGCCTGATACCATGAGTGTAGAACGTCGTAAATTACTCAAGGCATTGGGTGCTAATTTAGTGCTGACTGAAGGTGCTAAAGGCATGAAAGGTGCCATTGATAAAGCCAATGAAATTCGCGAGAGCGATCCTAAGCGTTACCTTTTACTACAACAATTTAGCAACCCAGCTAATCCTGAAATCCATGAAAAAACCACAGGCCCAGAGATCTGGAATGATACAGATGGTGAAGTAGCTGCTGTTATTGCTGGCGTCGGCACGGGTGGTACAATTACGGGTATTGGTCGCTATTTGAAAAAGACTCAAGGTAAAGCGGTGACAATGGTTGCGGTTGAACCTACAGGCTCCCCTGTTATTACACAAGCCTTAGCAGGTGAAGAAATTAAACCAGGCCCACATAAAATCCAAGGTATTGGTGCTGGTTTTATTCCTGAAAACCTAGATTTATCGTTACTGGATCGTGTTATTCAAATCACTAACGAAGAAGCCTTTGATACCGCTCGTGAACTAATGACTAAAGAAGGTATTCTCGCTGGTATTTCTTCTGGTGCAGCGATTGCTGCAGCAGTAAAACTCGCAAAAGAACCAGAATTTGCAAACAAAGAAATCGTGGTTATTTTACCTTCATCAGGTGAGCGTTATTTAAGCACCCCACTTTTTGCTGACATTTCTGACAGCTAAATCGCGTCATCTCAATTGTAAAATATTTATTAAAAAAGCACCTAAATGGTGCTTTTTTTGTGGTAGAGATCAAAGTTTGTCATCCAGACAGGTGATTTATTTCTTCGAGTTTAGTATTTAATCAATTAATTATTTCGAAGGTCGAAATTAATCAGAAAATAACCGAGATGACAAAAATAAACTCTTTTATCTTTCTGAACACTATTTTTATCAGATGACGCTTTACGACTTAATATTATCTGATATTGCTACGCAAAGCAGGACAAATTCATCTACACTTACTAAGTCCTGACTTAATGTGAACAATTGAGTTATAAAAGGAAAAAATCCTATGTACCAGCAAGAAGTTACTATTACAGCACCAAACGGCTTACATACTCGTCCTGCGGCACAATTTGTAAAAGAAGCCAAAACATTCTCTTCTGATATCACGCTTATCTCTAGCGGTAAATCTGCCAGCGCTAAGAGCCTTTTCAAATTACAAACTTTAGGCTTAACCCAAGGTACTGTAGTGACTATCTCTGCTGAAGGCGAAGATGAAAAACAAGCTGTTGAAGCGTTAGTAAAATTAATGGCGGAATTAGAGTAATTCGCGATTAAGCGTTAACACAGTACTTATTCCCCTGAAACTATTCAGGGGAGTTAATAATCTCAATGATGATTTTAAAACAACAGTATTTTGCAATCCTATTCTTTTAAGATTATCACCAGCAAGTCGTAGGATAAATTATGATTTCAGGAATTTTAGCATCACCCGGTATCGCTTTTGGTCAAACCCTTCTCCTCAAAGAAGAACCTATCATCATTAGCCAACGTAAGATCCAAAGTGATGAGATTGAGAATCAAATCGAACGCTTTAAAGACGGCCGTAACAAATCTGCACAACAACTAGAAATCATTAAAGAGCGTGCAGAAAAGAACCTTGGTGCGGATAAAGCCGAAATCTTTGAAGGTCATATCATGCTGCTAGAAGATGAAGAGTTAGAACAAGAAATTGTTACTCTCATCAAAAGCGACAAAAAAACCGCTGAAGCTGCAGTTCAATCTGTTATTGAAGATCAAGCAACTGCATTAGAAGCATTAGACGATGAATACCTAAAAGAACGTGCTGCCGACGTTCGCGATATTGGTAAACGCTTAATGCGCAATATCTTAGATATGCCAATTATCGATTTAAGCGCTATCTCAGAAAAAGTGATTTTAGTTGCAACTGACCTTACCCCTTCTGAAACTGCACAATTAAGCTTAGACAACGTATTAGGTTTTATCACTGACTTGGGCGGTAGAACCTCTCACACCTCTATCATGGCTCGTTCATTAGAAATTCCAGCGATTGTGGGAACATCTAATGCGACAGAAACTATCAAAAAAGACGATTATCTTGTTCTTGATGCGATTAATAACAAAATCATTATTAATCCATCAGATGAGGAACTAGAAACATTAAAAGCTATCAAAGAAGAGTACCTGCACGAAAAAGAAGAATTAGCAAAACTCAAAGATTTACCTGCTATTACACTTGATGGGCATCAAGTCGAAGTTTGCGCTAATATTGGTACAGTTCGAGATGTTGCTGGTGCTGAACGTAACGGTGCTGAAGGTGTTGGTCTGTATCGTACCGAATTCTTATTTATGGATAGAGACTCTTTACCAACAGAAGATGAGCAATTCCAAGCCTATAAAGCGGTAGCAGAAGCTGTTGGAAGTCCTGCGGTCATTATTCGTACTATGGATATTGGCGGTGATAAAGACTTACCTTACATGAACCTACCAAAAGAAGAGAATCCATTCTTAGGTTGGCGTGCAATTCGTATTTGTCTTGACCGTAAAGAGATCCTTCATTCGCAATTACGTGCTATCTTAAGAGCATCTGCTTTTGGTAAACTACGCATTATGTTTCCAATGATTATCTCTGTTGAAGAGATCCGAGCATTGAAAGCAGAACTTGAAATACTGAAAAGCCAGCTTCGTGAAGAAAATAAAGCTTTTGATGAATCTATTGAAGTCGGTGTGATGGTAGAAACCCCAGCCGCAGCAGTAATGGCTCGTCATATGGCAAAAGAAGTTGACTTTTTTAGTATTGGGACTAACGATCTAACACAATATACTCTGGCTGTAGACCGTGGAAATGAGCTGATATCTCATCTATATAATCCAATGTCACCTGCAGTACTCAACCTGATAAAACAGGTGATTGATGCATCACATGCAGAAGGTAAATGGACTGGAATGTGTGGTGAACTTGCTGGAGATGAACGAGCAACATTGCTCCTTCTCGGCATGGGATTAGATGAGTTTAGTATGAGTGCTATTTCAATTCCTCGCATCAAGAAAGTGATCCGTAATGCGAATTACGATGATGCTAAAGCACTGGCAGAACAAGCACTTGCTCAGCCAACTGCAAAAGAATTGATGGACTTAGTAGAAACTTTTACTAAAGAAAAGACACTGTGCTAATCACATTAGCCAGAGCCCGGTCCCAACTACAATAATTAGGAGAAGATTCATGGGTCTGTTTGATAAATTAAAATCACTGGTTTCAGAGGAAAAGAAAGGCAGTGGCACGATTGATATTGTTGCACCACTTTCTGGTGAAATCGTCAATATCGAAGATGTTCCTGATGTTGTTTTCGCTGAAAAAATCGTAGGTGACGGTATTGCTATCAAACCTGCTGGTAATAAAATTGTTGCGCCAGTCGATGGTACTATCGGTAAAATTTTCGAGACTAACCATGCTTTCTCTATTGAGTCTGACAACGGTATCGAGTTATTTGTCCACTTCGGTATCGACACTGTTGAACTGAAAGGTGAAGGGTTTAAACGTATCGCTGAAGAAGGTCAGCAAGTAAAAGTCGGTGATACTATTTTAGAATTTGACTTGGCTGTTTTAGAAGAAAAAGCAAAATCAGTTCTAACGCCAGTTGTTATCTCTAATATGGATGAAATCCAAGGTTTAACCAAAATGACAGGCCCAGTTACTGTTGGTGAAACCGTTATTATTCAGATTAAAAAATAATCTTCTGTGAAGTTCTCTACTTAAACCGCCACCCATATGTGGCGGTTTTTTTATATTCAAAAAACCAAGACTAAAAATTCTCTAAATAATTCAAGATGTAGCTAGGCGACAAAGTATGTGACTAGTGCGAATGAGCGCAGTCAACAACGCTACAACATGAATTATGACGAGTAAACGCCTGTCGACAAATAACGATCCCCTCTATCACAAACAATCGCAACAATCACTGCGCCAGGATTCTCTCTTGCAACGCGCAGAGCGCCAGCAACAGCTCCTCCAGAGCTTACTCCACAGAAGATACCCTCTAGTCTGGCTAAAAGGCGCATTGTGGATTCTGCTTCTGTTTGTGACATATCTATCACACTATCCACCAGCTCTTTTTTAAAGATGCCAGGCAAATAAGCCGGTGACCAACGGCGAATACCTGGGATCTGACTTTTTTCCTCAGGTTGAAGACCTATAATTTGCACGTTGTCAGATTGTGTTTTTAAGTAACTACCCACACCAGTGATCGTCCCCGTTGTTCCCATACTCGAAACAAAATGCGTAATACGACCTTGTGTTTGTTGCCAAATTTCAGGGCCAGTGGACATAAAATGCGCTCTTGGATTATCTGGGTTATTAAATTGGTCTAATACCTTACCCTCACCTCGTTGTTCCATCTGTTGTGCGAGATCTCGTGCACCTTCCATACCGACTTCACGACTCACTAAAATCAACTCTGCGCCATAAGCTTGCATTGATGCTTGACGCTCTTTACTCATATTTTCAGGCATTAACAGCTTTAAACGGTAACCTTTTACCGCTGCAATCATCGCCAAGGCAATACCTGTATTACCACTGGTTGCTTCAATCAGCGTATCACCCGGTTTTATCTCACCGCGTAATTCCGCTTGTTCAATCATCGATAATGCAGCTCTGTCTTTTACTGAACCTGCGGGATTATTGCCTTCAAGCTTAACCCAGATTTCAGCGTCTACCTCTTGTGTAAGTCGTTGTAGTTTCACTAATGGTGTATTACCAATAAATTGTTCTAACCCTGCCACAATAAGTTCCTGCTCATTTGTTTGTCTGTATTAATGAAGAAATCACATTTAACTTATTAACGCAATAATATTAACGTGATTCGACAAGTCTCTTTATTTTCATAGAAACTAAAACACCCATGCCAAAAATAAGCATGGGTGAAAAATTGCGAAATGAAATGATAGATTAATAATAAAATTAAGCGGTATAGGCTAACGACACCGTATTCAAGGGAGTATCCCCCGTATATAAACGGGCTTGAGCACCTCCCATATAATAGGTATTTCCTTTTGTTGGCGCCGAAGAAATATCATTCCAAACCGCAGTAATCGGTACTTCACTCCATCCTAATGGCTGTAAAATCAACTGCCAATAATGCCCTTTTGGTGATACCTCAATAACCTTAACAGGCAATCGGCAAACACTGTTGGCATGTACACTTAATGCTATTTCCCAAGGACGTAAAAACACATCAACCGAACCTTGATAAAGTGGTGTCACTGATAACGGCAAGTGATATCCGCCAATCTGCAATTGAGCACCATTAATTTCGCCTTGTAGATGATTCACATCACCTAAAAATTCTAAAACAAAGCGACTTTTTGGTGATTGCCATACTTCTTGTGGTGTACCTACTTGCTCTATTTTGCCATTCCCCATAATCACAATACGATCAGCCACTTCCATCGCTTCTTGTTGATCATGAGTAACAAAGACACTGGTAAATTTAAGCTCTTCATGGAGTTCTCGTAACCAACGGCGTAATTCCGTTCTTACTTTGGCATCTAAAGCGCCAAAAGGCTCATCGAGCAATAAGATTTGAGGTTCAACAGCCAAAGCTCTTGCTAAAGCGACACGCTGTTTTTGCCCGCCAGATAATTGTGCTGGATAACGTTGCGCTAAATGAGGCAATTGGATCATCTCTAACAACTGTTGCACTTTTTTATGGATAGCTTCTTTGTTAGGACGCTCTCGTCGAGGCAATACCGTTAGACCAAAAGCGATATTCTCAAATACAGTCATATGGCGAAACAGCGCATAGTGCTGAAAAACAAAACCAACTTTGCGATCTCGAGCATGTAAGCGACTAACATCTTGCCCCTCAAAACAAATACTTCCTTGGGTTTGATGTTCAAGGCCTGCAATAATACGCAAAAGCGTTGTTTTACCTGATCCTGAAGGCCCTAACAGCGCCACCATTTCACCTGAAGCCACATCAAGGTTGACATCATGCAACACTTCAGTGCGATCAAAATATTTTGTGACACTATTAATTTCAATACTCATATTTTGCCTCTACTTTGTGTAAATATGATGTCATTGCTGACGAGCTAAATGCCATTGCAATGCACTTTTAAACATTAAGGTGAAAATTGCCATCATTGCGAGTAATGCAGCAGCAGTAAATGCCCCAACAGTATTGTAATCTTGATGCAGTAATTCAACTTGTAACGGCAGGGAATAGGTTTCGCCACGAATAGCACCAGACACCACAGAAACTGCACCAAATTCACCGATAGCCCTAGCGTTGGTTAATACCACACCATATAACAATGCCCAGCGAATATTTGGTAACGTCACTCGCCAAAACATCTTCCAACCACTCGCTCCCAATAACACGGCGGCTTCATCTTCTTGACTTCCTTGGCTCATCATCACGGGTACCAGTTCTCTCACTACAAAAGGACAAGTGACATACACCGTAACTAATACCATTCCCGGCCATGAGAACATCAGTTGGATATCAAATTGAGATAACCACTGCCCTGCCCATCCATTGCTACCGTAAAAAAGCAGATAAAGTAATCCAGCAACCACTGGAGACACTGCAAATGGAATATCAATCAATGTCATTAATAGCTGGCGCCCCGGGAAACGAAAACGCGTGACGAGCCATGCCATGCTGACACCAAACAACATATTGACTGGTACGGTAATTAACGCGATGAGTACGGTTAACCAGACAGCGTGTAACATATCGCTGTCCAATAAGTTCTCAGTAAATATTTCAATACCTTTTGAAAACGCGGTCATAAAGATCCACGCAATAGGCACAACTAAAAATAAAATGGATAACACAACACCGGTAAGGATTAATCCCCACTTCACCCAATCAATTTGACGACGATAAACAGAGCGTTGTTGCATAATATCTGACATCAATGCCCCCTCAGCCGTTGTCCAAATCGGCTTTGCAATCCATTAATTGAAAACAGTAAGACTAATGAAACAAGTAAAATCACAGAAGCAACAGCGCTTGCCGCTGGATAATCAAATTCTTGTAATCGAATAAAAATCATCAAGGAAACAACTTCTGTTTGCCATGCAATATTGCCAGCAATAAAAATAACAGCGCCAAACTCACCAAGACTACGCGTAAAAGAGAGCGCTGTTCCCGCTATTAGTGCTGGTGATAACTCAGGTAATACAACCTTACGAAAAGTCTGCCAACGACTTGCCCCTAGCGTTTCAGCAGCTTCTTCATACTCAGGGCCTAATTCTTCAAGAACTGGCTGAACAGTTCTTACAACAAAAGGCAAACTGGTAAAAGCCATCGCAACAGCGATACCAATCCATGTGTTAATAACTTTGATATCAAATTTATCCAATACAAAACCGTACCAGCCTTGTGTTGAAAAAAGCGTCGCAAGCGTGAGGCCAGCAACAGCCGTAGGCAAAGCAAAAGGTAAATCCATTAAACCATCAAGCAGTTGTCTACCCGGAAAACGGTAACGAGTAATGATCCACGCAAGCAACATACCGAAAATTGCATTAAAAATACTGGCAACGCCTGCTGCGAGTAATGTGACTTTATAGGCAGCTACAATTTGGGGGTGTGTTATCACCGCCCAATACTGGGACCAACTCATATCTGAAAGTTGTACAACCAGCGCACTCATTGGTAACAGTAAGATCAAGCAAGTGTAAAACAGTGTTCCACCTAAACTTAATCCAAATCCCGGTAATACCCGTTTGCTGGCTGTAGTAAACATTATTGACGTCCTTGCGCTAACAACTTATCAAGCATGCCATCTGTCGTGAAATGTGTTTTCATCACGTTATTCCAGTCACCAAATACCTCTTCAATCGTAAATAATGACGTTGCTGGAAACTGTGCTGATTTTTGCGCCATAACCGCTTTATCATTTACGCGATAATTAAATTGCGTGATGATCTCTTGTGCACTAGGGCTATATAAATAATTTAGATAGGCTTTTGCCAGTGCTTCAGTGTCATTCCGTTGAATATTTTTATCAATCCAAGCGACAGGAAATTCAGCTAAAATATCAACAGGTGGTACAATAACTTGATATTCATCTTCGCCATATTGTTGACGAATATTATTAACTTCCGATTCAAAACTGATCAAAACATCTCCAAGTCCACGTTCGATAAACGAGGTTGTGGCGCCACGTCCTCCTGTATCAAATACCTCAACATTCTTGAGGAATTTCTTCATCGCTTCCTGCGTCTTCTCATCATTACCATAAGCTTTTTCGAAAGCCCCCCACGCGGCTAAATAAGTGTAGCGACCATTACCAGAGGTTTTAGGATTAGGGAAAACCACTTTGACATCTTCACGCGTTAAATCTTCCCATGAAGTAACGTTCTTTGGATTTCCTTTGCGTACTAAATACGCCATAGTGGAATAATAAGGCGAGCTATTATTAGGAAGACGTTGTTGCCAATCAGTAGGAATTAATTTGCCTTTATCATGCAGAATTTGCACATCTGTAACTTGATTATAGGTCACTACATCTGCGGGTAAACCTTGTAATATTGCAAGTGCCTGCTTAGATGAACCTGCATGTGATTGTTTTATGGTGACTTTATCATCAGGATGTTGAGCATCCCATTGCGTTTTAAAATCGCTATTTAACTGTGTGAATAACTCTCTTGCGATATCGTAAGAGCTATTAAGTAATTGAGCAGCCCCAGCATAACTACTAACAACCAAAGACAATGCTGCGGTTGCTTGTAATGCAAAGGTTCTGATTGTGTTTTTCTTCATCAAAAGTACCCATCATTGTAAGTTTTATTCTAATGGTTACTCTATCGACTTTATTTATAACAGTGTAGTTAACTTTTGTTATTTGATATAACTACAAGCTATTAAAACTGAATAAAACTCAGGCTAATTAATTAAATTTACATCGATTGTCATTAACGTGAAAAAAATTCAGACAAAAATGCCCGCATTTAAAGCGGGCATTTCATTAATAAAAACGTATTTAGCACGAGATAATGATTACAGTGCCTTTAATACCTCATAGGAAGGTGCGAAGTAATAACTTCCTGTTACAGGTTTACTCATGCGTAAGAGATCATCATGTTTGCCGTCTAATTCACCAAACATACTCAATAGTTGTTGTTCGATATTATATAAACGACCACAGTAAGCTAAGAAATATAAACCATGTTTACCGCTTGCAGTACCGTAAGGTAGGCTGTGACGTAAAATGGCTAACTCTTCACCATCTTCTTCAATCACAACACGAGAAACGTGAGATGTGACATTACGTTCAGATTCATCAAGTTCAACACTGTCTTTTTTAGTACGACCGATCATTTTTTCTTGGTCTGATTCACTAAAACGAGCCCATTTTTTCAGGTTGTGCTCATAACGTTGAACTAAAACATAACTACCACCAGCATCAACACCATCATTAATCAGTGCAACACCATAACGCTCATCATCTTGTGGATTTTCTGTACCATCAATAAAACCACTTAAATCACGTTCTTCTATCCAACGGAAACCATGAATTTCTTCTTCAACTTTGATTGCATCACCAAAAGCTGCAATTGCCGCTTGTGCTAATGAGAAATTGACATCATGACGCATAGATTGAATATGAATAAGAAGATCACGTTGTGTTGCAGGCGCTAAACCTTTGCCTAAAGGGCGAAAAGGTTTCAGCTCTGGTGCGCTGTTTTCATCGGAAAGTTTTTTCCAAAGATCAGAGCCAAATGCAACAACTGCACCTAGTGATGCATCAGGAAATTGCTTTTGTAAATCAGATAATGATTGCATGAATTTCTGGCATCCTTCACGCAGAGCTTCTAATTCACCTACGACCATTGCTTCGATAAAAAGACCAAATTTACTATGTGCGACTAAAATGCCACTTTGTGCATGAGACATATTGCTTTCCTAATCAATAATCAAAACACCTAGAATGATGTTAATTATATCGAATATTTTTTCCTGAAGATTTGCCTTTTAACAAAAATCGGACAGTCTGATTATAAAATCTTCCTTATTTTATAAGGAATAGCGTGAAGGCGATTTATTCTGCCAAATAATTTGCGTTAATGTCCAGTTAGATAAAACTTCATCAGGTGGCATTAATCCGTCAGGGCCGTCCCATTGACCACTAAAGACATAGCTCACCGATTTAGCTTCTGTGGATTGGCATAAAATAGTTCTCTGTTTTTCATCTTTAGGACCTTTGCTACATGCACCAAATGCTTTTTTATAGATATCTTTAAATGGTGTACCCATCGTTATACCCCAATCCGTCGTTGCTTTGGCATCAAAGACTTCTATTTTTTCAACAGTGGCTTTCTCTTTGCCATAGAAAGCCACTTGAACGTTCTTATCTTCGAGAGCTTGGACGACAACAATAATATCACTACCTTGCATCTCCATACCTTCACGATAATTGAAGCTACTACCTAGCTCATTTTTTATTTCACTTTCTGTTATTTTTGTCGAGTTGGTAATATTTCCTAATCCATTGGCAGAAACAGTTAGCGTATTATTTGAAAACCAATTCATCGGATTTAATGCAGAAAAAGACATTCCTCCCATGGATGAACAGCCACTTAATAGCAAAACACTTGCGCTTAAACACAAGGGTAACCAAAACTTAGGCATCATTTGTTTCTCCGTTAAACTTCTTCGTCACACATTAAAAATAGATACTAAGGTATTAAGCACACCTTATCTTACTCTTTGTATCACCTCAATCATCAGGCTAAAACAGTTGCGATAAGTCAGCATAACAAAATATCCACTGATTTGATCTTAGATAACCACATGAAAAGAAAGCCTAGTTACGACCATTAATAGAACATTTTGTTCCACAGAAAAGGTAATATCAGATTTTACGCACAAAATAAGCGATGCAAACGTAAAAATAGAAACAAGGAAAAAAGAGATAAATAGAAAGGAAAGAGAAATAACCCCTAGAGAATCAGGGGTTTTAAATACAATTAAAGATCAAAATCCTGATCAACAATTAATCGCTTAGTATAAGTTGTGCTTTCTTGGTTTTGATCTTCATACAACAACTTCTCAAACATACAAATTGTTGCATCATTTTCTTCTGGTACAACTAATGTAATTTGAGGACACCCTTTCGCTATCAGCTTTTTCTCTAATCGAGAGATCAATGCATTCGCAATGCCTCTTCCTCGAAAATCTGGGTGAACGCCTAAATAGTATAAAGAGCCACGATGACCATCGTAGCCTCCCATCACACTACCCACAATCTCACCAGCCACTTCTGCTATCAAAAATAAATCAGGTGAGTGGTTTAATTTTCTTTCAATATCAATTTCAGGATCGTTATCAGGAGATATTAAATCGCAACGCTCCCAAAGTGTAATAATTGCCTCAAAATCATCTTGGCGAAATACACGTATTTCCATGGTTTTGCCCATTATTGGTCATATAAATCTGAATTTATTATCGCTTGTTTGGTTTATGAATCAACTTGAAAATGAGAACATAGACAATATGAAGTTCTATTTTTAATAAATATGATAAAAATTGTAGGTTATTATGAATTTACCTGATATTCATCGCGTTAAAGAGTTTTTCTTATCACTACAAGATACTATTTGTCGCTCTCTTGAAAACATAGACCAAAAAGCCACTTTTCAGCAAGATAACTGGGAAAGAAAAGAAGGAGGTGGCGGTCGTACACGCGTTTTAACCAATGGTGCTCTTTTTGAGCAGGCTGGTGTTAATTTTTCACATGTTTATGGTGACACATTACCAAAATCTGCCACGGCACATCGTCCTGAATTGGCGGGACGCCGTTTTCAAGCAATGGGTGTTTCATTAGTTATTCATCCTCTTAATCCTTATATTCCGACTTCTCATGCCAATGTCCGTTTTTTTATTGCTGAAAAAGACGGTGAGGAGCCTGTATGGTGGTTTGGTGGCGGTTTTGACTTAACCCCTTATTATGGATTTGAAGAGGACGTTATTCATTGGCATAAGGTTGCTAAATCAGTTTGTGCGCCTTTTAGTGAAGATTATTATCCTCGTTATAAAAAATGGTGTGATGATTACTTTTATATTAAACACCGCAATGAACCTCGTGGTGTAGGTGGTCTTTTCTTTGATGATTTAAATACCCCTGATTTTGACCACTGTTTCGAGTTTGTCCAACATGTAGGACTTGGTTATCTTGATGCCTATCTACCTATTGTTGAAAAGCGCAAATCAATGCCTTGGAGTGAACGTGAACGCCAATTTCAACTCTACCGCCGTGGTCGTTATGTTGAATTTAATTTAGTGTGGGATAGAGGTACATTATTTGGTTTGCAAAGTGGCGGTAGAACAGAGTCAATCTTAATGTCTATGCCACCATTAGTCCGTTTTGAATATGATTATTCCCCTGAACCAAATACTCCAGAAGCAAAGTTATACAGTGACTTTTTGATCCAAAAAGAGTGGGTGTAGAGAAAATAAATCATTAACGATAAAGCCACATTATAAATGTGGCTTTACTGAAGTAAAACTACAAGTTTAATGACAAACATTTCCTAAAATTAATTAAACAAAAAAGCCAATAACCCTGTAACTTTATTTTTATTTTCCCAGCCTTCTCCTCTCATACAGGTATTAAAATAATCCCTACGCTGCCATTCATTCGCATCTGAAGGAAAAGATGTCCCTGCCCCTGAATTTGGAATATCTTTACCATTTATTTTCATTGGAGCAAAAGAAGGCTGACTTGAAGCTACATATCTCGCAGGATATCGCGTATTGGCTTCTTGCATACACATATTTTTAGCGATATCTAAAGGAGATGGTGTGCTGGTATTTGCTTCCCATTTTTCAGGTGTTGCACAAGCAGAAAGCATAAAAATTGATGCAATGATAATTGTTTTTTTCAAAGTAATAGCTCATTAATACGAATAGGAATTAATTATATTTTAAACGATTACTTGAAAAATTAAGTTTCTATGAAATGCAAAAAACCACTGATAACTATGATATTGAAACAACCTATTGAATTATAGGTATAAAAAGCCACATAAAAATGTGGCTTTTCATTTAAATAAGAAATTTAATTATCTTATTTCGATTTCTTCAAGTGTGACATTAAACGCTTACGTTTACGCATTTGAGAAACGGTTAATTTATTTTTCTTATCCGCATAAGGGTTTTCACCCTCTTTAAATTGAATACGGATCGGCGTCCCCATAACTTGCAGAGTACGGCGAAAATAGTTCATCAAATAACGCTTATAGCTATCTGGTAAATCAGTTACCTGATTACCATGGATAACCACAACTGGTGGATTATAACCACCAGCGTGTGCATATTTCATTTTTACGCGACGTCCACGGACAATCGGTGGCTGATGATCATCTTCTGCCATCTTCATGATACGAGTCAGCATAGAAGTCCCTACACGACGCGTTGCACAGACATAAGCCTCTTGAATAGATTCAAAAAGATTACCCACGCCACTACCATGTAATGCAGAAATAAAGTGAACTCGCGCAAAATCAACAAAGCCCAGTTTAAGATCAAGCATTGCTTTAACTTGTTCGCGATCGTCTTGTGTCATACCATCCCATTTATTGACAGCAATAACTAATGAACGACCAGCATTCAGGATATAACCTAATAATGAAAGATCCTGATCTGAAATACCTTCACGAGCATCAATAACCAGTAATGCAACGTTAGAATCTTCAATAGCTTGTAGCGTTTTGATAACAGAGAACTTTTCTACTGTTTCTTTTACTTTACCGCGTTTACGAACCCCCGCAGTATCAATGATGATATATTCTTTCTCATCACGTTCCATTGGGATATAGATACTGTCACGCGTAGTACCCGGCATATCGTAAACAACCACACGATCTTCACCAAGCATACGGTTTGTCAGTGTTGATTTCCCAACATTAGGACGACCAACAATCGCTAATTTTACTGGTAATGTAGAAGGATCGAAGTCATCTTCTTCCTCTTCTAATGCTTGTGCTTCTTGTTCTGCTTCTAAGGCGGCCCAATAAGCTGCATTCTCTTCTTCTTCTGTCAGCTCTAGCTCTTCTTCCACCACTTTACCTGTAATTGGTAATAGTGCTTGTTCAATCAATTGAGCAACACCACGACCATGGGATGCCGCGATAGGGAAGATCTCACCTAAACCTAAAGAATAAAAATCAGCTAATGCAGTATCAATATCGATACCGTCAGTTTTATTCGCAACTAAATACGTTTTTTTCTCAACACCACGAAGGTGTTTTGCAATACCTTGGTCTGCTGGCATCAAACCCGCACGTGCATCAACTAAAAACAGTACGATGTCGGCTTCTTGAATAGCCTGTAGCGATTGTGATGCCATATGGGTTTCAACACCCTCTTCAGCACCATCAATACCACCGGTATCAATAATAATAAATTCTTCGCCTTCTAACTCTGCTCGACCATATTTACGGTCGCGGGTGAGGCCTGGAAAATCAGCAACTAATGCGTCTCTTGTGCGTGTTAGTCGATTAAATAACGTGGATTTACCCACGTTAGGGCGCCCTACTAAGGCAATAACGGGTATCATTTTTTGATGCCTCATAAAAATACAATCACGAACCTGATTGTATTTTACATGTAATTACTAAAAAGACGAAACGGCTCCTTTAAAGGAGCCGTAAAATAAATAGATTTGTCAGCAGTTAATTACCGACTATAAAGATAAAGCTTACCGTCACGGGCCTGGATCATCAGTTTATCTTGTACCGCTTGAGGGCGACTTAACAAACCTGAACTGTTCACTTGGTTTTGTGCAATGAATTTACCTGTGTTGGTATCAATCCAATGGAGATAACCTTCTGCATCGCCAACCACTAAATAGCCGTCAAAAATAGCTGGTGCAGTTAAATTACGATGCAATAAATCTTCTTGTGTCCATAATGTCACACCATCAGATTTACGAACAGATAAAACTCGGTCATTTTGGTCAACAAGGTAAAGATTATCACCTAACAGCACCATATCATTCACTGAGCCTAAATCACGTTTCCAAAGGATTTGTCCCGAACGCATATCAAGGCTAACTAAATTACCGTTATACGCCATTGCATAAACGGTATTTTCATCAATGATTGGTGTGATATCCACATCATTTAATCGGCTAATTTCAGTAGAGCCTTTAATTTGTGAAATATTTTGTTGCCAAATTAATTGTCCTTGAGAAAGAACAACGGCACTGACGCGACCATTATCTGCACCAATGATAGCCGCACCATAAGCGACAGCAGGAGCAGACTCGCCACGCAGAGATAATGATGGAGTATCTAAATTAATAGTCCACGAAATTTCACCCGTTAATAAGTCGAGTCCTTGCAACATGCCATTACTGGTATGAATAAGTACTAAACCATCACTAACAACAGGTTTTGAAATGGCTTCACCAGCAACATCGGTTTCCCAATCAATGGAGCCATCCTCAATGTTCAGTGCATATACTTTGGCTTTTTCAGTTCCCACAAAAACGCGAGTACCTGAAACGGTTAATCCACCAGAAAGTAATGCAGACTCATTGGATGAAAGAAAACCTGTTTTAATAGAGAGATCTTGTGACCAAAGCTCTTTACCAGTTTCTACCTCTAATGCTTTAACTAAACCATGGCGATCAGCGACATAAACAACTGCCCCATCCCATGTTGGTGACAAGTGAGAATAGTATTTACCAATACCATTTCCAACTGATTTGTCCCAAACGGCTTTAGGTGTAAATTGGCTCTGCACCTCAGGCAATGGAGACATTGTCACATTATCCTGTTCACTAGAACATCCTGCCAACAAAGCAGATGCTAGTAGACCAACCAGGAGAGTTTTACGCAGTTGCATGTCTGAAGATCCCTTTAATTGGATAAATTATTAAGTTTAAGTTCAACCAGTGAGCGAATAGCACCCGCATTTTCATCAGTTAATGCGCTACGATAAGCGGTTGCTGCACCTGCGTTATCGCCTTTTTTCGCTAAGACATCACCACGGATATAATTTTTCATTCCATTCCATGCTTTGCCTTTCACTTGCTCTAACGAAACTAAAGCAACATCTGTTTTATCTAATGCTAATTGTACGCGAGCTAAACGAAGATTAAGCATATCCGCAAATGCGTCATTTTTTACTTTTGCCACAGCGTTAGTTAGATGACGTTCACCGTTGAGTAAATCATTAGCATCGATAGCGATTTGGGCAAGCTCTAATGAAGCTAAAGCGCCATAGATATCATTCGTATCAGTAACAAATTTTTCAGCTAATGCAATATTTTCAGGTGTAGGCTTAGCAAGTGCCTCACTGACAGTTGCAAAAGCACCCGCACTTTCTTGCAGACGATTAGTTTGATGCGATTGCCAGTATTTCCAACCAAACACACCACCAAAACCAATAACAGCGGCTAAAACGATAGTTAAGCCGTAGTTTTTAAAGAACTGTTTAATTGCATCAACTTGTTCGTTTTCGGTGCTATAAACTTCCACAAGTCTCTCCTTAACCTAATAACAGAGTCAATTGCTGAGCGAGCTCATTACGAGCAACGATTGTTTGTTCCCCTGAACGCAAATCTTTCACTGCAACAGTACCGGCATTAATTTCGTCTTCGCCTAAAATCAGAGCAATTTTAGCGCCTTGTTTATCAGCTCGTCCTAACTGCTTTTTAAAGTTACCATTACCGTGATTCGTCATTAAACGTAATGTTGGTAATTGATCACGAATTTCTTCAGCCAGCATTAACGCTGCGCTTTGGCTCTTATCGCCAAATGAAGCAAGATAAACATCAGCCACATTGGTATCTGCTACAAATTCAGGGTTAACCGCTTGAACCAATAAGATCATGCGCTCCATACCCATTGCAAAACCTACAGCTGGTGTTGGATGTCCACCAAGTTGCTTCACAAGACCATCATAACGGCCACCTGCACACACTGTTCCTTGCGAACCTAATGCACTAGTAACCCACTCAAAAACAGTACGGTTATAATAATCTAAACCTCGAACTAAACGCTGATTAACACGGTATGTAATACCAACAGCGTCAAGTAGTGCACAAAGACCATCAAAGTGCGCTCTTGATTCGTCATCAAGATAATCGAAAAGTTCAGGCGCATCATTCAATAAAGTCTGAATTTCTGGATTTTTTGAGTCTAAAACGCGTAATGGGTTAGAATACATACGACGTTTGCAGTCTTCATCTAACTTATCAACATGCTGCTTTAAGAAAGCCACTAATGCTTCACGGTAATTAGCACGCGCTTCTAATGAACCAATAGAGTTAAGTTCTAATGTTACGTGCTCTGCGATACCTAATGCTTTCCACCAGCGTGCAGTTAACATAATTAATTCCGCATCAATATCTGGGCCTTGTAGACCAAACACTTCAGCACCTAACTGATGGAATTGACGATAACGACCTTTTTGAGGACGCTCATAGCGGAACATTGGTCCCAAATACCATAAACGTTGTTCTTGGTTATAAAGTAAACCATGCTCAATACCTGCACGAACACAACCCGCTGTATTTTCTGGGCGTAATGTCAAGCTTTGGGCATCTTCACCACGATCGGTAAAAGTATACATTTCTTTTTCAACAACATCGGTCACTTCACCAATTGCTCGCTGAAATAGAGGGGTATGCTCTACGATAGGTGTTCTGATTTCACTAAAACCGTAACCCGCTAAAATTTGTTTTAGCGTATTTTCAATTTTCTGCCATACACGAGTGTCAGCAGGTAGGTAGTCGTTCATACCACGAATGGCTTGGATTTTTTGTGCCACTTTTCTTCTCTAATAGTTATTAATTGATTGTTAGGCTGATTATAGAAGCGAAATCAATCAGTATTCAATGTGAAATCAATAGTAAAACTGGCTCATTGATTAATGAGCCAGTTTTTTGAGTGTTATTTGTCCAATTGATTTATATTTATACGCATACTGTCATCAAGCATTAAAGCCTTAGCGCGAATTTTCGCTTCTAATAAATCAATCATATTTACGTTATCAAGGCGCTCTTTTTGTCTCACGCCATCTTCATAAAAACCACTACGTGTTTTAGCGCCCGTTACACCTAACGTTGAGACTTCAGCTTCACCTGGTCCATTAACCACACAGCCAATAATAGAAACATCCATAGGTGTGATGATATCTTCCAGACGTTGCTCTAATTCATTGACTGTTCCAATGACATCAAATTCTTGACGTGAACACGTTGGACAAGCAATAAAGTTAATTCCGCGAGAGCGAATACGTAAGGATTTGAGAATATCAAAACCCACTTTAACTTCTTCAACCGGATCTGCTGCTAATGAGATCCTTAATGTATCGCCGATACCTTCTGATAATAAGATCCCAAGACCAATTGCAGATTTAACCGATCCTGCTCTTGCACCACCAGCTTCGGTGATCCCAAGGTGCAGTGGTTGATCTATTTTTTTCGCTAACAAGCGGTATGAATCAACGGCAAGAAAAACATCAGAAGCTTTTACACTGATTTTAAACTGTTCGAAATTCAGTCTATCAAGAATATCCACATGACGCATGGCTGATTCAACTAACGCTTCTGGTGTCGGCTCGCCGTATTTCTCTTGAATATCTTTTTCAAGCGAACCACCGTTTACACCAATACGAATAGGAATATTGTTGTGACGAGCACAATCAACAACTTGGCGAATACGTTCTTCACTACCAATATTGCCTGGATTGATGCGTAAACAATCAACACCATATTCAGCGACTTTTAATGCGATACGGTAATCAAAGTGAATATCAGCAACTAAAGGTACATTAACTTGCTGCTTAATTAACTTGAATGCTTCCGCAGCATCCATTGTTGGTACAGAAACACGAACAATATCAACCCCAACACGTTCCAGTGATTTTATCTGGCGAACAGTCGCTTCTACGTCTGTCGTTCGTGTATTCGTCATCGACTGTACCGCGATAGGAGCCCCATCGCCAATAGGTACATTACCCACATAAATTCGTGTCGATTTGCGACGAATAATAGGTGATTCTTTATGCATTGATTAATTCTCCCATGCTTCCATGCTTGCTCAAATGTGTGTCAGATTAAGCGCTCGGTACTGTTATTTTTGCTATTTTTCCAGTAAAACGGCTTAAATCAACTGATTCACCATTAAACTGTAAGCGAGTAACAGAAGGGGCGCCTATTTTTAGTTTATAAGGTTGCTCACCATCAAATTCCAAACGATCACCCGCTTTCTTAATACCATTAAATAAGACTTTATTTTGAGCATTACGAATTTCTAACCAACATTCACCATCAAACATAAGAACCAATTGATTCGCAATAGCAGTTGCTTCTGATGAGGTAGCTTCTTGTGCTGAATTTGCACGAGAAGTTGTTGATGTTGTTAGAGGTGAGACGGGTAATGGAACCGTTCTCACTTCTGTTGATGCTGGTGACGTCGTTTCAGTCGTTGGTGATATAGCAACATTATTCGCCTGATTATCAACTAATGGCGACGCAGGTACTTGTAAATTATCACCTTCAGATGTTGACGTATTATCTAAGGTGGTTGCTAAAGGAGAATCTATCGTGTTGGTGTTTTCTTGGGTACTATTTTGCCCTATGTCTTGAGAAGCCATAGAGACTAATTCTTGTTGATCAGCCTGATGACCTTGCCACCACCAAACCCCCACAAAAGCAACCATAACAATCAGAATCACCCATGTGAGTTTCATCAACCAACCTTCACGTTTTTTATGACGTTTGCCTAATGAGTAATTTTGTGTGGTTGTCATTCTAATTTGTTTGACAGGAGCTTGCTGGTCGATAAAACCAAGGATATCTTGTTCAGGAACGCCAACTAACTTAGCGTAAGAACGCATGTATCCGCGTAAAAATGTTGGTGCAATATCAGAAGAAACGGAGTCTGTTTCAATATCGCGAACTGTCGATAACTTCAAACAAAGTCGATCAGCAACAGTTTGTTGTGTTAGCCCCACCTTTTCTCGTGCCTGGCGTAAAAGTTGACCTGCTGTTAATTTCACTTCTTCGGTTTTGTTTTCAGTATTCATTAGCAATCTAGGCACTGTGGCTATTGGATGTTTAACATTGATGAACTCGCAAAAGCACAAAGTACCTTAACGTATCACCGCGAATTTTTTGATATTTTATTATCACTTTGCTGACAGACCAAATAATCTGGCGGTATATCCTCAATTAACACACTATTATTGTTTAATAGTTTTTGTTCACAAAGGAAATTACCATAAAGCCTTAATACATTAACATTTACTGGCTTCGAGTTCATCGCTATTTTGTAATAATCTAACGCTTGAATAGAATTTCCCAATAACTGCGATGTTAACGCCATTCCTAAATTTGCATCGGAGTGATTTGGCATCACCGATAACACTTTTTGGAAATGATATTGCGCTATTTGATATTGTCTTTCAGCTAAGTAAGCATCACCTAATTGTAAACGTGTAGACACTGCAACACGCCCTTGATTGGCTGATGATTGACAACCGAGTGTCAATAACATCAAACCAATAGTTATAATTACTGATGATATCCTTATCATCGTTATATTCCTTAAATAAATTCATCCTTGTTCTCTTTACATTGAAATTGTGTAATACACTTCACAAAGAAAGAGATATCCAACTGTATCAGACTGCTTTTACTGAAATTAGTTCACCTTGTTGGCGTTTTTTCAGTGTGCGTTTTGTACGGTCAATAACATCACCCGCTAATTGCCCACAAGCCGCATCAATATCATCGCCACGCGTTTTACGTACAATTGTCGTAAAGCCATATTCCATTAATACTTTAGAGAAACGGTCAATTCGGCTATTAGAACTACGTCCGTATGGCGCACCCGGGAACGGGTTCCATGGAATTAAGTTAATTTTACATGGCGTGTCTTTTAAAAGTTCAGCTAATTGATGAGCTTGATCTGTGCTGTCATTAATATGATCAAGCATGACGTACTCAATAGTCACTCGCCCTTGGTTCGCGTTTGATTTAGCAATATAACGGCGAACACCTTCAAGAAACATTTCAATATTATATTTCTTGTTTATTGGAACGATCTCATCACGAATTTCATCAGTTGGTGCATGTAATGAAATTGCTAAAGCCACATCAACTGCATCACCTAGTTTATCTAATGCCGGTACAACACCCGATGTAGAAACAGTGACACGACGTTTAGATAGACCAAAACCGAAATCATCCATCATGATCTCAAGTGCTGGAATAACATTATTTAAATTCAGTAATGGCTCACCCATTCCCATCATAACAACGTTAGTAATAGGACGACGGCCTGTCTCTTTTAATGAGCCAATAATTTTAGCTGCACGCCAAACTTGCCCAATAATTTCAGACACTTTCAAGTTACGGTTAAAGCCTTGCTGTGCAGTTGAACAGAACTTGCACTCTAAAGCACAACCAACTTGTGAAGAAACACATAATGTTGCGCGATCATCTTCTGGGATATACACAGTTTCTACTTGTTGATCGCCAACTTTAATTGCCCATTTAATCGTGCCATCTGTTGAACGTTGTTCTTCAGAAACTTCAGGTGCTTTAATTTCAGCAATTTCTTTTAATTTATTGCGTAACACCTTGTTGATATCTGTCATTTGATCAAAATCGTCATAACAGTAGTGGTACATCCACTTCATAATTTGGTCAGCACGGAAAGGTTTTTCGCCCATAGAGACAAAAAGCTCACGCATCTGTTTACGATTTAAATCTAACAGATTAATTTTAGTTTTTTGATTCACAGTATTTTCTTTAGAAACAGCGACAGAAGCGCTTGGCGCTGGGGTGGTAGATTGGGTCATGACATTGCCTCGTTGTTACACTATGCGGCCTGCATTAGCATTGATGCTAATGGGATACTTATATATTTGTATAATTAAACAATAATAAAAAAACGCCCTGTTAATTATCAAACAGGGCGTCGCATTGTACTGTTTTTCGCGTAGAGATGCTAATAAATTAGCGCGCGCAAACTTCGTTTTCAGTGAAGAAGTATGCAATTTCGCGAGCAGCAGAAGCTTCTGAATCTGAACCATGTACCGCATTTTCAGTAAAGCTATCAGCGTAATCAGCACGTAATGTGCCCGCTAATGCGTTGTCTGGATTGGTTGCACCCATTAGATCACGGTGACGTTGGATCGCGTTTTCACCTTCTAACACTTGAACCATGATTGGGCCCGAAGTCATAAATTCAACTAAACCGTCAAAGAAAGGACGGCCTTTGTGTTCTTCATAAAAGCCTTCAGCTTGTTCGCGCGTTAAATGCAACATTTTAGCACCAATGATGCTAAAGCCTGCACTTTCAAAACGGTGATAGATAGCACCGATAACATTTTTTTTCACTGCGTTTGGTTTGATAATAGAAAATGTGCGCTGAATAGCCATGTCTTACCTCTAAATTATTTTATTAATGATAACTTTTGTTATCTCTTTTATCGCAGATCATGGAAAAACGAATCAAAAACCGCATTCCCTGCAAAAAATAGTGCTCGATTATAGGAGGATAAAAATGAATTGCACAGATTGAATTTCCTTTTTTTTTAAAAAACTGTGGCAAAAAAGTTATAAATTATCGATCTAATCACATTTTTGACGGTTTCCATGTTCAAACTTGAAAATAAGAATAAAAAAGAACCGAAATGAAATACGATAAATAGTCTCTTTATCGAAAAAACTAATTTAGTGAAAGATCACTCAGTTCTTGTTTATTTTATCGTTTTAGTTTAACGAAATATAAAATTAACCATATCCGTTTGACCACTTAGATCAAGCACTGAAAGTTGGTATTTACCTCGTTTCTCTAATAAATAAGAGAATGTTTCTCCGTTTCCTGTCTTACCTATTTGCTCACCATTTAAAAACCACCATTGCATACCACTTCCACCTTGCGTAGAAACAGTTATTTCAAGATTAGTTTCGCCGGGTAATGGTCTTAATAAATCGCCTACACGAATACCCGAGATAAACAGAGGAATAATATCTTCTTTAATTGGTGGACAAGTTTCAGAAATCGGCGGCAGTCGTTTTGCTCTGCGCTCTTTTTCTGGCAACCATGCTTCTAATGCTATCGGCCACAAGGCGATATCTTTTAACTCTGCATTAGGGCAATTAGGGCCTGTACGTTTGCCTTCATTATCTAACCAAATTTTTTCGTTGATCCCCAAGATACCTTCTTGGCTTTCATTTAACAAAGTTGGTGGAATGGTGTTATCTAAGATCCAACTTCGACGACTGACTCTACAGTTGCTATCTTCTTTAGGTAATGCCTTACCTGTCGGCCAACAGATAGTGGCTGCCGTTACACTGTTAGGGCGTAAATCTGTTGGTGGTCTTTGTTTATTTTGATAGAAGTAGCCTGTTAATAAGTTATTGACTTGATTCATAATAGGGACTGCTGTCGCAAAACCAAACTGCCCTGCAACCGGTGTTCCATCAGGCCTACCTACCCAAACGCCAATGGTATAACGTGCATTCACACCAATAGACCATGCATCACGATATCCATAACTTGTACCTGTCTTCCAAGCCAAAGGGACAACAGGCGAAATTGCACTATCTGGACGAGGTCTGGCTTCTCCGGCTAAGATACGTCTAATAATCCAAGCAGAGCCCGGTGACATCAATACTCGATCTTCTATTATTTGTTCCGGTTTAAAACGTAACGGTGCTGTTTTTCCTTGCCTTGCTAATGCACTAAAGGCAGAAACAAGCTCATCCATTCGCGTCGCAGTTCCTCCTAAGATCAGTGCTAAATTTGGCTCTGAACCATAAGGAAAGCGCATTTCAAGATGGTTATGACGTAATTTTGCTGCAAATTTCTTTGCACCATACACTTCAATAAGTTGTACCGCTGGCAGATTCAAAGAACGACTTAATGCTTCACTGGCACTAACTGCACCATTAAAATCAGAGTCAAAATTACCAGGACGATAATTATCAAATCGACGAGGAACATCTTGTAAAAGCGATTCTGCGTGAATAAGTCCTTCATCTAATGCAAGTGCATAAATAAATGGCTTTAATGTTGAACCTGGTGAGCGCCATGCACTAATCATATCGACATGACCAAAGCGCGAATTATCATTAAAATCAGCAGAGCCGACATACCCTTTCACACTCATATCTGTATGATCAACAACTAAGATAGCTAAAGATGTTTTATCCGCTAATTGATACTTCCATTGGTTCGCAATATCTTCGAGCTGTCGTTGAATATTGATATCAATCGTTGTTGTAATAACAGGTTCTCGCTTTTCGTTATACATACGACGAGCCAGTAATGGTGCTAATTGTGGTGTTTGCCTTGGTGCTAATAAAACCTGTTCTTCCTTAATTTCATCAACTTTTTCTTGTGGCCATATTTGATATTCTGCCAGTCTATCTAATACTTTATCCCTAGCAGCTTGAGCACGTTCAGGGTATCTATCTGGCCGTAAACGGCTTGGCGCTTGTGGTAATACCGCCATCAAAGTCGCTTCTCCCGCAGATAAATCAGCGGGTGACTTACCTAAATAAGCCCAGCTTGCCGCACCAATACCTTCTAACGTGCCGCCAAAGGGTGCTCTATTGAGGTAAATCTCCAAAATTTCATCTTTTGAGTAATACCACTCTAATTGCAAGGTGCGCCAAAGCTGTTTGATTTTCCCCCCTAAAGTACGAGAGTGAGGATCAATAAGACGAGCCACTTGCATTGATAGCGTACTTCCGCCTGACACAATTCTTCCTGAACTTAAGTCTTGCCATGCTGCGCGTAATATCGACATCGGATTAACACCGGGATGTTGATAAAACCAGCGATCTTCATAAGTAATTAAGGCTTCTAAATATTCAGGAGAGACATCAGTGAGTTTAACATGATAACGCCATACCCCTTCTTTATCTGCAAAACGCCAAAGAGGTGTACCATCTTGCGCTGTAACAATAGTCGCAATTTGAGGTTCAGGATCAGGGAGGGGCCAAATTTTATCTGCGATCCAGACTAAAATAGGCATTGCTAGCAAAAAAATAATGATAACAGCAATAAACTGTTTATATCCTAGTTTCATTCAATCACTCAAAGGAAAAAGCCCTTTCCGAAGAAAGGGCTACAAGACTTAAGGAACAACGTCAATCTTGGTTTCTGTTGATCCTATTGCACGCCAGTACGGCACATACATAGATTCAACTTGTGGTGGTGGTACTTGATAGCTACCCGGTGTTACGGCTCTTGCTAAATAGAGCAATGTTGTTGGGCGATATTTATCAACAGAGATAGCGGCAACAAATCTATCATCACGATATTCGAGATGTTTGATATTGGCTTGTCCCATATCGTCGATAAATTCCTGCAAGTCTGCCGCACTATCACTTAAGCTTGCACTACTTGATGCTAAGTTTTGGTTTTCGATTTCCAAGCCTGCTGGTAATAAATCAACAACTAATGCATCAGGTACGTCTCTATCAGCAGAAACTTCCAGTTTAACCACCAGCATTTCACCACTTTGTAAGCGATTAGGATGAACGCGGTTTCCCTTCAAATCATAATAACTACGATGAACATTTAATACATTACTATAAGGAGCAGGAGCGACTTTCGGATAACCCACGATATTCATGCGAGAATAAATCGCAGCACCACCACGGTTATTTAGCTCTAAGCCTTCTTGTAATTGTGCTGATGTTAATGTCTCATTGATTGCTCGATCGCTACTGATTGTAGGAACTTGACGATTAACAGCAACTTCCCAAGGCTGTTCCGCCATATTAATAAAGAAACGTCCAGCAAGGTATAACGAGTTACTTTCTTGGGTTGAGAACCATTCACGGCTTGTTAAGTTATCAGATAGTGCAATTACACTTGCATCACGAGATTGTGTTTCAAGGTTATTTTCACTTAACAATGCGATAATTAATGCTTGGTCACGAATGGTGCTACCGTAATCACCCAATCCATAATTATATTTACGTGTTGTTGTCACACCTTCAGCAATCAAGCTTTCAGCACGGCTACTATCACCCATTAATTTTAATGCGATACCTAACTGAACTAAAGCTAAGCCACTTCCTGCTTGATTACGCTCAAGATAGAGACGACGTAATTCACCCAAAGGTGCTTTTTGCTGATTTGCTAATACTAACGCAGCATAAGCCCTTGCTGAGAATCGCGCTGCATCTTGGTTAACTGCATATTCATAGTTAACTAAGTTTTTATCTTGTAAATAACGTAATAAACGATCGTTTGCACGTTTTAATGAATCAGCAGGAACTGAGTAACCTTGTTGTGATGCTCGGAATAAGAAGTCGGTTGCATACGCAGTTAACCAATATTCTTCACGTCCACCTTGATCCCATAAAGAGAATCCACCTTCTGATTTTTGCATCGTCAGTAGATGAGCAATACCTTTCTCGATAGCTGCTTTTCTATCAGCATCAGTTTGCGTTTTAATTCCCAACTGTTTCAGCTCTTTTTCTGTTGAATACAGTGAAGGATAAAGCCCACTGACTGTTTGTTCTAAGCAACCATAAGGATAAGCAAACAGCTCTCTAATATAACGCGCTACCTGCAACGGTGGACGACTTGTCAGTAATAATTCACCTTCAAGCGTTGAGTTATTAAAGCGACTTAAAATTTCTGATGGTAAACGCCAAGTATCACCATCTTGCAATGTGCTTGCATAGTGAATAGTTTCTGCTGGGAATGCTGGGCGAACACCAATATTCCATGTATTGTGGTAAGGTTTAATCTCTTCACCTGGTACTTTAATACCATAAATAGACAGTGAGAATTCACCTTGCCCAAAGCCATGTTTCGCTTTTACTGGAATTTGAATTTGAGTACGTTCACCTTTCGTTAGCGAGACAGTTTTGCTTTCAGCGCCACCTAATCCCACCAAACCTGAAGCGGTATAATTTAAGGTAATAGATTGCGCATCATCTGTTAGATTAGTTAAATCTAAAGATAAAAGTGCATTATCACCACCAGCCATAAAGCGAGGTAATGAAAGCTGCGTGACTAACGGTGCTGCAATAACAACTTTACCTTCTTGGCTACCAAATTTATCTGCAGTCCAAGCTTGTGCCATTAAACGAACTTCACCATTAAACTCAGGAATAGGTAAAGAAACTTCACCTTCACCTTGTGCATTTAATTTTACCGGAGCCGTTTGTTGAGCAATGATTTGCACATCAGTTAATGGTTTTTTACCACCACGAGATAATGCTGCGGCTTCACCACCATCACCACCAAAGCGCAAATTAGCTAAACGCCCTTGCCCTTCAATTAACTGCCCGTAAACATCATATTGGTCGATGCTGTAACGTTTACGACCAAAGAAAGCATCGTAAGGATCCGGTGTTTTATACTCTGTGATGTTTAATACACCGGTATCAACCGCAGAAACTAATACATTAATATTTTCAGGTAATGGTTGACCTGCAACTGGATTCGCTTTAATTCGAATTTTTAAATCTTGGTTAGGGCGAATTTTTTCAGGTGCGTCAAGTGAGATATCAATACGACGGTTTTTATCCTGCAATGGTAAATGCAAAATACCCACAGCACGTTTTACTGTCGCTTGTTTTGACGTATCTCCCGGTCTTACGACAACAGAAGTCAGATAGAGATCGTGTCTTGCCCACTCTTTATTAATAGGCACTTCAACATCAAGCCCTTTTTCTGGCACATCAATTTCCTGCCACCATAAAGGCCCATTACTTGATTCTAGTAATACATAACCTTTACCCGGATGAGGTGCAACAATGTTTAACTTAACTTTTTCACCCGGTAAATAACCTTCTTTATCCAGTTTAAGCTTAACTTGGTCTGGTCTTACCGCACCTGTTCCACCAGTGTTATCCATCCAAGAATAACCCGCCCAGAAACGTAGGCTACTGACTAGTTCTGTTTTAGGATCGACAACTTCGATACGATAAGAGCCCCATTCAACAGGGAATGCCACTTTTGCAGTGCCATCTTTTGCAATCTTGATTGTTTGCTCATCCATTTGCAGATCTTTTTCGTTATAGCCAGATTCCCAACCATTCGAACTAGACCAACGCCAGTAATAATCATGACGTTCATAGATAAATTTCACTTTAAGATCATTAGCTGGTAGTTTCTTACCATCTTGGTCTGTATAGACAATTTCAAATTCAGCCATTGAATTTTCATCAACACTGTAACCTGATTTATATTTGTCCGTACGATAGTCATAGACTTCTTTTTTAGGGAAGACAGGGCGAATACCAGCAAGATGAGTGGCAGGCCAAACAGCTTGTTGATAGCGACGAGTAACAGGGCGTCCGCCAGCTTCAAGTAAGCTTGCTTGTAAAATAATATTGATAGGTGATTTCAGCTCTTCATAGCGTTCGCTATCAACATTCACGCCACCTTCACCATCAGAGTCTAAATTAAGTTCAAACTCATCCAGTAAGCGACTGAAGTTTTCATCTTTTACAGCACCAAATTCATAGCCCGGTAATTTACTAACAGCTTCACGAGAGGCTTTTAAGAAAACTTGCCCTTGTAAGCGATTATCGGCAGCTGGTGCGCCATAAAGATAACGACCTTTAATGTCAAAATAAGCGTCATGACCGCTTAGTATAATTCCCTTCTTACCCGTGATTTCTAATGCCATACGTTCTGGCATAAAATCTTCGACCTGAAACTCGTAGAAACGAGGAGTACCATCGCCTACATCAAAACGTAAGGTACGTGTACCAGTATTTTCATCCGCAGGAATAACTAATTTTAATTGGTAAAGCCCATTCTCTGGTTGCCAAACAAAACTACGAGAAACTTGTCCGTCGGTTTTAAGCAGATCGACTTTAACAGGTTGCTCTTTAATAGGATTACCATCACCGTCACGTAGCAATGCATTAACGATTAATGTTTCACCGGGGCGATAGAGATCACGGGGACCAAAAGCAAAAAATTGTTTGCTATAACCTTGTGGTCCACCAATATCAAACTCAGAAAGATCAAGCGCAGGTTTACGCAAATCAATCATACTGGTTTGCCCATCACGAATAGCCATTAATAAACGTGCTTTATCACTCTTCTCAAGTGTGGCATGTCCTTGGCTATCGGTTTGCGCTTTAGAAATCAAACCACCTTTTTCATCTAGCAGACGAATTTCTACTTTATCTAGCGCTGAACCATTTTTAAGTGATTGGGTGAAGATATCTAACGTATCAAGATAACTGTGCATTGACAGCCCGATATCACTAAATGTGAATACCGTTGCTGGCACTGTATATGAGTATTTACCCGCTTGTTGCATAACCGCAATGTAGGCACCTTCTTTTTTCAAGGCATCTATCGATTTTAGCGGTAACAATACATTTTCACGGGTATTTGTTTCTGTGTTTAATTCAAAACGACCGGTATAAACCAAATCAGCTTGGGATAGAAACTCATCTGATTCCCAATAGTTAATATTGGAACGGCTTTCCCATTGCGTTAAGAATTGAGCTAGTTGATCATCTTTAACCCGGAAAAAGTTTACATCAACTTGCCCCACATTTAGCGCAATAATCGGTAGACCTTCAGCTGCTTCAAGTGGCAGTAACGATCCTTTACTAGTGAAACCAACAGATGGGAAAATTTCTTCTGTCGTTAATTTCTGGCTAAAAGGTGTCGTTAATGTACGTTCATTAATACCTTTGATTTTTTCATCAATCGTTAAGTTTAATTCCGTTGATGGAGGTAAATGGCGAAAACGCAGTTCCATTAAGTTATCAGATAATTCCCACGCACCTTCTAACTTCCCTTTTTTGGTATCAACAAGATGAATAACATCATCAAACTTTTGGTCAGGATCAAGCGGTACAGAGAAAGTCACAACCATAGTACTCGCACCATCACGTTGTAACTCTGATGCATCTAATACAGTGACTTCTTTACCTGCAAAACGCATTGCCAACTCATCACGGACTTCTTTGCTTTTTAATGCAGTTTCGTTATTCGTTTTTGTTGTAACTGCAGGTTTTTCGCTTGTTTGAGTTGCGGTGCCTGATGTGCTCTGAGCGGTATCTTTTGGCTCTGTCACTTGTGTATTTTGCGTCTTATCAGTAGATGATACATTTTCATCCGCTTTATCATCACAGCCTGTAAGAGCTAATGCTGATGCCAATACAACAGCAAGAGAGCTCCAACGATAACCTCTCTTTTCTGTATATTGTCTAAACTGGTTTTGGTTCATATCCATTTCCTTTAATTCAACCCCTGAATAATGCGATGTTTTATGCAGGCAGAGATAATATATGTATTTCTTCATTCTAATAAGATAAAAAATAACGAGATAAGCTATTTTTTATCGCGTAAAACAAAATAATTTACAACACGAAACCATCTTATTTTTACTTTAAAAACAAAGCTTATCTAAAACAAAGCCTTATATAGAAATGCAAACGATTTGCTAATTTAGTCAACTTTCTATTATAAGGTAAAAAAAAGCGATATCTGATGAGATATCGCCTAAATTTAGAGGGCTGAATTAACTATCTAGATTAACTATCGGGATCCCTTTTCTTAAGAACCCCCCAAGTTTACGTTGATAAAAAGGTGATACATGGTGGATCATAAAATGACTTACACCTTTTTCATCTTTATCCACAAAGCAAAAATCTAGAGATTGCCCTTCTTCTAAATATTCAAAAGCTGATTCAGCCGCTTGTGGGAGTATCTGCGCGATCACCTCTTCTTCACCTGTTATCTCTAAACCAATAAGATAAAACGACTCTTCATTATCTTGCTCCTGAGCATTAACAATAAAGGCACGGCGGATCGGTTTATGCTCACCAAAAAACTCGCTAAGTGCGGTTATTAATTTTTCAGGCTGTGGCTCTAGAACACTTAACTTTAAAGAAGAACCTTCAACAGAAACAATTTCTTGTGTCTCAAATTGTTCAGATACACCCATTACAAACTCCAAATCAAATAACGTTTATTATTTTGCTTTTGCTAATAACAGATTCGCGATAGAACGTACACCGTAACCCGTAGCGCCTGCTGCCCATTGCTCTACAGAAGATTTTCTGTACGTTGCAGAACAATCGATATGTACCCAACCTTTTTTGTAGTCAGTTACAAAGTGCGATAAGAATGCAGCAGCTGTACTTGCCCCCGCTGTATGAGAAGGTGCAGCGATATTGTTTAAATCAGCAAAGCTAGAAGGTAATTGGCTACGATGGAAATCCGCTAATGGTAGACGCCAAAACAATTCATTTTCTTGTTCAGCACTAGTCAGTAACTCTGCAGCTAATTTATCATCAAAGCTCAATACAGAGTGGTAATCATTACCTACTGCAACTTTAGCGGCACCTGTTAATGTTGCTGCATCGATAATCAATTCTGGTGCAATATTGCTTGCATCAATTAAACCATCCGCTAAAACTAAACGACCTTCAGCATCGGTATTCATGATTTCAACTGATTTACCATTACGGTAACGGATAATATCACCTAATTTAAAGGCATTACCGCTAACCATGTTATCTGCGATACACAGCAGTAGCTTCACACGTTTATTTAAACCACGAGTAATCGCTAATGCTAAAGCGCCTGCTAACGTTGCTGCCCCCCCCATATCCGCTTTCATTGAGTTCATGGATGATGAAGGTTTGATGCTATAACCACCTGAGTCAAAAGTAATACCTTTGCCGACTAAACAAGCAAATACAGGGGCATCGCTATCTTTAGTTGGATTGAAATCTAATGCTAAATAGACAGGATCACGGGAAGAACCACGACCTACTGTATAGATCCCTGCATAGTTTTGATCGCGTAGATCAGCACCTTTGGTGATCTTATAGCTAATGTCTTCTTTATCAAGACCACAGAAAAGATCCACTGTACGTTGTGCTAGTTGTTCTGGTCCTAATTCTTCAGCAGGTGTATTGATGGTATCTCTAACCCAATCAACAATGCGAATACGTGATTCTAGTTCGTGTTTATCTGCATCATTTAATTGTGGCCATTCGATTGAACGAGCGCCTTTAGGTGCTCTGAAACCTAACCAGAAAGCCCAACTACGTTCTAAATCCCAGCCGTCGCCAACAAGTGCAACATTACGAATGCCTTGACCATCAACTTTACGTCCACCACGCTGAATAGCGCCTAAACGGTTTTCTTCCGTTAAGTGGATTGTCATGCCGGTTTCGCTAGTGCTAATTAGTGCTTTTTCACCCCAACATGCAGCAGCAGGTTCATTTGACAGCATGATAGGCATAATTTGTTTATTCATTTATTGTCTCACTTATTATTACTGGTGGCAGTTAACCTATTCAGACTACCAGATATTTAGCGTTTAGCGTGATCAATTTACTGCAAAAAACAAGAGGTCACCATTATCATCCAGTGATCTTTCGTATTTACATGATATTCCTCGAAGAAGATCGCATAACAAAATATCTCTACTACCAACTTTATGATTATTTTTAAATCAGTGATAAGGTAAAATGTAAAAGGTCATAATGCAAAAAGACCGGCAATAAGCCAGTCTTTTAAATTTACGATGTCGTCAATTATTCAAATTCATCAAGCCAAACAAGTAAAATAGCCTCAAGAATTTTTTCATTGGATTTCTGTGGATCATCATCAAAATCTTCTAAATCACAAATCCACTGATGCATATCAGTAAAGCGTACCGTTTTAGGATCAGTGTCAGGATAAAGATCAAATAATGCTTCCCCTATTTCACGCGTGTCACTCCATTTCATGTTCTACTCCTAAAATTAATGCTCTCTTGCGTGGTTAATCGAATATTTAGGGATCTCAACAACTAAATCTTCGTCAGTCACTTTTGCTTGGCAGCTTAAGCGGCTTTCTGGCTCTAAACCCCATGCTTTATCTAACATGTCATCTTCAAGTTCAGAGCTCTCTTCGAGTGAATCAAAACCTTCGCGCACTACACAGTGACAAGTTGTACATGCACAAGACATTTCACAAGCATGTTCAATCTCGATACCGTTGCGTAATGCGACATCTAGAATAGACTCACCTTCTGTTGCGTCAACAACAGCACCTTCAGGGCACAGTGTGCTATGGGGTAAAAATACAATTTTAGGCATAGTTATATCTCATCCACAGAATGACCTGCCAACGCTTGTCGAATAGATGAATCCATACGACGCGCTGCAAAATCCTGAGTTTGCTTATCCAGTAGTTTAATCGCGTTTTCAATAGCAACAGGATCTGTTCCTTCAACGCTCTCTATTAAGGTATCTACAACTTTGTCGATAGCCGTTTTCTCATCTTCATTTAACAGATGAGCATCTTCTTCTAATGCTGCGGTTAAACTTTCTAACACACGAGCTGCTTCGACTTTTTGCTCAGCTAAACGACGAGCATGTAAATCTTCTTGGGCATTTTCCATCGAAGATTGGATCATCTTAGCGATTTCAGTATCACTAAGACCATAAGAAGGCTTGACCTGTACTGAGGCTTCAACACCCGTTGATTTTTCCATCGCACTAACACTGAGTAAGCCATCAGCATCAACTTGGAATGTGACACGAATATGTGCGCCACCCGCAGCCATTGGCGGAATTCCACGCAGTGTAAAACGAGCAAGAGAACGGCAATCGCTCACCATTTCACGCTCACCTTGAACGACGTGAACACTCATTGCAGTTTGACCATCTTTGAATGTCGTAAACTCCTGTGCTCTAGCAACAGGAATAGTGGTATTGCGAGGGATCACTTTCTCAACTAATCCGCCCATTGTTTCAAGGCCAAGAGAAAGAGGAATAACATCCAGCAATAGCATTTCGCTATCCGGTTTATTACCCACCAAAATATCAGCTTGGATTGAAGCACCAATGGCAACCACTTTATCTGGATCGATAGAGGTTAAAGGTTCACGTTTGAAATAATCACCAACCATTTGACGAACCAATGGTACTCGTGTTGAACCACCAACCATAACCACTTCTAAAACTTCATCTATTTCGACATCTGCGTCTTTTAATGCGCGACGAACAGATAATAGTGTACGCTTCACTAATGATTGAATTAATGATTCAAACTCAGCACGAGTGATCTCACCTTTCCATCCATTAATATTAATATCTGCAACATCGTTATCACTCAGTGCAATTTTAGTTTCTGATGCAACATCCAATAATTGACGTTGTAATACAGCGTCTTTCTGATGTCCAAAACCGGCACGTTCTCTTATCCAATCTACCAGCATCATATCAAAGTCATCGCCACCTAACGCAGTATCACCGCCAGTCGCTAAGACTTCAAAAACACCTTTAGTTAAACGAAGAACGGAGATATCAAAAGTACCACCACCTAAGTCATAAACAACGATGGTGCCTTCTTTTCCTGAATCTAGGCCATAGGCAATAGCGGCTGCTGTGGGTTCGTTTAATAAACGTAAAACATGCAAACCAGCGCGGCGGGCTGCTTCTTTTGTGCCTTGACGTTGAGCATCATCGAAATAAGCAGGTACAGTGACAACTACACCATCAAGTTCTCCACCTAATGATTGCGTTGCACGTTCAGCTAATGTTTTTAAGATATCAGAAGAGACTTGAATAGGATCAACAATACCTGCCGCTGTTTTGATCAGCGGTAGCCCATTGTCATTTTCATGAAAATGATAAGGAAGATTCGGGTAACGGCTTGTCACATCACTCAGTGAGCGACCCACCATTCTTTTAATTGAGCTTATCGTGTTAGCAGGATCTTTTTCTGCGTTTTTTTTAGCATTCCAACCAACGTTGATATTATCAACTTGATACTGCACGACAGATGGCAATAAATAGCGACCTTCGCTGTCAGAAAGCGCTTCGGCTTGCCCACTACGTACAGTGGCAACTAATGAGTGTGTCGTACCTAAATCAATACCCGCTGCGAGCCGGCGCTGATGCGGTGCAGGCGTTTGACCTGGTTCACTAATTTGTAATAATGACATAACTATTTCCCTTAAAAACCATCAAACAAGCGTTCTTCAAGTTGTTCTACTTGCTCTTTTAATTTCGTGAGAAAACGCAATTTTCTCACATTATCTGCAGCAACATCCCAAGTTTGATCCTCTAGCGTTTTGACCATTTCATCATGGCGTACTGTGTACATTTTTTCTAAACGCGCAGAAAAGTCGGTTAACAAACTTTCGGCTTCAGCACTGTGTTCGATGTTATCCAGCTCTTCACGTAATGTGAGTTGCTCCATTAAAAAAGCAGTATCGTGCATCGTTTGTTGCTCATTAGCAATATCGATACCCTGTAATGAGAGCATGTATTCAGCTCTTGAGAGTGGATTTTTTAAGGTCTGATAAGCCTGATTGATGGTTGAAGCAAGCGAGATTGCTTGAGCCTGTTCTTTTTCAGACTGACCTGCAAAACGATCTGGGTGATATTGACGCTGCATATCTTGATAACGTGTAGCAAGTTGCTGTTTATCAATATCAAAACGATTAGGCATGCCTAATAGTGTGAAATAGTCCATACATCTACTCTTGGATTAATTAACGTTAATACTGCGTTTTTAACACAAATTACACAGTGAAGCTTTCACCACAACCACACTCATTCGATACATTTGGGTTGTTAAATTTAAAGCCTTCGTTTAATCCTTCTTTGACGAAATCAAGCTCTGTTCCATCTAAATAGACCATGCTTTTACCATCAACGATAACTTTCACACCTTTGTCTTCAAAAACAGTATCTTCGTCATTGATGACATCAGCAAACTCAAGAACATAAGCCATTCCAGAACAACCGGATGTTCTTACGCCTAAACGTAAACCTTCACCTTTTCCACGATTAGATAGGAAAGAGCGAACACGATTAGCGGCGGATTCTGTAAGGGAAATTGACATGGCACACCTCACTCATAAAGAACGAAAGCGGATACTGAAAAAAAGTTTCAGCATCCGCCAATATTTTATTTTTTTATTATAAAAGACAATTACTTGCCTTGGCGTTTGCTTTTATAGTCTGCAATCGCTGCTTTTATTGCATCTTCTGCAAGAATTGAACAGTGAATTTTCACTGGTGGTAATTCTAATTCTTCTGCAATTGCTGTGTTCTTAATAGATTCGGCTTCATCTAATGTTTTGCCTTTCATCCATTCTGTTACCAGTGAACTTGATGCAATTGCTGAACCACAACCATAAGTTTTAAAACGCGCATCTTCAATTACGCCATTATCGTCAACTTTGATTTGCAGTTTCATAACGTCACCACAAGCAGGTGCGCCAACCATACCACTCCCGACAGTAGGGTCATTATTATCAAATGATCCCACATTACGAGGGTTTTCATAATGATCAATTACTTTATCGCTATAAGCCATGATTTAACTCCTGAAAACGTCTGATTAATGGTGAGACCATTCGATACTGTTGATATCAACACCTTGTTTATGCATATCCCAAAGTGGAGAAAGATCACGTAAGCGACCAATTGCACTGTGGATTTGTTCAATTGCATAATCTATTTCTTCCTCTGTGGTGAAACGACCCAAAGAGAAGCGAATAGAACTGTGTGCAAGTTCATCAGTTAAACCTAACGCACGCAGTACATAAGAAGGTTCTAAACTTGCTGAGGTACAGGCTGAACCTGAAGAAACAGCAAGATCTTTCAGTGCCATCATCAATGATTCACCTTCAACATAGTTGAAGCTCACATTAAGAATATTTGGCGCAGTGTGTTCTAAAGAACCGTTGATATAAACTTCTTCGATATCTTTAATGCCATTCCATAAACGTAAACGTAATTCGTTTAAGCGTTTAGTTTCATCAGCCATTTCTTCTTTCAAAATACGGTAAGCTTCGCCCATACCCACAATTTGGTGAACGGCTAATGTACCTGAACGCATACCACGCTCATGTCCGCCACCATGCATTTGTGCTTCTAAACGAATACGTGGTTTACGACGAACATAAAGTGCACCGATACCCATAGGGCCGTAAACTTTATGCGCAGAAAGAGAAAGTAAATCAACTTTTAACTTAGAAAGATCAATCGGTAATTTACCAACGCTTTGTGTTGCGTCTACATGGTAAATAATACCTTTGCTACGGCATAATTCACCGATAGCAGCAATATCTTGTACAACACCAATTTCGTTATTTACATGCATGATAGAAACTAAAATAGTATCTTCACGCATCGCTTCTTCAAGCTCTTTCAGGTCAATCAGACCATCACTTTTTGGTGCCAAATAAGTGACTTCAAAACCTTCACGCTCAAGTTGACGACAAGTGTCTAAAATGGCTTTATGTTCGGTTTTTGAAGTGATGATGTGCTTACCTTTTTTCTGGTAAAAGTTAGCAACACCTTTTAGTGCGAGGTTATCAGCTTCAGTTGCGCCTGATGTGAATACGATCTCACGAGGATCTGCACCGATTAAATCAGCGATCTGATTACGTGCAATATCAATAGCTTCTTCTGCTTGCCAACCAAAACGGTGTGAACGAGAGGCTGGGTTACCAAAAATGCCATCAATAGTCAGGCATTGCATCATTTTTTCAGCAACTCGTGGATCAACAGGAGTGGTTGCTGAATAATCTAGATAAATGGGTAATTTCATTGCTCACTAACTCCAAAGACGACGGATCTTCTTTAATAATTTTGTTTTTGCCTACCTAGAGATCGCCGTTAAACTCGCATATTAACAATGGTTTCTTGTAAACGACCATTAATAGCATGGCGTTTTTCATTGTCTTGACGATCGGCGACATCCATAACCTCTTCGTTATTTACTAACTCTTCAAGGCTGATACTGCTTAGGAAACTGGTTATACGATCACTTAAATCACGCCACAAAGTATGAGTCAGGCAACGGTCGCCACCTTGACAACCTTCTTTGTTACCCTGACAACGGGTAGCATCGACAGATTCATCAACCGCAGAAATAACTTGAGCAACAAAAATTTGCCCTGCATCACGGCCTAATAAATAACCGCCTCCAGGACCACGAACACTTGCGACTAATTCATTTTTGCGCAAACGTGAGAAAAGCTGCTCAAGATAAGAAAGGGAAATCCCTTGACGCTCTGAAATATCAGCGAGGGGGACTGGGCCTTGCTGTGAATGCAATGCAACATCAAGCATTGCAGTAACTGCGTAACGCCCTTTTGATGTCAGTCTCATAACAAATACTCCGTGGTGAACAATAATCAAATTGTGTCATTCCCGAGTAATTTAGTCAACTATTTATCCGAGTGTTTTAGTCAAGTATTATACTCAGCCAAAAGTTGACTTAAGTTAATCAACTTTGCCCTCTATTTCTTAGCCCATTTCTCAACTGACGTTAGGATACCACGTAAGATATGAAGCTCTTGTGTTTCTGGACGTGCTCGCGTAAATAGACGGCGTAAACGGCTCATCACTTGTCCCGGATGTTTAGGACGAATAAAGCCAGATTCATTAAGCACCTGCTCTAAGTGAACGTAAAAACGTTCTATATCGTCTGCTGGTGGATAATCAATCTCTGATGGGTTATTTTCCTCTTGTTTTTCTTCTTGGGCAAGTGCTGCCATACGAATTTCATAACTAACAAGCTGAACAGCCATCGCTAAATTTAAAGAACCATATTCTGGATTAGTCGGAACATACAGATGAAAATCACATTTTTGTAATTCTTCATTAGTTAAACCTGTACGTTCACGGCCAAAAATAACAGCAACAGGTTTATTTTTAGCTTCCATAACACAACGTTCACCACATTCACGTGGTGCAAGCATTGGCCAAGAAAGTGTACGACTACGGGCACTTGTTCCTATGACTAAACCACAGCCTTCAATCGCTTCATCGATACTATTAACAATATGTGCATTGCCAATAACATCACTTGCACCTGCTGATAGGGCAATAGAATGTGAATCTGGTTTTTCTTTTGGATTAACAAAATAAAGATTGGTTAATCCCATAGTTTTCATAGCTCGAGCTGTAGAGCCCATATTGCCTGTATGCGAGGTTTCTACAAGGATGATGCGAATATTTTCTAACATTGATTTCTTGTTAATTGCTTTGTGATCCATCTATTTTATCACAATTGTAGCCAGAAACACGAATGCCTGTTATACTCTCGCACGTTTTTTATCCCCGTTCTTTAACATCTTGTGGAAGATAACCATGCATCCGATGCTGAATATTGCCATACGTGCCGCACGTAAGGCTGGTAATTTAATCGCCAAAAATTACGAAAATCCTGAATCTGTAGAAACTAATCAGAAAGGTACCAATGATTTTGTCACTAACGTTGACCGTGACGCAGAACAAGCAATCATTGAAATCATCCGTAAATCTTATCCAAAACACACCATTATTACGGAAGAAAGTGGCGAGTTACTCGGTGAAGATCACGACATACAATGGGTTATTGATCCACTTGATGGCACTACTAACTTCATTAAACGTCTTCCACACTTCTCTGTTTCTATTGCTGTACGCATTAAAGGCCGTACTGAAGTTGCTGTTGTTTACGATCCTATGCGTAACGAATTATTCTCAGCCGTTCGTGGTCAAGGCGCTCAATTAAACGGTTATCGTCTACGTGGCTCTAATGCTCGCGATTTAGACGGTGCTGTTCTTGCGACTGGTTTCCCATTCAAAAGTAAACAACATTCGGCCGCTTACATGAATATGTTAGGCAAACTGTTTGTACCTTGTGCTGATTTCCGTCGCACAGGTTCAGCTGCATTAGATTTAGCTTATGTTGCAGCAGGCCGTGTTGATGGTTTCTTTGAGATTGGCTTAAAACCTTGGGATTTCTTAGGTGGCGAATTAATCGCTCGTGAAGCAGGTGCTATCGTTTCTGACTTTACTGGTAATCATGGCTACCTACAAACAGGTAATATTGTTGCAGGTAACCCACGCGTTGTCAGAGCACTATTAGCTGAAATTCGTAGTGAATTAACAGACGCATTAAAACGTTAATTTCGTTGATACGAATAAAAAATATAAGAGAAAAAGACCATAATATTATGGTCTTTTTTATTGCCTACGGATTTATCGTTAATAGTGCATTTACTGATAATTGGCTAATTTCTTTGGCTATTTTATCTAATAATTGCGATGTCATTTCTTGTTTATCAATACGTAATAAAAATGCTTTTCTCGCGATCACAAACCCAAGTATTTGCCCAATAACGGCATGAGCACGAATAGTAGTAGTCAATGTATCACTCTTTTTATCGATTAATTCGATGAGATGAGATAGCCGTAAATGAAAAGGCTCAATTAAGTTATGATAAATCAACTCATAATTTTCAGTCGGTTCCAATTGCTCACGTAAAATCAGCTGACTGTAATAATGACGTTCAGGTGCTAATAAAGCGCGTGTTAATCCCGTGACTAATAAAGGGATCAGAGAAGCAAGTAATTCACGATCTAACTTATTCTCTTTTAATAAAAACTGAAGCTTATTATCAAATTGGTCAAAATGAATTTCTGACGCTAATTCTGTCGCAATATATTGAATAACGGCGGTATAAACGCCTAGTTTTCCACCAAAATGATAAGGAATTGCTGATTGATTAACACCAGCATCCTGCGCAAGTTGTCTCGTTCTCAACCCACTAATTCCGTATAGTGCAAAAAGCTTAATACCTTCTTGTACTAACTTTTCTTGAGTCTGTTCTGTACTCATTGCGGTTTTACTGGTGTTTTTCATTATTTATTAAATATTTATTAACTATTTATTATTAGGCTTATAAATCAGCCCGCATTAATTGTGTTGAGTTTGAATTTAACTCAATCCCTTTACTTTTACCAACTACAACCGTACCACCTAAGTTACATAAGTGATGACCAAAGCCACAGTTAGGCTCAAACGCAAACGTCATACCTTCTTGTAATACAAGCTCTCGACCTGGATTTGGTAATCGTTCAATTTGTTTATAACGACTCGCCAATGGTAATGATTCGATACCCGGAGCAGTACCAAAACCAATAGGTCCATAAGGATTGATGCTATGGATAAGTGGATGCACATGCCATCCCCCTGATTGTAATAATGGTTTTTCCATTAAATCAACCACTTCACCAAAAGTAATGCCAGCCTTTAAATGCTCAACACCTATTTCATAACATTCACGAGCAACCAAAGCCGCTTTTTCTAAATTCTCATGAATTTTACCCACAGCAACGGCAGCTTGGTGTTGTGTTTCATACATTCCATATAAAGCGAAAATTTCTGATAGCACAATGTCGCCTATTTGAATTTCACGTGGAGCTTGTGAGCGATATTGCCAAGCTGGAGGACCCCAACCGATATATTCAGAACCTGATCCCATTAGAATTTCAGCCGTAAACCCACCTCTGGATAGGCAAGTTGCAGTAATAGCGGCCGCAAGATCGGCTTCTGTCGCCCCTGGTCTGGTTGTGATGCGCATTGCTTCACTCATTGCTTCACCAATAGCTGCAGCATATCTTACATGTGTCAGTTCTTCTTCACTTTTAACGGATGCACGTTTAAAGAAATCACGATAAACACAGCTAAATTTCGCATAAGGGAATGCATCCTTAATACCGTTTAGAGTATTAAATGGCATTGCACCATCAAAATAGAATGGAGGATAAGGCTCTAACCCAATAACACCAATATGTGCATTTTGTTGCACACCCATTTCTTTCAGTAATTGAGCAATATTACACCCTGTCTTTCCTACAACAAGATTGTCTTCATCAATCCACTGCAAATCACCACGTAGTTTGGCCTGCATATGATCAGCGATCATCATTGGTGCAAAAGTGACTATCAATGGTTTTTTATCTTCATGAAAAATAACAACAGACCCTAACCGGTCATTTGTAAAGTAGTGGTCAATACAAAATGGCGCTGGTGCGGCGGATTCTCTATCGCCATAGACAATCAATGTATCTAACTGATTATCTTTCATAATATCTCTAGCTAACTGCCAACGTCTGTCTCTTTCTTGTAAAGAAAAACTGGCTGGGATCACCGATTTATTGTTCATAATAATACCTTTTTTATATTCATTCATTTGAATGAACTAAATCTAAATCTAATATTTAGAATGGTCAATTATTCGCTTGATCAAAAAATGCGCTTTTTAAAGGCAAAAAGAAAAAGATCTGCAATATCAAGGGACATTACAGATCTTAATTTTTATAAAATAGAGGAATTAGGTATTTTGAGGTTGTATTCTTGGTCTGATAAACATAGCAGGGATCGTTAATGCTGCCATTAACCAGAAGATCAACGACTCTTGATTAGGAAGTTTTTCATACAACCAACCAGAGACAATGGTCATGATCGCAATACTTCCGCCCATCGCCAAAGCCGAATACACCGCTTGCAGACGAATAATTTCGTGCTCTTGACGTGCGCTAATAAAGCGCATTGCTGCTAAATGGCACACCGTAAACGTACCACTATGCAAGATTTGAACAACAATAAGCGCGGGTAATGCGGTAAAACTACCCATTAATCCCCAACGTAGAAGCCCAGCAAAAGCGGAAAGTAAGAGTAGATTTCTTGCGCTCCAGCGACGGAATAAACGATGGCTCAACATAAAAACAACCACCTCTGAAACCACACCTAATGACCAAAGATAGCCGATTGTTGCAGTGTCATACCCTGCTTTTTCCCAATAAAGTGCACTAAAACCATAATAAGCAGCGTGCGCACCTTGCAGTAAAGAGACACACAACAGAAAACGCCAAACTGGTCCATCTGAAATGAGTTTCATAAAGGACACATTGCTGTGTTCTGCTTTTTTTACTTTGCCCTGAGGCATAACTTTAGGGCGGAGCATAGATGTCAGGAATAGTGCAAGAGTACTGGCAATCAACCCATAAAGAATAATGGGATGCCCAAAAACATCAATTAAAACACCTAGCAATGATGAGCTAATAATAAAAGCAATTGAGCCCCAAACACGGATTTTTCCATAGTCAAAAGGAAACTGTTTTTGCCACGTTCCAGCTAGAGAATCGCCTAAGGGCACCATCGGTGAAAAGAAAACGTTAAATCCTGTCATCACAAAGAATAACCATGCCCAATGGCTACCCATCATAAATGAAACAGTAAAAAGTAATGAGAGAAAAGCAAACAATCTTAATGCAGTGATAAGTTTTGACGGATCCTTTACCGCAGGCGTTAAAATTAGGCTACCAACAAAACGTGCGGTTAAACCTACACCTAATAACAGACCTATCATTGCAGGATCGACCCCCTCTCCTTTTAGCCATATGGACCAAAAGGGTAAAAAGATGCCGTATGAAAAGAAATAGGTAAAATAATCTAAGGCAAGCCACAATGTTGATGGAATAACCATCCAATCCCCCATTTTTAAGATGCAAAAAAACCCGCCAAGAACAAGTTCTCGAAGCGGGCTTGTACAACGGGTTTTATTATATCGTTACAAACTTATGCGTAAACTGGAAATTTAGCGCAGATATCCAAGACTTTTTGTTTCACTTTCTCAATGTTCGCTTCATCATTGATATTATCAAGGACATCACACATCCAACCGGCTAATTCACGAGCTTCCGCTTCTTTAAAACCACGACGTGTAATCGCTGGAGAACCGATACGAACACCAGAAGTTACAAATGGGCTACGAGGATCATTTGGTACGCTGTTTTTGTTAACAGTGATATTTGCACGACCCAGTGCAGCATCTGCATCTTTACCTGTAATATCTTTATCAACTAAATCTAATAAAAACAGGTGGTTTTCAGTTCCGCCAGACACTACTTTATAACCGCGATCTAAGAAAACTTCTACCATTGCTTTCGAGTTTTTAGCAACTTGTTGCTGATAAACTTTAAATTCTGGCTCCATAGCTTCTTTTAATGCAACCGCTTTACCTGCAATAACATGCATTAAAGGGCCGCCTTGAGAGCCTGGGAATACAGCAGAGTTCAGTTTTTTATAAAACTCTTCATCGCCACCTTTAGCAAGGATAAGACCACCGCGTGGACCTGCTAAGGTTTTATGGGTCGTTGTTGTAACAACATGTGCATGAGGAACAGGGTTAGGATAAACACCTGCTGCAACCATACCCGCAACGTGTGCCATATCAACAAATAAGAATGCTCCAATGCTGTCTGCGATTTCGCGCATTTTAGCCCAATCGACCATACCAGAATAAGCAGAGAATCCGCCAATGATCATTTTTGGTTGATGTTTTTTAGCTTGAACAGCGATGTCTTCGTAATCAATTTTACCTGATTCATCAATACCATAAGGTACGATGTTATACAGTTTACCAGAGAAGTTAACTGGTGAACCATGAGTTAAGTGACCGCCTTGTGCTAGGTTCATACCTAAAACGGTATCACCTGGTTTTAACAATGCCATATAGACAGCGGCATTCGCTTGAGAGCCTGAGTGAGGCTGTACGTTAGCATAATCTGCACCAAATAATGCTTTTGCACGATCGATAGCCAGTTGCTCTACAACATCCACATACTCACAACCGCCGTAGTAACGTTTACCCGGATAGCCTTCAGCATATTTATTTGTCAGCTGAGATCCCTGCGCCTGCATAACACGAGGACTGGTATAGTTTTCAGAAGCAATAAGTTCGATGTGCTCTTCTTGACGAGTCACTTCACCTTCCATTGCATTCCATAATTCTGGATCGTAATCAGCAATATTCATTTCACGTTTTAACATTCACATCTCCTGACTCAGCTAACTTCACTAAAGACAAACTCCCATGCGGGAGAAAGAATGGCATACAGTGTAAACTCTTTTTCTTCATTGAGATAGCCCCTAATGAAAAAATACGCAATCGTTTGCCATCCAACTATAACAGCACATTATTACTTTTTAACAACCTCATTTTATCCTGTACTTATTCCCCTTTTTGAGGCACATCTCGCCTTATTTTGCAAACACCCCGCATCATTCTCTAAGAATTGAGATTTTTTGTTAAAAAATAAAAACAGAGATTTACAAAATAATCAAAAAGAGATAAGTTGCATATTAAATACAATTTATAAAAATTCACAATAAACTGAAAATTTTTCAGGAGCAATTATGTTAGATGCACAAACTATCGCGACAATTAAATCGACCATCCCTCTCATTGCTAAAACAGGCCCTGCATTAACCGCCCACTTTTATGACCGAATGTTCTCTCGCCATCCAGAATTGAAAGATATTTTCACCATGAGCCATCAAAGCAGTGGTGCGCAACGCGAAGCCTTATTTAATGCGATATGCGCTTATGCGGCGAACATTGAAAATTTAGCCACCATATTGCCTGCCGTTGAGAAAATTGCACAAAAACATGCCAGTTTAAATATTCTTCCTGAGCACTATCCCATCGTCGGCGAAAATTTATTAGCAACAATTGATGAGATGTTTAATCCTGGGCAAGAAGTATTAGATGCTTGGGGTGCCGCTTATCAAGTATTGGCAGATGTCTTTATCAATCGTGAAGAACAAATTTATCAGCAAAAAGAACAAACAAACGGGGGTTGGAGAGGATTACGGAACTTTAAAGTTAAACATAAAGTAAAACAAAGTGATGTCATTACCAGTTTTGAATTAGAGCCTGAAGATGGACTTGCTGTTACTTCTTATCAAGCTGGGCAATATTTAAGCCTTTATATCCGTAATGAGCGCCTTGAAAATCAAGAAATACGTCAATATTCATTAACTCAATCATCAAATAATAAAACCTATCGCATTGCAGTAAAACGCGAAGAGAAAGGTATTTTATCGAATTTTCTTCATGACCATATTCAAGAAGGTGACACTTTACAAGCTGCCGCACCAGGGGGCGATTTCTATTTAGATATATCACCAACAACACCGGTAACCTTAATTTCAGCAGGTGTAGGTTTAACTCCAATGCTGTCTATGTTGCACACACTTTCAGCTCATCAAGCTAATATTAATTGGTTACATGCGGCTGAGCATGGTGGTGTCCATGCGTTTAAAGATGAAGTTAATCAAGTTGGCAATCAACTTTCACACTATCAACAAGCGATATGGTATCGCACGCCACGCACTGAAGATGTACAAAATAAAGATTATCAATTCGAAGGCTTAATGACATTAAAACAAGTTGAAGATTGGCTAACTATTCCTGATATGCATTTCTATTTTTGTGGTCCATTACCTTTTATGCAATCTGTTGCTAAACAACTTATTGAACTAGGTATTAATAGTGAAAAACTTCATTATGAATGTTTTGGTCCTCATGCTGTTATTACACAAGACTTACAATAAAAATACCTTCATTAACGTTCAATTTTAAATTGAATAAAAAAGCGCTGGTTATATTTATCAGCGCTTTTCTTGGTTATTTTACTGCCTTTTTATGGTCGATATTTATTTTCAATCGCAGCAGGAATAACATGATCTTTAGCAGAAAAACCGTACCAAATAACACTAATTAAACAGAGCGTATAACCAAATAGTTCACTACCCTCTTCCACCATATTTTTAACGGCGCGGTTATAATCTTCACCCAATAATTTATGCCAAAGTATTCCCATTCCAAATAGACGAGAGAACAGTAAAATACATAACAGGCCAGCAACTAACATCCCATGGCTAGGGTGAGTAATAAAGTGGATTAAGCCTTTCAACGTTCTCTTGCCTTCTCTAATTGCGATAGCAATACAAATAAATGTCACCGTTAGAGCAAACCAAACCCAAGAGCCGTGTGCTATCTGATCAAAAACGCCATCTAACTCACGAATTAAAATACACAAGAAAAAGCCCATAATAAGTGTGAACGCTCCCCGTTGTTCACTGTTTTGACATGCTTTAATAAAAAAGAATAAGCAAATAATGGCGACGATGATTTCTTGGCCTAATTCAGTTACTGACGTTTCAGAAATACCATTATCAAGAACCAAAATATCAAGAAAAATAAATCCCGTAGTGATGGCGATTAACACTGCTGCACATAAAAATAAAGCGAGACGCTTTAATAAATAATTAAACATTATTTTGCCCATACCTTAATAATTTTTTAATGTCGATGATGATAACTTTACTTAAAAGTTATTGAATAACATTTTGTGCCTTAAAATTTATAAAAAGCAGTAAAATAAATTGCTCAGCATCTTCAATAGACTTCTATAAGATATAAATAGCATTATAGGCAAAACATTAAAAAATGAATTATGCGCAAGAAAAAGAAAAAGCCCGATATTTTGATTAAAAATATCGGGCTTTAATAAAAATGAATAATATAAATATTTAGCTTAAGTTTAATTAATTACTAATAACTTAACTAAATAGCCTCTTCGTCTTGTTCGCCAGTGCGAATACGAATAACACGACTCACATCGAATACAAAAATCTTACCATCACCAATTTTACCTGTTTGTGCCGTTGTCATAATTGTATCTACACAAGTTTCAACAATTTCATCAGAGACAATAATTTCAATCTTCACTTTAGGTAAAAAGTCGACCATGTATTCAGCACCGCGGTAAAGCTCAGTATGCCCTTTTTGGCGACCAAAGCCTTTCACTTCTGTTACGGTCATTCCCGTGATACCCACTTCGCCGAGTGCTTCTCTTACATCATCTAATTTAAACGGCTTAATTATCGCTTCAATTTTTTTCATCGTATTATCCTGCTATTACCAGTTGTGGCGACCAAAACCGCTTGTAATTGGGTATCTGCGATCTTTACCAAAATTACGACTTGTAATACGTGGCCCAACAGGGGCTTGACGTCGCTTGTATTCATTAATATCGACTAATTTTATCACTTTACGGACTGTCGCTTCATCAAATCCAGCCGCAACTAAATCAGATACAGATTTATCTTGCTCAACATAACCCTCAAGGATCGCATCCAAAATATCATAAGGAGGCAAATTATCTTGATCTGTTTGTCCCGGTGCAAGTTCTGCTGATGGCGGTCTATCAATAACACGCTGAGGAATAGCAGGCGAAAGCGTATTACGATATTTAGAAAGCTCAAAAACCAATGTTTTAGGCACATCTTTTAGTACATCAAAACCACCAGCCATATCACCATACAATGTGGAATAACCCACGGCTGATTCACTTTTATTGCTTGTAGTTAACACTAAACGGCGGCGTTTATTCGACATTGCCATTAAAATAACAGCGCGACAACGTGCTTGTAGATTTTCTTCTGTAGTATCTGCGGCAGTATCTTTAAACATAGGTGCAAGCTGCGCCATAAAAGCATCAAACATGGGTTCAATAGAAACCGTATCAAACTCAACACCTAATAAATCGGCTTGTTCTTTAGCATCATGAATACTCATTTCTGATGTATAACGAAATGGCATCATAACAGCTTGAACACTCTCTTTGCCTAAGGCATCAGCTGCGATAGCAACGGTTAACCCAGAGTCAATACCACCAGATAACCCTAGAATTGCCCCTTTAAAACCGTTCTTAGTGACGTAATCACGCGTTGCAAGCACTAATGCTTGATAAACTTGCGCTAAAGGTGAAAGTTCCGGAGCAGGATCTGCCATTGGAATAATGTTTAATTCGTCGAATTCAACAATAGTAGTCTGTTCATCAAATGCAGCTAAACGATGTGTAATAGCACCCCGTTCATCAAATACTTTTGAGCAGCCATCAAATACCAACTCATCCTGACCACCAATTTGGTTAAGATAAATCACTGGAAGGTGTGTTCTTTGGCAATGTTCTTTAATTAGCTGTGTACGAACATGCGGTTTTTCACGATTATAAGGTGAAGCATTAATAGATAGAACGAGATCGGCACCCGCTTGTTTTAATGCATCAATAGGTTCATTGATCCAAATATCTTCACAAATTAACAAACCTAGGTGATAACCTTTAAACGGTACCACACAACGTTCATTTCCTTGTTGGAAATAACGCTTCTCATCAAACACACCATAATTAGGTAATTGCTGTTTGAAATAACGCGCTTGTAATTCACCTTTATAGAAAAATGAAAGTGCGTTATAAATTTTGCCGTTTTGCCACCAAGGATGTCCAACAACAATCGCTATTTTTTTGCTTGCTTGTTCTAAACGCGTAAGTTGTGTTTCACAACGCTGTTGGAAATCAGGACGAAATAGCAGATCTTCAGGAGAGTAACCGCATAAAGCCAATTCAGAAAACATGACCAGATCGGCCTCTTCTTGTGCTTTAACGGTAGATAACATGCGCTCGCAGTTACCTTCAATATCACCAACAACCCAATTAAGTTGAGCCATGGCGAGTTTTAGTTTACGACTCATAAAAATTAGTCTCTCCGCTATCTTCCGCATAAAAAGAAAGTTAGTTTAAAAATATATTCGTTATCTGAAAAGATTATTCTTTAAAATCATTAGCATCTAGCTCATGACGAGATAACAATTTATAAAACTCAGTTCGATTGCGCCCAGCCATACGTGCAGCTTGGGTCACATTGCCTTTTGTCATTTGCAAAAGCTTTCTCAAATAGGTCATTTCAAAATGTCCTCTTGCTTCTGCAAATGTGGGCAGCGCCGTATTTTCACCTTGTAAGGCCTGTGTTACAAGCGCTTCACTAATCACGGGGGCTGTTGTTAACGCAACACATTGCTCAATAACGTTAACCAATTGACGCACATTACCCGGCCAGCTTGCTGTCATTAAGCATTTCATCGCATCCGTTGAAAAGCTTCGAACAAAAGGTTTATGGCGTTTAGCAGACTCTCTCAATAAGTGATTAGCAAGAATAGGAATATCTTCAGCTCTCTCACTTAATGTTGGAATACGTAAATTAACCACATTTAAACGATAGAACAGATCTTCACGAAATTCATTACGTTCCATCGCCTTAGGTAAATCACGATGCGTTGCAGAAAGGATACGTACATCAATATCAATATCGCGATTACTGCCTAATGGACGAACTTTTCGCTCTTGTAAAACACGCAATAATTTGACTTGCAATGCCATTGGCATGTCGCCAATTTCATCTAAAAATAGTGTGCCACCTTCGGCTGCCTGAAATAATCCTTCACGACTACTCACAGCTCCTGTAAAAGCACCTTTCGCATGACCAAATAGTTCAGATTCTAAAAGTTGCTCAGGTAAGGCGCCACAGTTAATAGCAATAAAAGGTTTTTTCGCCCTAGGGCTTGCTCGATGAATGGCTTGAGCAAGGACTTCTTTACCCGTACCACTTTGGCCATTAATAAGCACGCTGACATCTGATTGAGCAACTAGCTTTGCTTGCTCTAATAAACGTAGCATTTGCGGGCTACGCGTCACGATACCTTTTGACCACTCTTCATCTGAAACAATAGTTACAAGTTCCAGAGCTTCATCAATCGCTTTATAAAGTGCGTCTCTATCAACGGGTTTAGTTAAGAAGCTAAATACACCTTGTTGCGTAGCAGCCACGGCATCAGGAATAGAACCATGAGCCGTAAGAATGATCACCGGCATGCCGGGCTGTTGGCGTTGTATCTCAGCAAACAGCGCCATACCGTCCATTTCATCCATTCGGAGATCACTGATAACAAGATCTATTTTTTCTTTTAAGAGAAGTTTTAGTGCTTCTTGCCCACTTTCAGCGGTGAAGATATGAAAACCTTCACTTGTTAATCGCATACCAAGTAACTTTAATAACCCAGGATCGTCATCGACAAGTAAAAGATTTGCTGATTTATGGCCAGCCATGCACATTCTCCTTATTTAGATCCTGCTTCAGTCGGTTTTGAGCTTTGTATGTCAGTGTTAGTTTTGACTGGCTCTGGTTTTACCGCCTCAGGTTTTGTAGATTCTGATTTTGAAGGCTCTGGTTTAACCGCTGTTACAGAAGGTTGTTTTTCCTCACCCTTGGGCTTCTCTGTTATCGATTGCGTCGAAACGGGTTTTTCAGCCGGTTTTTCAACAATTGGTTTTTCAGTAATAGTTTTTTCGGTAACAGGTTTTTCTGTATTCACTTTTTCTGTTTCCGCAGATGCAGCTGTCGCGCTTTCCGCTAAATCTTCATTTTGCGATAGCGAATCAACAGAGCCACTCTGTTTTCTATTCGATAACTGCCGTTCAATTTGGGTAAGGCTTTCAAGCTTTTTCAGTGTGACACTTAGTTCATGCTGTAATGCGTTATTCTCTTTTTTTAGCGCATCAATTTTATTATCTGTTTCTGTAGTTAAACGACGATAACGATTCTTTTCTTCTGCTAAAGAAAGAATGAGCGTTTGGTTCTCAATCCATGTCGATAATAGAACTCGCATAGAACTCGGAAATTGTAATTTATAGCTTTCTAATAATACTAATTGTGTTCGGCGATCGGCAATCGTCACTCCAGCACGCTCTAATAAAATACTTTTATAAAATGCATCATCCCACCCAGTAACAACAATACTGTTTGCTTGGCGTTGTGCTTCCGTTGTCATTATGCGGTTTGTACATTCAATGGCTCGTAACCAATAAAGTGCGTTATTGATACCTTCATCATAAAATGAGCTTAATGTTTTACATTCAGCCCAACGATAATCAATCGTTTTTTGTTTAACAACAGGGATTTCTGGCTCTGGCTCTTGTGCCTCAGTTAGTGACTTTGGTGTACATCCAGAAAGAACCAGTGGAAACATAATAAACAAGAAACACTGCTTCCAATTTAATGCGATTTTTCTAATTGATGCAGGGGCCATAGATAACAATTCAATACCAAGCATCTTCTTATTTATTTTTTTATACTCATGATGAGGAGATGCTTGTTTTTGTGACCTGATATGCATTATTTAATCTCAGAAAGTAGCGGTAATTCAATACGAAAACAGACATCGGCATAGTCAGAAGGAACAACACTTAATTCACCTTCCATTCTCTTGATACAGTCATGAGCAATACTTAAACCTAAACCACTTCCTTTTACTGCCCCTTTGCGTAGCAAAGATCCTTGGAAGAAGGGTTCAAAAATCATTTTTTGTTCAGATTCAGGAATAGGTGTTCCTTTATTGGCTATATCAATAACTATTTTCTGTTCAACTTGATAACTAGAGATCCAGATATTACCTGATTCAGCACCATAGTGCACCGCATTCGAGTAGAGATTGTCGATAACTCGTGATAATAATGTTGCTTCTGCTCGACAAGTGGTTAGATTAAGTGAAATTATCGTTTTAATATCTTTAGCTCTCGCAGGTAAACTGTGGGCTAATACCACATCATTCACTAATTGAGTCAAGTTAATTTCTTCAATTTGCTGAGGAACTTCAGAAAGTTTACGATTATAATCAAGTAGTTGTTCAATTAATAACTGTAACTGCTTACTGCTATTATCGAGAATTGAGACGACTTCTTTTTGATCTAGAGTTAAAGGACCCGCAACTTCATCCGCTAATAATTCCGTACCTTCTCGCATACTGGCTAACGGTGTTTTCAACTCATGAGAAATATGACGCAAAAATTCATGACGTTGCGATTCAAGCCATGCTAAACGCTCACTTAACCAAATAATACGTTGTGCTAATGAACGTAGTTCTCGTGGCCCTTGGAAAGTATCTAAATTATTACTAAGTGTTCGACCTTCACCTAATCGATTGATCATCTTTTCAATCCCTTTAACAGGGCCAATAATCATTCGAGTAAATAGCGCAATGAGGATCAGGCTGAAAACAAAAACGATAAGACTTTGCCAACCGAAATAGCGCCCTTTCTCAGCAATTGCCATCTGGAGTTGTTCGCCACGGCTAAAAATAATCTCTTTAGTTAATACAACAATACGGTTATTGGCATAAGAGAACTGCTCTAGGGCTTGTTGCATCTCTTTTGTGGGTTCGCTACTTTCGCATTGAATGGATTTTAGTTTTTCAAGAGAGGTATTAAGCACATTCGCTTCTTTAGAGGCAGAAAGAGGAATAATGGTTTGTTGTAATGTCGAGAAGAGTTTGGTGTATTGCTGGTAGCGTTGCTGATACATATCATCATCGGTTTTATCCCGTAAAACACAATATCGACGATAGTTTCCTTCCATTTCAATCGCTAGATTTCGCATCACTTCACTACGTTCAGTATCTGCAAGTGCATTTTTATTAGTAATAGCTGCCTGATTACTTAGTTGATCAAGACTTTGATAGGCCTGATAAGCAAGTACAAGTAAAGGTAATAGCACCATCCAAAATGCCATTATCACAAGCTGTCTTAAAGAACGAGGGAAAATACGCCACTTTTTCAATGAAATCATCTCAACACCTATTAGAGTAATGCGATGCTACATGACTTGATAACAAGAAAAAAGTCCGACATTGGGAAAATCAGGCATAGAGAACAAACACAAACGAGGAAATTTGACAGGCTCTAGAAGTGGGAGAGCGGAATATCTTATTGAGATATTCCGCTCGTCAATATTTCATCTCTTTTTTCTCTAAAAGAGAATGAAGGTGGTGCCTCACTCCACGTGTCGCCCTGTGTTTGATAAGGTCCGAAGACGAGTATCATGATGTTGGACGGTAGGCACCTTACTCTGGCGTCATTCCTGGCTTATGTGGTATGTTCCCACCCATATTGTGGACCGACATAAAAAGTTGAATGAGCAACTGATTTATATAATGCACAAGGCGTGCCAACTTTTAAAAAATAAATATAACAAGTTGAAAAATAATAAAAAATAAAAATAAACCTCTACTATTTTATTTATAGCTCTTTTTTATCTAGTTATAAAATAACCAAGCTGTCTCCATATCCAGACAGAGTTACCCTAAATTTAATAATTACTTATATTTCAAACAATTAAATGTCGCCAAAAAGAGACACCAAAAACAACATGTGTCGTCTTTTTTACATATCAATGAAATAAAGCCTCTAGCAATGTAGAGGCTTTATGTGTTTATCACTAAGATAGTTTTACATTTGATTAATCAAATTGTTTTCTTGCATTGCGGAATAAACGCATCCAAGGACTGTCTTCTCCCCAGTTATCTGGATGCCAAGAATTACTAACAGTTCTAAACACTCGTTCTGGGTGAGGCATCATAATGGTTGAACGACCATCTTTTGTAGTGACAGCAGTGATCCCTTTTACAGAGCCATTAGGATTTAATGGATATTGTTCTGTTGGATTACCGTAGTGATCCACAAAACGTAATCCCACTAAATTTTGAGCTTCTAGTTGTGCTAATTGCTCAGCATTACGGAATTCAGCAAAACCTTCACCATGAGAAACAGCAATAGGCATTTGTGAACCCACCATACCTTGTAACAACAATGATGGACTCTCTGTCACTTTCACTAGACTAAAGCGCGCTTCAAAACGCTCTGAGCGGTTGCGAACAAAACGAGGCCATAAGTCTGCGCCCGGAATAAGCTCTGATAATGTTGACATCATTTGGCAACCATTACAGACACCAAGAGATAAGGTATCTTGGCGCTCAAAGAATTGAGCAAACTCATCCCGTAAACGAGAATTAAATAAAATAGACTTAGCCCAACCTTCGCCGGCACCTAATACGTCACCGTAAGAGAATCCACCACAAGCCACCAACACATCAAAATCACTCAATGAACGTCGAGCGGAATGCAAATCACTCATATGAACGTCGATAGCATCAAAACCAGCTCTGTCAAAAGCAGCCGCCATTTCAACATGAGAGTTAACACCTTGCTCCCTTAATACTGCAATACGAGGACGACTCCCTGTTGCAATATAAGGGGCTGCAATATCTTCATTTGGATCAAAGGTTAAATTCACATTTAAACCTGGATCGTTGAGATCTTGTTTTGCCTGATGCTCTTCGTCCGCACACTCTGGATTATCACGTAAGCGTTGCATTTGCCATGTTGTTTCTGCCCACCAAAGACGTAATTTGCTACGCTTTTCATTGTAAACTTCGGTTTCACGGCTTTGGATAATAATGGCGTCATTTTCTGTTGCTTGACCTAAATAATGTAAACAATCCGATAAACCATATTCAGCAAATAATGCTTCTACAGCCTCTTGATGTTCAGCACTAATTTGGATCACACCACCTAGCTCTTCGTTAAAGAGTCCCGCTAAAATATCTTCGTCATAAGCGCTAATATCAACATGTAAGCCACAATGACCTGTAAATGCCATTTCAGCGAGTGTGACAAATAATCCACCATCAGAGCGATCGTGATAGGCCAACAATTTGCCATCATTAACTAATTGTTGCATCACATTGAAAAACTGTTTCAACTGCTCAACATCACGAAGGTCTGCTGCTTTTTGGCCTAATTGACGATAAACTTGCGCTAGTGCCGTTGCACCTAATGCGTTATGACCATTACCCAAATCAATCAAATACAAGCGGTTTCCTGCTTGTGTTGATAATTCAGGTGTCACTGTTTTACGCACATCTTCAACACGAGAGAATGCCGTAATAACTAAAGACAACGGAGAAGTAACCTCTTTGGTTTTTCCATCTTTATCTTGCCAGCGTGTCTTCATTGACATCGAATCTTTACCAACAGGAATAGTAATACCTAACTCTGGGCATAACTCTTCACCAATGGCTTTTACTGCATCATATAAACCCGCATCTTCACCCGGATGACCTGCTGCTGACATCCAGTTAGCGGAAAGCTTAATGCGATTAAGCGCTTCTACATCACAACCTGCCATATTCGTTAGTGCTTCACCAACAGCCATACGTGCAGATGCTGCAAAATCTAACAGTGCGATCGGTGCTCGTTCACCAATAGACATTGCTTCGCCATAATAGCTATCTAATGTTGCTGTGGTAACAGCACAGTTAGCAACAGGAATTTGCCAAGGCCCAACCATCTGATCACGCGCTACCATACCCGTTACAGTGCGGTCACCAATAGTAATTAAGAAGGTTTTTTCAGCAACGGCAGGTAAATGAAGAACACGATAAACAGCATCTTTTAAATCGATATCTTTACGAGAGAGATATTCACCTTCTGTTTTCAGTGATTTTACATCACGCAACATTTTAGGTGCTTTACCTAATAATATGTCTAATGGCATATCAATCGGTTTATTATCAAAGTGTGTATCGTTTAAGACTAATTCACGCTCTTGCGTTGCTTCACCTATAACGGCATAAGGCGCTCTTTCACGCTGACATAATGCATCAAATAGAGGCATTTTTTCTGGCGATACCGCTAACACATAACGTTCTTGAGATTCATTGCACCAGATCTCAAGTGGGCTCATACCCGGTTCATCATTAAGAACATCACGTAATTCAAAACGACCACCACGACCACCATCATTGACTAATTCAGGCATTGCATTAGAAAGACCACCAGCACCAACGTCATGAATAAATAAGATCGGGTTATCGTCACCTAATTGCCAACAACGGTCGATAACTTCTTGGCAACGGCGTTCCATTTCTGGGTTATCACGCTGAACAGAGGCAAAATCTAAATCCGCATCTGATTGACCTGATGTCATAGAAGAGGCAGCACCACCACCAAGACCGATGTTCATTGAAGGCCCGCCAAGTACAATCAACTTAGCACCAACTGTGATTTCACCTTTTTGTACGTGATCTTCACGAATATTACCAATACCACCAGCTAGCATAATAGGTTTATGGTAACCGCGAATTTCAACACCATTGTGGCTATTAACTTGTTCTTCATAGGTTCTGAAATAGCCTAGTAATGCAGGGCGACCGAACTCATTATTAAATGCCGCACCACCTAATGGGCCTTCAGTCATGATATCTAATGCATTAACAATGCGCTCTGGCTTACCAAAATCCTCTTCCCAAGGCTGCTCAAATCCGGGAATACGCAGGTTAGAAACTGAAAATCCAACTAGACCAGCTTTAGGTTTTGCACCACGCCCAGTTGCACCTTCATCTCGAATTTCACCACCAGAACCTGTTGCTGCACCTGGCCAAGGTGAAATAGCCGTTGGATGGTTGTGTGTTTCTACTTTCATCAAGATATGTACAGGTTCTTGATGATAGTGATAATGCCCTTTTTCTGTATCAGGATAAAAACGTCCAGCCACTGAGCCTTCCATTACTGCTGCATTATCTTTATAAGCTGACATGACATAATCAGGTGTTTGCTCAAATGTATTTTTAATCATTTTAAATAATGATTTATCTTGAGCCTTACCATCAATAATCCAATCAGCATTAAATATTTTGTGGCGACAGTGTTCAGAGTTAGCTTGTGCAAACATGTAAAGCTCAACATCTGTTGGATTACGGTGTAAGCGGCTAAACGCATCAACTAAGTAATCAACTTCATCGTCTGCAAGTGCTAACCCCATTTCGATATTCGCTTTTACTAATGCATCTTTGCCTTTTGCAAGCACATCAATAGTTTTTAGTGGTGCAGGAGTTTGCTCGGCAAAAAGTGCATTTACATCTTGATAATTTAAGAAGATGGTTTCCATCATTCGATCATGAATAAAACCATAAAGTTGTTGCCATTGAGTGTCTGTCATCGTACCGCACTCAATAAAGTAGGCGATACCACGTTCAATTCTAACCACCTTGGCTAAACCACAGTTATGTGCAATATCTGTCGCTTTAGAAGACCAAGGTGAAATTGTTCCTGGGCGAGGCGTAACAACTCGCATTTCCCCAACAGGCTCATGTTCTGTTAATGAAGGCCCATAATGCAGTAATTGACGTAATTTAATTTGATCATCTTCAGATAACTGCCCTTCCACTTTCGCGAAATGGACAAATTCCGCGTATATACCTTGTACAGGAAGATCATGTTCCTGACATAGAGTGAGTAATTTATTAATACGAAATGCGGATAAAGCGGGGGAGCCACGCAGGATTTCCATAGTATTGAGTTCTCTCTTTTAGCAGCTAACCTGATCAATCATTCAGGGGAAACGAGCCTAGTATAATAGAATAACCGCTCAGACGAAACCGTTTGCGTGAACAAAATAACGGCATTTGACTTAGAGTGTTTTAATGATTAATTGGTGTAATCAAGTTGCGTCTTGCCAATATGTTAAGCAAAATGCTCGATTACTGGAAATTTATCCATGTTAAAATGACGATTTTACACACAAAAACAAACAACGTTAACGAGAACCAACCTATTGAATAATATAAGGATAAACTATTTCGTTATCGTTATCATAGCGCTCTTTTCAGCGGCTATTATCGCGTTGAATATTACATGGCCAGATAGGCAAAAAGCGCAGATAAATAAGATTTTATCTCGTGGTGAGTTAAGAATTAGTACGATACCTTCACCATTGATAACGATGAACGATAAAAAGGACCCCGTAGGTTTCGATTATGAATTAGTGAAACGCTTTGCAGATTACCTAGGCGTGAAACTTGTCGTTAATATGCGGACAAATATCAACCAAATGTTTGATGATCTGGAGAATAATAAAGCTGACTTTATCGCTGCCGGATTACTTTACAATAAAGAAAGATTAGAAACGACACGCAGTGGCCCTGCTTACTTTTCAGTTTCTCAACAGCTTATTTACCGTAAAGGAACATTAAGACCACGTAGCTTTGATGCGTTAGATGGGCGCCTTGTAGTCACTGCTGGCTCTGCTCATGCAAGTTTATTGCGAACATTAAAAGAGACGCAATATCCCGAGCTTGAATGGGAAGAATCAGATAATCAGACAACCTCACAACTGCTAGAAGCATTATCGGAAGGCAAAATAACCTATGTATTAGCAGACTCAATCAGTGTTGCTGTACAACAGCGCATTCATCCTAATGTTGCCGTAGGATTTGAAGTCACTGAAAGCCGTCCACTAACATGGTATCTGCCAGATGGCGAAGATAATAGCTTATATGCAGCGATGCTTGATTACTTTAATCAATTATCTCAAGAAGATGTATTAGCAAGACTTGAAGAAAAGTATTTTGGCCATGTAGGCTCGTTTGATTACTTCGATACTATCTCTTTTATTACAGCGATAGATTCTATTTTGCCAAATTATCAGCCCCTTTTTGAAAAGTATGCAGATACCTTCGATTGGCGCTTATTGGCAGCGATGGCATGGCAAGAATCACATTGGGATCCTCATGCTACATCACCAACTGGTGTTAGAGGATTGATGATGTTGACTCGCCCTACTGCATCAAGTATGGGCGTTACTGACAGGCTTGATCCTGAAGAGAGTGTTCGAGGAGGAGCGCAATACCTTAAACATCTTCTTTCGCGCTTACCCGATTCTATCCCTGAAGATGAAAGAATTTGGTTTGCATTAGCAGCATATAATATGGGATTTGGTCATATGCTTGATGCCAGAAGGCTTACTGAGCAACAAAATGCCGATCCTGACAGTTGGTTAGATGTAAAATCAAGATTACCACTACTTAGCCAAAAGAAATATTATGCTGACCTCCCTTACGGCTATGCCAGAGGCCATGAGGCTTATCGCTACGTTGAAAACATTCGACGATATCAGCTCAGCCTTGTCGGCTACCTTCAAGCCAAAGAGAGCAAAAACAAAATATTATCTAAAGATAAAGAGAGTGATAACGATGAAGAACAAGAAAGATCATCATTGTCATTAACTCAAGATATGGCTTATCAATAATTTTTGTAATTAAAAACAGCCTATTAAACAACATAGCCTCTTTTATAGAGGCTTATTTATTTCCTTTCTACTATTCAAAAAATCACACCAACCATTAAAGCAACCCCCAAATTAATATTTTCTTAATATTAAAAATTGTTACATTTTTTCATCCTGTTTTTTATCCAAAATAGGAAAAACACATGTGTTAAAAAATGTAACACTCATTAGCTAAAACACTCAGCCAATGAGTAAATCGTATTTAAAATGACCCAAGTAGTCATTTTAAGACTATCAGAATAAGTGAAATATAAGAAAAAATTAACTTAAATACGTAGGAATTATCTCATTAGTTATTATTCATTTTATGATTATTATTTTTGGAGAAACTTTTTTTGCAATAAAAATTAACCTAAACATGCCTTTATTAACATCTAACCTATTGAGTTATATATATTATTATAATCTATAATTGATTTTATTAATTTTCTTAACCTAATGTTAATAACATTACTTTTTGTAAAGTTAAAGTAATGTTAATTATATTGTCTATTAAATTTATCTGCCTGATAAAATTTTTCACCCATAAACTGAGTAATAAAAAGAATAAACCTACATAAAACTCTATTAATATGGAATAAGCAAGATTAAATATGAAAATTGCGGAAATCAACAAAACGTTATATCAAATAGAGAGCCTTTATTGATATCATATAAACCAGTCATTATTCGAAACAACTCGAAATATAATGCAAATCAATTTTTATATTCCGACATTAATATTATTTTTCTATAAATAATAATACGCACGATCTTCAAGGGATTATCTATAATGAAACTGAGTAAAATTGCTTTAGCGGCTGCTTTAGTATTTGGTATTAATTCTGTTGCAACTGCTGAAACTCCTGCACCAAAAGTTGGCGCAACTAAAGGCGAAATTCAATTAAAAGGTGAAATTGTTAATTCAGCTTGTGGATTAGCAGCTTCTTCAAGTCCTGTTATTGTTGATTTCAGTGAAATCCCAACTTCTGCATTAGCAAATATGCAGAAAGCAGGTAACGTTAAAAAAGATATCGAATTACAAGACTGTGATACTACCGTAGCAAAAACAGCGACTGTTAGCTATACACCAAGTGTTGTTAATGCAACAAATAAAGACTTAGCATCTTTCGTATCTGGCTCAGCTTCTGGCGCAGGTATTGGCTTAATGGATGCAGGTAGCAAGTCAGTAAAATGGAACACAGCAACAACACCAGTACAATTAGTTAATGGTGTTTCTAAGATCCCATTCGTTGCTTACGTTCAAGCTGAATCAGCAGACGCTACTGTAACTCCAGGTGAATTCCAAGCCGTTATCAACTTCCAAGTTGATTATCAGTAATCGTTTTATTTATTTAAATTAATTAAATAATAGATTAATTACTGCATTAACGCAGAGGACTTCCTCTGCGTTAAATTTGATAAAACACTTCAATTTAATAAAAATAAAATAAAAAGTAATTAAATAAATATTCATTATTTAATTAGTTTTTATTTAATTAATAATTAGGCGTTTATTCATGTTAATTTCTTTTTTTCACAGCACAATATGGAAAAACATTTGTGCCATTTTGCTATTGTGCTTAGCGTTTTTCGCTCAAGCCGAGCAAGATGATTCTGTGGAATTTAACATTCACATGTTAGATGCCGAAGACAGAGATAATGTCGATTTATCTCGTTTTGCAACTTCTAATTACATTCTTCCGGGTATGTACTACTTAGATATCCGTATAAATGGTCGTGACTTCCCTCGCCAAAACATTAATTATGTTGAAGTAAAACCTAATTACTCCATCGCTTGTATTGACCCTACTCTTCTAAAAAAATTAACAGTTAACGAAGAAAATCAAAAATTTATCGAAGAAATCTCACCTGATTGTTTCGATATTAGTCAATTACCGGGTATCTCTATCAAAAATGATGGCGGTATTCTTGATATTGTTATGCCTCGCTCATTAATGAAATATGAAGATACGGATTGGACCCCCCCTGAATTGTGGGATTCTGGTGTCTCCGGGCTATTAGTTGACTATACCTTAACAGGTACATCAACTCGACCGAATAAAGGCAATAATAACAACTCATTGACAGGTTATGGACAAGCTGGAATTAATTTTGGTGAATGGCGACTACGTGCTGAATATCAAGGAAACTATTCATCTGAATATTCATCAAATAATAGCTTTGATTGGAATCAGCTTTACGCCTATAAACCATTACCTAACCAAGCAGCAAAACTAACGCTGGGTGAAACTTATTTAAACTCTCAAGTCTTTGATAGTTTTCGTTTTACAGGTGCCAATATAAAAAGTGATGAAAGAATGTTGCCACCCTCTTTGCAAGGTTATGCACCTGAAATCCACGGCATTGCAAACACCAATGCGAAAGTAACTGTAACGCAAAATGGTCGCTTAATTTATGAAACCACAGTACCTGCTGGCCCTTTTGTTATTAAACATTTACAAGACACAGTACAAGGTCAATTAAATGTTAGAGTTGAAGAACAAAACGGTAAGGTAAACGAATTCCAAGTACAGACCGCCAATCTACCTTATATGACTCGTCCTGGCTCTGTGCGTTATAACACATCAATGGGTCAGTCATCGCTCAACAACCATAAAATGCAAGGCCCTATTTTTTATCAAGGTGATTTTTCATGGGGTATGAACAACACATGGTCATTGTATGGCGGAGTTTTGTTGACGGCTAAAGATTACAATGCATGGTCATTAGGCTTAGGTCACGATATGGGCCGTTTAGGTACTCTTTCAGGTGATATTACTCAGTCTTATAGCAAAACTTATGATGATGAGAATATCAACGGGATGTCATTCAAACTGAACTACGCTAAAACATTCGATGAATACCATAGTACGATTACTTTTGCGGGTTACCGATTTTCAGAGAAAACATTCCGGTCTTTCTCTCAATATATAGATGAACGTTATAACGATATTAATAACAATGGTTATGAAAAAGAGATGTATACCATTACAGGCAACAAAACTTTTTGGGCTGATGATATTGAAAAATCGACAACACTTTACCTCTCTTATCGACACCAAAACTATTGGGATAAAAATACACAAGAACAATATGGTGTTACGGTAAGTCGTAATTTTTCTATTATGGGTATAGAGCAGATTAATACTAATTTATCTGCATTCCGTACTCAGCATAAAGGAAATACAGATGATAGTATTTCTTTTAATATTTCAGTTCCATTAGGAAGTGGCAAAAGCATTGGTTATAGCCTGCAAGACAGTAATGGAAAAGTGAACCAAATGGCCTCTTATTCTGATAATAGCAATTATAATAATCTATGGCGTGTTCGTGCTGGTTTAAGTTCCGACAATAAAGCCAATACTGATGGTTATTATCAACATCGTTCGCAATATGCAGAAATTAATGCTAATGCAAGTTATCAACAAGATAATTATGTTGCAGTAGGTGCAACAGTTAAAGGCGGATTTACAGCAACGCGCCATGGTGCGGCATTACATAGTAGTAGCATGACATCAAGTACTGCCCGCATGATGGTTGATACAGACGGGGTTGCAGGCGTGCCATTTAATAATCAAAGCACCACTACAAACCTATTTGGTATCGGTGTATTAACTGACTTAACTAGTTATAACAATGTTGATGCTCGTATTGATGTTGATAAAATGGATTCAGATATTGAAACACACAAAGCCATTACTTCTGCAACATTAACAGAAGGTGCGATTGGCTATTATAAATTCCCTGTTCGCCAAGGTGAGCGCCTAATGGCCATCTTACAAACTGTCGATCAAAAATACCCACCATTTGGTGCCGAAGTCACCAATAAAAACGGTGAAAATATGGGAATGGTGATGGAAGATGGTTTAGTTTATATCGCCGGTGTTAACCTTAATGAATCATTAAACGTGATCTGGGGTGGTAAAACCCAGTGTACGATTACAATTCCAGCGGCAATTAACGATCCACTAAAACGTGAATTGTTATTATGTCAGGGATTTTAATGAACAAAATGAATTACTAGAGATAATTGTATGAACTCATTCAACACACTCAAAACGCTTTTTTGTGGCTCATTAATTGCACTCAGCATAGTGAGTACAACTCAAGCGGGCGTGTCATTAGATAGAACTCGTATTGTATTAACAGGTAGTGAGAATTCAGCTAGCGTAAACCTAAAAAATACTAGCCCTGACATTCCTTTTTTAGCTCAATCATGGGTTGAAAATGAACACGGCCAAAAAATTGCCTCTCCTTTAGTGGCGTTGCCACCTTTGCAACGTCTTGATGGTGACCAAAAAGGGGTTGTTAGAATAACCAAAACAGCAGAAATTGGACTTTTACCACAAGACAGAGAATCACTGTTCTATTTAAATGTGCGTGAAATTCCACCAGCACCCAAACAAGCTAACGTGTTACAAATGGCAATGCAGTCTCGCATTAAATTATTTTACCGACCAACTGCCATTATTCCTGAAAAGCCAGGAATGATTTGGCAAGACCAGTTGGTGTTTAAAAAACAAGGTAATCAATTTATTGCTGAAAACCCAACACCTTATTACATCACCATTATAGGGCTTTCCAATAAACTGAATGGTGAAGATAGCGATAAGTTAACCACATTCCCTGGTTTAATGGTTGCACCTAAATCATCACTGGAAATTCCAGTTAAAACCAATGGCGTCAATCAATTTTACATGATGTATGTAAATGACTACGGTGGACATCCAGAATTGAAGTTTGTTTGCCAAAAAAATAGCTGTACAGTGGCACCGAAAGAACAACAACCAAAATACTAATTAACTTGACGCCGGTAGGAATAAAATGAAATTAACGACAGCAAATTTTTATTTCAATACGCTAAAATTACTTTTTACTGGCGCAATGTTATGTACTCCAATTGTTGCTTCCGCATACATTCATGGTGAGGTTCGCACCGTTGGTGGCCCTAATATCTTTAGAGTAGAGTTAAATAACGCAACATTTCCGAATAACAGACCTGGTGAAACTGCCAGAGTAAATTTTTCTTTACCTGATAGATATTTAGCAACAGTTTATTGTCCTAAAGATCCCTTAGTTCCTAATTCTCGCACTTATTATATGGCGAATTCTGACCTACGCTATTTAGGTAATAATTACTATGAACTTAATGAATACGTCGATGTTCAGATCAAGTTTTCTATTTGGGGCCCAGAAACACTACCTACAGTTCCTTTTATTGAAAAACCTAACAATCGAAATGGGCAACAAGGTTGCCGTATTCCTGAATCACCAAAACCCAACATGTCGTCAGGAAGCAGCGGTGTATTAGTATTTCGTCTAAAAAAACCGATTATTAATGGTGTTTCATTAACAGGGCAAGCTGTAGCTCAAATGTATGCCCGTGTGGGTAATGGCTTATATCAAGAGTATGGCCCGGAACCAATTTCAAAATTAGTGATTAGTTCAGGAATACTGACCACTGAAGATAAATGCACATTTAATAATGGCTCTCCAATTACCTTTGATTTTGGCAATGTTGGTAATACTTCTGACTATTTAAATGGCCAAAATTACAAGATCACGCGCAATATTCCAATAAAATGTGAAGGTGGTAGTTTTACTAATCCTAACAGTCGAATTATGTTTAAAATTCAAACAGGAAGCTCAGGTGTTGCTAGCTTTAATCCTAATTACCTTGGTACAACAGGACCTGTAGATAGAACAAATCTAGGTATTGTTTTAAGAGACAAATCAGGAACGATTGTGCCACCTAATCAATATTTCTCTGTTGGGAAGCTGAGTAATTTTAAAGGTAATTGGGAAGTTACTGCTGCTCCTATTGCAAAGGCAGGGAGCAAAATTACAGAAGGTGAGTTTTCAGCACATGCCACATTAGTTGCGGAGTTTATGTAATGAAAAGCTCAATAATAAAATCGGCTATTTCTCTTTTATTATTACTTTCACCTTCTGCCTATGCTGTGACAGAGCTTATTGGCGGTGATATGGAGTTTAAAGGTGTTGTTGTCGCACATGGTTGTACCATTGTTGCTGGAGATGAAAATAAAGTAATCGATTTTAAGCAGATATCTGCCAAAGATCTCTATACCTTTCAAAAAAGTGAACCCGTTGCTTTTAGTATTAGTTTAGAAAATTGCAGTCAGGACATTTATAAAAGCGTCACGATTACGCTAGATGGGAAAGAACATCCTACAATGCCCAATCACATTGCTGTTGTCGGCACAGGATCTGAAGATCCTAAAAGTATCGGGATTGTATTTACAGATGTTCAACGCAATGTTATTCAATTAAAAAAGCCGAGCTCAACTCGACTTCTTAATAATAAACGTATTCAATTTAATTTTATGACGTATGTTGAGGCATCGTCCTCTGCACTAAAAAATCAAACTTTACTAACTGGCCCTTTCCAAGCCCAAGCAACATATACCCTTAATTATCAGTAAATATTATTCTTTTATTGCTGGTTCAGTATTGATTATGGCTGGACTGGCTTTTTGCTTTTTAAGCTGTTTCTTTTCAGCCCTTCTCATTTTAAAAAACTGACTTAAAAGCTGCGAACATTCTTCACCTAATACACCTGAAGTTATCTCAACTTTATGGTTCATTCCGGGATGCTGCAAGATATCAATAAATGAACCAGCCGCACCTGTTTTTAAATCTGAGGCACCATAAACCACCCGTTTTACCCGGCTATGCACAATCGCTCCGGCACACATCACACAAGGTTCAAGGGTAATATAAAGAGTCGCATCGAGTAGACGATAATTTTGTAAATGCTTTCCCCCTTTGCGTAACGCCATAATCTCTGCGTGTGCAGTGGGATCGTTATCGATAATTGAATGATTCCATCCTTTAGCAATGATTTTATTATCAACGACTAATACTGCACCCACCGGTATTTCACCGATTTCTTGTGCTTTATGCGCTTGCTCAATCGCTTTATGCATCCAATAAATATCATCTTTAATTTTATTCACAAGGATATCTCTTCATTATCATATAGCGAGATATTGTACCCTGTTTTCTATTGATAACTAAAGAGATTGTCTTGAATTGTTTATGACAAAGATAGCAAGATGAAATTTTAGTTTACGCGCGCTTCTGTGGCTAATTTGACAGCTAAAGTGCCTAAAATTGTCGCCATAAACCACCGTTGAACCAATGCCCAACGAGGCCTTTGCATAAAGAACCCTGCAATAGAACCCGCTGCAATAACAATCAATGCATTTACTACAATGCTAATAATAATTTGAATACTACCTAACACTAATGATTGATTTAAAACACTGCCATTTTGAAGGCTAATAAATTGAGGTAACAGTGATAAGTACATCAACGCAATTTTAGGATTGAGTAGATTAGTGATAAAGCCCATTACAAAGAGTTTTGTCGTATTACCTGAAAGTAATTTTTTCGGATGAAAAATAGAACGCCCGCCGGGTTTAATAGATTGCCAAGCGATATAAAAAAGGTAAATAGCACCACAAATTTTTAATGTATCGTAAGCATAAGGTACTGCCATAAAAATAGCGGTAATACCAAATGCCGCTAATAACATATAAAAAATATAACCGACAGCCACGCCAACTAATGAAATAAATCCGGCTTTTTTCCCTTGAGAAATTGAACGAGAAATCAGGTAAATCATATTAGGACCCGGTGTTAACACTAATCCCAAGGATAAAAGTGCAAACGTCCACATATTAAACAGCGTTGGCATAGTACACCCCTTATTTTATTGTATTATTTAACATCAATAACAGAGTGTTAGGTGTGCTGGATAACACAAAAAATACTATTTTTTGTTATTTGTTTTTTATTTATTGCCAAAAAGCAAGGATATCTCGATAAACACTTATCGAACATTATCGCCAACAGAAAACCCAACATTAAAAAACATTATGTAATGTTATTAGTGCAACTGGCTTTCATTTCTCTTCATTAATAAGTATTTAATCTTTTATTTATGTATGCTAATAAAGCATTTTAGCGATGCTACTTTAGGAAATTCACTATAAATGGTAACCTTACTCCCCCTTACTTAGTGCCTATTAAACAAAAGATTGGGGTAATATTCCTATTTGAATGATAAAACACTACTTTATCGGATATAGCGACACAAAACTGATAGATGGTAACATATAAGTGCAAGATATAAGTTACTGAAATTTAATAATTTATATATTAAGTGACTGATATGGCTTTACTAATTACGAAGAAATGCATCAACTGCGATATGTGTGAACCTGAATGCCCAAATGATGCGATTTCAATGGGGGATGAAATTTATGAAATTAATCCTGATCTTTGCACTGAATGTGTAGGACATTACGATAAACCAACTTGCCAATCGGTTTGTCCGATTACTAACACGATCATCACTGATCCTGCTCATACTGAATCTCAAGATGAATTATGGGAAAAATTTGTGTTGATCCACCACGCAGATAAGATCTAAACCTTAATCGATGGATTTTGTGGGTGATAAATCTAAGAGAGCTATTTTTCTAAAATAACTGTCGCACAAGCATAACGCTGTTCATCAGCAAGTGTTACGTGAATAGAGTTTATCCCCGCTTTCTCTGCCATCTCTTTTGCAACCGCTAAAAAATGCAATGTAGGTTTGCCTAATTCATCATTACGCACTTCAAAATGGTTGAAAGCCAATCCTAAACGAATACCTGTTCCTAATGCTTTTGCCGCTGCCTCTTTTACTGCAAACCGCTTAGCTAAAAAACGTACTGGCTGTTTATGTGATCGATAAATTTCCCATTCAGTATCAGTAAGAATGCGACGAGCAAGGCGTTCACCAGAACGCCCTATAATTTCTTCGATACGTGATATCTCGACAATATCCATACCTAAACCAACAATAGCCATTAGCGACGCGCTTCTCGCATTAAGCGTTTCATTTCTTCAACCGCTGGTGCTAATCCACTAAATACTGCTCTACCAATAATGGCGTGACCAATATTCAGTTCATACAGTTCAGGTAATGCAGCAATACGTTGCACGTTGTGATAGTGCAGACCATGTCCTGCATTCACTTTTAAACCTTTAGATGCAGCATAAGTGACTGCATCACGAATACGAACAAACTCTTTTTCTTGAGCCATTTCATCTTCAGCGTCAGCATAAGCGCCAGTGTGGATCTCAATAAAAGGAGCACCAACACGGTCGGCTGCGTTAATTTGCTCATGGTCAGGATCAATAAATAGAGAAACTTTGATACCCGCTAAAGATAAGCGTTTAATTGCATCAGCAACTTTAGCTTCATTGCCAACAACGTCTAAGCCACCTTCTGTTGTCACTTCTTGGCGTTTTTCAGGTACTAAACAGCAAAAATCAGGCTGAGTTTGACAAGCTATCTCGATCATCTCTTCAGTGACTGCCATTTCCAGATTTAATCTTGTCTGAACCGTTTGGCTTATCAGCATTAAATCGCGATCAGTGATATGACGTCTATCTTCACGTAAATGGATAGTAATACCATCAGCACCAGCTTGTTCTGCAATAAAAGCCGCTTGAACAGGATCGGGATAAGTTGTGCCACGGGCATTACGAAGGGTGGCGATATGGTCAATATTAACGCCAAGTAGAATATCAGACATGCTCTTCTCCTGAAAAATAACGTTGCATTACCTTAGTTTACACATTCCATAGAGAAGAAAAAGACAATATTACTGTTCTGCCATCAATGCTCTTTTCTTTGGGGCTTTTTTAATGGCAAATTGTCTAAAAAGTTCTCTACTTTTTAATGGCTTTCCGCCTAAATAGGGCTTCAATGCCATTCGAGTAAACCTTTTAGCCGCTTTTAATGTTTCAACAGTAGGAAATTCACGACTAGCTAAGGATTTTAATTCAAATCCAGTAAAACTATTATGATCAACCACTAAACTCGCAATAAAGCCTTTCTCTTCTCGATAACGATAAGTCATCGAATCTGAAACTGGCTCTCCACTTCCCGCACAATGCAGAAAATCTAAGCCATAGCCAAGTTGTGTTAATAACGCGAGTTCAAAGCGTCTCAGTGCAGCTTCAGGTGTAGTATCGCTAGCAGCAAGAATTTGCAAACAGGAAAGGTATTCAAAAAAAAGTACACTATAAGACGTACCATTTTCTAAAACGCGAGATAATAACTCATTGAGATACAAACCACTGTATAGGACAGAGCCTGTCAGCGGTAATGCTAAAGAGATAGGTTCAGCATCACGAAGTGTTTTAACTTCTCCTCGCCCACTCCAACGAATGAGCAAAGGAGTAAAAGGTTGAAGCGCCCCTTTTAAGGGTGAACGACGGCCTCGCGCACCTTTTGACAATATGCGTACTCGTCCTTCATTTTCAGTGAAAAAATCGAGTAACAGACTCGTTTCACTGTAAGGTCGAGCATGGATAACAAATGCACGTTGCCAGCCATCCACTTCAGTTACCTACTTTAAATCGTCCACATAGCCAAGGCTACGTAAAGCACGTTCATCATCAGCCCAACCCGCTTTGACTTTCACCCAAAGTTCTAAGTGAACTTTGTTTTCAAATAAGTCTTCCATATCCATACGGGCTTCAGTACCAATTTTCTTGATTTTCGCACCTTTATTACCAATAACCATCTTCTTCTGGCCTTCACGCTCAACCAGAATTAATCCGTGGATATCATAACCACCACGCTCATTGGTAACGAATTGTTCGATTTCAACCGTGACAGAATAAGGCAATTCTTCACCTAAAAAGCGCATCAGTTTCTCACGAATAATTTCTGACGCCATAAAACGCTGAGAGCGATCAGTAATATAATCTTCTGGGAAATGATGAGTCGCTTCTGGTAAACACTTACGTACGATTTTCGCAATCGTATCGATATTCATGTCTTTTTCAGCACTGATTGGTACAACATCAAGAAAATCCATTTGTTGACTTAAAAAGCCAATGTGTGGAAGTAACTTGGTTTTATCAGTCACGTTATCCACTTTATTAATTGCTAATAAAACAGGGCAACGTAATGATTTTAATTTATTTAATACCATTTCATCGTCAGGCGTCCAGTTGGTGCCTTCGACAACGAAAATAACCAATTCAACATCACCAATTGAACTGCTTGCTGCACGGTTCATCAATCTGTTGATGGCTCGCTTTTCTTCAATATGCAAGCCCGGTGTATCCACATAAATAGCTTGGTAAGCGCCATCTGTATCAATACCCATGATACGGTGACGCGTAGTTTGCGGTTTACGTGATGTAATAGAAACTTTCTGCCCCAGTAATTGGTTCAGTAGTGTTGATTTTCCCACATTTGGGCGACCGACTATCGCAATAAATCCGCAATAGGTTTGTTCTTCGCTCATTCAAGCTCCAGTTGTATTAATGCCTGTTCAGCAGCGGCCTGTTCAGCTTTACGACGGCTTGTACCCATCCCTTTGACAGGTTGTTCGATACCGCTTATCTGACAATGGATCGTAAACTCTTGATCATGGGCTTCACCACGAACCTGTACCACAATATAAGAAGGTAATGGTAAATGACGGCCTTGCAGATACTCTTGCAAACGAGTTTTAGGATCTTTTTGCTTATCGCCCGGGCTGATTTCAGCCAAACGATTCTCATACCAATTTAAAATAATTTTTTCGATATTTTGAATATCACTATCGAGGAAAATAGCACCAATTAAAGCTTCCACCGTATCTGCTAAAATTGATTCGCGACGAAAACCGCCGCTTTTTAATTCCCCTGGGCCTAAACGTAGACATTCGCCTAGTTCAAATTCACGCGCTAACTCAGCGAGTGTATTTCCACGAACAAGTGTTGCTCTCATTCGACTCATATCACCTTCATCAACACGAGGAAAGCGATGATAAAGTGCGTTAGCAATCACATAGCTTAGAATTGAATCACCTAAAAATTCTAAACGTTCATTATGTTTACTGCTGGCACTACGATGCGTTAAAGCCTGTAGTAATAATTCATTTTGCGTAAAAGTATAGCCCAGTTTCTTTTGTAACTGGTTTATTAATAAAGTATTCATGTGCGATCAATTTCCATAACTTAATTTGAAGCACACGCAACAAATCTGTTTAAGACAACGAGAAATTATCGAGTTGGATAACAGAACTGTTGCGTTTGCACTGGCCCCTGTCAATAACAGGGGCCAATCATATTTAAAGAAGCGACATATTCTACACTTAGATAAGAAGGAATGCTGTCGCTATTTTGTTAATTATTACTTAATGCCACCGATACGGCTAAAACGAACGCCTGTTGGCCATTCATTCTCTACTTTTTCAAAGCTCATCCAGATTGTTGTCGCTTTACCGACTAAGTTCTTCTCTGGAACAAAGCCCCAGAATCGACTATCAGAGCTACCGTCTCGATTATCACCCATCATAAAGTAATGGCCTTCAGGAACAATCCACGTACCGACAGGTAATCCAGGTTGAATAAACTCAGGCATCGTCATATCACCAGGTATTGTCATAATACGGTGAGAGACTTTATCAATAGTTTCTACCCTTTCTTCTTCACGTAATTGAGTTGCTGTTGAAATAGGCTCCTCAATTGGAATAGATTTCATACCATTAATACGCTGACCACCCGGTACATTTTGTAATAACAACGTCCATTCACTTGGATAAGCAGTACCGTAATTTACTGATATTTCTTCATTGCAAATAGCTTTATCACAATTTGGATAGATATGAAGTTTTTTCGACATCATATCATAAACAATTTTATCGCCCGGTAATCCAATAACACGTTTAATAAAATCAGTAGAAGGATCACGAGGATATTTAAATACTGCAATATCACCTCGTTTTGGCTTCCCTGTATTAATTAACGTTGTCTGTGTAATTGGATCTTTTAATCCATAAGCAAATTTTTCAACCAAGATAAAATCGCCAACCAACAAGGTTGGCATCATGGAGCGAGAAGGTATTTGAAACGGCTCATACACAAATGAACGCAGAACCAAAACAATAATCAAGACTGGAAATAAAGAGCCTAATGTCTCCGCCCAGCTTGGCTTATTAATTGATTTTGCTAACTCTTGCTGATCCTCGGTCCCTTGCGTCATCTCTTGAAGACGCTTTAGTTTTGCTTTTCGGGCAGGCTTGAGCTTAAAGCGCTCAATTCCCCAAAAAATTCCCGTTATTAGCGTTGCCAGCGTTAGGATCAAGGCAAACGTGTTAGCCATGTTTTCTCCTTAAATTATTTATCTTTACCAACATGAAGGATGGCTAAAAACGCTTCTTGTGGTAGCTCTACGTTACCAATTTGCTTCATACGTTTTTTACCATCTTTCTGTTTCTGTAACAGTTTCTTCTTACGGCTAACGTCACCGCCATAACATTTGGCTAATACGTTTTTACGTAACTGTTTAACAGTTGAACGAGCAATAATGTGGTTACCAATTGCTGCTTGGATGGCGATATCAAACTGTTGACGTGGAATAAATTCTTTCATTTTTTCCACCAATTCACGACCACGATAAGGTGCATTATCGTTATGTGTAATCAATGCTAAAGCATCAACACGCTCACCATTAATCAAGACATCTACACGAACCATGTTAGAGCCTTGGAAGCGGATAAAGTTATAGTCTAAAGAAGCATAACCGCGTGATGTTGATTTTAATCGGTCAAAGAAATCTAATACCACTTCAGCCATCGGAATTTCATAAGTTAACGAAACCTGATTACCATGATAGACCATATTGGTTTGAACACCGCGTTTTTCGATACATAAAGTAATTACATTACCTAAGTATTCTTGCGGTAATAGCATATGACACTCAGCAATAGGCTCTCTGATTTCTTCAATATTATTCAGTGGTGGTAATTTAGACGGGCTATCCACTAATACAATATCACCGTTAGTCATTTCAACTTCATAAACTACGGTTGGGGCCGTTGTAATCAGGTCAAGGTCATATTCACGTTCTAAACGTTCTTGAATGATCTCCATGTGCAGAAGACCCAAGAAACCGCAACGGAAACCAAAACCTAATGCAGATGAACTCTCTGGTTCATAGAATAATGAAGCATCGTTTAAGCTCAATTTACCTAATGCATCACGGAATGATTCATAGTCGTCAGAACTAATTGGGAATAAACCGGCATAAACCTGTGGCTTAACTTTTTTAAAGCCAGGTAATGGTTTATCTGCTGGTTTTTGGGATGCTGTTAAGGTATCCCCAACAGGTGCACCTAAAATATCTTTAATACCACAAACAACCCAACCAACTTCGCCACAATTTAATGATGTTGTATCAATTTGTTTGGGTGTAAAAATACCAATACGGTCAATATTATAAACTTGTCCCGTACTCATTACCTTGATTTTATCGCCTTTACTTACTTTACCGTTTTTAACACGAATAAGTGAAACAACACCCAAGTAATTATCAAACCAAGAGTCAATAATCAGTGCTTGTAATGGTGCCTCAGGATCGCCTTCAGGCGCTGGGATTTCTTTAACAAGACGCTCGATAACTTCTTTAACACCAATACCTGTTTTTGCAGAGCAACGCACTGCATCTGTGGCATCGATCCCCACAATGTCTTCAATCTCTTCAGCAACACGCTCAGGCTCTGCTGCTGGTAAATCTATTTTATTTAAAACAGGAACGACGGTGAGATCCATATCCATCGCTGTATAGCAGTTAGCTAATGTTTGCGCTTCAACCCCTTGCCCGGCATCTACGACCAATAAGGCGCCTTCACACGCTGCGAGTGAACGAGATACTTCATAAGAGAAGTCAACGTGTCCTGGGGTATCGATAAAGTTAAGCTGATAAACTTCACCGTCATCAGCGGTGTAATTTAAGGTTACGCTTTGCGCTTTGATTGTAATACCACGTTCACGCTCAAGATCCATAGAATCAAGAACCTGCGCAGCCATTTCACGATCTGTTAAGCCACCACAAATTTGAATAATTCGATCAGATAACGTCGATTTACCGTGGTCAATATGTGCGATAATGGAAAAGTTACGTATGTTTTTCATTCTGAAATTATTTTTCTCTATTGCTTTGCTCTATAAATCTGGCTTTGGAGTCATTCATGGACACAAAGCGAAAACTCTATATTGCAGGAGTTATGATTGATGACGCATTCTACACATTAGAGACATTATACTCAAAGAAACGTTCATCAAACACAAACATTTATGCTAAGACTTGCATTTATTTGTAATTTTTTGCGAGTATTTTCTAGATAAAGAAATGCGTTAATTTAAGATGAGTATTATTACAAAAGCGGCATGATAAAAATAATGGGGCAAATGCCCCATCTCTTTAATCTGCTCATTATTCTTGAAATTGAACTTTAAGTTCATGAGGTGGAAGCCCTATTTGCAATATAACAGGCTCAAAACCTTCGTCTTTACTCCACCAAGTCGCCACTTTTTTTGCAAATAAGAAACCAAGGATACCACCTACAAGCCCACTGCAAAAAATAGCAAACTCACTAGAAAACCAAAGGCTCGCAATGCCTGCGACAATAAATAGACCAATAAGTGGCGTTAAATACACAAGCATTGCAGAAAGAAGTAGATTATTTTCAGGAATACCCACTTCCACTTTTTGCCCCTCGACTAAAGTTTGTGCAACAGGAAGTTCAAGTTGATGAACTGTCTCTGGCCCTATTTTATTTAATAAATAAGAGCCGCAGGCAGCACGAGCTTGGCAACTACCACAGCCAGAAGAAGAGCCGTAGCGTAATAACGCTCGACCTTCATGCCAATGTATAACTGTTGCCCACTCTTTAACCATAACTTATACCCTTTACTTTTTCGTAAATACAACACTATTAACTATTGCTTGTGCCGTAGGAAACGGTAACTGACCAATAAAGGTAATTTCATTACCTTCTTTGTCATAGGTATAAATTGTATTACGACCATACCTTAACATTTTATCGCGTTCGGGCGAATTAACCTGTTGACCACTTTTATTAACATAAATAGAGAAGTCAAATAAGCCATCGCTAAATAAAATCGACTGACTAAACTCTGTTTCAGAAATCTGATGGTTACTGCGTTTTACCTCTTTAAAACCTTCAGGTAATTGACTAACTGACCAGTTATAAACCAATGGCTTAGATTTTGGCACAAGTAATAAAGGAGGCATATTGACAGTACGTAATGAATTAAGTGCATCTTTAACTTCACTTCCTTCATTAACGGTGATCACTCGAAATTGCTCAATGATGTCATTATTCTTATCTAACAGATCGACTCTTAAAGGCAGATATCTTTCCTCATCAATAAACAAGACATAATCGTAGCGGTCATTGTTTTTCGATAGCACACGAACAACTCGGCTCGGAATATCACCAATATGCGTTCTACCTGCATCAATAAAATTATAATACCCCGATAACTCATTGAAATTTTGGTAAATGATAGAAGGGATATAATCAACGATATGATCATTTCTTAAGCTGAAGGCATCTAAACCGGGTTCAAAATAACTGATTTCATCACCACGTTGAACAATTTCACGGCGAGTACTATCCATTTGCATTAATTGTGCAAGTGGTTTGCCATCAATCAGAGTGTGACGGTAGCGAATAGGAACAATACCTTGAGAATTGATATTGATAAAAGATAATTCATAGGTAGAGCTTTGACTTATCTGACCCATCTTTTGCAACAAAGCCTCGACACTACCTGTTTGAGGTTGCGCCAAGGCTTGTATCGGCATTGACAGGCTCCCCACCAGCAATAAGGTGGATAACCATGATTTTTTCATTACGACTGTTTCATTCCCACACGTTATTTATACATTCACATCTATTATTACTGTGCTACAACAGGTTGAGTTTCACCTTGAGCGCTGATTGGCGCTTCATTTTGTGGTGCATTATAGATACGACGATCTAACTCATACTGTTGCAACATTAATCCAAGGCGCTGATTACGCTCTTGTAAACGTGTTTGCTGGTCTTTACCTAAAGTATCGTTTTGAAGATTTAAACTTACAGGCGAACCTGAACCCATAATAGGTTGAGTATTAAATACAGGTGTATCTACTTGAAAATCTTCAGAACCACTTTTTCCATTATATTGCTGAACACCAACAATAACAGCTAATGAAACACAAGCCGCGACACCGATTTGAGTTAACTGACTTGCCCAAGGACGTAACGTTTGTAAGAAAGAGTGCTGACGCCATTGTGATGGCGCAGGTTGCTGCTCTTGTTGTTGTTCAGGACTTATGCGAACAGGTTCATTCTCTAAAGCGAGCGCAACGCGACTTGCGATATCGAAGTGGACTACTTCACCTACATCACCACGCATTGTGTCACGAATTAAATGGTAGTGTTGCCATGTCTCTTTCATAGAGTCATCACGAGCAATTGTACCCATTAATTCTTTATCAAGAATTTCGCCATCCATAAATGCAGAAAGTTTTTCTTTTTGCATGTAAAAGTACCCTTCAGTCAATGATGGTTCACCCACAATTAAAACTCTTGTATTAATGGTTGAACCTTATTATCAATAGCTTCTCGCGCCCTAAAAATACGTGAACGTACTGTTCCGACAGGGCAGTCCATAATGACCGCTATCTCTTCATAGCTTAGCCCGTCAAGTTCCCGAAGTGTAATAGCAACCCTTAAATCTTCAGGTAATGACTCTATGGTGTGAAAAACCACTCTCCGTAACTCTTCAGACAACATTAAATTCTCAGGGTTCGAAATTTCTTTTAGTGCATTAGGTGATTCGAAATTTTCAACATCACTCGCATCTAAATCATTCGAAGGCGGACGTCGCCCCTGTGCGACCAGATAATTTTTTGCTGTATTCACAGCAATGCGATAAAGCCATGTATAAAACGCACTATCTCCACGGAAAGAACCAATGGCGCGATAAGCTTTAATAAAGGCCTCTTGCGAAACATCTGGCACATCGCCCTGTGGTACATAACGGGAAATCAGGCTTGCTACCTTGTGTTGATAACGGATAACCAGCAAATTAAAGGCTTTCTGGTCACCATTTTGTACCTTTTCAACCAACATTTGGTCCGTTAACTGCTCGCTCATTAGAGATGGACTCTCCCGAAGTCAAGCTTCGCACTATTTTTAAATGACTCCGTCATATTTACTCTCGTTATTCCTTCTCGTTTTATGAGCTACAAGACTTGGAGTGCAAAAATAGCATGAAGTTCAATTCAATCATTATTTTAAGAGATGAATCACAAAAAAATCATCATGGTGATCACCCAACCAAAATGCAATTTGCCAATAAAAAAACGATAACACAATGATATTATTTAAATATATACGATTACTTACAACAATATATATTATCTTAAACAATGTATTATTAAATATAGATTTAATAATATAAATAAAAGTCAGTCACCCAAGAGCGAAACTTATCAGTGTAATGCCCTCCATTATTACGAATAATAAGTTCATCTATACTACATTCAACACTGCTTTGATTTTGTCTTTGAAATGCTAACAAAATTCGATGATAAGGTTTATCTGCACTATCTTTAATATTAACGCGTCTTGCAATATTCCACTCTTTTTTTTCTGCGATTTCAATAAATTGCTCACCAATAGAGTAAGGTAATACAACACAGAACAATCCATCTTCGGTGATAAGTGATTGTGCACTATCCAGCAATCCCTCATGCGTTAAGGTTTTGGTATAACGTGCTTGCTCACGAGCATCATTACGGCAAGCAATTGCTGGTTCAAAATAAGGAGGATTACTTACAATCAAATCATACTTATTTTGCGCTTTTTCAGCATAATGATAAATATCATCATGATGAATATGAATAAGTGAGCGCCATTGTGACTCTTGAACATTTTCCGTAGCTTGTGATGCAGCCTTTTCATCGAGTTCAATACCATCTAGGCGTTCAATTTGATTCGCTCGCTGAGCTAACATTAATGCAATTAATCCACTCCCTGTACCAATATCAAGCGCACTTTTTACATTATCGATAGGTGCCCAAGCACCTAATAAAACACCATCTGTCCCCACTTTCATTTCACACTTATCATGAGCAACAAAAAATTGTTTAAATGTAAAACCACCTTTACGTAATCCCACTTTCTTCACTTTCTTTTGATTCATCTATTGGCTCTATTAATTCGTATTACTATCTCTTTTATTAATTATCATTCATGTCATTGAAAAAGAGATATATAGTATGATAACGCGTCTACCTACCCTATCTTAACATTAAACTATTTGTATACGATGCTCGCTTATTTAGATTAAGCCTAAAAACAACGAATACCTTCGTCTATCGGTAATATATAATGTGATAGCGGTAAATCCTCTGGCTTTTAGCGGGGGATAATGTCAAAATCCGCGCCCTAAACAGAGGTATACAATGACAGCCACGACATTTTCCAGTCTTGAACTTGATGACAGTTTATTGACCGCATTAGAAGAAAAAGGATATCAACGTCCTACTGCTATTCAAGCAGATGCAATTCCTGCCGCAATGGATGGACGCGATATTTTAGGCTCTGCGCCAACAGGCACAGGGAAAACTGCGGCCTTTTTGCTTCCGGCAATTCAACACTTGCTTGATTATCCACGTAAAAAATCAGGCCCACCACGTATTCTTATCCTAACACCAACTCGCGAACTTGCTATGCAAGTTGCTGAGCAGGCAAAAGAATTATGTGCGCATACACATTTAGATATCGCCACTATCACAGGCGGTGTTGCTTATATGAATCACGCTGAAGTCTTCAGCGAGAACCAAGATATTGTTGTTGCAACAACAGGTCGTTTATTACAGTACATCAAAGAAGAAAACTTTGACTGCCGTGCGGTAGAAATGCTGATTTTAGATGAAGCAGACCGCATGCTAGATATGGGTTTTGCTAACGACATCGAAACGATTGCAGGCGAAACTCGCTGGCGTAAACAGACATTACTGTTCTCTGCAACACTAGAAGGTAATGCGGTTATTGATTTTGCACAGCGCATTCTCAATGAGCCTGTTGAACTTAATGCTGATCCATCTCGCCGGGAACGTAAAAAAATTCAGCAGTTCTATTATCATGCTGATAATCTCGAACATAAAACAGCGTTGCTTGCTGCACTATTGAAGCAAGAAGATGTTAAAAAATCGATTGTCTTTGTTCGCAAAAGAGAGCGTGTAAGAGAACTTGTCACTGCGCTAGAAAAACAAGGTATTAAATGTAGCTACCTTGAAGGTGAAATGGCGCAGACACAGCGTAACGATGCGATCAAACGTTTAGAATCAGGCAAAATGAATGTGCTTGTTGCCACAGACGTTGCTTCACGTGGCCTTGATCTAGATGACATCACACACGTTTTCAACTTTGACTTACCTCGTACTGCGGATGTTTACTTGCACCGTATTGGTCGTACAGGACGCGCAGGTCGTAAAGGTATCGCGATTTCATTAGTTGAAGCTCACGATCATCCATTATTAGGGAAAATTGGTCGTTACGTTCAAGAGCCTATTAAATATCGTGTTGTTGCCGAACTACGTCCAGAAACCAAAGCGCCAAGCCTGAAAGCAACATTCAAACCTTCTAAAAAAGTGCTCGCTAAACGCAAGGCGAAAAAAGAAGAAGAGAAAAAAGCGGTTAAAGAAAAAGTGCGGACTCGTGATCGTAAAAATATCGGTAAACGTCGCAAAGCAGTTGCTGAACATACAGAAAAGAATGTGGCTCCTACTGCACCAGCAAAAAAAACGAACACTGATAACGAATAATCTGTACTCTTTCTGAACTTATAAAAAAACCGTATCTATATAAGGTAGTTACGGTTTTTTATTGTTCTCTTTTCTTTCTTATTTTATATAGAAAAAATCTTATATAGAAAAATAAAAAAAGCCCGATATTTTCATATCGAGCTTATTATTAACTTATTACTTTAGTGAAAATTACAGGCTTTCTGTGAAAGTACGAGTAATAACATCACGTTGTTGTTCTGGAGTCAGAGAGTTAAAACGTACTGCATAGCCAGAAACACGAATAGTTAATTGAGGATATTTCTCAGGATTGTTAACAGCATCTTCCAGTGTTTCACGGCTTAATACGTTAACGTTAAGGTGTTGGCCACCTTCTACACGAACAACCGGTTTTGATTCTACAGGTACTTCTCGGTATTCGATATTGCCTAACTCTTTACGGTTAATCACTTGGCCTTCTTCAAAGCCTTTTTTAGCACAGATGCAACGAGCTTCGCCGTTTTCATCATCCAATAACCAGAAAGAATGTAATAAATCGTCGTTATCAGCTTTAGTAATTTGGATACCAGTAATCATTTCGACCTCCAATGTGGGCACAAAATCAAATTCCAATCTCATATCAGAACTTGGGTATTTGGTCTAACCAATGTTTCTGTCTACTTATATACCAGTATAAATGGCGCCATTCTTTGATAAATATCAATAAAATTCATAAGCACTTTAGCCAGAAAGGTGCAAAGTGTTGTTTTAAATCAATAATCACTTATAGCTTATTTGCAATTTTTTTTGTAAATTTTCAAATAAAAGTTGAGAGAACAATTAATTCTTATTTTTAGGTCGTAATATTTTCATTCCCATTATGAAATCGGTAAGCTTAGGCACTATAAGATATCAACAAGGATTTTAGGTTATGACTACACCATTAACTTGGCATGATGTGATAGGCGCTGAAAAAGAAAAGCCTTACTTTCATCAAATTATGTCTCAAGTCGCACAACAAAGAGCCGCAGGTAAAATCGTTTATCCACCTCAAGAAGATATTTTTAATGCTTTTCGTTTTACACCTTTTGATAATGTAAATGTAGTTATTTTAGGGCAAGATCCTTATCATGGCCCTAATCAAGCACATGGACTCTCTTTTTCAGTACGACCGGGCGTGCCAGTGCCACCTTCGTTAGTCAATATGTATAAAGAGCTTGAAAAAGAATACCCTGATTTTAAACGCCCCAACCACGGCTATTTAGAAAGCTGGGCAAAACAAGGTGTTTTATTGCTTAATACAGTATTAACAGTAGAGAAAGGCCAAGCACATTCTCATGCTAACTATGGTTGGGAAATCTTTACTGATGCAGTAATTGAACAAATCAATCAGCGTAGGGATGGGGTTATTTTCTTACTTTGGGGTGCCCATGCTCAGAAAAAAGGGCGTTTTATTGATACCAATAAACACGTTATTTTAAAAGCACCTCATCCATCACCACTCTCTGCCCACAGAGGCTTTTTAGGTTGTGGTCATTTCAAACAAGCCAATGATATTTTACAGCAGCAAGGTCGTACACCTATTAATTGGCATCTTGATCCTATTGAATAATATCGCCCCATAAAACATAAAACCGCACAATAACAAGAATATTAAATAATCTTCGTATTGTGCGGTTTACTTTATCTACATGTAATAACACATGTGATAACAGATGCTTTATCGGTATTATTTAGAAACGATAACCATAGCTGGACGTAATAAACGACCATTCAAGGTATAACCTTTTTGCATAACATCAACCACATGATTGGATTCATGTTCAGGACTATCAATTAAAGTCATGGCTTGGTGAACTTCAGGGTTAAATACCACATTTTTTTCTTCAACCACTTCAATGCCAAACTTACGAACAGCATCTAAGAAGGATTTCAAAGTTAACTCTAACCCTTCAATCATCGGTTTCATCGTTTCATTTTCATGATCTGCCGCAGATAAAGCACGCTCTAAATTATCGAGCACAGGCAATAACTCATTAGAAAACTTCTCAAGTGCAAATTTATGCGCTTTCTCAATATCTTGCTGAGTACGGCGACGCACATTTTCAACTTCAGCGAGAGCACGAGCCATCGCTTCACGCTCTGTTTTTTGTGATTGCTCCAGTTGTTTTTCAAGAGAATCGATACGCGCTAATGCTTCCACTAACTCAGCTTGAGCATTAAAGTCCGCTGTTGTTTCTTCGGTCATTACTTGCTCTTGAGATTCATCCATTACAGATCCCATTCCTTCTTTTTCTTTTGAGACTTGCTCTTCATGTACATTTTGTTCTTTACTACTCATGAACATCTCCGCGTAGTTTTGGTATTCATCTTCATATTTAGTTTATTATGGGGATCAATAAACGGGTTTCAAGGAATTGGCGTAAAACGAGGGTAAAAAAATGCCAGATAATACCGTAACGGAAGAAAAACACTTTAAATGCATTGGCATTGTTGGTCATCCACGCCACCCTGAAGCAATTTCAACTCATGAAATGCTCTATCATTGGCTATTGGCTCAAGGCTATGACGTTATTATTGATACACAAGTTGCTCAAGAACTAAAACTAGAAAATGCACAAACAGGTGATTTAACACAAGTTGGCAAAGTTGCCGATCTTGTCATTGTTGTTGGTGGTGATGGTAATATGCTTGGCGCTGCACGCGTTTTATCTCGTTATAATATCAAAGTAATTGGTGTTAACCGGGGGAATTTAGGTTTTCTTACAGATCTTGATCCTGATAATGCCTTACAGCAATTAACCAATGTATTGGCAGGACACTATCGTGAAGAAAAACGGTTCTTACTTGAAGCTCGAGTCTGTGCTGAAGGTCAAAGAACACGTATTGGTACCGCAATCAATGAAGTCGTGCTTCATCCCGGTAAAGTCGCTCATATGATTGAGTTTGAAGTTTACATTGATGATCGCTTTGCTTTCTCTCAACGTTCTGATGGCTTAATTATCGCAACACCAACGGGATCAACCGCCTATTCACTATCTGCAGGTGGTCCTATTTTAACGCCAAACCTTGATGCTATTGCGCTTGTGCCTATGTTTCCACATACATTATCAGCACGTCCTTTAGTTATCAGCAGTGATAGCCAAATTCGCTTAAAATTCTCACAAACAAATATCGATTATGAAGTCAGTTGCGATAGCCAATTAGTGTTACCGATTAAAGAAGGTGATGAAGTTATTATTAAGAGAAGTCGTCAAAAGCTCAATTTAGTTCACCCAACTGATTACAACTATTTTAATACACTCAGCTCAAAATTGGGTTGGTCGAAAAAAATGTTCTAATTTTTGTGCCTCTCTACTTTACTGTATAAAAAACCAGTTTATACTGTATGTAATTACAGATATGTTTTTATACACAGGAGAGGCACTATGCTGACTCAATTAACCATTAGTCATTTTGCCATAGTCCGTGAACTTGAAATCGATTTTTCTGGTGGCATGACCACCATTACAGGCGAAACTGGCGCAGGTAAGTCTATTGCAATTGATGCTCTAGGTTTATGCTTAGGTAACCGTGGTGATGCCAATATGGTGCGCCCAGGTGCAACTAGAGCCGATTTATGTGCACGATTCTCACTCTCTGATACACCATCAGCACAACGTTGGCTTGAAGAACATCATCTTGATGATCATAACGAATGCCTATTAAGAAGAACTATCTCTACTGATGGGCGTTCTCGTGGTTTTATCAACGGCACTTCTGTACCTCTTTCACAATTAAGAGAGCTTGGTTCATTACTTATTCAAATTCATGGGCAACATGCTCACCAACAACTTCTAGAGCCTCGCTATCAAAAACAACTTCTTGATATCTATGCCCATGAACCTGCTTTATTAAAAAGCATGAAATCAGCTTATCAAACATGGCATCAAAGTTGCCAAACTTTAGCTACTTTTCAACAGCTCTCTTTAGAACGAGAAGCAAGACAGCAACTGGTTGATTACCACTTAAAAGAGCTCAATGAATTTCAACCAGTACAAGGTGAGTACCCAGAATTAGATCAAGAATATAAACGTCTTTCTAACTGCGGTCAGTTTTTAACACTAAGTCAAAATAGCTTACAAATTTTAAGTGACAACGAAGAGCAAAATATTTTAAGTATGCTCAATGTGGCTAAACATGAAATTACTGAGCTAACCTCAATGGAAAGCCAGTTCAACTCATTATTAGAGATGTTAGAAGAAGCCACTATCCAAATTAGTGAAGTGAGCGATGAACTTCGTCACTATAGCGATCGTTTAGAGATGGACCCTAATCGCTTATTTGAAGTAGAAAAACGCATGTCTAAGTACATTAATTTGTCACGTAAACACCGCGTCGCACCCGAAGAACTCTATGATCTTCATCAGCAATTAATTGAAGAGAAAAATGCCCTACTTCGTCAAAATGATGATTGTGAGGCTTTAATAGAACAAGTCAAAGCTGATCATTTAATGGCATTAGATGTCGCAAAACAACTGCACCAAGTTCGCCAACAATATGCGAATGAATTAAGCCAACTTATCACTAATAGTATGCATCAATTATCAATGCCACATGGTTATTTTACTGTTGATACCCATTTTGATGACAACTCACTACAAATCGATGGTGCCACAAAAGTTGAATTTAATGTCACCACAAATCCAGGGCAACCTCATCAAGCACTTTCTAAAGTCGCTTCAGGGGGTGAGTTATCACGTATTGCACTCGCAATCCAAGTGATCACAGCAAAAAAAATGGATACCCCAGCACTTATTTTTGATGAAGTTGATGTGGGTATCAGTGGTCCAACAGCTGCTATTGTGGGTAAATTACTACGTGAGTTAGGCGAGTCAACTCAAGTCATGTGTGTCACTCACTTACCTCAAGTTGCAGGTTGTGGCCACCAACACTATTTCGTCAATAAAGAGACAAATGGTGAAGAAACAGAAACAACCATGAAACTGTTATCGAAAAAAGAACGTCTACAAGAGCTCGCTCGCTTATTAGCAGGTAGTGAAGTCACTAAAAATACCTTAGCAAATGCGAAAGATTTGTTGGCTGCATAACGATTAACAAACTTTTATTGATATTTAGGGTCATAGGCAGAGCGTGAAAGGTTTTCAATTGCTGCGTTGTCGATTATCATCGTCACTATGACCCTAAAAGGAATGTAATAACCATGCGTTTTAAACTGTTAAAAGTTGCCGCCTTATCTTTAGTCGTAATGACTTCAGGTTGCTCTATGTTCGAGAGACTGGTTTATCACCCAGATATCAATCAGGGAAATTATTTAACGCCAGCCGAAGTCGCAAAAGTTCAGCAAGGAATGACACAGCAGCAAGTCCAATTTGCCCTTGGTACGCCAATGCTTAAAGATCCTTTCGGAAGCCAGACTTGGTATTATGTTTTCCGTGAAGAGCCTGGTCATCAAAAAGTACGTCAAGAGACTCTCACTCTGACTTTTGATAGCAATGGCATACTGACTAAGATTGATAAACAAGGCAATATGCCTAGCTTCTCAGCACCTGAAACAAAATCGTAATGCGATTGCAGTGCTAAAAAAACTTAGTTTTGTATAAGATTGGCAAAAACGAATTGCACCCCATACGTTAAATTTGACGTTGGGGTGTGTTTTTATAAGGAGAAAATGCTTTATAACAGTGTTGTCTTTCTTGTATCTGTCTGTAATCAAATGGCCTATCAATGCAGTATATAAAACTCCCACCTATTAGGCAGAAAAGTATAATATCAATCCGCTTTTTGTCGTGCTTTTTCAGCGCGTTTACGACGCATTTCTTTAGGATCAGCAATTAAAGGTCGATAAATTTCAATTCTATCGCCATCTCGCACATTATCGCTTAATTTTGTTGGCCGACTATAAATACCTACTTTATTTTTAGTCAAATCAATATCACTACAAATTGTTAAGATATTTGAAGCAATAATAGCTTGTTCAACCGTGTCCCCTAACGTTAGTTCAACAGGGATAAGATACTGCTTATCGGGCAACGCATAGGTTACCTCTACCCATATTTTAGTCACGATAGATCTCTTTCGCTCTGTGAGTAAATGCTTGAACCATATTGTTCGTTAAATCTTTAAAAATACGGCCAAAAGCTAACTCAATTAATTTATTAGTGAACTCAAAGTCTAGCTGAAATTCTATTTTACACGCATTATCATCAAGTGCGGTAAACACCCATCCCCCTGTTAATTTACGAAAGGGGCCATCAACAAGACGCATATCAACACGCTCATTAGTCTTTAAAAAGTTATGGGTAGTAAATGTTTTACTAATTCCCGCTTTAGAGACATTTATTGATGCAATCATTTCTTCTGGTGTGCTTTTGATCAGTTTACTTCCAACGCATCCTGGTAGAAAATCAGGATAAGTAAGAACATCATTAACCAGTTTAAACATTTGCTCTGTGCTAAAAGGGACAAGAGCAGATCGACTAATCTGAGGCATAGTTATTCCTGTACGACAACACTGTGTGTGATCATATCATTGAACAGTGACTAATTAAAAATCTAATGGAATATAGCTTAAGTTTTATGCAATTGAAAAGAAAACAGTCGGTTAAATGATTTCTTTCTATTGCTCATACAGTATAATGTGGACATTATGACAAAGAAAAAATCACACAAACCTGGTTCCGCGACCATTGCGTTAAACAAACGTGCTCGCCATGAATATTTCATCGAAGATGAGATAGAAGCGGGCTTGGCGCTTCAAGGCTGGGAAGTTAAATCACTGCGTGCAGGAAAAGCCAACATCAGTGATAGCTACGTTGTCATGCGTGATGGCGAAGCTTATCTTTTTGGTGCAACTATTACCCCTTTAAATGTTGCATCAACTCATGTGGTTTGTGATCCGACACGCACCCGTAAATTATTATTAAAACAACGTGAACTTGATAATCTTTATGGTCAAATCAACCGTGATGGTTATACCGTTGTTGCTCTTTCCCTTTATTGGAAAAACGCTTGGTGCAAAATCAAAATTGGCGTTGCAAAGGGTAAGAAAGATCACGATAAACGCGATACCATTAAAGATCGTGAGTGGAAATTAGACAAAGCACGTATTATGAAAAATGCCAATCGCTAAATTGCGTTAAGTACTAGCAATTACAAGTATTTTTCTGATATACTCGCTTTCAACAACTTGGGGCTGATTCTGGATTCGACGGGATTTGCGAAACCCAAGGTGCATGCCGAGGGGCGGTTGGCCTCGTAAAAAGCCGCAAAAAAATAGTCGCAAACGACGAAAACAAACTAGCACTAGCAGCTTAATAACCTGCTTAGCGCCCTCTCTCCCTAGCTTCCGCTCTTAAGACGGGGATCAAGAGAGGTCAAACCCAAAAGAGATCGCGTGGATGCCTAGCTTGGGGTTGAAGCGTTAAATTTAATCAAGCTAGCTTATTCATGGCGTGTCTGTCCGCAGTGGGTAAGTGAAATTAAAGACTAGACTAAGCATGTAGTGCCGCGGATGTAGAAATTTCGGACGCGGGTTCAACTCCCGCCAGCTCCACCAAATTTGGTGGGTCAGTGATAGGACAACGGTTTCAAAAACAAGAAGTTAGCGAAATCGATAGGACTACACACTGACAACAAAAGGACTATGAATGACACGCAAATGACACGCGGATCATTTAAAGTTTAAAAGGCTCACTTCGGTGGGCCTTTTTATTAAGATCGACAAGGGTGAAAAATGAAAACGTCAGAATTAATTAAGAAGCTACAAGAAATAGATAAAACTGTACCTTTTGATGCTGACATTGTTACTGGTGATGACTGGCTCCCTTGTGGCGTTGAAAATGTTTACCACGCCCCACCCAATACATATATTCAATTTAACTCCTATGATGCCGACGAGATGTGGGGAGACCCACAAGAAAATAATAGACGTACATCTATTGTCGAGCTATCAGCACGAGTTAGCGAAATAAATAATATAGTAAAAATGATAGAGTCCAACCCTTCAATTACAGCCTGGGATATAATAAAAGAATTAAATTTCAGATCTAAACGAATGTCAGAAATGGCTAATTTATTGAAAAAATAAAGCAGTGCCAGTTATCGAATTATATATTCAATCAGTTATCAATTTCTGGTGTCTTATTGGTGTTCTGATTAACTCTTATCATACCCTTTAGTTTTTTTATACCTATTTTCAGCTTGAATAAGATACTCTTTAACTTTCCTTATTGTACTTTTTATCTCATCATCTGAAAGATCACTCCCTAAACTATAACTACGAAAATCTTGAATTAAAAAAGGCAGTGCTATTTCTATAGTGGCGTTTCTTTTCTATATATTTTCTGTATATTTTCCATATACCAAATAAATATCCTTGCCTTATCCCCATATTTAATAATTTTATTTTCTCTATAGTTTTTTAGTACCAAAAGAAACTTTTCCATCTCACGCATTCTCACGTTATAAATGGATTGCTCTAGCATCTGTACACGAACGGAAATAAAACATCCGGGATGCAGTGAGCCCTTAACCCTGAAAAACAATCTCTCCTCTATATTTCTAAGCTGCCTATGTGGCAGTGAACAATAGTATTGTCATAGAAAAACAAGATACAGCAAGGTGTTAGCAACATTTAGCTATTTTTACCTTGCTTAAAACAGCAAAATGTAACCATCTGTTTTTGTTATCGTTTTTAAAGAACAAAATAAAAGGGTTAATTATTGAATATACTTAAGTCAAAACCAAAGTTCAACGTTCCGGGTACTTTCACAAAAACCACCTACGCATTTTCTGCCATAAAATCTATTTAATGAAAAATCAAATCACATAGCGAACAATAATAAAATTTTAAGAAGCAATAAATACGTCGTTTTTATATAAATACTTAAAATACAAAGGCCCTAGTTTTTACACTGGGGCCTATTAGGAATAACTTGATATAAAATACCGCAAGTAATTTAAAGAGTAATAATCTTCGAACCTATCATTGTCGCTTTTCCGCCCACTCTCACTCGACTAATCGTATTTTCCGTTGAATCAATAATAACGTGAATAAGAGAGGAGCATTGCATTGCACGCCCTTGCTCTAATAGAAAATGTGTTTTATGAGGGAAAACATGCTTAACAAGATAACAACCTAAAGCGCCACTAGAGCTCCCAGTTGCAGACTCTTCATTAATACCATATAAAGGCGCAAAATTGCGACAATGAGCAGTAATTTCTTTATCTTGGCTAAGCTCGAAAACATGAAAACCGATAGTATTAAATTCACGACTTAGATTTGCTATTGCATCAAAATTAGGCTTTAGCATATCTAATTGCCCAAATTGTACGGGGATCAAAATATCGGGTAATCCCGTTGAAAATATTTCAATGGGTAAGCCGGTTTCTAAGATAACTTCGCGATTTATTCCCAGCGCAGTAGCCACATCGTCGACACTTGGAGCTTGTCGTGAAACGGGTAGTGATTGCTCCATAACAACATTTTCAGTATCAATCGCTACGCTTAAAATACCTGCTTTCGTTTTTTGTGTGTAATGGCCAGAAGCCAATAAGTTGAGTGAAGATAAAGTGAAAAAGACGGCTAATGTAGCATGACCACAGAAATCAACTTCTCCTTCAGGAGTGAAAAAATCAACCTTAAAATCAGTCTCTTCGCCTTGATAAACAAAGGCCGTTTCAGAAAAGCCGACTTCTTTAGCGATAGCAATTTTCTGTTCATCACTTAATAGAGGGGGATTAAGTACTACGCCAGCAGGATTACCACCTTTATTATTTCGAGTAAATGAGTTTATAAGGTGTACTTTGATCTCGTGCTCTACTGAGCGTATAACTTCATTTTGCATATATTACTCGCATTGCTTCACATAGCATCAAGCCTGTGTGTAAAAATAAAATCTATCTTGTTTTTAAGTATTAAATAAAATATCCATTAATTATGGACAATCTTCCGACACGCTATCTAAACCTTGCTGTTTTTGTTCAAATATGACGTTTTTCTTATCGCCCTCTCGGATAATTTTTAAGATATAGATACTATCAAAATCACTACTTTTCCATTTAGGTATTAATTTAGGATCACCACCCTCTTGTTTCATGATATCTCGTGCCACTTTGACTAAATTATCGTGCTCCCATGCAATAAAAATAACTGAATTCTCATATTGCTGACTGAGCAGATCTTCGCGTAATTCTTTTATCTCTTTAGCATGATATTGAAGATGGATAGGCAATGAAGTTTTAATGGCGATAGGAGAAATCGTTTGAAGTGAACGTAATGAATTACCTAATTTACTTTGTTTAGGTGCTGCTGCAAATAATGCATCAGGTTTGCCAAATTGATTTATAAGCACATCGGGTAGTGCTAATGCTCTATTTAATCCTTTACAGGTCAACTGCCCACTATCATTATCAGGCTTTTCGCCATGTCTTATAAAGACAAGGGTTTGATCGGAATACGCCATATGACTAAATCCTAAAATAAATATGCTCAAAAATATAAATACACTGCGCATACAGCGTTACCTTTAAGTCGATTGAGTCTAAGAAATATAGAGTGTTAAAACACATCTCACATTAACCATAAACTCACCTGTTTTAAGTCATCCAGTTTATCACAACCAAAAGTATTTCAGAGGTGAGCAAGTCTTAGATAACGTGCATTTAGCCATTCTTATAATCTCTTTACCTTTATTCTACCTTCTAAACATCTCAAAATTAATTAACAAATATTAAAACCGCTCAAACAATTGTTAACGGAAAATAAAGGATCTCTTTAATTTTTCATTACTTTAAGCTTAATTTTATAAAGTTGAATGAAACTTAAATACTAAGCACATTTAGATAAAAAAAGGGAGGAGATCTCTTTTTAACAATAAAAATAGTGTGTTAAAAATCAATGCAAGCCTTTTTATCTCCCTTTATTTAGTTTAATGACTAAAGTTCTGTCACTGCTTACCGATACTGTTTGTTCTTCAATAAGTTACTAATACTTATTAATTATTATTTATCCAGGGTTAAGCATGTTCTTTAAAAATTTTAAAATTCGTACAAAACTAACTATCGCATTTACAACGTTTGTGATGTTAATTATGTTGGGTTCCGGTTTCGCATTAATGGGTTTAAACAGTGCGAATCAAGATATTCATGATGTCGTTGATGATATCTATCCAGCCACAGTCAAAGCCAATTTACTGATTAATAATTTCAATGAATTTATTATATTCCAGCAACTCACTATGCTTGATGAGCAAGGAAGTTTAGCGGCTGAGCAAGAGAGCAAAAAAGCAGAGATCACCGCTAAAGTTGCACAATTGCTGAAAGAATTAGATGAAACCACACACGATGCTGAGTCCAAAAAAATCTTAGCTGAGGTTTATGATATTCGTCAGCAATATATAACCTCTCAAAACTTTGTTGTGAAGGCATTTAATGAAAATAACAGACACGCCGCAGTCAATGAACTGATCACGAAAACTTCCGCTATTCAGTTAAAGTATCGCGATAAAATATTAGAGTTTATTGAATTGCAAAATAAAAAGATGAATGAGGCTGGCGACGCTGTTGAACATGATTTTATTGAAAAAAGGATATTTTTAGTATTATTAACCCTCGCCAGTATTATTATAGGCGGTATTTTAGGATGGTTTATTACTAAAGGGATCACTCTCCCATTAGAGAAGGCAATCAACTTTGCAAAAGCCATTGCAAATGGTGATTTAACACAAGAAGTGAAGACTGATTATCATGATGAAGCAGGGATATTATTACGAACCCTTGCAGAAATGAAAATGCACCTATTAGATGTTGTGCAAAATGTACAAAACGGTGCTGAAAATATTTCGTCAGCAGCAGAGCAAATTACTGCTGGTAGCCAAAACTTAGCGGCAAGAACAGAAGAACAAGCAACATCAGTAGAAGAAACAGCAAGCTCAATGGAGCAAATGACCTCAACTGTTAAAAACACCGCAGATCATACACATGATGCGATTAATGTCGCTGAAAAAACTGAAATCGCTGTGCACCATAATGGCGAAATGATGCTCCAGCTGACAGAAAAAATGAGAGCAATTAATAGCTCGTCATCTCAAATGACAGATATTATTAACTTAATTGATGCCATTGCATTCCAAACGAATATTCTTGCACTAAATGCTGCAGTTGAAGCCGCTAGAGCAGGTGAACACGGTAAAGGTTTCGCTGTTGTTGCTGGTGAAGTCAGATTACTGGCACAAAAAAGTGCAGACTCCGCTAATGATATACGCACTCTTATCGATAATTCATCGACTCAAACACAAGAAGGCATGGAATTAGTTGAGCAAGCTGGCTCACAAATCCAAAAAATGATCACCGATGTTGAAGATATCAGCACATTATTACGAGAAATTGGGCAAGCAAGTAATGAGCAAAGCGATGGTATATCACAAATCAATAATGCTATAAGTCAGCTTGATTCAACAACGCAACAAAATGCAGGATTAGTAGAAGAATCTGTGGCTGCTGCGAATTCACTTAATGAACAAGCATTGAATCTAAATAAATTAGTAAATTACTTCCAAATCCATCGAGCCTGATCCAGGCATTCATTAAATGACGATAAAGGTCACTCAACACTATATTTAAGTGACCTTTACATCAACAACGTTCTTAAGTAGCCAAAAAAATAATAGATCACCTCGAAAATGCATACTTATTAAACATAACTAGTATGTAAAAATAGCCCTAGTCCGGCTAAGCTTAGTCTTTACCCCCTATTCGTACACACTAAAAAAGGAACCTAGCTCACACTTTGGTTCTTTTTTTTATCTGTAACAACGTCGGTAATAAAATGTAAACAATTTTACCAATATCAGACAAACTGTTTGTATTTTCCAACTTATTTCAGAGGTAATGGACAGCGTCAAATGTTAAATCCTAAAACATCGCTAACATAATCGCTGATTTCCGTTATCAAAACAGGACTATTTAATGATGAAAATAATCTTTTCACTATTAATGTTCCCATAATAATCTTGGAATAATGCTACTTATTGTGAGGCAAGCTTATAACGCTAAAAAGAGACAGCAATACATTCACTCGCTAAAGAAAACATTTCACTAGAGATTATTACGTAGTTAAAACAAAAACAATTATCTCCCCATTCACTTTTTAGCCACTTTTTTTCCTTTCCATTTTTGTATGACAATTATCAAAGTGAAATTAATATCTCATCGAAAAATGAGACTATAACTTCAAAAATATTTCATAACGTATCTTTGTTCTATAACAATCAACTTGAACACCTTAAAAAAGGTGAAAAATATCCTCAAATAAATATTTGTCTATTATTAGAAATAATTTATTTCACACTTTCTGAAGTATAAAAAAGAAAAAAAATAAATTTTTTATTTTTATCGACACGATCAAGATCACTTTACCTACACCTTTAGCTACATAAAATTAGAAAGAACTATTCTCATTCACTATTTATCTCACTCATCACATTTTCATTATCTACCTGATTTGTATTACAATTAATATTAGCAACAAACCTAGCAATTGCATGACCCTAGAGGTAAAAAGAAGTCAATCATTGATGATAAAATCATATTGTTATTTATTTAAACATTTAATATAAAAATATTAGTTTTGTATAATTAAAATTATTAAATTAAAGGATAATAAAAGGAAGCAATAATAATTAATTATAATTTTATAATGGGTGAAAATATTTACGCATTAGAACAAACAAAGAAAATTATATTTTTTATTTCAAAAAAACATGCAAGAAAAAAAATAAAAACAAGAAAAAACAAATTAAATTCAAATATAAAAAACGAAAAATAAAATAGAATAACAAGACATTAAAGATAAAATAGAATAAAACATAAAAAATAAGGAAAAGTGCTATAAAAGTAAAATAATAAAAAGTTAAAATAATTTAAAAGATTAAATTTAGAATAATTAAATATTAAAATAAAAAAATTTTAGTCTATTTGTTAATTAAATAGCCAACAAAATAATACATTAGTTTAATTTATGTATATTTTAGGTGACGATAGCCATTTTTATCATCAAAAATGGCATTTTAGACTTAAGTTCATCTTTTTATTACATAGCTAAAACTATCAATATCGCTCTTTTTTTCATCTAAAACCAATTTGATAACAACATTAGCAATCTAATTACATTGATGAACATCAAAAAATACGACAATTAACAAGCAAATAATGAGAAAAAAGGATTTTTTTTATATTTGTCACACAATTGATTTTATTCTATTACATCTCAATAAATATTCCCTACAATAGCCAACTAATCTAACCTGACAATTTCCTAAGTGATGATATCTTTCATTGTTTAGGTTAGTAACTATCTTTTTTTATTTATGATTTATCGTTTCAGCAAAGTAGAGCTTTAATAAAACCTAGTACCCTACACAATTATATAATGAGCAACTTATAGGTTTGCTAACGCAGTTATAAACGATAAAAATTGCAAACTTAAGGATAAAAATAATCATGTCAGACTACTTATCATTCTTATTAGGCATTGTGCCTTTAGCGGTTTTGATTTTTATGATCTTAAAAATGAAATCAGCCGTTCACCATGCTGTGCTTGTATCTTTAGTGATAACTGTTGCACTTGCTATTTTCCATTGGAACAACACCATTCAATTTGCTTCTGTCTCTGTCCTTTATGGTGCAGTTAAAGGTTTGTGGCCGATAATCATTGTTATTCTTGCTGCTATTTATAGTTATAACTTAATGTTAAAAACAGGTGGCATGGATGTACTTAAAGATGTATTGGCTGGCATTAGTGATGATAAGCGAGTACAGGTTCTGCTTATCTCATGGTGTTTTGGTGGCTTTCTTGAAGCGGTTGCGGGTTATGGTACTGCGGTTGCCATTCCTATCGGTATTTTAATTGCACTCGGATTTGATCCTTTTAAAGCAGCCGTTGCCTCTTTAGTTGCCAATACTGTCCCTACCGCGTTTGGTGCAGTTGGTATTCCAGTTTCTATTTTGGCGCAAAATACAGGCCTTGATGTATTAGTACTGAGTAAAACCATTATTATTCAGTTGGGATTATTCAATATCTTGTTACCTTTCGTTATTGTTGCCATTGCGGGTGGTGGAATTAAAGCGATTAAAGGTGTCGGATTTATTACCTTAATGTGTGGTATTAGTACACTAATCCCTCAATATATCGTTGCTGCTAATTTAGGTGCTGAATTACCAGCGTTTGCAGGTAGCTTAGTCAGCTTAATTGTGGTTATTTTCCTTGCTAAACGCATGAAAAACAGTGGTGACAAACAAAAAAATGTCAAAAAGCACACTGGGAAAGAGTTGTTAGTAGCAAGTTCTATTTATCTGTTTACCTTTATCTTTATCTTAGCGTGCTCACCTTTATTTCCTGCGATCCAAAGCATGGCGGGCGCGATTTCCACAAAGATCCCGTTTGTATTAAGTGAAACACAAACGGAATATCAGACTATTGCTTGGTTAAGTACTCCGGGTGTATTGATTATTCTCGCAAGCTTTGTGGGTGGTACCATTCAAGGTGCAAGTATTTCAACACTGATCTCTGTTCTGGTTAAAACCACTATCCAACTGAAGAATTCCATTATTGCCATCACAGCAATCGTAGCGATGGCAACTGTTATGGATTTCAGTGGCATGATTGGCAGTATTGCTGAAACCTTAGTCGATTTCACGGGTGCGGGCTTTATCTTTATTGCTCCAGTGATCGGTGCATTAGGAACCTTTGTAACAGGTAGTGACACCAACTCTAACGTGCTGTTTGGTAAGTTACAAACCAGCGCGGCAGCTAAACTTAATATTGATCCATTCATTCTGACCGCGGCCAATACCTCTGGTGCAACGGGCGGTAAAATGATTTCACCGCAAAGTATCGCCATTGCTGTTTCAGCGACAAAAATGGATGGTCAAAGCAGTGCCATTATGCGTGAAACCTTAAAATATTGTATTGCTTATATAATTATTCTTGGCGCAAAAATTGGCATTATTTATCACCTAATGAACTAATTAATAAGGAAAAGGGAGCGTGTTTACTCCACTCCCTTCTCCTCTTATAACAAAGCAATAAAAGAATTTTATCTTTAGTAAAAATGACAACATCTGAGCGATGTTTTGGAGTTCGATTAATGAAAGTTAATTTTTATGCGACCTGTCTTGGTGATGTTCTGAAAGCCGATTCAGCCCGAGACACAGTCTTGTTACTTGAAAAATTAGGCTGTGAAGTCTTATTTCAAGAACGCCAAGGTTGCTGTGGTCAGCCAGCGCTTAATAGCGGTTATGTAAATAACGCGAAACCTGCCATGAAATCGTTAATTGAAACATTGGAAGTGAACGACTATCCCATTATTTCACCCGCTGGCTCTTGTACTTATGCCATTAAAGGTTATCCAACTTATCTTGCTGATGAACCTCAATGGGCATTACGGGCACAAGGTGTTGCCGATCGCCTTATTGATTTAACCAGTTTTATTGTTAACACCCTTGGCGTTGTTGATGTTGGCGCTCGCCTTCCGGGTAAAGCGGTTTATCACCCATCATGCAGTTTAACCAGAAAGCTAGGTGTTGTAAGTGAGCCTTTAACGCTGTTAAAACATGTTGAAGGCCTTGAAATGTTGCCTTTTGCAAATTCAGAAACCTGCTGTGGCTTTGGGGGTACCTTCTCCGTGAAGATGTCTGAAATTTCGGGTGAAATGGTGACTGAAAAAGTAAAACATATTATGGATGTGAGCCCTGATTATGTCATTGGTGCTGATACAAGCTGCTTAATCAACATTCAAGGTCGTTTAAGTCGTGAAAAGCGTCCTGTAAAAGTGTTGCATATTGCACAAGTTTTAATGAGCCAATAAGGGAGCCTGCTTATGTCTATCAAAACCAGTGATATAGATTTCAGACCTCGTCTAGAACATGAAATGAAAGACACAATCATGCGTAATGCGGTTGTTATGGCGCAAGAACGTATTGGGGCTAACCGTCAAATCATGGTGAAGGAGCTAGGTAATTGGGAGGAATGGCGTGATCGCGCTGAACAAATCCGTAACCATGTTCTTGAAAATTTAGATGCTTATCTCTATCAATTGTCTGAAAAAGTGACAGAAAACGGAGGCCATGTTTATTTTGCCAAAACAGCAGAAGATGCCTCTCGTTATATTTGTGAAGTTGCCAAGAAGAAAAATGCGAAGAAGATTGTAAAATCTAAATCCATGGTCACCGAAGAAATTGGGATGAATAAAGCCTTACAAAATGAAGGCATTGAGATCATCGAAACTGACCTAGGTGAATATATTCTTCAATTGGATAACGATCCACCGTCGCATATCGTGGTTCCTGCGATCCACAAAGACCGTTATCAAATTCGTAAAGTATTAAATGAAAAACTCAATTACGAAGGTAGTGAAACACCGGAAGATATGACGCTTTTCATTAGACAACGTATTAGACAAGATTTCCTTTCTGCTGATATTGGTGTCACAGGCTGTAACTTTGCTGTGGCTGAAACAGGTACTGTCTGTTTAGTCACCAATGAAGGTAATGCAAGGATGACCACGACATTACCTAAAACCCACATAGCAGTTATGGGTATGGAACGTGTGGCTCCTACTTTTGAAGAAGTCGATCCACTGATAACCATGTTATGTCGTAGCGCCGTTGGCTCACGTTTAACTAGTTATAACACTTGGGTAACAGGGCCTCGTGAAGCAGGCAATGTTGATGGCCCTGAAGAGTTCCATTTAGTGATTGTGGATAATGGTCGTTCTGAAATTTTAGGCTCACAATTTAAAGATATTTTACGTTGCATCCGCTGTGGTGCTTGCCTAAATACATGTCCTGCTTATCGAAATATTGGTGGTCATGCTTATGGCTCAATTTATCCGGGCCCAATTGGTGCGGTAATTTCACCACTATTAGGGGGTTATAAAGATTTCCACGATCTCCCTTATGCATGCTCATTATGTAATGCTTGTAATGTGGTTTGCCCAGTCAAAATTCCTTTAGCTCAGTTGATTTTAAAACATCGTCGAGTGATGGCTGAAACCGGTTTAACACCGAAAGCAGAGCGTCGAGTCACTGGTATGTTTAACTACCTCAATTCACACCCAGCTCTTTGGAAAGTGGGTATGAATGTCGGTGCGAAAATGGCGGGATTAATGATCAAAAATGGTTCTACACCAATCAAAATAAGTGTTCTAAATGATTGGATGGAATCGCGTGATCTTCCTAAACCAGATGGTTATAGCTTCCGTAGTTGGTTTAAACGCCATAAAGCAGAAGGAAAAAAATAATATGTTAAACGAACAAAACCGTAATGAATTTCTGCAAACTATTGCTGAAAAATTAGGGCGCCCTATTGCGCATAAGCCACAGCCACAACCTACACCGATTAATGATTTAGCGAAAACTCGCTTAACTAATTTGACTCAAGATGAACTATGCAAAGAGTTTACTGACTTTGCACAGACTCAAATGGTGAAATGTGTTGTTACTAAACCTGATGAAGTTATTAATAGCCTAATTGAACTCTGTGAAAGTTATGATTGTAAAGGCTCGGTGGTAATAAGTGGGGATGAGCGTTTAGATGCACTAGGAGTCACAAAAGCGGTTAGCGAAAAATACGAAACCTACATTTGGGATCCAGCTCTCGGACGCGAAAACATTGTTTATGCTGAACGCTCGCAAATCGGGATTGTTTATGCTGAAGCGGGTTTAACGGAGTCTGGTGGGATTGTTTTATTTTCGTCCCCAGAAAAAGGGCGTGCCGTTAGTTTATTACCTGAAACCTCAATTGTTATCCTACGTAAAAGCGATATTTTACCCCGCGTGGCACAAATTGCTGAGCGTCTACATAAGATGGCGCAAGAAGGCGTGAGAATGCCGTCTTGTATCAATTTAATTGGTGGTGCAAGTTCTACTGCAGACATTGAATTGATTAAAGTATGGGGGGTTCATGGCCCTGTTCATGCGGCTTATCTTATTATTGAAGATTGCTAATTCAAAATAAAATAACATTAAAACGATAACAAAATAACTAACAGTCAGAGTCAATCATTGACTCCTAAATCAAACCCAAAAGATAAGTTAATCGCTTTTGGGTTTTTCTCTATTATTCGCCAATTAATTATTCAATAAAATTTTTGCTCTCCATTGATTTAATTTTATTTCGCATGCTAACAAAACATCTCCAGCCCCTGATCCCCCCATTAATAATGCGGATTGTCGTTGACATTCAGCACTTCGAAATTGAATAAAATGCTGCTGAGAACTGGCTAATGCATCAATGGCACTTTTTGCAGCAACAGAATCAGTATCTTCAAGATCACTCTTACTTTTGTCATAAATGACATTCATTTGCTGCTCTGTCAGTTTTAATTCATCCAGTAAACAAGCCTGCACCGCTGTTCTCGGCTCGTTTGCTGTCACTTCATAACATTTTGCTAAAGGATCGTATTTGCCTTGTGCCGAAGAGAAAAAACTAACTGTAAGTAAGCTACAAGAGATCAGAAATAAACTTATCTTCACGCGAACTCCTTATAGGAATTTATAATAAAAATATACTCAACATAATGTATTAAATAACTAATATCACATCTATTAGTGCGAACAGCATCATTTTAGGATATATCGTATCTTACTCGATAAATTTAAATTTCAATCAAGTAATAATAAGAAAACATTATTAATGCCTTTTGGGTTTGAATCTGTTTTTCTTATTTTTTATTGAAAAAATGTTATTTAACACAACATCAATAGATTAAAATTCAGCCAATAATTTTAAAAATAGATATTTATTACTTCAACTTTGTTTTTTGTTGATAAAATTACAAACTTTCTTATAGGGAAAGAAAGACCAACCTTTTAATTTTTGGCTATTTTTTTCTTATCATCACAATAGAAAATCTACTTTTTTTGCAGTAATCTCATACCTTTCTTATTGGCAATAATTTTGCCTAAAAACGACTCGTGGTATCTCCAATATGTTCTACAAATTTACGCCTATTATTCTTCTAATTATTTCCAACGTTTTCATGACGTTCGCTTGGTATGGCCATCTAAAATATGGCAATAAACCTCTTATTGTTGTCATTATTTTAAGCTGGTTGATTGCATTTGTTGAATATTGTTTTGCTGTACCCGCAAATCGTATTGGTCATAATTACTACAGCGCGGCAGAATTAAAAACCATACAAGAAGTGATCACATTAACTATTTTCGCTATTTTTTCGGTCACTTACTTGGGAGAAAACTTCACCTTAAATCATTTTATTGGTTTTCTTTTAATTGGTGCTGGTGCCTTATTTATTTTTAAAGGCCCCTTTTAGAAAAGCCTATTAGTAGATATCGTTAACTCGTTTTTTCAACGTTTCTTTATGCTTCTTTTATTATCGCCTTATCAAAATTGATAAGGCTTTTCTTTATCTAAAACCTGATATCATGATTATTTTTAATACTATTTATACTGTGGTTTTTACAGAGGACTAAATAGCACCATCGCTTACCATTAAGTCATATAGTCTACCTAGATAGATTTTCCAAAATAATAGTCTGTTTTGTAATAAATATATTCTATATACAGAAATATTTCTCTTGAAAAATATTTTTCATTCGGCGCATAATGATTGCTCTAAGAGAAGCATCGTTTCTCTGTCTTTTTTTTTGCTTCTCTTAAGCTACCGCACCCTTAAAACGTGCGTTTTATCCCTTTAACGTCAGATAAAATGGTATCTGGTATGAGCAAACATTCTAACGATTTTATTTATATGCAGGATAATCCCTGTATGCATTGTGGTGCTTGTTGCGCCTATTTTAGAGTTTCGTTCTATTGGGCAGAAATGGTAAGTGGTGGAGGGGTGGTTCCTGATGAATTAACAGAACCGTTAACGCCTTTTCTCTCTTGCATGAAAGGAACCAACTCTAAAAAACCGCGTTGTGAAAAACTGATTGGTGAAGTTGGAGAGTGTGTAAGCTGTTCTATCTACGAACAACGCCCTTCTCCTTGCCGTGAGTTTCAACAATCTTGGGTAAATGGCATTCCTAATGAAGCTTGTGATCGTGCAAGAGCGGCTTATGGTTTGCCTCCATTAACTCACACCATCTTGCCTCACACCGCGTAAGACATCAGAGGGGTTAAGCCCCTCCTGATCATTTAATACCATCCAATACATTTATTTTTATAAAAATAAAATTTAAAAACAAAAAATCATTATTAAATAATACGTTAGTTTGACTTTATTTTTAAATGACCTAGTATATAAGGTAATGTGTTAATAACATTTGTTTAGTGAGGTTTTTTATTTAAAAATAGCAATAAATTTGGAGGGCATTATGATCGGTAGCTCTTTTTTTATCCTTTTCCTTTCTTTTATCTGTTCTACTGCTGTCGTTAGTATGTTACTCGGTGGCTTAGAGGAATAATTATGAATATTTCTGATGAAAATATTCTCCCCCAGAAATAATGCCCATACTTAGATAAAATCGGTATGGGCATTATTTTACTTATTATTTAAATTCAGATTTATTTTACTGCTATTACTTCTATTTTATTTTCCACAAAAGACTGAACGCTTCAATTTTTCTTTTTCACCTATTTAGTAGGTAAAATGACCCGTTATTTTCCATGAAAATAAAACGTCTTCAGCAACTTGACCAAACCCGATATTATGCATAACTAGATAGCGTTGGTTATCCCCGCTTTTCTTATTTACTACAATCCCAATATGAGGCCGTCCATTATCTAAACGCCAGCTTACAATATCGCCTGGTACATAATCTTCTGCATTTTTTGTAATCGGTTTTACTTTTCCTTTTCGTGTGAAAAAGACTTCTAAATTAGGAACTCTACGGTGATCTATATTCGTATCAGGTTTATTTAACCCCCACATTCGTTTACTTGGGTAAGCTGAAAAATTTGCTTTAATATCTTCATGCAATAATTTTTGTAAATCGATATCAATGCCACGATAGCTACGAATGATCACATCACTACATACCCCTTTATAGGCTGGTACATCTCCCATTGGGTAATCTATTTTACGATAATCAGAGTCGTAAAATACGGCTCTTGGTAAATCAGCAGCGTACTCCACCAGCTTTTTATTTTGTTCTGAGGTTATCGCTTGGGCACTTGAAAAAGGCATAGTGAGTAAGAGTAAAATGCTAATTTTCATTATATTCACTGAGTATTCTCCATGAAAAAGTTAAATCCATTATTTACGAAAGAAATGACATTATCTGTTTATACTGATAAAACACAGTATAAAAATATAAGGGAAGTCTTAATTCTTTTTAGAGTAGATATAAAAAACCGAGCCACCTTTACGGTAAGCTCGGCTGATAAATAAGAGAAAGAAAGTAAGAAAGAGAACAAGTAAGAAAAACGGTTTAGTTCAACACAATATGACTTTTACGACGTAAACTTGCAAAGAGCATGTAAATTGCCGTCACTAATAACACTACAAAGAAGAAATTCATAATGCCGTTATTGGCTTGCGCCATAAACATACCCGCCCCTAAAGGCCCGATTGCAGAACCAATGCTATAACTTAATAGCATTACTTGTGTAATAGCGACAATATAGCTAGCATTCACATGATCACACGCTAATGTAATAGCGATAGGATAAAGAGCAAAAGAAGACATTCCTAATAGCGCCAGTGCAATAATAAGCACCATATAATCGCTAGAAAGATATGTCAGTCCCATAGCAAACACACCCACTAAACACATCATCGCTAATAACAGTGTTTTGCTTATCATCACAGACAATTTGCTAATAATAGGCTGAACCACCATGCCGCCTAAAATAATCGCCGCCATCAACACACCTATTTGGTCTGTTGTAAATTGCCCTTGATTTAAAGCCAATGGCATCATGCCATAAATACTGCCCATCACAACGCCAGACACCATACAGCCTACTAAAGCTGCTTTATTTAATCGGCTCATCTGCTTAAGTGACAAACTTTTATGATCATGCCCTTGTGGTTGCCCTTGTTTAAAAAACAAAGGTGGTAATACGGCGATTAATAGCAAAACTAATATCGCCATAAATGGGATAGCGCCCTGTGTACCAATTGCACCAATCGCCAATTGCCCTAATGTTGTGCCCCCATAAAGCGAGGTCATATAAAAACCTAAGCGTTTAGCTCGCTCTTTAGGATTATCGCCAATTAATAGCCATGATTCGACAACAACAAATATACCTGCAACCGCCATACCACCAATAAAACGGAAAACCATCCATGCTGATAAATAAGGCATTAAAGGCAATACACCGACAGTCACTGCCAGCAATAATAAAAATGCAACAAAAGAAAGACGATGCCCTATTCTTGCAATAATAGGTTCTATCATGACTGAACCTATTAATAATCCAATAAAATAAATACTTGCTAACCAACTGGCATAAAGTGTGTCCATTCCAAAACTGCTCATAGACAGTGGAATTAAACTCATTAAATAGCCTGACGCGATAGCAAATACCGTTAACCCAGCCACAGGTACTAATGTACTGTCGCCTTTGCGTACCAAAGTAGTGTTCTGTTTCACTACCCTCGTCTCCACAATCAAAACGGTTGATGATGCGCTGTTTTCTCGATGCCTGATAGAGGCTGTTCTTTTATCTAGGAAAGATAAAAGAAACAAAGGTGAAAACAGTGGATGGCGTCCCTAAATTCAGGAGACGCGAATATAGCGCTTAAATGATGATAAATAAAATTATAAAATCTAATGTCAGAAAACAATTTTATTTATATCAATCATGATTATCGTCTTTTTCTACCAAAAAGAAATAGCTCTAATCTGATATTTATTTTTATTAAAAGATAAGTATTTTTTATTAAGAAAATTACGAATAAATACGTATTAAATAAAAACTACAATAATAAATATTCATTACTATCCTATCATTACTCGATAGGATAGCTAAAAATAAAGGGATGTTTTTGTTTATTCTATGCTTTTTTCTAAAGCAATATTAATCGCATCAGGAATTGAACCCCCATGCCCTTTCCCCTCAAACAGATAAAACTCACACTGTTTTCCCGCGTCTGATAGATATTGGCATAACTGACGTTGTGTTAACCAACTACTACGCTCTTGATAATTTTTTTGTTGTTCTTCACTTAATCGACTTAAATCTGGGCTTTCTTCTTTTTCACCCAAGGTTATTGTAATAGAAATATCATTAGGAATAGCCTGCCATTGCACTTTTTTCACCCATTCGCCTTTTCCCCACCATAATGACGGGCTTGCTGCGATATAACGTTGAAATGTTTCAGGATGATTGAATAAAACATAGAGGGTAAATACACCACCAAAAGAGTGACCAAACAGAGATTGCTGAGTAATAGAGACTTGTTCTTTGGCGAGTTCCTCTAACGCATAAGGCCTTACTTGCGTTAAGAAAAATTGATAAAAATTCTCTGCGTTTCCGCCTCGGCTAAATGCTTCACCTTTTACACTTGGTGTATAATCATGCGTTCTCTCTGTAATAAAGTAAGCTTTATCGCCCACATATCCCACACTGATAATAGCAGGCAGTGGTTTATTTTTCTGCTTTATGGCTTCGTTTATCATCAACGGAAACTGCGCATTTCCATCGACACTATAAATTAACGCTGTTTTAGTCGTATTTTTAGGGATAGCAAGAAAGAGGCGATATTGTTTTCCTTCATATGCCACTTCTTTATTTGTAATTTGATAATAAGAGTGAGCCTGAGACTCAATTTCAGGAACTTCTTGGTTAGGCCTAGCCTGAGCAACCGCAGATAACATAATCATTCCACATAACATTAGTATTCGCATAAATCAGATACTCTGTCGGTAATTTAAAAAATGAATCATTAGATGAAAATAATAGAGAGGCATAAAAAAATAAACCCCATATTTAATACGGGGTTTATGTTAATTTAGGCTCGATTAGAAGCTATATTTAATATTCGCCCAATAACGACGGCCTTCATCGACAACCCAGTTACCACCTTTATCATTTACAGCAGGGCCTGTTTCATCTGTAATATTTAATACCGCAAAGTTAAACATAGTATTTTTATTAAAGTTGTAGGTCATTCCTAAATCAAAGGTTGTGTAACCACTACGATAACGTGCACCAGTGTAACCGTTACGTTGTGCAGCCCAAATTTGCTTGCCCGTATAAGCGGTATTGGCATAAAAACTGGTTGCTTCATCAAACTGCCAATCCACACGCGCATTGGCGCTGTGCTTTGGGGTCATATCAAGCGGGTAGCCTTTTAATGACTCACCAGAAGCTAACTTTTCATCATCACTTTTACGTTCTGAATCAATATAAGTGTAGTTAGCATTAACATGCCAGCTTTCCGTAATTGGGAAACCAACCGCCGTTTCAATCCCTTTAATATTTGCTTTACCCACATTATCGTGTTGGTACAGTTTTAAACCTGTAATAGGATCTATTTCACCAGTATCGTAGTTCGTTAACTTATTTTTAAAATTGGTATTAAAGAAAGTCACACTTGCAGTAACACCATCCCCATTATCATAACCAATACCAATTTCTTGGCTAACAGAAGTTTCAGGTTTTAAATCACGATTACCATACATAATCGCACGACCTTTTTCTGTTGAAGTGCCATATTCAGGGCTGATTTCACGCAAACTTGGTGCTTTAAAAGCTTTCGCCACACCACCTTTTAACGTGAATTCATCCGTTAAATGATAAACGGCATAGGCTCTTGGGCTCCAGTGATTACCGTAATATTCGTGATCATCAAGACGCACACCGCCAGTTAACGCGAGGTTGTCTGTTACGCTATATTCATCTTCAAGGAATAGCGCTTTTTGATCTGCAGTAATAGTAGATTGCTTAACTTCTTTTCCACCAAGAGAAGATTCATCTTTTAAACGTGAATATTGATATTGCCCCCCAAAGGTCATCACATTTGAAGGTAAAAAAGCAGTAAATTTTGCATCAAAAACAGTATTGGTAATTTCAGGGCGACGTGCTTCGTAATATTTATAGCTATTCCCAGTTTCCTTATCAACCGCTTCTGTTTTTTGAATACGCTTAGTCTGTTCTTGGTAGACACTTAATTCAGAATGCAGAATATCAAATTGATTTTTATAAGTTAATGCCCAATGATTACGATCGTTATTAGTTTCCAGCATTTTATTTTTATCAAGACGCCCACCACGATTGGTAAACTCGCTCATGGATTTACCCGGTGTCGTTGTACGCTGTAACGTATTGCGACCCGCTTCTAATAAAATGGTCTGATTATCCGTCGGGGTGAATGCCAATTTCGCCGTAATATTTTTATTGTCATTACGGCCTTGACCATAAGTGATTTTATCTTCTGCACGTAAGTAGCTACTGCCGTAAAGCTGTAAGCCTAATTTATCTTCAATTAACGGCCCTGAAAGATAAAAATCACCATTAATAGAGTCACCTGCATCACGGTTGTGTTGCAGTGTACCGCCAAGTGCAACAGAGCCATGCCACTCTTTTGTTACTGGTTTCGTGATGATATTGATAACACCACCCATTGCATCTGAACCATACAGAGACGACATTGGTCCACGAATAACTTCTATACGTTCAATCGCATCTGCTGGTGGAATAAAACCGCCCTCATAACCGCCACTCCCGTTCGGACGTGACTCACGGCTATTTTGACGACGGCCATCAACAAGAATAAGTGTGTACTCGCCTGGTAAACCACGCATCGTGATTTCTTGTTTATTGGCATTACCATTAATGCTAACACCTTCAACACCTTTTACTGCATCCGCTAAATCATGAACGGGTTTCTTTGCGAGTTGTTCTTTGCTGATCACGGTGATACTTGCTGGTGCATCTGTAATTTGTTGAGCAAACCCTGATGCTGATACAACAAGTTTTTCTTCTTTGTTTTCTTGTGCATACAGCGGGTAAGAGGCAGATAAAATACAGGCTGTTAAAACACCCATTTTAAAGTTCATAGCAGTTCCCTGAATCAATAACAGTTATAGTAATGAGAATGATTAATATTATCTTAATCAAATAATCATGAGAATGCTTTTCTTTTCGTATTTGATGTTTTTTTTTAATCTGCATCAATGAAAATTGACGCTATTCAGATTAAGTACAGAAATAGCAAATCTCGAACACAAAAAAAGCAGATGGTATAACCATCTGCTTTTTATCGTTGTGTAGAGTATTTTTAGATTTAGAAAATTAACCAATCACAATCTTGTTATTACCAGAATACCGCGTAAAGCACACACAAGATGATCATAATGGCATAGGAAGCGATGTTAAAACCGCTCTGTGTTTTAAACGTTTTATCAGTTAATGCAATAGCGCCTTCACTATCATCTGTTTTCGTTGAAGTTAAACTAACTAATGCAATTACGACTGTTGTAAACATAAAGGTGTACATCATTTGATCAAGGAATGGCATACCCAATGGCATTAATTTTAGGAACAATGCGAACGGTATAGATAAGACCACACCAATAATTGCACCTTTTGCATTCGTTTTTTTCCAGAATAAACCTAGGAGGAATACCGCTAAAATTCCTGGGCTTACTAAACCTGTATATTCCTGAATATATTGGAATGCCTGATCGATACCACCCAATAATGGCGCAATAAAGCAAGCAATAATTAAAGCAACTACTGCACTAATACGACCCACATTCACTAACCGTGTTTCAGAAGCTTTTGGTCCAATATATTCTTTATAGATATCCATCGTGAAAATAGTCGCGATAGAGTTAAGCATAGATGCCAAAGATGAAACTATTGCAGCGGCAAGTGCAGCAAAAACAACACCTTTTGCACCTACTGGCAAGAACTGAGTTAACCAAGGATAGGCTTTATCTGCTTGTGATAACGTTGGGATATGCTCTTGTGCCATTGTCCCTAACCCCGCCATTAATTCAGGGTTAGTGGTAATAACAAATGCAGCAATACCAGGCACAACGACCAGAACAGGCACAATCAGTTTTAAAAACGCTGCAAACACGAGCCCTTTTTGTGCTTCATTGATAGATTTAGCGGCTAAAGCACGTTGGATAATGTATTGGTTAAAGCCCCAATAATAAAGATTAGCAACCCATAAACCACCAATCAGCACCGCGATACCCGGTAAGTTCATAAATTGCGGGTTATCTTTCTCTAAGATCATTTTAAAGTGATCTGGCGCGGCTTGTGTCATTTTGCTCAAACCTTCCATGATCCCACCATCTCCGCCGATATAGCTGACGGCTAATACTGTGGTAAATAGGCCACCAAGGATAAGGAAGAACACTTGCACCACGTCTGTCCACGCAACAGCAGAGAGTCCGCCATAAAGTGAATAGATAACTGCAAATAATGCTAAACCAATAATGGCATACATCATTGGTACACCAAGGATGGTTTCTAATGCCAATGAACCTAAATAAAGTACCGATGTTAAGTTAACAAAGATAAATAACGCTAACCAAAACACCGCAAGAATGGTTTTTAAGTTACGACTTTTAAAACGATTCTCAACAAATTCAGGAATGGTATAAATACCTTTTTCGATAAAAACTGGTAAAAAGTATTTTGCAACAATAATTAATGTCAGTGCTGCCATCCATTCATAAGATGCGATAGCAAGACCAATGGAGAAACCAGAACCAGACATACCAATGAATTGTTCTGCTGAAATATTAGCTGCAATAAGCGAAGAACCAATTGCCCACCAAGGAAGGGTTTTACCTGCAAGAAAATAATCCTTTGTTCCTTTTTTCTCACCATCCTTGGAACGAGAAACCCATAATCCTAGACTAATAATAATCACGACATAGAGGGCAAAAATTGCATAGTCTATTGTGCTTAACCCAACACCTTCTGTATGCATAATATTTTCCTTTCAGACCCATAGAGAGAATAGGATTTTAATGTAAACGTTTTCACAATCTTTTTCCGTTACTCTGTTCACAATTTTATCGCTTATGTTACGTAAATGGATCATAAAGTAGGAAAACAAACGATTACCATGACGAGTAAAGCCAAGTTTACGCCTAAAATACGATGGTAACTTTATTTAATAAATTTCAGATATCTAAATAATTATTAAAAAAACCAAAAAGTGATAACGATTACACAAATCAAGTAAAAATAACCTCTTAATTTTATAGGGCCTATTAAGAGGATCGACTTGATTGAATAATAAATGAGGTAATTAAGATTAAGAGAGGTGGCTAAGATTAAAAACAGAATTACGTTGAACTAATGTTGGTGAAAAAATACGTTGTTTTTGTTCGAGCATTTCACCTTTAGAAAGCCTGATAGCCAGTGTTGCAGCTTGTTCCGCCATCATTTGTACAGGATAACGCACTGTGGTTAAACGAGGGTGGATATAGCGTGCAATTAATACGTCATCAAAGCCAATAACGGAAATTTTTTCAGGGACAGGGATTTCATTTTCATCAAGAACAGATAAAGCCCCTGCAGCCATAAAATCGTTGTAAGTCACTACAGCCGTAAAATCGATTGATTTGGTTAGCAGATGCATCATTGCCTTTTCGCCCCCTTCACCTTCCGGCTCACCATACTCAATATAACTTTCAGGTAACTTGATGTTATTGGCTTCTAATGCAGCTTTATAACCTGCAAGACGCTGAGTTGTATCTTCAATATGATGAGTTGATGAAATATAAGCAATTTTGGTATGACCTTGACGGATCAGATGCTCTGTTGCCATCCATGCCCCTTTATAATTATCTAAAGCGACACAACGCTCAGCAATTTCAGGAATAAAGCGGTTAATCAACACCATGCTTTTAACTTCATTAGCATAAGCTAACAATTCTTCATCAGAGAGTGCTTTTGAGTGGATCACCAGACCATCACAACGACTATTAATCAACAACTCGATAGATTGGCGTTCATCTTGAGCATCATGATAACCATTACAGACCAAGATGTGTTTTCCTGATTGTCTTGCAACATTATCAACCGCTTTCACTAGTGTGCCAAAAAAGGGATCGGAAACATCATGCACTAAAACACCCAATGTTTGCGTACTCTGACTAACCAAAGCCCTTGCAGCCGCATTAGGTCGATAGCCTAATTTTTGCATCGCTGCATTAACGGTTTCTATAGATGCTTGGCTTGCTTTCGGCGAGTTATTAATGACTCTAGACACAGTCGCAACAGAAACACCGGCTTCCTTTGCTACATCTTTGATAGTCGCCATATCCACTCCTTATGGATCACCTTATTCATAGTCAATAAATAACGAGCCGTTAATCTACAAACAAAGAAAAAGGGAGTAATAGAATTTAAGTGGCCTGATTATCAGCGAAGAAGTGAAATTTAAAAAGTAAAAAGATCAAATAAATAGTGAAAAGGAAAGCGTTTACACTTTCCTTTTATTGTTACGAGTAAAACTTATAGATTGTTTGGCTATTCCACGCTGTATTTGCAGGCAAAACACCTTGGTTTTCATGCCATTCTGGATGATTAGGGCCATCTGGGAAATATTGTGTTTCTAATGCCAATCCTGAGTAATTGCCGTAATGGCGACTCTTTCCTTTTGTTCCTACCAAAAAGTTGCCCGTATAGAATTGGACAGAAGGCATGGTTGTAAAGACATCCATTTTGAGCTCACCCTCAGGTGCAATAACGGTTGCAACAGGGGTTTTATCTTCAATCACTTTTTTATCTAAAATAAACGCATGATCATAGCCATTTGCGGCTTTTTGGCACTCATCTACCATAAAATCAAGGCCAATACGTTTTAATTTTCGAAAATCAAACCCTGTTCCTATTACGCTTGCAAACTCACCCGTAGGAATATTGCCTTCACCATTTTTCAAATAATGAGTCGCACAAATTCTTAAATCATGTTCAAGTGCTGTGCGCTCAGTATGTTCGCCCGCAAGATTGAAATAAGCATGGTTAGTTAAGCTTAATGGTGTAGTTTTATCACTCATCGCCTGATAATCAATGCATACTTCATTATTATTTGTCAGTGTATAGGTTACACTTACTTTCACAGTACCGGGAAAACCTTGATCGCCATCATTAGAAATTAGTGAGAAAGTAACAGATTGAGAAGATTGCGCAGTGATCCCCCAGCGTAGATGGCTAAAGTTTTGCTTACCACCATGTAAGGTATTTTGGCCTTCATTCGCACTAATTTTATATTCTTGACCTTCTACTACAAATTTAGCCCCTGCAATGCGATTAGCAAATCGTCCAACCGTTGCGCCTAAATATGCTGTTTGTTGTTTATGGGCATTCATATCCGCAGAGCCTAATAACACATCTCGACGATATCCATTAACCGGTACAATACAAGTTAACCACGTTGCACCAATATCCATTAAAGAAATAGACATACCAAAACGATTTTTAAGCACCACGACTTGTGCAGGTTTTCCATCTAATGCAGGTTGTGCTGTCATTTGGTCAGGTTCAAGAAAACGAAGCTCATTAGTCGCCATTATTTTGCCTCCGAATAGCCCGCTCCTTGGCTTGCAGAGCAGACATAAATAGTTTCTTTTAATCCTGTTTTAGCTTCGTATTGCGCCTTAACAGAGTCAACGACTTTATCAACTAAATCTGGTGTCACTAATGCTACGACACAACCACCAAATCCACCACCCGTCATTCTTACTCCACCACGATCACCAATCACCGATTTCACGATTTCAACCAATGAATCAACCTCTTTGACTGTGATTTCAAAATCATCACGCATTGAGTGATGTGATTGCATCATTAGCTGACTCAATGTGGTTAAATCACCACGGAGTAAGGCTTCTGCGGCGTCTAATGTACGGCTGTTTTCAGTAATAACATGGCGTGCCCGACGATAAACCACATCACTCATTAATGCTTTTTTAGCTACTAGATCCTCTAATGAGGCATCTCTTAATGCAGTCACATTTAAAATATGAGCGGCCTCTTCACACTGTTGGCGACGGGTATTGTACTCACTATCAACTAAGCCACGCTTTTTATTGGTATTGATAATCATCACAACCATATTTTCAGGCATCGTTACGGCTGACGTTTCTAATGAACGACAATCGATTAATAGTGCATGATTTTCTTCACCACAAGCCGAAATAAGCTGATCCATAATGCCACAGTTACAACCAACAAATTGGTTTTCTGCTTTTTGGCCATTTAATGCAATCTCTTTTTGGCTAATAGGTAACTGATAAAGTGTTTTAAGCGTTTGGCCAATGGCAACTTCTAACGCAGCAGAAGAACTTAATCCTGCACCTTGAGGAACATTTCCAGATATCGCGATATCCATACCATGAAAAGAGTAGTTATCTTTTTGTAGAAAATGAATAACACCACGAACATAGTTAGCCCACATTTTATTAGGTAAAAACTCAATACTGTTATCAAGGTTAAATTCATCAACTTCATTTTGGTAATCAACCGCAATGACACGAATAATGTTATCTTCTCGTTTTGCTGCGGCAACGACCATTTGATAATTAATGGCACAAGGTAAAACAAACCCATCATTATAATCAGTGTGCTCACCAATAAGATTTACCCTACCAGGCGCTTGAATAAAATGTGTAGGTGCGTAACCAAAAATAGATGAAAATGAACGAGTCACATTATTAATAAGTGCCTGCATAATAAATCCTTAGCTTAAAATTAAGTAATAAAAATCCCACCACAACATTATGTAAATAATGAGATGTTTGATTTAATTTATTTCGTGCGCAAAAAGCAGATTAATTAAAATACCTTGCTATATCGCAGGTCATTAACGTTGCTCTTTATAATGAATGTCACTTAATTGACGTAAATTATTCGCAGCTTGTTCTGGCGTTAGATCTCTTTGCGATTCCGCCAGCATTTCATATCCCACCATAAATTTTCGTACAGTGGCTGAGCGTAATAATGGTGGATAATAAAGCGCATGTAATTGCCAATGATCGATATTTCTATCATCTTTAAAAGAAGGCGCAAAATGCCATCCCATGGAATAAGGGAAAGAACAGCGGAATAAATTATCATAACGACTTGTTAATTTTTTCATGGCAATAGCAAGATCATCTCGCTGAACACTATTTAATTCACTCATTCTACGAATATGTACTTTAGGTAATAACATCGTTTCATAAGGCCAAGAAGCCCAATAAGGTACTATCGCCAGCCAATGCTCTGTTTCAACGACAGTGCGACTTGTATCTTTACATTCAGCATCAACATAATCGATTAATAGATTGCGCCCGTATTTTTCAAAATAAGCTTTTAATTGCGTATCTTTTCGCGCTAATTCATTAGGTAAGAAATCACTCGCCCAAATCTGTCCATGAGGATGAGGTTGAGAGCACCCCATCGTTTCTCCTTTATTCTCAAACACTTGAACCCAAAGGTATTCTTTGCTGAGTTCTTCTATTTGGTTATCCCAAGTATCAACAATTTTACGTAAACTACTGACGGGTAATTCAGGAATAGTTTTTCCATGATCAGGAGAGAAACAGACGACTCGACTAATTCCTCTTACTGCTTGAGTTTGAAATAAAGGATTTGATGAGGGCTCAACATAATATTCATCTTGTAACAACGCAGAGTGGTCATTATTAAAGACATACGTTCCGGTGTAATCTGGATTTTTATCACCAGAGACTCGGGTGTTATTCGGACACAAATAGCAGTGAGGATCATAAGAGGGAAATGTCGCAATCTGAGGCTTTTCATCTTTGCCATTCCAAGGTCGTTTCGCTCTATGTGGTGAAACTAAAATCCACTGGCCAGTTAGCGGATTATAACGACGATGAGGATGTTCAACAGGATCAAAAATCAGTTTTGACATAACCTTCTCTCTTATTTATTCAAGATTATCTGAATACTTAAAATCTTATTTCAGATAACCATTTGGGTTTTGTAACTGCCAACGCCAAGCATCCGCAGCCATATCATCAATTGAACGAATAGCTTTCCAGTGTAAATCTTTCTCTGCTTTTGCAGGGCTTGACCAACATTCTGCAATATCGCCAGGACGACGAGCTTGTAATTGATAAGGGATAGGTTTACCACTAGCTTTACGAAATGCTTCAATCATTTCAATCACACTAGTACCGTTACCTGTTCCCAGATTATAAATATGTAAGCCCGCTTTTTTACCTAACGCATTTAATGCTGCTATATGACCATCAGCCAGATCCATAACATGGATATAATCACGAACACCTGTACCGTCTTTTGTTGGGTAATCATCACCAAAGACAGCCACTTGTTCACGACGACCAATTGCCACTTGAGAAATATAAGGGGTTAAATTATTAGGAATACCTTTAGGATCTTCCCCCATCGTACCTGATGGATGCGCCCCTACTGGGTTAAAGTAACGTAGCAAACTAATAGACCAACTTTCATCCGCAACAAATAAGTCAGATAAAATGCGCTCAACCATATATTTACTGGTGCCATAAGGGTTAGTTGTGCCCCCTACTGGCGAATCTTCAGTAATAGGAACAACTTGAGGATCACCATAAACTGTCGCAGATGAGCTAAAGATAATGCTTTTTACGCCCGCATCACGCATACAACGCACTAGCACCAATGTGCCATTAACATTGTTGTCATAATATTCAATTGGCTTCTGAACAGATTCACCAACCGCTTTCAATCCCGCAAAATGAATAACAGACTGAATAGAATGCTTAGCAAAGATTGATGCCAATAACTGGTCATCACGAATATCACCGTTATAAAACAGAGGGCGTTTACCTGTTAGGGCTTCAACACGGTTAAGGACTTCTTCATTCGCATTGCTAAGGTTATCTAAAATAATTGGTGTCATGCCTGCTTCAATCATTTGTACGCAAGTATGACTACCGATATATCCCATACCACCTGTCACTAATATTTCCACATTCACCTCTTTTGATTCAATTCAACGGAAAAGCGCAAGACGGTTTCTGTTCACTGACACAGAGTTTAGCAAGATCAATCGAATCATTTCGTGATCAAACCGACATTTAGTGTAAACGTTTACACGCTTTTCGCACACACTTAAACTTTATAAAAATCTTAGTTTAGAATTACATTACAGTATGTTAATAAAATACGTAATACATCCCACCTCTTCATCACTAAAAATAATACCCATTTAAAGTAAACGATTACAGCCCAATCAATTAGTTAATTACATGATAAAACTGACATTCAATACGCTTTATCATACCTTATTAACTTCCCTGCTAATATGTTTAAGCGGGGTAAGAACACTCTCAATAAAATGCTTACAGTTTAATAAGTGTTTTATTGAATAACTTAATAAGTGTTTTATTGCATAGATAGTCTAAATAATTCAAGTCACAGCTAGGCGGCAAGTGAATGAGTCGCTAGGAGCATACATTAGTATGTGACTAGTGCGAATGAACGTAGCCAACAACGCTGTGGCTTGAAGTATGACGAGTATCGAAGAATGACGAGTATCGAATGGAGAACATAATGAAGCCGATTGTCTTGCTCTACCAAGATCTTCCTGAAAAACTGTACAAAAAACTATCTGATTTTGCTGATATCAAACAATTTAAAACGCTCTCTTTAGGATCTGATAATTTTCGTTCCGCACTTGCCAATGCTTCTGGTCTACTCGGTGCTGGTGGCAATATTGATGAAAACTTTATTAACCAAGCCCCTCATTTAAAAGCCGTTTCAACAGTTTCTGTTGGCTATGATAATGTTGATGTTAATGCACTCACCAAACGTAATATCAAACTAATGCATACTCCAACCGTGTTAACAGATACCGTTGCAGATACCATGATGGGATTAGTACTTGCCGTAGCAAGACGAGTTCCTGAACTTGCTGATAATGTTAAACAAGGTTTATGGGTTAAAGGTATCACTTCTGATTGGTACGGTACTGATGTTCATCATAAAACCATGGGTATTATTGGTATGGGCCGAATAGGAAAAGCTTTGGCACAACGTGCACATTTTGGTTTTAATATGAATATTCTTTATCACTCACGTACAGAATATACAGATGTGAACGATAAATTTTCTGCAAAGCATTGTTCTTTAGAAGACTTATTACAGCAATCTGATTTCGTCTGTATCACGTTACCATTAACACCAGAAACGCATCATTTAATGGGTCAAAAACAATTTTCGATGATGAAACCTGATGCTTATTTAATTAATGCAGGACGTGGCGCAGTGGTGGACGAATTAGCACTCATCAGTGCATTAGAACAAAAAGAGATCGCTGGTGCTGGGCTGGATGTTTTTGAAAAAGAGCCTCTATCTTCATCTTCACCTTTATTAACAATGAAGAATGTCGTCGCTGTTCCGCATATTGGCTCTGCAACAAAAGAGACTCGCTATGCGATGGCTGAATGTGCAGTAGATAATCTAATTGCGGCACTGAGTAATAATATAAAAGAAAACTGCGTCAATTTCTAAAGTGGTAAATAGCGCTTTTTGAGATACAAAAAAAGGTAATGAAAATCTATCATTACCTTTTTTATTAGATACTCAAATAAGTTTAAGCGGGATCAACGTGCGCCATCACACTCAGGATCTGTTTATTTTGCAAAACCTTATTACGTGCATTTACAACAATCTCATGACTTTCACTGACAGTGAGTTCACCTTTGATTTCAAGGTGAACGTCTACAAGTAAATAATCACCTGAACGACGAGTCTTTAAATCATGAACGCCTTGCACGCCCGGTGTTGAAACCAGCATCTGTTTAATCTCTTCTAGCGTTTCTTCATCTGCCCCTCTGTCCATTAAATCTTGCAGAGCTTGATAAGTAAAACGCCATCCCATACGGCCGACAAATAGTCCGACAATTAATGCTGCTAATGGGTCAAAAAATTTAAATCCAGCCAAACTTCCGATAATACCAATTGCAACAACTAATGAAGAAGCAGCATCAGAACGCGCATGCCAAGCATTTGCAACTAACATAGTTGAGTCCACTTTTTTTGCAACCGCAAGCATATAGCGGAATAATCCTTCTTTAGCCGCTAATGCAAGTAAAGCCACATATAAAGCAACACTATGAACTTCAGGAATAGTAGATGGATCTAAAATTTTATGAATGGCAGAAAATACCATTCCGACACCAACAATTAATAAAATAGTCCCAAGAATAAGTGATGCCGCATTTTCATAACGAAAGTGCCCATAAGGGTGATCCGCATCAGGTTGTTTCTGACTACCTTTATTGGCAATTAAAACAACAAAGTCAGCAATAAGATCAGAAAGCGAGTGAATACCATCAGCAATTAAACCTTGAGAGTGTGAGAAAAAGCCCACTGTAATTTGCCAAATGGATAAAACGATATTGACAAAAACACTCACTAACGTGCTTTTTTTAGCTGCCTTAAATTTTTCAGACTGTTTATTATCAGCCCGATCCAACTCAATATCATCAATGTGATTATGTGTCATAATAATAATCTTATTTGGTTTTAAATAGCCTACTCTATTGCCATAGATAAATAGAGTTCCATAGGTTATTTCAGGTTCCATAACTCATTGGTGAGGATAAAGGACGACTCTGAATAACAATCCAGTTTAGGGACTAAGATTGCTGTCCAGACATCATATTGAGATGCCATTGCCTATTAATATGCCATATTTAAATCTTTCTGTCTCTTATTTTTATCAATAAAATCTTATAGATACAAAACAATAATATAATTGATAATCATTCTTTTATGCATTTTCTATTTTTAATGAAAAAAATAAAAGTTTATTTTTAATGCGACATTATTAATGTGCTTTTCTGTCAACAAGTTAAGGTATATAACTTATTTTTCATTATATTGTTAATATTATTTCAGTCTGTTTTTAATTTTTAATGCTTAATAATGTAAAGCAGTAAATAATCATTCTCACTCTTATTTAAAACACAGATCACAGCTATTTTTTACTATTAAGCGATAATGGTAAATATTTTAAACTAACGCTAAGTGAGGTTTGTAATGTATAAGAAAATCCTAGTTCCCATTGATATTTTAGAAGATGAACTTTCTCAGGAACTAATCGCTCACATTGAACAAATAGCAAAGGTGGGTAAACCTGAGATCCACTTCCTCACCGTTATTCCTAATGCTGAACTTTTCTTTGGTATCGAGTTTGCTGCGATTCCTGAAAAATTCAAAGATTCTTCAGAACGTACTCGTCTTGCTTTTGTTGCGCTACAAGAAATGATTAAAGATGCAAAAATTCCTGATGAGCAAATTGTATGTAATGTTGGCGTTGGTAACGCAAAAGATGAGATTTTAGAATATGCCCGTCACATTGATGCTGATTTAATTGCGATTGCTTCACATAGACCTAATGTTTCCTCTTATTTATTAGGCTCAACAGCGTCATCAATTGTACGACATGCCAAAATGTCAGTTTTAGTTATTCGCTAATATCCAACTAAAATAACAACAAAGCCCTTTGTCTCAATAACAAAGGGCTTTTTAGCGAATGATGACCTATTCTAAATAAGGTTATCTATTATTTTTTAACTGAATCTTGAGTCGTCTCAGCTGCAGACCAAATACGATATTTTACATCAACATCTTTAGGTGCATAAACTACGATAGGTAATTTGCTGTTATAACGGATAAAGGCATCTGATCCCATATTTGCCTGTACAAAGGCATCTTTTTTCGTATTGTCAGCACATCCCATCATTGTTGACATTGGGCCATTTAAATCGCCAACAACATAATAGCTATAACCCCAACCTTCTAAATTCTTTTCATCTAAATCCGCACCAAACCACTGATGATTGCAATCTACTTTCAGTTCTTTACCAATAATTAATTCAACTTGGTAATTGCTTTCATTATCTTTTTTCTCTAACTCGATAACATGACGAACTTGATTTTCTTGAACCTTAGGATAAGGTGCAACTTTATCTAAACTGTCAGTAGCTTGTGCACACGCAGATAAAGACATTGCTGCTACTAAAGATAATATTACTTTGTTCATCACTCTCTCCATATTTACAGCGAACACTTCGCCGTTAACAAAATTATTCAGATGTTTTTATTACTCGTTATCCGAATACTAATATTTTTAGTGTTTGAATGCTAACATCTTAGTAAATAATACTATGAGTGGATAATTCTGAATGTTTTAAAAAGAAAAATCACGTTTTTTCATGAAATGTAAATTTGTGATGCTCTACCATGCAGATAACCAATCTATGATTATACTGAAATAGAGACCCAATTTCTTTTCATAGGAGGTTATATGTTCTCAGATCAACAATCCCTTGTTTCTCAATTAAGAAATAGTGATCCCCGCTTTGAAGCTCTCTACGATAAACATCATCGACTCGATCAAGAAATTGCTAAACTAGAAGGTCCAAACGGAGCTGGCTATAACGATGAAGTTGCCAAACTAAAAAAAGAAAAGCTTCATCTTAAAGATGAAATGCAAAAAATACTTCAGCGAAGTGAAAAATAAGGCTCTTTTTAAGCGATGATATAATGTCATCGCTTTTTATGATTAAAAACAAAGATACCCTCTCATAAAGATGCATAATTAATATATCTTTTATTTTTTAGGGTACTCAATATGTCATCAATACATGGTCATGAAGTTTTACAAATGATCCTTTCTTCAGAGACTGCATTTACTAAAACATCGCTAATTGATGCTATCCATAAACAATTCGGCAATGACTCACGTTTTCATACGTGCTCAGCTGAAAATATGACAGCGACTGAATTAGTTGATTTCTTAGAAAGGAAAGGTAAATTTATTCCAGCAGAGGGTGGATTTACAACGAGTGAAAATAAGATTTGTCATCATTGATAGATATACAGTTTTAAAGCCCGATTGCCAGTGATTTCCTTTTCTATGTCATTGGCTTTTTATATAAACAAGTAAAAAGCCAATTCATTCTGACAATCGTAATTACTTTATTTACTAAATTTTTACTGCACTTTATTCATCGTCTGTTTGCAACCAACCATCATCTTCCCAAACGCTTTGAATAAGTTCCATTATGTGTTCATGCTTAGTTTCATCTTTTATGCCAGTGACTTGAATCGAGTTCATGCTACTAAAGGCAATACGAAACTGCATATCTGGATATTCTGGAATGATCTTTTTTCTCAGTTCGTGTTCTAAGAGCGGAAATAATGAGTCGGTTATCTTAGATTGTTTATTAAATAAAATTTCCACACGCATTGGTTTCACCATTTAAAGGCAAATAGACTGTATATAAATACAGTATTATATTCTAAGAAAAAAGAAAAGTCTTTTTGACAAAATTTTTTATGATTACGCATTAAATAATATTTTAGCGTCTCTATCGGCTTAATGATAAGATGTATAATAAATGCAACATATTACTAAGAGAGGAAGATATGTCAGGAAAAAGAATAAATCGTGAGAAAAAAACCATTCAAAAAATGGTGCACCTTTATGCTCATTCGCATCCTGAAGCTGACTCAGATTATTATCAACAATTAATCAATTATTCCTATAACCGATTAGATAAATGTCGCTATGGTGAAGATAAACCGGCCTGTAAACAATGCCCTATTCATTGCTATCAACCAGCCAAACGAGAAACGATGAAACAGATCATGCGATGGGCTGGTCCAAGAATGTTGATTTATCATCCAATTTTAGCAATACGTCATCTTATTGATGATAAAAAACCCGTTCCTCCTCTTCCTGAAAAAAAACGGTCTATTCGTTCGACTGAAAAATAAAATCAGACTTCTTCAAGCGATATAGAACATGCTCAGCAAGAGGATGTGCTTTATCTAATGCTGGATGAAAAAAACTATCAGATTGATACATACCTAGTTTTTGCATTACACCTTGAGATGGAAGGTTTGAAACCGCAGTAAAAGCAACAACCTCTTCTAATCCCAACGTTTCAAACGCATATTTAAATACAGCTAAAGCCGCTTCATAGGTATAGCCTTTTCGCCAAAATTTTTGCGCAATCCGCCAACCAATTTCTACGCAGGGATTAAATGGCAAAGGCGCTGCTGGAATATTTAACCCCACAAAACCAATAAATTCTTGAGTTTCTTTTAATTCAACAGCCCACATTCCCCATCCATTTTGCTGAATAAATTTTTCGCGGATAGTCTCAACCATATTATCACTTTCTAGTTGAGATAAAGTGCAAGGAAAGTAGCGCATCACTTCAGGTGAAGAGTTGATTTCAGAAAAAAATGGCGCTTTATCACTCTCACGCCATTCTCTTAGGTGTAGTCTGGGAGTATCTAAATTCATCGTTATTCTCTATTTATATAAAATTAAGACAATAGCGATAAAATAGGATAAGCAACGAACAATGAAAAGAAAAATGGTACTTTATTTTTTATTTTCTTTTAGTTGGTTTTCTACTGGAGTAGCAACTTTATCTTTATTTGCATTAGAGCTCTCTTTTATTGAAACAACACGTTGTTGAGCAACTGATTTGGCTTGATGTTCAACTTGCTCTGATTGGCCAGTAAAAATACCACCACGCTTAATAGACATACTGCCACAACGACTAGTACCACGTAATTCACCGTGTTCTAAGATATCTAAATTATTTGCAGCACAGATGCCTTTTACAAAACCATCAATAATAATATCAGGTGCTGTTAATTCACCTTCAACTTGTCCGGCATGCATAACACGAATAACGCCATCTTTGACATTAATATTGCCGGCTACTTTACCCCAAATTTGGATATCGCCTTCAACATTAATATCGCCTTGGAATACCGTTCCTTTTGCAATAATCGTGTATAGTTTTTGCTCTGGCATCGGTTTTTTCTCTTCTGTTATTACTGGTGCAACAGGCTCTGCTGCTTTTGGTGTTTCAGTTTTACGACTAAACATAGCGGCTTTTTTTAACCTCAACGTCATAGAATAAATAATAATGCTAAAAATTAGGATTAGAATAATCAAAAACTCGCCTGCCATCTGATAACGCCAAAAGGCAATTAAGGCAAGAGTCCAAATGATCCATATCCCGCTGAATATAATATTTCGCAGTGTTCGCTTATTCTCCATAATTAGCTATATCCTTACCTCCCTGACAATAAATACACTTATGCATTCACCATTCTAATAAATAGATGACAAGCATAATGCCAGCAATAAGGCTATTATTACCTTTTAGTTTTTTGATTTGTTCCTTGACCAAAATAAGATTTAATTAAATTAAATGATAAAATCACTATTTTAATAATTTACGTTCGATGTGAATAAATCGTGATGATTACCAGTCTATTTAGATAAATATTTTTCATTAAAAATTAACACTTTACATTCTATTCCATATTTTCATAAAAAATCATTCAAATAAATTTATCATTCAAAATATCATTTAATCTAAATCTTGATAAAAAAATACGATAACATCATCACAATACCAATAAAAATAAAATTAAAACAAAAAGTAAATAGTGATTTTTTTTTTACATTTTATTTTTTATTTTATAATTTAGTGCCTACTTCATATAAAAGAAAAATACCGTTATGGTAACAAACGTTAATATCACCACGGAAATCAATTTTTTCATTCAATTTTAATCTTCTTTTTATTTATATTTCACACTCTTTTTTTAATTTTTTTATAACAATAAATTTTCATATTTATTACACAATAACTTTTTATAATAAAATTAACATTAAAAATGTACTTATTATTTTTTTACACTGTAAAGAGAGATAGTTAACAATAACTCATTGTTATACAATCTCTTTTTTATAAAAAACATAAAATGTAAATTATTGATTACATTCTAACATGTACTATTAGCTATCACCTTGAAAAAGAATTTATTCGTATTTAATTTCTTTTTGCAATTTATAAGGAATGTCTTTAAATTAACAAAATGACTTATCTTAAATCAGCAAAACAAAATGCAATGCCTAATATCTAAAAAAAAACCACATCAAATTGAAGAAAATAATCTCTTTTTTATTTTTAATAGCACTCAATAATAAAGAAGTATTTTTATAAATATTCTTCTATTTATTTTTATAAAAATACAGTGATAATTATATAATAATTTTGGGCGAAACATGAATACAATACAATATGAAAAAAACAATCAATATGATTGTGCTATTCAGAAAAAATCTTATTTTTATCCACAATACCAAATACTAGAAAATGAACAAAAAGCGCTTTTTCTTATCAGAAAAAATGCACTCATATTGCAAAATTGCACTGATACAGTAACAGTGAGTGATAACCAAGTTCTTTTTCTACAACAAGGTAACTATACAATAAAAACACAAGGTGCAGAGCCTACCGATATTATTTGTATCCCACTCTCTGATGATTTTTTAAGAGATTTCATGTCTAAGTACAATGAGATCTTGTGCCAAATAGAAAGAGACGAAGAGTTTTCAAGTGCCTTTATTTGTTTTCAAAATTCACCTCTTATTCAATTTTGTAGTAATGGCTTTGAATATCTCACTGTTCAATCTTGCCCTGAAGCCTTCATACAATTACGTATTGAAGAGCTTTTAATTCTATTACTTTCAACTGAGCAAGGTTCTGACTTAATGGCGTTATTGCGCCAACTTAGCCATCGTCAAGTTGATCGCTTAAAGATTTTTATGGAAAAAAATCATTTAAAAAACTGGAAGCTTAAACAATTTGCTCGTGAATTTGGTATGGGATTAACTACGTTTAAAGAGCTTTTTAATCATGTTTATGGTACTTCACCAAGAACATGGATTTGTGAAAGACGCATTATCTATGCACACCAACTGCTGCTGACCACTGAAATGAGTATTGTTGATATTTCAATGGAGTCTGGCTTTTCAAGTCAGTCTTACTTTACACAAAGCTATCATCGTCGTTTTAATATGACACCAAGTAAAGCGAGAAATCTCAGATCAAAATTATAAAAAATCCGACTGAATATCATAATATCTAAAAGTCATTCATAGTTAGAATACTTAAAATTTGTTCTTATGAGTGAGTTGTATATCGTGATAAAAGAAAATACATATAGCACCAAAGTCCATTATTATGACTATTTAGCCTTACTGAAAAAAATAATGGCACCCAACAATGAAGAAACTGTAGATAACTTGTTTGATCTACAGTTTTCTTTTCATTCTAATGAAAATATCGTTACTGCATATGATGTTAATGAGCAACAAATAAAAATACTATCCCGTGTTTTGTGCCGTGAAAGCTTAGACAGTTTATTACAGTCCACTTGGTTTTTACGAAAGAAATACTGTTTTGTTGTTATATCTAAAGAAGAAGTACGTGATGTTATTGGTTTTGCACATACATTTCATGCAGAACAGCCACATTCAACAATAACACCAGCAGATTGGGATAAATCATTAAGAGCAACAGTCAATATCAATGAACATATGCGCTTAATTCAAGCCGTAATAAAACCGCTTTTTATTTGGTGGGCTCAACACATTACTCCCCAGCTTTTTACACTTTATGAAACTAAAAGAGAGCTCGAACTTCAAATTAAACAGTGTGAAAATATTAAGTCATTTGAAGAAAAGCAACTATCAAATAAAAGTGATCCTTTTTTATCTTTAGATGATATCAATATTAAGCTTAATGCGGATAAAGTCAGACTAATTGTTATCAATAACTTATTACAGAAAGATATCCAATTACTCCTCGATAATTGGAAAAGTGAACCTATCTTTAATGTTGAAATAAATAACACTCTTGATTACATTCAAAAAACAACGCCTAGTTCTGAACTAATAAAACCATTATGGGAGATTTTAAATAGCATTCCAGAACATCCTGAAAACTGCCAGAAATTAAAAAATTGGCTACTAGAAAGAGAACTTTGTTTAAAAAACGATGAATTTTTATGGCAATAATAAAATATCAGCTCTTCATTTTTTATTCAGAGAAGAGCTGATGTTACCTATTAATTATTTTATTTAATATCTAAGATCTCAATTGTCACGATGGACATGGATTCTGGTGGCACTTGTCCTGGTACACCATTCTTCCCATAACCGCCACCTGGTTTTATATAAATTTTGGCTTTACCATTGATACCTGCTTTTGCAATAAAGGTATTCAGTGGTAATGGCAATTGGCGGTAAGGTAAAATAAGTGGCTTAGCTTTATCATAATTAAGAGTTACAGTACCGTCAGTTAACTCTTCATGCATTGTAAATACAACGGTTTTACCTGCAATTGAAGCCACAGGCTTACCCTGTTTTAATATTTTAAAGTAGGTATTATCGTCATATTGTACGTAATTCTGTTTTTGGATCTCAGATAAAATAGATTTATTACGCTGGGCGTTATCTTTTCCTATAATTGAATAGGCATAAGCAAGTTGCCCTGCAATCATTTGCCCTTCACCTGCCATTTTCTCAAGCTGCTCTTTTAGCGTTTTATTTTCTTTTAAAATATTGTTAGTGTCTGTGTTAACTTTCGCTAATTCAGCATCTTTGGCTTTAATTTGCTCATTTAATTTAGCAATAGATTCTGTTTGTTGTTGCTTTAACGTACTAATTTGTTGTGCATTCTCTGTATTTTGTTTTTCTAATTGTACTTTTGCTTCAGCTAATTGAGCACTCAATTTATCCGTTGTATTTTGCTTTTCAGTGAGTTGTTTTTCTAACAATGCTAAAGTTTTCTCACTCTCTGTTTTGCTCGTGGTGACTTGAGCTAATGCAATATTATTCTCTTTAAATTGTGCATCTAATGTTTGATATTTATTCGATAGCTCACTTTGTGCTTTCTCCAATTTAGCTATCAGATTATTTTTATCAGTAATTAAATTTTCAACGGCTTTTTCACCCGCAGATAAACTCTTCTTCAAGTCAGCGAGTTCCGTGACCTTGTTATCTAGCTGTGCTTTTAATTCTGGGATCGCTTTTAGTTTTTCGTCTACTTGCTCTTTTTGCTGTTGAACAGCTAAAAGCGATTTATTAAGTTGAGTTTGTTCCTGATTACTTTTTTCAACTTGTGTTTTTAGTTGTGCTATTTCTTTGCGTTGCTCCTCAACAAGTTTGCTATTTGCATCTTGCTGCTTTTCTGCTTCTGCGACTTTCAATGCAAGCTCTTTAGATAAATCTTCACGTTCTGATGTGATCTTCAATAATGTGCTTTGTAATTTATCTATCTCTTTTTTCGCAGAGTCATCTTTTAGCAATAGTTGAGCCTGTGCAAACTGAGTCTGCACATCTTCTTTCTCTTTCTTTATCGTTGCTAATTGATTTTGTACATCTAAAAGTTGTTTAGTTAATTTTTCTTGCTCAGTCGTTATTGTTGATAACGAATTTTCTAATGTTGCTATCTCTTTATTTTTGATTGCTTCTAATTTAGCTAACTCTTGCTCTTTTTGCTTACTGTTACCACTTAGTAACTGCTGAGATTCGATATACTGAGCCTGTATAACTTCTTTTTCTTGTTCAATTTTCGCAAGTAGTGTCTGTTTTTCATTTAATTGACTAATTAACTTCTCTTGCTCTACTTTTATACTCTCAAGTGAACTTTGTAATTTATCAATCTCTTTTTTAGCACTATCATCTTTTAATAGAGCCTGAGCCTGTTGATACTGAGACTGTAATTGCTCTTTTTCTTGCTCAAGCTGAGTATATTTCGCCTCTAAGGTTTTAAGTATTCCCGCTTGTTGCTCAAAATCTTGTTGCTGTTTTGCTAACTCTGTATTTTTTACTGTTGTTGCCTGTAATACATTCTCTTTTTCGGCTAGTTGCTTAACTAACAAGTCACGTTCTTTTTTTATTGTTTCTAAATCACTCTGTAGCTTAGCAACAGCCTGTTTTAACGTGTCATCAGTAAGTAAGGTATTCGCCGTAGCTAATTTTTCTTCTGTTTCAGCCAGCGTTAATTCGAGTTGTTTAATTTGGCTATTTGCATTGTGAAGTTTTTCTAAATGCTCTTTTGTTATAGCTGCCTGCTCTGTGTATTTTTGATACAGAGTTTGGTATTTACTTCTTGTATCTGCTAAACGATTTAATAGCTCTTTATTAAAAAGAGGTTGTTTATGATCAAGTACAGAGCGATTGAACTGATATGCAAAGTGGAAAGGAATGGCCGTAACAGAATAAAATGTTCCTGGAATAACATCTAACAAGAAATTGTCATTACGTTGAGGCCTTGCATAACTCTCTTTTGAATACAGAGCTAATGGGTTATAAACCGTTGCATTATTTCTGTAGCTATAACGATTAAGATCCTCTGGTGTAAATTGCGGTTTAATCGGAATAAAAGAAAGCAATGGAGTTAAATAACGAGTGTAGTCACTCTTTAATTTTGAATAATCAGCAGGTAACACAGGGCAATTTTCTGCCAGCGTGATATCAGGAGTCTTAACAGGTTCAACTACCTGATTATCTGTTTTAGCTGGCGTAGAAGGTTTAACTCGTTGCTCTGGTTTTGTTTGTTGAGTCGCTGTGGTGCGGTTTACTCCACGATTAGCCTGACCGGTTCTCGTTGACGATGAAATTGTAGCAGATGTTTTAGGCTCAATTTTAATTGGCTTTTGTGTTTCAAAATAACGGTCAAAATCTTCAATAACAGAATTAAACTCATTATTGGCAAACGACAGTGTTGGAAACAGCATAAAAGCGAGACAAACACTCTGCTTTAATTTCATAGTAATTATTCACCTAATTTTTTTAATGTCGAATTAACTGACATAATCGACAAATAGCGAACTTTTGCACATAAAACTTCTGTTTTTGATTCAATACTCATTTTTAATAAATCTAAACTATCTTTACTTGCTGTACCTTGAACACTACGGTACATCGCATTGATTTCGCTAATTTCTTTAAATGAGCTCATCATGGATTGATAATCAGATGGAGAAAAAGTTTTTAAAGAATCAAGTTGTTTGATACAAGCACTTTGCGGTGCCAGTCCCAATTTTCTTGTATCTACGCCACTATCAGCAGGCTCTGCAGCTGGTGCCATAGAAAGCGGTTGTGCAACAGCCGCTGGTTGAGTAGTTGCTACAGGCTGTGTGGTTTGTACTGGCGCTGGCGTTTCAATTGGACGAGAGTGATCAGTCCACGCACACCCAGATAGGGCGAGAACGCTGGTTGCCATAAATACAGCGAGGACATTCTTTTTATTTTGTAATAAGGACATCATTTTTCCTTAATTCCGATCAGACTTAAATAAGAGTATATGAGTTGTCGCATTTTAAGCCATTTTATTATAATTTTCTATTACCTACTGCATACTAAATAAATAGGCTAACACTCTTAGTTGCAATGAGTGTTCCTATCATTTCATTTATTTTTTCTTAAAATACTACTTTCATCACACTAAACGCATCAAATCTTGAATATCGGATTTATTTAGTAAAATGTTGTCATATAAACTGATCGTTTTTTATATTGATGAAATAATACCAGATAATAATAAAAATAATAATACCAATTTTATCATTTATTTACGTAATTTACGTGTAAAAAACACTCTTATATTTTGTTGCTGTTTTTTAATACCAAGATAAAATCAAAAAATGAATATCTAATATAGGCTTTGGTATTCATTTTATCCTTCAAAATAGGAGAACTAAGATGAGTCATTTTAAAATTGGTATCGTTGTCGGTAGTTTAAGAAAAGATTCGTTTAATAAACAAACTGCACATGCCTTAATTAAGTTATTTCCTCAAGAATTTACCTGTCAGTTTATCGATATTAGTGCTCTCCCTCTCTATAACCAAGACGATGACAGTCATACCCCCTCTTCTGTTGTCGATTTCAAACAACAAATAAAAGCATGCCAAGGCATCATCTTTATCACCCCTGAATATAACCGTTCAATACCTGGGGCACTTAAAAATGCTATTGACCAAGCTTCTCGCCCTTATGGAACGAATGCTTGGGATAAAATTCCAGCAGGTATTATTGGGGTTTCAACGGGTAATATTAGTACAGCAATAGCTCAACAACATTTACGTAATTCGTTAGCCTTCTTGAATATGCCGACCCTAAATCAACCAGAATGTTATCTAAAATGGTATGATGGCATGGTTGAAAACGGACAGTTTTCAGAGAAAACGGCAACTTTTATGCAAAACTGGATTGATGCCTACGTGGCTTTTGTGAAGCAAAATAATCAATAATCAAATAAGCTAAAAAGAGCTTCATGTAAAAACATAAGCTCTTTTTCTTTTTTATCATAAAAGTTAATATAATTTATTTGGTTATAATATTCTTGTTCACTTCGCTATTAAACATCATGAAACAAAAATAGATTATCATTAAAAGACATGTTTTTTATTATCACCATTAAGAATTTTTTATTATATAATCAAAAATAAAGGAATTTAAATAGAACCAGATCCGAGATCAATTTTAATCATTTATCTTATTAGCCCCAAGGTCAGAGAATATCAATAAGGCTTCAACTTACTACCACATATAAAATTTACAATTTGATAATTATTTTTAATAATTTATATTAGGCTAAAACATTAGTCATAATGTGCGATACATCTCTAAATAATATGCTTCTATAATTGTGATAAACAAAAAAATTACCTATATTACTCATCCATTAAATACTGGCAGGTAAATCATGGATAAAAATTTAAAAGAAATTGAATGCGAAATTGCGGCTCTAAAAATTGTTATCAAATCTTTACTTTCTACGTTAAATGATAGACAACGAAGGGATATGTTGGGCAATATATCTATAGTGCTTGAGGATACATCAAACAAATACCCTCAACTCAATGAAGTTATTAACTTAACTGAGCAATACGTGAAGAAACTTACTCAAGCCTAATGAAAACAATATTTGCTATTGCTATAAAGTTTACCCCCTAATTTTATAGGGTGCTAATAGCATCCTATTGATTATTTTATATAGTTATACCGTTATTTTTCTTTCATTAATACAATACTAAGTTAAATTTTCTGAATGTCTATTTTCCACATCTAAAATATCCTCACATTTACTGTTTTAATGAAAAATACGATAAAATCGTATGTTCTTTTATCAATTTAATTTTTTCTTGGATTTAAGTAAACAATTAATTAATATGAAAAATAATTTATCACACAGCAATAAATTGTCGTTCCTTTGAGGATCTTATGGAAAAAAAAGTTGTCAATATAGAGTATGAAATTGCAGCAGTAAAAGTAGTTTTGAAAGCCTTATTATTGACGTTGACCGATAAACAAAAAGAAATAGTGATCCAAGATATAAATAAGACCGTCAATGATGCTTATATCGATCATCCTCAATACCAAGATGTTATAAACAAGACAGAACAATATATAAAAAAAATGCTCTAAACATTGAGACACTATTCTTCATCATCCTCTCTTTATTATTTATATTAAAGAGGATTTATATCTGCATCTTTAAAAAATCAAATCACTTCAAGCTTTAACATAATCACTGATTGATTATGAAAATTAAAATGGAAAGTACTTTTTAATTGATTGAGTATAATAAAATAATATTGTTATTTATAGATCGTTTAATTTTGATAATAATTTTCTGTTTCACATGATAAAAATAATAAAACATGACGACTTAAATACTCAATCAATGAGCAAGTTAAGCTCATTGATACTGTTAAATAAAAGCAAGAATAATAAGAATGTAGCCTTTATATTTATAATATTTTTGCGCCTAACGAGTAAAAACTTACCACATTAGACACATACTTTATAAATTTTTTCTATATCAACGATGAGCTAGATTGAATTTTTGTACCGATTGCTGTAATTCTTCGGTTTGTCTTTCTAATGAAATGGCTGCTGCTGAAACTTGTTCAACTAAAGAGGCATTCTGTTGTGTTACGCCATCCATTTGAGTAATAGCCACACTCACTTGACCAATACCTTTACTTTGCTCTTCAGATGCAATAGTGATTTCTTTCATTATTGACGTTACCTGTTTAACTCCCGTCAAAATATCTTCCATCGTTTTTTCCATATCACTGACTAAGCTTGCACCTTTTCTTACTCGCATAGAGGAGTCAGCAATAAGCACTTCAATCTCTTTAGCGGCTTTGGCACTATCTCCTGCTAAATTACGCACTTCATTGGCGACGACCATAAATCCTCGACCATGAGTTCCTGCCCTTGCCGCTTCTACTGATGCATTTAAAGCAAGTATATTTGTTTGAAATGCAATATTATTAATAACGTTGATGATATCTGCAATTTTATTTGAACTATCAGAAATCTCATCCATTGTTGTTACAACAGATTCAGCTAGTTCATTGCCTTTTTCAACAGTCACTGATGCAACTTCAGCCAATTCTCTCGCCTGATAAGCATGTTCCATATTCTGATTAACGGCAGCTGTGATTTCTTCCATGCTTGCGGCTGTTTGCTCTAGTGCCGTCGCTTGCTCTTCTGTACGAGAAGCCAAATCGTTATTCCCTTTGGCAATTTCAGATGCACCTCGATAAATACTGTCACTTCCCTGACGGATAGTGCTCACTGCTTCATGTAAACTATTTTGCATTCCATTCAATAATGGTATTAATCGCCCAGCACAATTATTACCAAAAGGCTCGAGTGGCTGACTCAAATCACCTTCTGTAATTTTCACAAAATGTTGGCGAATACTTTCAAGTGGTTTTTGTAACATTGACACTAAATAACGATCAGTGAGGATCAGAATAATTCCCCCTAAAATAGCGCTAATGATAATAACGATTTGTGTTACTTCAATAAGCTCATCTACTTCTGCAATGGTTCTATCAATTTTTATATTTGCGACATTATTAAAGTTTTCACTCACATTACCCAATTCACGGCTCAACGTAGGTGTTACATTTTTTGCATGGTGTTCATATTGCTCAATAGTGCCATTGAGCGCTAACTCCATTTGCTTTTTTACTCCTTGCTCAAAAAGCGTTTGCCATACATCCATTAGCTCTTTTGACACTTTTGCATCCATCGGCCCCGGAGAAACAGATTTCATATATTCAATCTGTTTTTCCATGTTCTCCATTGCGATTTGTGCTTGTGTAAAGTCAACTTCTTTACCCTTTGCTTTTTGTTCTACCAAACGATTAAGCCGCGAAGTAAAACGAAAGTATTGGTCATTTCCCTGACTGAGTGCGGCCATTTGCTTTATTATTTGATTATCAGCCTGATTGCCTTCAGATATTTGTGATAGTGACCATGCGCTATAAAGACTGACACTGCCAAATAACACACATAAAGTCCCCAGTATGATTATCATCATCAGACGAATAGTAATGTTACGAAGTTTCTGCATCGAATTTCTCAACTAACAAGATAAAGTAAGCCCAATAGGGCGTAATGTACTCTTATCGACACTTTTTCAATTTATTTTAATTTTTTACTAATTTTTTTTATAAATTGTTTTTTTATTTTCTATACATAAAAAGAGTTAGTTAAGGGAAGTAAAAATGTTACTTATATATCATTTTTTATAATTTGATATAAAAAACAAAAAAAACCATAAAATCAATTAACTATAAATTTAGTGACTTAAACAACAAATAAGAAGTGCTAAAGAAATAAAAAGATAATTTGGGAAAGAAATAAACTTTAGAATATTCTTAATTTAATCATGTAATAAAAAATCACCTCAAGCTATACGTGACTTGAGGTGTTCGTATTTAATATTTAGAAAGTGGTTTCTATGCCAAATCTGACAGTACATCCTGGAATTGGCATATAAATAACCGACTTCGAAAGATCGTGCTTTTTCAGGTTTAATCGGATATTGGGGGTTATAAGAATATGTTTGATCTGATATAGAGCTCTCAAATAAACTTGGTTTTCTATAAGTATCTGAACATTTGGTTTATTGGTTTGATAAAACAAATGAAAATAGAATTTGAACAGAGAGTATTGAGATGATATTGAGGAAAGATAAGTTGGAGCGGGCGAAGGGAATCGAACCCTCGTATAGAGCTTGGGAAGCTCTCGTTCTACCATTGAACTACGCCCGCAATTTATTTTCTTGATTATACGCTTCCCTAATTGAACGACAATCCCCTTCTTATTCAAATGATTACTTAATCATCGCAAAAAAGACAACTCACTGTTTTTAAAAACAAAAAAGCCACCTTTCGGTGGCCTTATAACTATATTGTTCTTCGTTAATGCTATTGTTAAATTAAGGATTTATTTAAAATAACAATTATTTATTAGGGCGCATTGCCGGGAATAAAATAACATCACGAATGGTATGGCTGTCAGTAAATAACATCACCATACGGTCAATACCAATACCTAAACCAGCTGTTGGAGGTAAACCGTGTTCTAATGCCGTAATGTAGTCATGGTCAAAGAACATCGCTTCTGCATCACCCGCTTCTTTTTGGCGAACTTGATCTTCAAAACGCTCTGCTTGGTCTTGAGCATCATTAAGTTCTGAGAAGCCATTACCAATTTCACGACCACCAATAAAGAATTCAAAGCGATCAGTGATAAATGGATTATCATCGTTACGACGAGCCAGTGGAGAAACTTCAGCTGGGTATTCAATGATGAACGTTGGTTGAATTAAGTGGCTTTCAGCAACTTCTTCAAAAATTTCACATTGAACACGACCTAAGCCCCAGCTTTTCTCAATCTTAATACCGATAGACTGAGCAATAGCAACCGCTTTATCCATATCATCAAGATCAGCCATTGCAGTTTCTGGACGATATTTGCAGATAGCTTCTTTCATGGTTAATTTGGCAAATGGTTTACCAAAATCAAACTCTTGATCACCATATTTCACTAACGAAGAACCCAGTACATTTTCAGTTAATGTACGGAATAACTCCTCAGTTAATTCAATCAGGTCACGATAATCTGCATACGCCATATAGAGTTCCATCATGGTGAACTCAGGGTTGTGACGTGGTGATACACCTTCGTTACGGAAGTTACGGTTGATTTCGAATACGCGATCAAAACCACCGACAACTAAACGTTTTAAATATAACTCAGGCGCAATACGCAGATACATATCGATATCTAACGCATTATGGTGAGTAATAAACGGACGCGCACTTGCTCCACCAGGGATAGTTTGCATCATCGGCGTTTCAACTTCCATAAAGCCTTTATTCACCATAAATTGACGGATACCCGCCATAACTTGTGAACGAATTTGGAAAGTTTTGCGCGATTCTTCGTTAGAAATCAGATCTAGATAACGCTGACGATAACGCATTTCTTGGTCAGCTAAACCGTGGAATTTATCTGGTAACGGACGCAGTGCTTTAGTTAATAAACGCACTTCTGTACAGTGAACACTTAATTCACCTGTTTTCGTTTTGAAAACACGACCGCGAGCACCTAAGATATCGCCCAGATCCCATTTTTTAAATTGCTCGTTATAAATACCTTCTGGTAAATCATCACGAGAAACATAAAGCTGAATACGGCCACCCATGTCTTGCAATGTAGCGAAAGATGCCTTGCCCATAATACGGCGAGTCATCATACGACCTGCAATAGAAACTTCCACATTCGCTGCTTCTAACTCTTCTGCACTCATTGCATCATACTTTTGATGTAATTCGTCAGACAGAGCGTCTCTGCGGAAATCATTTGGGAATGCGTTACCATTATCGCGTAAAGCGGATAATTTTTCGCGGCGTGTTTGCAGTTCGTTATTTAAATCAGGTGCCTGCTCCGCACCTTGTTGCTGTTGCGACATGTTTTTCCTCACAGGCCCGCTTTTAAGCTAGCTTCAATAAATTTATCAAGATCACCGTCTAATACTGCTTGCGTATTACGTGTTTCCACACCAGTACGTAAATCTTTAATACGTGAATCATCAAGAACATAAGAACGAATTTGACTACCCCAGCCAATATCGGACTTGTTATCTTCCATTACTTGCTTGTCTGCATTTTTCTTCTGCATTTCCAGCTCGTATAATTTCGCTTTCATCTGCTTCATTGCCTGATCTTTGTTCTTATGCTGAGAGCGATCGTTTTGGCATTGAGTGACAAGACCTGTTGGAACGTGGGTAATACGCACAGCAGATTCTGTTTTGTTAACGTGCTGTCCACCCGCACCTGAAGCACGATAAACGTCAATACGTAAATCAGCTGGGTTGATTTCAATATCAATATTGTCATCAACTTCAGGGTAAATAAAGGCAGAGCTAAATGAAGTATGGCGACGGCCACCTGAGTCAAATGGACTTTTACGAACTAAGCGATGAACACCTGTTTCTGTACGTAACCAACCATAAGCGTACTCACCAATAATTTTGATAGTCGCTGATTTTAATCCTGCAACATCACCGTCAGATTCTTCAATAATTTCTGTTTTAAAGCCTCTTGATTCAGCCCAACGTAAGTACATACGCATCAGCATACTTGCCCAATCTTGCGCTTCTGTACCACCAGAGCCTGCTTGTAAATCAAGGTAGCAATCCGCACTGTCATATTCACCAGAGAACATGCGACGGAATTCTAATTGCTCAAGCTTTTTATTTAAACCATCTAATTCAGCAATAGCTTCGTTAAATGTTTCTTCATCATCAGCTTCAACCGCTAAATCAAGTAAACCAGAAACATCTTCTAATCCTTGATCTAACTGATCGATTGTTTCTACGATAGCCTCAAGAGATGAACGCTCTTTGCCCAATGCTTGTGCCCTTTCTGGCTCATTCCATACATCAGGTTGTTCTAATTCAGCGTTAACTTCTTCTAAACGCTCTTTCTTGGCATCATAGTCAAAGATACCCCCTGAGAACATTTGTTCTTTCAGAGACTTCTTCTATTTGGTGTTTTACGGGGTTGATTTCAAACATACTTTTTCGTCTTTATGTTGTTTTCAAAAAACAATTGGAATAAATTTTGAACCGCATATTGTAACGGATATATCAGCGGGTTTATAGCATTTATATACAATTGTCTACCAGATAGTTATTACCATAACAACGTTACCCTTTATATCACGATAAATTACTTACTTATTCGTGTTAACAAGGCCAAATGTGCTCAACAAGCAGTTGTGCATTACGTTGTCCTCTAAACTCATTGACATCTAGTCGATAGGCTAACTCTACCGTTTTAATGCTGTTATCCGGCCACATATTGATATCAACATTGAATGCAATCGCATCAATCATTAAATGACTATTCACTGGCTGAAGCATCATTTTTAAATGCTTACTACCTACAATACGTTGTTGTAACAACGTAAATTTACCGTCAAATAGAGGTTCAGGAAAAGCCTGTCCCCAAGGCCCTGCTTCTCTGAGCATTTCGGCGATAGGCAATGAAAGTTGATTATCGGTTAGTTCGCCATCCGATAAAATTACGCCTTGTAACTGTTCATCGGAAACCAACTCTGCCATCAAAGACGAAAAATGACGCTGAAACAGTGGGAATTTATCTTCTTCAAGTGAAAGCCCAGCCGCCATTGCATGCCCACCGAATTTCACCATCAATCCCGGATTTAACGTATTTAATCGTTCTAATGCATCTCGAAGATGTACACCACTTATTGAACGACCAGAGCCTTTCAACAGACCATCACCGCTAGGTGCAAAAGCAATAACAGGGCGATGCAATTTTTCTTTAATACGAGAAGCTAAAATACCCACAACGCCTTGGTGCCACTCAGGGTGATAGATCGCTAAACCATTTGGTAAATCATGTTGTGTTCCCATAAATTGACGGAAAATGATTGAAGCTTCTTCTTGCATACCCGCTTCAATTTCACGCCGAGTTTGATTTAATCCATCAAGTTCATTAGCAATTTCACGCGCAGAACCAATATTGTCGGTTAAAAGTAAAGCAACTCCCACAGACATATCATCAAGACGTCCGGCTGCGTTTAAGCGAGGCCCTAAAGAGAAACCCAAATCGCTACTGACTAGTTGAGCGAGTTCTTTTCGAGAGACTTCCGTTAGCGCTTTTATTCCTACACAACAACGTCCAGCCCTAATTCGGCGTAATCCTTCATAAACAAAAATACGGTTATTTTCATCAAGAGGAACAACGTCTGCCACTGTGCCTAATGCAACTAAATCAAGAAAATCCGCCATATTGGGGCGAGCTAAGTTTTGTTGCTCAAACCAACCTTGCTTTTCTAACTCAGCTCTTAATGCCGTCATTAAATAAAAAGTAACGCCAACACCAGCTAATGATTTAGATAAAAAAGAACAATCTGTCAGGTTAGGATTAATAATCGCATCCGCAGCGGGTAAGGTTTGTCCGGGTAGATGGTGATCAGTAACGAGGACACGAATACCATATTCATGAGCTGTATCCACACCTTCAAAAGAGGAAATTCCATTATCAACAGTGATAATGAGATCAACCCCCTTTTTAGCAACGTCATGAACAACTTGAGTGCTTAAACCATAGCCATCATCAAAACGATTAGGAATATGATAGCTAACTTGCTTAAATCCCATTTGTCGTAATGCTTTAATCGCAAGTGCGGTACTTGTTGCGCCATCAGCATCAAAATCGCCAACAATAACAATACGAGATTGTTTCTGTAACGCCTCAATCAGTAATGAAATTGCCGTTTCTATTCCTGTTAATGTTTGATAATGAAGTAAGCCTTTTAACGATCGTTCTAGTTGAACTTCAGATGTTATTCCACGATTAGCATAAATTTGTCGTAATAAGGGATCTAAGTTATTCGGTAATTGAGTTGCCTGTGCAATTCGACGACGCAGTGTCGGTTCAATAGTGACCATAAAACGTAATTACTTCTCTTTTTTATCTAATAATTCAACAAGGTTTTGAGCAGAAATATATCCACCATAAATACTGGCATTAGGTAATACAATAGCGGGAGTGCCTTGAATACCCATCATGGTGCCTAATTTAAAGTGTTCATTGATATTGATTTTTGCACATTCATCAATGGGGATAATTTTGTCACCTTTAAATGCACTGTCTAATGATTTATTAGGAAAACCACTACACCACACGGCATTCATTTCTTTACTCACAATATTATTGCCAACACCGTTACGAGGAAATGCCAAATAACGCACTGTTACACCTTGTTTATTCAGTTCAGGTACTTCTTGGTGAAGTTTTTGGCAATAAGGGCAACTGATATCAGTAAAAATGGTGATCATATGACGCTCATTACGCGCTTTATAAACAATCATTTCATTCTTAAGTGAATCTATTTTTTTCATAATAACTTGATTAGCAATACTAACTGGCTCACCACTACTAATATTATAAATAGGCCCTGCAGTCAGATATTTACCATCATCTGTAATATAAAAAATGCCTTTATCTGATAACACTGCATTTAATCCAACAATCGGGGTTGGTTGAATACTCTCTGCTTTAATCTGCATTTTAGCTAATTGCGCTTCAATAGAAGCATTGTCAGCAAGCACTGGCATTGACACCATACTTAATAAGATTGGCAACCAGAATAATTTCTTTTTCATTTGAATTCCTATTTAACACCAGCTATTTAGCGGCTATCCCCTTGGGTGATGTTGCTGATGAAGCGCCTTCAAGCGCTCTGTTGCAACATGGGTATAAATCTGTGTTGTAGAGAGGTCACTGTGCCCCAATAACATCTGTACAACACGCAAGTCTGCCCCATGATTTAAGAGATGTGTCGCAAATGCATGACGCAACACATGGGGTGATAGTTTTTCAGTATCGATCCCTGCTATCACGGCATAATGTTTTATCCGATGCCAGAACGTTTGTCGTGTCATTTTTTGCCCTCTTAAGCTAGGAAAAACAATATCGTCCGTTTTCCCTTGCATTAAAGTGGGTCTTCCATATTGCAAATATTGCTCTAGCCAGTAAATAGCTTCTTCACCTAAAGGAACTAAACGTTCTTTATCACCTTTACCAATAACACGTAGCACACCTTGTCGTAAGCTGATATCAGAAAGGGATAATCCCACAAGTTCAGAAACACGAAGCCCACACGCATAAAGAACTTCAAGCATTGCTTTATCGCGCAATTCAAGTGGCTCATCAATACAAGGTGCATTGAGTAAATCATCAACTTGTCGCTCACTTAAATCTTTTGGTAAGCGCTTGGGAAGCTTAGGAGTTGAAAGTAATGCGCTAGGATCGTCTAAACGTAATTTCTCACGATATAAGTATTGGAATAATCGGCGCATTGTACTAAGCAATCGAGCGGCGCTGCTGGCTTTATAGCCTTCATCTAAACGTGTCGCGAGAAAAGATTGCAAATCCAAAGTAGTGGCTGATAACCAATCTAATTGGTGGTGTGCAAGCCATTGTCCTAGTGCTTGTAAATCTAAACGATAAGAGCTAAGTGTATTAGCAGATAAGCCTTGCTCTAACCAAATGTTGTCGAGAAATTGTTCAATGATAATATCAGTATCTTCATTGATATGAGTTGTCTTTTTTGTCGATAATTTGGTTTGTGACACGGTCTTGCTCTCCCTCTCTTTAGCTCATAGCCTTTACATTATGCCTTATAAAAAATTTTTTCTGGTACAATAGTGACCTTTATTGGCAAAAATATCCTAAAAACCTTTATGAAAATTGGTCTATTTTACGGTTCTAGCACCTGTTACACCGAAATGGCAGCAGAAAAAATTCGTGATATTCTCGGTGAAGAGTTTGTTGATCTTCATAATGTTCAAGAGTGTGATATCTCGCTTATGGAACAATATGACATCCTTATTTTAGGTATTCCAACTTGGGATTTTGGTGAGATCCAAGAAGATTGGCTCAATATTTGGGATACATTGCCGACATTAAATTTAAAAAATAAGCTTATTGCAATGTATGGGATGGGTGATCAAGTTGATTACAGCGAATGGTTTCTGGATGCGCTGGGTATGCTCTACCATCATTTATTACCAAGTGGTGTTAAATTTATTGGATTCTGGCCTGTTGATGGGTATGAATTTGTCAGCCCAAAACCTTTATCGGATGATGGTAAACATTTTGTTGGTCTTGCATTAGATGACGTTAACCAGTTTGAAGAAACTGATGAACGTTTATCACAATGGTGTATGCAAATTCTACGTGAAATAGAAGAAAACTTATAAATTTAATATCCAGGTATTAAATATCTGGATATTGCATTAATAACTGAGAGAAGTTACGCCACTCATTTTCAGTCATACTATCAAAAGCGACCCATAACGTGATTTGCTTTTTATTTAGAATAGAAGTCAACGTTATTCGAGTACCAAAACGACTAATCCAAGGATGTTTTGTTATTTGCCATTCATGCTGTTTCCATTGAATTCGATTACCATTCAGTAAAACAAAATCCCCTTTGATACGACTAATATTCTTTTGTGTGAAATACCAACTGCCGATCAGGAAAAGTAACAGTGGCACCCAAACATAAATAAAATCAGGAGGCCACGGATATAACAGTAAGCCTATCACAAAGGCAACATAAGTAACCGTTGAGAAGAGTTGAGTGAACCATGATACTGTGAGGTGCGATTTCCATAAAATCACGAGTTATATTAACTCCTGCTGTAATTCTATACGGATATAAATAAGTTAAAGATAATAAAGACCAACCTATTTATAATGTAACTTCTTTCTTAACCTTGCAAATAATTTATCTTACATTTTAGCTCAAATATTTATGGCTACCCTTTCTATTTAATATGTGTTCAAAAAATATAACTTAATAATAAATACGTAATTAATATTCTTTTTTAATCGTTGTTTTAATAAATTTAGCATACCTGATTTATTCAGTATAAAACGAAAAATATTGAAAAAAGGCGATTTAAGCCATAATTTTTAGAGATAGCACGCAAACTTAACGTAACTACATTTGTTATTTCAGTAAATTTTAGAGTGTTATTAGTATTATTAATTTTTTATATAAAAATAAAAACGCCTTTATTTGATGAGAAAATAAAAGCGTCATTTTTAATCAATCTTAATTGCTATTTAATCTATCGCTGATTTGATAATCTATTTTATTAATATTTATCAACGATCTCCGCCATTCTCGCTTTATTACGCTCTTGGATTAATTTCACCATATAATAGAGCGCATCATCATCAGGCCGTCCATGATTCATTAACCAGTTAAATAAATCAGGATCTGCACACTCTAGTAAACGAACAAAAAGCGCTTTATCGTTATCAGATAGCGTATCGTACTCATTCTCGAAAAAAGGCATGATAGAAATATCCAGTTCACGCATTCCGCGACGACATGCCCAGTTAATTCGTGCTTTATTCTCTATATCGATAGTCATACTCTGCTCTTTACATTGTTCAAATCAAGAAATACCACTATTTCTTCCTAGCCCTGATGATAGTCTTATCGCAAAATTTTTAACATCAAAATGATCACAGTTTGCAGGTTTAGTCTCATAGACAACCTATTGAACACGCTTTCATTTGTTATTTATCAGGTTCATTTTCTGTGCGTTAAAAATAATAATGACTTGCATTGTCTTGTCACTCTTTTACCATAACTGATGTATCTGATTAATTTAATAGCTGGTGACATCATGACTCAAAATTCTACTCAGGCTAAACGCCCTCATGCAGCAATCAATTTGCCATTAACACTGGTTTCTTTAGATGAATGGTCACTGATAACAGCAACAGGTGCTGACAGTGAAAAATATCTACAAGGTCAATTAACTACGGATATTGCAGCCCTCCCAACAACGACACATACATTGTCTGCACACTGTGAAGCAAAAGGTAAAATGTGGAGTACGCTTCGCTTATTCCACCAGCAAGAAGGTTTTGCTTATATTCTGCGTAAAAATGTCGCGCAAAAACAACTTGCTGAATTAAAAAAATATGCCGTATTTTCAAAAGTAACTTTAACTGAAAATACAAATAGCGTTTTATTAGGATTAGCCGGACAAGGTGCTGCTCTTGCATTGGCCAATTACTTTCCAAATATCCCTCGTAAAGCAAATGAAGTTGTTAATCACCATAATACTTATATTCTTCAGCTACCTTTACCTACTGAACGTTTTTTAATCGTAACAGATGAAGAAACCGCAAAAAATCTTGCGGTAACATTAAAAGCAGAAACCAGTAATAGCGAGCAATGGTTAGCCTTAGATATCGAGGCTGGATATCCTATTATTGATACTCCCAATATTGAGCAATTCTTACCTCAAGCAACAAATCTGCAAGCATTACCGCTGAGCATCTGCTTTAAAAAAGGCTGTTATACCGGACAAGAAATGGTATCTCGCGCAAAATTCAGAGGTGCCAATAAACGTGCAATGTACCTATTATCAGGTGGTGGTACTGAATTACCTGAGATTGGCGGTAGCATTGAATGGCAATTAGGCGAAGATAAATGGCGTAAAACAGGAACAGTATTAAGTGCTGTACGTATGGCTGATAATACTATTTTGGCTGAAGTTGTTATGAATAACGATATGGAGCTCGATAGTGTATTTAGAGTTCAAGGCGATAACATCAGCCGTCTAGTCATTAAACCACTGCCTTATTCTTTAGAAGAAGAGTAATTTTTATTAATCATACCAATACGGATTTTTATGACACAATTACCTAAAGGGGCATTTGGCCCCTTCTCTGATACGATTAACTTTATTATGGAGTTAGATAAACTAAAACGTGTTTATCGTAAAAATAATGTATTAGACAATAGTCGTTCTGAAAATACCGCAGAACATAGCTGGCACTTTGCCGTTGCAGCAATGAGTTTTCAGCCCTATGCGGGCGATATTGATATGGGGCGTGCTATTCAATTAGCTCTTGTTCACGATATCGTTGAAATAGATGCTGGCGATGTGATGGTTTATGACGTTGCCGCTCGTGAAGCAATTAAAGAGCACGAACAAAAAGCTGCAAAACGTATTTTCTCTTTATTACCTTCTCCACAAAGCGAATATTTCCTCAATTTATGGTTGGAATATGATGCAGCTGAAACACCTGAATCTCAGTTTGCCAATATTCTTGATCGCGCGATGCCGATGCTGATGAATTTGCATAATGAAGGTCAAAGTTGGGTTGAAAATAATATCCGCTTAGAGCAAGTATTAGCGCGTAATCTGTTTATTGAAAAACAGTGGCCGGAATTTTGGCAATATCTCTACCCTCAATTATTAGAGGCGCAGAAGAAAGGCTGGCTGAAGTAATATATTCATTGTTAAATTTATTAAATAAAAAATACCGATGGCTAACTTAATCATCGGTATTTTATTTAGGAATATTGCTAGATTAAAGCTTATTCATAATCACTAATTGGTGCGCATGAACAATGTAAATGGCGGTCGCCATACACATCATCAAGACGTTTAACCGCAGGCCAATATTTGTTTTGTTTCGTTGCTTCACTTGGGAACACCGCACATTCACGGCTATAACTATGTGACCACTCTTGCACTAATTCATATTGTGTATGAGGTGCATTAACTAATGGGTTATCGTCGATTGGCCATACGCCTTTATCTACCAGTACAATTTCAGCACGAATAGAAAGCAGAGCCTCAATAAAGCGATCAATTTCAACTTTACTTTCGGATTCTGTTGGCTCAATCATTAATGTACCCGCAACAGGAAATGACATGGTTGGAGCGTGGAATCCATAGTCAATTAGACGTTTAGCCACATCCATTTCACTGATACCGTAGTTCGCTTTTAATGGACGAATATCGATAATACATTCATGTGCTACATAACCATCAGCGCCAGCATAAAGAATGTCATAGTCATTTTTCAGACGTTGTGCGATATAGTTCGCATTTAAGATAGCCACTTGGCTGGCTTGTTTAAGCCCTTGTGCGCCCATCATACGAATATACATCCAACTAATTGGTAGTATTGAAGCGCTACCAAATTGAGCTGCAGAAACCGCACCTTGTGTAGTAACATTCTCCATTTCAACAACAGAATGTCCCGGTACAAACGGTGCTAAGTGTGATTTCACACCAATAGGCCCCATACCTGGACCACCACCGCCATGAGGAATACAGAAGGTTTTATGTAAGTTTAAGTGAGAAACATCAGAGCCAATAAAGCCCGGTGTAGTGATCCCCACTTGCGCATTCATATTGGCGCCATCAAGATAAACTTGTCCGCCATATTGATGAATGATTTCACAAACTTCACGAATACCTTCTTCATAAACACCATGTGTTGATGGGTATGTCACCATTACACAAGAGAGTTCAGCTTGATGTTTTTCTGCTTTGGCTTTTAAGTCCGCAATATCGATATTACCGTTATCATCACAGCCGACAACAACCACTGTCATTCCTGCCATATGGGCAGATGCTGGGTTAGTACCGTGTGCTGAACTTGGGATCAAACAGATATGTCTCTCACCTTCTCCACGACTTTGGTGATAACGACGAATAGCTAATAAACCGGCATATTCACCTTGAGCACCCGAGTTTGGTTGCATACACATCGCATCATAACCCGTTAATGCAGCAAGCCAACTGGAGAGTTGTCCAATCATCACTTGATAGCCCTTCGCTTGATAAGCAGGGCAGAATGGATGTAGCTCGGTAAATTCAGGCCATGTGATTGGGATCATTTCAGCGGCAGCATTAAGTTTCATCGTACATGAACCTAATGGGATCATCGCTTGATTCAATGCTAAGTCTTTATTTTCTAAACGATGCATATAACGCATCATTTCTGTTTCACTGTGGTAATGATGAAAGTTTTCATGCGTCAGCACAGTGTCTTTACGTTGCATAGAAGCAGGAATTGACGCTGATGCAGAAGCCACTTGTTTATCAAGTGCATCAATATCACCCGCAAATACTTTACCACTGATAATTTCAACAAGCTTTAATACATCTTCACGTGTTGTAATTTCGCTTAGCGTTACACCCACGGCTCCCACAATATCAGTACGTAAGTTAATTTCAGCATCTTTAGCACGTTGTAATACAGCCGCTTTATCTGCGGTATCAATCGTTAAGGTATCAAACCAAGTTTTATGACGTAATACCATACCGTTTTGTTGTAAACCTGCGGCTAAAATATCCGTTAAACGATGAATACGTTGAGCGATGGTTTTTAATCCTTCAGGCCCATGATAAACAGCATACATCGCCGCAATATTGGCAAGTAAGACTTGGGATGTACAAATATTGGAGTTCGCTTTTTCACGGCGAATATGTTGCTCACGCGTTTGCATCGCCATACGTAATGCACGATTACCCGCAGCATCACGAGAAACACCAATAATACGTCCCGGCATCGCACGTTTATATTCATCACGACAAGCAAAGAATGCCGCATGTGGTCCACCATAGCCCATTGGAACACCAAAACGTTGCGCTGAGCCTAATACGATATCAGCACCTTGATGACCCGGTGCGGTGAGTACCACCAGCGCCATTAAATCAGCGGCAACACTGGTAATAATTTTGCGTTCTTTTAGTGCTGCTAATAACTTACTGTGATCATGAACTTCGCCCGTTGTGCCGACTTGTTGTAATAGCACGCCAAAGACGCCTTCAAGCTCTAATACTTTTTCAGCCTTATCAACAATCACTTCAAAACCAAAGGTATCAGCACGAGTTCTGACAACATCTAAAGTTTGAGGGTGAACATCATCAGCAACAAAGAAACGATCCGCATTTTTTAATTTGCTTACACGTTTTGCCATTGCCATTGCTTCTGCAGCTGCTGTTGCTTCATCTAGCAACGATGCAGAGGCGAGATCCATTCCTGTGTAATCAATTGTAACCTGTTGGAAATTCAGTAGTGATTCTAGACGACCTTGAGAAACTTCTGGCTGATACGGTGTATAAGCGGTATACCAACCCGGATTTTCTAATAAATTACGCAAAATCACAGGGGGTAATACAGAAGGTGCGTAACCCATTCCAATGTAAGAAGTAAAACGTTTATTTTGGCTAGCGATCGCTTTTAGTTCAGCCAAGGCTTCTTGCTCTGTTGCTCCTGCACCCACATTCGGTGGTGTCTCTAATTGAATATTATCTGGAACAATTTTTTGAGTTAATTCATTTAATGAGGAGACGCCAACAGCACTGAGCATCTCTTTAATCTGTTCTGGTGATGAACCAATATGGCGACGAATAAATTCATCGCGATACTCTAACTGATTTAAAGTCTGTGTCATTGCAAGTAATTTCCTGAATTCACTATGAATGGATAGGTAAATAGCACACGGCTTAAAGCGCGTTGAAATAGCATTACGACAACAAGCTAACAAATAAAAACGCCCCGGCATTGATTTGACGGGGCGCTTCGTTTTACTCTTCGCTATCTACCAGTTCTTGATAACCCGCAGCATCAAGTAAGTCATCTAATTCGCTTTCATTATTTGCTTTAATGCGAAATAGCCAACCTTCTCCGTAAGGTGCGCTGTTTACCAGCTCTGGAGAACCATCTAATTCTTCATTTACTGCGATAATTTCACCCGATAATGGTGAATAGATATCTGATGCAGCTTTTACTGATTCCGCTACTGCACAATCATCACCCGCTGCTACTTCTCTACCCACTTCAGGTAGATCAACAAACACCATGTCACCTAATAATTCCTGTGCATGTTCAGTAATACCGATAGTGTATTCACCATTGCCTTCTGAACGGATCCACTCATGAGACTGCGCGTATTTTAATTCACTAGGTATTTGACTCATTGACCTTACTCTCCATTTAAAATAATTGTGCGTGTTATACCAATGCTTTACCTGAACGAACAAAACCAGGTTTTACTACTTCTACTGGCATCTCACGATTACGCATTAATACAATTGCGCTATCTTTTATACCTGCGGGAACTCTTGCTAATGCAATACTAAAGCCTAATGTAGGCGAAAAAGTACCACTTGTAATAATACCTTCTCTTAATTCACCTAAATCATCAGTAAAGTGTACGGCAGTACCTGCACGCAACACACCTTTCTCTCGCATTACAAGACCCACAAGTTTATCTGTGCCTGTTGCGCGTAATTTTTCTAATGCTTCTCGACCAATAAATTGACGATCTTCCGGTGCCCATGCAATCGTCCATCCCATATTCGCTTCAAGTGGATTAATAGTTTCATCCATCTCTTGGCTATAGAGGTTCATTCCGGCTTCTAAACGTAATGTGTCTCTCGCACCTAATCCTGCAGGTTTAACACCCACAGCTAATAATTTTTTCCAAAAATCGACTGCTTGCTCTTTTGGCATTGCGATTTCATAGCCTGCTTCACCGGTATAGCCTGTTGTTGCAACGAACAGGTCTCCAAGCTCTACACCATAGAAAGGCTTCATAGCAGACACAACTTGGCGTTGCGCTTCAGTTAATAAGCTTTGTACTTTCTCTTGTGCATGAGGACCTTGAACAGCGATTAATGCCAAATCATCACGAACAGTGATATCCACAACATAATCTGAAGCATGTTGTTCAATCCATGCCAGATCTTTTTCACGGGTCGCGGAGTTCACAACGAGACGATAGAAAGAATCATCAAAGTAATAGACGATAAGATCATCAATTACACCACCTGATGCATTTAGCATACCAGTATAAAGCGCCTTACCTTTTTCGGTGAGTTTAGCGATATCATTCGCTAATAAATAACGTAGAAAATCTTTAACTTGCGAGCCATGTAAGTCAACAATGGTCATATGAGAAACATCGAACATACCTGCATCACGACGTACAATATGATGTTCATCTATTTGGGAGCCATAGTGCAAAGGCATCATCCAACCATGAAAATCGACCATACGAGCACCGCAGGCTACATGCTCATCATACAACGGAGTCTGTTTTGCCATTCTTCCCTCTTTCTACTTTTACTTTAGATTATTCAGAGAACGCATTTGTTAAATATAAAATTAAACTTGATTTGAAATCATAGTGTTAATCTTAAGCTTAAGTTTATTTTTAAACATAGATTTAACAAATACGAGCAATTAACGTACAACGCAAACGATACCATCCCCTTGAACTTAGCATTGTGAGAAAAAATAAACCATAAGTTAAAATAGGGTATAGTGTCTCTTAATCATAATGTAGACATATGGGTATGCAGAACTAATGATTGCAATTATGCGTATCAGCGCTCATTTTTAGCGAGGAATTACTGAAAAAAAGGAATTAGTGCAAAGAATAGACTGAAAAAATAGATTTTTTTAGTTCTATTTCTTCAGTCAGATATAAATAAAAGTAATGTGAAATAAGCGAGGAATTAGATTTTTTCAACTGAAGTGAAATTTTTATCACTTAACCATTCAGGTAAATCAGAAAGCCCCATTGCTTGCTCAAGTAACTTAGGTTTTACCCCCGGTAAACTATCTGCTAACGAAAGGCCGATATCCCGAACCAGTTTTTTAACTGGGTTGTTGCCAGCAAAAAGTTCACGGAATCCTTGCATACTTGCCAGCATTACGGCTGCTGCATGTTTGCGACGACGCTCGAATCGTCTCAAATAGAGATATTCACCAAAATCTTTACCTTCTGCTTTTAAGCGACGGATCTCACCAATTAACTCTGCAACATCCATAAAGCCGAGGTTAACGCCTTGTCCAGCTAAAGGATGGATTGTATGTGCCGCATCACCTAATAGTGCTAAACGAGGAGCGGCAAATTGGCGAGCATAACGGCCTGTTAATGGTATGGTCATGCGATCACTCATCAATTCACATTGACCTAAACGCATATCAAAGGTCACGCCTAATGTACGCTCAAATAAGGTTTTTTCTGCATTTTTATAACGTTCAGCAAGGTTACTTGGCAAAGACCAAACAATAGAACAAGTATGAGGATCAGAAAGAGGTAGAAATGCCAAAATACCTTCACCATGAAATACTTGACGCGCAACATTATCATGAGGCTGTTCAGTACGAATAGTAGCAACTAAGGCATGATGTTCATAATCCCAAAAAGTCAGTGGAATATCTGCGTGTTTACGTAACCATGAATTAGCGCCATCAGCTCCGACAACTAATCTTGCCGTCAACATCTCACCATCATTCAGGGTTATAAATGCATCATTCTCCCCCCACACTACACGCTCAATCTGCGTTGATGAATAGAAGGTAATATCACTGTGGCTTTCGCATTTTTGCCAAAGCACTTCACGAATAAGGTTATTTTCAATAATAGAGCCTAAGTGGCTGAACCCTTCTTTTTGTGCTGAAAATTCAATACGACCAAAACTATCTTGATCCCAAACGTCCATACCTTGATAAGGCGCGGTTCGTAATGCCTGTAAGTTTTCCCAGACACCTAATTTTTTCAGCAACATTTCACTGGCTGTATTAATAGCAGATACCCGTAATGAAAAATCATCCTGTGGGTGAAAAAGCTTCGTTACTGGGTGATTTTCTATTATCGCTATACGTAATCCACACCCGTGTAATCCGCTGGCTAATGCAAGCCCAACCATTCCACCACCAGCAATAACAACATCAAATGATTTCATAATAAAAGTATCCTAAAAAGCGATTATTTTAGAGCGCGCTATTCTTTCTGTTTGTCTAGTCTGTCCAGCCTAATGTTTGATGCGCCAATTTATCTCTCATCATCGGAAGCAATTCCATCGTCATTAACCCTAAATTGCGAGAAACAATCAGTGGCACACAACGATTTGCAAACACTTTCACCAACCCATCAGTAATAGAGATTGTTTTTTCTCTATCTTGCTGGCGCAATTGTTGATATTGAGAGAGCACTCGATAACTGCCAATATCGGTATTGGCATTAATCGCTTGAGTGATCGTATTAGTGAGCGCCATAACATCACGTAAACCGAGGTTAAAACCTTGTCCTGCAATAGGATGAAGTGTTTGCGAGGCATTTCCAACTAACGCTAAACGATGTCCAATAATTTGATTGGCTTTTTGTAGTGCTAAAGGGTAACAATTTCGCTTACCAATATGCTCTATCTTTCCTAAACGCCAGCCAAAATCACGCTGTAAATGTGCGATAGTTGTTTCATCATCCCACTGTGAAACTTCATCTAGTTTTTCAATAGGATGACACCACACTAATGAGCTACGCCCTTCACTCATCGGTAACATGGCTAATGGACCAAATTCTGTAAAGCGCTCAAAAGCTTTACCTTGAGGATCGATTTGCGTTTTAACATTAGCGATCACAGCCACTTGGTTATAAGGCTCTCGTTGCCATTGAATATTGCACTGGTGACCGATAGGTGAATTCGTACCATCAGCAGCAATCAGTAAGTTACCCGATAATTGCGTACCATCATCAAGTGTTACCTCAACAGAATCGATATTACGCTGAACTTGTTCAACTTTAGCAGGGCAATGAAGCGTGATATTAGATTGTTTTTTCAACTTGGCAAAAAGCTGGCGTCCAGCATCATGCAATTCAATAACATAACCCAGTGCTGAGATATCATAGTCTTGTGCATGAATATTAACAAAACCACAATGCCCTCTATCAGAGACATGAACATGATTAATGGGAGTAACAAAAGGTTTTAATGTTGACCAAAGCCCGATTTGCTCTAACCGTCTCGCTGTTCCATGTGCTAATGCAATCGCTCTTGCATCAAATCCTGGATGTCCATTATCTGGCTCTCTTGCTTCAATTAGCGAAATTGAAATCTTACCTTTATTTAATGCAGAAAGTGCAAGTGCTAATGTCGCACCAGCCATCCCACCACCCACAATAATCACATTCATGCTGATTTTAGCCTTAAATTTTTCCAGCCATCAGAGCTTCAATTTCATCAGGATCTTTAACGACAGATGCCGTTAAATTCTCATTGCCTGTTTCCGTGATAACAATGTCATCCTCAATACGAATACCGATACCACGATACTCTTGTGGCACATCTGCATCTGGTGCAATGTAAAGTCCCGGTTCAATGGTCAGTACCATACCCGGTTCTAAAATACGGTCACGCTCAGTGCCATAATGTCCAACATCATGAACATCAAGACCTAACCAGTGGCTTAAGCTATGCATAAAGAAACGCTGATAGGCTTTTGTCTCAATAAGATGATCGATTTCACCGTGCATAATGCCCAGTTTAACCAGCCCTTCGACCATGATATACACGACATGCTCAGTGACTTCTTTGATACTTGTACCAGGTTTGTACAATTCCAAAGAAACATTGATGGATTTTAAGACGATGTCATAAATTTCGCGTTGTTGACGGCTAAATTTGCCATTAACAGGAAAAGTACGGGTGATATCGCCCGCATAGCCTTCATATTCACAGCCTGCATCAATGAGAACTAAATCTCCATCGCGCATTTTAGTTTCATTTTCGGTGTAATGAAGAATACAACCATTTTCACCACTGCCGACAATACTGTTATAAGAAGGGAAACGCGCACCATGAGAAACAAACTCATGTTCAATCTCACCTTGAAGTTGATATTCGTACATACCGGGCTGACATTTTTGCATCGCACGCGTATGTGCCAATGCAGTAATTTTTCCGGCTTTACGCAGTAATTCAAGTTCAAAATCAGATTTAAACAGACGTTGTTCATGAACCATTGGACGCCAATCAATAATAGTTTGTGGCGCTTTTAAGTTACGGCGAGATCCTTTTCTTAAAGTTTCTAATGCACTAAAGACTATCTCATCAGCAAACGCATATTCACCTTGAGCATGATAAACAACATCTAACCCATTTAATAATTGGTAAAGTTGTTCACCCACATCTTCATAAGGTAGCGCCTTATCAACACCCAGCTTTTCAGGTGCAGCTTCTTGTCCAAGGCGACGACCAAACCAAATTTCAGCGGTTAAATCTCTAACGCGATTAAAAAGCACACTATGGTTATGTGTTTCATCACTTTTAATCAGCACAAGAATAGCTTCAGGCTCGCTGAAACCAGTTAGATAAAGGAAATCACTATGTTGGCGATAAGGATACTCACTATCGGCATTACGTTGCGCTGGTGGTGCGGCAAAAAAGATAGCTGCACTCGCAGGCTTCATTTGTGCTAATAATGCCTGACGACGGGATAAAAATTCTTGCTTATTCATACCCACTCCTGTCTTTCATTTATCTTTATGGTTATCTAATTAATGATGAAATTAATGTAATACACGTTGCTCATTTTGTTTGTCATTTCCTTTGTCTTTTGGTGCGACAAAAGTGATATAACAAAGTTGAACGGATACTTTTACATATTCACTGACTTCTTCAAGCGCATCTTCAAGTTCTTCTTGGTTTTCGTCTTCTTCGTAACCTAGCGCACCAATATTACGTAAATCAGTAATCACTTCGGTCAATTCTTTATGATCAGACAACTTAGGTTGAGCAACTCCCAGACCTAAAAGAAAATGATTAACCCAACCTGCAAGAGCATCGGCTCTTGGAAAAACAGATTCAGATTCGTCAGGTACTAACATCGAGAAATTGAACACACTGTCATCGAGTTGTTCTAAGGTGATGTGATAAAGCTCTTCAAGTGGCTCTGATAGCGTTTTAGGAAAAGCTAAGCCTTCATTGGTCAGATCGTGTAATAAGGTTTTCCAACTGCTATCACGCACTGCACCACAAATAAATCCCGTGATCAAACCATGCATTTCAGCCGCGGTTAAAGGTACTGTATGTTGCTGTAATAATGCATCAATAGTTTGATAATTCGGTAATGTGTTCTGTTTTGACATAAGAATAAACGTCGCATTTAGGGGAATAGTTCAAGATATGCTACCATCAATAGAAGTCGCTGTACCAGTTAAGCCATGTTAATCATTGGAATTTTTGCAGTAATAGCGTTTAATACAGCGTTATAACCGTATACACTACTAAACACGTAGCACAGATTTTATGTCAGGAAGGAATCATGTCCGCACAACCCGTTGATCTTCAAATTTTTGGGCGCTCATTACGTGTCAATTGCCCACCAGAACAAAGAGATGCTTTACTGGCTTCTGCTGCTGAACTGGAACAACGATTACAAGATCTCAAAGAACGCAGTGGTGTTTCCAATACAGAGCACTTAATTTTTATCGTGGCATTAAATATGAGTCATGAGTTGGCAGAAGAAAAGTTAAAAACCAGAGACTATGCCTACAACATGGAAGAGAAAATAAAAATGCTACAACAATCCATTGAACAAGCTTTACACGATCAAGGCAAGCACCATGATCGCACTTTTTCAACTGCGAAGTAGATTTGTTCAGAAAGCATGCGTACACCACGAAATTCACAGATAATAGGTTGCTTTCTACAATTAAAATAATACAATAGTTCATAGATAAGGTGCTTAGCGCACCCACCAAATTTCTCTGAGATGTTTGCCAGCGGGCCAGTCCCCTGAGCCGATATTCGAAACACATAGAACGTGGTGATCTGTTGCTTGTGAGCATACCCGATTCGTTCAGGCAGCCTAATGGTAGCAACACTATGTTCACCTTGGACCATGGGTTCAAGGGTTACAGCTTGCGGCGGCATCTTGGAGACCTCCTACTAAAGTTCTAAACACTAAGTATTTTATAACTACTTAATGTTTAGAACTTTTTTTATGCTTTCATTCTCATATCTTCAACTTCTTCGCTTTCTTACCTCTAAAGTGTGATAAATTGATTTAAATGATGGTTTCCACTTAATACCAACCGCTTATTGATGGATTGATGAATGACACACACTTCACTTTTTCAACAAAGAGATGAGATCCGCAAAGCTATTCGCCAAAAACGTCGTTTACTCACATTAGAAGAGCAACAACAAGCAGCTGATAAATTATGTGAACAAGTTCTTGCTCATCCTAAAGTCAAACAAGCACAAACTATTGCACTATTTCTTTCTTTTGACGGTGAAATTGATACATCATCTTTGATCTCCCAGCTATGGGCATTAAATAAACAAGTTTGTTTACCTGTATTACACCCATTTCATCGCCACCATCTTCTTTTCTTACGTTACACACCTTCTACAACGTTAGTAAAAAATCGTTTCAATATTTCTGAACCTCCTTTAAATGTGAACATGGTTATTCCCATATCTGATATTGATATTATTTTTACCCCCTTAGTGGCTTTTGATGCACAAGGCCAACGATTAGGTATGGGAGGCGGTTTTTACGATAGAACGTTAGAAAACTGGCAACAAAAATCATTTTACCCAATGGGTCTTGCTCATACTTGCCAACAAGTTGATTATCTCCCTACCGCTAATTGGGATGTTCCATTACCTGAAATTATTACTCCTGAAAAAAGGTGGCATTTTTAAACTATTCTATTTTTTATCATTAATAATTATCTGTGTTTTTTTATATTTTTTATAAAAAAAACATTCTTAAATACCTTTTACATTTCCCTACTCAAAAGGTATTTATCCTAATGAATGAAAAAGATATTCATTTAATTAAATGCATTAAAATTATTATCCTCCTAATTAAAAACAAAGAAATAAAAATAGAACACAATCACACAGTAAATTCATTAGAAAAAGAGCACAGTTTTAAATTAAAGAAAATAAAAGCACACACTTTATTAAATAAACAAATTAATCACAAATTAATTATTATAGATAATAATGACAACTTATTTATTTTACTAAAAAATAATAACAACAATATTCTTATTTACAACACTCAAAAAGATAAAACAGAAACTATCAGTAAAGATAATTCACTTAAAATAAAATCCGCCTATTATCTTGATTTTAAAGCAAATAATGAATTCAACATTACTTGGTTTCTCCCTGCATTTAAAAAATATAAAACTATTTTTTATAGTATCTTATTTTATTCATTAATTTTGCAATTATTACTATTGGCAACTCCTTTAGTTACACAGATTATTATGGATAAAGTCATTATTCATCACGCACAATTAACACTTGATGTATTAGTTGTTACTTTGGCTTTTATTGCTATTTATGAAGGGGTACTAAAAGGAATTAGAGAGCACATCTATCACCACACAGCAAATAAAATTGATATCACCTTAAGCTTAAAACTTACTGAACACTTATTTAAATTACCGATTAGTTATTTTAAATCACGGCAAACTGGTGCCATTGTCACTCGAGTAAAAGAATTAGACATTATTAGGGAATTTATTACTAATACGTTATTAATGTTAATTGTCGATTTTTCTTTTATCTTTATATTTATCTTTGCAATGGTAATGTTTTCGTTAAAGCTAACTTTGTTTTTCATTACCACGATCCCTTTTTATCTTATTTTAGCTAAATTTCTCGCACCTAAAATAGAGCTTGCTGTTCGACAGCTTTATCAAAAAGCGGCAATTAATACTGGATTTCTTACCGAAAGTTTAGGGGGGATTGAAACAATTAAAAGCCTTTCGCTTGAACCTCGATTTATACAACAGTGGTATACACAAATTCATCAGGTCACCTCAAAAAGTTTAGTACTTCAAAATATTGATAATTTCTCACGCTTTATTGTGTTATTTCTTAATAAAACAACAATAGCATTACTATTATGGCTAGGTGCCTATGAAGTCATTTCTCTCTCGATGACAATAGGTCAACTTGTTGCGTTTATGATGCTCCTTAGATTCTGTTTACAACCCTTTGCGACGGCAATCGATGTTTGGGGCAAATATATCAGAACAAAAACAGCTATCTATAACTTACAAGATATTCTTAATCTTCCTAAAGAGCAGGATACTGCAACACGACAATCCAATATCAAAGGTGAAATTACCTTTAATAAAGTGAGTTTTTATTATCAAAGCAATACTCCTACTATTTTAAATAATATTTCATTACATATTAAAAAACATGAAGTTATTGGTATTGTTGGTACTTCAGGATCGGGTAAAAGCACCTTAGTGCGAATGATTTCAGGTCTTTATATTCCACAATCAGGCTGTATAAAAATTGACGGTATTCCACTTACACAATTTCATTTAACTAACCTACGTCAGCAAATCGGTTTTGTGTTACAAGAGAATTTTTTATTTCATTTAAGTGTATTTGATAATATTCGATTAACTCATCAACATGCTTCTTTAGAGGAAGTTATTCACGTTGCAAAAATGGTGGGTGCTCATGAGTTTATTTTAAAACTTCCTTTAGGATATGACACACTTATTACAGAAGGAGGAGCATCATTATCAGGAGGTCAACGCCAACGTATTGCAATTGCCAGAGCCTTATTACCCTCACCCAAAATCTTAATTTTCGATGAAGCCACCAGCGCTTTAGATGATAACTCCCAAGCCATAATTCAAAACAACCTCCCTCTTATTGCTAAAGGTAAAACCGTTATTATCATTGCTCATCGCCTTTCAACTATTCGAAATTGTTCTCGTATTATTGTGTTAAATAAAGGGAAAATTATTGAAGATGGAAACCATGAAGAATTAATTGCAAACAGTGGCTACTACAAAAAACTTTGGCAACTTCAACAAGGATGTTGAGAATGAAACTAAATATATCCTCTATTTTGCTCACTCTTTTTCAGCGTAAAAATAAAGCAAAAAATTACGATTTTTACCCTAACCACATTGCTCTTATCGAAAAGCCCATCACTCCTTATAGTCGTTATATTGCGATACTTATTTCATTAAATGTTATAGCCTTTCTTCTATGGGCTTATTTCGGTAAATTAAATATACAATCCCCTGCAACAGGTAAACTTATTGCTATTGGGCATTCTCAACTTGTTCAAATATCTGAACATAGCCGATTAGCAACACTTCATGTAAAGGAAGGACAAAAAGTTAATCAAGGCGATATATTACTAACACTTGATATATTAGGTATTGATGAAGAAATAATAGGAATAAAAAAGAAGATAGACAATATCTTACAGCTTAAAATACGCTATCAAGCATTAAGCCAAGATATATCTCCTCAAAATCTTTACCATTTTAATACGTTAGATAAAAAAGCAAAAAGAAATATTTTAACTAGCTATAAAAAAGAAAAGGAAGAATTTGATAGTAATATAAAAGTAGTCGAGACAGAGATTGAAGTAAATAATAAAAACCAATTGATGACTTACAATGATTTATTATCATTAAAAAAATTAAAAGAAAATATTGAACAACGATTCACATTAAAACAAACACTGTATATAAAAAATTTTATTAGTAAGATAGAGTATCTAGAAAATCAAAAAGAGTTGCTAGAAATAAAAAGACTGATAAAAACGAAAGATTCAGAATATAATCTACTAAAAAGCCAAGAAGAACAGAAAAAGCAAAATCTAAATCAATTAGAGAAACAAAAACATCTAGAATGGTATGATAAATATAAGCAGTATGAAAGCGAATTGATCATTTACCATCAAAACCTTAACCATCTTCAAAAAAAACAGCAACTAAAAAAAGTACGTTCTCCAATAACAGGTACAGTTCAACAAATTTCAACACATACACTAGGCAGTGTATTACAACCATCACAAGGTATGATGGTCATAGTACCTGATAACCAAGATAACATTGCTGAAGTTAATTTGCTCAATAAAGATATTGGTTTTATTCATTTAGGGCAAAAAGCAATGATAAAAATAGATGCTTTTCCTTATACACTCTATGGCACCATGGAGGGCGAAATTATTAATATTGCTAAAGATGCGGTTCAGCACGACCAATTAGGCTCAATTTATCCAATAACTATTAAATTAAACAGACAAACAATTAAAAATAACCAAAGAGAATATCGTCTTATCCCTGGTATGTCTTTAACTGCCGAAATAATCACTGAACAACGTCGTGTCATTGATTATATTTTAAGTCCAATAGAAGCTTATCGTCATAATGCACTTACTGAAAAATAAGATACTTCATATTATGGAAAATATAACTAACATGGAAAAAAGCCAATATCACCACTCTATTATTGATGGATTACTTTATTTTTCTAAAAAAGGCAGAGGAAATATAAAAAAAGAACAGATCATTCATTTTCTTGGTTGTGATAATCACCTTAACAAATGGAATATTTTTGAAACCGCTCAATTATTAAATTTAAAATGTCAATTTGATACCTTTGATTATGATAAAGAGAAAAAAAACATAATTAACACCCTTATTGAAATAGATAAGCATTGGTATATTTTAAAAGATATAAAAAAGGAAAAAATTATTGTTTTAGAACCTAGAAATAATATTAAAAGTGAGTTTATTATTGATAAAAAAAAGAAACTTAATACACTATTACTTATTACTAAAGAGCCCTCTCCATTATCAGCTAAATTTGATTTCCGCTGGTTTATTCCTTCCCTGTTAAGACAAAAAAATATATTACTTTTTATCTTTATTTTAGCTTGTTTCTGTCAACTGTTTGCGTTAGTCAGTCCTTTAATTTTCGAAATTATGATTGATAAAGTACTAACAGGAAGAAATTTATCTAACCTACACCTTTTTAGTTATTTATTGATACTGATTGCTGTCACAGAACCCCTCTATCTTTATTTGCGCGATAAGTTATACATTTTTATTTCTTGTCAGTTAGGCGCTGAATTTTCAGGAAAGGTATTCCAGCATCTTATCTGCTTACCTAGCCATTTTTTTAATCAACGCCAATCAGGGCAGATTATTACCCGTATTCAAGAGCTTTCACATATTCGGCAATTTATTACTAGCTCTGCTTTTATGCGAATACTAGATCTGTTTTTTATCATCGTATTTATCTCTGTCATGTTCACGTATTCGTCACTTTTAACCTGGATAACCTTAGGTGCATTAACACTCTACTTTCTACTTTGGCTTATTTGTGGCCCTTTTATTCGCTATTGGGTTGAGCAGGAATATCAGGCCAATGCGGATAATACCAGTCTACTAACAGAAGCAATAAACGGTATCGAAACCATAAAAATAACAGCAACAGAAAATAAATTTATAGAAAACTGGCAATACAAACTTACAGATCATATTAACAAACGCTTTTCTGGTGCTAAAAAAGCGTTATTTGCACAACAACTTATCTCTATCATTCATAAAATCGCGACGGCTATTATTTTATGGCAAGGTGTTAATTTAATTATCAATGCACAAATAAGTGTGGGTGAGCTTATTGCTTTTAATCTTTTTACTGCGCATATTACACAACCCATTTTACGCTTAGCCCAATGCTGGCAAGATTTTCAGCAAGCAACCATTTCTTTGCGTCGTGTTGGCGATATTTTGAACACTCCTACTGAATATCATCCTTATGGAACTGCGACCGTTCCTAAAATCACAGGAAGTATTGTTTTTTCAAATGTTTATTTCCGTTACGCTAATAACACACCAGATGTCATTGAAGCACTCTCTTTATCTATTCCTGCCGGTAAATTTATCGGTATTACGGGGCGTTCTGGTTCAGGAAAGAGCACTCTTACACGTTTGCTCCAACGTCTTTATACGCCTCAACAAGGGCAAATTTATATTGATGGAATGGATCTCGCTATCGCCGATCCACTCTCTTTACGCCAAAGTATTAGCCTTGTTTTACAAGAGAGTTTTTTATTTAGTGGCTCAATCCTTGAAAATATTCGTTTATCAAAACCCAACGCGAGTGAAAGAGAGATAATAGAAGCTTCCCTACTTGCAGGGGCTTTAGATTTTATTGAGCAACTTCCTTTAGGTTTTAACACTCAAGTTGGAGAAAGAGGTCGAAATTTATCAGGAGGACAACGTCAACGTATTGCGCTTGCTAGAGCTTTATTAACTGATCCGCGTATTCTTATTTTAGATGAAGCAACATCAGCATTAGATTACAAATCAGAAGCACAAATTTTAGCGAATTTGCCTCAGATTTGTAAAAACAGAACCGTCATTAGTATTGCACATCGTCTAAATACATTAGTGCATTCAGATTATATCTATGTAATAGATAAAGGTAGGGTATTAGAAGAAGGAACACATGCTTATTTAATAGAAAATCGAGCACTCTATTACCAATTATGGAAGCAACAAATTCAATAATTAAAAATTGATAAATACAAAAAAGGCTCGATATTTCGAGCCTTCAATATATTACCGATAATGTATCAATAATTAGTAAAGCATACGAGCACGGATTGTTCCCGGTAATGCTTTGATTTTTTGTAACACTAATTCAGCTTGGGCTTTCGTTTGTGTTGTAATATCAATCACAACATAACCTACGTTACCTGATGTACGTAAATACTGTGCGGCTACGTTGATGTTTTCTTCAGTAAACACGTTGTTGATGCTGTTCATCATACCTGGGCGGTTTTCATGAATATGCAGTAAACGGTTTACATCATCACCATGGCTTGGCAGTGATACTTCAGGGAAGTTAACAGCAGATAATGTAGAACCGTTATCTGAATATTTCGCTAACTTGCCCGCAACTTCATAACCGATGTTTTCTTGCGCTTCTTGGGTTGAACCACCGATATGTGGTGTTAATATCACATTGTCAAACTTGATAAGTTCAGAAACAAACGGATCGTTAGGATCGTTATTCGCACCCGGCTCTGATGGGAATACGTCAACAGCGGCACCGGATAAATGCTTAGATTCTAATGCTTGTGATAACGCAGGAATATCAACCACAGTACCACGAGAAGCATTGATAAGAATTGAGCCTGGTTTCATGCGCTTAATTTCTTCATGCCCAATCATATTCTTGGTTGATGGTGTTTCTGGCACATGTAAGCTGACAATGTCACACATATTCAACAGTTCAGAAAGATGACGAATTTGTGTTGCATTACCTAATGGTAGTTTGTTTTCAATATCGTAAAAATAGACATCTAAACCCACACTTTCTGCCAAAATACCTAACTGTGTACCAATGTGACCATAACCAATAATACCCAGCTTTTTACCACGCGCTTCAAAGCAACCTTTCGCTTGTTTATCCCAAATCCCACGATGCGCTTTCGCATTTGCTTCAGGAATACGACGCAGTAATAACAGTAATTCACCAAGTACCATCTCTGCCACGGAACGAGTGTTTGAGAAAGGAGCGTTAAATACAGGAATACCGCGACGAGCAGCGGCATCTAAATCAACCTGATTAGTGCCGATACAGAAGCATCCCACAGCAACTAACTTTTCAGCGGCTGCAAAAATTTCTTCTGTTAAGTGAGTGCGGGAACGAAGACCAACAAAACGTGCATCACGGATAGCTTCTTTTAATTCTTCGTCCGATAATGCGCCTTTGTGATATTCAATATTGGTATAACCCGCAGCTCTTAAATTTTCTACTGCACTTTGGTGCACACCTTCGAGGAGTAGAAACTTTATCTTTTCTTTTTCCAAAGATACTTTGACCATTTACCCTGCCCTATCGTTATTACATTTAATGAAAAACAAAATCCTGTCTCATCAACATAACAAAAATAGATTTTGTCGCAATACAACCGATTGCAGTGATGACAGAATAAGCGGTAAATAAAGTGATTTTCTACCGAGTAAAATGATTTTGACTTTAAAAAAGGCAGGATTTTAAAGAGAAATATAACTATCGTGTGATATATATCACTGAATTTGCAGTTTCTAAAATAATTTAAAAATAGGTAGCCAGAGCTACCTATCTTAAAAAGAATTATTTAATGGTTTTCACACCTTCAGAGGTGCCCATTAAAACAACATTCGCGCCACGGTTAGCAAATAATCCTACAGTTACAACACCCGGAATACTGTTAATTTTGTTTTCCAGCTCAATAGGATTAAGAATTGTTAAATTATGAACGTCTAAAATAACGTTACCGTTATCAGTTACCACATTTTCACGATATTCTGGTAAACCACCCAGTTTAACGAGTTCACGTGCAACATAAGAGCGCGCCATTGGAATAACTTCTACTGGTAGCGGAAATTTACCTAGCACATCGACTTGTTTAGATTCATCAACAATACAGATAAATGTTTTCGCTACACCCGCAATGATTTTTTCACGCGTTAATGCGGCACCACCACCTTTGATCATTTGCATTTGATGGTTTATTTCATCAGCACCATCAACATAAATATCTAAAGAATCAACTTCGTTACAGTCGAAAACAGGAATACCGTAACTCTTTAATTTTGCTGTGGATGCTTCTGAACTTGAAACTGTGCCTTCGATTTGACCTTTCATTGTTGCTAATGCATCAATAAAGTGAGAAGCCGTAGAGCCAGTACCGACACCAACAATCGTGCCTGGTTTTACATATTCAAGCGCTGCCCAACCCACTGCTTTTTTCAATTCATCCTGAGTCATTTAAAAAAACCTTATTTATCACGTTAATGGACTAAGAATAGCATATTGCATTCAAAACTAGCACGAGACACATCAAAAACTGAGAAGCAACATTTTAACTCATTACAACGAAAAATATGGCATAGTAAGCAATAGAATATAAAATCGAAGAGAGTCTGTTAATGAAACGCCCTGATTATCGAGCATTACAAGCCCTTGATGCCGTCATTCGAGAACGTGGCTTTGAACGAGCTGCGCAAAAGTTATGTATTACACAATCTGCCGTTTCTCAGCGTATCAAACAGTTAGAAAATTTATTTGGACAACCGCTATTAGTCAGAACTGTTCCACCTCAACCTACAGAACAAGGGCAAAAATTATTAGCACTATTGCATCAAGTAGAATTACTTGAAGAACAATGGTTGGGTGATGAAAACAGTGGTTCCACACCTCTTTTACTCTCTTTGGCGGTGAATGCGGACAGTTTAGCTACATGGCTATTGCCCGCGTTACACCCTGTATTAACGCAACTGCCTATTCGTCTCAATATTCAAGTTGAAGATGAAACTCGCACTCAAGAACGATTAAGACGAGGTGAAGTCGTTGGTGCAATCAGTATTCAACCACAAGCACTACCAAGTTGCCTTGTCGATCAATTAGGTGCTCTCGATTATCTATTTGTTGCTTCTCCTGATTTTGCTCAACGCTACTTTGCAAACGGCGTAACAAAATCTTCATTATTAAAAGCACCGGCAGTGGCATTCGACCATCTTGATGATATGCATCAGGCATTTTTACAACAAAACTTCGGTTTATCTCCGGGCAGTGTACCGTGCCATATCGTGAACTCCTCTGAAGCCTTTGTACAATTAGCTAAACAAGGTTCAACCTGTTGTATGATCCCTCATCTGCAAATTGCTAATGAACTAAAAAGTGGAGAATTGGTTGATTTGACGCCGGGGCTTTGCCAACGACGTATGCTTTATTGGCACCGATTTGCACCAGAAAGTAGAACCATGAGAAAAGTGACAGATGCACTCATTGATTTTGGTCGTAAAGTTTTAAAGCAGGATGAAGAGTAATATGCTCTTTCATCTTATTAACTCAAAAATAGGCTTCATATTGAAGCCTATTTTATTTTGATCACGGAATGATTATTTAGTGCGCTTTAATTCAAAAACTACATCAACATAATCTTTAAACTCGATACTTTGCTGTTCATAGGTTTCTTGCACAGCAGCAGGTGCTTGTGCTTTTAATGCCATCGCATCCATACGCACTTGTGCAATTGGATAAGGTGTCGCCTCTGGTGCACGATAGCTGACACTATAAACTGCACCTAAATCCGCACCAAAACCTTTTGCTACTGACGTTGCTTGATCAATGGCATTTTTAATCGCAACTTCACGTGCTTTTGTTTTGTATTGCTCAGGATTATTTACACCAAATTCAACGTTATTAATTTCATTTAAACCAGCCGCTAATGCGCCATCTAGTAACGTATTCAGCTGTTCTAATTTCTTAATTTTAACATTCACAGTACGTGTTGCAGTATAACCATTAATTACAGAACGCTCTGCTTTTTTATCATACTCATAATTTGGTTGAGTACGGATATTAGCAGCATCTATATCTTCCTTCACAACACCATTTTCTTTTAAGAAGGCAAAATATTTTGCGACACGCTCATCTACTTGTTTCTTAGCCTGAGCGGCATTTTTTGCTCTTTCGTTAACCTGAATATTTAATGTCGCCATATCAGGAGCGGCTTTAATTGTCGCATTACCCGATGTTGTAATATGTGGTCCTTCTGGCTCAGAAGCAGCTAATGCAAGTGAAGGTAATCCCAGCGTAAACACGGATGCTAATACAATTGCTTTTAATTTCACAAAAACCCCCGACATAATAAATTTTAAGACCATCTTTTATGGCTAAGAAGAACCTTAGCATATCTGATGTAAAGTTCTTTAAGATTAAAAGAGAGTTTTCCATCCTTGTGCTGCTAATTGAACAGCAATAAACCACATTACACATCCTACAAACAGATTAATAATACGTTGAGAGTGCGCTTTGCTTAATATTGGAGAAAACCAGGCAGCAAGTAGTGATAACGCAAAAAACCAGCTTATAGAAGCAAATACCGCACCAAATGTAAACCAAGGGCGTAGTTCTGATGTTAATTGCCCGCCAATACTGCCTATCACAACAAAAGTATCTAAATAAACATGAGGATTAAGCCAAGTCACAGCAACTAATGTCACAATCACGCGCCAACGGCTTTTTACTTGATTTTCACTTTGTGATAATTCAATATCTTTTGAAAACGCAGTTTTAAATGCATTCCAGCCATACCATAGTAAGAACGCCACACCTCCCCAAGTGATCAATAATAAAAGTATTTCTGATTGACTGAGAAGAGCACTTCCACCAAAAACACCCGCCGTAATTAAAACAACATCACTTAAAGCGCATAAAAATGCACTCATTAAGTGAAACTGCCTTTTACTCCCCTGCTGCAAAACAAAGGCATTTTGGGCGCCAATCGGTAGGATCATTGCTGCGCTTAATAAGAACCCCTGAAAAAAAGTTGTAAACATGCAAAATACCTTAATAATTATTCGTTTAATATCAGATGAATAATAGAGGGATTTTGATATTAGAGGAAATGAATCATTCTTATTGATAATAAGAAAAACTAATGGCGATAAAATAGGAAAAAATAAAGTGCTAGTAGGATTAATAGGATGAAATAGCCATACTCACTAATAGCATAAAAATAAAATTAGACCAAATTGTGACATGAGGTGTTACCACAATTAGTGCAGTAATAAATAAGATAATACGTACTCGTTTTTTCTCTGTTTTATGGGAATACCACAATAATAGGAGCGACAAAACAAACACAATATAACTATCAACGTAATGAAAAATGAAAAATAAGCTCTTTAAGATTATCTCCATCTTTAGTATCCAATCCCTTTTACCATCTGTGTTATCTTATTATTTCTCCTGTCTTATCATACAAAAAAAGCCACGTTATTAACGTGGCTCTATGTCATTTATTCTTGTGAGACTATTCTGCTTTCGCTGTCGCACTTTGTGTTTGATGCATATAAACATCCATTTGTGGGAATGGAATACCGATATTATTCGCGTCTAATGCACGTTTAAAATCTTCCATTAGATCCCAATAAACAGGCCATGCATCACCATTGGTTGTCCAAACACGTACCACAAAGTTTAATGAAGATGGAGCCATTTCATGTAAACGGATAGTCACTCCTTGATCATGTTGAATACGTTTGTCTTTAGCAACAACGTCACCCAGCACTTGTTTCACTTTATCAATATCAGCATCATAAGCCACACCAACAATAATTTGTGTACGACGATTTGGCTCACGACTTAAGTTGATAACTTCACTACTGATAATTTTGCTGTTTGGAATAACAATAATTCTGTCATCGGCTGAACGTAATGTGGTTGAAAAAATCTGCACATCTTTCACTGTACCTTCAACAGAACCGATCATCACATACTCATCAGTACGGATCGGACGGAAAATAACAATCAGTACACCAGCTGCAAAGTTAGACAGCGAACCTTGTAATGCTAAACCAACAGCTAAACCAGCGGCACCTAATACAGCAATAACAGAAGCTGTTTGAACGCCTAATCGTCCTAATACCGCAATTAAGGTAAAAGCAACAACGGTATAACGAACCAGAACTGACAGAAAAGTGACAACAGTGGCATCGATATGACGTAGCGTTAAAACTCTTGCGACACCTTTACCAATCATTTTTGCCACAAAAAGACCTATAAATAGGATCAAGAATGCGGCGACAATATTCACTGCATATTGAATAAAAAGATCCTGATTTGCCACAAACCAACCTGTTGCTTCATCTAAACTAGCGGGTAATTCATTCATTAGACCACCTTTTAAACTTAAAAACGTAATGAAAAGAATAGTAATTCAATAGTATATTGTGGCAGATTTATTCAAAAAATATATAGGAATTGTTAATTCCTTCTATTTTCCAGAATAAATAACCGATATTTTTGTAACATAGTAGCAAAATCATCTAAACCACAAAAAGAGATGCTTTCGTTATCGTAATAGCTCATTCCTTCTTCCATTTCATCTGTTTCAAAATGCAAGGTATTAGCTCTAACCATCACTTCTTCGTCATCAATAGAAAGACTGTATTCTTTACCGATAAGTTCCCACTGTCTTTCACTACCTTTAATACCTTCCATTTCTTCAAGAATTTGATCGATAAGACTAATGTCGCCCTGAATTTCATCATTTAGCCAATAGCCTATTGCTTCATGATCCATCGAAAAACGGGCTAGTATACCGCCAGTGAGATCTCGCTGAAATTCATAATCCATGGTGTACGCCCCTTATAAAGCACTCGCTTTTTTAATAAAAAATATCTTATTCTTATTATGACAAAAATAACAAAAAACGGGAGGCATTTGCCCCCCGTTTGTTCATATAAAATACTTTAAAGCAATATATTAACCATTAAACCATTGTTTGAAAAATAACTTGGTCTGCTTTATCGGTATATTGCTCTAGTTGGTCAAAGTTTAGATAACGATAAGTATCTTCTGCGGTTTCATCCACTTTATTCATGAAATCCAGATACTCTTGAGGCTCTGGTAAACGACCTAATAATGAAGCCACTGCCGCAAGTTCCGCAGAAGCAAGATACACATTAGCACCTGTGCCCAAGCGGTTAGGGAAGTTACGTGTCGATGTTGAAACGACAGTTGCACCATCAGCAACACGCGCTTGGTTACCCATACATAGTGAACAACCCGGCACTTCGATACGTGCTCCACTCTTACCAAAGACGCTATAATAGCCCTCTTCCGTTAATTGCGCTGCATCCATTTTTGTTGGTGGAGCAACCCATAAACGTGTTGGTAATTGACCTTTGTGTTGATCAAGCAGTTTACCTGCAGCACGGAAGTGACCAATATTGGTCATACAAGAGCCAATAAATACTTCATCAATTTTGCTATTTGCAACTTCAGATAATAAGCGAGCATCATCTGGATCGTTAGGCGCACATAGAATTGGCTCTTTGATCTCATTTAAATCAATTTCGATCACTGCTGCATATTCTGCATCTGTATCAGCTTCAAGTAATTGCGGATCTTTCAACCACTTTTCCATTGAAGTGATACGACGTTCAATAGTACGACGATCGCCATAACCTTCAGCTATCATCCATTTCAGCAAAATGATATTAGATTGCAGGTACTCAATAATTGGCGCTTTATCCAGTTTAATAGTACAACCCGCCGCTGAACGTTCTGCTGATGCATCAGCAAGCTCAAATGCTTGTTCTACTTTCAGTTCTGGTAAGCCTTCAATCTCAAGAATACGACCAGAGAAAATATTCTTCTTACCTTTTTTCTCAACTGTCAGTAAACCATCTTGAATTGCGTAATAAGGAATAGCATGAACTAAATCACGCAGTGTCACACCCGGTTGCATTTCGCCTTTAAAACGTACCAGAACAGATTCTGGCATATCTAATGGCATTACCCCAGTTGCCGCAGCAAAAGCTACTAGGCCTGAACCAGCTGGGAATGAGATACCAATAGGGAAACGAGTATGCGAGTCACCGCCTGTACCGACAGTATCAGGTAGTAACATACGGTTTAACCATGAGTGGATAATGCCATCGCCCGGACGCAGTGAAACACCACCACGGTTCATAATAAAGTCAGGCAAAGTGTGATGCGTTGTAACGTCTACCGGTTTTGGATAAGCTGCAGTATGACAAAATGATTGCATCACTAAATCAGCAGAGAAACCAAGACACGCCAAGTCTTTTAGCTCATCACGAGTCATTGGGCCTGTTGTATCTTGTGAACCTACTGAAGTCATTTTTGGCTCGCAATATTCGCCAGGGCGAACACCTGTACGGCCACAAGCACGGCCTACCATTTTCTGAGCTAGCGAGAAACCACGGTTGCTTTCTGCAACAGGTTTAGCATGGCGGAACAGTGTGCTAACAGGTAAACCTAGTGATTCACGCGCTTTAGACGTTAATCCACGACCAATAATCAATGGAATACGGCCACCAGCACGAACTTCATCAATTAATACTTCGGTTTTCAGTTCAAAGGTTTCCAGTAACTCATTCGTTTCATGGTTACGAATTTCACCTTTGTATGGGTAAATATCAATAACATCACCCATATTTAATTTAGAAACATCAACTTCGATAGGGAGTGCACCTGCATCTTCCATAGTATTAAAGAAGATAGGCGCGATTTTGCCACCAAGAACAACACCACCACCGCGTTTATTAGGAACGAAAGGAATATCGTCTCCCATAAACCAAAGCACAGAGTTAGTTGCTGATTTACGTGATGAGCCAGTACCTACAACGTCACCAACATAAGCCAAAGGGAAGCCTTTTTTATTTAACGCTTCGATTTGTTTGATAGGGCCAACACTACCTGGTTGATCTGGTTCAATACCTTCGCGTGCATTTTTCAGCATTGCTAAAGCATGTAATGGAATATCAGGACGAGACCAAGCATCAGGTGCTGGAGATAAGTCATCAGTATTAGTTTCACCCGTGACTTTAAATACGGTAACCGTAATTTTTTCTGCTAATTCTGGGCGCTCGGTAAACCACTGAGCATCAGCCCAAGATTGCATAATTTGCTTAGCGTAAACGTTACCTGCTTTAGCTTTTTCTTCAACATCATAGAAGTTATCAAACATCAGTAATGTATGAGAAAGAGCTTTAGCTGCTATTGGCGCTAATTTATCGTTGTCCAGAGATCCAATTAAAGCATGAATATTATAGCCACCTTGCATGGTACCTAATAATTCAACTGCTTTTTCTGGAGTGATAAGAGGTGATGTGGTTTCGCCTTTCGCGAGGGCAGTTAAAAAACCCGCCTTAACATAGGCAGCTTCATCAACTCCGGGTGGAACGCGGTTAACAATTAAATCAAGAAGAAATTCTTCTTCACCTTTAGGGGGATTTTTTAATAGCTCAACAAGTGCGGCTGTTTGTGTGGCATCGAGAGGTTTTGGAACGACACCTTCAGCTGCACGCTCTGCTACGTGCTTACGGTATTCTACTAGCACGACTGTCTCCTCGCTTCTTTGTCATTTTGTATAACCCGGCTGTCTGCACCCTGTCTATAGGGTTCCAGGTCAGAGGATCTTTTGCTCGCATAAAACATAAGTGGTTGTGAGATTATGCCCAGCTAAGGGTATCAGCATAGCAAATCTTCAACACGATGTTAATTCGTTCACATAAAAGTAACATTAATCAAATTCAAATATCCACTTATTCAGATTAAAACACTTAAACAAAATATATAAGAAACATTTTTACCCAGTTTTTTAGATAAAATACTATAAAGAATCTATAGATATGAATAGAAATATACTATTTAAGAGAAAGCTTACTAAGCGCTGATAAGAATTTGAATAATATTGATTTGTTATAAAATGAGCCTTTTCTACAGGTAGAAGCTACCTACTTAAAAATTGTTATTTTATTTAAAATAATATATTAGCTCTATTTAGCTCAAACAATGAAAGATAAAATATCTAATTAATCAAATACATGATTGATCACAGCTGCAATTATAGATGTTCCAATTGCCACTAAAACCAAATCATTTCCTACTATTTTCCATTCATACCCTTGATAATATGGTAATTGATTTAACATATTATTTGGGATGTTTTTTTTCATGATCCCAGGAGGGAGTGGTTTCCCTCTGACTAAATTTTTAGCTATACCCGGTGGCAGAGATTGATAACCAACAATATTATTTTTTATGGCTAAGATCCTTGCATCTTTATAAGTTAAAGAAACAGACACTAGCCCATTACTATTAATCATTATTTCAGATGATAGCCCATCGTTTTTATTAGAGTTTATATGGTTATTATTCTGATAATGTCGTGCTTTCCCATTCCCATTCCCATTCCCATGGGGAGGATTAGCTAAAGAGCCTAAAGAAAAGCTCACCATAAACAACAATAGAAAAAAACGAAAAGAAGTGTGTTTGCTCATCATATATACCATCCCAAAATCAGATCATAATAAAAAAATAGAGTAATAAACACTTAAGTACAATTTCTCATATTCTGATAATATTACGACTAAGCATATATAGCTAAAAAACACCTTTTGAATAAATAAAAAAGAGCTAAGTTCTATAAAGAACTTAGCTCTTATCATTTAAACTACTTTAGTAAACTGTTTTCAGCAAAACTATTTTCAGTAAAGCTGTTTTCAGTAAACAAGTTGCTTATTTTTTCTTTTTCGCTTTTGGATTTGGCAGGTCAGTAATACTACCTTCAAATACTTCCGCAGCCATACCGATTGATTCGTATAACGTTGGGTGAGCGTGGATAGTTAATGCGATATCTTCAGCATCACAACCCATTTCAATTGCTAGACCGATTTCACCTAGCAGTTCACCACCGTTAGAACCAACAATTGCACCACCAATAACACGGTTAGTTTCTTTGTCGAAAATCAGTTTAGTCATACCATCTGCACAATCTGATGCGATTGCACGGCCTGATGCTGCCCAAGGGAAAGAAGCCACTTCATAGCTAACGCCTTTCTCTTTCGCTTCTTTTTCAGTCATACCAACCCATGCAACTTCTGGTTCAGTATAAGCGATTGATGGAATAACTTTAGGATCGAAGTAATGTTTCTTACCAGAAATAACTTCTGCTGCAACGTGACCTTCGTGAACACCTTTGTGAGCCAGCATTGGTTGACCAACGATGTCACCGATAGCAAAGATGTGAGGTACATTAGTACGCATTTGTTTATCAACATGGATAAAGCCACGATCATCAACTTCGATACCTGCTTTACCTGCGTCTAATAGTTTACCGTTAGGTACACGACCGATAGCAACTAATACTGCATCGTAACGTTGTGGTTCTGCTGGGGCTTTTTTGCCTTCCATTGTTACGTAGATGCCATCTTCTTTTGCTTCAACCGCAGTTACTTTGGTTTCTAGCATTAGGTTAAATTTCTTACTGATACGTTTGGTAAATACTTTAACCACGTCTTTATCAGCAGCAGGAATAACCTGATCAAACATTTCAACTACGTCAATCTGAGAACCCAGAGAGTGATAAACCGTACCCATTTCCAGACCGATAATACCGCCACCCATAACCAGTAAACGTTCTGGTACAGTTTTCAGTTGCAGTGCATCTGTTGAGTCCCATACACGTGGGTCTTCATGTGGAATGAATGGTAATTCGATTGGACGTGAGCCGGCAGCAACGATTGCATTATCAAAAGTGATGGTAGTTGTACCTTCAGCACCTTCAACAGACAATGTATGAGAACCAGTGAATCGAGCTTCGCCATTAACGACAGTAACTTTACGGCCTTTAGCCATGCCAGCTAAGCCACCCGTTAACTGAGAAATAACTTTATCTTTCCAGATGCGAATTTTGTCGATATCTGTTTTTGGTGCGTCAAATACAACACCGTGTTCAGATAATGCTTTCGCTTCTTCGATAACTTTAGCAACGTGGAGTAACGCTTTAGAAGGGATACAACCCACGTTCAGACAAACACCACCTAAAGTAGAGTGACGTTCTACTAAAACTGTTTCTAAACCTAAGTCAGCGCAACGGAACGCCGCGGAATAACCCGCAGGGCCTGCACCGAGAACCACTACCTGTGCTTTAATTTCAGTACTCATCGTGACCTCATTATTTATTTGTCCGGCGAGTCAGACGATAATCCATATTTAACACCGAGACTTACATACCGCATGCAGTTTACAGAAATGTTAATAAACTGAAAAGCGCTCTAACATGATGGATCTCACAACCTAAGATGTATGACTGTAAAATCCATCACTGTAATCAGAGAAACCGGCGCTAAGCACCGGTTTTAAAATTACATTACCAAACGACGTAAATCACTCATGTACTGATTAATCAGAGTGATGAATCGAGCACCGTCAGCACCATCGATCACACGGTGATCGAAAGATAATGACATTGGTAAAATCAAGCGTGGTACGAATTCTTTGCCGTTCCATACTGGTTTCATAGAAGAACGGGAAAGTCCCATAATCGCAACTTCTGGTGCGTTAACGATTGGTGCAAAACCGGTAGTACCGATACCACCAAGGCTAGAAATAGTGAAGCATCCGCCTTGCATATCTGCTGCAGTCAATTTACCTGCACGTGCTTTCTTAGAAACTTCAGCTAACTCATAAGACAGTTCGATAATGCCTTTTTTGTTAACATCTTTGAAAACAGGAACAACAAGACCGTTCGGTGTATCTACAGCAATACCGATATTGATGTATTTTTTTAGGATCAGTTTTTGTCCATCTTCAGAGATAGAGCTGTTAAAGCGTGGCATATCTGCCAGTGCTTTCGCAGCTGCTTTCATTACGAAGACTAACGGAGTGATCTTAACATCCAGTTTTTTCTTCTCTGCTTCTTTATTTTGCTGTTTACGGAATTCTTCAACCTCAGTGATATCTGCTTCATCAAACAGATTTACGTGAGGGATCATCACCCAGTTACGGCTTAAGTTAGCGCCAGAGATTTTCTGGATACGGCTTAATTCAACTTCTTCAATTTCACCAAACTTGCTGAAGTCAACTTTTGGCCAAGGCAACATGCCTGGTAATCCACCACCTGCATTCGCTGGCGCAGATTCAGCACGTTTAATTAGCTCTTTCACGTAAGACTGAACGTCTTCACGTAAGATACGACCTTTACGACCAGTACCTTTCACTTTCGCTAAATTCACTCCGAATTCGCGCGCTAAGCGACGAATCACTGGTGTAGCATGAACGTAAGCGTCATTTTCAACAAACTCTTCTTTCGCTGCTGGCGTAGTCGCTTGTGCTTTAGCAGGTGCTGCCGGAGCAGAACTTGCTGGCGCTGGAGCTACTGCCACTGGCGCTTGAGCAACTGGTGCTGCACCTGCAACTTCGAAAATCATGATCAGTGAGCCAGTTTTTACTTTATCGCCCACTGCAATTTTGATCTCTTTAACTACACCAGCAAATGGTGCTGGAACTTCCATTGAAGCTTTGTCACCTTCAACAGTGATCAGTGATTGTTCTTCAGAGATGGAATCACCTACTTTCACCATCACTTCAGTAACTTCAACTTCGTCATCACCGATATCAGGAACATTCACTTCTTTCACAGCAGATGTTGCTGGTGCAGATGCAACTGGTGCTGGTGTCGCTTGAGCAACAGGTGCGCTACCCGCAACTTCAAATACCATGATCAGAGAGCCTGTGCTCACTTTATCACCTGTTGCAATTTTAATTTCTTTCACTACGCCAGCAAATGGTGCTGGAACTTCCATTGAAGCTTTATCACCTTCAACAGTGATCAGTGATTGTTCTTCAGCAACGCTATCGCCCACTTTTACCATCACTTCAGTGACTTCAACTTCGTCACCACCGATATCTGGAACGTGAACTTCTTTCAGTGCAGCTGTTGCAGGCGCAGCTACTGGTGCAGGTGTTGCGTCTTGAGCTGGTGCTGCTTGCGCGGCACCTTCTGCTTCAAAAATCATGATAAGAGAACCTGTTTGGACTTTGTCGCCCACGGCAATTTTAATCTCTTTAACAACACCCGCTTGTGGTGATGGAACTTCCATAGAAGCTTTGTCGCCTTCTACAGTGATTAAGGATTGTTCTTCCTCAATGCGGTCGCCCACTTTCACCATCACTTCGGTGACTTCAACTTCATCAGCACCGATATCTGGGACTTTAATTTCAATAGACATTCACTTTACCTCTTACGCCAGACGTGGGTTTACTTTTTCAGGGTTGATGTTGTATTTTTTGATTGCTTCTTCAACAACCTTCACATCAATCTCACCACGTTTAGCTAATTCACCTAATGCAGCAACAATCACATAAGAAGTATCAACTTCGAAGTGGTGACGCAGGTTTTCACGGCTATCAGAACGACCGAAACCATCTGTACCTAATACGCGGTAATCATCTGCTGGTACATAAGTACGAACTTGTTCAGCGAACAGTTTCATGTAGTCAGTAGAGGCAACAGCTGGTGCATCATTCATAATTTGAGCGATGTAAGGTACACGCGGTGCTTCAGATGGATGTAACATGTTCCAACGTTCACAATCTTGACCATCACGAGCCAATTCAGTGAATGAAGTTACGCTATAAACATCAGAACCAATGCCGTATTCAGCAGACAGGATTTGTGCTGCTTCACGAACGTGACGTAGAATAGAACCAGAGCCCAGTAATTGAACTTTACCTTTCGCGCCTTCCAGTGATTCCAGTTTGTAGATACCTTTACGGATACCTTCTTCAACACCGGCTGGCATTGCTGGCATATGGTAGTTTTCGTTCAGTGTAGTGATGTAGTAATAAACGTTTTCTTGTTTATCACCATACATACGTTCTAAACCGTCTTGCATGATAACAGCTACTTCATAAGCGAATGCTGGATCATAAGAGATACAGTTAGGAATAGTCAGCGATTGAATATGACTATGACCATCTTCGTGCTGTAAACCTTCACCGTTAAGTGTTGTACGACCTGAAGTACCACCTACTAAGAAACCACGAGCTTGTTGGTCGCCTGCAGCCCAGCATAAGTCGCCAATACGTTGGAAACCAAACATTGAGTAGTAGATATAGAATGGGATCATTGGCAGATTGTTAGTGCTGTAAGATGTTGCAGCTGCTAACCAAGATGCGCCAGCACCCAGTTCGTTGATACCTTCTTGCAGAATTTGACCTTTAACGTCTTCTTTATAGTAAGCAACTTGCTCACGGTCTTGAGGCGTATATTGTTGGCCATTCGGGCTATAAATACCGATTTGACGGAACAGACCTTCCATACCGAAAGTACGTGCTTCGTCCGCAATAATTGGAACTAAACGATCTTTGATAGATTTATTTTTCAACATTACGTTCAGAGCACGAACGAATGCGATAGTTGTTGAAATCTCTTTAGATTGTTCTTCCAGTAATTGGCTGAAATCTTCCAGTGCTGGGATATCCAGTTTTTCTTCAAAACGTGGACGACGAGCTGGTAGGTAACCACCTAAATCCTGACGACGTGCGTGCAGATATTTGTATTCTTCTGAGTCTTTATCAAAAGTAATATAAGGCAGGTCTTTGATTTGCTCATCAGCAACAGGAATATTGAAACGATCACGGAAATGGTGAACGCCATCCATGTTCATTTTCTTAACTTGGTGAGCAATGTTTTTACCTTCTGCCGTTTCACCCATACCATAACCTTTGATGGTTTGAGCTAAAATAACAGTTGGTTGATTTTGAGTGTCTTTTGCTTTTTGGAATGCTGCAAAGACTTTCTTCGGATCGTGACCACCACGGTTTAATGCCCAGATTTCATCATCAGTCATATCTTTAACTAATGCAGCTGTTTCTGGATAACGATTGAAGAAGTGCTCACGAACATAAGCGCCATCACGAGATTTAAATGTCTGGTAGTCACCATCCAGAGTTTCATTCATTAATTGAATGAGTTTACCTGAAGTGTCTTTACGCAGAAGCTCATCCCAACGATCGCCCCACATTACTTTGATAACGTTCCAGCCAGCACCCGCGAAGATACCTTCTAATTCGTTAACAATTTTGCCGTTACCTGTAACTGGGCCATCAAGACGCTGCAAGTTACAGTTAATCACGAAGCACAGGTTGTCTAATTTTTCGCGAACTGCGATGGTGATAGCACCTTTAGATTCTGGCTCGTCCATCTCGCCATCGCCTAAGAACGCATAAACAGTTTGTTTAGTCGTATCTTTTAAGCCACGGTGATTCAAATATTTCAGGAATTTAGCTTGGTAAATTGCAGATAGTGGTCCCAGGCCCATAGAAACTGTTGGGAACTGCCAGAATTCAGGCATTAATTTAGGGTGCGGATAAGAAGATAAACCTTTACCACCAATCTCTTGACGGAAGTTGTTCAATTGCTCTTCAGTTAAACGACCTTCTAAGAATGCACGAGCGTAGATACCTGGGGAGATATGGCCTTGGAAGTAAACCAAGTCACCGCCATCAGTTTCATTTTGCGCGCGGAAGAAGTGGTTAAAGCACACTTCATATAAAGTTGCAGAAGATTGGAATGACGCCATGTGTCCGCCGAGTTCCAAATCTTTTTTGGATGCACGCAGAACCATCATTACTGCGTTCCAGCGAATAGCAGAACGAATACGACGCTCTAATTCCAGATTGCCAGGGTAAGCGGGTTCATCTTCAGCAGGAATGGTATTGATATAATCGCTGTGTACAGAACCGCCTAAAGCGATATTAAGACCACCATTACGGGCTTGTTTTAATACCTGATCAATCAGGAACTGTGCACGCTCAACACCTTCTTCACGGATGACCGAGTCGATCGCTTGTAACCAGTCGCGAGTTTCGATCGGATCCACGTCATTTTTCAGCATATCTGACATGGTGTATTCCTTATCTGTTATCTGTTTTTAATGGTTATGGGAGCCTATCTTCCCGTTATACCAATCTGATATGACGGGAAGATAGGCCCTGCTGTTATTACCGCTTCCCCTGAAAATCACAGGGCGATAGGTAGTACAGACTTAGCGGTCAGGATCTGTGCTACTAAAATAAATCAGGATGTTGTTGTAGCCGGCGCAGAGAGCGCTCACGGCGAGTATGTTCACGACTCATATCCAACAAAACATCTTCAATAAAGGCCAAATGGCGATGTGATGCTTCACGCGCAGCTTCTGGCTCTCTATTAATAATAGCCTGATAAATCTGACTACGATGCTCACTTACTGCAGTTAATATCTCTTTACGAGTATAAAGAAACTCAAAATTCTGGCGGATATTTTGCTCAAGCATTGGCACCATGCATCGTAATAGATGCAATAAAACGACATTATGAGCAGCTTCCGTTACAATTAATTGATATTGCAATACAGCTTCAGACTCAGCGGCTAAATCACCCTTTTCATGAGCTTTCAAAATGCAATCATGGCTAGCTTTGATACGATCAAGATCTTCATCAGTACCACGTAATGCGGCGTAATATGCGGCAATACCTTCAAGTGCATGACGAGTTTCTAAAAGATCAAATTGAGATTCGGGATGTCCGCTAAGCAGTTGAGCTAAAGGATCACTAAAACTTTGCCAGAGATTGTGCTGAACAAAAGTGCCACCGCCTTGGCGACGGAGTAAAAAGCCTTTAGCTTCTAATTTTTGGATAGCTTCACGCAATGAAGGGCGAGATACATCAAATTGCTTCGCCAGCTCACGCTCAGGTAAGAGTTTTTCTCCCGGGCGCAGAGTACCTTCTAAAATCAGATGCTCAAGCTGTTGCTCAATAACATCAGAAAGCTTAGGTTGGCGGATTTTTGTATAAGCCATATTGCTGGAAGCCATTATTGGATAACTATTACCTTAGTGATTGAGTTGTCAATTGGTAATACCAATTTAATATAACGGATAATAAAGTAACAAAGTATTCACTAACTGTCCATACAGTTGTTGAGCGAAATCATAAAAACCTGCAAATTTTAACAAATTATTTTAAAAATTCATCAAAAGTGATAACTAGATCGCATTATCTAGAAACGTTAAAAATAAATTTTTTAACGTTTTTTAAACACATAAACAGTCAAACTGAAGCGTGACAGCAGTACAATTTTGAATTTAAATTCTAATTAAGTGCATTAAAACCCAACTCAAGCAGTTATTTTGTTAACAAACTGCGGTAATAAGCCCAATCAAAGTGAGGCCCCGGATCGGTCTTTCTATTTGGAGCAACATCACTATGTCCAGTAATGTTCTCTTTAATGGCTGGATAAAGAGTAATAAGCGATTGAGTTACCTTCACTAATTGTTGATATTGCTGCTGGGTAAAATCGCACTCATCAGTACCTTCAAGCTCAATACCGATTGAAAAATCATTACATTTTTCTCTGCCTTTATATAAAGAAACGCCAGCATGCCACGCTCTCTCAGTAAAAGGCACATATTGCACAATTTCTCCATCACGCCGAATCAGGCAATGAGCCGACACTCTTAAGCTAACAATCTCACTAAAAAAAGGATGATCTTGCTCTGATAATGTATTGGTAAAAAGTTGGTCAATATAAGGCCCACCAAATTCACCAGGAGGTAAACTGATATTATGAACAATTAATAAAGAAGGGAGCTCTCCTTCAGGTCTCTTATCATGATTAGGTGAAGGAACCTGTCTAGCATCGATTAGCCAACCTTGTTTAATTTCCACATCAACCCTCTTTTATTTTGTTTTACTATTATCAATAACTCTATTAACTCATACTCATCAATAAATGCGAACTTTCCCTCAATAATAAAAGTTAAATATGTATATCTCCCTTTTCTTTTCGATATTTTACTCAAACTTTATCTTATCTATTCGCTAATAAAGTCTTTTTTTTTCATACTTCTAGTGTCTATTACTCAAGGAGGACGCTAGATGAATGCACTTAATTATCACTCTAATGAAAATGGTTTTACCCTTATGGAACTTATGATTGTGATTGCTATCATCTCAATTTTAAGCTCAGTGGCTATTCCTGCCTATCAAGGTTATATCCAAAAAGCCGCATTAACCGATGTCTTACAAACACTGTCTCCCTATCGTTCTGCGGTAGAATTATGCCGTTATGAAAATGAACCTCAACACTGTAATTCTGATTCCTCTTTTATGCCGCAACAATTTCGTAGTCGATATTTATCCGATATAAATGTGTTGCACGGTGTGATTAGTGCAACAGGAAAAACTCAGCTTGATGGTCTGACAATCACAATGTCGTCAGAGAAAGGAGTTAACGACCTCGTTCCGATATGGAAAACACAATGTTCTACAACAAATCTTACGTTGCAAAAACAGTGTAGTGAGATTTTAAAATCATATTAATGCTCTTATATAAAGGGAGCACTCGTATCGAGTGTTCCTATTGCGCACTTTAAACATTGAAGACAACACAAATAAGTCAGAAAGTATTAAAGAGGTGAAGAATGGATATCACACACTCTGCAACAGAATTTATTGAGAATCTATTACGTACAAGTATTTTAAAGCGTGTCTCTGATTTACATATAGAGCCACAGCAAATCAGTGTAAGAATTCGAGCCAGAATAGATAATCATTTATATCTATTTTCGCCACCTCCAAATGAATTCTCTGAAGAAATAGTGACTCGCTTAAAGGTACTCGCTAACTTAAATATTGCAGAGAAGCGATTGCCTCAAGATGGGCAGTTTAATTGGTCTTATCATGAAAAAAACTATTCAATACGAATTGCGACACTTCCCACATTATATGGCGAAAAAGTAGTTTTACGGCTTATCAATAATTTACAACAACCGGAATTAAATCACCTGGGCTTTCAACCCTCACATTTAACGCTATTAAAAAAATATTTAAATTTACCGCAAGGAATGATTTTAGTTACAGGGCCTACGGGAAGCGGAAAAACGCTCACACTATATAGTTGTTTACGTTATTTAAATAAAGAAAACCTAAATATAAATAGTGTTGAAGATCCGGTTGAATTACCTCTAAAGGGTATTAATCAGATCCAAATTTCCGAAAAATCAGGGATCTCATTCACAACAATATTACGGGCATTACTACGCCAAGATCCTGACATTATTATGGTAGGTGAAATACGTGATCAATCGACTGCTGAAATGGCAATAAAAGCAGCACAAACAGGGCATCTTGTATTATCAACCTTACATACTAATTCGGCTTCATCCACATTAATGCGTCTATATAACTTAGGAATTGAAAAAGATCTTATTCACTCCTGTGTTAGCTTAATTATTTCACAACGATTAGTTCGTTGTTTATGTCCACTCTGCAAAATATGTCTACCCAATAAACAGCATATAAATATAAACAAAGAAATGATCGAAATACCAAACTGGCAAGCTGTTGGTTGCCAGCAATGCTATTCAGGCTATAACGGAAGAACGGCTATTTATGACTGCTTTGAGCCCTTAAAACAAACTCTCTCATCCCCTTATCACTTACTCTATTCCGGCATTTCATTAATTAAACAAGGAATAACGACACTTGAGGAGGTTTATCAAACACTAGGAGATATTGAATGAGATTACAGCTAATTTATCGCTATGATGCATTAACTTATCAAGGAGAATGGTGTACAGGAAAAATACTGGCATCCTCTAATAACGAGGCATTTATTAAACTAACACAACAACAAAAACTCCCCATAAAAATACGTTTATTCAAAATTGTTTTATTTCAAGATGCTGATAAGCAATATCGAATTCAATTATTCGAACAATTAGCTCTATTACTTCATTCAGGTTTAGCACTTCTTCCTGCATTAACACTATTAAAAGATGAATGTCGTTACTCACATTGGCAATGCGTATTAGAAGATATCATTTTCAACTTAATGCAAGGAGGTTCTTTTTCTAAACAATTAACTCGTTATCCGCTTTATTTCCCAATTACATTGAGTCGCTTTATTTTTATTGGTGAAGAAAGTGGAAAGTTAGATGAAGTTATTACGCTTCAAATAATACAATTAAAGAAACATCGAGAGATTGTTAAAAAAATCAAAAAAGCCTTTAAATACCCAACCTTTTTACTCACTGTATTAACTTTGATTACCAGTATTATGTTGCTCTATGTCTTACCTGAATATCAGTCTTTATACAGTGCCTTTAATACAGAACTTCCAATTTTAACACTCACTTTAATTACTTTTTCGCAATGGCTTACTGATTATATTAGTATGATAGTGTTTATCTTTATAGGATTAATAGTTGCTTATCGCTTAATTCGACACTCTTTTTCACTATTATATTTTTTTGAACAAACCTTTTTTCTTCATATTCCTTATTTAGGTAAGCTTTTAAAGTATCAGCAATTACACCTTATTTTTCAGATAATAAGTATTACACAACAAGCTGGATTACCTTTATTACAAGGTTTAAAAATAGGAATAGAACAACTTACACACCCTATTTATAAGCAAGTACTTTCTCAAATGAGCGGTCACATTATGCAAGGTAAATCGTTGAGCTTATTTATGAAAAATGAACCTCTTTTTACGCCTATTTGTTATCAATTTATCAGTTGTGCAGAAAACTCGGGACAATTGCTCTATTTTTGTCAGCAATTAAGTGATTGGTTTTATCATCAACTCGATGAGCAATTAAACACCATTAGTGCTTGGCTAGAGCCAATATTGATGACAGTTGTTGCATTGATTATTGGCACATTAATCATTGCTATGTATCTTCCTATATTACAGTTAGGTGATACTATACAGTGAATCACAAATTTTATGAGTAACATGCTGTTACTATGTGTAGCACTAACTTATTGATTAATGGTAATTCTATTACGCATTATGAGGTAGGATGTCAGGGTAGCAGAAAATCATCTATCATAATAACCGAATAAAACCCAAATATTGCGGTTATTATCTTGTGATAAAAACAAAATTAGCCTTTAGAATACCTAGACTAATCGTAAATTTTAATTCATTAAAAACAGATAAACAAAAATGGCTTATACAGTTGCTCTTACAGGCGGAATAGGCAGTGGTAAAACAACCGTTGCCAATGCTTTTGCCTCATTAGGTGTACCGCTTGTCGATGCTGATGTTATTGCTCGATTAGTGGTAGAGCCTCGATCTTTAGGGTTAAATGCATTACATCAGCATTTTGGTGACTGCATTTTGCTACCTGATGGTTCATTAAACCGAGCACAGCTGCGACAGATTATTTTTGAAAATAATGAAGAAAAAACTTGGGTTAACAATCTTCTTCACCCATTGATACAGCAAGAGACTCAAAGACAAATACAACAAATTAAAGCGCCCTACTTTATTTGGGTTGTTCCATTATTAGTCGAAAATAAATTAATGCATCTCGCCTCTCGTGTTCTTGTTGTCGATGTTACACAAGAAGAGCAAATAGAAAGAACTATAAAACGAGATGGCGTTAGTCGAGAGCAAGTTCTTAATATTTTAAAAGCTCAAGCTCAAAGACAGGAACGATTAGCCGTCGCTGATGATATTATTGAAAATCACGATAATAGCCAAAATATGATTGGAAAAGTTAAGCAACTCCATCAGCATTACTTAGAATTAGCTCAACAAGCGTTACAGGACAATTGCCATGAGTGATGACATCACAACAATCATCTTCGAACATCCCCTCAATGAAAAAATGCGTTCATGGCTTAGAATTGAAAATTCATTGATTCAAATTAACAGTTTTCGTGCAATTGATTCATTACCCACAGCACTCTCGTTTTTCCGTGCGATATCAGAATTTATTGAAGTCCTTGATCGTGGTGAAATCCGTGCTGAATTACTTAAAGAATTAGAAAAAAGACAAAAAAAATTACAGCAATGGCTTTCATTTCCTAATGTTGATAAAGCGATTGTCACTCAGATTATTGATGAATTAGCTGAAAATGCAGCCGTATTAAGTAAAGCCCCTCGAATAGGTCAGCATTTAAAACAAGATAAAGTCATTAGTTTAGTCAAACAGCGTCTAAGTATTCCTGGTGGATGCTGTAATTTTGATGTACCAGCATTACATTTATGGTTAAGTTTACCTCAAGCAACTCGTGATGAAAGATTACAAAGCTGGCTGGCAGGTTTATTACCATTACAAAATGCATTAAATAGTTTGCTCATGCTTATTCGCCAATCAGATACATTTAAGTCCGCTCTTAGTCACCGTGGTTTTTACCAAGACAGCGCTGAAGATGGTGAATTGCTACGTCTTAAGATAGCCATTGATCACCAAATCTATCCTCAAGTTTCAGGGCATAAAAATCGCTATGCGATCCGCTTTTTACCACTTGATAGTGAAAATGGAACCGTACCTCTAGAGCTACCTTTTGAGATCGCTTGTTGCTAACATTATGTTTATTGATATGAGCATAAATAGCACCAATGAGATCTAGGAGAGATAATGAGCGAAGAATTAATTGTAAAATGTCCAACCTGTCAAACAGAAGTTGTTTGGAATGAAAGTAGCCCTTATCGCCCTTTTTGTAGTAAGCGTTGCCAACTTATTGATTTAGGCGAATGGGCTGATGAATCAAAACGCATTCCAAGCCAAAGCGATATTAATGACAGCGATGATTGGAGTGAAGCGCCACAACAAGAGCCTAAATACTTTTAATATGCCAATCTGAACATAAAAAATAGCCACTCGACTGAGTGGCTATTTTATTTATAGGTGCTTATTTAGCACTATTCTACTTTTGCTTACTTTTGCAATAACGCCACAATAGTACGGTTAGCAGGCGGAAAATCATCGGCATTTAACGATCCAATCGATGTCCACTTGAATTCTTGACCCTCTTTACCATAGGGCTCATTATCCCATTGCGTGACTAAGAAAAAGGATAAGGTAATGTGTCTATCTGGAAAATCATGCTCTACTGTTTCAAAAAGTGAGCATTGCGTTACATCAATACCAATTTCTTCTTGTAACTCACGTACTAGCGCCTGCTCTGGAGTCTCTTTATCTTCTAATTTCCCCCCCGGAAATTCCCAAAACCCTCCCATGTGCGATTTTAGAGGGCGTTGGGTGATAAAGACATTATTGTGTTGATCACAAATAATACCCGCAGCAATATGTAGCTTCTTTTTATCCATCATAGACAACCTATTGAATAGTCACGTTATTATAACAACTTAACGATATTATAACGTATATCCAACGGTGCTACTCTGGTTTTCTTTCCCTGACTATCTCAATTAATTAACGATAAATAGGTAAGAAACCGAACTGTGCTAATGTTTGGCAAATAATCCCTACTGCACCAAAAGCGATAACAGCATAAATTAATCCTTTGCCACCCCACACTTTGAAACCTGAGTTTGGAAATTTCTCGCGTGCTTTCAGTGCCATAACCGCAGGACAAATAATTGCCCATACACACGCGGCAGTTCCTGCATAAGCAATCGCAATTAAAAACCCATTAGGGAAAAGTAAACATAATAGTAACGGTGGTGTAAAACATAAAACGCCAGATTTTAAGCGCCCTGTTTTGTTATCTTCAAATTTTAGTGATGCTAAAATATAGTCGAACAGACCAATCGCTACCCCTAAAAATGAACAGAATACGGCACTAATAGAAAACCACAATAAAAATCCTTCAATATATTTACTGTTTAATACAGTATATAAAGAATCAATAAAGGCATCTAAGTTACCACCCTTTTGGATAATTGTAATAAATTGCTCACGAGGTAAATTCCCCATCGTGCCAATCATCCAAAGTAAATAAATTACCAGTGCTAAAACACAACCAATAACACAACTTTTTACAACCTTTCTTTCATTTTCATGATAGAGCTTATAAAGGCTACAAACATTACCATGATAACCAAAAGAGGTGATAGCATAAGGAATAATGATAAAAATAAAAGGATAAAGATATAATTGACTTTTACCTTCAAAGGTTGCAGTAAATAATAAATCACCTCTCGCTTTAAAGAATAATCCCGAGAACGCCAACACAAATAGAACAATCTTAATAAATAAAAATATTGAGGTTAAGCGACTTGCGCAAGCGCCTCCCCACCAGATTGTAGCCCCTAGTAAAATAGTAAATACAAAGAATATCACTCTAAGGTTTAAATTAAGACCATATAAAGATGAAGCTTCATAAATGACCGAACCTGCAGCAGATATATAAGCATAAATTAAGATATATAATACAAATATCAAAGACGCATTCGCAAGATAACACGCCCATTTAGGTAATAACTCTTTCGATATATGAAAGTAGTTTGTTCCTGCACCATATTTAGATATACATTCAAGAATATAAATTCCAGAATGAAACATAAAGAAACAGACAATAAATAATATAAAGAGTGAGTTAATAAACCAAGCACCAGACATTATTGTTGGCAGGCTAAACATTCCCGCACCGATCATCGCGCCGCCCAACACAAATCCCCCTACAATAATTGAGGGTTCTTTATTTACCGACTTATTTTCCATTTTTTAGTCCTTACTGAAATAAGGATAGGGCTCTCGCATTGCACGAGAGCCATTATTATTGTGGAGTATTATTTATTTGATAGGTTTTAATCTAGCAGTAAAGTGTCTTAATACAGGTGGTTCATATTCGAACTCAAGACCTTTAAGCGTTTTAAACTTCTCTTTTAAGCCGATAAGTGCGTCAGCAATATAATCCATATGGTCGTTAGTGTAGACACGACGTGCAATGGTTAAACGCATAAATTCCATATCTGCATGTTTTTGCTCACCTGTTGCAGGATCACGACCTAATAAGAACGAACCGATTTCAACAGCACGAACACCAGACTCTAAGTAAAGTGCGTTAATGACAGCTTGAGCTGGGAATTGATCGCCCGGGATATGCGGTACCAGTTTTTTACAGTCAACGAAAACAGCATGTCCACCAGTAGGATATTGAATCGGAATGCCCGCTTCACGTAAACGGTCACCTAGATATTGAACCTGACCAATACGATAGTGCAGATATTCTTCCTCAGTACCTTCTTCTAAACCTTGTACCATTGCAGCCATATCACGGCCAGCTAAACCACCATAGGTAACAAAGCCTTCCATTGGTACACAGCGTTGTCTTGCTAATGTGAATACTTCTTCATTATCACGAATTGAGACTAAACCACCAATATTTAACAGTGGATCTTTTTTCGCTGACATTGTTAATGCATCAGCGTATTTATACATATCTAGAATAACTTCTTTGATAGTCGCATTTTTATATTTAGGATCACGCTGTTTAATGAAATACGCATTTTCACAATAACGCGCTGAATCCATCACAACAAAAATACCGTGCTGTTTTGCGATTTCGTAAACTTCTCTTAAATTGTCCATTGAGACAGGCTGACCACCAGCACTATTACAGGTCACTGTTGAAACAATGGCAACAACGTTATCAGCACCATGTTTTGCAATATTTTCTTTTAATTTAGCAATATCAAAATTGCCCTTCCAATCATCATAGGTTTCGGAATCAAACGCTTTCTCAGTAACAATATTAATTGCTTTACAACCATTTAATTCAACGTGTGCTGCTGTGGTATCGAAATGGAAGTTAGAAATAAATACAGGGTTTTTCGCTTTTCCATCTTTTTGTTTATATTTTAATAATACTGGGAAAAGAATATTTTCAGCACCACGTCCTTGGTGAGCAGGGATAATATAATCGTAGTTAAATAACTCTTTGGCTTTATCTTTTAAATCATAATAGTTTCTTGAACCTGCATAAGCTTCATCACCAGTTATCATTGCTGCCCACTGGTGATCACTCATTGCGTTAGTACCAGAGTCTGTTAATAAATCAATATAAACAGCATGACTTGGTAATAGGAATGGGTTATATCCAGCTTCTTTTAATGCGGCTTCACGTTCTTCTCTTGAAGGAACACGGATATTTTCTACCATTTTAATGCGGAATGGTTCTACGATTCTTTTAGCCATGATAATACCTTTAATATATTAAATAATAAAATTAGAATAAATAAAATAATCTTCCCATTTAAATTAAACGGAAAAAGAGTATTAAATTATTTTGGATGGATATAAAAAAGGATTATTTTTCAGGAAAGTAGAAGGCGAGTTCAGAATCAATATTAAACCATTTCTTCAATCTGAAGAAACCTCTTAATACTATCAAAACATTAAATGATGAGAACATACTTTAACCCTTATAGTCAGGAAATAGTACAATTTACATGCTAATTTATATAACAGTTAAACACAATTAGTAATATAACAATAGTATATTTTGGACGAAAATCACACTATTTATAATAAATAATATATTAACGTGATCACTATCACTTACTTTAATCTTTAATTAAATATTTTTTTATAACTTAAATTTTTATTGATAAAATCAAGTAGTAATACATGTATTTATATTGTATTTTCATAAAATGAAAGCTGTATTTAAATAACCCTACTTTTTATCATGAATAATAATTTAACAATAAAACCCTAATCTCTTTACTTTTCTACTAGTCGTTTTATTCATTAAAATGAAATAATAATTCATGAAATATTTATTCCAGAATACAACATTAATAAACTTATAAATAACAAATGAAAAGTTAACTAACCTGCTTCTTTTTCATATCTTCGAATTCCTTCTCATTATTTATCTTCTCTTTATAAAAAATGAAAAAGTTTTAATTAACATAGCTGAATCGATGGTAGTTTAAGCAAGAAAAAAATAACGCGTAAGATTATAACCATGAAAATCAACACAATATAATCCATTTAAATGAATCATTTGTTTAAATAATGCTATTTGAGATATCAATCATTTTAGTTATGTCGCTATTTAATATCGAAACGGGTAGAAATTTATCTTTATTTCATCGATTTTTAATTTCTTTTCATATTGAGAGTACCCGGTATTTATTATTCTAAAATTAACGATAATATAAAAACATTAATTATTATCTTTCTATATTTAAGCAACATTATTTATATTTGAATTAATACCTTTATATTGAGGTAAAATGAGAAAAAAAGTTATTTTATTAACACTATTAAGTGGATTTTCAACCTGTGGATTAACAGCAAATGACGCCGGCTATTTAGGCTCGATGGGAGAATCACGGCGCGCATTACAAGATAGCCAACGTGAAATAAATCAACTTATTGAACAAAATCGCTATCAACAACTTCAAGAAAATGCATTAGAGGTTTCACCTACCCCCACACTTATTACTGAATCAGAACATTGTTTGCCTATTAATGGTGTGTATGTTCAAGGAATTACTTTACTTAATGAAAAAGATCTTGATTCCTTAACACCATTACCAGAGCAATGTATAAAAAGTGCTGACGTTAACCGTTTAGTCAAAGAGTTAACCCAACGCTATCTGCAACATGGTTATATCACGGCTAGAGTTCAATTTTTACGCCCAAATCAAGAGCAACAGCTTGGGCTGTATGTTATTGAAGGCTTTATTGAAAAAATTGAAGGCGGTGATCGAGGCGTTAACACAGCACTACTTTTCCCTCAGGTTGAAGGAGAGCCTCTTAAGCTTTCAAAACTGGACCAAGGGCTTGATCAAGCAAACCGTTTACAGTCGAATAAAGTTAAACTCGATATACTGCCTGGTACGCAATTAGGTGGCTCTATTATTCAACTTACCAATCAGCGACAAGCGCCATGGCACCTTAATATTTCAAATGATAACTATGGGCAAAAAAACTCAGGACGCTGGTTAGTTCGAACCAATGCAAGCTTAGACAGCCCATTAGGGCTATCTGACTTTGTCAGCTTAAATGCCAGCGTTACCACTGATAATCCTAATACACGCTTTAATCGTGCTTACACCCTACTCTATTCTTTACCTTATGGTGCATTGACATTCAGCACTTTTGGTAGCTATTCGGAGTATGAATTTCATCAAGCATTACAAACACGTACTGTACGTTTATCCGGTGATACAACACAAGTTGGTTTAAGGGGAGATTACGCTTTTTATCGTAGTCAAAAACAGATTGATACCTTAAACATGCAGATAACACATAAGCGAATACGTAACTATTTCAGCCAAATTCGCCTTGATATCAGTAGCCCTGCACTTACAACGGTAGAGTTAGGTATCAACCATTTACACATTGTTCCAAATGGTGTCATCAGCGTTAATTTAAGTGCAGAAAAAGCCATTAGTTGGTTTGGTGCAGATGAATCACCTCGTGTTGCTAATGGCAATGGTAATGACTATCGCTTTACAAAAGTTAAGCTTTTTGCCAATTGGCAACATCGTTTTGCCTTATCGAACTCTACATTTTTATTCAATAGCGCCTTCTTTGGTCAATATAGCCCCGACACCTTACCGGGTGTGGAATGGCTTAGTTTAACGGATAAAAACGCAATCCGTGGTTTTGACCAAAGTACACTTTCTGGCGATAACGGCGGCTATTTACGTAATACGCTTTCTTATCCTTATCGGATAAACACATTTTCAATCACCCCTCGAATTGGCCTCGATGCTGGCCGAGTTCAACAACATGGTAACTATGAAGGATGGCGTAGTGGCTATGGGCTAAGTTCGGGCTTAAATCTCCAATATCAAAAAGCACAATTCGATATTGAAGTCGCCAAGGGGCATTTGCTTTACAACCAAACGAATTCCAATAAAACCAAAGACCCTACTCAAGTGTTAGTTAGATTTTCATATTTATTTTGATTCACACTCATAGCAATAAACGGAGAAAACTCTATGAAATCAAAAAACTTCAAGCTCTCTCCTTCGGGTAGGCTTGCTGCATCTTTAGCGATTATTTTCGTATCACTAAATGCATATGCTGGAGGTATTGTTCCTGATGCGGGCAATCAAGGACCGAATGTTTCATCAGTCAATGGTGGCACTCAAGTCATTAATATCGTTACACCAAATAATGAAGGTATCTCTCATAACCAATATCAAGATTTTAATGTAGGTAAACCAGGCGCTGTTTTTAACAACTCCTTAGAGGCGGGACAATCACAACTTGCTGGACAATTAAATGCTAACAGCAATTTAAATGGACAAGCTGCTTCTTTGATTTTAAATGAAGTTGTTAGTCGAAATCCTTCGTTCTTATTAGGCCAGCAAGAAGTTTTTGGTATCGCTGCAGAATATGTACTTTCTAACCCAAATGGTATTACCTGTGATGGATGCGGTTTTATCAATACCAGCCGTTCTTCTTTGGTTGTCGGTAACCCACTATTTGAAAATGGTGAGTTAAAAGGTTATAGCACACTTAACAATACGAATTTACTTTCTATTGGTAAAAACGGATTACACGCTCCCGGCCTTTTAGATTTAATTGCACCTCGTATTGATAGCAGAGGCAAAATAACTGCTGCAGAAATTTCTGCATTAACAGGTCAAAATACATTCTCCCAACGCTTTGATATTCTTTCATCACAAAAACCCGCTTCTGCCTTAGATAGTTATTTCTTTGGTAGTATGCAATCTGGTCGTATTCGTATTATTAATACCGCAGAAGGAAGTGGGGTTAAATTAACAGGTAAATTTGTTGCTGATAACGAATTAAGTGTCAGAGCGGACAATATTCAAACGGATAGCCAAGTTCGCTATGACAGCTACGATAAAGATGGTAGTGAAAACTATCAAAATTACCGTGGTGGTATTGCTGTTAATAACAGTGGTTCAAGCCAGACTCTGACAAAAACAGAGTTAAAAGGTAAAAACATCACATTAGTTGCTGATAATAAAAACCAAATTAAAGCCTCTGATTTAATGGGTGATGATATTTTATTACAAGGTGCTCATTTAACGGTTGATGGTAAACAGTTACAGCAAAAAGATACTGATACTGATAATCGCTGGTTCTATTCTTGGCAATATGATGTGACTAAAGAAAAAGAGCTAGTACAGCAAGTTGGTAGCCATATTGATGCCAAAAACAGTGCGACATTAACAGCAACTAAAGGTGATGTAACACTTGAAGGTGCAAAAATTAATGCGGGTAACACACTGGCAATTAATGCTAATCAAGATATTAATATCAACGGATTAGTTGAGAAAGAAAATCGCAGTGAAAACGGCTATAAGCGTAACCATACTTCTCGTTTAGAGACAGGTAGCTGGAGCAATAGCCATCAAACAGAAACCTTAAAAGGCAGTGAATTGACTGCGGGTAAAACGCTAGGTTTAAATGCTGAAGGCTCTGTTACTGCTCAAGGTGCGAAATTACATTCTAATGAGAATGTTGTTGTTAACGCTAAAGAAAACATCAATCTTAATGTTCAAAATACCAACAATGATAAAACAGTAACTGATAATCATGTCGTTTGGGGTGGTATCGGCGGTGGTAATAATAAGAACAATAACAATAAACAAGAAGTCAGTCATTCAACACAATTAACGGCTGACGGGCAACTGCTACTTGCAGCAGATAACAGTGTCAAAATCACAGGTAGTCAAGTGAAAGGCAATCAAGGTGCCTTTGTTAAAACGACTCAAGGTGACGTTGTTATTGATAATGCGATTAGTGAAACCATCACTAAAACAGATGAACGTACAGGTACTGCATTTAACATTACTAAAAACTCCCACAAGAATGAAACTAACCAACAGCATTCAACGGGTAGTGAATTAGTTTCTGATGCAGAATTAACAGTAGTTAGTGGGAAAGATGTCAATGTAATTGGTAGCTTAATTAAAAGTGCTGATGAATTAGGCATTAGATCTTTAGGTGATATCAACGTTAAATCTGCACAGCAAATCACGAAAATCAATGATGAAAAAACATCATTAGAGATCACTGGTCATGCCAAAGAAGTTGAAGACAAGCAATATAGCGCAGGTTTTCATATCACTCATACATCCAACAAAAATAATAGCACTGAAACTGAACAAGTAGGATCTACTATCAGTGGTGGCAGTGTTAAAGTTCAAGCGGATAAAGATGTCGCTTTTGCTGGCTCTGATTTAAAAACAACTGCAGGTAATGCCATTGTTTCTGGTGACAATATTGCTTTTGTTTCAACAGAAAATAAAAAAGAGACTGACAGTACAGATAGAACCATTTCAGGTGGCTTTAGCTATACTGGTGGTGTTGATAAGATCGGTAGTAAAGCTGATTTCCAATATGATAAACAGCATACAACAACTGATATCACCAAAAATAAAGGTAGCGAAACTCAAGTTGCAGGTGATTTAACCATTACTGCAAACAATGATGTAACGCATCAAGGTGCATCACACAAAGTTGATGGTGCGTATAAAGAATCAGGTGAAAATATCAATCACCTTGCTGCAAATGATAGTGCAACATCTAAAACAGATACCTTAAATATCGGTGTCGATGTAGGTGTTAATCTTGATTATAGCGGTGTGACTAAACCGATTAAAAAAGCAGTAGAAGATGGAATTGATACCACAAAACCGGGTAACAATACCGATATGGATAAGAAGGTTACCTTTAAAGATGCCATTAGTAATCTTGCTAACTTAAGTAATTTAGAAGCGCCAAATGTGGGTGTTGAAGTCGGTGTTAAAGGTGGCGGTAGCCAGAAATCACAAAGTGATAGTCAAGCGGTTTCTACATCAATTACCGCGGGTAAAATTAATACTGATAGCAATAAAACGCTACATGACCAAGGTACTCATTATCAATCTACCCAAGGTGACATTGCGCTAACCGCTAACACTCATACCAGTGAAACGGCCCAAAACAAACACCAAGAGTCCTTCCATGAAACAACAGGTGGCGGTCAAGTAGGTGTCAGCACCAAAACAGGCACTGATATTACCGTAGCAATTAAAGGTGAAGGTAAAACCACTGACACAAACCTAACCACAACCAAAGCTGAAGGTAGCCAGTTTAATTCAGCCAGTAATATCAATATTAATGTACGTGAAGACGCATATTATGAAGGCGCTAAATTTGATGCTCAAGATGGAAAAACTGTCATTAATGCTGGCGGTGATTTAACACTTGCACAAGCAGCAGATACCCACACTGAAAGCCAACATAACGTGAATGGCAGTGCAAACCTGAAAGTCGGTACAACACCAGACAGTAAAGATTACGGTGGTGGCTTTAACGCAGGTGGTGCAAATCATCAAAAAGATCAGACAACAGCAAAAGCGGGTTCAGTGAATGCCTCTCAAGGTATTGAGTTAAACTCAGGCCATAATCTGACTTTACAAGGCACTCATTTAACCAGCGAAAATGATGTTGCTCTGACTGCAACTAACAAAGTTGATTTCCAAGCAACAGAATCTCAACGTACTGAAACAGGTAAGAACTTATCGGGTGGATTACAAGCGGGCTTTGGTCAAAATGCAGGTGATAAATCATCTTCTGTCAATGGCTTAGGCGGTGCTGAATTTGCTATTGGTAAGCAAGATGAGAAGAGTGTTTCTCGTGAAGGTGGAACTATTGCTAACCAAGGTAATTTAACCGTTAATGGTAGCTCTGTTAATCTTCAAGGTACTAAAGTTAATAGCAAAGATACGCAATTAACTTCTCAATCTGGTGATACCACGCTGACATCAGCACAATCAACGGATTACAAAAATAACTGGGGTACTGATATCTCTTTAAATGGCAAGCAAACCAATACGACGCCAAAAGAAGTGACTGATGAAAACCCAGCAACCTCTATCCATGATATTGGTGGTAAAGTTTTAGTAAACGTTGAAGATCAACAAAAGTCTACACACCAAAATGCCTCTGTAGAAACAGGCACATTAACTTTAAATAGTGACAAAAACCTCGCTCTTTCTGGTGCAAATGTTTCTGCAGATAATGTAACGGGTAATGTGGGCGGTGATTTTACAGTGACTAGCCAAAAAGACAGCGATCGTCACGTTAATGTTGATGTAAATGTCGGTTATAACCATAACAATGATCCTAAATCTAGCCAAGTTGATAAAACAGCTAAAGCAGGTGGATCACTATTAGAAAACACTATCAAAGAGACCATTGATTCAGGTATTAAATCTGCAACAGATGTTATCTCTGATAAATATAATTCACTCTCTTCAACTATCGCAGATAAAACGGGTATCAGTGGCGAAACAAAAGCCAAAATTGATAAAGGTGTAGGCACAGTGGGTAACGGTATCAAAAATATCGTAACTGGTGCTGAAGGTCATACAGCCAATGCGGATATCAAAGTTTCTCATATTGATAATGATGCAGTGACCCAAACCACAACCTTAACTAGTAAAAATGATATTTCATTAAATGTAAGTGGTACAACTAAGCTGGCAGGCGCTGAAATTAAAAGTGAGCAAGGTCAGGTTGATTTAGGTGGTAGCAACGTTCAATTAAACAATATTGAAGGCCATCAATATGAAGCCGGTGCAGATCTTGATCTGAAATCATCTGCAGTTGATTTAGTGAAACAACTTACAGGTGGCGACTTATCATTAAAATCACCTGTTAAAGTTAATGAAACTGTAAACACAAAATCGTCTATTTCTGAAAAATAATAGATACCTCATAAAAGAGTAATGCCTATTCTTTTGTAAGCCAAACCCGCTTGTTATCACAATAAGCGGGTTTTTTATTTATCTGCTTAGATTTCGCTGATCATCCAATAAATTTACACTTCTTTAAGATTTAAATTAAATGCAGAAAATGAGAAATAGAAGATAATGCATTGAATTAAAAATAGAAAAATACATTTTATCGTAGAAATTAAATCACTATCGATTTCTTGACCTTCCCCTAATGGTAAAGCCTAAGCTTTATCTCATACCATATTTAAAAGGGGATTTTTGATGAACACTAATACTACGTTGTCCTCTGCCAATCGGTTGAGTTTACCTGTTGAAGGTATGACATGTGCATCATGTGTTGGTCGTGTCGAACGAGCCTTAAAAGCCGTACCACAAATACAAGATGCCGTTGTCAATCTAGCCACTGAACGTGCAGATATTACATTTACAAATACACCCGACCCAATAGTTGCCGTGAGCGCCATTGAAAGTTCAGGTTATAAAGTACCCGAAGAGATAACCGAGCTGGCAATTGAAGAAATGACCTGCGCATCTTGCGTTGGTCGTGTAGAAAAAGCACTAGCTCAAGTACCCGGTGTATTAGAAGCCACGGTAAACCTTGCAACTGAACGCGCTCGGGTACGCCATTTATCAGGCGTAGTATCGATCACGGATTTAGAGGTCGCCGTTGTACACGCAGGCTATAAACCCCGTCGTTTATCTGATGATCCAGCAAATACACGTGATGTAGGTGAAGAGCGCCGTGAAAAAGAGGAACGTTCATTACGTCGCGCATTACTTATCGCCACTATTTTCACATTACCCGTTTTTGTTATTGAAATGGGCTCACACTTTATTCCCGGCGTACATGGTTGGGTTACTCAAACACTGGGGCAACAACTAAACTGGTATATTCAATTTATCCTCGCCACTGTTGTGATGTTTGGCCCTGGTTTACGCTTTTTCCAAAAAGGAATACCAGCGTTATTACGCGGTGCTCCTGATATGAACTCATTAGTGTCTGTTGGTACAGCAGCCGCTTACGGCTATTCAGTGGTATCAACCTTTATTCCTCAAGTCTTACCTGCCGGCACAGCCAATATCTATTTTGAAGCTGCTGTTGTGATTGTCACCCTGATCTTGTTAGGAAGAACGCTTGAAGCCAAAGCGAAAGGAAATACATCTCAAGCAATTAAACGGTTAATTGGTTTACAAGCCAAAACAGCGCGAGTTTCTCGTCATGGTGAGACATTAGAAATCCCACTGGATCAAGTAGTGATGGAAGACATCGTTTTTGTTCGCCCTGGTGAAAAAATACCTGTTGATGGAGAGATTATTGATGGTCACTCTTACGTTGATGAAAGCATGATAACCGGAGAGCCTGTACCTGTATCGAAAGAGATTGGCTCTGATGTTGTGGGCGGAACCATCAATAAAACAGGTGCTTTTAGTTTTAAAGTCACCAAGGTTGGCTCCAATACCGTATTAGCACAAATCATTCGCTTAGTGGAGGAAGCTCAAGGATCTAAACTTCCTATTCAAGCACTTGTTGATAAAGTCACCATGTGGTTTGTACCCGCGGTTATGTTAGGCGCAACTATCACTTTCTTTATTTGGTTAGCTTTTGGCCCTGAGCCAGCATTAACCTTTGCGCTCATTAATGCCGTTGCCGTGTTAATTATTGCCTGCCCATGTGCTATGGGATTAGCAACACCAACATCCATTATGGTGGGTACAGGTCGCGCGGCAGAATTGGGCATTCTTTTCCGTAAAGGTGAAGCCTTACAAGCCTTACGTGATGTCAATGTTGTAGCACTTGATAAAACAGGGACATTAACAAAAGGTCGTCCTGAATTAACGGATTTAATTCCAGCAGAAGGCTTTGAATATAACGAAGTCTTACGCCTTGTTGCAGCTATTGAAACGTATTCGGAACACCCTATTGCAGAAGCTATTGTCAATGCAGCTAAAGAGGCAGAGTTAACACTCGCTGCGGTTGAGAATTTTGAAGCAGTTCCAGGTTTTGGCGTTAGTGCAACAGTAGATGGAAGAATGGTATCTGTTGGTGCTGATCGCTTTATGAAACAACTTGAATTAGATGTCAGTCACTTTATCTCTTCAGCACAGAAACTCGGTGAGCAAGGCAAAAGCCCTCTTTATGCAGCCATTGATGGGCGTCTTGCTGCCATTATTGCAGTTGCAGATCCGATTAAAGAAACAACCCCTGAAGCAATCAAAGCTTTACATGATTTAGGTTTGAGAGTTGCCATGATCACTGGTGATAACGAAGCCACAGCAAAAGCGATCGCTAAACAGTTAGGTATTGATGAAATTGCGGCTGAAGTACTTCCTGATGGAAAAGTCGAAGCCTTAAAACAATTTAGCCATAAAGGTGCCAAAGTCGCTTTTGTTGGTGATGGTATCAATGATGCTCCAGCACTTGCACAGGCTGATGTTGGGTTAGCGATTGGTACAGGAACCGATGTCGCTATTGAAGCTGCTGATGTGGTGTTAATGTCGGGTGATCTGCGCGGTGTCGTTGATGCAATAGCTTTAAGTCAAGCAACTATTCGCAATATCAAGCAAAACTTATTTTGGGCTTTTGCCTATAACGCTTTATTAATTCCTGTCGCGGCTGGCATGCTTTATCCAATTAATGGCATGTTACTTTCACCCATCATTGCTGCTGCCGCAATGGCGCTTTCAAGTGTATTTGTATTGGGTAACGCCTTACGACTAAAACGTTTTCAAGCACCAATGAAAGCTCATTAATAGATTGATTTTCTTTATAGCCAGACTCCACAAGGGTCTGGCTCAATATTATAAAGCGACTACTTTATACTTATAGAGAGTGCTTTATTATCCGATAAGGAGGACATAATGAATATTGGTCAAGCAGCAAAGAAGTCCGGTATTTCAAGCAAAATGATCCGTTATTATGAGCAGATTGGCTTAATTCCCAAGGCTATTCGTACTGATTCAGGTTATCGCGATTACACGGATGCAGACGTAGCTTGCTTTCGTTTTATTCGCCATTCTCGAGCGCTTGGTTTTTCGACAGAACAAATATCAACATTGTTGGTTTTATGGAATAACAGAGAACGCGCCAGTGCTGATGTGAAATCTATTGCACTCTCCCATATCGAAGAGCTCAATCATAAAATTGCTGAGCTACAACAAATGACAAAAACGCTAGAACATTTAGCGAAAAATTGCCAAGGTGACAACAATCCTGATTGCCCGATTATTGCGGGATTAGTTGAGCCCCAGTCAGGCTCTCAAAGTAAAACGACCAACAGTCACCTTTCTCACCTTCGCTCTTCAATTTAGTTTTTCTATCAACCATAAAAAAATCCCGCTTATTGCTAAGCGGGATTTTCTTGTTCAACGAAAGGTTAAATAACCATTATTACCAACGGATAAATTAACCTAATTGACCATGACAATGCTTAAATTTCTTACCCGATCCACAAGGGCATGGTTCGTTACGTCCCACTTTTTTACCAGCGGCAACTTGACCATCTACTGCTGACATTTGAGACTCTTTTGTCACTTCATGGCTTAATTGTTGTTGTTTAGCTAAACGTTCAGCTTCTTCACGGCGACGGCGTTCTAACTCTTCAACTTCTTCAGGTAAACGAACCTGTACTTTGCTTAATGTGCTGATCACCTCGTATTTCAGTGATTCCAACATATTAGCAAACATAGCGAACGATTCACGTTTGTACTCTTGTTTTGGATCTTTTTGTGCATAACCACGTAAGTGGATACCTTGACGTAAATAATCCATTGCAGCCAAGTGCTCTTTCCACAGTGAATCCAGCGTTTGTAACATCACGCCTTTTTCAAAGTTACGCATCATTTCAGCGCTAACGATCTCTTCTTTCGCTTTATAAACTTCGATAGATTTTTCTAAAATACGCTCACGTAATGTTTCTTCGTGTAATTCAGGTTCTTTATCTAACCACTCTTTGATTGGTAAATTTAAATCAAAGTCTTTTTGTAGACATGCTGTTAAACCTTCGATATCCCACATTTCTTCCAATGATTGAGGTGGAATATAGTTATCAATCATTGAAGTGAAGACGTCTTGGCGAATACTATCAATCGTTTCGCTTACGTCTGCCACATCCAATAATTCGTTACGCTGAGTATAGATTGCACGACGTTGGTCATTTGCTACGTCATCATATTCAAGCAGTTGCTTACGAATATCAAAGTTGCGGTTTTCTACTTTACGCTGTGCGTTTGCAATCGCTTTGGTTACCCAAGGGTGCTCAATCGCTTCGGTTTCATTCATACCTAATTTACGCATCATGCCAGACACTTTGTCTGAAGCAAAAATACGCATTAAGGAGTCTTCCATAGATAAATAGAAACGAGAAGAACCTTCATCACCTTGACGACCCGCACGACCACGTAACTGGTTATCAATACGACGAGATTCGTGACGCTCAGTACCAATGATATGTAAACCACCTGATGCTAATACTGCATCATGGCGCTCTTTCCATTTAGCTTTGATTTCTTCGATTTGCGCTTCGGTTGGCTCTTCAAGTTTAGCCACTTCAGTTTGCCAACTACCCCCTAACACGATATCAGTACCACGACCTGCCATGTTAGTTGCAATAGTTACCGCTGAAGGTAAACCTGCGTTAGCAATGATGTCCGCTTCCATTGCGTGGAATTTCGCATTCAGCACGTTATGGTGAACATTCGCTTTAGTCAGCGCTTTAGAAATTTCTTCTGATTTTTCAATTGAAATGGTACCCACAAGAACAGGCTGACCATTTTGAGTACGCTCGCGAATATCTTCAATAATGGCTGCAAATTTACCTTGCTCATTCATATAAACTAAGTCAGGCAGATCTTTACGTACCATTGGGCGGTTAGTTGGGATAACAATGGTTTCTAAGCGATAAATAGAGTTAAATTCAAATGCTTCTGTATCCGCAGTACCGGTCATCCCTGCTAATTTTTCGTATAAACGGAAATAGTTTTGGAATGTGATTGACGCTAAGGTTTGGTTCTCATTTTGGATCTTCACACCTTCTTTTGCTTCAACCGCTTGGTGTAAACCATCAGACCAACGACGACCTTGCATTGTACGACCCGTGTGTTCGTCAACAATGATAACTTCGCCATCTTTAACAATGTAGTCAACGTCTTTGGTAAATAGTGCGTGAGCACGTAATGCTGCTGTCACATGGTGCATTAACATAATGTTAGCCGGTGAGTATAAAGACTCTCCTTCTTTCATCATGCCAGCATCTGCTAATAACCCTTCGATTTTAACCAAACCGCGTTCTGTGATGTTCACTTGACGTGTTTTTTCATCAACAGAGTAATCGCCTTCACCTTGGAAAGTATCTGAGTCTTCTTTTTCTTGAGAAATCAAGTGAGGGATCACTTTATTCATTTGAATATAAAGCTCAGAACTATCTTCTGCTGGGCCTGAGATAATCAATGGAGTACGTGCTTCATCGATTAAGATAGAGTCAACCTCATCCACTAATGCATAGTGTAATTTACGTTGAACACGTTCTTGTGGGCTAAATGCCATGTTGTCACGCAGGTAGTCAAAACCAAATTCGTTGTTCGTACCGTAAGTAATATCAGCATTATAGGCTTCGCGTTTTACTGGTGGCGCCATATTTGGCAAGTTGATACCAACGCTTAACCCCAAGAATTCAAACAGAGGACGGTTATTTTCGGCGTCACGTTGTGCAAGATAGTCATTGACGGTAACAACGTGAACCCCTTTACCTGATAACGCATTTAAATATGCTGGTAATGTTGCCGTTAATGTTTTACCTTCACCTGTACGCATTTCTGCAATACAACGCTCATTTAGCACCATACCACCGATTAACTGCACATCGAAGTGACGCATACCAAAGACACGCTTACTTGCTTCACGTACGGTTGCAAATGCTTCAGGTAAAATATCTTCTTCTTTTTCACCGCTTTTTAAACGCTCACGAAATTCATTTGTTTTCGCTTTTAATTCATCATCAGTCAGCTTTTCAAATTCAGGTTCTAATTTATTAATTTCACCAACAACTTTACGCATACGACGGATTGTACGATCATTACGACTACCAAAAATTTTGGTTACAATTTTACCTAACATAAATCTTTATTCTCATTTATGGCGTGAAACGCCGAAAACAGCCTCTGTATCTATCAATAAACAGAGATAATCATAATCTTATTAGATTAAGTGACTCATTAAGCTGTTAGATAAGGCCCTGCGCGAATACCGCGGATTTGTGCAAGCCATAATCCGGTATGATAGGAATTTGTATTCTGTACTAAAACATAGCCAGAAAGAGGAAGGTTGCTTACTGCTGATGATGGAGTTTCTGTTAATAAGGCATACAGAGTATCAAGCATAACCTCTGCAACATTGGAAACAGGTAACGGCTCATCTTTGGCTTTAACCATCAATTCAGGCGAATTAATGGTGAATGCAAAAGAGAGCTGCTTAATCACATTTTTTACTGCGTGTTGTTGCCAGTAATTAAAGGTGAAGGATGAAGCAGGATTCTGTACACTTTGACGTAAGAATAAGTTATCAAACGCAATAAGTGCCTGACTTTGACGGTTTTGAGATAAAGGGGTATCAGTTTGCTGTGGATTTTCGGCATGAGCAGACAACAGCGAAGGTATTCCAATACCTGCTGCTACCATCCCTAAAAGCAAATGCGACCAAAAATATCGCCTGCCAAACTGTCGCCAAAAACTTATAATGCTCATTAACCTTCGTTGCTCATTAATCTTTATTTTGTGGAGTCAAAATCTATGCGGGATAGTTACCCACAATCATTGGAAAAAATCTTCATTGAACTTGAAGGCTCCAATAAGAGTACATTACAACTTATACAACAGCGTGCAACGATTTTACTAAAATTAAATCGCGCCGTCATGGCTCTTTTACCTGTTCCTTTACGAGATAAGTGCCGTGTCGCAAATTATCGCAGTGCTATTTTAATTATTGAAGTTGCAAACGCAAGTTGGTTAACTCGTTTACGTTATGAAACCCCATCATTACTTTCTGCATTGAGACAAGAAATTTTACCATCCTTATCCTCAATAGACATCAAAATAAATCCGTCTTTAGGAATAAAACAGGAAAAAAGATCTTTAATATCATCATTAAAAGAGCAAGAGCCTATAAAGAGACGTCACTTAAGTTTAGAAAGCGCACAATCATTGAAGTATTTGGCAGAGAAAAGCCCGAAGAAATTAAGAGAAAGATTAGAACGGTTGGCTGCACTTGCCGGAGAGAGTACAAGTACAGCCAAAGATGAACGTTAATTAGAGATAATTAACGCGCTTTCCTTCGCAGGAATTAAGCAAAGACCATTGAGGGAGCTTTGAATGCCACTGGCATTTGCGCTTCGTCTTCAAATGTGACGAATTCCCACGCAGATTCTTTTGCTAATACAGCTTGGAGCAATTTATTGTTCAGTGCGTGACCTGATTTAAACGCGGTGAATTCACCGATAATGTTATAGCCACACATAAATAAATCACCGATTGCATCCAACATTTTGTGACGAACGAATTCATCTTCAAAACGTAGGCCATCGTCGTTGAGAACACGATAGTCATCAACTACGATTGCACAATCGAAGCTTCCGCCTAAACACAATCCTTTAGATTGTAGGTATTCGATATCACGCATAAATCCAAAAGTACGAGCACGACTGATTTGGCTCATAAAAGACTCAGCGGAGAAATCTAATTTATAACGCTGTGTACTTGCATCGATGGCAGGGTGATTAAAATCGATAGTAAAATCTAATTTAAACCCGTTGTATGGACGCATTTCTGCCCATTTATCGCCATCTTCTACACGTACTGTTTCTTTAATGCGAATGAATTTCTTCGCAGTACGAAGTTCTTCAATGCCTGCATCAAGTAACAAGAAAACAAAAGGTGCCGCACTTCCATCCATAATTGGAATTTCAGGTGCATTCACTTCAATTACGATATTATCAATGCCTAAACCAGCCAGTGCTGCGTTTAAATGCTCAACGGTTGATATACGCACATCGTCTTCGTTAACTAAGCAAGTACATAACATAGTGTCACGAACTGATTTTGCGTCTGCTGGAAAATCCACCGGTGGATTTAAGTCAGTACGACGGTAGATGACCCCAGTATTTGCTGGCGCCGGACGCATTGTAAGCGTAACTTTTTTACCCGTGTGAAGTCCCACACCAGTTGCTTGTACAATTCGTTTCAATGTCCGTTGTTTGATCATCATTTTATCTCGCAATGTTATCCGTCCTACCAATCATTATACTTATAATTGGCAGGACAGTTTAGCACAAAAAGCGGAGATGCCAATCTTTTTGGCGATTAATCAGCCTGTTTTCTCAGGAACGCAGGGATATCTAAATAATCCGGTTCTTTGTTTGCCTGAGTAGATTGTTCGTTAACGGCTTTTGCTGCTGGCTTGCTTTCTTCTACGGCAGAGAAAGAAGACATGCTATTTTGCATTTGCTGGTAACGATTCTCCATTGCGCTTTGCTGATTCTGTTTATTAGTTACCAACGTAATCTCTGGACGTTTGTCCATACCAATACCTGTTGCAACCACAGTCACACGCAATTCATCATTCATTTCTGGGTCAAGGGATGTACCGATAACCACAGTCGCATTATCTGATGCAAATGCACGAATGGTATTACCCACTGTTTCAAATTCATCAAGACGTAAGTCAAAACCAGCTGTGATGTTGACTAACACACCACGAGCGCCAGATAAGTCGATGTCTTCCAATAATGGACTTGAAATCGCCATTTCTGCTGCTTCTTCAGCACGATCTTCGCCTTTCGCAGCACCAGATCCCATCATGGCATAACCCATTTCAGACATCACAGTTCTTACGTCAGCAAAGTCAACGTTCATTAAACCTGGACGGGTAATTAGCTCAGCGATACCTTGAACTGCACCTTTTAATACATCATTAGCCGCACCAAACGCATCTAATAATGAAATACCACGACCAAGTACTTTTAATAATTTGTCATTTGGAATAGTGATTAATGAGTCAACATGTTTTGACAACTCAGTAATACCTTGTTCCGCAAATGCCATACGTTTTTTGCCTTCAAAATTAAAAGGCTTAGTTACTACAGCAACGGTCAAAATGCCTAATTCTTTAGCCACTTCTGCAACAACAGGCGCAGCACCAGTACCAGTACCACCGCCCATACCAGCTGCGATAAAGACCATATCGGCACCTTCAAGTGCTGCACGTAACCCTTCGCGATCTTCCTCAGCAGCATTACGGCCCACTTCAGGATTTGCACCTGCACCTAAGCCTTTCGTAATGGCATTACCAATTTGGATAGTCTGTCCGACCGCTGTTTTACGTAGCGCTTGAGCATCCGTATTGACTGCAAAGAAATCTACGCCTTCAATACGTTCACGAACCATGTGCTCAACCGCATTACCGCCGCCGCCACCAACGCCGATGACTTTGATCACCGCATCGTTGGTTAATTCCATAGGTTCAAACATAATTTCTCTCCGTTTTGTGCCTTCTCAGGGCCGCTTGCTCAAACGACCTCTTTTTAAATTTGTCTGATTATTAAAACTCTCTTTTTAGCCAACCAGTGAGTTTCTTAAATAAACCACTGACAGCAGAGCGTTTCTCGGTTTCAGTTTCCTCACCAAAGTGAGATTCTTTACCGTAATGCAAGAGCCCAACCGCTGTTGAGTAGTAGGGATCCTGCGCATAATCTGTTAGCCCGGTAATATTTAACGGTTTACCGATCCGTACTTGCGTGTGGAAAACACGTTGAGCACATTCAACAAGTCCATCAATCTGTGCAGCACCACCTGTTAGCACGATACCTGCGGCTAAATGATGCTTAATCCCTTGCTGACGTAACTGTTCTTGAACTTTTAAAATCTCTTCATTAACAAGATTGAGCAATTCGGTATAACGAGGCTCAATCACCTCAGCAAGAGTTTGTCGTTGCAGACTTCTTGGTGGTCTGCCTCCGACACTTGGAACCTCAACATTTTCATCTTTACCAACTAAAGAACCTAATGCACAACCATGGCGAACTTTGATAGCTTCTGCATCATTTGGCGGTGTGCCAAAAGCGTAAGCGATATCGCTGGTTACAACATTGCCTGCATAAGGAATAACGCGAGTATGTCTTAATGCTCCACCGGTATAAATAGCGATATCCATTGTACCGCCACCAATATCAACAACACACACACCTAATTCACGTTCATCTTCTGTTAATACAGCGAAACTTGAAGCGAGTCCCGCAAAAATCAGTTGATCCACTTTTAACCCACAGCGTTCAACTGCTTTTACAATATTCTTTGCCATATCGTTATGGCAGGTAATTAAATGAACTTTAGCCTGCATACGCACGCCCGATAATCCAACTGGGTTTTTGATCCCTTCTTGATAATCAATGGCATACTCTTGCGGTATAACGTGTAGAACACGGTGTTCATCTTTTACTTTGACGGATTTCGCGGTATGTACCACGCTATCAACATCATCTTGAGTTACTTCTTCTTCTGAAATTGGCACCATACCAATCTCATTTTGGCAACTGATATGCTTGCCTGATAACGCCAAATATACTGAAGATATTTGACAGTCAGCCATTAATTCAGCCTGATCTACCGCCCGTTGCACGCATTTTACGACGGATTCGAGATCGTTGACGCCACCTTTATCCATGCCCCGAGATGGACAACTTCCCACCCCGATAATATTCACTACACCATCAGGCAAGATCTCACCGACAAGGGTAGCTACTTTGGCCGTACCAATCTCAAGACCAACTACTAATTTTCTGTCCGTCGCTTTGATCATTATTGTTCTGCCTTCGCCTTCATCGTGTCATCTGCCACGTCTTGTTTATTCATTCTCAAGTAATAAAGGAGCCCATCCGACTGCACCACCACTGTCATAACGCAGATCCACGTAATCAACTCGTTTATCCGTTTGTTGTTGCAGTATCGGATACAACTCAATAAAGCGAGCGATCCGTTTTTCGTTATCCTTACGACCTAACTCCAATCGGACATCATTGTCTAAAACTAATTGCCATCCTTGACGGGCAGACATTGACGCTGCTTTTAAATTCAGGTTACTTGCAAGAAGCTGATCTCTCATTGCGACATAACCTGACAACACCATTTTTTCGCTTCCTTGTGGGCCATATAGCAAAGGATAACTTCCTTTGGTTTCCAACTGCGTTGGCAGACTGAAAACACGCCCTTCTTTATCAAGAAAGTAAGTATCATTCCAACGGGTAAAGGGAACATACTCTACCAGATGAATTTTAAGTTCATCAGGCCACTGTTTACGAACAGTGACTTGCCTAATCCATGGCATGCGTTCAATTTGTTGCTGAATAATATTCACATCCTGTGTCATAAATGTGCCCGGCTTTCCTAAAGACAAAATGGCCTGACGCACATCATCATTCGTTGTGTAATGTCGCTCGCCTGTTAATACAAGTTTTGAGATTGGCAGACGATTTGCGTCTTTCATCCAGTTAACCACTTGTATTCCACCCCAAACGATGGTGGCAATCACACATAAGAAAAAGATTAATCCTGATAAATAAGTACCATTACTCGGTCTGTCAGAATGTTGCTTCTCTTTATGCTCTTTTATATTTAGCGCTGCTTGTGACATATTAACCCACTAACTCCTGAGCAACGTTTAAACAAGAGAATCGCCCATCCTTTTGTCCGATATTCCAGCGATTAATACTTTTCCTACATATATATACTTTATGAACACTATTAGATTTGATAATTAAATCACTAAATTGTTCAATCTGTTGAGAATTATTTACTTTAAAAGAAGAAATAGCGAATTTTTCTGCGTTTTTCTTACTTTTTAACTGAAATTTTTTCTCAACACAGATTTGAGCAAGCGAATTCTCGATCATTTTTTTCGCCAATTCAGTGTTATTTTCTTCATAACACCTCATCATTACAGTTAGTTTATTAACTATTTCACCATAAATGATGTTCACTTGCTCAAACATCCGTCTTAATCCTCGCTGAATGATGGCTGTAATTTCGTATCTGCTAAGCGACGCGCTATTTTACCAATATTTCCAGCACCTTGAACTAAAACAAGATCATTATCTGTTAATACACCCGCTAATATTGATGAAATTTTATCCACATCAGAAACCCAGATAGGATCTAGCTTCCCACGTTGGCGAATTGTTCGACAAAGTGAGCGACTGTCGGCACCAGCAATAGGCGCTTCCCCAGCAGAATAAACATCTGTTAATAATAAAATATCAACTTGATTGAGAACAGTGGCAAAGTCTTCATATAAATCACGAGTACGTGTATAGCGATGAGGTTGGAAAATCATCACTAGACGTTTGTCTGGCCATCCTGCTCTCGCTGCTTTAATCGTTGCATCAACTTCTGTTGGATGATGACCATAATCATCCACTAGCATGACTTCACCTTCTTGGCCATTAACATGCTCAAGACCATAGTTACCTAAAAAGTCGAAACGACGTCCAGTACCTTGGAAGTTAAGTAATGCAGCTAAAATATGTTCGTCAGCAATGCCTTCTTCTGTGGCTACAGCAACTGCTGCCGTCGCATTCAATGCGTTATGGCGACCAGGTGCGTTTAAAACAACTTGTAAATCTGGCATACCTTCACGAGAAATTGTGAAAAAGCCCTGAGCACCTTTTTGTTCATAATGCGTAATACGAACATCCGCATCTTCACTAAAGCCATAAGTTGTAATGTAACGACCCACTTTAGGAATAATCGAACGGATCACATCGTCATCCAGACACATCACAGCGCGACCATAGAATGGTAAATTGTGCAAAAAGGTAATAAATGTCTCTTTTAGGTTGTCAAAATTACCGTGATATGTGTCCATATGGTCTGCTTCTATATTCGTAACGACAGCAACCATTGGTTGTAAATGTAAAAACGATGCATCACTTTCATCAGCTTCAGCAATTAAATAACGACTGCAACCTAAACGAGCATGCGTACCAGCTGATTTAACAAGCCCACCATTAACAAACGTAGGATCCAAACCCGCTTGCGCATAAATATTTGAAATCATCGCTGTTGTCGTGGTTTTACCATGTGTTCCGGCAATCGCAACACCATGACGATAACGCATCAATTCAGCTAGCATTTCAGCACGACGAATAACAGGAATACGCGCTTCTCTTGCTGCAATAATCTCAGGGTTTTCAGCACTGATAGCTGTCGATACCACAACAACACTTGCGCCACGAATATTTTCAGGGCGATGATTAAAATAGATTGTTGCGCCTAAGGCAACGAGCTGTTGTGTGACTACATTTGGTGCTAAATCAGAACCACTGATTTCATAACCTTCGTTAGCCAGCACTTCAGCAATTCCACCCATACCCGCACCACCGATGCCGATAAAGTGAATATGCTTAACTTTTCTCATTTCGGGCACAAACGATCTTAGTTTTGCCAGTTGTTGTGTATTCACTATTTACTTCTTCACTCTAAGTTAATGGTTACAAATTACATTTATTTTTTTGCCACTTCGATTATCACATTTGCTACGCGCTCTGTGGCATCCGTAATCGCAACACTTTTTGCTTTCTCTGCCATCGCTAACAAAGTATCTCTATCCCAATTTTTCAGGGTTTGTGCAATGACTTCTGGAGTTAAATCATTTTGCTCGATAATTCGCGCGGCACCCGCTTTTTCTAGCGGTAGTGCATTCCAATATTGCTGTCTATCTTTGTGCTGGAAAGGAACAAAAATAGCGGGTAATCCCGCTGCGGCAATTTCGCTGACCGTTAATGCACCTGAACGACACACCACAACATCAGCCCATTGGTAAGCTTGCGCTATATCATCAATAAATTCAGTAACTTTATATTCAGATTTAACTGAATTTTTTGCTAATTCGTTCTGATAGCGTGTTTTTGTATCACTTTCGCCACCTTTTCCTGCTTGATGCCAGATTGTAACATGTTCACCTAGCAAACCTGCAACTACAGGTAAGGTGTGATTTAAAATTCTAGCGCCTTGGCTACCACCAATAATCAGTACACGAACAGGCCCTGTTCTCTCTTTTAATCGTACTGAAGGTGCTTCAAGTGCCAATACATCTTCACGAACAGGATTTCCAACAACAGGTGCTTTAGGAAATGCCCCCGGAAAAGCCTGCAATACACGCTTCGCAATTTTAGATAACCAACGATTGGTTAATCCAGCGATACCATTTTGCTCATGCAAAATAACAGGTATCCCACACATCCAAGCAGCAACACCGCCTGGACCTGAAACATAGCCCCCCATACCAAGTACAGCATCTGGCTGATAACGCTTCATAATGGCACGAGCTTGGAAAATCGCTTTAATAATACGAATAGGAGCTGCGATTAACGCTTTAATCCCTTTGCCACGTAAGCCTGAGATACGAATAAATTCAATTTCGATACCGTGTTTAGGTACTAAATCGGCTTCCATTCTGTCCGCCGTTCCTAACCATCGAATTTCCCAACCTTGGGATTGTAGATAATGAGCAACAGCCAGTCCTGGGAATACATGCCCCCCAGTACCACCAGCCATAACCATTAAACGGCGTCTACGCTCGCTCATTTCGGGCTCCTTACAAACGCCTGAGCTTGTGCTAGACGTGTTTCATAATCAATTCGTAATAACATCACGATGGCAGTAGACATAATAATCAAGCTCGAACCACCGTAACTAATAAGAGGAAGGGTTAATCCCTTTGTTGGCAACATGCCTGCTGCTGCGCCTACATTGACCAATGATTGGAATGTAAACCATATCCCGATAGAGCAAGCTAAAAAACCTGAGAAACGTTGATCGAGGATCAGCGCACGTCGCCCAATTTGCATCGCACGAAAAGCGATGAAGAATACCATTAAAAGCACCAAAACCACACCGATATAACCAAGTTCTTCAGCAAGAATAGAGAAAATAAAGTCGGTATGCGCTTCAGGTAAATATTCTAATTTTTGTACTGAGTTTCCTAAACCTTGTCCCAGTAAATCTCCACGGCCAAAAGCCATTAGAGATTGTGTAAGTTGATAACCACTACCAAATGGATCTTCCCAAGGCTCTAAGAAAGAAGTAATACGTCGAACACGGTAAGGTTCAACGATAATCAACATAACAACAGCCGCAATTCCTGAGCCGATAATAGCTAAGAATTGCCAAATTTTAGCACCCGCTAAAAATAACAACGCTAATGTTGTTACGAATAAAACTACAACCGTTCCTAAGTCTGGCTGTAATAACAATAAAATAGCCAGTATTAACATCACACCCATCGGCTTACAGAAACCCCAAAAGTTGTTTCTTACTTCTTCAACTTTTCGAACTAAATAACTCGATAGATAACAAAAGAGTGCAAGTTTTGATAATTCAGCAGGCTGGAAATTTAATGGCCCCACAGCAATCCAGCGTGAAGCACCATTAACCGAACTTCCGACACCTAATACCACCAATAAAAGGAGTATCGAGCCAAACAACATTAAGCTGCTATAACGTTGCCAAATTGCCATTGGGATGCGCATGGTGACTAACGCAATACAAAATGCGACAACGATATAGATACCATCACGTTTCGCAAATAAGAAAGGATCTTCTGCAAGACGTTGACCTACCGGCATTGAAGCCGATGTCACCATAACAAAGCCGACAACCGCTAATCCGAAAGTAAACCAGAGCAAAGTGCGATCATACGGCACAAATGCCGTATTCTCAGTTTGATAACTGCCCACTAGCCACTGTTTTAATCTTCGCATTGCGAATATGCTCATCAGCCAAGCTCCCTTGCTAAACGTGCAAATTCATCACCACGCTGCTCAAAACATTTAAACTGATCTAAGCTTGCACATGCTGGAGAGAGCAACACCATATCTCCTGACTTTACAGTCGGTGCTAAGGCTCGTATGGCTTCTTCCATTGTCACTGTTAATAAAGAGACATCGGGTCGTAGATTTGCCAATGCTTGTCCATCTTGTCCAAAACAGTACAGACGAATATTGTCACCGCTGATATAAGGCAATAAAGAAGAGAAGTCAGCCGATTTCCCATCACCACCTAATAAAAGGTGTAATGTACCTTCAACTTCAAGCCCTCGTAATGCCGCTTCTGTGCTTCCCACATTGGTCGCTTTCGAGTCATTTATCCAACGTACATTTTGATGTGAATAAACTAATTGAAAACGATGAGCAAGACCGTGATACGTTTTCAGTACCTCAGTTGCTGCTTTACGAGAAATACCCACTGCGTCAGCAAGTGCTAATGCCGCTAATGCATTCGTATAGTTATGTTGTCCTGACAGATACATTTCAGCCATTGAAAGGACTTTCTCACCTTTCACTTTTAAAATACGATTTGTGTTATCAAGCTGATAATCACCTTGTCCAACACCAAAACTAACACAACGATTATCCTTACCTGCTAAAGGTAACGTTAATGTATCATCTTCGTTATAAACGCAGGTTTTAGCGTTATCGTAGATACGCAGTTTTGCTTCACGGTATTGCTCTAATCCCAACGGATAGCGATTCATATGATCTTCGCTAATATTTAATACCGTTGCAGCCGCGGCTTGTAAGCTATAAGTCGTTTCCAATTGGAAGCTTGATAGCTCTAATACATATAAATCATAAGGCTCGGTTAATAAAGTCAGAGCTGGAACACCAATGTTGCCACCAACCCCAACGCGAATACCATCCGCACTTGCCATTTCACCCACTAGCGTTGTCACAGTGCTTTTACCGTTAGAGCCAGTAATCGCAACAATAGGTGCTTTGGCTTCACGGCAAAATAGTTCGATATCACCGACAATTTCAACACCATGATTTGCTGCTTCAACAAGCTCAGGTGTTGAAAGTGCAATACCCGGACTAGAGATAATTAAATCAGCATCATTAAGCCATGCTTGATGAAAACTACCTGTATGATATTCGACGTCAGCAGGAAGCTTATCTAAGCCTCCTGGTTTTTGGCGTGTATCAATAACCTTAGGTGTAACACCTTGGCGGATAAAAAAGTCAACGCAGGAAAGGCCTGTTATTCCAAGCCCAACAACAACCACTTTTTTTCCCTGATAATTTGCCATATTAACGTACCTTTAATGTCGCCAGACCAATAAGCACTAACATCAGTGAGATGATCCAGAAACGGACAATAACACGAGGTTCAGGCCAGCCTTTTAATTCATAATGGTGATGAATTGGAGCCATACGGAAAATACGTTGACCACGCAACTTAAATGAGCCGACTTGTAAAATAACGGAGAGTGTTTCAACTACAAACACACCACCCATAATGACTAATAAAAATTCTTGGCGTAATAACACCGCAATCGTTCCTAATGCACCACCTAATGCAAGGGAACCTACATCACCCATAAATACTTGAGCTGGGTAAGTATTAAACCAAAGGAACCCTAGGCCCGCACCAACGATAGCGGTACAGACAATCACTAATTCACCCGCATGCATCAAGTAAGGAATTTTTAAGTAGCTTGCAAAATTAACGTTACCTGTCGCCCATGCGACTAATGCAAAACCAGCGGCAACAAAAACAGTTGGCATAATGGCTAAACCATCTAAACCATCCGTTAAGTTAACGGCGTTACTTGTTCCCACAATGACGAAATAAGCAAGTAAAATATAAAGCATGCCTAATTGAGGCATGACATCTTTAAAGAATGGAACGACTAACTGTGTTGCTGGCGTATCTTTGCCAATGGCATACATACTAAATGCCACAACAAGTGCTAATACGGATTGCCAGAAATATTTCCAACGTGCGATTAAGCCTTTGGTATCTTTACGAACAACTTTGCGATAATCATCAACAAACCCAATTACGCCGTAGCCAATTAAAACCAGCAATACACACCAAACGTAAGGGTTATCTAATCTTGCCCATAACAGTGTAGAGATGGAGATAGAGAACAGGATCATAATCCCGCCCATTGTTGGTGTACCACGTTTACTAAAGTGCGACTCAGGTCCTTCACTACGAACCACTTGTCCAATTTGCATTTTTTGTAACCATGCGATGAGATGAGGCCCCATCCACAAAGCAATAATTAATGCCGTCAATAAACCAACAATCGCCCTGAATGTCAGATAAGAAAATACATTAAAAAATGTATGGTATTTAACCAAATATTCGGCTAGCCAAACTAACATTCAAAGCACTCCTTTAATGCGTTCACAATATCTTCCATCGCGGAGCTTCGTGAACCTTTTACTAAAACTGAAACAACATCATGTTGCTGTAATAATGGAATTAATTGAGCAAGTAAGTCGGCTTTAAATGCAAAATGCTGACCACCTTGATTTTCATCACTAATAAAATGACTGTGATGCCCAACAGTAAAGACACTATCAATACCAGCACTGTGAGCAAAACGACCAACATCGCGGTGGCATTTTTCTGAATCTTTACCTAATTCAGCCATATCCCCAGCGACAAAAATTTTATATCCCGGTAATTGAGAGAGCACTTGTAAGCCCGCAATCATCGAGCCATCGTTCGCATTGTAAGTGTCATCTAACACCATTTTTCCTGAAGTTAACTCTACAGGATACAATCTTCCCGGTACCGCTTTTAATGTTGATAAACCAAGGCGAATATCTTCAAGGGTTGCCCCAGCAGATAACGCAAGTGCACTTGCAGCTAACGCATTCGCAATATTATGGCGCCCCGGCAATGGAAGAGTGACATCAACACAACCTTCTGGTGTGTGTAAGGTGAAATTGGTGATGAATTGCTTAACAACGATATCCGTCGGATAAAAATCTGCGTTGCTTTGTGCGGATAAAGAGAACGACCATTGTGTTTGGCGCGCATTTAAATGATGTTGCCACAGAGGTAAGTCATTACTATCAAGATTAATAATGGCTGTACCTTGCTCTTTTAAGTGAGAAAAGATTTCGCCTTTAGCTTGAGCAATACCTTCCAGTGAGCCGAAACCTTCAATATGTGCAGAAAAGAGGTTGTTTACCAATGCAGCATCCGGTTTTACCATATTTACTGTGTAGGCGATTTCACCGATATGGTTTGCACCTAATTCGATAACTGCAAAACGGTGTTCAGGCGTTAAACGAAAAAGCGTTAAAGGTACGCCAATATCGTTATTTAAATTGCCATGCGTATATAAGGTTTCGCCACAGTGACGCAAAATAGAAGCGGTCATCTCTTTAACGGAAGTTTTTCCGGAAGAGCCTGTCAGCGCAACAATCTTAGCATGACTTAGCGAGCGAATATGTGCTGCTATTTTCCCCATTGCGAGATGAGTATCTTTCACAATGATTTGTGGGCAATCAACATCAATCTCACGATTAACTAGGACTGCTACAGCGCCCTTTTCTTTCACATCAGCAATAAAATCATGAGCATCAAAACGCTCACCCGCTAATGCAATAAACAGGCAATCTTCATCAATTTTACGGCTATCCGTTGAAATCGATTTGATGATAAGTTGATCCGCTGAGTCTTGAGCGATATGGCTCAATGTGCCTTTGGTAACTTGTGCAATATTTTCTAAAGATAGAGGGATCATGCCATCACCCCCAATAATCGAGCAACGGTTAATCTATCTGAATAATCAAGGCGACGTGAGCCAACCAACTGATAATCTTCATGCCCTTTACCAGCGACTAAAATCATATCATTGGCATCTGCTTGCATAATCACGTTAGTGACTGCTTCAGCTCGACCTTCAATAGCAATCGCACGACCCGGGTCCATTAAACCTGAAAGAATATCTTGGATAATTGCTTGAGGCTCTTCGCTACGCGGGTTGTCATCAGTGATGACAACTTTATCAGCCAGCTCTTCTGCGACCGCCCCCATTAGTGGGCGCTTACCTTTATCTCTATCTCCGCCACAACCAAATACACACCACAGTTTACCTGTGCAGTGTAAACGAGCAGCTTGAAGTGCCTTCTCTAAAGCATCTGGAGTATGAGCATAATCGACAATAACTGTAGGACGATTATCCGCGCTAAACACTTCCATGCGACCACAAACAGGAGTAAGTGCAGATGAAGCATTAATCACAGCATTTAATGGGTATCCTAATGCCAATAATGTCGCCAAAGCACACAAGAGGTTACTGACATTAAAAGCCCCCATAAGTGGGCTTTCAATTTCACCATCCCCCCAACTAGAACTAAAATGAATGGTTGCGCCTGCGTCGTGATAATGAATATGGGTTGTTTTAACAAAACGGCCTTGCCAATTTGGTGGCAATTTATTTTCCATTGTCACTGCAACGGCATCTGATAAACGAGACAACCATTTTTGACCAACAGCATCATCCGCATTGATAATTTTCTCACCACTTTGATGTGTGGAAAACAGTAACCATTTTGCTTCTTCGTAATTTGCCATATCACCATGATAATCAAGATGATCTCGGCTTAAATTCGTAAATACACTCGCCACAAAAGGCAATGCACTGACACGGCCTTGAACTAAACCATGAGAAGAAACTTCCATAGCCGTTAATGTCGCGCCTTGATTTAATAATTGCTGTAACTCTAATTGAATATCAACCGCAGATCCGGTGGTGTTCATCGCAGGAACAACATGACCTAAAAGCCCGTTACCTACTGTTCCCATCACAGCACTTGTTTCACCCAAACCTTGTGCCCACTGTGCTAACAATTGTGTTGTTGTCGTTTTTCCGTTAGTCCCAGTAACACCAACTAGTTTCAATTTTTCCGCGGGTTGATGATAAAAGTGCCCAGCTAATTTTGATAACTCAGCATTAAGATTATCAATATAAATAACTGGAATACCGTGATTTTCACGGATTTCACCATGCGTTGCAACATCTTGGGCTTCCGCTAATACCGCAGAAACACCCTGAGCAATTGCTTGAGGAATATAGCGTCTACCATCAGTTTCATGACCTTTAATGGCGATAAAAAGATCACCGCTCGCCGCTTTTCGGCTGTCGAGTGTCATGTCTTTGAGCATCAATGACGGTGCTTGTATCCCGAGTGCCCCTAATAGGTCACTTAAGTTAGGATCGGCCACTTGTATCCTCTTCTTTTTTAATTACAAATTCATTTTTATCGTCTGGCGTCAATGCATCAGGTTCTACGTTCATCGTACGTAAAACTGCGCCCATGATTGTGCCAAACACCGGTGCGGATACTGCGCCCCCATAGTACTTACCTGCTTTAGGTTCATTGATTATCACAACCAACGCAAAGCGAGGACGACTTGCCGGTGCAACACCCGCCGCATAAGAGATATATTGATTGATATATTTTCCGTCAGGCCCTACTTTTTTCGCTGTCCCTGTTTTAATCGCAACACGATAACCTTTAATTGCCGCACTCACACCACCGCCACCAGGTAATGCAACGCTTTCCATCATGTGCACGACAGTTCTCATCACTGGTTCTGGGAAGACTCGTGTTCCCGGTACAGGGGGGTCAACTTTCGTAATGGAGAGAGGGCGATAAATACCAAAACTACCAATCGTTGCGTAGACACGCGCTAACTGTAACGGTGTTACCATTAGCCCATATCCGAATGAGAAGGTGGCCCTTTCAAGATCGGACCACCGTTGTTTTTTTATTGGAAATATGCCACTACTTTCGCCAACTAGCCCCAAGTTAGTTGGCTTCCCGAATCCAAATCGTGAATATACATCCACAAGTTCAGATGCAGGCATCGCTAACGCCAGTCGTGAAACACCAACGTTACTCGATTTCTGTAATATTCCTGTTATCGATAGTTCACTATATCGCCCTACATCTTTGATTTGATGTCCGTTAATACGATAAGGAACAGTATTAATAACACTATTTTCTTTAATAATATGATTGTGAAGAGCACTCATCACAACCATTGGTTTTACGGTAGAACCTGGTTCAAAAATATCGGTGATAGCACGATTGCGCATCGCGTCTTTTGGCGTACCCGTTAAATTATTTGGGTTGTAAGATGGGCTGTTTGCCATCGCCAACACTTCACCGGTATTTACATCAACTAAAACCGCCGTTCCTGACTCAGCTTTATTTTTAATAACCGCATTGGTTAATTCGCGATAAACCACAGATTGTAAACGCTCATCAATACTTAACATCAGGTTATGAGCAGCTTGGCTATCTGTTTGAGCGATGTTCTCAATAACACGATTAAAACCATCTTTCCGAACAACACGCTCACCGGGAGCACCTGTTAGCCACTGATTAAAGCTTTTTTCAACACCTTCAATGCCATCACCATCAATATTTGTTACGCCGATGATGTGAGCTGTGACTTCACCTGACGGATAATAGCGTTTTGATTCTTGACGCATATTAATCCCAGTGATTTTTAGTTTGCTGATGTAATCACTAATTTCAGGATTCACTTGGCGAGCCAAATAGATAAAGCGAGCAGAAGGCGTTGTGACAATTTTTTGCTCAATTTGATTCACTGGCATTTTAAGTGCATCAGCAAGTGCTAACCAACGAGAGTCCGTCATATCAGGATTTGCATCTAATACAACTTTAGGATCAGCCCAAATAGCATAAACAGGCACACTGACAGCAAGAGGTCGCCCCATTCTATCGCTGATCATGCCTCTGGCCGTTGGTACTTTTTGCACACGTAGAGAACGCATATCCCCTTCACGAATAAGGGGGTCGGGATTAATAATCTGTAAATAGGCAACACGGATTAATAACGCAGCTAAAGCGATACCAATACCACCGCAAAGCAACGCAAAACGCCAACTCACAAATCCTGTTTTTTCTTCAGGCTTGCGTAGTTTGGCATTTGACTTTGTCTTTGCTTTCGCTTTTGCCGAACGTAAAAATTTCATACTTGCCTTAATTATTTAGTAACCACGATGTTCTCTTTTGTTGGGTCGACATGGATCATGCCCAAACTATCACTTGAAAAACGCTCTACTCGGCTATGGTCTGCCAGAGCGTTTTCTTCAAGAATAAGATTGCGCCATTCGATCTCCAATACGTTTTTTTCCAGCACTAAACGCTCCTTCTCTGCTGTCAATAAACGTGTCTTATGTGCTGTCGTCACGACATACACCGCAGAAATAATCACAGCAATCAGTAAAAATACAGGTAGTTTGCCATGACGCAGTAAATCCTGCCCTATAACTCCCGGTAGTGAGTGTCGTTCAGTAGACATTTATTCTCCAATACGTTGTGCTACACGCAATACAGAGCTTCGTGCGCGTGGATTTTCTTCAACTTCCACGCCAGTCGGTTTCATCTTGTGAATACTCGATAAGCGAGCACTTCCTAACTCTTTTATCTGCGCTTCAGTGAGAGGAATACCAGCAGGAACAACAGGCCCTTTACTCTCATCTCGAATAAAACGCTTCACTAATCGGTCTTCCAAAGAATGGAAACTAATTACCGACAAACGCCCTTCTGGCGCTAAAACAGAAACAGCACCTTTTAGTGCTTTTTCAATTTCATCTAACTCGCTATTGATATAGATGCGAATTGCCTGAAAACTGCGTGTTGCAGGGTGCTTATGTCGCTCTTTTACTGGGCTTGCATCGCTAATTAAATCTGCCAATTGCTTGGTGCGAGTCAAAGGCTCTTCTGTTTTGTTGCGAGCAACAATGGCGCGAGCAATACGTTTAGCAAAGCGTTCTTCACCAAATGTTTTCAATACCCATGTAATATCGTCTTCTTCTGCTGTCATCAGCCATTGTGCAGCTGATTGCCCTGATGTTGGGTCCATACGCATATCAAGAGGCCCATCACGCATAAATGAGAAACCACGTTCAGGATCATCAAGTTGAGGAGAAGAAACACCTAAATCCAGTAATACGCCGTCAATTTTTCCAGCTAAATCGAGCTCATTAACATACTGTTCAATATTTGAAAAAGGCCCATGAACAATAGAAAACCGAGCATCATCAATCTCATTAGCAACTGCTATAGCTTGCGGATCTCTGTCTATCGCGATTAAGCGACCTTGTTCACCCAATTGCGACAAAATTAGACGAGAGTGACCTCCACGACCAAATGTTCCGTCGATATAGATACCTGAAGGTTTAATATTCAGGCCATTCACTGCTTCATCCAGTAATACACTGGTATGACTAAAATTATTTGTTGTCATTATTTAAAGTGATAAATCCAATAGTCGTGTCGATAACGGTTCCTGTGAGGTTTGCTCGGCTACAATGTCTTTTTCGATCTGTTTGTACCAGACCTGTTCATCCCACAATTCAAATTTATTGAATTGACCGACTAACATGACCTCTTTTGTTAGCCCCGCATGCTGTCTTAGCGTGCTAGCTAACAAAAGACGTCCTGCGCTATCCATTTGGCATTCGCTGGCGTGGCCTAATAACAAACGTTGAACTCGACGTTCCGCAGGATTCATGGAGGACAAAGCCGCTAATTTTAACTCAATCTTTTCCCATTCAGGAAGGGTGTAAAGCAATAAACATGGCTGATTGAGATCAATGGTACAAACCATTTGACCTTCTGAAATCTCACTCAGCGTTGTTCGATAACGGGAAGGAACTGTTATTCGCCCTTTGCTGTCAAGATTAACGAGTGTTGCTCCACGAAACATCCTCATTACCCTCAGCTTTGTAATTTACACCACATTATCCCACAAATCCCCACAAATAGAGTTTACGGATGGTATGAAAACGTTGTCAAGCCAGATATAGGAAGCTTTATTTATATTTACAGTAATTTGATAGGCACACCGAAATGTTTAAATTATCGACAAAAAGGGGAGGGAGACAATTAACACTATGATTAATAGAGATTATTTTTCCAATTCTATTTTTAATCACGAAAGGTAATTATTTATAACGATTACAAGGAGGAAAAATAGATAAAGAAATCATAATCAGTAAATCATGTTTTTTATTATAAAAAACTAATTTATTGCAGCTCATTTACCTTTAGCCAACATAATAATTTGGGGTTGCTTTTATATAAATAAAAATAGTAAGACGATAAAAAATAATTCAATATCATGAAGATAGTTATTTATTTTTTTCTTAAGTTTCCCAAAATAAAATTAATTACTTATTAAATTTAAGCAATATCACTTATGGGTATATCAAAATTTAATCTATTAACTTAGTAAAATGAGAGAAATAGTAAAAAAAGGCTTAAGATTAATCTCAAATTTAATATTCTCTAAGCTATTCGACATTCTTAAATCAAAATAAAGCATCCCCGTTTTAATTTAATAAAACAGGGATGAGTATAAATGCAGATAATTACCAACAGAGTCACATCAATTAACGTGCACGTCCCAAACTGCCTCGACGGCATAAATCACGACGAATACGTGTAATACCCGCTTGCGGTTTTTGTTCTTCTTCAAGACTTGCAAGAACAAGTTCTAACACACGCTCTGCAATATCACGATGTCGTTGAGCGACAGATAAAACAGGACACTCAAGAAAATCCAATAACTCATGATCACCGAAAGTCGCAATAACCAATTGTGTAGGTAAACGGCCACTACGTTGTAATGTCACATCCATAACCCCTTGTAATAAAGCAAAAGAAGTCGTGAATAATGCATCAGGCATTGGATTATTATTTAACCATTCAGAAAAAGCAGCCGCAGCAGCTTCTCGTTCATAGCTATTTGCATATAGGTAGGTAACTTCTCTAGGATCATCTTTCCATACATTACGGAAGCCTTGTTCACGTAAAAAACTCACTGAGAGTTCAGGTAGTGCGCCTAAATAGAGTACGGATTGCGAAGGAAATGCTTTTAGTTCTGTTGCCAACATTTTGGCATCTTCTAAGTCATCACCAACAACACTGATAAAATGCTCACTTTCTAATGCTCGGTCTAATGCAATAATCGGTAATGAGCGATTTGCCCAACGTTGATAGAAAGGATGCTCTGGTGGCAATGCTGTTGAAACAATAATGGCATCAACTTGGCGTTGCAATAAGTGCTCAACACAACGAATTTCGTTGTCTGGTTGGTCTTCTGAACAGGCAATCAGTAATTGATAACCACGTTGACGCGCTTGTCGTTCAAGGTAATTTGCGATCCTGGTATAACTGGTATTTTCCAAATCAGGAATAACCAAACCAATAGAACGCGTACGACCAGCACGTAATCCCGCGGCAACAGCGTTCGGGTGGTAATTATGCTCTCTGACCACCGCCATCACTTTTTCAACAGTCTTGTCACTTACACGGTACTGTTTCGCTTTACCATTAATGACATAACTTGCTGTTGTTCGTGAAACACCAGCCAAGCGGGCGATTTCATCCAGTTTCACATTAGCCTCTTTTAATTATTAAATGTATTATTTATTACATATTGCTATGAATTTCAGTCATCATGCTGATCTGATTTTGCATTTTAACACAATTTACTGATAAAACCGTATGCGTCAACGTTTCCGTTTATGTCTTTTATCAATTATTTCAATCATCGTTATCTATCAATAAGTAATTTCAAAAGAAAAAAGCACCATTTAGGTGCTTTTTCATCAAAAAAATTAATCTTGATACATTAATTCGATTTCGTTTCGATAACGTTCAGAAATAATTTTACGGCGAAGTTTCAATGTTGGTGTTAACTCACCCGATTCCATTGAAAAGCCTTCAGCAAGAAGAGTAAAGCGCTTAACTTGATGAAAACTTGCAAAGTTTTTTTGCATTTCACGTAAACGTTCATCAAATAACTCTTTAATTTTGGTATGGCGTAATAATTCTATACGATCTTTATATTTTAAATTTAATGCGCGCGCATGTTCTTCTAATGCATCAAAACAAGGTACAATAAGTGCAGAAACAAATTTACGCGTATCAGCAATCACCGCAATATGCTCAATAAAACGGTCTTGCCCTAATGTTCCTTCGATCATTTGTGGTGCAATATATTTACCATTTGACGTTTTCATTAAATCTTTCAAACGTTCCGTGATAAATAACATGCCATCACTATCAAGTGCGCCAGCGTCTCCTGTACGTAACCAACCATCTTCTGTAAAGGCTGCCGCCGTATCTTCAGGCTTATTGAAATACCCTTTCATGACAATGCTGCCACGTACTTGAATTTCATTTTCTGCACCAATACGCACTTCAACGCCCGGCAATGGTGTACCAATAGAGCCTAACTTATATTTATTCTCTTCCCAGCATGAAACAGTGGCACAGGTTTCTGTCATACCATAGCCGTATTTAATATTAATACCGGCAGCCAAGAAGAAACGGATCACTGCATCATCTAAACGAGCCCCTGCCGCTGGTAAAAAGCGAACACGCCCACCTAGAATTTGACGCAATGGATTTAATACTTTTTTATCTGCAAAGCGATAACATAAGCGAGAAATAAACCCTTGCTGACGCTGATTCAGTTGTGCTTCACGCTGTTTTTCGCCCTGCTTTATCGCCCATTTAAAGATAAATTGACGAAACACAGATGCTTGAGACACTTTCTCTTGAATAGCGCTATACACTTTTTCATAAAAGCGAGGAACAGCACACATCACCGTAGGTTTAACCGCACTCATAGCCTCTCTCACAGCGTGAGTGTCTGTTAAATACACATTAACCGCGCCAGTGTGCATCACATAGAAGCTCCACGCGCGTTCAAAAACGTGAGAAAGAGGTAAAAAACAGAGCGAAACATCTTTATCAGATAATGAGAGACGCTCATCATGAAGATAAAGCTGTGATGCCAAACTCGTATAATCAAGCATAACGCCTTTAGGTTCACCTGTTGTTCCTGACGTATAAATCAAAGTAAACAGGTCATCTAGACTGCATTCATTAATACGTTGTTTTAACACTTCGTCATGCTGAAATTGTGTCTGGTTAATTAAATCTTCCAGATAGCATGAAGGTGTGTTTTCGTTTAACACAACATCGGAGTTAAACACAATAATATGTTCAAGCTGAGGACATAACGCTAATAATTCAGAAACAATATCGTATTGCTTTTGGTCGCCAACAAAAAGAATGCGGATATTCGCATCATTTAAAATATAAGCGGCTTGTTCAACACTACTTGTTGCATAAAGAGGAACGGTTACTGCACGTAGTTGTAAAGAAGCAATATCAGCCAAAGACCAATCAATGGTATTTTGAGAAAAGATCCCAATGTTTTCTTGGACATTTACACCCATTTCTAACAATGCATTTGAGAGCGCATGTGTTTTCTTTTCAACCAACTCCCATGACATTTCGATATTGCGCTTAGCATCCCACTGACGATAAGCAATTTTATTCCCGCTGTGCAAAAACTGCATCTGCAATCTTCTAATTATATGATAATCATGAAGATTATTATTAGTTATCATAATTTTCCTGCTATTTATGGAAAAGCGGCCGTGTTATGAAACTGAAACGGAGAAAATCTCTCTCTTACAATTTCAGCTTACACTTGTTCGCTGAGTCGGATAAAAGTCTAAGTGATCCACCAAAATAAAGGAATGCAATTTTACATAAATTTGTAAAATTGTGAGTTATGAAAAGTTTTGTCAGAAAAGGCTATCTCATCACAGTGAGGTAATTAAATTTTATGATCTTATTTTTTATGGAAAGCTAAAAAGAAAAGCTGATAAATAACAATGGGTAATTGTCATAACTTAATCAATGACAATAGAAAGAGAGGGATATTATTGTAAAAAGATAGGTTTAACATAGTAATAATACGAATAAGAGTCATTATTACAAAGAAAGGGCAAAAATAGTGACAGCAATCCAATTTAGTTTATCTACTGCATAAACACCATCTTGGCCATTAGCTGATTAACTAACGTTATCTGCCACTATTTCTGCATAATTAGTAATAAATACTAATTATGAGCGAAAACACTCTAGTTTTGACAAACTTCACTTAATAAATTTTTCATCCACAAGTGGCCTTTATCACGCGCTGTTGACTCATGCCAAATCAAGTAACATGGACGCTCTGTTTTATCCCAAGGTAACGACACGGCTTTAATATCTAATTGTTCAGAATAACTCTCAACTAACCATTTTGGTGCAATGGCAACCAAATAAGTTCTAGAAACAATATTTAATACACTATTTAAATCGGTTCCTTGATAAGTGATTAAATCTTCTAATTGAGTATTTTTATAATAAGATGTACTAAATGAACCAATATCATCTAAAGAAACAATGGAATGTTGCTCATTTAATAACATCTCTTTAGTTACACTCTCTTTAATACGAGGATGTTTATTAGAAACGACCAAAACAACTTCATCATTAAATAGTGGTTGTGAATGAAATTCAGACTTTTCAAATTCCTTATAGCTAATAAAAAATTCAACTTCTTGATATTTTAATTGGTGTTCTATATTGCTATTTAAATAAGATTTGATATTAACGTTAATATTAGGTGTTTCATTTTTAATTTGTTCAACTATTTTTGGTGCTAATTTTATATCTAGAGGGCTACAAATAGATAAATTAAATATACGCTCACTTTGTTCTGGTTCAAATCCAGCCCCTGGAAGCTCATTATGAACCAACTGTAAGGCTTGTCTCACAGGACCAAAAAGTTGTTTAGCTCTTAACGTAGGCTGAATTCCTCGTCCATAACGAACAAATAATTCGTCATTAAACATAATTTTAAGGCGAGATACTGCATTACTTACTGCGGGTTGTGACATGCCCAATACTTGCGCAGCACGGGTGACATTTTGCATTTGCATAACAGCATCAAATACCGTTAATAAATTAAGATCAACATTACGTAAATGCATATCTGTTGATTCTCTGCTGGTAACTGTTGCTGATGTGTAATCCGTCATTTCTTACTCCACTATGTTATCATAATAGCAAAATAAATATTATTAACTGAGATATTATTAATAATAGATAGGCTTCAACTATTACTTAAACTATTTATTAAAATTTATTATTCATCATCCATGAATATAACTAAACACATAAGTTTCATATCAATAAAAAAACGTATTTCATATAAGTGATGAAATTTGACATTAAAATTACATGTATAGAAAATGATTATATCAATATATATTACAACCTGTTTTACCTTCTGCCTTGCAAATAATAAAACAAAGTATGATAAAAATCATAATAAAATAATGTACTTTCATTCCTAAAATAGGTATCTGATAGCCATCATCATTAATAATACAATGATTTTTATTCTTACATTCAAAACGTTGCTCACATTCCTCAATCTTCCCCTCTCTAACTGGCTCTTTTCTCTCTCTCAACTAGCTGGTTAAAAAAAAAGCAAACAATCGTTTAATTTTTCATTTCACTCTTTTTCAAACAACGTATGGCACATTAACCCAATCAATGAATACTTAATAGTTATAATCATTAGTAAAAATTTAGATATTAGTCAGAATCACTATATATATTTTATAAATAACACTCATAAATGAATTAATAAATTCCAACGCTTGACATCTTTATTGGTATTAGGTATCAATAAATACAGATTATTGAGAACTTATCTAAGGATGTTTCATGTTAAACGCAATTTTACTATCAAGCCTACTACTACTCGCAACTTTTATGCGCGGTCGGCTTATGGGTAAAAAGTGAAACACACCTGCCCTTAGAGAGAAAACCCGCGCTAGTCGCGGGTTTTTTTATACCTGGGAGAGCGCAAACAGCCAATAAAAAGAGAAAGGAACAGATTATGAGCAACGACGTGATTATTTTTGATACCACATTGAGAGATGGCGAACAAGCATTGCAGGCGAGCTTAAGCGTAAAAGAGAAGTTACAAATTGCTTACGCTTTAGAGCGTTTAGGTGTGGATATCATTGAAGCGGGCTTTCCTGTTTCTTCTCCTGGTGATTTTGAATCCGTCCAAACCATTGCACGCGAAATCAAAAATAGCCGTATTTGTGCATTAGCACGCTGTGTTGATAACGATATTGATGTTGCAGCAGAGTCTTTAAAAGTCGCTGAAGCTTTTCGTATCCACGTATTCTTGGCAACCTCGGCATTGCATGCTGAACACAAATTAAAAAAATCATTCGAAGATATTATTGAGATGGGCGTGAATTCGATAAAGCGCGCACGTCGCTACACCGATGACGTGGAATTCTCTTGCGAAGATGCAGGTCGTACTCATATCGATAATTTATGTCGAATTGTTGAAAGTGCAATTAATGCTGGCGCAACCACCATTAATATTCCAGATACCGTAGGTTATACAACTCCTTATCAATTTGGTGGCATTATCACCAACTTGTTTGAGCGTGTTCCCAATATTGATAAAGCTATTATTTCTGTTCATTGTCATGATGATTTAGGCATGGCAGTTGCTAACTCAATTACCGCAGTACAAGCAGGTGCAAGACAAGTAGAAGGGACAATTAATGGCTTAGGCGAGCGCGCGGGCAACTGTGCATTAGAAGAAGTCATTATGGCGATAAAAGTCCGTGAACAAATGATGAATGTTCAAACACGGATTAATCACAAAGAAATTTATCGTACCAGTCAATTAGTCAGCCAATTATGTAATACGCCAATTCATGCTAATAAATCTGTTGTTGGCTCCAATGCATTCGCGCATTCATCGGGTATTCACCAAGATGGCGTTTTGAAAAATCGCGAAACCTACGAAATCATGACACCAGAATCTATCGGATTAAAAGAAGTGCAATTGAATTTAACTTCTCGCTCAGGCCGTGCTGCAGTTAAACACCGAATGGAAGAGATGGGTTATCGCGAAACAGATTATAACTTGGATACTTTATATTCTGCCTTCTTACGTTTAGCCGATAAAAAAGGCCAAGTCTTTGATTACGATTTAGAAGCTTTAGCATTTATGGGACAACAGCAACAAGAGCCTGATGAGTTTGTAATGAACTATTTTAATACTCAATCGGGTTCATCAACCGTTGCTACAGCAAGTGTCAGTATTACCCATGGTGACAAAGAAATTACTGAAGCAGCTACCGGTAATGGTCCCGTTGATGCAGTTTATCAAGCTATCTCTCGTGCAACAGGTTATCCATTAAAATTAGTCACTTACCAATTAACCGCTAAAGGTGAAGGTAGGGACGCTTTAGGACAAGTTGACATCGTCGTTGAATATCAAGGACGTAAATTTCATGGAATGGGTTTAGAAACTGACATCGTAGGTTCATCCGCGAATGCCATGATCCACGTTATCAATAGCATTTGGCGCTCAGAGCAAGTCGAAATAGAAAAACGCAAACAACATACAACACAAGAAGCGGTTTAATTATGTCAAAAAATTATCATATTGCAGTATTACCCGGAGATGGTATTGGCCCTGAAGTCATGGCTCAAGCACAAAAAGTGATGAAGGCGATCAGTGAGCGTTTCTCACTTAATATCACAACAAAAGAATATGATATCGGTGGCATTGCCATTGATAATCATGGCACTCCGTTACCAGCAGATACCTTAGCTGGTTGTGAACAAGCTGATGCAATTTTATTTGGTTCAGTAGGTGGCCCTAAATGGGAACATTTACCTGCAAATGAACAGCCAGAACGTGGGGCTTTATTGCCATTACGCAAGCATTTTAAATTGTTCTGCAATTTACGCCCAGCACGCTTATATGAAGGCTTAGAAGCCTACTGCCCATTACGTTCTGATATCGCCCAACGTGGTTTTGATATTTTATGTGTACGTGAATTAACAGGCGGTATCTACTTCGGTCAGCCTAAAGGTCGTGAAGGTGAAGGCGCACAAGAGCGTGCTTTTGATACTGAAGTTTATCATCGTTATGAGATTGAACGTATTGCACGCTTTGCATTTGAATCGGCACGTAAACGCCGTCATAAAGTAACCTCTATTGATAAAGCTAACGTATTACAAAGCTCTATTTTATGGCGTGAAGTTGTCACTGGGATCGCAAAAGAATATCCAGATGTTGAAATTCAGCATATGTATATTGATAACGCAACAATGCAGTTAATTAAAGATCCTTCTCAATTCGATGTGTTGCTGTGCTCCAATATTTTTGGCGATATTTTATCGGATGAATGCGCAATGATCACAGGCTCTATGGGGATGTTACCATCTGCCAGTGTTAACGAAGAGCGCTTTGGTTTATATGAACCCGCAGGAGGCTCTGCGCCTGATATAGCAGGTAAAAACATTGCAAACCCAATTGCACAAATTATGTCTGCCGCACTGTTATTACGCTATAGCTTTAATGAAGATAATGCAGCTCAAGCTATTGAAGATGCAATCACTCAAGTATTAGCAGAAGGCTATCGCACCGCAGATTTAGCCGGCAATGGCAGCGCAATCACAACCGCCGAAATGGGTGATCGTATCGCTCAGTATATTCGTGAAGGGGCATAACATGGGTAAAACATTATATCAAAAAATTTATGATGCACATGTTGTCAGAGAAGTGAGTGATGAAACACCCATTTTGTATATCGATAGACATTTAGTGCATGAAGTGACATCACCTCAAGCCTTTGATGGGTTAAGAACAAAAGGTCGCCCTGTCCGTCAACCGAATAAAACCTTTGCAACAATGGATCACAACGTATCAACTCAAACTAAAGATATTAATGCTTGTGGTGATATGGCGAGAATTCAAATGCAAGAGTTGATGAAAAACTGCCAAGAATTTGGCGTTACGCTGTATGACTTAAACCATCCTTATCAAGGGATTGTTCACGTAATGGGGCCAGAGCAAGGCTTAACCTTACCGGGAATGACCATTGTTTGTGGTGACTCACATACTGCAACTCATGGTGCCTTTGGTTCATTAGCTTTTGGTATTGGAACTTCAGAAGTTGAACACGTTTTAGCAACTCAAACTTTAAAACAGTCTCGCGCTAAAACATTAAAAATTGAAGTTCAGGGTAAAACCGCTATTGGGATCACGGCGAAAGATATCGTATTAGCCATTATCGGCAAATTAGGTAGTGCCGGTGGTACGGGCTATATCGTTGAGTTTGCAGGTGAAGCCATTGAAGCATTAAGCATGGAAGGTCGAATGACTTTATGCAATATGGCGATTGAAATGGGGGCTAAAGCAGGCTTAGTAGCGCCAGATGACACCACTTTTGACTACTTAAAAGGGCGTCAATTTGCACCTAAAGATCAATCTTGGGATGAAGCCGTCGCTTATTGGAGAACCTTAAAATCTGACAATGATGCAACTTTCGATGCCACAGTCACTATTAATGCGGCTGATATTGCGCCACAAGTCACATGGGGTACCAATCCAGGGCAAGTTATTGCTATTGACCAAATAGTCCCATTATTAAATAGCTTTAATGATCCCGTTGAACGCGCTTCTGCTGAAAAAGCCTTGGCCTATATGGGATTAAATGAAGGCGTCAACTTAACAGATGTCACTATCGATAAAGTCTTTATTGGCTCTTGTACAAACTCACGTATTGAAGATTTACGAGCAGCTGCTGAAATCGCAAAAGGCCATAAAGTTGCGCCTCATGTTCAAGCGATTGTAGTTCCGGGTTCAGGCCCTGTTAAAGCGCAAGCTGAAGCAGAAGGCTTAGATAAAATCTTTATTGAAGCAGGTTTTGAATGGCGTTTACCGGGCTGTTCAATGTGTTTAGCGATGAATAACGACCGATTAAATCCGGGCGAACGTTGCGCATCCACCAGCAATCGTAATTTTGAAGGTCGCCAAGGTCGTGGAGGCCGAACACACTTAGTCAGTCCTGCAATGGCGGCAGCGGCAGCGATTAATGGTCATTTTGCAGATATTCGTACATTTTCTGTGGCATCTTAAGGGAGAACATAATGAATAAATTTACTCAACACACGGGTATTGCGGTTCCTTTAGATGCAGCAAATGTAGATACCGACGCCATTATTCCTAAGCAATTTTTGCAGAAAGTAACACGTACTGGCTTTGGTAAGCACCTATTTCATGATTGGCGTTTTTTGGATGATGAAGGCACTAAGCCTAATCCTGCGTTTATTTTGAATCAGCCAATTTACCAAGGTGCTTCTATTTTATTGGCACGAGAAAACTTTGGTTGTGGATCATCTCGTGAACACGCGCCTTGGGCATTAACTGATTATGGTTTTCACGCTGTTATCGCCCCTAGTTTTGCTGATATTTTTTACGGGAATTCATTTAACAATCAATTATTACCAATCAAATTAAGTGATGATGAAGTCTCACAATTATTTGATTGGGTAAAAGAACATGCAGGCACACCCATTACCGTAGATTTAGTGGCACAAGAGGTCAGAGCGGGTGAATTACATTTCTCTTTTGAAATCGATTCATTTCGCCGCCACTGCATGATTGAAGGGTTAGACAGCATTGGATTAACACTGCAACACCAAGATGATATTAGTGCTTACGAGGCAAAACAACCTGCCTTTATGCGCTAATTAGAGCAATTTTCACCTTCTTCTACTTTCTGTGATGTTTACTTTGTCATTCTTGCCGTAAATTCGTTTACGGCTTTTTTTTGCCCCAAAACCCCTTCCTATAAATAGCCAATAAAAAAGCCAGTGATAAATTATCACTGGCCGGTAATCACCGAATGCTCAAATGGGGGAGTCTGTCAGTATTCGTAATTTGTGATAACTAACATGAGAGCTAACTTTAAACACAATCATTATCGGTCTAATATAAGGAAATTAAAATTGATCACTTTATCAAGGGATTTCCTCTTTTATGACATCACCCCGCTTAGAGTTACAATTTATTCGCTTATGGCAAGCCTTTCAGGGGAAAGCAACCGAAACAACGTTACAAGAATTAGCACAAACTCTGCATTGCACGCGTCGTCATGTCCGCTCTTTATTAAATAAGATGCAAGAAATAGGTTGGATAAATTGGCAAGCAGAAGTCGGTCGAGGTAAAAAATCCACACTTATTTTTCATTCTAATGCACTTGAGATCCAACAAAATCGCGCTGAAAGACTGATAGCAGAGAATGATATTGAAAAGCTTGTCGCATTAATGGGTGATAAAGATTCAGTTCGCCAAATGGTGCTTTCACAGATTGAAAAAAGCTTTCATCCTGGTCAACAATTACTGCGTATTATTTACTATCGTCCTTTTAGGAATTTATTACCGGGAACACCATTAAGACGTTCTGAATTGCATTTAATGAGTCAGATATTTAATTCATTAGTGCATCTAAAAGAGGAAAATGGGGAAGTCGAAGCCGAGTTAGCTCATCATTGGCAAATGATCACAGAGCAACATTGGCGATTTTATTTACGTCCTTCTATCTATTTCCATCATGGTCGTGAGCTCACCCTTGAAGATATCAGTGCTTCTTTAATGAGAATGAAACACTGCAATCCTCTTTATGCGCATATAGAACAAATTTCCTCGCCTCAACCTTATGTGCTAGATATTTTCTTAAGCGAAGCTGATAAGCAATTTGCAACGTTATTAGGAAGTCCACAAGCCGTTATTTTACCGCAAGAATGGGCATCACTCCCTTCTTTTGCACAACGTCCTGTTGGTACAGGTGCCTATCAAGTTATCGCTAATGATAAACATAAGCTGCAAATCAAAGCCTTTAATCGCTATTTTGGCTTACGGGCATTATTAGATGAAATTGATATTTGGGTAGTTCCAGAACTGAATAACAAAATGGTCTGTTCAACTATTCATTTAACAGATGATGATACTAATAAAGATTCGCTAGAAAGCCGTAAAGAGGAAGGATGTTATTTCCTTCTCTATGATAGTCGCTCAAAGCAGTGTCAACAGACTGAAATAAGGGAATGGTTAAGCAGTGTATTAACCCCTGTTAATATGCTGACACATTGTGATCCTTTCTATCAACGCCATTGGTCTCCTGCTTATGGATTATTACTTCATTGGCATCACAGTAAATTAATCCGCCAACATCCCAAACCGGCTTCATTAACAAAACTGACCGTCACTCTTTATAAAGAGCATCATGAATACAGCACTATTGCAGATTTAATAAAAAGTATTTTATCTCAGTATGATATCGAACTTACCATTCAAGTGCTTGATTATGAGCAATGGTATTACGGTGAAGCTGACAGTGATATTTGGTTAGCGACAGTGAATTTTTATAAGCCTTTAGAGTTCTCAATTTTTGCCGCACTTTATGAATTACCCCTCTTTCACCAATGTCTGGGAGCATCGTTTTCACAAGAGCTCACACTATGGCACCAAAAATCCTTGCCACTGGAAGAGTGGTGTCGCCAATTAACACAAGATATTTGGCTTTATCCTCTATTTCACCATTTACTAGAGCTACAAGGGCAGAGAACCATACGAGGTGTCAAAATGAATACCTTTGGCTGGTTTGATTTTAAATCAGCATGGTTTACGCCTGATATCGATACACTAAAATAGGTTATCATCTCTTTTCAGTGTTCAAATTAACCATTATTTGTGTTAATTCACAGAAATCTTGAAAGTTATAAACACCCACATAAACACTTAGGGGATTTATTCACTTTTTCTGTGGATATCTATGTGAAAAAGAGTGAGATAATCAGGGTATAGTTTTTGTATTGTTAGGAAGGCTGTTGATACAATTTTTAAAATATCACTTATAATTCAAATTAGTAGCCAAATTTTAATGCCTATTTCAGCGATTGGATAAAACAATTAAAAGACCCCCTCGCTTAAATCGTACAAAAAATAATCGCAGGGTGTTTTATCCACAGGTTATGCCGATTAGTTAGACAAAATAGGATAATTTTGGCAAATATCTGTAAAAGTCAAGGCTGTAAATCAGAACAGTGATCTCACTTTCTGTGAGTTATCCCATAAAGCTGTGGATAACCTAGTGTAAAAGCCTGTTTATGATTTCAGGATAACCGTGCACAACTTGGAATTATAAATTTCAATTAGCGAATTAACTCAAAAAAATGATGATATATCATGCTATTATGATTTAAATAAAATAAAGCTAAATGCGTTATCAATAATCCGTTTTTTCTGTCTATTATTTATACAAGAAGATAATAACTATGTTTACACCACCAGTCGCCCCCGAAAATGAGCAGGTTTTATTCGAACGAGCAAAAGCGCTTGCGGGTTATACTTTTGGTGAACTTGCCACTTTTGCACAACTCCCTATCCCAAACGATCTTAAAAGAGATAAAGGTTGGGTAGGTATGTTGTTGGAATATTATTTAGGCGCAAGTGCAGGCAGCAAACCTGAACAAGATTTCAGTGAATTGGGCATTGAGCTAAAAACAATTCCAATTGATAGATTGGGTATGCCTTTAGAAACCACTTTTGTCTGTGTCGCAGCGTTGACCGGAAACAGTGGTATTACATGGAAAAATAGCCATGTAAAACGTAAGCTCTCAAAAGTGTTATGGGTACCTGTTGAAGGAGAAAGGGAAATACCATTAGCACAACGTCGCGTCGCCTCTCCGTTACTTTGGAGCCCAAATAGTACTGAAGAAGAACTATTACGTCATGATTGGGAGGAGCTAATGGATATGATTGTGTTAGGTAAAGTAGAAAGCATTACCGCACGTCACGGACAAGTCTTACAAATCCGTCCCAAAGCCGCAAACAGTAAAGCATTAACAGAAGCTATTGGTGAAGATGGACAACGTATTATGACCTTACCCAGAGGCTTCTATTTAAAAAAGAATTTTACCGCTCCTCTGCTTGCTCGTTATTTTCAGCTTTAATTCTTAGCTCTCAAAAATACTTAATTTGTACATAGATAAGATGTAAAAAAAGCGATACCTAATAGATATCGCTTTATCTTTATTATCTGGGGTTAACAGAAATTATTTTTTTGCTGCTTGCAGATATAACATATCAAGAGCAATAGTTGCTCCTGCAAGTGCTGTAATATCCGATTGATCATAAGCTGGAGAAACTTCAACTAAATCCATGCCGACAATATTTAACGGTTGTAATGCACGTAAGATCTTCAGTGCTTTATCTGTTGTTAAACCGCCTACAACAGGTGTTCCTGTTCCTGGTGCAAACGCAGGATCAAGACAGTCGATATCAAAAGTCAGATAAACAGGCAGATCACCAACAATACCTTTGATCTGATCAACAAGATCAGTTACACCACGATCGTTAACTTGTGCGGCATCCAATACAGTGAAACCATTATCACTGTCATGATCAGTACGAATACCTATTTGAACAGAGTGGTTAGGATCGATTAATCCTTCATTTGGTGCATGAAAGAACATTGTACCGTGGTCAAATTTACTGCCATTACCATAAGTATCAGTATGCGCATCAAAATGAACTAATGCCATCTTACCGAAGTGTTTTGCATGGGCACGTAATAAAGGTAATGTGACAAAATGGTCACCACCAAACGTTAAGCACTTTTTACCTGCGGCTAATAACTTCTCTGTATGAGCTTGTAATTTATCGCTCATATCTTGTGCATCACCGAAGTTAAACACTAAGTCACCACAATCGACAACGCTTAAACGTTCACGCATATCAAAATCCCACGGCCAGCGATTACCTTCCCACGCTAAATTCGTTGAAATTTGACGAATAGCACCTGGTCCATGACGAGTTCCTGCACGACCCGATGTTGCCATATCAAAAGGCACACCCGTAATAACCCAATCTGCATCACTGCTATAAGGCTGAAAATTCAGTGGAAAACGTAAAAAACCAAATGCATTAGAGATCAATGAATTATCAGTCTCATTACCTAACGTACTATTTTTCATGCTATTACCTCTGTTACTTATTTAAAATAAGCAACATACAAATCAATATGATAGATAAAGAGTGATGTTTAATAACATCACTCCTGCATTGGAAAGTGAAGAATTACTCTTCTTCTTCCAGATACGTATAACCGTATAAACCACTTTCAAATTCAGTCAGGAATTGCTCTTGTAACGCTTCATCTAACTGTGCATTTTTTACTTGGGTGCGGAAACGATCTAACAGCACGGTAGGATTTAACTTAACGTACTGAAGCATATCAGCAACTGTGTCGCCCTCTTCACTTTGCACGTAAGTTAAATTGCCTTTCTCATCAAGGTAAACGTCAACAGCTGCCGTATCACCAAATAAGTTATGCATATTGCCTAAAATTTCCTGATAAGCCCCTACCATAAAGAAGCCGATCATTGGTGGATATTCAGGATCATAAGCTGGCATTGGCATTGTTGTTTCAACACCATCACCATCAACATAATGGTCAATAATACCATCTGAGTCACAAGTGATATCGAGTAACACAGCGCGACGATCGAGTGGTTTATCTAACCCTTCAATCGGTAATACTGGGAATAACTGGTCAATACCCCATGCATCAGGTAAAGATTGGAACAATGAGAAGTTAACATAGAACTTATCTGACATACGTTCTTGTAACTCATCAATAATAGGACGATGGGCACGATTGCTTGGATCTAAATCGTACTGAATACGACGACAGATATTCAAATACAGCTCTTCTGCCCATGCACGCTCTGTCAGGCTTAACATACCGTGAACATATTGAGTATGCACATCATGTAAGTCTAATTGGCTATCGTGTAACCATTCACGTAATGAACGGCTATGCCCCTTTGTTTGCATCTCTTCCCATGTTTCCCAAAGACTTGCAATCGGTCTTGCAGCATCATCTTCAGGTGGTGTAATTGCCGTAAATTCATTACGTTCAACACCAATCACATTAGAAATTAATACAGTATGGTGTGCGGTTAATGCACGACCTGATTCAGTAATAACGGTTGGATGTGGTAAATCATTTTCATCACACGCGTCACCTATCGCCCAAATAACGTTATTCGCATATTCATTAAGGCCATAGTTAACAGAGCAATCAGATTGTGAGCGTGTACCTTCATAGTCCACACCTAAACCACCACCCACATCGAAATACTGAATATTCACGCCCAGTTTATGCAGTTCAACATAGAAGCGTGCAGATTCACGAACACCAGTTGCGATATCACGGATATTCGCCATTTGTGATCCCAAATGGAAATGCAGTAATTGCAGGCTATCTAAGCGGTCAGCTTGGCGTAACATATCAATTAATTGCAGAACTTGTGTCGCGGCTAAACCAAATTTTGATTTTTCACCACCACTTGCCTGCCATTTGCCTGATCCCTGAGAAGCAAGACGAGCGCGAACGCCTAAGCGTGGAATAACTTCTAAACGTTCAGCTTCTTCAAGAACCATTTTAATCTCAGACATTTTCTCAATGACTAAGAAAACTTTATGCCCAAGTTTTTCACCAGTGAGTGCTAGACGAATATACTCACGGTCTTTATAACCATTACAAACAATCACAGAACTTGTCATATTAGCATGAGCAAGTACTGCCATTAATTCTGCTTTAGAGCCAGCCTCTAGGCCTAAAGGCTCTCCTGCATTTACTAATGACTCAATAACACGACGTTGTTGGTTAACTTTAATTGGATAAACTAAAAAATAGTCACCTTTATAACCATAAGATTCACGCGCACGATGAAACGCGGCATTAATCGAACGTAAACGATGTTGTAGTATTTGAGGGAAGCAAAAAAGCGCTGGTAAACGCAGGTTCGATTGCTCTTCTTGAACTCGTTTAACCAATTCGGTTAAATCAAAAGTTGCATCAGGAACATCAGGATTAGGACAAACGCTAATATTTCCCCGATTATTCGCTAAATAGTAACCGCCACCCCAATATGCAATATTATAGGTCTGCTGCATCTTACGAGCGATGTTATCATTCATGACATTCTCCTTAGGGAGTATGAGTTTATACCTTGCCTGTCACCATAGTAGTCAATTATCCGACAAAAATCTGAAACGACTGATAAATAACAGTTGGAAGTAATGGCTCACTATATATTTTTATATGATTATCCAGCTATACGCAGGACATAATAGTAGAAAGTTCTCGAGTTAACCTATAACGAGTTAACACAATCACCTATTGGCAAGTAACAGACAACTTCGCTCTAAAGAGAAAGAGCTCAAAGAGGAAATCACTCTAGATATACTACGTGTATAGTATTGACGAGTACTGTTTTGGTTTTTGAAAAGACTAACCTGTAGACAATGGATCATTACCCATTCACTCCACACATGGCTTAAACCTATAAGCCATTTCCCTAACAGAGAAACAGGATCAGAAATCCTGCGGTTTACACTGTGTTCAGATTTCACAGTAACCGCGAGGTTATACCTTTAGTTAGTTAAAAATGCAAAGCAAAAAGTACAAAAAACTTTTTTTTCTCTCATCTCTATTTTCTTGATACAAAAATAGTGGGCAATAAAGAATAAGATTAACTGTTTGATTCTGCTTTATCCCTATATTTGATTAAAAAAAGCTGGAATTAAAGAGAGAAGAGTCATAAAATAGACGTCTAGATGTTAAAACATCCATCCTTAAACCGTTTGTATTAAGGTAACGAGATATAATGACTACACACCTTTTTACTTCTGAATCAGTCTCAGAAGGTCATCCAGATAAAATTGCAGATCAGATTTCTGATGCTGTTCTGGATGCAATTTTAGAACAAGATCCAAAAGCACGCGTTGCCTGCGAAACTTACGTTAAGACAGGCATGGTTATGGTAGGCGGAGAAATTACCACCAAAGCTTGGGTCGATATCGAAGAAATTACACGTAACACTGTTCGTGAAATCGGCTATACCAGTTCCGACATGGGCTTTGATGCTAATTCCTGCGCAGTTATCAGTGCGATTGGTAAACAATCACCTGATATCAACCAAGGCGTTGACCGTGCAAATCCATTAGAACAAGGCGCTGGCGACCAAGGTTTAATGTTTGGTTATGCGACCAACGAAACTGACGTATTAATGCCAGCTCCAATTACTTATGCTCATCGTTTAGTTCAACGCCAAGCACAAGTGCGTAAAAGTGGCACTTTACCTTGGTTACGTCCTGATGCGAAAAGCCAAATTACCTTTCAATACGACAACAATAAAGTTGTTGGTATTGATGCTGTTGTATTATCAACTCAGCATTCTGAAGAAATTTCACAAAAAGATCTGCATGAAGCAGTGATGGAAGAGATCATTAAACCTATACTGCCAGCAGAATGGTTAAATGAACAAACTAAATATTTCATCAACCCAACAGGCCGTTTTGTTATCGGTGGACCAATGGGTGACTGTGGTTTAACCGGTCGTAAAATCATTGTTGATACTTATGGCGGTATGGCTCGTCATGGTGGCGGTGCTTTCTCTGGTAAAGATCCATCGAAAGTTGACCGTTCAGCAGCTTATGCTGCTCGTTACGTTGCTAAAAATATCGTGGCAGCAGGTTTAGCCGATCGTTGTGAAATTCAAGTTTCTTACGCAATCGGTGTGGCAGAGCCAACATCAATTATGGTAGAAACATTTGGTACTGAAAAAGTCCCAACAGCACAGCTTATCTTGTTAGTGCGTGAATTCTTTGACTTACGTCCTTACGGATTAATTCAAATGTTAGATTTACTGCACCCAATCTACCAAAAAACGGCTGCTTACGGTCACTTTGGTCGCCCTGAATTCCCTTGGGAAGCAACAGATAAAGCTGAAATCTTACGTGAAGCAGCAGGCTTAAAATAAGTCTCTTGCCAATAACATCACGTAATTGATTTTGATAAGACCACATCAGGAATAGATGTGGTTTTTTTATGGGCTTCTATTTATAAACCTCATAAAAAAACCCCGCAATCATACGGGGGTCTCAATAGGAGAAAACGAGAACATAAATTTATGATGAAACTGTTTCCTATAAAAAATTAGTTAGGATAATTAATCCACTCACCTCCATTTAACTTGATATAAGACTGCCCTTGATAATCAACCACAACCGTAGCTTGGTTTTCCGCGACATTGGCAGTTTGAGGAAGCTCACTGGCTAATTTATTCCAATCAATAACAGATTGGTTAAAAACATCACCATTCACATTACGAGAAATAAGTTCAGAAATAGCCAAATAGCTGCTAGGTTCATCGACAATCACAGGAGGATAAAATTGTGCTCTATCTTTTATTCCGGTGAAACGGATACCAACAGGAACGGTAGTAATACTTTGGCTTGGAATATCTCTTAACCCTGACATTTGTGTCTTATCACCTTGTAACGCTGCACCATGCTCAGGCACGATCACCACCATCACTTTTCTTCCTTTCTTATCAAGCTCATTCATAAAACCATCTAAGTTATCAAGTAATGTAGAAGCGCGTTTGCCGTAATCAGCAGTGCTATTTTCGCCTACATAACGGTTACCATCATGTAATGACACCAAGTTCACAAAGGTTACAGAGCGACTCTCATTAGACTGTTCACGCGCTTTCAACCAACGTTGTAATGTTTCCTTATCGTTGTAAATTTTGGTGCCATCAAATGCGGTAATTTGATGAGAAAGATTTTCTTGATCTTGTAAAGCGATATTAAGATCACCGAGTTGCTGAACTTCTTTAAGGTAATTACCAAATTTCCCGTTATGATCGAGAACCAATTTCTTGGCAAATCCCAACGAAGCCAGATTATTCATCAGCAAACATTGTGCATCTGCGGGATCGTATAAATCAGAGTGGTGAGTCTGGCCACAACTCGCGCGTAATAATCTTAATGATGCAGGACCGCTATAAGAAGATACGGTATTAAATTGACTAAATAACACATCAAAGTTACCCCAAATAGGGTGTTCTTGTAGCCCAACAGCTGCCGCATCAGCAGTAGAAAGTGAACAAATATTAATAATTAAGATATCAAAAGGCTGAGCATTGGCTGCTAACTGCGCAGGAAATGGTGTTGTACGTTTTTTCTCATAAGCATAAAACTGTGTTAACCAATCATCCAATACCTTATTATTGACCTTCAGTTTTTGTGGTGGATAAACAGTATTAATAGCTTCTTTAGTCGGTACAACTTCAGGAGAAACTTGCGGTTCAACTGATGCTGGTAATACTTCAGGCGCTTTGGCTACTACCGTGTTTTTTTCTGTACTAATGTTACTTTCTTGCATAAAAGAATTAGCGGAAACAGCAGGCACTACACCTTGAGAAAAATGAGTAAACCCACCAAGATTTAGCCACAATACCCCCGCAATAATAAAAACGGATACCCTCATCCACTGTTCAATAAAAAGGTAGCCCACTAACAAAATAAAGGCGACACCTATCATTTTAATATTAATAAAGTTAACAGTTAACTCAACAAGATAATCAAAGGAAAACTGTTTAAGCTGTCCACCTTGTGCAAGAACCGTTGAAAAGCTGGGTAACCAAGTATCGTGGTAAAATAATATTATCCCTATTGGGATAGCGGCCCAATTACGCATTTTATGCCAAATATTTTTTGGTAATGGGAATAATAAAAAGGCAAGAAAAAGTAAATTGCTAAAAGCATCAAAATTTAAATAACCATACCAAAGTAAAACAAACTTTAGTAAAAAATAGAAATTCCATGCCCCCAACCCATGCCAGTAATGTAAAAAATCGAACTGGGTTGTATTAGATTTGTTCATTTTGATTTCCTACTCTTTAGTATAAATAAATCCAACTCGACAGTTATATGATTACTCATATCTGTCTTTTTATTACTTCTGATATTTAATTAACTACTAAATAAACATATAAGAGAATATTCATTTAAAACCAAGTAAAAACCCTTAAATAAAAAAAACAAAAAATCTCATCAGGAAATACTGACCTCTCATATAAAATAAAGATAATGACAAAAACCAACTTATTTAAGCTGTATTTAAAAATAAAACAATCAACGTTCTATTTATATAATAGCGTCTATTTTTAAAAATGATGATTTATTTACATTAAATAATGAAACACAGAGTTATCTTATTTTTATATTTCGAAACAAACACAAAACAAAGTACACACCACCAACAACACGTAACAATCAATAAACATAAATAGCAATAAATAAACAATAAGCTCAATATAAAAACACAAGTAATCACTAAAAGACTAAAAAATAATGATTTTTATATTAAAAATGACATAGGTCAATATACAATAACGATCATCGGATTTGAATAATTTAATATATTGTTATAAACAGCCAATTTACATTTCTTTTTATTACTTTATTTTGTAGCTAAACCCTTCCAGTTGTTATTTAATTAACGTAATTAAAAAAACAAAGAAATATAAATAAAAAAAGAAAATCGATAACCATCATTCATAAAAAAAAGATAAAAAATATCTATTTTATGTGTTTTTACGTAATTGAAATAATGAAATTTAAAGCATACTCTAAAATAGAAGACTTAAATAAATAGAATTCACAATTAATTAACTAATATTTTATCGAGATTTTAATTTTGATATAAAATTATTTTCCTTTTTTTAGAGATTATTAAAATGAAAAATGAAAGTTTTATTAACTCAAATATAAAAATAGAAAAAAATAATCTAAATAAAGACATTGATAAACTAAAAAATTTATTTTCATTAAATAACTATCACTATCAGGATATTAATAAAGAAGAAGGAAATAGTGTGCTTATTTATCGCTGGCCATTACTTAATGCATTTCATTACATGACTAAATGAGGCTAACTATGCCACTTATTGTATTAAAAGGACTCAGAGGTGGAACGGGTACAACGTCCACAGCAATTGCGCTTGCTCGACAATTTAATCAACAAAATAAAGAAGTGCTTATTATTGATAATTGCACTGAAAATATTTTGTCTTTTTATTTTCCTGCACAACAAAAAAACACCACATTAAGTCAGGCATTATTAGCAGAAACACCAATAGAGGAGAATATTTTTTACTATCGACCACATTACCAAGTGTTACCTTTTGGTTTGGTTAATATGAAGGATAATTTGCTCTTACAATTGTCATTTTCAGCAAAACAACATCTCAGCCATTTTTTAACGACATTTATTCAGCTACACCCTGATACCATTATTTTAATGGATTTACAGCATGCAGAAGACGCTCTTTTCACACCTTGGATAGAAAAAGCGGATATTTTTTTCACTGTAGCAATGGCAGAAAGCAACTGCCATATTCGCCTTAACCAGCACGAATTTATTGAAAATGAATACGTTCTGATTAACCAATTTCGTGCCACCAGCCAAATTCATCAAGATTTTTATCAATTTTGGCAAACGACGCCATTTCCATTATGCCCTGTCGTTCTTCATCGAGATGAAGCCTCACTAGAGGCCTGTGCCTCACGTTTACCTTTATATGATTACCGAGCTAATTGCATGTTAGTAGAAGAAATATCGCAACTCGCTCAATGGTGTTTTTCGTTATTTGAGAGGAAAAAAGGACAGCCATAATGCCATCATCTTACGATGCTACGAAAAAAGTCGAAAAGAATATGACACAACACATTCTTATTCGTTATTACAAGTTTTATCGCCATAACGGTGCATCTCGTAGCGCGGCTATTATTAGCGAGCTATTTATGGGCATTATGTGGTTTTTTTTACGGATGGAATCCCCTTTTTGGCGGAGAATTGCCAGAAAACAACGAGAGCTATATCCCCATATTGATCCGCGTTGCCCCAAAGTTTTCGATCCTCTACGCTATTTGTTGCAAAGTATTTGGCTAGCCTGTCATTATGTCGCGCATTTGCTGATTAAAAAACCCACTCAACTAATTTCCTATATTCGAAAAATATACAAAAAACTCTTTGTTCATGTCACCCCTATCGCAATTGACATCATTGAACATAAGAAAAAAACCACACCATTTTGGCAGTATGCTCTCTATTCCGTCATCGCTATTTTTGCCATTTTCTTTATTTTACTCAGTATCACTCAGCCGTTTGATCTTACGTTCCAGTTTGTTTTTGTAATTGTTCTTTGGTTAGTTGCCTTAGCTATCCGCGATATTCCGGGGCGTTTCTCTTCAATCGCAATGGTTATGTTGGCATTGACAATTGCATGCCGATATATTTGGTGGCGTTATCAATCAACCCTTTATTGGATTGATAATTTCAGCTTATTTTGCGGTTTACTGCTTTTATTGGCTGAAACTTATGCCTGGTGTGTGTTATTCCTCAGTTTTATGCAATGTATTTGGCCATTGCATCGAAAACCCGTTTCTATGCCTGAAGACATTACACAATGGCAAAGTGTTGATATTTTCATTCCTACCTATAACGAAGATTTACAAGTTGTTAAACCAACAATCTATGCCAGTTTAAATTTAGATTGGCCTAAAGATAAGCTCACTATTTATCTGCTTGATGATGGTGATCGTCCTGAATTTAAAGCATTTGCTCAAGAATTGGGTATTCGTTATATCGCACGAGAAAAACACGATTTTGCTAAAGCAGGTAATATCAATCATGCTTTAACACTCGCTACAGGCGAATTTGTCGCTATCTTTGACTGTGACCATATTCCAACACGCTCATTTCTACAATTTACGATGGGATGGTTTTTAAAAGATGAAAAAATGGCATTGGTACAAACACCTCACCATTTTTTCTCACCCGATCCTTTTGAACGTAACTTAGGTAATTTCCGTGAAACGCCGAATGAAGGCACACTCTTTTACGGATTAGTTCAAGATGGTAATGACACTTGGAATGCAGCGTTTTTCTGTGGTTCATGTGCCGTTTTACGTCGTACTGCATTGGATGAAATTGGTGGTATTGCCGTTGAAACGGTTACAGAAGATGCACATACCTCATTACGCTTACACCGTCATGGCTGGAGATCAGCTTATATTCGTATCCCACAAGCCGCAGGTTTAGCGACTGAATCATTATCCGCGCATATAGGCCAACGTATTCGGTGGGCAAGAGGAATGGTGCAAATATTCCGCCTTGATAACCCACTCTTTGGTAAAGGTTTGAGCCTGCCACAACGTCTTTGTTACTTAAATGCGATGTTGCACTTTTTTTCTGGCATTCCACGGATGGTTTTCTTACTTGCACCACTGACGTTTCTTTTTTTCCATGCCTATATCATTTATGCACCTGCGGTTGCCATCGCCCTCTATGTTGTGCCGTATTTGATCCATATTTCACTCGCAAGTGCGAAGTTACAAGGTGCTTATCGCCACTCATTTTGGGGTGAAGTTTATGAAACGATTTTGGCGTGGTACACCACTCGCCCTGTGTTAAGTACCCTTTTCTCTCCTCATAAAGGAACTTTCAACGTTACAGGCAAAGGTGGCGTGATGGAAGAAGGCTTTGTCGATTGGCGAATTAATCGCCCTTATTTACTCTTTCTCAACCTGAATTTACTAGGTATTTTGTTTGCCTTTTGGCGCATTGCAACAGGCGATCCTGATGAAGCTTGGGCTGTTGTTATGTGTTTATTGTGGGTTTGCTATAACCTTATCTTACTGGGTGTTGCAATTGCAGTTTCTGTTGAAACAAAGCAACAACGCCGTTTTCCTCGCGTTCGCGTTAAAGTTCCTGCCATGTTGTTGTTAAATAATGGCTCTCTCTATCGCTGTTATCTCTATGATTTTTCTGATAATAGCTGTGCCATTCTATTACCTGATCATGTCACTCTTTCACTCTCTCCAAATGAAAGTCTTACTCTGTTACTCAGTGAAAATCAGCGTGAATATGCCTTTAAAGCCAATATTTCACGTGTTGATGGGCAAATTATTGGGTTACAACTTCTTGAAATGACGACACAAAAAGCTATCCAATTTACCGCTTGTACTTTTGAGCGAGCCGATACTTGGGCTGATTGGCAAAACGAACTTCCAGCCGACAGGCCTTTAAGCAGTCTCAAAAATATTATTTTTATCAGCATGCAAGGTTATAACACCTTGTTAAAGCGTGCTCCTTACTTTATTTACGCCACATTTCGCTTACTCGGTTTGTTTTTGCTATGGCTTTCATCGTTACTCCCTCAACGCGTTAATGTTTCACAAATATTTCATCAGTCTTGAAAGAAAAACTCAGTTTTCTGGGAATTTATTCATAAACAATAAGATCATGGGTAACAATAATGAAAAAACGTTTTCTCATATTTGCCTTATTTATGCTCACTTCTTCAGTTCATGGAGATGAAACGCAAGAAGCGCAAACTAATATTTCAGCGCCCCCCGTTACAATAACAGAAGCGACTCCTGAAGTTATTTCTCAAGTAGGGCTTGGAAATACACAACTGCCTTCTGCTGATGTCACACCTTCTGCTCGTCAGAAGATATTAAAATTTGCGGAGACAGCACCTAGTTATGGCGCTATTCATTTAACAGGCGTTAGCCCTGACGGCTATTTAGAATTTGGTGTACGTAGTGATGAATATGTTTCAAAAGCGACTCTCGATTTAGAATTTACACCGTCTCCATCACTCCTTCCTGTGGAATCTCATCTCAATGTCTATTTGAATGATGAATTGATGGGAGTTATTACCTTAAAGCAGGAAGATTTAGGTAAGAAAAACCAAATTACGATACCGATTGATCCTTTATTTATTCAAGATTTTAACCATATAAAACTCTCTTTTATTGGCCATTATCGTGAAATTTGTGAAAACCAAGCAAATACCACACTCTGGCTCGATGTGAGTAAAAGCAGTCAATTAAATTTGACCTTTCAATCACTCCGTTTAGGTAATGAATTAGCACACTTTCCAGAGCCATTTTTTGACAGCCGTGATTTTGGTGAATTAACACTGCCGATGGTATTCAGTCAGTCGCCTAATTTAGTTCAACAAAAGGCGGCTGCTATACTCTCTTCTTGGTTTGGTACTCAAGTTGATTGGCGTAAGCAAAATTACCCTGTTTATTATGACGCTTTACCAAACCAACACAGTATTGTTTTTGCAACGAATAAACAAAAACCCGCATTTTTAAAACAGCATCCCAATGTAAAAGCACCAACTATCGAAATGCTGACACACCCAACCAATCCTTATATTAAATTACTTCTTATTATGGGGCGTGATGATAATGATTTGATCACTGCCGTAAGCGGAATAGCCCGTGGACAAGTTATTTTCAGAGGAAATCTCGTTACAATTAATAAAGTAGAAAAATTGATCCCTCGTGAACCTTATGATGCGCCCAAATGGGTACAGTTGAATAAACCTATCTATTTTAATACGTTACAAGACTACGAAGGCCAGTTGCAATCTCGCGGATTAAAACCGAATCCTATTACGTTGAATATGACGTTACCGCCTGATCTCTTTATGTTTAATAATACGGGATTACAAATGCAATTGCGTTATCGCTATACCGCACCTGCATTTCAAGATGACTCTCGTATGTCTATCTCTGTAAACGATCATTTCATAAAAGCTTATCCTCTAGAAAAAGATAAAAAAGATAATCTTGTTATCGCTTATTTACCGCTTATTCAAGGCTGGATTGAGCATAAGAATTTATTGAATATTCCTGCAGTAAAACTGGGTGAACGTAACCAAATTACTTTTGCCTTTGATTACACCAACCCTATTCCGGGTGGTTCAGTAGATCAATGTATTACTTATCAACCTGTTCCAAATGCAGTCGCGATTGATGATTTATCTAGTTTTAATTTTACTGGTGACTATCGACATTACATTGCACTGCCTGACTTGCGGGTTTACAGTCATGCTGGCTTCCCATTTAGCCGTTATGCAGACCTGTCCGAAACTCTGATTTTTGTTAATCAGCAACCGTCGCCAACTCAGTTGTCTACCCTATTAATTTCAACCGGGAATATCGGTGCTCAAACAGGTTATCCTGCACTAAACGTTTCATTAACCGATTCATTAGAGGAAGTGCAAAAAAGGGATGCGGATCTGCTACTTATCGGCACAATTCCACCGGCATTAAATAATGATAAACAGATGAATGTACTGATTGATAAAGCTCGTAGTGAAATCACTCTGCCTTCTCGTGAGATCAGTATCTTTAGCCACACAAGTTATCAACCCACTGATAAACGTCCTGATAGCCGGATCTCCCTGATATCTAAAGGCTCAATGGGTGCAATTATTGGTTTCCAATCTCCATTCTTTTCACAACGTAGCGTTGTCGCATTATTAGCTGATAGTACACAAGGTTACAAACTGTTAAATGAGGCACTCAGTGATAGCGGTAAACGTGATGCTATGCATGGTTCCGTGGTATTAGTCAGAGAATCTGGTGTAAATAGCTTGCGTGTAGGTGACACTTATTTCGTCGGTTATTTACCTTGGTGGGAAGAAGTTTGGTATGTGTTTGCATCTCACCCTATATGGCTTGGTTTAGCGGCAATTATCGGCATTATTCTTGTCTCTCTTCTTATTTGGCGAGCAATGAAAATAAGAAGCCAACGTCGTTTAGCGGCTAAGGATTAAGCTATGTGGCAATTTGGTCACACACATCGCCACTCTGTTATTGCTCTCTTTTTGCTGACAGGCATTTTGCCTGTCACGCAAGCCAGCGAAGAGACAACGGAAGCCTTTTTACAAGAGCAAGTGAGGTTAGGAACATCCACAGGAAATGAAGCTTTAGTGGCTCAATCGTTGCATCGTTTAGCGTTAATTAAACCCAATGATCCTAATATCTTATTAATGCAAATTCAGTTTGCCGTTAAACAAAAAAATAATGCAAAAGCACAACAGTTATTTACTCAATTAGGTACTCAGTTTCCTCAATCAGAGCAATATCAACGTGCAATAAAAACCTTATCACTGACAACGGATGTTAATCGGCAAAAATTACAACGAGCTCAACTTTACCGTACAGCTGGACGCTATGATGATGCACTAAATTTATACGATGAAATTTATCGAGGAATGCCACCGGATGAGACTTTAGCACTGGAATATATTCAAGTGCTTATGCAATCTTCTCACAGTGATAAGATAGAACGACTTAATCATATCTATCGTCAATATCCACAAAATACGAAGATAGCAAGTCTTTACCAACAACAATCCACAACAAATCTCCCCAATACGGCATCCTCTGTTAAATCTAAAACAGATGTTGCCTCACTACCTATTGCAACATTAAAACAGAAAGCACAACAACAACCTGATAATGCCGAGATTGTAGGTGCTTTAGGTGTACGTTATTCTCGTGCAAATCAACGTGGTGCAGCTATTTTCTATCTTTCACAAGCGCTCAAATTATCACCCAATCATGATAATAGTGATCAATGGCAAGCCATGTTGCAGTCTAATCAATATTGGTATCTGCTTTCAAAAGGTGAGGATGCGCTCTTAAAACAAGATTATAAATTAGCTGAACGTTATTTTAACCAACTCAATAAATTAAGCCCTTATAAAAGCGAACCTTATATTGGTTTAGGTAATATTGCAGTTGCACAGCAACAGTTAACCCTCGCCGAAAGCTATTATTTACAAGCCTTAAAATATCAGCCCAATCACCCCGCGACTTTACATAGTCTCGCAAAGCTTTATCGCCAACAGTCACATGATAAAGCTCAACAATTTATTAATGGGTTAACACCAAGGCAATATAAAAATCTGGCAGAAGATTATGGCTATATTATCTCTGGCATAAGACAAGATTTAGCCGCTGATGATGAACACAAAGAGCAATACCTTAGTGCGATTGAAAAACGTAAGACAATTGCTACAGATTATCCTAATGATGTTTGGAATATTTATCGCCTTACTGATGATTTATTAATAACTCAACAAGCCTCTGAAGCTGAAAAGTATTTTAATCAACTTAATCACCGCCTCCCTAATGATCCATCTCGCCTTTACGCCTACGCGTTATATCTCAATAAAACAGGAAGAGAAACTCAAGCACTCGATACGCTGAAAACAATTCCTTTGTCTCAACGTAATGAGAGTATGAAAGCGTTAGATAGTCGATTACGTTTTGGTGAAATATTAGCGCATGCAGAGTCTCTACGCGCAAAAGGACAAGAACAACAAGCTGTTGATTATCTTTTTGCTCATATTCCGCCAGAGCAGAAAATTCAGACTTATTTGCTATTAGCGGACTGGGCTCAGGAGCGAAATAATCTTGAACAAGCCTTAAGTTATTACCATACCGCACTAAACCTAGATCCTAATAATGAAACGGCATTATTAGGTGCAACAGATATAGCCTTGGAACAAGGACAAGAAGCACAGGCAAAGTACTATCTTGCAAAAATAGAAACACTTTCACCCAACCAATTTAATAGCAACTCTATTAGACGTGTCGCCAATGCAGAAAAAGAGGTGGGTAATACAGAAAAAGCACAACACTATTTTGCTTACTTGACACAAAAAATTGAAACTGAGCCGGACAGTGCAGATCCTTTAGTATTACGTGATATTGCTCGTTTTCAGCGTGATAGCCAACATCCTTATCAAGCTCACGATTATTATCAACAAGCGATGATCAAGGATGGAATAACAGATAGGTTGCCAAAAGATAATATTGAGTACACCACATTAATGCGCAATGACGAAAAAGATAACTGGTTATCTCGAAGCCTACGAGCTGATGCTGACTCTCTTTATCGTCAGCAAGAGTGGCGTTTTACTCTTGAACATGATTATTGGGGCTCTAGTGGTAGCGAAGGCTATTCAAAACTACGCGCTCACACTACGATGTTACAACTCGATCACCCTGTTTATGATGGTCGTTTCTTTTGGCGTGCAGACTTAGTTGATCTCAGCAGTGGCAAACTGGGTACATCACCTTATGATTCTAAATTTGGGACTTGTTATCGTACTGGCTGTTTCCCGTTAGAACAAAAATCCTTTGGTGTTAGCCCAGCAATTGGCTGGGAAAATGATCAATGGCAATGGGATCTTGGTACAACACCACTGGGTTTCGAGGTAACTGATTGGGTCGGTAAAATCGCCTATAGTCATGATCTTTTTAATGTTGGCTGGACACTTGATGTTCACCGCCGTCCAGTTAATAGCTCTCAACTGGCTTTTGCTGGTCAACGAGATATTTGGACTAACCAAACATGGGGTGGCGTGAGAAGAACCGGCATTCGTTTAAGCGCAAGCTATGACTTAGGCGGAAAAGACGGTTATTGGGGAGAGGTTTCTGTTGATAAACTGACGGGTAAAAACGTTGAAGATAATAGCAGTGTTCGAGGAATGGGTGGCTATTATTACAAACTTATCAATGAGAACAATCGCCGCGTTTCCATCGGATTAAACACAATGCTTTGGCATTATGATAAAGACTTAAGCGGATACACTTTAGGTCAAGGTGGTTATTATAGCCCTCAAAAATATGTCTCTTTAGGGATCCCGATTAATTATCGTGAACGCACTGAAAATTGGTCTTGGGAATTATCAGGCTCTCTTTCTTGGTCTTACTCCCAAACAGATGACAGAAAGCGCTATCCTTTACAAAATCTCATTTCTCCCGATAAATTCAATCGCTATATCAATGGACTTAGCCCTGAAGATCGAGAAGAGATGATGAGACTTTATTATCAAGAGCGTGATGCTGTTGATGAAGGAGACTCCAGTAATGGTTTTGGTTATACCGCAAGAGCATTAGTTGAGCATCGAATTACACCGCATTGGTTTATTGGTGCGGCTATTGATATTCAACAAGCAAAAAACTATACCCCAAGTCATGCATTAATGTACTTACGTTATTCATTTGATGGTTGGAATGGTGATTTAGATTTACCGCCAAATCCTCTTATTCCTTATGCCGACTTTAAATAACGTTCAAATGTATTAAATACACAAACGGGAAGCACTGGCTTCCCGTTTAACATTTTCGCTAAAGTTATGATAGCAAGTTGTCATTATTGCGTTTTACGAAAAAGCCCAACGAACAACCAACCCACAATCATGGCAAGAACAAATAAAATACCTTGATAAAACCCTGCGCCTGCTAATACCAAACCAGGCCCCGGGCAAATTCCAGCCAATCCCCAACCAAGGCCGAATAATACACTGCCCAACACGAGTGGTTTATCAATCACTTTATTGGTCGGAATATTTAGAGGACACGCTAAAACACTTTGCTGTCTACGGCGTGTTAATTGGTAGCCAATAACACTGACAAGCAATCCTGCCCCCATAATGATCAATAAAGAGGGATCCCAGTTTCCTGTAATATCCAGGAAGCCTAGAATTTTTTGCGGATTGCTCATTCCACCAACAATCAATCCTGCACTAAATAGAAGACCACAAAGAAAAGCAACAAACTTAGTCATTTTCTTAGCCTCCTATTACGTGGCGCTGAATATAAACGGTAATAAATGCCGTCACCATAAAGACTAAAACTGCCACCATCGAGCGACGTGATAATCGTGCTAACCCACAAATACCATGACCGCTAGTGCAACCATTACCTAAACGAGTGCCTGCTCCCACCAGCACCCCGGCAATAATTAGCATCCAAGGTGACGTTTCAATCACAGGTGATAAAGGTTTATCAAAAAAATAAAACAGTGTAGGTGCGATTAGCATGCCAAGTAAAAATGCCCAACGCCAACCATTTCCTTGCTGTTTTATTGATAACACACCACCTAAAATACCGCTTATTCCGGCAATGCGACCATTAAATAACAGTAAAATGGCTGCTGCTGCACCTATCATAAGCCCACCAATTGCCGCACTTAAAGGCGTAAAGTGAACCCAATCTATATTCATAAATTAACCTGCTATCGGACAATAAAGCTGATAAAGCGTATTGAGTAGCACAAGAACTTTTTCATCAGCAATAGAATAAAAGATACGTTTTCCATCACGACGAGTATTCACTAACCCTTCATTGCGCAAAACGGTTAGTTGTTGAGAAAGTGTCGGTTGACGAATACCTAAACTCTCTTCTAACTCACTCACACTTTTTTCGCCCTGACTTAGCTGACACAATAATAAGAGGCGATCGCCATTTCCTAGCGTCTTAAGCATGCTAGACGCTTCATTAGCCGCCAATTTCATTGCATCTAATAAATCAGGTTGAACTCGTTGTGTCATGGTAAACTCCATAATCAATATACTTTTTAATAATATGTTAATTTATATATTGTGCAAGTTTTCTTTTTATTGCGTGTTTGTATAAGGCGCTATATGCTCTGTAACATGAAAACGGTAAGAGTCCCCATTGCCTTAGTGCAAAGCGTTATGCGAACACTGCGTGAAAAATTGCAGCAGGCTAATCTTTATCTTAATACAAATTACCCAGAACCTACTCTACATTATAATCAGAGAGGAACTATTGCAGGCAGTGCCTATTACGCAAACTGGGAAATCCGTATTAATCCTACATTATTGATTGAAAATAAACAGAATTTTATTCAAGAAGTTATTCCCCATGAATTAGCGCATTTATTAGTTAATCGCCATTTTGGTCGTGTAGCACCTCATGGGAAAGAGTGGAAATGGATGATGGAAACTGTATTACAAGTTTCAGCTAAACGTACTCATCATTTTGATGTCAGCGCCGTTAAAGCTAAGACCTTTCCTTATGCTTGCCAATGTGAAGAAAAACATCAACTTACAATTCGACGTCATAACAAGGTATTACGTGGTGAAACTCAATATCGTTGCCGTCATTGTCAGTCAATTTTGCAATTTATAGAACACGAACTCGTGTAGATAAAAATAAAGCCGATGTATTGATTAAGTCACATCGGCTTTATCTTGAGAATAAATATGTGGGATTGTATTAAGCAAACTCGCTCATCACATGAGATGCGATTTCAAAGTAAATAATAAGACCTGTACCATCAATTAAGGTTGCGATAAACGGTGCTGAAACAACCGCAGGATCGATACCTAAACGCTTTAATACCATTGGAATTATAGACGAAACAATCGCACTCCAAACAGTGATTGAAATGAGTGTTAAGCCAACAACAATCATCACTTCCATACCTACACCTAAGAACCAAGCACGCACAAAACCAGCAATACCCATAGTTAGTGCGACCATTATGGATGTGGTTATCTCTTTTCTTAATACAGACCAAACATTACGTAAGCTCACTTCCCCTAATGCCATGGCACGTACTAATGTTGAGGTGATCTGTGTACCACTATTTCCGCCTGTACCAATTAGCAATGGAATAAAGAAAGCTAATGAAATTGCGGCTTCTAATCTGTCTTCAAAGGCATGTAATACCGTACTGGTATACGCTTCTGCTACAAATAGCATCAATAACCATACAACACGTTTACGCCATAATGTCACCGGACTGGTTTCTAAATAAGGCTGCTCTAAAGGTGAGGTTGCACCCTGCATTTGTGCATCCAGTGTATTTTCATCTTCAATTAATTCGGCAATATCTTGAGGACGTAAAACACCGACTAACTTTCCAAAATGCATCACTGGTACGCTGTCTAAACCGCTATGGCTAATCAGTTGATAAACATCATGACGATTCTGTTCTGGTGAAACAGAAAAAAAAGTTTGACGCATCACATCAGAGACAAACAGATCATTCGCAGCTGTTAATAATGATTTAACGGGCAAAATCCCATTTAGATAGTTATCTTTATCCACTACATATAAATAGGTTGGAATTAATTCATCTTTTAAATCATTAACCAATTGAGCTTTCACATTTTCAACAGAATCAGCGACAGAAACAGCAATATAGGACTGGCTCATATATGCGCTAACAGTTGCATCATCTTTTAAACGATTGTATTGGTCTTGAGTTGAGTTGTTTTTAGGTGTGTTTAAGGATGCATCTGCAACTAATACAGCATCCATTTTGTTTTGAGTATTGAATTTCATTTTTGTGGTTCCCTATTACTGTTTGTGTTTAGCAAATCAGTTCTCCATAGGGGCGAAACCAGAAGCGAGAATGCAAAAGCTATCTACACGTCTCGGTTTTAGCACTATACAACGTATCCGATGAATACTGGAAGTTACATGGGGATATACCTTCGGTCGATATATCCTGTCCTAATCTTGGGCGTCTCTCGACGTCGTCAGATCAGTAACCTGTGTTTGTATAGGAGCCTCGCCTAACGAGATACTGCACTTTTCTTGCGAATGCGGCGCGCATTATAACCACTCACAATATAATGAAAAGTACGATAACGATTTTGTTTAAGTTCTATTGAAAAATAGCTCACGATATTCATCATACAATTAAATAATATAATTCCATTAGAAATTAATATATAAAAAAGAAATGAAGCTTTCCTACGAAAGTTAAAATCGTATAGTAAGAAGGAATTTGTTTATTAATTGATTATTTAAATGCTAATTTTTGCACTTTTATTTCTTCTGCTTGCAAAAATATCTCTTTTACCGTTTTACCATCTAATGATTGGCACATTTTACGAGTGATAACATCCGCATTTTTATGACGCCCTGCGATAACTAAGTCATTAAAATTAATATCATTAAGAATAGCTAATTCTATTGCCTCATCAAAACGCGTTTGTTCATCAAGGGGGAGTGAATTGCGCATTTCAACAATTGAGATACGTAGCGATTCTACATTAGAGCCATCAAGGGTTTGTTGAGGTTTTTCACAGCCAGATAACATGACACTAAACAAACAAATAACTAACAATTTTTTCATATATCCCCCCTTACCCAGTCAATAGTTTAAATATAGCAGAATGTTTATAAGGAAACTCCCCACTAACTAAAATATATTTTTATATGAGTCATCATTTCCAATATTTTTATTATTCTGAATAAATAAAAACCGTCTTTAATTTAAAATAAAAGGAAGTATTTTCCAGATTATTCGTTTTTTTAATGGGAGGAATAGGCATAAAAAACCCTGCTAATAAATTAACAGGGTAAAAAAACAAGGAAATAGAAGGAAAAATTTAATAAAAAGAGGTTAAGCAAGCTCAACATCTCCTTTTAAACGACAGCTACATGCTAAGACATAACCTTGAGCTATCTCTTCAGCCGTTAATGTACTGGTACTACTGACATCGTAATCACCACTCACAATGCGCGTTTTACAACTACCGCAAACTCCTGCACGACAAGCAGCAAAGACAGGAACTTTATTTTCTTCCATTGCTGATAATAAAGTTACACCAACAGGAACTTTAATTTGTGATAATGGATGGCGAATAGTCATGGTTAATTGTTCGTTTTCATCAACACAAACAGGCTCATCACCAAAACGTTCCATAAAGATATTCTCAGCAGGTACACCAAGATTTCTTGCAAAACGTCCGGTGTCTTCCATATAGCTATTTGGGCCACAGCACATGACAGTACGACTCGCAATATCAGGGACTAATGCAGCTAATTTCTCTTGAGAAATGCGCCCACTAAATAATCCTTTATTATCAGGCAATTTTGGCATCATGATAAAATTGAGATTGTATGGATATGCATTTGCTAATTCGATCCACTCTTTCTCAAAAATAAATTGGCTTTGCTCGCGAATATTAAAAATAACCGTGATATCCGCTTTAGGTTGATTATTTAGCAACCAACGCGTCATCGACATAACCGGCGTCACACCGCATCCTGCTGCCAACATTAAATAGCGCGCACCTTCTTTACCCGCACAAGTAAACTCACCCTGAGCATCAGATAACCAAAGATAATCACCTGGTTTTACTTGTGATGTTAACCAACCTGAGCCTATACCATTTTCTAAACGACGAACGGTTAAGGTGATAAATGGGCTTAATCCCGGAGAAGATGAAATGGTATAAGCGCGCAATGTTTCATCACTATTATTGATACTCACCAGTGCAAATTGGCCCGGTTTATAAGAATAAAAGTCATGATTAATTAAATTTAGCGTCCACACTTCAGGTGTTTCCTGATTAATAGAGTGAACTTGCATACGATTAGGACAAAGAGAAGTAGGCATCGTCATGGATATTGATCCTTCACCGAAGCCCTTAGGCTTCGGTAATGATAATGAATTTAAAACATTAAGCAGAAAGAATATCTTTAAGATCTTGTTCTGGTGTAGTAATAGAGCGCATACCAAATTTCTCATTTAATACCGCCAGCAGATTGTCAGTTAAGAACGCTGGAGCTGTTGGACCGGTATAAATGTTTTTCACGCCTAATGAAAGCAGAGTCAATAAGATAACAATCGCTTTTTGCTCGAACCAAGAGAGAATTAAAGACAGTGGTAAGTCATTTACACCACAACCTAATTTCTCAGCAAGGTTAACAGCTAGCATAATCGCTGAGTAAGCATCGTTACACTGACCCACATCAAGTAAGCGTGGTAAGCCTTCTAAAGTACCGAAATCCAGTTTATTGAAACGGTATTTACCACACGCCAAGGTCATAATTAAACAATCTTGTGGAATTTCTCTTGCAAGATCGGTGTAGTAACTACGCTCACCACGGCTACCATCACAACCCCCCACTAAGAAAACATGACGTAATTTTTTCTGTGAGACTAAATCAATCACAGTATCAGCGGCATTTAATAGTGTTTCACGACCGAAACCGACAGTAATTAAATGCTCAATTTCGTTGTATGGGAAACCTTCTAATGATTGTGCTTGTTCAATCATTTCAGAGAAGTCATCACCAGTAATATGTTTCACACCCGGCCAACCAACAATACTACGTGTCCAAATACGGTCACCGTAATTACCTACATTTGGATCAATAATACAGTTTGAAGTCATTAATACAGGGCCAGGAAATTTTGCAAACTCAATTTGCTGATTCTGCCAACCACTTCCGTAGTTACCCACTAAGTGTTTGTATTTTTTAAGTTCTGGGTAACCATGAGCAGGTAACATTTCACCATGAGTATAAATGTTGATCCCTTTACCTTCAGTTTGCTCAAGAAGCATTTGCAGATCTTTCAGGTCATGACCTGAAATTAAAATAGCTTTACCTGCAACAGGGCGCACGTTAACAGTAACAGGTGTAGGGTTGCCATAAGCTTGAGTTTCGCCTTTATCAAGAATAGCCATAATGCGGAAGTTCATTTGACCAATGCCCATCGCATTTTCTAACAACTCATTCATATCAGCAGGATCAGTACCTAACCACGCCATATAGTGGTGATATTCTGCATAAATTTCATTGTCATACTGACCTAAAACGTGCGCGTGCTCCATATAAGCAGCAGCCCCTTTTAAGCCATACAGGCACAGCATACGTAATCCATGAAGATCATCACCGATTTGCGCTTTATCTGCATTTAAAGCAAAAAGCTGAGCTTGTTTTTGTAAGCTGTCTAAATCACTACCCGCTAATTGAATTTCAGCTCTTGGATTAGTGACTTGAATTGCTGCGTTTTTCGCTAAAGTACGAGATTTCAAACTTTCACGGAAATAGATAGCTTCTTTCGCATAACCGACAATACGATCAGAATCAAAGTTGACGTTAGTTAACGTAGAGAAAAAAGCACGAGGAGCAAAGCTATCTACATCATGATCAATAATATCGACACTACGCGCAACCAAAGCCCACGCTGAAAGTCCTTCTAATACTGCAACGAGTAAATCTTGAAGATCTGAAGTTTCTGCTGTTTTACCACACATACCTTGCGCATAGGCACAACCATTACCTACAGGCGTTTTCATTGTTTGTTCACATTGCACACAATACATATCGTATTCCTTCTAATAAAAGATAACGCTTTATTTTTATAAGTTGCATTCCAGATGCAACATAAGAATACGCCATTTTTATAAGAGAGAAAGTGCAATATTGAACAATTTAAATGTTGTTTGATCTAACGCAATTTTTAGCAAATCTTTTAATATCTCTTTTTTTATCCTTTGATTTTGATTAAGCCTAAAAATAATTTTTCCAAAAAAAAAGGGTTATTGCATTGTGCCGATGATGACTAAATAAGAAGGAATATTTAACAATTATTGATGGTTGTTTTTTGTCTAATCGTATAAAGACTGAGAGATGAAACGATTAAATTTATTCATTTTTGTTAGATCAGTAATACTCATTATTATTTTTTATAGTTAATATCACCTATTGCATCAATAGCTAATCAAATTTTTTCAATTGAGATATGTTATTAGCACGAGTATTACGAAATGAAGCTACACATTTGAATGATGCTCCCCCCTACATTGGAGATTAAAAATGATTAAATTAAATAATGTTCCATCAGAATTTCGTCCTCTAGAAAGCTACAAAATGCTAATTGGAGGAGAATGGGTATCTAGTACATCGCAAAAAACAACGAAAACCTATAGCCCAGCTACGGGTGAATTATTAAGTGAATACCAGTCGGGTAGTGCTGAAGATGTTGAACGCGCAGTCAGAGCTGCACGTAAAGCATTCAAAACATGGAGTAAAACGTCACCTGCTGAGCGTCAAGCCCTCTTATTAAAAATCGCAGATCGCTTAGAGCAAGAACAAGAACGTTTTGCTTGGATTGAGTCATTAGATAATGGTAAGCCACTCAATGAGTCGAAAAACATAGATTTACCTGCCTCTATTGACCATTTTCGATATTTTGCAGGCGTGATACGCTCTCATACCGATGAAAGTGCCGTCCTAGACGAAAATACCATTAGCCTTGTTATTCGTGAACCTATTGGTGTTGTGGGGCAAATTATTCCATGGAACTTCCCATTATTAATGGCGGCATGGAAATTGGCACCAGCGATTGCAGCGGGTGACACAGTGGTTATTAATCCAGCAACACTGACTTCCCTTTCATTATTAGAGCTAGGTCGTATTTTAAATGAAATATTACCAGCGGGTGTAATTAATATTGTTACCGGACGCGGATCTGTTGTAGGACAAGCTATTTTAGAGCACGAAGATATTGATAAACTTGCGTTTACTGGCTCTACCAATGTGGGTTATACCGTAGCAGAAGCAGCAGCGAAAAAAATGGTTCCAGCAACATTGGAATTAGGCGGTAAATCAGCCAATATCGTGTTCCCTGATGCGAACATGAAAAAAGCAGTCAAATATTCAGCATTGGCAATATTGATGAACCAAGGACAAGCCTGTGAATCAGGTTCACGTTTGTTCTTACATAAAGATATTCATGATGAATTTTTGAAAGCATTAAAAACTGAATTTGAGAGTATTCGTGTCGGCGATCCACTTGATCCGAATACACAAATGGGTACACAAGTTAGCCAAGATCAAATGGATACCATCTTAGGCTACGTTGAACTCGCGAAAAAAGAGGGTGCAGCTGTTTTAACTGGCGGTGAGCGTATTACTGGTGAAGGTTATGATGACGGCTTCTTTGTTCGTCCAACTATCATCATCAACGCAACAAACCAAATGCGTGTTGCTCGAGAAGAAATTTTTGGACCTGTGTTATGTGTTATTCCATTCGATAATGAAGATGAAGTAATCGAAATGGCGAATGACTCTGAATATGGCCTTGGTGGTGGTGTTTGGACTCAAGATATTAACCGTGCCTTACGTGTTGCAAAAGCAGTAAGAACCGGTCGTATGTGGGTTAACACTTATCACGAACTCCCTGCTCACGCACCTTTTGGGGGCTATAAGAAATCAGGTTTAGGACGTGAAACACATAAAATGATGTTAGATGCTTATAGCCAAGTGAAAAACATCTTCATCAGTATGAAAGAATAAGATTTTCTCTCTTTTCTAAATTCTTATAAATATAATATCTATACTCATCTCTTCGCCTTCTCCCCAGAAGGCTTTTTATTATCTGTAATTACGTTATTACCATAAAAAAACCGCATACTTATCGCTATAAAGCATGCGGTTTTATGTTGTGTTGTTAGCTAATAAGTAAGAACGAATTACTCTACTTCAGCTTCTTTTTTACTTATTGAGTGAGTTTCTTTATCTAATTCAATATTATCAGCGTTAACATCTTTTATATGATCTCTAGTTAAGCGATAAACAACAGGACTTAATAAAGCTAATGCAATTAAGTTAGGAATAGCCATCATTGCATTGAGTGTATCGGCTAACAACCACACAAACTCTAACGATTGTGTCGCACCAATTGGTAACGCAATTAGCCATGCAACCCTAAATGGCATAATCGCTTTAGGCCCAAAAAGATATTGCACACATTTTTCACCGTAAAAACTCCAGCCTAAAATCGTGGTAAAGGCAAAAATGGCTAATGCAATTGCCACAATATAGTTACCACCCGGAATAGCAACAGAGAATGATGCAGCGGTTAATGTTGCTCCACTTTGCCCTGTTAGCCATTGTCCTGTAATAATAATAGTTAATCCTGTAACAGAACAGACGATGATGGTATCAATAAAAGTCCCCAACATCGCAATCAAACCTTGGCGAACAGGATTTTGTGTTTTTGCTGTCGCATGGGCAATAGGTGCACTACCCAATCCTGCTTCATTGGAGAAAACACCACGCGCAACACCAAAGCGGATCGCCGCCCAAACAGCCGCGCCCGCAAATCCCCCTTGAGCTGCAACAGGTGTAAATGCCGATTTAACAATAAGAACAATGGCATCTGGGATCGCAGTCGCATTCAGTGCGAGGACAACAATACCTGCACCAAAATAGCCAACGGTCATAATAGGAACTAATTTACCAGCAACATCAGCAATACGCTTAATGCCCCCTATTAATACAGCACCAACTAAAACCACTAGTACAATAGCGGTAATTGTGGTTGAAATACCAAAATTACTTTCCAATACATCCGCAACAGAGTTTGCTTGTACTGTATTACCAATACCAAACCCCGCAAAACTACCAAAAACAGCAAAAATAGTGCCTAGCCAAACCCAATTTTTACCTAAGCCATTTTTGATGTAATACATTGGCCCACCGACATAATTTCCGTATTTATCAACTTCACGGAAACGTACAGCAAGCACGGCTTCTGAATATTTGGTTGCCATTCCCACTAATGCGGTCATCCACATCCAGAACAATGCACCGGGGCCACCTAAGACAACCGCTGTTGCAACACCGGCAATATTACCAGTTCCAATAGTGGCAGAAAGCGCAGTCATTAAGGCATTAAATGGCGATATTTGCCCTTCACCTCTTTTGTCATTTTTTTCAAATAAAAGCTTAAAGCCTGTTCCTAACTTCCTAATAGGTAAAAAGCCAAGTCGAAACTGCATAAAAAGGCCGATACCGAGAATGCCGACAAGCATCGGAACTCCCCATACCACGCCATTTATAGCGCTTAAAATATTCGTGATGAAATCCATAATTTACCCTTTCTCGTCCAAATGTTATCTAAATATGTATTTTTTGTTATCAATTACACTAAAGATGAAAAAGTGGAAATATGCTAGAAAAAAAAACGACTAACTCTAAAATTGATTACGTTATGTGAGAAATATCACTTCAATATAAAATTACGCTATCATTATGTTCATTGTTACAATACATAAATCAAAGTTATGCTTAACCATAAATCAATCCAAAAGAGCCAAAATGAACGACGTTTTAATTTATTCAGAAAAGCACAAGAAACCAACCTTGCACCACTGAAAGTCCTGCTATTGTCTGCGATAGTTGGTTCTCTTGCTGGATTAGTCGGTGTTTTATTTGAAAAAAGCGTGAGTTGGGTGATTCATTTTCGACAAGAAGAATTTATTAAAACCTTTACTAATCCTTATATTCTAGCGATCTGTACATTACTTTTTTCCTCTATTCTGGCAATGCTGGGATACTATTTAGTCAAGAAATTTTCACCCGAATCAGGAGGTTCAGGAATACCTGAAATTGAAGGAGCCATGATAGATATTCGCCCAGTTCGTTGGTGGCGAGTATTGCCTGTAAAATTTATTGCCAGTATTGGGACATTAGGTTCTGGCATGGTATTAGGACGAGAAGGCCCAACAGTACAATTGGGTGCCAATATCGGCCAGCTCGTAAATGATATTTCTCGAGTAAAAGATAAAGAGTCGCGCCATACTCTATTAGCTACCGGAGCCGCCGCAGGATTAACCGCTGCTTTTAATGCACCTCTTGCGGGTATTTTATTTATTATTGAAGAGATGCGTCCTCAATTTAAATACAGCCTTATTTCAATTAAAGCAGTCTTTATTGGCGTTATTATGTCTTGCATTGTTTTTCGCCTATTTAATGGTGAAGGTGGTGTTATTCATATCGGTAAGTTTTCATCTGCACCATTAAACACACTCTGGTTGTATTTAGTTTTGGGTATGTTATTTGGCATTATTGGCGTTATTTTCAGTAAATTACTTTTTTATGTTCAAACTCAGTTTCAACATTTTTATCAAGATAAAACATCACGTTTTGTTTTAACAGGTGGGATCATCGGTGGGCTTTGTGGCTTATTAGCATTAATTATTCCTGAAATAACCGGTGGTGGATTTAGTATTATTCCAGCATTAAGCACAGGGCAATATTCTCTTATCGCTCTATTACTTTTCTTTGTTTTACGAACCATAACATCCATTATCAGTTTTGCTTCAGGTGCTCCTGGCGGTATATTCGCCCCAACGCTGGCATTAGGTACGTTATTTGGTAGCGCCTTCGGATTAACTGCAACCTTACTTTTCCCTGATTATCAAATTCAAATTGGTACATTTGCCATTGCAGGAATGGGAGCTTTATTTGCAGCAACCGTAAGAGCACCTCTAACAGGGATCGTCCTCGTATTAGAAATGACTGATAATTATCAACTTATCCTACCTATGATCATTACCTGTTTAGGTGCAACAATGTTGGCACAACTATTAGGTGGTCGCCCTATTTATACCGTTTTACTAGAACGAATATTGCAAAAATCTGAGGAAAAAGAACAAAAAAACAAAGCCAATGACATTAAAAACGATAAATTACCACAACAATAAAACTCGCTTGAACAGATAAAAAAATACCCCAATTATTTGGGGTATTTAAAAAGAGATGATTGTACTTAACTATTTTTTACGCGCGATTAAAGTAGCAAAGTTTAAGGCGATACGATTGCCATTTGCATCTGTTTTATGTAAATGCCCTGGGTTTTCATTATATTTAATAATCTCCCATTCTTTATAATAATCAGCTAATTCATTTGGACGTAAAAAGGTTTTAAATGGAATTTCAGCAGGATCACTATTTGACGTTTCAACAGGGCAAACAATCACATTAATACCATTAGAGTTGGTACATTCCTGCATATTTTTAATAATACTTTCAATACGTTCTCGTTGACAGAACATCAAAACAACAGTTGAAAGAATAATATCGTATTTATCTGTCAGTGAAGCTTCATTAATATCATATAAGCCGCTTTTTACCGCTAACCCTGTTTTGGTTTTAACAGTTTCAATAGCATCAATATGCGAGGCATTAATATCTAACGCTGTTACATCATAACCTTGAGATGCCAAATAGAAACTATTTCGACCACGACCAGCACCTAAATCTAACACCTTACAAGGCTGGGTAAATGTTGCCATATAACGTACTTCAGAATGTGGTAATGATAAGTCATTCTCTTTAAATAGCTTATCTTCTGGAGCACATAAAAAAGAGAGTTGGCAACGAACATCATCGCTCGTTTTATCTATTTTATGCCACTGTTGAGGTTGAATTAAAGGTGGCTGATTGTCAGTATCACACTCCACTGAAATCTGTGAACCATCATCATTAAAAACAACAAATGTCATGTTACCTTGCAATACCCGCATTTGGGCATAAGTGCCTTCCTTTGTATTGTGACGTTCTAATAACGCTAAAGGAATGGATGTACGAGTCCACTCAGGCATTGTTTTATAACTTACAAGTTCCATAATTCAACCTCACTTAAGATGCATTTTAAATACATCTTATGGCAATCATTATCTTTCGTAAAGAAGGTTTTATCAAAATTATGATTTTAAATATTTATTTAAAAGCAAATCAGTCACATCTGATGAGGAAATAGACTCGCCACACAAAACTTTCATCATAATTTCTTTACCCAATGATGCTAAAGAAAACAGCATATCTGGGCGTAAACGACTGATTTTATCTCTATTCTCATCTTGATTAATAATAGTGATCAATTTGGCATTAACATTAGAACATTCTTGGATAGTCAGTAAAATAAAGGTATTTTCTGCATCACTTTCAGATAAAGTCGCCACCCAACTTGCTTTTGCAATATTGGCAGATAGTAATGTTTTAAGATTAGTAGGATCGCCTTCAATAATATTGGCTTGCACGTCATAAGTGGCTTTGTTTTTATCGGTACAAATCGCAATAACTTGTTTCCCTTGCTCTCTTAACCCTTTTTCTAATTGAGAAGCTAATACCGATGAACCAATAATAATAAAATGATTATGCATTTTAGCGATCCTTTTCTTAACAATATCGCGAGTGCCACGCGCAAGAAATCCCATGACATACACAATGGACGTGGTAAAAACGGTTATTCCCAAGATAACAACAGTAAGAGTAAAAATACGTGCATTCGTGCTAACTGGCACAATATCGCCAAATCCTAGTGTCGTCATACAGACAATAGAAAAATAGAATGCATCCATCAGCGTTGTTATATGTGGCTTAAACTCATCACCAATATAAAGACTTCCCAGCATTGAGAATAACAGCAAAGAAAGGATACAGATAAAAGCCACAAAGCCAGCACTAGTTAAACTATGATGCGGAAATGCACGCCAACTCATCAGCAACCCAATAGCTAAAATAAAAGAAAAATAGGATTGAAAACCCATTTGCTGATAAACAGCAACATCAAGAAAAATAATGGTGGCTAATAAAATCAACGAGACGCACCACGCAATTCTAGCCCCCAGATACATAAATATTGAAAGCAAGATTAAAGCACAAGCTAACATGACCTTGGGTATATCAAGAAGTTTTAATACACCTAAAGATTTAAGCCATGCTGAAAACCCATGGATTTCCCAATCCAGATAAATACCACGAGACAGCAAAATAGAGTAAATGATAAAAATACCATTTAAGATAAGTAATAAAGACATCATTTTTCTTGTCACTTTAGATGTCTCTATTACATTCAGTATTGCGGATAATTTCATATTAGATATCGTAAATACTCAGCTAATTATTTAAAGGAATATTATCTAATCCTTGAAATTTAAAAGGTTCTGCGGGTTTAAAATGACTTGTCGCATTTGCAGAATAGATTATCGACTGCTCTTCACCTAATGGTAATGTCATCACTTTCCCACTCTCTTTTGAAAAATCAATTTCCTTTAAATTAACCCAAAAGGTATTTGGCGATAATGCTGATTCAAAAAAATATAATTGGTTTTTATGATCAGCGACAGTTCTCCAGCGTGTGGATGAAATTTCTGGTGATTCAGCCGTACTTAGTCCATAAGGCACAGATACATTTCTGATCACACCAAATACACTGGCAAGCGATTTTTTACTCGATTGAGCTTTAGGAATGGCATTCACATAAAAAGAAGCTCTAGCAAAACGATCTGATGCTCGGTTAGTCCCCGGTAACATCACGGTTCCACCAATTTGTTGCCAATAACTGTTCAACGCTAATTGTTCTGAAAAAATAGGAGAGTTCGTCATCACTTGATACTCTTTGCTATGATGAATCACTTGCTTACCATTAATATATTCAATAATGGCGCTGTCTCCCGTTGCATCTGAAAGCGAGAGATGTAACGTTGCCATTCTATCTTGTCCAGGAACTTTATCTGTTAATACAATAAAAGGCTCACTGTCTAATGCATTAACGGCTTCTTCAACTGAAGCAAAATTATCTAACACATACTGCGCCCATGCAGAAATTGAAATCGCCGGTTTTTCTTTGGTATATGCTGGATAATCTGATTCCGCCAACCATAATAAATTAGCCACTAAACCTTTTTCATTCATACCATCTGTCGTAGAAATATCATAACCGGATGCAATCACACTTCCATATTTAGATGTCCATTTTATCGAGTTATCGCCAGCTTCTCCTGAACGCTGCATCCCTTGTGGGAACACCCATAAATTTGTTCCTATATCATATTTCCAGTCCATCGAGCGAGCTGTAATAATTTGATTATTGTCGCCTAAATAAACAAGCCGGGTACATGCATCAACATCTGTAATACCTACCGTGAGAAAACCAGAGATAAGTAGAGTACCCAAAAAAGTATGGCGTAATTTTTTCATTATGACTCTTTCCTGTTAAACAAATGGATGGCTTCTTTGTTATGACCTTTCTTTGCACCGGCTTAAAATAAATAAAGCCTCAACATAAATATTAATCCTATTCAAAAATAAGAATTATTACTTAAGTATAAGATCATTCATCATAATTGTGCATAAAAAAACCGATACGTTAAAGTATCGGTTTATAAATCATCTAGGTAATAAGAGCCTTTATTGCTCTAAAAAAGCATTTAATTACGCTTTTTTTACACCTTCAACAGAGATAATTAATTCTGCTTCTTGTGATTTTGGTCCTAAATCTGATTTAAAATTAAACTCTTTCAGATTTATTTTACCTGTTGCTTCAAAGCCAGCGCGATAACCTTTCCAAGGATCAGTACCTTCGCCAATTAATTTTGCATTTAATGAAACAGGTTTAGTCACACCATTTAATGTTAAATCACCTGTAACTACATAGTTTTCGCCATCACGAGTAACTTGAGTTGAAACAAATCGAGCTTCAGGGTATTTGCTTGCATTAAAGAAATCAGCGCTGCGTAAGTGCTTATCACGTTCTGCGTGATTAGTATCTAAGCTTCCTGTTTTAATCACAACATCAACTTTGTCTTTTGATGGATCTTCTTTATCGTAACTAAATGTACCATCGAAATCTTTAAAAGTGCCGTATAACCAGCTATAGCCTAAATGTTGGATACGAAACTGTACAAATGCGTGTTGGCCTTGTTTATCAATAGTATAATCTGCTGCTAAAGCAGTACTTGCATTAAATAACAACGCACCTGCGGTTAAACCTAATAAAGCTTTCTTAAACATTGTTATCTCCATAATTTCGTTTTATAAGTTTAATTATTTAGTTCGCATTCCTAACATGCGTTTTAACGTAACATCTTTATCAATAAAATGATGTTTTAAAGCACCTGCCGCATGTAACAGCGATAACAAAACCACTGCCCAAGCTAAATAAAGATGAATATCACCCGCTAAATCCGCTTGTTCGGCTTCCCCTGTAAAAATGGCAGGTACAGAAAACCAATCAAATACAGATATAGCTTGTCCATCTGCGGTTGAAATTAAATAACCACTAATCAGAATAGAAAATAAGATTAAATATAGAAGCATATGTGCAATATGGGCACTAATACGTGTCAATTGACTGTAGCTTGATAAAGCTTTAGGTGGTGGTGAGATCCAACGCCAAATCACACGCACTATCAGAATAATAAATAAAAGAATACCAATGCTCTTATGTATTTCAGGTGCAGAATGATACCAACTATCATAATATCCTAACGTTACCATCCACAGTCCTAAAGCAAACATGCCATAGATAGCCAGCGCTGACCCCCAGTGTAAAAGGAGTGATAAGTGCCCATAGCTAGACACATTATTTCGCCATTGCATAATAAAAACCCAATAGTTTCTAATTCATTAAAATAATGTTATCTAGTTTAGTGTATTGAGAATAAATTGTTAGCCTATAATTCAACAAATAATTTGCTTATCATTATCAATAATAATCAATAAGTAATAAGCTCTTATTAGTCACTATGTTGATTATCTAATCAATGACATTGTTGGATCAGGCTTTTTTCAAAATAAGATGGGTGTATTGGCAGGTGTTTATATACATAAGAAAAAGAATAAATAAAGAAGTAAAAATAAAAAGCGAAATAAGAAAAATATAACAATTGTCCAACCATAAAAACAATTGCATTTTTTTACTTATTCTAAATTAGAACTTATTAAACAAAATACGATAATAATGAGAGGAACCGTAAAAAAAACGGATAACCAGCGCATTTCACGTACAACACCAAAAATAATACCAACAATACAAACAAAAAATATAACAGGCATCATTTCTGAGTAGTGATCATGACAATAGTGCATTAATAAATTAATCCACGAGTAATCGTTTTGCATATAAAAATTTCAACCAATAAAAATAAATTTAAATTAAGATAGTGATAAATTACTATCATTAACAAATAAAACAAGTGTCGTATTATAAATATCAATCATCGCGCACAAAGATATTAAAACACTTCACATTTTAAATAGAGATAACATTGGCAAGCAAAAATAACAACCTAAGTTAAACTCCCAGTAATATAAAATTAATAATGTCAAATACGGTTAATCCATTCAAATAAACCCAATATCATTATTAATATCACCTTAGCTGAACGAAATAATAATTTCATTTAATTGCAAATAAAGAAAATTAATTTCACAAAGTGATAATAAAAGTAATAAAGAATAAATAAAATAGAGTTTTAAACATCAAATAATTACCTTTAGGTTATTCATTTACTTGGAATTAACTCTATATTTCATTTTAATTACTATTAGCTAAAAACATTCAAATCCCAAGCAAAAAACACTACAATTACAATAGTATTTTTATTGAGGGCACTATGTCTACTGCAACAAATCTGAATGAACTACAGGAACAAGTTCGCTCCCGCTATAATGGATTAAGTAAAAGGCTACAGCAGGTTGCACATTATCTACTTGATAATAAAAACAGTGTGGCATTTGATACAATTGCGATCCTTGCAGATAAAGCAAATGTTCCTCCATCGACATTAATTCGTTTTGCCAACGCATTTCATTTCAATGGCTTTAATGAAATGAAACAATTATTTCAAAACCATCTGATGAATGAAATGGTAAACGAAAATGAAAATTTAACTTATAAACAAAAATATAAAGAGGAGCCTCCTAATCTGAATGAGCCTGCCTATATTTTGCAAGAATTTGCGCAAGCAAATAGCCATTCATTGCAACAATTGGCAAATCAGACTCACAGAGAAATGTTAAATAAAACATTACAATTACTGGAACACGCTGAAACAATTTATATTTGTGGCTTTCATCACTCATTCAGTGCTGCAAGTTATTTTTTTCATGCTCTCTCGCATATCCCTTGTGAGACTGTTTTTGTTAACAGTTTAGGTGGTATGTACAAAGAGCAATTGAGAAATATTACACATCGTGATGTGCTCTTTGGCATTCACTTCCACCCGTATTCAGATGAAATGCAAAAAATGTGTGAAATGGCGACTTACAAAGAAGCAAAACAGATTATTGTTACTGATAGTCCAATTAGCCCATTAGCGAGTCTAAGCGATGTTTGTTTAACAGTTAAAGAAGCTCAAATAAAAACCTTTCGTTCTCAAACATCAACAATGTGTTTACTACAAGCAATTTCCGTCGCTTTTGCTTTTAGAAAAAAACGTTAATGATTTTTTTATCTCAAACTGCATCTTAATTAAGGTGCAGTTTTTCATAAAATAAATAATTTTTATAAATAATATTTAATTGAATATATCCTCAACTATTAACCAAATATTAAATAGCTTAGTATCTTATTTAAAACTTTTTTTAAGAGTAAATACAGAATGTTTCATTTGTGATGAGAAAAGCAATCATTTAGCATTAATTCATACCACCAAAGATCATTAAAGGATTAAATTAAATGCTATTTAAAAAATTATTTTTAATTGTTTTCTTATTTCCAACCTTTTCTTATTCAAACACTCATTTAATAAAAGAAAATAAAGAAAAACCAATAATCGTAAGTATTCCCAGTATTTCATTAGGTGAAAAAAGTAAAGCATCTGGTAACGGTTCAATTGCAATAGGAACAAATAGCCAAGCTAAAAATACACATTCAGTTGCTATAGGAACTAATTCATTAGCAACAGAAGAAAATACAGTGTCATTTGGTAATATTGAGAATAATCATACTTCTCGATTAGTCAATATTAGTGATGGTAAAAATAATACAGATGCAGTAAATCTTATTCAAACTAAAAAATTGGTAGATAAAAATAGAACAACAACTAACGCCATCAATCAACTAAAAAGAACTGTCAGTACAGATATCAGTGATCTCAAAACCCATGTTAATAATTTTGATAATTATTATAGAAAAAGACAAGCTGAAATCACAGATTCAATTGCAAATTTAGATAAAGAAATTATCGCGTTAGAGAAGAAAGTATTTGCTGGCATTGCTTCATCTGTTGCAATGACTAGCATTCCTTATCTTTCTCATCACACCTTAAGCGGCGGAATCGGTATTAGTAATTATCGAACAGGCACAGCATTTGCTGGAGGTGTACAATATAAACCGAATAACGACATTGCATTTCGATTAAACTCTTCCATTAATAGTGAAAAGGAAATTATTATTGGCGGTGGATTAGCGTATGGTTGGTAATCGATTTTCTTTTCTATAATCAGATTATTATTAAAAAATAACTTTATAATTAAAGCGGTAATATCTAAGTAATATTACTGCTTATTTATAAAAAACATAATTAGAAATTTAATAAAAATGCGTCATTTAAAGAGAGATCGATAAGTTTAACTTTAGTATCTCTAATATATTTTTTGTAATATAGACTATTTTTTATATACTAGAATTATAAGCTAGAGAAAAAAGGAATAAAAAATGAATTATATATTTCAAAAAATGACCGCTAAAGATATTAATGCAGTCGCACTATTATTACAGGCAAATTCTGAATCTCAGCAAGGTGGATTATATGGCGAATACCCTCTAAATAAAGTTGAGGCGATGTATCAAAGTAGCACTAACGCCATCATTGCACTTTACCAAGCAAATATTGTAGCTGTTGTTTTTAGCTTTCCTGTTACCTCTTTTTCGATCCCTCCAATTGCTCAAGCTATTAATCAACACTTTCCAGAAATAACACAAAATAATTGGTTTTACGGCCCTGTTTGTATAGATAAATTGCACCGTGGAAAATCCCTATTAAAAGATCTCTACCAGCAGATCTGTTCTTTACATGGCGGGCATCCTATTGCATTTGTGAATAGTGAAAATATTCGGTCACTAAAAGCCCATCAAAAACTAGGTATGGAGATCGTTAAAAATTTTGAGTTTAAAGGCACATCTTGGTGGGTCATTAAAGGACAATGAAAACAAACGAAAGAAAAATACTTACACTTTCTGTTATTCAGTTTTCTAGCTAAAAATAGAGGCTTTTAAGTATTTTTGCTATCGCCATCACAAAACAAATAATAACCATACAAATCAGTATAATACATAAAACAATAAAAAGTTAATCTATTCTTAACAATATTCCAACTCCTATTTTGGCTGCCAAATTGCTTACAATTTGACATCATTCTGTGATCTCCCTTTCAATTATTGATCTTTCGTTAACTTACTTTTTGATCTTATACAAAAGTATAAATAAGATAAAAGACACCAATTCGAAAGTAAACGTAAAATAGGAGGAAGCAATGACTGTTTCCCGCAGAACTTTTATCAAAGGACTCGCAGCCAGCGGTGCAGCAATGACTGTTTCTACCCCTGTTATTGCTAATTCAGGGAATTCGGCTTCTAACACGCGGTCGCGTCCAGAGAATGCCCCTAACCTATTAATTGTTTTCCCAGATGAAATGCGTGCTCATGCATTACAGTTTATGGGGGAAGACCCTTCAATTACACCTAATTTGAATAAATTTGCGAAGCAAGCCAAAGTAATGACGCAGATGGCTTCAAACTACCCTCTTTGTTCACCATTTCGTGGCATGTTTATGACAGGTCAATACCCTGTTCGTAATGGTATTACAGGAAATGCACATGACTATGGTGGCAAAGTGGGTATTGATTTATCGCCTTATGCCAAATGTTGGTCTGATGTTTTAAAATCTCTCGATTACAGTACTGGTTATATTGGTAAATGGCATCTTGATGCGCCTTACGAACCATTTATTGAAAGTTACAACAATCCAATGGAAGGTCGCTATTGGAATGAATGGGCGGCACCAGATAGACGCCATGGTTTTGATTTTTGGTATTCTTATGGCACTTACGATTTACATTTAAAACCAATGTATTGGGCAAACGATACCCCTCGTGATAAGCCAATTTACATTGATCAGTGGGGACCTGAACATGAAGCTGATATGGCAATCAAGTTCCTCAAAAATGAAAACAATCAATTTAGAGACAATTCGAAACCATTTGCATTAGTGGTTTCAATGAATCCACCTCATTCACCTTATGATCAAGTACCGAAAAAATACCTCGATGCTTATCAAGGTAAAACGTCAAAAGAGCTAAATACACGCCCTAATGTACAGTGGGATACTGAATATCAAGAAGGCTATGGCCCTCAATATTTCAAAGAATATATGGCAATGGTCAACGGTGTTGATGAGCAATTTGGTCGCATCGTAGATGAATTAGAAAAACAAGGCCTTGCAGATAATACTCTCGTTGTGTTCTTCTCTGATCATGGCAGTTGCTTAGGGGCAAATGGACAAGCAACAAAAAATAATCCTTATGAAGAATCCATGCGTGTTCCTATGATGTTTCGTTTACCAGGTAAAATTAAACCAGGTTCTGACGATGCACTCATGTCAGCACCTGATATTTATCCGACTATCTTAGGGCTACTTGGTTTATCAGAATGGATCCCTGATTCAGTAGAAGGTACTGATCTTGCAGATAGAGTAGTGACAGGCAAAGGCGACACAGCAAACTCTCAGCTTTATCTCTTTATTCCTTATGGTGAACCTTCATTTGGTAAACGAGGTGTAAGAACTAAAACTCATACTTTGGTTATAGATAGACAAGATGGGCAACCATTGAAATATACTTTATATGACAATGTGAATGATCCATATCAAATGAAAAATATTGCCAAAGATAATATGCCTTTAATTGAGAAATTAATTAAAGAAGAATTAACCCCTTGGTTGGAAAAAACAGGAGATTCTTGGCGCGCCACTGAATTTATTACGGCAACAACCAATAAATTAAATAAAACAATATCGACATGTAAAGAAAAATAATAAAAATATCTGCGCCATAGCTTTATGGCGCTATATATAAACCCAATTCGCTGATATAAAAAATCCTTTTAATAAAATAAAGGGAAAAATGTCCTACACCTAAAATTTGACAAAAATAAAAGCGAATAAAGAATTGGATATATACCATGAACAAACTTCGTATTGCTCTTTTTTTACCTCTTCTTGGCTTAGGTTTAACTTCTTTTCATTCTCAGGCAGCTAATGTCAATGCCATGTTTTCTTGGGAAACGGCAGATTACGATACACCCAATAACTATGCTGGTTATCGTGTAGATTTTAATATTAATCCAGATAAGTCTAACTGGTATTTCGATGTTGGTTTTCGTCAACGTGAGCATGACAATAAAAATCGTTATCAGCGTTATGATTTACAGGGTAGTTATCGTTTTAAATTAAATAATGGTTGGATCCAACCTGGTTTAAAAGTACGTCAAGATCTGACTAACTATGATAATGGTAGTCGCTTAACTATTGATTTTTATGAATCAAAAACCAATTACCAATTTCCAATTAATAAAGATTGGGTTTTAACCGGTAGTGTTTTATTTGGCTTACAAAAGAAAGAAGACAAACGCAGTAATGGTATCACAAATACGGATTATTTAGGCTGGGAAATTGAACCTGGTCTACGTTATTTTATCACTCCTAATATTAATACAACTGTGGCTTATTTTGATGGTGGTAAACAAGCAATACGACATGAAGAATATGACACAAAAGAAACAAACCATAATCAACAATTACGTATGTATGTAAACTGGACAACTCCAGTAGGATTAATTGTTTCTCCATCAATGCGTAAATCTATTTTCGGAAAAATAGAAGATAGGACAAACAAAGGCGTTTATATCGAAAAAGATATGACACGTTATACCTTACAAATGGCTTATCAAATATCACCTCAATGGCGAGTCATGACGGAATATTATAATGAACGAGTTGAAAATAAAAACGATGGTAGTAAATCAACTCAAGATTATTTCAAAGTTTCATTCCGAGCAACATTCTAATAATTAAAACCATATAATTGTTCATGGAGTTATATTGTGAAAAATAAAAAATTGTTATTTTTGAGCGCTGCTATTTTATCAGCTATTTATGGTTCAGCATGGGCGGCAGAATGTGATCCTACTTTAAATATCTGCGAAACAGTTAATATTAATGACGGGAATACGGCTCAAATAAATAAAGATGTTACTGTTTCTCAAGGTGATGGAGTTGTATTTAATGGCTCATCAACAGAATACAAAGCCCAAGCAATTACAAAAAATATTACTGTTACTGGTGATGGAGCCAGTGCCATCAAAATAAATCAAGGGGCTTCTTTTAGCAGTAATATCAATTTAAATGGTGCTAATGTGACCAGTGAAAATGGCACAGCCATATTGGTTGAAGGCGATTTCCCTAAACGAGGTACAGGTGTTTATGTTAGAGACGGTGCTATTATTCGTGGAAAAACCGCAGCCATTGATTTTAGAACACTGAAAACAGGTTTTAGAAGTGATGTAAATGGTGAGATCCACGGTGATATTTTAGGAAATGGCCATGCGGATACTAAAATAAATTTCGCTTATCAAGGTGGTTCTCAAAATGCCCTATTTGATGGATATAAAATTACAGGTGTTCCATTAATTGAAAACCACGGTAATTTAACTATCCAAGGAAAAGATAGAACGATCCACTGGGAAGGTAATTTCATGAATAAGGAAAATAGCCAGCTTATTTTCCGCCTTGATGACAATACCAATACCGATGAAACTATTCTTCATGTTGACGGTGATGTCACTTTTAAGAAAGGTAGCCAAGCCAAGCTAGATTTTAAAGGCACCAGTGTCGATAACATCATAAATAAAGATATTGTTTTAATTTCTTCCAATTCAGCTATTAAAGATGAAGCTGGGATTACGGTTACAGATGCAAATGCTATTGCACCCGATATTTCTCCTTTATTAGAAAAAACAGATTCATGGTTAGAGACTACACCACCTAATATTAGCGGTGGTGTTAGTGGTAACCAATTAGTTGCGCGTTATGGTATTAGCTACGAAGGTGGTAATAACTTTATTAGTGCTGCCGAGCGTGGCGGTGCCAGTGAAAATGGATTAGCAGCAGCCAACTTTGTTATTCCAACTGTACTAAATGAATTTAATAATACGCGTAGCCAAGTTTCAGATGAAGCACTGAGTCTATTAGTCGCAGCTGGAAATGACGATAATAATATTGCTGCATTATCGAATGATTTAGCCCCTATAGCCGATGGTAGTGATATTCAAGCGGGATTAATCATGGTTGAAGATATGCGCAATAATATTGCTCATCGATATTTACGCTATGATAACCAATTGCCTATTGAAGAAAGAGAAGCTGGCTGGAATAGCTGGGCTAATGTGCTGTACGGTTATGGTACGCAAAGCAATCAAGGTGGAGTTAACGGTTACAACACTTACCGCACAGGCATTCAAATCGGTACTGATTACGAAATTAATCAAGATGCTCTGATCGGTGTTTCTTTTGCTTATAACTACGCAAAAGCTGATGCCAAACAACGTAACGCAAGTAAAGAAATTAACCATTTTGAATTTATGCCTTACACCGGTTGGTATAGTGACACATTATTCCTAAACGGTAATTTAAATATTGGTTATTACACTGTCGATAGCGAACGAGATATCGGTGGTAATACAGGATGGGAAGGAAATACCAAAGCAAAAGGTGATTATTCTGGTGTGCAATTAGGTTATCAAATTAACGCTGGAACCTATTTTGATTTTGATTTCATCCATATTAAACCAATGCTGACTTACCAATATCAATGGCTAAATATTGATTCATGGGAAGAAACGGGCTCTACATTATCTATGCGAACTTATGGCCAACGCTATGCTGTTAATCAATTAGGTGGTTCAGTTGCTTTATGGAATAACTATCAAACCGCTTATGGCAAATTAACTCCATCCCTTAATCTGCGTTATTTCAAAGATATTGCAGGTGACAATAATATTAATCAACGTCATAGCCTCACTTATTTTAATACTGGAGGAAACACCTTCGATATTAAAGGAAATCGTGTTGGTGGCGACATTATTAGTGCTGAATTAGGGGCAAATCTCGATATTTCCCAATCGTTAAATTTAGGCACAACAATGGGATATCAGCGTTATGACAAATTCAATGAAGGACGCATTGGCTTCACCGTTAGCCAACGTTTCTAAGGAGAAAATAATGCCGATATTTCGCTTTACTGCACTTGCTATGACACTGGGGCTATTATCAGCCCCTTATAATGCACTTGCAGCTACCAGCAATCCTGCATTTGATCCTAAAAATCTGATGCAGTCAGAAATCTATCACTTTGCGCAAAGTAACCCATTAGCGGACTTTTCATCAGATAAAAACTCAACACTGACGTTATCTGATAAGCGTAGTGTTATGGGAAGCCAATCCCTTTTGTGGAAATGGAAAGGTGGCAGCAGTTTTACTTTGCATAAAAAACTTATTGTCCCAACAGATAAAGAAGCGTCTAAAGCATGGGGACGTGCATCAACACCTGTTTTATCATTTTGGCTTTATAATGAAAAACCCATTGATGGCTATCTTACTATCGATTTTGGAGAGAAACTGAATTCAACGAGCGAAGCACAAGCGGGTTTTAAAGTAAAACTAAATTTCACTGGCTGGCGTGCTGTTGGGCTCTCTTTAAATAACGATCTTGAAAATCGAGAGATGACCTTAAATGCAATGAATACCTCTTCTGATGGTACTCAAGACAGCATTGGTCGCTCTTTAGGTGCTAATGTCGACAGTATTCGATTTAAAGCCCCATCTAATGTAGGTCAGGGTGAAATCTATATCGATCGCATTATGTTTTCTATCGATGATGCTCGCTATCAATGGTCTGATTATCAAGTTAAAACACGCTTATCAGAGCCTGAGATCCAATTTCATAACGTGCAACCTCAGTTACCCGTGACACCTGAAAACTTAGCGGCGATTGATCTTATTCGTCAACGCTTGATTAATGAATTTGTCGGTGGTGAAAAAGAGACAAATCTCGCACTAGAAGAAAATATTAGTAAATTAAAAAGTGACTTTGATGCACTCAATATTCGTACTTTAGCGGATGGTGGAATACAAGGGCGACATCTGATCACGGATAAACAAACCATTATTTATCAGCCAGAAAACCTTAATGCTCAAGATAAGCGACTTTTTGATAATTATGTCATTCTTGGTAACTACACAACATTAATGTTTAATATCAGCCGTGCTTATGTCCTTGAAAAAGATCCGACACAAAAAGCCCAGTTAAAACAGATGTACTTATTAATGACAAAGCATTTATTAGACCAAGGCTTTGTTAAAGGGAGTGCATTAGTCACAACCCATCACTGGGGATACAGTTCTCGTTGGTGGTACATTTCTACACTATTAATGTCTGATGCCTTAAAAGAAGCAAAACTACAAACTCAAGTTTATGACTCATTACTGTGGTATTCACGAGAGTTTAAAAGTAGTTTTGATATGAAGGTAGGAGCAGATAGTTCAGACTTAGACTATTTCAACACCTTATCTCGTCAGCACTTAGCCTTATTACTGCTAGAGCCTGATGATCAAAAACGCATCAACTTAGTTAATACTTTCAGTCATTACATCACAGGGGCGTTAACTCAAGTACCACCAGGCGGTAAAGATGGTTTACGTCCTGATGGCACAGCGTGGCGCCATGAAGGTAACTATCCAGGTTACTCTTTCCCTGCCTTTAAAAATGCCTCTCAGCTTATTTATTTACTACGCGGCACACCATTTTCAGTGGGTGAAAGCGGTTGGAATAACCTGAAAAAAGCAATGGTTTCAGCGTGGATTTACAGTAACCCTGAAGTTGGGTTACCTCTTGCTGGGCGACACCCTTTTAACTCACCTTCGTTAAAATCCGTCGCACAAGGCTACTACTGGCTTGCCATGTCTGCAAAACCGTCTCCAGATAAAACACTCGCGTCTATTTATCTTGCAATAAGTGATAAAACACAAAGCGAATCGAAAGCTATTTTTGGAGAAACTATTGCACCAGCTGCTTTACCTCAAGGTTTCTATGCCTTTAATGGTGGGGCTTTTGGTATTCATCGCTGGCAAGATAAAATGGTGACACTGAAAGCTTATAATACCAATGTTTGGTCATCTGAAATTTATAACAAAGATAACCGTTATGGTCGTTATCAAAGTCATGGTGTCGCTCAAATAGTGAATAATGGTTCGCAGCTTTCACAAGGCTATCAGCAAGAAGGTTGGGATTGGAATAGAATGCCAGGGGCAACCACAATTCATCTTCCTCTTAAAGAATTAGACAGCCCTAAACCTCATACATTAATGCAACGTGGCGAGCGTGGATTTAGTGGGACATCAGCTCTTGAAGGTCAATATGGCATGATGGCATTCGATCTGATTTATCCTGCTAATCTTGAGCGTTTTGATCCTAATTTTACTGCGAAAAAGAGTGTATTAGCCGCTGATAACCACTTAATTTTTATTGGCAGCAATATAAATAGCAGTAATAAGAATAAAGATGTTGAAACAACCTTATTTCAACATGCCATAACGCCATCATTAAATACCATTTGGATTAATGGGCAAAAAGTTGAAGCGTTTCCTTATCAAGCAACACTAAAACAAGGTGATTGGTTAATTGATAGCAACGGTAATGGTTATTTAATTACTCAAGCTGAAAAAGTGAATATCAGTCGTCAACACCAGACTTCGGCTGAAAATAAAAATCGCCAGCCAACAGAAGGAAACTTCAGTTCAGCCTGGATTGATCACAGTGTTCAACCTAAAGATTCCAGTTATGAGTATATGGTCTTTTTAGATGCGACTCCTGAAAAAATGGGAGAGATGGCTAAAAAATTCCGTGAAAATAATGGGTTATATCAGGTTCTTCGTAAAGATAAAGATGTTCATATTATTTACGATAAACTCAGCAACGTGACGGGATACGCCTTTTATCAATCTGCTTCAATCGAAGATAAATGGATCAAAAAGGTTGATAAACCTGCGATTGTGATGACTCATCATCAAGGAAATACACTCACTGTTAGTGCTGTTACACCGGATTTAAACATGACACGTCAGAAAGCAGCAACTGCCGTTACTATCAATGTCATCATCAACGGGAAATGGCAACCTACTGATAAAAATAGTGACGTAAAATATAACGTTTCAGGTGATAACACTGAACTAACGTTTACCAGTTACTTTGGTATTCCACAAGAAATCAAACTTTCACCTCTCTCTTGATATCACTAAAAGGAACGCACTTGCGTTCCTTTTTTATTTGCAGGAAATCTGATTATGCTAATAAAAAATCCTTTAGCACATGCAATAGCATTAAGTTTATGTTTATCATTACCCGCACAGGCATTACCTTCTCTTTCCCATGAAACTTTCGGTGATATTTATCTCTTTGAGAGTGAAATACCTAATACCCTCACCACTTCAGGTAATAATCAATTATCACTGAGCAAACAGCATGCTAAAGATGGTGAACAATCACTCAAATGGCAATATCAACCACAAACAACATTAACACTAAATAATATTGTTAATTACCAAGATGATAAAAATACAGCGACACCACTCACTTTTATGATGTGGATTTATAATGAGAAACCTCAATCTTCCCCATTAACATTTGCATTTAAACAAAATAATAAAATTGCATTAAGTTTCGATACTCAACTTGATTTTACGGGATGGAGAGGTATTGCAATTCCTTTTCGTGATATGCAAGGCACAGCAACAGGTCAATTTGATCAATTAGTGATAGCAGCCCCAAATCAGGCTGGAACTCTATTTTTTGATCAAATTATTATGAGTGTACCTTTAGATAATCGTTGGGCAGTTCCTGACTATCAAACACCGTACGTAAACAATGCAGTAAATACCATGGTCAGTAAAAACTGGAGTGCTTTACTGATGTACGATCAGATGTTTAAAGCGCATTATCCAACTCTAAATTTCGATACCGAATTTCATGACGATCAAGCTGAGATGGCATCGATTTACCAGCGTTTTGAGTATTATCAGGGAATTAGTAGCGAGAAAAAAATCACCTCTGACATGCTAAATAAAAATTTAGCACTCTGGGAAAAATTAGAATTAACACAACACGCTGATGGTTCAATAACAGGGAAAGCACTAGATCATCCTAACCGGCAAAACTTTATGAAAGTCGAAGGTGTATTTAGTGATGAGACAAAACAAGCATTGCTTGATGCAAATATGCTAAGAGATGTGGGTAAAACACTTCTTCAAACTGCTATTTACTTGCGTAGTAATTCCTTATCAGCAACCGATCGAAAAAAATTAGAAGATCTCTATTTATTAGGAACTCGTTACGTTCTTGAACAAGGTTTTACGCGAGGTAGTGGTTATCAGATTATTACTCATGTTGGCTATCAAACCAGAGAGCTTTTTGATGCATGGTTTATTGGTCGTCATATTCTCGCAAAAAACAACCTCTTAGCCCCTACTCAGCAAGCGATGATGTGGTACAACGCCAGTGGACGGATTTTCGAAAAAGATGATGAAATCGTTGATGCGAACGTTGATATTCTCAATACTCAATTACAGTGGATGATAAAAAGCTTACTGATGTTGCCAGATTATCAACAACGCCAACAAGCTTTAGCACAACTGCAAAACTGGCTCAATAAAACCATACTAAGTTCAAAAGGCGTTGCCGGTGGTTTTAAATCTGATGGTTCTATTTTTCATCATTCACAACATTATCCAGCCTACGCTAAAGACGCATTTGGGGGTTTAGCACCGAGTGTTTATGCATTAAGTGACTCTCCTTTTCGCTTATCAACTTCAGCTCATGAGCGTTTAAAAGATGTTCTGTTAAAAATGCGGATCTACACTAAAGAGACACAAATTCCTGTGGTATTAAGTGGCCGTCATCCCACAGGATTACATAAAATTGGAATAGCTCCATTTAAATGGATGGCCTTAGCAGGAACTCCTGATGGTAAACAGAAGTTAGATCCCACATTATCTGCCGCTTATGCAAAATTAGATAACAAAGCACATTTTGAAGGTATTAAGGCTGAAAATGAACCTGTTGGTGCATGGGCAATGAATTATGCGTCAATGGCAATACAACGCAGAGCATCAGCCCAGTCACCACAACAAAGCTGGCTTGCAATTGCTCGTGGTTTTAGTCGCTATCTTGTTGGTAATGAAAGTTATGAGAATAACAATCGTTATGGACGCTATTTACAATATGGACAATTAGAAATTATTCCAGCTAATTTAACTCAATCAGGGTTTAGCCATGCTGGGTGGGATTGGAATCGATACCCAGGAACAACCACAATCCATCTTCCATATAACGAACTTGAGGCAAAACTTAATCAATTGCCTAGTGCGGGTATTGAAGAAATGTTGCTTTCAACTGAGAGTTATTCTGGTGCCAATACATTAAATAACAACAGTATGTTTGCTATGAAATTACATGGCCACAGTAAATATCAACAACAGAGCTTGAAGGCAAATAAATCCTATTTCTTATTTGATAATAGAGTGATCGCTTTAGGCTCAGGTATTGAAAATGATGATAAGCAACATTCAACAGAAACAACACTATTCCAGTTCGCTGTTCCTAAATTACAATCAGTGATAATTAATGGCAAAGAGATTAATCAATTAGGTACTCAGTTAACTTTAAATAATGCAGATACTTTAATTGATCCTGCCGGTAATTTATATAAGTTGACTAAAGGACAAACCGTAGAGTTTAGTTATCAAAAACAACATTCACTTGATGATAGAAATTCAAAACCGACAGAACAATTATTTGCAACAGCTGTTATTTATCATGGTAAAGCACCAAGTAATGCAAATTATGAATATGCAATAGCTATCGAAGCACAAAATAATAAAGCTCCCGAATACATAGTATTACAACATAATGATCAGCTTCATGCGGTAAAAGATAAAATAACCCAAGAAGAGGGATATGCTTTTTTTGAAGCCACTCAGTTAAAGTCAGCGGATGCAACATTATTATCCAGTGATGCGCCGGTTATGGTCATGGCTAAAATACAAAATCAGCAATTAACATTAAGTATTGTTAATCCAGATTTAAATTTATATCAAGGTCGAGAAAAAGATCAATTTGATGATAAAGGTGATCAAATAGAAGTTAGTGTTTATTCTCGCCATTGGCTTACAGCAGAATCGCAATCAACAAATAGTACTATTACCGTAAAAGGAATATGGAAATTAACAACACCTCAACCCGGTGTTATTATTAAGCACTACAATAACAACACTCTTATTACGACAACAACCATACAGGCAACACCTACTGTTATTAATTTAGTTAAGTAAATTTCGTAACTTTTAAACTAAAGAGTCTCGACATAAGAATATCGAGACTCTTTTTTATTAAATATAAATTAACGAATAAATTAATTATTTAAAAAAGCAAAAACAAATCGCTAGCTTTATTATTAAAAATAAATGTGTTGTGCCCGATGATTATTTTGTTATTCTCTGCACGGGTGCTTGGATCAATCTGGTTCAAGCATTTTGCAGACACCAGAAAGAGAAAAGCCCCGATTACGTTATTTAACATTAATCGAGGCCAAATCATACCCAACAATTTGATTTTGCCTCTATCTTTATCGGAGTGCAAGAGGAAATGAAAAAATATTCTTTAATCGGACTGATGATCGTGACGATGATAATATCGAATCGCGTATTATTAGAGAGTAAATACCTTATTTATTCATACCAACTACTGAATATTTAACTATTCAGGTTAATATAACGTTTACTTTATATTAATCTTGTGGGGGAGCACTCCCCCACAGTTTCCTTTTTCAATAGTTGTGTATTTATCTAAGCACCCAAATTTATAATAAGAGGTAACAGATTATTGTTACCTCTTATTTTATTATTTATCTCAATTAACAAATTAATTATTTAAAAAAGCAAAAACAAATCGCTAGCTTTATTATTAAAAATAAATGTGTTGTGCCCGATGATTATTTTGTTATTCTCTGCACGGGTGCTTGGATCAATCTGGTTCAAGCATTTTGCAAACACCAGAAAGAGAAAAGCCCCGGAAAATATATTGTATATTCACCGAGGCGGACTCAAACACCAACAATTTGATTTTGCCTCTATCTTTATCGGAGTGCAAGAGGAAATGAAAAAATATTCTTTAATCGGGCTGATGATCGTGACGATGATAATATCGAATCACGTATTATTAGAGAGTAAATATCTTATTTATTCATACCAACTACTGGATATTTAACTATTCAGGTTAATATAGCGTTTACTTTATATTAATCTTGTGGGGGAGCACTCCCCCACAGTTTCCTTTTTCAATAATTGTGTATTTATCTAAGCACCCAAATTTAAAATAAGAGGTAACAGATTACTGTTACCTCTTATTATATTAAAAATAAAAAAGCCGACCTTATTTTTAGTCGGCATCCTAGATAGGAAAATATTGCGCGGAAGGCATGTAAAGCGCAAGAAAAACAACAAAGCGTCAATATCAAAGCTCTAGCAATTTTACAAAAGATTTAAAACTTCACTTCCTGCTAATAAATAAGCACCAGCACCATAATCCATATTATGTTCGAACTTCACTTCACGAGGGTTAAATGCCGGAAGTTGAACCCAACCTATCATGCCATTGTCATGAATACAGGTTTGTAATGCTGACCATGCTCTATTTAATGCGGGGCAATACACATCTTTCTCTAATACTCCCTGATTAATTCCCCATGCTAGCCCATAACAAAATAGCGCTGTTGCTGAACTTTCTGGTGCAGGAAAATTATCAGGATCGAGTAAACTAGTCCGCCAAAAACCATCTTCATGTTGATAATCTAGGATGGAGGTCGCTAATTCTTTAAATAATGCAATATAACGTTCACGACCATGATAATCATCAGGCATATATTTTAAGATACGCGGTATCGAAGCTAAAACCCAACCAATACCACGACTCCAAAATACTTTTTCACCATTAGCTTCACGTAATTCATTGCCTTGACTATCAGGAATATAGCGATGATCACGGAAGATAAGCCCTGTTTCAGGATCACGTAAATGGTCAATCGCATCCCAATAAGCTGTGTGCATATAATCTAAATAACGTCGCTCATTGGTGATTTCGGCTAATGCAGCAAATCCTGGAGGCGCCATAAAAAGTGCATCACACCACCACCAATCTTCACGGCCAGGCTTAGGTTCATTGAGCATGATATCAAATGCTTTGATTGTTGGTTCAATCACTTCAGATTGCTCAAAAAGCGGACTGATAGCCAAATAAGCTTGTGCACAAACATGGTCATCAGCAAAACGCGCATTAGGACCTGTTCTAAACCCTGTATGTAATGTGTAATTCAATATGCCATTAAGATATTCTTCATCTTGTGTAGCTTGCCATGCTGCACTTACACAACTCCATAAAACACCGCGTTCCCAATCTGTGTCTTTAATAAAACGGGTTTTACCACTACGGCGACGAACACTGCGAACTTGATTAGCCGATTGATAACGATACACTCGCTTCATGTTTTGTAATACAAGCTCTCTTTGCAAAGCCTCTGTATTAGCGTGTTCCATCCTATTTCTCCATGAAATTAACGAGCTAACCAACCACCATCAACGGCAATGGTGAATCCATTAACATAGTCACTGGCTTTAGAGGCTAAGAAAATTGCAGGACCTGCAACATCTTCTGGAGTTCCCCAACGTCCAGCAGGAATACGCTCTAAAATAGCAGCATTACGAGCATCATCAGCACGCAGAGCAGCAGTGTTATCTGTTGCCATATAGCCCGGAGCAATTGCATTTACATTGATATTGTATTGAGAAAGTTCAGTCGCCAATGCGCGAGTTAGTCCCATTACTGCAGATTTACTTGCGGTGTAAGAAGGTACACGAATACCCCCTTGATAAGAGAGCATAGAAGCAATATTAATTATTTTGCCCCCCTCTCCTTGTTTCACAAATTGGCGAGCCACTTTTTGAGATAAAAAGAATAGTGTTTTCTGATTAATATCAATCACATCATCCCAATCTTTTTCACCAAACTCCAAAAGATCTTCTCGGCGAATAATACCAGCATTATTTACTAAAATATCAATGCGCCCCATAACAGAAGTTGCTTCATCCACCAGCGCTTGTAATCCATCTTGTTTCATTAAATTTTGCGTAATGTAATGAAAACGGCGCCCCAATGCCTCTACTTGTTGGCGAGTTTCAGGCGCATCTTGAATTCCAACGCCCACAATATCAGCACCGGCTTTTGCTAAACCAATAGCCATACCTTGACCTAACCCAGTATTACAACCTGTAACAATAGCAACCTTGCCATTTAAATCGAATAAATTCATAACAATAACCTCTTAGGTGTGGCCTTATAGCCACACCTTTTTATATGTAGGATAAGAAGAAAATATAACTATTTATGGTTATTTCAGATCTTTCATTGCTACATGGTCCATATCATGGAAGACCTGATTTTCGCCAACCATTCCCCAAATAAAGGTATAAGATGCTGAGCCCACACCGGAGTGAATTGACCAACTAGGGCTTATCACCGCTTGCTCGTTACGAACAACCAAATGGCGAGTTTCCGTTGGCTCTCCCATATAATGGAAAACCACATTGTCATCTTTCATATCAAAATAGAGATATACTTCCATACGGCGTTCATGAGTATGGCAAGGCATGGTATTCCATAAGCTACCCGGTTCAAGAACTGTCATCCCCATGGATAATTGACACGTTGGTAGTACTGAAGGGTGTAAAAATTTATAAATAGTACGAACGTTGCAATTTTCTGTATTACCTAATTTTTCAGGTGAGGCTTGTTGTTGAGTAATTTTGCGGGTTGGATATGTGTGGTGTGCTGGTGCACAATTCATATAAAAACGAGCAGGTGTTTCCACGCTATCACTCATAAATTCAACGCTTTTAGCGCCCATTCCGATATAAATGGCTTCGCGAGAACCAATATCAAACACTTCACCATCAACAACCACTTTACCAGCGCCACCAATATTAATGGCACCTAGCTCACGTCTTTCTAAAAAGAAATCAACGCCTAAGGCTTTACCCGCCATTAATGCTAAAGGCTGTGTTGTAGGAACAATACCGCCAACAATAATACGATCTATATGGCTATAAGTGAGATTCATTTCCCCTTCACAGAATAAGTTCTCTATCAGGAACTCCTTGCGAAGTCCTTCTGTATCAAGCCTTTTAGCATGTTCACTATGAATTGGTTGACGAATTTCCATTATAAATACCTCATTTTTACTGATGGGTGCATAACTGAAAAGCTACACATTTTCCCCGGATACAGAGTAAATATGATTTCCTCTGATGAATGTATCGGTGAGATGAAAACATTCATCCACCACAGCAAAGCTGGCTTGTCGCCCCGCTTTGATATAACCCAATTTGTCGCCGATACCGAGATACTCAGCGGGGATCGCACTCGCCATTTGTACTGCTTCCCATTCAGGAACATGTGCGAGTTGCACCATATTTCTTAATGCACTGTCTAAGCTACATGTGCTCCCAGCCAAAGAGCCATCGGCTGTTTTGGCCTGCCCCTGAGTAACACTTACAGTTTGTGCACCCAGCCTATAATCTCCATCAGGTAACCCACCAGCTCGCATGCAATCAGTAATTAAAGCGAGTTGTTGATAACCTTTCATGCGATACGCTAATTGCATCATAACGGGATGAACATGAATGCCATCTGCAATCAATTCCGCCAATACATTGTGATACAACACGGCACCACAACATCCCGGTTCGCGATGATGAAGTCCCGTCATTCCGTTATACAAATGCACACCACAATCAGCGCCATGTAAAAAAGCATCTGATGTTTGTTCATAAGTTGCCGCTGTATGCGCCACACTAGGTTTAATGCCTCGATTGACCAACCAATCAATCGCCTCCATCGAACCTTGTGCTTCCGGCGCAACAGCGACACGCAATAATGTGTCTCCCGCACTTTCAAGCAATGTTTCTAGCTCTGATATCGTTGGTGCTTTTAGATATTTCACAGGATGAGAGCCTCTATGGCGCTCAGTAAAATAAGGCCCTTCTAAAAAACTCCCAAGTAACTGTGCGCCAGAAGTTTGTGGCTTCGACAAAAACTCACGTACTTGTGATAATGCTTGGCGAATATCATCCATAGGCGCAGTAACGGTTGTACCAACCCATGCAACTACACCTGTTTTCACTAAAGCATCAGCAATGGTTTGTAATCCTTGTTGAGTCGCATCCATTACATCAGCACCTTCACGGCCATGAATATGAATATCCACAAAACCGGGTAATAACGATTTCCCTTTTAGGCGAATAATGGGGCAATCTGTTGGTGCTTGCGTGGTGATTGATTCAATGACATCGTCTTTAACACGGACATAGCAAAGATAACGAATACCTTCTGGTGTAAAAGTTCGATCGGCTAAAATGGCATATTGCTGACTCATAAACCGTCTTCTTCTTCAACATCATTGCTATCTATTTGTGCCAATTGCTCACGAATATCTTGAATACTGTCTTGACCTATTTCGCGTAATATTTGCACTAACTCTGATGTTGAACACCCTTCTCGTTCGAAAGCCGCATTAACAATCATTGGTAGATTCACACCCGCTAATACTTCAACGGCAGGATTTTTCATCATAATGGCCATTGCACGATTACAAGGTGTTCCACCAGGTAAATCTGTTAGGAATAGATATTCCTGACATGACATTGAGTTGATCGCTTCACGCATTTTTTCTTCAAGTTCATCAGGAGAAATTGACTCAACAAAATCGATAAATGCGATATCTTCTTGCTCGCCGGCAATCGCTTTTACGGCTGATGCCATACCAGAGGCAAAATTAAGATGTCCTGAAACAATAAGACCTATCATGAGTGACTCCTTGCGGGCAGCAGAAGACTCTCCTGCCCGTTTATAGCAAGTTAATAATGTATTTCGATTGACAATAACGACGGCTATAAAGGTTTTCTGTTATAAGAACCCTAATACGTGACCGACAACGCCAAATGCAAGAGTTGAGAAAATCAATACCGGAGGCTTACCCCAAAAACCGGTGCTTTTAACCATTTTGTACATAAGGAAAACCAAGCACAGAGGTAATAAGTTCGGCATAATTTTGTCAAAGAGCGCAGTTTGTAATTCAACCACCTTTCCTCCCAGCTCCAGCGAGGCGGTGGTTTGCACCTTGATAAAAGTTGCACTCAGCGCACCGATAACAAAAATCCCCATAATATTGGCTGCTTTAGCCAGCTTTTCAGTGGCATCACTCATATTGACCATCGCAGCGGTTCCCGCGCGATAACCCATAAACATCAGCCCGAAATACACTAAAAAGTGCACAATTTGATATAAAAAGAAGAAAACAAAAGGTCCTGCAATCGAACCTTCCATTGCAATAGATGCACCCAATGCTAATGTCAGTGGCATCAAGGTCATATGGTCGATAGCATCACCTATTCCCCCGGTTGGCCCCATTCCCGCAACTTTCATGACGTTAACAGTCGATGGTTTTTCTTTGTTTTCTTCCATTGCAACGGCTGTACCCAATAAAAAGGTAAACAGCTTAGGACTGGCATTAAAAAATTGCAGATGGTTTTTCAGTGATGTTGCATAGTCACGCTTATTATTCCCATGAATTTTCTTTAATGCAGGGATAATCGAGAAGGCAAATCCACCACCTTGCATACGTTCGAAGTTAAAGTTACCTTCCATAAATAAACCACGGAATGCACACTTCCAAAGGTCACCTTTAGTGATAACTTTTCTGACAGTGGTATCTTGATACTCATCAATGCCATCAATCAAAGAACCCGTTTCTGTTTTATCCTGCGTTTTTAATGCGGTGCTATTATCAGATACCATCTTCGAAATCCTCATTCTGCTGACTTGTATTTTTGTTGTTACCACTAAAGAAGAAGTAGAGCGCAGCGGCTGATGCGCCCAAAATAGCGACTGCCATAATTGGGAGCTTTAGATAGGTTGTCATCACAAAACCAATGAAGAACACACCTGCAACTTCTTTTGACCACATAATTTTCAACAACATAGCAAAACCAATTGCCGGAACCATCTTCGCGCCAATACCTAAACCTTCGAGCAACACTTTCGGGGTATTTTCATCAATCCATTGAGCTGCATGCTCACCAAAATAGACCGTCACGAAAGCAACTAAAGCATAGAGCAATGAACGCACCGTAATGGTAATAATAAGTAACCGTGAAATCCCCGCAGCATCAGCTCTTTCAGCATACCTATCGGCTTTCCCCATAGTGAAAGCCGTCACTGCAAAGAAGCCAATCACTAACATTTGCATTAACACTGCGATTGGCATACCAATCCCCATAGCAACTTCAGGTGATTGTTTTGTCATCACAGCAAAAGCAACAGCAGCAATCGTACCTAACGTCACATCAGGTGGCTGAGCGCCTGCGTTAGGAACAAGCCCTAACCACGCGAGTTCTAACGTCGCACCTGCAATTAATCCAACTTGCATATCACCCATAATCAGGCCAACAACAGGCCCTGTAATGAGTGGTCTGTGAATATTTAATGCAACGTCATACTTATCTATACCGCAAAAGAAGGCCCATAAAGCCACTAAAGAAGCTTCAAAAATCATAAATAATCCTCAAACCTGCTAATGCAGGTTTTTTCTTCAGGAAGTTATCAGGCTGATGCGAGCGCTAACACATCAACAGGTGTCTGATCGGGAGTGTTTTGGATTGTGCAAGTGACCCCATTTGCGACGAGGCTTTTAAACGCTTCAATGTCAGCATCATTGACTGATACAGTTTTCGCAATTTGGCGTTTTCCTTCATGAAAATGCATATTGCCAACATTACAGTGAGTAATGGGCACGCCACCTTCCACTAAACGGGCAACATCTTTCGGGTTATTACACAAAACAAAAATTTTCTGACGAGGAGATGCTTTACTAATAACATCAATAGTCTTTTGAATAGAGAAGAAGCGAACAGCATATTCACCACCTGCTGATGCTTTCATTCCTGCTTGCATAAATGCAGCATTAGGGCCTTCGGCTGCGTCATCATTAGCCACTAAAATCAGGTTTGCTTCTGTATGTTTACCCCATGTAATGCGGATTTGACCATGGAGTAAACGTTCATCAATGCGGGTCCAGACAATATTCGGTGTGTTCATGATTAGCTCTCTTATTATATTTTATTAATTTAAAACAGACTGTGTGTCGTCTTTTTTGTGTGAGAACGGATAAATTGTGACGCCTTGTACAACGCGGTTGATTTCTCCTGTCGGAGACGGGTTATCAGGCGTATTCCCTAGTGCAATGGAACTGTGAAATGCGAATGATTGCGCCAACATCAAGTAAGGGAACAATAGCGCCACATCAGAACAGTTCTCTAACGCAGGAATATAAACAAAACTCTCAGGCGAAAAAGCGTTATCATTTCGTGCGGTGATCGCGATCACCTTGCCTGATGCATTATCGTGAATAACCTCTCGTAATAAGTCAGTCTCATATTGACGTGTATAAGGATCATTAGAGAAAAACATCACCACTAAAGTTTCTTTATTTACGATAGACTTAGGCCCATGTCGAAAACCTAATGGAGTATCAAAGCTCGCAACCACTTTACCTGCTGTTAGCTCTAACATTTTCAACGCAGCTTCTTGCGCTAAACCTTGCAATCCACCGCTTCCAAGATAAATAACCCGTTTAAACTTACCCGCGTATTTATCCCTAATAATTTGATTTGCTTTATTAAACTGCGCTTTATAGTGGCTAAAAAAAGGAGCAATCGAATCACTAAAAACGTTATCACCTAAAAAGATAGTTACCGCAGCCATCATCATGGATGAAAAGCTAGAGGTCATTGCTAAAGAACGGTCATTGGATTCTTCAGGCATCAACAGTGCCAATGCACTACTGTTATTTTGGCAATACTCATAAAGCTTGCCATTTGCATTACATGTCAGCACCAAGTGATAACATTGTGATAGGCATTCCGTCGCAACATCTAATGCAGCCACACTTTCAGGGCTATTTCCGGAACGAGCAAAAGAAATCAATAATGTAGGAATATCTTCTGCTAAATATTCTTGTGGATCAGCCACTAAATCAGTTGTTGCAATCGCATCGACGCGACGTTTTGTATGGCCACTTAAAATAGGAGCCAATGCTTTCCCAGCAAATGCAGACGTACCCGCTCCAGTTAAAATAATGCGCGCATGAGGTACAGCCAGCGCTTCATTTAGAAAGGCTTCAATATCAGCACGTTTTTCTTTTACTGATTGCCATGTTTTCTTCCAACATTCTGGTTGTTGCTCAATTTCTTTCGCAGTCCAAAATGCATTCAGTTGCTCTAATTGAGCGGTCTGATAACTTAAATATTCCATGGTTCCCTCAATTAATGGACATAGCACGCATCGGCATAAACCGATAACACATCACGAATTTTCGCAATAACAAAAGACTCAGGTGATCCGTCAATCATGCCTTCTCTAAATTGGGTAAATTGATAAGGCAGATATTGGCTTAGTAACGGTAATGGAATAGGTTTAACGGATAAGTTATCCATTAATGTATCGATGGCGGCATTAATCTCAGCATCAGGCCAGTAATAACGAATGCGATCACTAAAACTATACACTCGGGCAAAGGCTTGTTGGCGCTCATCACCATGATAGTATTTTTGCCAAAAGCCCGGTTCACGGCACATCAATTGCTCCATTTTTTCACGTAATTTAGAGCACTGTTCTTGAGGGAATAATGTTTCTTCAATAGAGCAAAGTGCGTATAAACCTTCGCGCATTGCAAAAGTTAATGCAGGCCCTACTTTTAAAATCGCAAAGTGATCATGAACTAGCTGTTTATAAGCTTCTTTAGTTTGATAATCCGTAGAGTGTGCTTCGAAAACAAGATGAGAATAATCATTTACCACTTGGCTTAATGCTTGTGCTTCTTCTGGTTGATAATCAATGATACCTGTATGATCAAATTCAACACCGGGTTGCACAACCAGACCAATAACGCGTTCCCAACAGTCACCAACGCCCACATTTTGAAAAGCTTGGCGATGGCACTCTAACGTTTTGCGTGCAGCATCAGGTGAAGTCACTTCAACAGTATCAAGTTCTTCAGCCGCGCCGCCCGGAACGGGCACTTCTGTACCAACAACATAAACAATATCACTAGAGCCAAAGGTCTCTTTTGCTGTCTTTTCTGCAATCACAGCAAGACGAGCTGCACGAGATGCCACAATTTCATCGGTTAAAGGAATTGGATCATCAGCACAAGACATACTGCAATCAAGGTGGATTTTTTTAAAACCTGCGGCAACATAATGTGCAATCAACACATCTGCATTTGCCATCGCTTCTTCAGCGTTAAGATGTTGCCAACGATTAGGCCCTAAATGGTCGCCACCAAGAATAAGCTTCTCGATAGGAAAACCCACATTTTCAGCTTGTTCAATGACATATTGGTAGAAGTCAGCGGGAGTCATTCCCGTATAACCACCAAACTGATCAACCTGATTAGAGGTGGCCTCAATTAGCAGAAAGGAATCATTATCCAGCGCCTGTAATAGAGCTGCTTCTATTACTAAAGGGTGAGCAGAACAAACAGAATAAATGCCATTCTGTTTGCCTGATTTGTGTTGCTGAACAATCTTTTCTAAAGGATGCATTAAATACTAACTCCATAATCAACACCGGCGGTGTTGCTAATGGAGTTAGCAAATTACGATGCCTTATCGTCGACGATAATCACTTCGATTTTGTGCTCTTTCAGTTCCTGAATATATTCTTCAGGGATACCCGAATCGGTCACTAAAATATCAATATCACCAAATTCTCTGATCATATGACAGCTGCGTTTACTGAATTTCGTAGAATCTGCAACCGCAATAATCGTTTCTGAGATATCACACATTAAACGGTTAAGACTAGCTTCCTGTTCATTGTGTGTGGTAATACCAACACGTAAATCGAATCCGTCAACACCTAGAAAAACCTTATCAAACCGGTAATTTCTAAGGCTATTTTCAGCTTGTGAGCCTGAAAAAGACAACGCACTTTTTCGCAATACACCACCGGTCATTAATACTTCCACGCCTGAGGTATTTGCTAACTCCATTGCGACATCCAGACCGTTAGTCATGACCACTACATTTTCGCGCGACTTTAAATGTGTCGCGATTTCGCGAGTAGTTGTCCCCGAGTCAAGAATGACGGTGTCTCCATCCTTTATCAGCGTTGCGGCAGCTTTCCCGATTAATGTTTTTATGCCCGCGTTTTGTCCACGTTTTTCGTGGATACTCAATTCGGCAATAAATCCTGTATTAGGAATTGCTGCACCATGAGAACGAACGATATAACCATTTTTCTCAAGAAAACTTAGATCGCTGCGGATAGTGACACTTGAGACTTTAAATAATTCAGCGAGATCTTCGACTCTGGCTTTACCTTGTTGGTTTACCATATCGAGGATTTCCATACGCCTCTCAACTGCCGCTTTCACTTTCGTCTCCTTACGAAACCAAAAGACTCTCTTTCGATTGGTTTCGAATGTAGTTTACTACGCCAATTTTTACCGACAATGCAAAAAAACAAAACTTTTGATCTCTTTCACAAAGTTTCGAATCATCATCGAATACTTACGATTATTTTCGTGTCATTTCAATAATAGCCTTCAGGCCATCAGTTTCCAATAAATAAAATGATATAACGCAACACTATACTTATGATCACACCATATACGGCTAGATAAAACACAATAATATGGATTTAACTTCGCCTTATCTCACAAAATAAAGATTAAAGCTTCAATACATTCATTTATTTTCGAAAAACAAATCCAACTAAATAGCTCAAATAGTCAATAGAATATGAAATAGTATCGAATCAAAAGTATTTTATCGAAAATAACTATATTTATCTTTCGAAAAAACCTTTCATTTACTTTCGTTATTTCGTATTTGTGATTTTAATCTCTTTTGTTTTGATAAATTTTACGTAATGTAACAGGATAAAGAAGAAACTCAGGAAACGACTAATGGCATTAAATCAACCTGCTTATTTTCATATGATGGCAAAACCTACAAGCTACCACTGTAATATTAAGTGTGAATACTGCTTTTATCTTGAAAAAGAAAATATTTTTCAAGATGAAGAAAAAGAGACAGGCCATACAGTGATGCCAGATGGTGTACTTCGTCGTTATATTAAAGACTATATACAGTCACACGGTGGCGATCAGGTTGATTTCTCTTGGCAAGGTGGAGAGCCAACGCTTGCAGGATTGGCTTTCTTTGAAAAGGTAGTCAAATACCAAAAGCAATTTGCTAACGGCAAGACAATTACAAATAGTGTACAAACCAATGCAATTGCTATTAATCGCCAATGGGCACAATTCTTTGCTGATAATCACTTTCTATTAGGCGTTTCAATTGATGGTATTGAAGCTGTTCACGATAAATATCGTATTTCAGTCAATGGAAGCCCTACTTTTGAACGAGTAAAACGTGCAATTAAGTTACTCAATGAGTATGGCGTCGAATTTAACACACTCACTGTCGTTAATGACCAAAACTGGAATAAAGGAAAAGAAACTTATCAAGCCTTAAAAGAATTAGGTTCCACTTTCTTTCAATTTATTCCCATTGTCGAAGTCGATAGACGCTTTCCTCATACTCACGGAGGACATTATGCGCCGGGCCCTAATGCACAATTAGCACCATTTTCTGTTCCGGCTGAAGGCTATGGGCAATTTATGGCTGAAGTATTTGATGAATGGGTACGGCAAGGCGATATTGGGAAAATATATATCCGCTTATTTGATAGTTTATTAGGCACATGGATGGGATATCCTGCATCAACCTGTATTCAATCTAAAACCTGTGGTCAGGCATTAATCATTGAAGCCAATGGTGATGTTTACTCTTGCGATCACTATGTCTATCCCGCCAATAATTTGGGCAATATTCATCAAAATAGTCTTGCTCATTTAGCCACATCAAAACAGCAACAGCGCTTTGGTCAAAATAAATATGATAAACAAACTAGCCTTTGCAAACAGTGTGAAGTGCAAAGCTTATGTTATGGCGGTTGCCCTAAACATCGCATTATTGCTATTGAAGGCGAAAAACATCGCCATAACTACCTATGTCGCTCTTATAAAAAAATATTTCACCATACCGCGATAGGCATGCAATTAATGCAACAAGCTATTTCGCGCGGAGGCCTTGCTAGTGATGCACTTCCTGCGATGAAAAAAAACTACTTAAAGTAACTCTTTTTATTTTATCTTGTTTATTCTGGAGACAATCCGTGATCTTACCTTCTGTTAAAAAAAGCTTACTCGCTGGGCTGATTGCTACATCATGTTTAAGCATCCCAATATCAGCCAATGCAGGTGGTACACCTGAAAAGCCGAATATTTTACTGATAGTGATGGATGATTTAGGTACAGGACAACTTGATTTTGTCCTGGATACCTTAAATGTTGATGCATTAGCGCAAAGATCCACACCGCCACGTTATGAAGGCGATATAAATAAAATGGTAGAAGCGGCGCGCATTGCTATGCCTAACGTCAGTGAAATGGCCACAAATGGCGCTAAAATGACCAATGCCTTTGTTGCCCATCCTGTTTGTGGCCCTTCCCGAGCGGGTATCTTTACTGGGCGCTCTCCAGCAAGCTTTGGTACTTACAGTAATGACGATGCCATTTTAGGTATTCCCCAAGATATCAAACTATTACCTTCACTTTTCCAAGAAAATGGCTATGCCACCGCCAGTATTGGTAAATGGCATAATGCAAAAGTTATTCGCAAACCGAAAATTAATGAAAGTAAGCAAACTCGTGATTATCACGACAACATGATTTCAACGCCAGAAGCAGGTTATGCTCCTCATGAGCGTGGTTTTGATTATGACTTTAGCTATTACGCATCGGGTGTAGCTTTATGGAATTCGCCTGCATTTTGGCGTAATGGTGTCAATGTCCCAGCTCCGGGCTATACCACGCATCTTTTAACAGATGAAACATTAAAATTTATTGATGAACATAAAGATAAACCTTTCTTTATTAATCTCTCCTACAGTGTTCCTCATATTCCGCTAGAACAAGCTTCACCCGCTAAATATATGGAGAAATTTGATACTGGTAATGTTGAAGCAGACAAATACTTCGCAGCCTTAAATGCAGCTGATGAAGGAATTGGTCAAATTATTGCAAAGTTAAAAGAAAACGGTGAGTTAGAAAACACGCTGATCTTTTTCTTATCAGATAATGGTGCAGTTAATGAATCACCAATGCCAATGAATGCAATGGATAGAGGCTTTAAAGGGCAAATGTTTAATGGTGGTGTTAGAGTGCCTTTTATTGCCTATCAGCCCGGTACTATTCCAGCCGGAATGAAAAGTGATGAGATGATCTCCGCACTTGATATTTTACCGACTGCGCTACAAACAGCAGGTATTACTATTCCTGGCAATCTAAATGTTGAAGGGAAAAACATCATGCCTTTACTGAAAGGAGAAACAACAAAATCCCCTCACAGCTATCTTTATTGGGCAGGCCCTGGCACTAAACATTACAGCGAAGAAAACCAAGAGTTTTGGCATGGATATCACCAATGGATAACCTATCAACGTAAAACACCGCCTACAAATCCTAATTTAGAAAAACTCTCTAAAGGTGCTTGGGCTGTACGTGACGGTGAATGGGCACTCTATTTTTATGATGATGGGAAAAATCAGCCTCAACTTTTTAACGATAAAAACGATCCATCCGAATCAATTGATCTTGCCAAACAAAATCCACAAAAAGTGACAGAGCTAAAAAATGCGTATTACCAGTGGATCAAAGATAAGCCAAAGCCTGTTCTTTGGGGACAAGATCACTATCAAATATTAGTGGATTCTGCAAAACCTTAATATTCAACCTCCGTTTTGTTTCGCAAGGATGCGTCTTTTTTCTGAGATACGAAAATGGCTATTAAAATTGCATCTTCAGCACGTCCAAAACTCCCTTATGAGCACCCAAACGTAGAAATTTACCAACGCTTATTTAAGGAAAATATCATTCGACGATTAGTCAGAAAATCGGCTTATCGTCGCTATGATAAAACGATCACTGACTTTTTTAATGATGAAAATCGGTCACTTTTCTCTTTATGTGAAATGCTGACACAGTATGTCACACAGGCTTTTCATCATTACCAAGTCTGGGGTTACTCTCATGCTTATTATCCAGGAAGTCCGGGGCAACAAACGGCAAGAACTGATGCTCTTGAAGGTGTTAGCAGAGTACTTCCTCTACTTGCTGCATGGACTGTTAGTAGCAAAAAAAGTACGTTGATGGGATTAAATCAGCAATCTTTCAACTTACCTTTAATGATCAAACAAAGCTTTATTCATGGCACTGATCCATTTCATAAAGGATATTGGGGAAAACTTGAAGATTACGATCAACGAATTTGTGAAGCATCTGATTTAGCGCTTACTCTTTGGATAAGCCGTGAATGGGTTTGGGATACATTAACACCCGCCTCACAACAACAAATTATGACTTGGTTCGAACAAGTTAATCACTGTGAAATTGTCGATAATAACTGGCATTTCTTTCCTCTTACTGTCCAATTTGTCATTAAAGCACTTACAGGAAAAGACACAATTGCCCATTGGCGCTATGAAAGATTAAAAGAATTTTATGTTGGTGATGGATGGTTTCGTGATGGTGCAAAAGGTAATTATGATTACTACAATGCGTGGGGTTTTTACTATTCGCTGTATTGGTTAATGAAAATTGATCCTCAATTTGATACGGCATTCATTACTCAATCACTTAATACCTTTAATCAGCACTACCTTTATTTTATGACACCAAAAGGTATTCCTTTTTTTGGTCGAAGTGCTTGCTACCGTCTTGCGGTTTCTGCTCCATTGTTAGCAGGTGTCGATTTACACTGTCCGTCAGTGAAAGTAGGTGAGGCAAAACGCGCTTTTGAAAGTAGTCTACGTTATTTTATTTCTCAAGGTGCATTAAAAAATGGCGCTCCGACTCAAGGCTTATTTACTCACGATCCCCGTTTAGTTGATAACTACAGTGGTCCTGCTAGTAGTTTTTGGTCATTACGCGCCGTGATTATCGCGCTTTATTGTGCTGATCGTATCAATTTATGGCAAACGCCTTCACTTCCTTTGCCTATCGAAAAAGATAACTTTCGTTTTGAAATTCCATCTATCCAAGCTTTAGTAACTGGAGTGAAAGCAACACAAGAAGTAAGTGTCATTTTTTGTGAGGATTATACGGAGAAACAAACACCGTTAACTCGCCGTTTAGAAAAACAGACCTTAGTACAAAAAGTTGCTGAAACCGTGATAGGACAGTCAAGACGACCGAAAAACAACTTATTACGCAAAGGGATCACCAGTTATAGTTCTAAAATGGCCCATTTTTTCTAGTTACCTTTCATTTGCTTTCAGTGCGAAGGCAATAAAAATGTGATTTAGATCTTTTACCTTTCTATTTCTTTCGTTTATTATGATTCGTAATTAAACGAAAGATGAGAGGCAAACATGTATCTGGTTTCTACTCGTAATATGCTCAATAAAGCACAGCGTGAAAATTATGCTGTGCCTGCTTTTAATATTCATAACTTGGAAACAATTCAAGTTGTGATGGAAACGGCTGCTGAGATGGCATCACCTGTTATCTTAGCTGGTACACCAAGCACGTTTGCTTATGCAGGTAGTGATTATTTAATCTCTATTTGTCAGCAAGCTGCAGAACAATATCGTATCCCTGTTGCCCTACATTTAGATCACCATGAAGATATTCCTGATATCTGCCATAAAGTCATCTCAGGTGTGCGATCCGCAATGATCGATGCCTCTCATTTTCATTTTGAAGAAAACATTCGCATCGTCAAAGAAGTGGTCAATTTCTGCCACCATTGGGATTGCACTGTAGAAGCTGAATTAGGTCGTCTTGGAGGACAGGAAGATGATCTTATCGTTGATACAAAAGATGCCTTATTCACCGATCCTGATTCAGCGGTACAATTTATCAAAGCAACAGGAATTGACTCATTAGCTGTTGCAATCGGTACTGCACATGGGATGTACAAACATGAACCTCATCTCGACTTTGATCGCTTAGAAATTATTCGTCAAAAAACAGACATCCCTTTAGTTCTTCATGGTGCATCCGGTATTCCTGATGAAGATGTGCGCCGTTGTATTGACTTGGGTATTTGCAAAGTTAACGTCGCAACTGAACTGAAAATAGCTTTCTCTAACGCAATCAAGCAGTACTTCTTGGATAACCCTGATGCAAGTGATCCTCGTCATTACCTTGTACCAGGTAAAGCTGCAATGAAAGCAGTGGTTGCAGATAAAATTCGTGTCTGTAAAAGTGATGGGAAACTGTGAAAAAAAATAGAGCTGTCGCCATTATTGGCGAATGTATGATAGAGCTGAGTGGTCAACCTTTTTTACCACAACAACAGCGCTTTGGTGGTGATACGCTAAATACAGCGCTGTACTTAGCGCGACTTATCCCTACATTATATCCTCGCTATATGACAGGTTTAGGCACTGATACTTACAGTGCCTTAATGCAAAAAGCATGGGAAGAAGAAGGAATTAACTGCCAGTCTGTTATTACTATTCCCGAAAAACTTCCCGGCCTATATGCCATTGAAATCGATATTTATGGTGAGCGTAGCTTCCACTATTGGCGTAATGATGCAGCGGCACGTTATATTGCCACTGATAGCCGCTTTGTAGCACATCTCAATGCTCTTCCTGATAATAGTGTGATTTATCTCAGTGGAATTTCTCTTGCTATTTTAACGCCGGAGGGAAAAGAGTCTCTACTCACACAATTAATCCACCTTAAACAGCGTGGGATCACTTTAATTGTGGATTCAAATTATCGACCTCGCTTATGGGATTCAATACCTCATGCACAAGAGTGGTTTGAAAAATTGTACAGACTTAGCGATATCGCTTTAGTTACGGGTGATGATGAGCAAATGCTTTGGCAACAACCCATTTTGACAGAACAAGATATTGCACAACGCCTTCATCAATGGGGCAATCAAAACGTGATTGTCAAACTCGGTGCTCATGGCGCTTTCTGGTCTAATAGAAAAGATACTGGTTATGTCTCTCCGAAACCGATTGATTCTATTGTTGATACAACAGCAGCAGGCGATTCGTTTAATGCTGGTTTTATTGCTGCTTGGCTACAAAATCACAGCTTACCAACTTGCTGTTTATGGGGAAATACATTAGCCGGGCTCGTTATTCAACATCACGGAGCCATCATTCCTCACAAAGTCACCGATTCATTCTATACATTAATCAAGGATAACCATGACACAGTCAATTGTTGATACACTTTCCTCACTGAAAGTGATCCCCGTGATCCAAATTAATCGCGCTGAAGATGCAATCTGGCTGGGTGAAATTCTAACCCAAAATCAATTACCTGTTGCTGAAATCACCTTTCGTACACCTGCAGCAGTTAAAGCGATTAAGCTAATACATGAGCATTTTCCTGAGCTTATTTTATGCGCAGGAACAGTATTAACAGCACAACAAGCAGATATGGCAAAAGAAGCCGGAGCAAGCTTTGTCATTTCGCCAGGTTATAACCCAAGTACAGTTGATTATTGTCTTAATAATGGCATCGACATTGTGCCGGGAATTAACAGTCCAAGCCAAATAGAAGTTGCCCTTGAAAGAGGCCTAACCTTAGTTAAATTCTTTCCAGCAGAAGCCTCTGGCGGTGTAAAAATGCTAAAAGCACTTGCGGCACCTTATGCACAAATGCAATTTATGCCAACAGGTGGAATTAGTTTAAATAACGTGAGTGATTACCTTGCTATTCCACAAGTTGTTGCTTGCGGAGGAAGCTGGATTGCCACAGCTGATACGATTGATAAACAAGATAAAGAAACCATTGTTAATCATATTCAGAATATCCACTCATTACTAAAAACACATAAGGGATAAATAAAATGAAACAGGTTGCCGTTTTATTAGCTGATGGATTTGAAGAAGGTGAAGCTGTTGTTTTTATTGATATCATGCGCCGTCTTGATATTCATGTTGATGTGCTTTCTTGCATGGATACCTTGGTATTAAATACTTATTTTGAAACTAAAATCAGTGCTGATTTTCTATTAACTGAAAAACTGACACACAGTTATGACGCAATAATGATGCCGGGAGGCCCTAAAGGCACCGATCGTTTATGCGCTAACGAGCACGTTATTCAATTTATTAAACGTCATATTGCCGAAGATAAATATATTTGTGCGTTATGCTCTTCTGGAGCAAAAGTATTAGCAGCACATCATCTTCTTGAAGGTCGTAATTACAGCACAGGTGATAAATTAGCAGATAAATATGACGATGGTCATTATCTTGATCAAGATGTTGTTGTAGATGGTAAATTTATCAGTGCAAAAGGATTAGGCGTAAGTTTTGAATTTGCTTTTACAGTAGCTCGCCATTTATTAAGCGACAATACAGAAAAAGTAGACTGGCAAGCTAATCATATTTACTTTAAACACTGGCCGTTAGACTACCTAAAATAGCTAAATTAATTATTATTAACGATATAAGGGGGATTAACTCCCCTTTTTATACCTATAAAAGTCATTGTCTATCACACTAAAAACACTAATCTAGTCATTAATTATCCTCTGCTTATTTCTCTCTATGTATACATAAAAAAATCTGTATATTAATCCATCAAAAAAGACTATTAACACTTATTTTGTTTCATTTAATGGAAGAAAATACTGTCATAAGGAGATTTATAAATTATTTTTAATTTTATAAATCAGAAATAAAAAATTAAATGAATAATTTTAATTTATGCTTATAAAAAATAGTTATTAATTATAAAAAACAGATAAAACAGTAACAATTCGAGATCAATATATTTTAATATATAGTACAAGTAAAAACTTTTTATTCTGATTATTTATACTTAACAAAATAAGTATTAATCACTATAAAATAATAAGTGTAAAATATTACGCTTATTTTAATTCACTCTCTTCATTTCTATTTCCTTTAACCTTGAGTTCTTAAAAGCCTTAGATAAACTAATCTACTTAGGTGATGTCGTTTTTGCGAATGGTGAAGCGCGTCTTTACTTTAAGTTACGCCCAGGTACATCACCAGACATCATGCAAACCCATCTAATGATAGATAAACAGTCTCTTATCTATGATAACCAACAACCTCAATGGCAACGCTTTATTTGGCCGGCTGATACCGTTGCCTCTGGTGCATCACTCAGTTGGATCACCACTAACACAGGTACACGTATTTATGGTGATTATCGTGGCGTCTGGGGCATTATTCGTTTATTAGAAGATGCCAAAATTGCCCCTTATGCCGGTAGCACCAGTAGTTATTCTGTCAGTTGGAAAACCTTAAATGGCCAGTCACTCAATTACACTTTAAGAACAGAAATGGGCGAGGGCCCAATCGCACTCTTACAACTACGTAATTTTGTTTTACCGGAAAAGATCTTTTTAGATTAAATAAAAATCACATTCCCTATTATCTCAAAAGGAAATACGCTCACTATGTCCTTATTGGATACCTTAATTTCATCATATTTTGCTGATGATACAAACAAAGTGCAACAATTTGCTCAACAACAAATCGATTTATGGGATCGTTGGTTATTACCAATTACTCCTAATCAACCTGTGGGTGATGATCCCAGTTATGAAGATGACTTTGAGCGAATGAAAGAAGAAGTCAATAAGCTCTCTGATGCAGATACTGAACTGATTTGCTTATTGGCTGAAAACTTATTGCTCAATTCCTGCAAAGATGTACGAGTTGTGACTTATTATATTTGGGCACGCTTGCACAAAGAAGGTGAACACGGACTTGCCGATTCTTTAGGGCTTTTAAGTGGATTGCTTATTCGCTATCACGACACGCTATTACCTAGCCGAGCCACGAGTAGGAAGTCTGCTTTAGAGTGGTTATCAGGACAACGCGTTTTAGATAGCTTATCACTTTATCCTGAAGTCGATCGTCAGGAGTTTTCTCGTATTATCGCCTTATTAGCCACCATTGAAACGGAGCTTGAAACATGGAATGAAGCTGAAAGACCACAGCTTGCAGGATTATATCAAGCTCTCGAAAAACGCCTTGCTCAATCTGGTGGCACAAGCTCATTAGTTCCTCAAAATATCAGCAGAAATGAATCCACTTATAACTCATCTTCAACGCCACCTTCTTTATCACAAAGTACGCCAATAGAGACAATACAATCAGGCCGTGAATTATTAGATCAATCTAAAATGCTTGCTAACTACTTACGCAATCAACCTAATGGCTGGTTAGCAGGACATAGATTAATGAAAGTAGTGAGATGGGATACGCTTCATCAACTACCCCCACAAGATCAACAAGGTTGTACTCGCCTTTCTCCCCCAAGAACAGATGCAAGATCACAACTTAAACGCCTTTATTTACAACAAAGTTGGGGAGAGCTTGCAGAACAAGCTGATAAGCTTTTTGCAGAAGGTGTTAACCATTTTTGGTTAGATGTGCAGTGGTATCTCTATCAAGCACTCAGTAAATCACCTGCTCCTTGGAATGCATGGTCTGATGTTATAAAAAACGATTTAAAACAGTTTCTTACTCGTCTTCCTGATTTAGAAAAACTGTCATGGGAAGACGGCACTCCCTTTGCCGATGAAGTAACATTAAGTTGGATAAAACAACATGTTATGGAAGAAAACTTTGATGCTATGCAAGGTTTATCAAATAGTTACTCTCATCAATCTGAAGATGAACCAATATTGGCATTAGAAACTGAAGCCATCACACAAGCGGATAATGAAGGTATAGAGATTGCATTAAAATGGCTACAACATCGTCCTGATATCAGCACTTCAAGGCAGAAATGGTTATTAAACCTCGTTATGGCCCGAGTAGCAGAACAATTTGCTCGTCATGATTTAGCATTAAATTTATTACGAGAGCTTGATAAAAAAGCGCTTTCGATGTCATTAACACAATGGGAGCCTGACTATATTTTTGAAGTGAAAGCACGACAACTTCATCTTTGCCGAGCAAAAATCCAACGTAACACCTCAGATAAGCCCCACATAGAACAACAAATGGCGCGGCTACTCAGTGAACTAACCGCTATCGATCCCGTTCGCTCTGCGATTTTATATTCCTAATCTTTTACTCGACAAATCAAGGTATCAAATTAATGGATGATTTAACCCTTCGCTATTTTGATGCAGAAATGCGCTATCTTAGAGAAGCTGCCAAAGAATTTGCACAAGCACACCTCGATAGAGCTGCAATGCTCGATTTAGATAAAGCAGGTACGCCCGATCCTTTTGTTGAACGCTTATTTGAAGGCTTTGCTTTTTCAATGGGGCAATTGAGGCAAAAAATTGATGATGATTTACCTGAATTAACAGAAGGACTTGTTAGTTTATTGTGGCCTCATTATTTACAAACAATTCCTTCATTATCAATCATTGAATTAACGCCAGATATTCAGAAAATGAAAATGACCGATAAAATATCGGCTCAATTTGAGGTACTTTCTCGTCCTATTGGTCCGAAAAAAACAATTTGTCACTATCGAACAACGCAAGATTTAACGCTAAATCCAATAAAAATAGATACCGTTAATTTAACAACTGAGCCTGATGGACGTTCAGTTATTCAGCTAAAATTTACATGCAGTGAAATAATTAACTGGTCTGAAGTTAATCTTCATAAACTTTCATTTTACTTATCTGGTGATATTCCAACAACCAATGCACTGCATTTAGCATTAACTAAACAAGTTTCAAAAATTTATTTAAAACTTCCTCAATCAAAAGACAGAATAGCGGTACCTCTCTATTTTTCACCGGGGGGATTTAAGGATACGGATGCCCTTTGGCCTAAAGGTGATGCCACATTTAGTGGCTATCAATTGCTACTGGAATATTTTTCTTTCCGTGAAAAGTTTATGTTTGTGTCACTTAATGGATTAGGTGATATCCATTTTCCTGAAGAAACATCAAAATTTGAGTTAGATATCGTTCTAAATACTTTATGGGATAGTTCGCTCGCACTAAGTGATGAAAATATCCGTTTACATTGTGTTCCTGTTATTAATCTTTTCAATATAGAAGCAGATCCCCTCACAGTAAATGGATTGGAAAGTGAATATTTATTACGTCCACGTCGTATTCAAGATGGGCATACCGAAATTTATAGTGTGGATAGCGTACATGGCTCTCAACGAACAAATGAATCTATTTATGTGCCATTTACTAGCTTTCGTCATCGTGGTGGCATGCTACGCCATAATGCGCCAGAACGTTATTATCATACCCGCGTTAAACGTAGTGTTGCGGGACTTCATGATACTTGGCTTGTTTTGGGGGGTGAAAAACAAGATCTTAATTTGACTACTGAAACAGAAACACTTTCATTACAACTCACTGGCACTAATGGGCAATTACCTCGTAAAGCACTACAAAGCACGTTGCTTGATAGAACAGAACAAACCTCACAAATACCATTAACTGTACGTAATTTATGTAAACCCACTTTACCGCTTTATCCACCTTCAGAAGATCGCTTTCATTGGCGAGTGCTCAGCCACCTTGGTTCAAGCTTTCTTAACATGATGGACAATGCGGAAGTACTTCGAGGCACACTCGCACTCTACGATTGGCGAGATGATGATATGAATCATCGAAAACTTGATGCCATTATTCATGTTGAACATCATTTAATTGAGCGTTTTGAGAAAGGCTTTTTACAACGAGGCATTGATATTGAAGTGACATTAGACAGTAATGGTTTTAATGGTGAAGGAGATATGCATTTATTTGGTGAAATGCTTAATCGCTTTTTTGCACTTTATGCCGATGTACATCTCTTTAATCAATTAACACTGATTATCTTACCAACAGGAAAACGCATTCAATGGAAAGAGATCCACAATCCACAGCTACCCCGTTAATTAAGGCTTTAGGCGAAAAATTACCTTATGTTAATTTCTATCGCTTTTGTCAATTACTTGAAAAAACCAGCCCCGGATCACCTGAATTAGGAAGTTCTCATGATCCGAAAACCGATCCCATTCGCTTTCGTCCACATCGTGGTATGGGTTTTCCTGCGACAGAGATCAAAGGGACTGATCCTCTAGATAAATACCGAAAAAGCACAATACCAAGTTTACATACTACCTTTTTGGGACTTTATGGTATCACATCACCACTTCCAACATCTTACCTTGACGATATTGCACAATATCGAGATGGTACAGATTCACTAACTGATTTTTTAGATATTTTTAACCATCGCCTTACGACTCAGTTTTATCGGATCTGGCGCAAATACTCTTATCCAGCCACGTTTGGGAAAGATGGATCAGATAAAACATCACAATATCTTTATGGTTTAATTGGTTTAGGTATTCCGGGCTGTGCTAATCAGGTGCAATCCCCCCTATCTCGCTTTCTAGCATTATTAGGAATATTACGCCTACCTACACGCACGGCGGAAGGAATTAGTGCATTAGTAAAATTATTAGCACCATCGACAAAGGTCAATATTATTCCTCATGATCCACGAAGAATAGCACTAGAGACTCCCACCGCAATGTCATGTTCATCCCCTATTACATTAGAAAACAAACCCGTTTTAGGCAGTTATGCCATAGACGTAAATAGCCAAGTATTAATAAAGTTACATACTGGAAATAAAGATGAAGCAAAAGGTTGGCTACCTGATGGCAGTATTTATCAAGATTTTATGGCATTGCTTCGTGTTTATTTAGGTTCTCGCGTTAATGCACGGTTACGCTTAACACTACCAAGAGATTTATTACCTGATGCAACACTAAGCACCTCTAAAAGCCAAGGAGTGCAACTGGGTAGAACTGCAGTTATGCGACCTTATAACATTATTGAAAGGCCGCCAACTCCCTCTTTTATCACCATCACCCTTGGTTCTTATCAACATCTAACACTTCGCACTCAACATTATAAAAGTGATGAATATGGCAATTATCAATTTTAAATCGCAAATATTTCTTTCTCGCACCCTCCAATTAGCACTGTTATTTATAGCAATATTTGCAATCGCAGGTTGTGGTTTAACTCAAACCATCAGTGATGGTACTGTCTCTTTAACTAAATCTATTTTCTATAAGCAGATAAAAGTACTGCATTTAGATTTTACCGCACGAGAAGCACTTAATACTGACGATAACGGCTCTTCACTTTCCGTTATTGTTAGAGTATTCCAACTAAAGTCAGCAGATACTTTTAATGATAGTGATTACCTCTCACTATTTAATCAAAATAACGATGTTTTAAAATCCTCTTTATTAGCACAAAAAGATTTACGCATTCGCCCAGGTGAATCTATTTCTTTAGATATGCCAATGGAAAAAGAAGCAGAATTTGTTGCAATTGCGGTAATGTTTCATACTCCTGATGAGGCTAAAAATAATTGGCGGATTGTTATTCCTAAAAACAAACTCGATCCTGATAAAGCACGTAAAATTGAACTTGCTGAGAATACACTTACATTACAAACTTTGGATAAAAAATAACGATGCCACAACCCTCTCTCTATGAAATGCTAACGGGTTATTTTTCTGGAGGATTGCCTGTTGACACTATCTCCGAAGAAGACCAAGTTATTTTGTCTGTTATGGATAATATTCGTCGAATATTAAACTCACGTGCAGGAACCTTAAAACATTTGCCTGATTATGGCTTACCTGATATGAGTAAACTTATTCAAGGATTACCAGGAAGCTCACATAAAGTAATGGGAATATTATCAAAAACATTACTCAAGTATGAGCCTAGAATAAAATCAGTAACACTAGGTATATTACCTGAAAATGAATTTGGAAAATTATGTTATTCTTTAGATATTGAATTACACGAAAAAGGACTTATACGTTATGGTACTGAGTTTTCTCCTGATGGACGAATATTTCTCCATCATTTGAAAAAACAATTTAAATTATCACAAATATAATCTTATTTATTCTTAGTCTGTTTTTCTTTGTTTAACTTGATTCTATAAAATTTAGACCTTAAATTAACTTGAGGCTTCTATGAACTCTTATTTAGATTCACTTCCTATTGGGGGTGATCCTCGTGTATTTAATCAATTTCTTGCTATTAAAGAAGAGCTTGATAAACGTTTTCATCCAGCACGCCCTGATATTAATTGGCAATATATCCATGAATTATGTATCTCTTTATTTAATCAAAATGGGGTTGATCTTCAAACCGCCTCTTGGTTTGTCGTATGCCGTCAACACCAAGCTGGACTTGATGGCCTAAATGAAGGGCTTTACCTTATTCATAATATATTAACTCAACATTGGCAAACATTATGGCCAATACAAACACATACTCGTATCAATATTCTTTCATCCTTAAGCCAGCAGTTAGTCTCTGGTATTCGTGGTACAACTTTTATTTATTCCGACTTATCTATTCTTTATCAAATTGAAGAATTATTAAAGAATATCAATCATCACCTTCAAACATTAGAAATTAAACATCTTGTTCAATTTGATTATTTAGAGAACTTAGTTTTTGCTCAAGCGCGGCAATTAGAGAATGCAGACACATTAGATAGTAATTTTAACGTTCCTGAATTATCCTCCACAGTCAATAAAGAAGAAAAGCCATCTGAAATTATCGATACGACTTTATCTACATCTTCTACACCCCAAAATATTAATGAAAGTATTACACCACCCAAAACCTATATATCTTCATCCATCTCATTACAGCCTCCCATAAAAAAGACATATCGACAAGAGTTATGGCGAGGGATTTTAATTGGCACACTAACCAGTAGTTTATTTTTTGTTATCCTATTTTATTTTTGGTTATCTGAATTAAAAAATAACAATCTAACAGATGCATTTCCTTATATTCCAACCATTAACGCCCATGCAGGCTCTCTTATTGAACAACAAACCGCAAATGGTAGAAACATAATAAGAACGCTCAATTCTGAACAGATTGATGTGATACAACAACGTTTAGATGAACTCGCATTACTTTCTCCCACATGGGCACAGAGTTATGGACTTGAAGTAATCAGTTATTTGAATGCGCAGTATGAAGATAATCCAGAGCTTTTATCATTTACGCAGCTTTGGAAAAATAATCTAAAAATAAATGCCACCACGGATGAACAACTCAATCAATGGTCTAAAGGCATGGCTGAACTCGACGGATTAAGCCAAAGGCTAGATAGTTTTGATGGTAATCCTAAAAACTACATAACAGGCTCTGAATTAAAATCGATCATTTTTAAAGCTCGTCAACATTTCAATCAAGCCAAACCCTTAGAAGAAGAGCTACGCTTACTTGAAAAGCAACCAACACAAAATACAGTTTCAGATTATGAATATCAACAAATAGATAATCACTTTAAACAACTATTAAATCGATATTCGTTATTGCGCTCTAAATAAGGAAAATAATATGTACTTTATAAGAAGCTTAATCCTTATTACCACTGTTAGTTTATTAAGTGGTTGTATTATGGGGTCACCTTATGGAGGGGTTATCTTTGTTGGTCCTATAGATTTAATTAGAATAAATCAAGAAAGGAGTAAAGAAGTAAATGATTATTACCAAAATAGAAAAACTATAATAATGAAAACAGAAATTACATTAACACAAGAAAATCTTCTACTCTCCAAAGAAAATATTGGTGTGATTGAGTTTATATTACCTGATGATAAAGAATATACCACATCATTAAATCTTGATTATCGTGATAATACCATGTACAAAATAATATCCAAGGTCCCCGTAACTATTAGTAATAAAAAAAACAGACTACCATTAATAGATTATGGGAAAATAGATAAACGCTATTCAGATTACCAGTTATACTCTGCAAATTTTAGAATTTCCTCCCGTGGAAAAGGCTATTTTTATATAGAGATATTTTTTAATAAAGAAAATTACTTCCCTTCATGTACATTCCATAGCAAAATTAAAAATGATCTTGAAATCCCAATATTAAAAATGAAATTTAAGGTAGGGAATAGTAAATATCAAGATAAAGAGATTATCTGTACTCAATCTGAGTTATAATTAAAGAACTCAATCTTATATTAATAAATTAAAGATCATCATTAAATAGATGGTAAAAATATAATAAAAGTAACGATTTATTACAAAATAACTTTTAAATTAAGAATTAAAAAGGTAGGTAATAATAAAATCACAATATTAAGTCATCAGTATATAACATGATTAAACTGTCACATAATGACTAAAAAGGAATAATTATCATTATAATCAATAAAATACAAGTAAAAATACGTATCTTTAATCACTAAAGCAAGAAACCAATTAATAAGATTTATCTTTATTATAAATACGTATTACTAAAACACACCTTAATTACATTCTGTTTCAATTATCAACACTAATAAATATTAATTTTTAATAAACTAATTGTAATAAGTTTTGTTAATTATTTAGATTGTAAGGTGTTTAAATGAATATAAAAATGTTTGTTATTTCATTGCTATTGGTTTCTTTTGGCGCACAAGCATTGATTATTAATGAAAATAACCCACCCGAGTATCAATCTTTTAAATCAAATTATTCTGATATGATTGAGTTGGCTAATAAATCACGTTTACCACATAGGGTATTCTATACTTCACCAAGTACAGGTAGAAATGCACTATGGTTTGATGCTGTAAAACATGGTGATTTAAATGAAGTCAAAAAGATGCTTGCCAATGGGCAAAACATTGAAGCAAAAGACACGGGAAGCCTAGAACAAACAGCGCTAGGATGGGCTGCGTTTATTGGTGATGAAGAGATGGTAGAATACCTCATCTCTCAAGGTGCAAGCCTTTGGGCTACGGATAAAGACGATGTTTATAATGTTTTTAAATCAGCAGTTTTAGGAAATAATGTCAATGTGGTAAAAAAAATTCATGACCTAATGAGAAGCGATATCGAGCTCAATAACCAAAGAGTAGAAGGCGATGGTGAAACATTTATTATGATTGCAGCCAGAAATAATCGTCTTGATACCGTAAGATACCTTATTTCTAAAGGTGCAGATATTAATCTTGTTACTACTACACAAGATAAATCTTTATTTTCTTATAACCACAGTGCGTTAAGTTATGCTTGCCAAAATAATCTTAAAGATATGCAGAGACTGTTGATCAGAAACGGCGCTATAAATCATATAACAGGTACAACATCTTGCCATTAAATACACAAAAGCCATCCTATAATAAGATGGCTTTTGTGCTATTAATCATTGAGTTTTGAGAAATAGAATCTTAATTAAAGCAACTAAAAAACGATTAAATATATTTATCAGAACTCAATATAAACAATATTCCAACAATATATTTAAACTACTTTTTTCTTTCTAAATATAACTATCTCACTTGGCTGTGTTATCGACTGCTTATCCTCAAAAACCATAAAATCTGTTTTCTTAGCTTCTAAGATAAGACTTTGAGGTTTGACACCAAGTATATAAGAAATAGCAATCAATTGATCTACTGTTATTTTTAAATGCCCATCTTCTAATTGAGAATAATGTAGCATACTTATTCCCAATCTTTCAGACATCTCATTTTCTGTTATTTTCAATTGTCTTCTTATCATTTTTATTCTATTCCCAACTTTGGTGTTAATCATCCCTTTACTCTCCTTCTTTCATTAGATGATTACATCGATAAAACACCGAATTATAGTTTATAAACCATCAAAGCATAAACTGAAAATACTTAATCATTAGCTGTTGGATAACCGTAACATTACTTACTTTTGCTAATTCTGTTAATAAGGTTATTCCGATATTTTAAATTTAAAATAATTTACATTTCTATATGTTATTTTAATATACATCAGATTTGGAGTAACACAATAGTATTAAATATCGAATATGTAATTAATAGATATCAATAAGTTAGATGATTTTTAGTTGTGATTTTATAGAAGAAGAGAGATTTACTCTGAAAACCATAGATATAATCAATGATTTTTTTATGTGGGTATACTTATTATTAATTAATAATAAATATTATGAAAATATATATTGGTTATTTATTAGATACAATAAATTTAACATTTATAATGTTTTTATTCTTTAAATTTTATAAAAATAGAATTTAAAACTGGTATCTATCTGCGGTTTAAAATAAAACCGCAGATATTTTATTTTTTCTTTAATTCAATTTCTTCATCATAAAAACGCAATTTTACGGGTTCACCTTCTGCATCTTTAAAAATTAATCGCAATTTTATCGCTGTTTTACTTGGAATATTTACATCTTCCTGAATACCACCTAAATATGCTACAAAATCATCAGCATCTATAGCATAAATATTTTTCTTTTCATTTAAGTTTGTTAAACGGATAAGAGAGTCAGAGTTATTTTTAACAGCAAGAGTGACTAAATAATTATTTCCACCCGTAGACTCAACAGAAAGCACTCTAACTGTTGTGTATTTTTTCAGATTATCTTTATCATAAATAATGACTGCACCGTCTACACTGCTACCAGATTGACGTCCTTCGTCAATTCCATCCTTTAATCCAGATAGTGCATCTTTACTTACAATAGTTAAACTAGATGTGAAAGCTTTTACTCCCTCTTTTATTGTACTTGTTTCTTGGGTTTCTGCCGCAAATGCAGTTGATGAAAAAAGTAATATTATGCCTACTAAATGTGTTTTCCTCATTATTTCCCACTTATCAAATTATGACTTAGTTATAAATATAAATTTATATTTCTTTCTATGATTAATGTAATATAAATAAATCATAATCGTGAATTAGATATATCCTAAGTACAAAAACATGTTTTTTATTTAAATAATCGTTTTATAAAAAAATAAAAAGCCTGATTCCGATTAAATATCGAAATCAGGCATTATAAGCTACTTAATAAATACCCCCAATTTTATGGAGCCCCATCAAATTTGAAGGTTTTTTTCTAAACTAGATCGATTAGAATCTGTAAAGGCTAAATGGTTTTGGATCTAAAACAGGTTTTTTACCAAGTAATAAATCAGCCGTTAACTCTGCTGATACTGGGCTTTCTGTCATACCCCAGCCTGTTGCAGTATTAATCACTAAACCTGGGTACTCTTTAACTTCTGAAATAATTGGATTCTCATCTGGTGCGATAGCCATTGCACCACTCCATTGATCAATTAATTTCGATTCTTTAAAGGCAGGGAATTCTGCTTTTAATTTTTCTAATGAAGCATTTAACTCAGGTAAATCAGGCAATGCAGTCATATTTCTAAATTGTTCAAACGGAGAAACTTCATCTAAGTTCCAATGTGTCGATTGCATAAATGAATTGATTAATTGTTCATTTAAAGAAATATGCACAGGGAAATCAGGTAGAGCTAATAATGGCAGATATTTATAACCGTAAGTGAAAGATTCTTTCACTACTGGTGCCACAATAACACGAGGAGAAGTTGCATAAGTACCATCAGCTTGTTCACGGAAGAAAATACCGCCCGGTAAAGCGACGTTACCACCCGGTGCTGTTGGTGAACCACTGATTAACTGTTGAGACTGATATGCAGGCAGGGTTGGAACATCAACATTGAGATTTTGCATAAATAGGCGTGACCAAACACCACCAGCAACAACAACTTGAGAAGTTTTAATTGCCCCTTTCTCTGTTACAACATCAGAGATCACACCTGCTTGTGTTTCTAAGCCACGAGCCGCACATTGAGTGTAAATTCTAACGCCCATTTTTTTGGCGTATTCAGCCATAACGAAGGTTGCAACTTCTGGATCGAAGCTACCTGAATCTTCTTCAAAGCCTGCAATTTTCCAATCTGTTGTCGCGCCACGAAGACGTTGATTTAATTCAGCCCCTTCAATAATTCTGGTTTTAAATGGAATATCTGAACCAACATTCTTACTTCTTTCATCAATCCATTTTCTTACGTTAACTAAATCTTCTTCATCAAGAGGAACTTCAACGCGACCTTGTGTACGATAAGTAGTATCAACACCTACTTTTGCATTCATTTCACGCCAGCGATGTTTGCCCAAATGGTGTAATAAGAACGTTTCATCAGGCATTTTATAGCTAATCGCTTGACCATAGAATCTTGAAGATTGCTCACCAGCGATGTTACCTTTCTCAACGATCACAACAGATAAACCACGTTCTACAAGATTAATCGCTGTCATAATACCAAGAATACCAGCGCCAATAACAACAACATCAGCTTGTTTTGGTAAAGCGCCTTCAGTACCTTCAACAAAGCCATGTCTTGGCGTACCCGGAACAAAACGCCCTTCGCGAGTTAACATTGGTGTCAAAATACCCGCACCAGCAGCGACAGCCACTACTGTTCCACCAATGATAAATTTTCTTCTAGATATCGCCATTTTACACGTTCCTTTTACTCAATGAATTATTAGCATTAAAACAATAACGATATCTTATTTCATTTGTAAACTATTAGTAAAGTATTTGTAAATCTTTTCATCTATTTTTTTCTTGAAAGTCCGTACTATTTAATTTACTTATACAAAGAAGGGGATTAATTATCATTTTGTTTTTTATCGATTATTTAAGTGTATTAAGTAAAATAAAAGCATATCAAACTAGTTGTTTTCTTGGTTTTTTCATCAAAATATAAAATTTTTCACTATTAAAGACCTACAAACCTTTTGTTAAACATCAATTGATTACACATTTAAATTACAAATAAACAAGCTGGGTAAAATAAATTGATTAACAAATAATCCACAAAATCACTGATGTTACTAAAACAATAAGTTGAGTACATAACAAGGGACTGGTTATTCGAGAGTGACTCAGAAGAAAATAAGGAGCAAAAGAATGGCTAATATTAACTAAAACACTAAACAACCCACTAATATAAAAAATAATTTTCAGAATAAGTTATATGCAAACAATTATCATATTTATAAACCTCAAGATATTGTTCACTATCTCTTACTTTTGAATTTCCATAATAAACTGGAAAATCTAATTTATCGGTATACTCTCTTAATTGTTGATATGCCTTATTCCAATCATTAATAAAACAAAATGTCACACTGCCATCTCTAAATCCTCTATCAATAATTCCATCACTAGTAAAAAAATAATCATTTGATATTCTAGGTACTGATTTAATCACAGAGGAAGTATTAAGATAATAAGAAAAGATGTTATATTCAGTGTAGGTGTAACCTCTTTCTTTTGTATTTTTAATATCTTTTAATATCCAAAAAATAAGAATGGAAAATAAAATCAGTAGAAATAATGTAATCCAATATCCTTTTTTCATATTTTCTTCCTACTGTCTTGGTATTCTTAATATTCTATTTAAAACCTTATCACAGTAGCTCTATAAATACTGAAATACTGTGGCTTTTTGTGCTTAAACAGAATTGTATTCTCTAAATACATTGAACGATAACGATCAAGAATATAAATTCTATCAAAACGCATATCTCATTGAATGGATGTAAGATCACTAAATTTATATGAAAAATAAAATACTCGTTAGTGCTTGCCTGATGGGATTTAAGGTTCGTTATAACGGCACAGAAAAAGCACGATTAAATACAGTACTTAAACAATGGCAACAAGAGCAACGATTAGTGATCCACTGCCCTGAACTTGCAGCTGGGTTACCAACGCCCAGAGCCTCAGCTGAAATATTAGGATCTGATGGTTATCAAGTTATGCAAAATAACGCAAAAGTGATTGAAAACACGGGTAATGATGTTACTGCACATTACCAACTTGCAGCATGGCTTGCTTTGCTCACAGCTTTAGATTCTAACTGTATCGTTGCCCTATTAACCGATAAAAGCCCAACCTGTGGTAGCCAATATATCTACGATGGCAATTTTTCTGGTGTGACAAAGCAAGGTGAAGGTGTTGCAACAACCTTATTACGTCAACATGGTATAAAGGTATTTTCTGAAAATCAGTTGGATGAATTAATTGGTTGGATGGATGGAAAACAGGGATAAAGAAAACACTATTTTATGATAAAAATCTGAATAGCTAATAGCTTTAATCAAATAACCATTTGAAAAACATTAAGTTATTCTTATCGAATACGGATCGTCATCCATCGTTTCAAACAGGCTCTGCAAAATGGAGTCTTCCATTCTCGCTAACCTCCAATTAACTCATATTATTCTTAATTAACACTCTTATTTCGTCATTAACAAACAAAAATACTACTAAATACTAATGTAATTTATCTAATTATTTGATTTAGGTAAAACGGTTTAAATCTTTTAATAAATAAAAATTAATAGGTAACAGCTATTAATAATCTATTTTTGATCGTTCATATCGATCTTTAAGTGTTTTTACGGTAATCTCTTTTAAAAAGAGGGATTAATATGAGTTCAATTAATATTGTTGTAGGTCAGAGAATTAAACAGAAAAGAAAGCAACTAAAAATAACAGGTATCGAGATGGCAAGAAGGCTTGGTATCAGTCAGCAACACTATTCGCGTTTGGAAAATGGGCATCTTAAGATAACCGTCGATCAGCTTATTGCTATTGCTTTAATATTAGGAATATCGCCACAAAGTTTGTTGATTACACCCGAAATAATGTCACCAATGCTAAATGCTTGGGCTGAAACAACTTTGTCATCAAATGAGATTGTTGTTTCAAGAAATAAGAAACGCCGTAATCTTAGATAAGAATGCAATAATATTGTTTAACGCTATCTAACTTAATATTTAAACTACTTTAGTTAAAAAAATCGTAATTTTTTATCTTTTTTTATTTTAAAAAATTTCATCTATTTATAAAATCAATCGCTTGATTTGTTGTTAAAATAAATAATCAATTGTTAATATCTTTCGGAATTGAATATTTTAATCGAAATTCTGGAGCATTAGATAATTTTCGATTAGATCCTTTCATCAAATAAGCCGCTATTTCTTCTGATGATAAATCATCGACCTCTTCAATATTAAAATACTCATCTGGCCAATAAATAAGATCTGAAGAAAAGGATTTGAAGTTTGCTTTGAGTAACTTCATTGCATAGGAATGTTCAGATTCACTGCCTTCAGCTAAACATATAAAATCAATAATATTAATTAACTCTTCATAAGTCAGGTCATCTAAATATTTGACCTGATTAAACGCCATTTTTGTAAACTCTTTTGCGCTTGTCCAAGAATTATAATCACGAAAATCTGAAAATTCACAAGGTGTTACTACTTGTGTGTTCCAATTTTTCATCATGGTTTTAATATCAGGATCGTCTTCAGTTGCACCATTATCAATTTTATTAGTTATCTTCCGTAGTAAATCGATCAACTCATTAAGTTTAGCTTTACTTCTTTTTATTGGTTTCAATCTGTTAGGTAAAGGCATATTTTATTCCATTTATACTTTTTTTATTGAATTAGTATATCTTAATATGGTTTTTATTAGCTATTCTTTAACTGTTTAGTTTAACCTATTATTATTTAATCCTCTATTCCAACTATTTTTCTCTAAAATATTTTTACTATTTAAATATTACATTCCGTTATTAGTATATCTATTAATTACATCTCATATCAGTAAAATAGAGATTAATTAAATCAACATTCCATTAATAATACCACAAAGAATAAGGAGATGGAAAATATAGAAATGGTAATTTTATTACAGATAATGAAATATCGACTAGAAAAAACAAACGCATTATTGCTGAACGGATTAATGAGGCAGGCTAGAAGGTATGCTCACTTAGCACCCAATCATTTAACTGAACATGCAAAGCAAATAGACACCATTTTCGGAACTTGCGTCCCAAATACGTCCCACTTAAGAAAAGTAGATAATTTTAAATGATGGTAACTCATTGAGTTTAAATGGTACCCCTACAGGATTCGAATATATTCAGTAATAATATTGATATTACTCATTTTTATTAAATTCGAAAAACTAAAGAGCCCCCAATTGAGCCCCCAAAAGTTTTTCTTAAAATTCTAAGATAGTAAGTTAATTAAAATACGATCAAACAGAAACTCCACTCCTTGAAAAAATAATCAATTAAAATCATTTAGTTAAAAACAAAGCTTATTGAAAATTTCGAAGGCCGGACTCGCACATAATACTTAACCTCATGATTTAAATTAAAATATAAAAGTATGAATTTATTTATACCAACGCATGTACCAACAGATGAAATTCTTACTTTTTCTGATGGTTACCTAATACAAGTAATCGTGATGCTGGTGGTTCTGTATAAGGTATCAGATATTAGTGTCTGTGTAACATCAATATATTCTCTCCTTCTCGAATACTAAAAAAGATTAACCTGGTCTTTATCGGTAGATAACCCAGAAAAATAAAAAGAAACTGTAGCTAATATAATTTTTCTTGCGAAGAGAATAATTTCTAAAACAGGCTAACGGTCCACTTTGAGCGAGGAGCGGACTTTAGTCTAAAATAGCGATTCATACTCTATGCATCATTTTTATTATATCTGTCCCAGATATTCGACTTTTGTTCTGGCGTATAATAAATGCATATTCTTCTTTTCAAGGTAACGTCCCCTTCATTAAGGATAACGTGGCATCGACTCGTTGAACTCACAGCAAAAAGCAGACATTGATTTTTTATTTTGTTGGATGACGTCCCCATAAATTCGCTATAATAAATCGTTATAATTCTCAGGATTACTTCATAATGACAACTATTGATGAAACTTTGATTGCTAACTTTAAGGCTTTGCTTGATGACCCAGCCCCACAGGGACGTCAAAAGGAACAGGTGGTTCAGGATTTTTTGGAACAACATACAATGTTGATTCCCACTCCAAATCTCTTGAATCACCGGTTACATTTTCAATCAATAATCACCAAATTTCCCCTCGGCACGGAAATTACCACTGATTACATCTATATAACTAAAAGTTCTGACGTGTGGCGTATAACCCTCGTAGAGCTTGAATCTCCAGATAAAAACATATTTACAAGCGATACTAAAAAAGCAATTATATCCGCTGAATTCAACGCAGCACTTAGTCAGGTAAGAAGTTGGAAACACTTTATTGAAGAAAATAAATCTGAGGTAATTCGTCATATAGAGCCATTGTTAAGACCACTTGCTATGTTACGAAATCCAATTGAGTTTGATTATCAAATGATAATTGGTCGTTCCGAAAACAAGAATTTTACACGAGGTAGAAAACAGCATTTTCGTGGATTAATCGATGAAACAGGGATAGATATCATAACCTACGACCAACTTATTGACTATTATAACACGCCAAAACTCGTGCTCCGCCTTACAGGCCATCAATTTGCTTTCAAATATATGAGTTTTGAACCTACACAAATCTTCGCATATGTAGGTCCAGATAGTCTCTCGTTGTCGAGTGACCAGATTACATTTTTGAAAAACTCCGGTTATGAAATGGAAAAATGGAGTAGGGGTGACTTACTAACATTTAACGTGAAATTTGCAAAATGACTTATGATCGTGAGTTAAATAGCCGTAGTTTTTTTGATTTTGGTTAAATGTTTCACGGTGTAGTACGCATAATCAACCTCTTGTTAAATGGACGGTGTCTCATTTGAGCGATGAACGGACGCTCTAACTGCTCATTTTTCGGCGATGACTTTGCAAGTTTCTCGTATAGTCAGGAAAACGAGCGATTGGGTCGTTTTTATCCTATATTAAAATCAAAATTTCAACGTAACACATTGTCATCACTTTTATTTATGAATGATGATACAAATAGTGTTATAGGTAAATCGAGGCGAACTCTGGCAGGAAATCGAACCAATCGTTCGATATTCAATTGTTGAACTAAGCCGCTACGCGGAGATCACCAACCTCACCATTTCCACCACACTTATCTTTGGGTATTCCACTTATCCGGTGGTAAACATGGATCCACTGATAGAACAAGTAAGACCCGAAGTCGACAATTTAGGGTATTCAGAATGCACCGCTAAAAGCTACTGTGAACACTTGCAAAAACTGAGTCGTTACATCAACATCCACAGGCTGATACACGACTGAGTTAGCAGCGCCAACGCGCAATGAGTTAACCTAATTGAAAGGATTGGGATGAGGTATGCTTCGCGTTATAAAAAAGGTTGCTTACAGACCCTGAATTGGCTGTAATGGAAACAGAAAAATTACGACTGAACGATGCTGGGAAGCGCAAATAAGGCAAAGGATTTAGTAAACCAACCCGTTGCCAATCATGCTTAAAAAAAGTTCCCATAGCATAAACTACACCAGGCTACGTGCAGGTGGCCTCTCAGTTCAACAAGCGATTATGTGACAAAAATAACGTGTCACATAAATACTAAAACGTTATATTTTTGAGGATGTATCATCATGGCTGATGAGAATAAAGTAGACAAACTAATTACTCTTGAGAGGGTTCTTGGGTCAGAAATATCATTCCAACCATTGCAAAAAAGAAATTACAATCATTCTCAACAACTATCAATTGCATCTCCGGAGCTGCACTCTGAATTAGTTAGGTTTTTTGGCTCACCAGAGAGAGCATTTTTTACCACAAACATGGATGTGAACAGACTGGTGAAATACGGGGATGGTTCGTTCTCTTCTATGGTCAAAGGAGTTAAGGGAATTGCTGGGCATCAAGGGTTTGATGCTATTGATTCGATTGAATTAGCTAATGACCTTTTTATGCATATAGGAACTGCATTCAACAATGCAGTTGCTAAAATATATGCAAGCTATGTAGAGAAAATTAATCTTGAAGTAAACAATGTTTATCAACAGTTTATACTTAAAGACTTCAGCAAGATAAAATCAATCTCTTTTTTCTTAAAAGAAGTTTACTCGGATATCTACGGCGCTGGATTTAATAAGGAGCAAGCTCAGGCGACCTTGACAAATGTTCAACGGTCAAGAATTGAGCTAAGAGAGTTAGTATATAGATACATGGAAAATATCCGTTCAAACATCACTCCTTGGCAGCTGCTTATACCGATAGACGATTTAGCAAGCAATTATTTGAGTTGTAGGTACTGCATCTCACTTTATACGATTGCATTGGTTTCTGAAACTATACTATCCAATAGGTTAGATGATAATGGATTTAAGTCTCTTAAAACAAAGGTTTCAAATACCTTGGATGAGTTTAACGAATTGACTAATGAGGTGAATCGTAATCTTGTGGCTCGTTTCTTTAGCAACCAACAACAAATTAATAATCAAATGCTTTGGGCTTATAATCAATTAGCCGCTCATCAGAAATGCAATGAGAATAATAGTCTCAACAATTTTGCAAATAATCATCTCTCGCAATTTTGTAAAGATACCGAAATAAGCAAAATTGATGAAATCTTTGAGTCCAGGGATAAGCTGTTATCGAATATTGTTATTACTGAAGAATAAAGAATATAACAAGTCGCTGCTAGGGACTGCATTGCGCTGCGATCCATACAGCCCCAGAGCCAAGCGTTGAAGTTCCGCTTTTGGCACTAAGCGGACACGGATAATTTAATAAAACATACAATTAAGATAATTACTAATTCGGTATTAAATTAATCATTTATAAAAAATAAAGTTAACCTCACATATAACGATTAACTTTGCACAATTATTATTGTGCTAGCAAACCACCAGCACAATAATAAACAGTGTATTATTTGGATCCACTAACAGACATTTTTGCGAGCTCTGGATTTATTGGCTCAAAAATACTGAGTGGCAATTGAACTTTGCGACCGTTTTTATCTTCAACCACCTTAATCACTTTAAACTCTCCGATATCGTTACACAGTATTGCTAAAGATGCTGTCATTGAACGGTTAGCTCCAATATCACCAAAAGGCTCAACTTCAAGCACTTCATTACCGATAACACTTCCTTTTTTATCTTTCATCTGCAATGTAATTTCTAAAGGGCCAAATCCTGCATTATCGAGTGACATATGACTGCCGCCATTATCTAATGAGAATTCATAGCTACAATAACCTTGAGTAGCAAAACTTTCTTTAGTGTGAGTAATACTGGCATACCTATCTTCTGCGGCTAACGCAGACATACTCACTGATAACAATCCCAAAATAAGACAACCCGTTATTTTCTTCACTATTCATTCCTTATTTTGTTATAAAGCTGATGAACCTTATCATAGGTGATTATTGATTAACTTCTACTCCACCGTGCCCCCTTTCGATTTCTTTCCATTTAGGACGATTTGAGCCAGAAAATCTTTTTTGCATTGACCAATATTCGATAGGAAAGCGTTTCACGATTGTATTACCCACTCCAATATCCACAGTCATGTATTGTCCATTATGCATCGATCCTCTTGTTACATAGGCATTCGGACTGCATGTTCCTGTATCTCGTTGATCCCATTTCCTGTCTGTTCTTGCCACAATATAAAAATCACCGAATGCGCACCCTGAAGATGAACGGTGATTAAGAACAGCAACATAATGTTGTGTAGAACCCACTATCTTACAAGAGCTATTGTCACCCCCACACACTTGCCAAAGTGTTTTTCCTTTATCACCTTTAAATTCCCATATGGTATTGGCGGGAGGCTTACTCGCAGAGAGTACCGGGGTAGTGATAAAATAAAGCGATGCTAATATGGCTGTTGCTATCATTTTTTTCATGTAATGCTCCATTCATTTGATTATAAAGTGAACTGTTTTGTGTTTATTAAAGTAATAATGTGATCCAACGTTATCTATTTTGCTTTCTAATCAAGATCCCATTCATAGCCACACTCTCGGCACATCCACCCTTTTCCCCATGGAATGATGTCATGTGATGAATGGCAATAAGGGCAGTCTTGCGAGATAAACAAATAACCGTAAATAACCATCGCTATATTTCCTCCTTAATCGGGGTTAAAGGTTTTATTAATTGGTTAATAACTTGAAAATGAGGCAATGCGGCAATAAAACTGTTTTGACGAGAAAGTTGAGAAATATCGTCTCTTGGAATAAAGGTCATTGTTAAATTTTGGACTTGATGAATATCATCTAATAAAAGCACTTGTACTTGCTTATTATATTCAGCGACGAGATACCATAATCCTTCGCGATAAATAAATTGATAAGGGTAGAGTGGATTGAATCGATGATTATCGGTTAATACAATCACTTGCTGATAACTACTAATAGCGTAAATAAGCTGATAAAAATTATCTGAATGTTCAGCTGAAGTGCGATGCGTATGATGCCAAATAATACAAGGCGCTTGCTTTCGTTCAGATAATAATAGATTCAGTAATCGACTATCTAATCCTGGAAAGAGTCGAGTCATTCCTGTCTGTTTAACAAAAGTCAGAATGTCTTTATCACGATAAGCATTCAGTGTATTGAGCGGAAGACGATATACAACTCGCTGACCTTCTACACCAAGATAAACAAGGCGTTCACGAAAATCGCGTTGCAAAGTACGTTCAGATACATTGAACTCCTTCGTTAGTGAGGATAAAACGAGGTTTTCTCCCGCCATCAAGCGAGCAATCAAGGCAGATAATCGTACCGCCATGCGGTCATATTTTCGGTTGGTCTGAAACATAACATCTTGCTCTCAATAACAGACGTTAGGAAATTACAGGGATAAGGGAGTTTAACTTAGGGGGTTGACAGGTTATGTCTGTTGAGAAAATATCTCATTTGGGTATTTAATGATAAAGTGTTAATGCTAATGAATTGATAAATAAGATTATGATGTTTATTTATACAATGACAAAAATGAAGTGCGAAGACACAACCTGTCAGGAAGGGAAAATTAATTGGGTTGGCGGGGTGTGAGTTGATTAAATAAGGTATCCGCCATTACCCATAATGCTTTGTTAAGTTTGATATCACCATCGATACCGTTCACTGCGCGAGTACGAGCTCGCTTACCTTTGATAGTTCGGCCTGATAATCCCCCTTTAATCAGGTTTTCTTGCAAACGTTGATACACCGTCCATAAGTCTTCTTTTTTATCCTCAAATCGTCGAGGTTGTAGAATTTGTTCTCGAGTGACAGGCTGGAACTCTTCACCAAAACGGTAAGTCAAAGCCGCTTCAGCAAAGGCTTGCTGGGCGGCTGGAGATAACAATAATGACTGCATACTTTCGCGTTTTTCAGCCACTTGCTCAAAGGTATCGAGTACCTCATACGCCCCTTCAATTACTTTACCCACCACATCCCCTTTATGGGGCACACGTACTTCCCCTAATACATCACCACACACCAAACCGTTCGCACACACAGCTCTGAATAATCCCGGCAACATTTGATAACTGCTTGAACCATCGTGGCTATTGAGCAAAATAATTTCAGGAACTTGTACGCCCATGATCTGGTCATGGCGACGCAGCCGTAACATATGCTTAGTGTGCTCTCGACGGCTAACATCACGTACCCGGGTCTGGCAGGCAAAGAATGGATAGAAGCCTTCTTTTTGCAGGCTATCGAGTAAAGTAATGGTCGGAATGTAAGTGTACTGTTCACTGCGCGAATTGTGTTTTTCTTCAGAAAACATACTGGGCACCGTGCGAAATAATTCTTCAATGGTGAGTGGACGGTCACGACGAATATTGTTAACAGGGCCAAAACGCGAAGCTAATAAACTCATGATAGACTCCTGATTAATCAATTAAGTGAAAAATGGCAGCGGATTCAGAATGTTGTAGCGCGTAGTCACGCAACTGATAAAAGCGGTCACACATCACTTCGCTTTCTGTTTGGAATGACCAGATGCTGTACAGGATAAGGCATACTGCAATGCCTGCGGCTTCTTGGCTCACTGTGGCTTCATTGCCGTTGTGCATGTTGAATAGGGTTAAAGTGTCTGCGTTTATATCGGGGTAGATAAAGGCACCGCCATTGTTGAGCGTGCCATATTCCCAGTAACCGCCATGATACTCATCGCAGAATTGACCCATTGTGGTGAAGATCACCACTTCAAAAGTGGCCCAGCCTTTCACTGCACCAAAATGGTTGAACCAAAAATCAAGGCGTTGTTCATCGGGGACTAATTCCATTGTGATAGAGGATTCAGTTGTGTTATTCATAAGTTGATACTCCAATAAAAAGAAATAAAAAAGCGCCAATCCCGTTAAGGAGTGGCGCTAGATGTCATCAATGTTGTGTTAATTTAAGAAGTTAAAAGAAAAAACTCCACAAGGATTTAGCGACGGATACGATACTGTTTTTGACTGTACCAATCGTGCTTTTTATCAAGACAGGCAGGGGAAGGATGTCTATCAGCGTATCGACGATATCACTGACACATTGCCCAAAATCGTTACGTGCAGAGTTTTCCACGGATTGCGTCCGGTAAGTGCTGTTCAGTTGCCTAGCAACCCCGCTACTGGCTTGCGCCGGTAACGCCTGTATTAATTGCTCCGCTAACTCAGTGAGTTGATAGTTTTCGACAGCAGAAACCGTCATCACCGGATGATGCGGCTTAAATGCTGCTATCACGGCTTGCTGCTTTAATTCTAAGTTAGCCGTTTGCTCGGGGGATGGCTGGTGGTTGTGTTCATCCCACTGGCGACACGGCTCTATTTTATCGGCTTGGTTCAATACAAACAGAAAACAGTTTCGATGATAACCACATTGCTCAGTAAGAAAATGATAACACTGCTCATCGGAAGACCATGCTCTATCATCCGCTTTAAGAACCCAAATGATTAAATCCAATTCTGGCAATAAGTTACGATAGAGTTGGTGGTACTCTCTATCTCGCTCAAGGCTTTCCCCCACACCGGGTAAATCAATAAAAGTGAGTGTATGGTTGTTCATCGTCATACTGAAGCGTTGGGCTTGCCGTGTGCAGCCAGAGACATTACTGACGGGCGATAGGATGGATTGGAATAGAGCATTGATGAGACTGGATTTTCCGGCTCCAGTTTTACCCATCAGACCAATGGTGGGGGAATAACAAATAAGATTATTAAAGGCTGAAAAAAACATTTCCTTTGTTTTTTCAGGAAGAAAAGATAAATGTGATTCTAATTGTTTCATCATAGTAACCTTAATTAACTAAGTTCACTATGATGATATATATCTCAATTTTTTTTCGTTTTTAACCCCAAAAATCATGTTTTTTTATAATCTCATCCGAATTTAATATTAAAAAATCAAGAATGTCACTCATATTTTTATTTTCTTCTTTTGAGATTTTCTTTAATTTATCACTAGCTTTTTTTGAAATATATGTATTAAGGACTTTCTTATCTTTGACTCCATCACGAAATTTTTTCTGACTCCATGATTTTCTCATTTCTATAAGATATAATTTAATTTCTGCTTTAGACTTAGATAATGCCCAAAAATCAAAACTGGATTTTACTATTTTCTCCTTTCCATTTCGTAATAACTTATTAATATCATATTCATTGAGCATATTATTTTTTTCCATTCTAGCGTAAATCCAATCTATAAAAACCTCACTATTATACTTTCCAAAAGGATCCTTATTTCCATCAAAATAATTTATTATTTGGTTTAAAAAAGAATTACTGTCATTTAAGTCCACATTAGAATGATATAATATTACACATAGAAAATCCAAAAATAAAATAACACTATCTAATGAGATATTATTATCTTTATCGCATTTAACATTTATAGGGATTATAGACTTATCAATTAAAAGATTAACACTTATATTTTGACTCTTTGAAAAATTAACATATGCATTAATAAGATAAATCATCAACACATTTAAAGCTCTTCTATTTCTTACAAATCTAATATTATTATCTATAATAAAATTATATCCATTAATAGGAAAGAATTTTTTTGAATTTACAATTCCAGGCATATCTCTTCTTATGTTACTATCTATATCATAATGAACCTTGCCTTTATTATATTCACTTTCACCAATTATTTTGGCCAACTCAATACAATAACGCTCACTATTATTTAACAATCCAGAAATAAAATAATTCTTATAATTTACAAAGTAAGAAATATAAAAATATCTATATTTCAAATAATCATCTGGTATATTTATCTTCATTTAACTTCTCCTCATTCAGCATAGTATTTTATCATCACCTTTATGTAGCATTATACTACAACAATCACATAGTATTTTACGTAGTAAAATACATATTCATAATGATAAATTAAATCCAATAAAAATCAGTGATACAGCGCAATTATTCATGATGATAATATCAGAGTAAACGCTAGCTTTTAGATTTATGAAGAACCTAGATAATATCAAGCATTGATAAACCTTATCATCACAAATCTCATGTTGGTGTTGTAATATATATAAGTACAGATGATCATCACTGCATCTCGGTAATGTTACCTTGTCACTCAAAAACACATTCAAAATTCAGTCCATCATTCATTAATCGTGTTTTCATGACTTTCTATAAAAATAAATCATTTTATTACAGGAATAGATTTAGATATGAAATAAACAATAAGGAATAATTCATGTCTATAAAATCAAATAATGAAAGCTACTATTCTAAAATTAGTTCTGTGATATCTAAATCACTTCAATCGCACAATCGAATTTCTGCGATAAGAATTGACCTAAGATTTCCTAGCCATATGGTTTGCCATTTAAATGTTCCCAAAGTGATAACTCGATTCTTTGAATCGCTAAAAGCAAAGATACAGGCAGACCTAATCCGTAAGTCTAAATTATGGGAAAGACATTGTTTCAGTGAACTTCATTATGTCTGGGTTAGAGAATTCGGAATGAAAAATAACAAAAAACACTACCATATTTTAATCATGGTAAATAAAGATATTTATAAAGGGTTAGGTAACTATGATGCTGATGATATAAATCTTGGAAAATTAATACAGCAAGCATGGTGTAGTGCAATTAATGTTGATTATCTAACTTATAAAGAATTAGTTCATTTCCCAACAAAACCTACTTATTGGTTAGATAAAAATTCACCTGATATAAAAAGGCAAATCTTACAATTAAAGATCCGTTGTTTATATTTAACAAAAAATCACTCCAAACATTATGGAGATGGTGAGCGTTCTTTTGGATGTAGTCGCTAATAAAAAACATGAAGGGAATATCTTTTGGAAGAAAGATATCCTTTTTCAACTCTCGATATCTCTTCTGCCTTTTAATTTAAAAGACAGGAATTCAATAATGAACACACAAGCTATTCCCTTATTAGATGATCAATTCGTTGATATGAAATTTATTACGAAATTAACTGGATTAACCGATAAATGGTTTTATAAACTAATTCAAGATGGTGAATTTCCAAAACCAATTAAATTAGGCCGTAGTTCTCGTTGGTTAAAAAGTGAAGTTGAAAATTGGTTGCAAGCACGTATTGCTGAATCTAGAGGCTAGAGATATTCAAACTAGGCTATTCTAGTCAACCAAATACAATGCTTACGCCCATACCCCCCCTCCCCTGCAAAAGTTCAAATACAGTGATTAGTAACACAATGAAACACTCCATTCTTGTGGTGAGAATTTGTTACCTCATTATAAAAACTGGCTGAACAGCTTTGCCAAGTTATCCGTTAGCTAAGACCATCTGCTGATATTCACATCCGTGATGTTAGATGCCATAGTATAGAAATTTATGTTAAACATCTCTTATAGAGGGTTTCCATGACAGTTCCAACCTACGATAAATTTATTGAGCCTGTACTAAGGTTTTTAAAACATCACCCTGAAGGTATTGCTGCCAAAGATGTTCATGAAGGCGCTGCAGACATTCTAGGGTTAGATGACAACCAGCGCTCCGAACTGATTTCAAGTGGCCAATTAGTCTATAAAAACCGTGCTGGTTGGGCTCATGATAGGTTAAAACGAGCAGGGCTTTCACAAAGCCTATCTTGAAGTGGTGCCTAACTGAGAGTGGTTTCGAGTGGATTAAAAACAACCCATTTCCACTGCCCCAAGAACAAGTTGCTCATTTAGCTTTTGACTTTATGAACATAAAACTTAAAACGAATCCTGATATAGTTCCATTAGATGAAGACACTCAAATAAATCCTTATAATCATCAACAAGTTAGTAGTCCAGATGACCGCCTAAACGATGCACTGAAAGAAATTCGTGAATCTATCGCCATTGATTTACTAGCAAATTTACTTCAAATATCTCCTACCCGCTTCGAATTCATTGTATTAGATGTGCTACATAAATTAGGTTATGGCAGTCATCGTGATGATTTACAACGAGTTGGCGGTACAGGTGACGGTGGGATTGATGGGATCATTTCGTTAGACAAACTTGGGTTAGAACGAATTTATGTACAAGCAAAACGCTGGCAAGGCACCGTAGGTCGCCCTGACTTACAAGCATTTTATGGCGCTCTTGCAGGACAAAAAGCCAAACGTGGAATTTTTATTACGACCTCTGGCTATACCGCTCATGCGATTGATTTTGCTAAATCCGTTGAGGGATTAGTTCTTATTGATGGTAACCGCTTAGTTAACCTAATGATGGATAATGAGATAGGCGTTAGTTCACAAGTTATTAAACTACCAAAGCTGGATATGGATTATTTTGAGTAGTGATATTGATTCAATTATTTCTATCCTAAGCTTAATAGCTAAAACTCATAAATTTACCTAATAGATTGACATGTTAGACTACTAACATAAAATGCGTCAAATATTAGTAAAACAAAATACTGATCTGTATGGACTAAAAAAATAAGAATGAACGTGAACCAGATGATGATGTAGAGCCCTTTCTGAAAAAATACTTAGAATAGCTTTACGATTTGATATAGATGACCTTACTTGGAATGTGCTCATGGAAATTAGTCAACTAATCTCACAACTCAAATTAACACCTAAAAATGTTACAACTATATTCAATGATAATATTACATTGTGGCAATCACTAGGTTTCAGTCATACTCAAGTAACGCTTTGGCTGGCGTCATTATCTCTATCCAAAGAACTCAATACAACTGATCAGATAACTTATGATATTACAGAGCATTTGATGTCGCTACTACAAAATGCTGGTGGACGAATGCCTTTAACGCAAGTACTAAAAAAACTTCCAGCCGGTATTACGACCAGTGAGCAACAAATACGCAGATTAGTACAAAATCACATGCAATTAGAGGTTAAAGGTCCCCTACTGGTATTGGTAAATTAATCATTGCTGATAGACTAGCACTATCAATCATCTGCATTACTAAAGTAAAGTAAGAAGGCCACATGGCAAAAGAAGCAAAAACAAAAAGACAAGATCCGCAGCAGCAGCTCTCTGTACTATTTGAAAAATTAGTGAGTCAGCATATCGAGTTTACTCAGCCGCTGATCGAATTACCCGAGCATGAATTCGCCAAGGCTGGTCTCATTCAAGGCCAGGTTGAAGGCAACTTAACGCCACCGGTCATGTTGATTGCGCTGGCAGAAGGCCATTGGGAATACGCCGCTGACACTGCAAAGTTTGATGATTTAGCCTACCAGCTGTTAAGCGATATCGAAAGTGACTGGCCAGTATTTGCCGTTGTGGACGATGGCATGAACCAACGTATTTTGGCCTTGTTCGGTGCCGATGGATCTGACGGTACCCACGGTGCAGATACCCTGCCAAATCTGGAAGAATTGCGTAGCTTTGATCGCATGGAGCGCGACCCAACCTTCCGTTGGTCAATGCGTGTCTATACCCGCTTAATGCAGCGTTTTGATGCCTTTCATGAGAGTGTTTACAGGGTACGTCGTGATAAAGTCACGAACAAAAACACTATCATTTATGAGGTGGCTAAGCTTCTGTTTTTAGAAAGCTTTCGAGTCCACCACTCAAAAGAGCTAACTTTCGTTGACCATGAGGGAAATACTTGCGTCTTTAATGAAGTATTTAACTATGAATACGTTAGACGAAATGGAGAAAAAGCCGTTTCACAGATAAAAGCGGCGTTTAAAGCACTTAAGTCACATCCTGACTACATAGTCACAGCTGATGATGGAACCCCAAATGGTATTTTTGATGAGGATGAATACCTTAAGCTGTCTGTTCCAGAAAACTATGTTGATTTACTTGAAGCTATTCAAAACCTTGGCCCAGTAATTTCGAATGATGGAAAGATTGTCAAAAACTCTGGGTCACTTGCCGATGTATCAGGTGATTTATTAGGACGAGTGTTTGACGTATTTCTACGCGCTAAGTTCGAATCTAAAGGGGGCCTTGGAGTCTATCTAACTCCTAACCCAGTAAAACAAGCCATGCTGGAAATGGCAATTTATGATATTGCAGATGACGATAAAGTCATGGCGAAACTAACAAATGGAGATTTTAAGTTTTGTGATCCAACGTGTGGCTCATTTGGATTTGGTTCAGTAGCCCTGAGTCAAATAGATAGACTTGTTGACTCTAAATTGGGCGGTCTGAGTGATAATCAAAAAGAAAAGTTAAAGCAAGACCTCAGAGATAATGCATTCACTGGTGCTGATAACTCTACTGATATGATCATGCTAGCACGTGTGAATATGGCACTACAAAATGCACCTAAGGCAAAAATTATTCACGCATATAACTCATTAAGTACTCCAGCTCTAAGGCCTAACAGCTTCGATTTGATTTGTACGAACCCACCTTTTGGTACACCAAAATTTGCTAAAGATAAAAATAGCCAAGAGTCAAAACTAAAATATGAAGAAGAAATGGAACAAATCCTTGGTGGCTTCCGCCCTGCCGTAAAAGTTATGGATAGCTACAACGCCTGGTACGACCATGTAAAAATGAAGTGGCAAGATATCGGTGATTTAGAGCTGGATGACAACGGCGAGCCTAAATGGGCGGGTTATCGTACCGATTTACGCAAAATGGGCGGTACTGATAAAAAGCCGTTTTACAGCCTACAGCCTACAACCGCAGGGCTCGCGCTGGGCAGCAAACCCGATAGCAAGGGCAACTGGCAGCCGGTAGGTGCCACCATTGATCCCGCAGTATTGTTTATCGACCGCTGCCTGCAACTGCTTAAACCCGGTGGCCGTCTGTTAATAGTGCTGCCCGACGGTATTTTATGTAACTCCGGTGACCGCTATGTCCGTGAGTACATCATGGGGAAAAAAGACGAAAAAAACGGCGAGTTTGTTGGCGGTAAAGCCATTGTAAAAGCAGTAATTTCATTGCCGAGCGATTGCTTTAAGCTCTCCGGCACGGGCGCCAAAACCTCGATTTTGTATTTGCAAAAACGCCATGCTAACCCCAACCAACCAGAGCAATTTTTACCCGAGCCACAAACCGATGTATTTATGGCAGTGGCGGAAACTCTGGGCTACGTGGTGAAAAACAACATCGAAGATTATAACGCTGGTGTCGCTAACGATCTGGATAAGATTGTGTCGGCTTATAAGAGGGGGGAATAATATATGACTACCTCCCTGTTTAACCGTATAAGACCAGATCAAATCGCAGACCGACTTGATGGTGAATACTATGCAAAAGAATTATTGGAAAATGAAACTAAGCTTAACCATTTCAATCAAGTAACTCTCGAGAATTGCGTTACAAAGATTCGTAATGCTATTTCTGACCTAACCTCAAATGGTAGTTTTGAATTTCTGAGAGGTATTCAGTTTAACAATACAAATGGAATACCTTATGTACGAACTCAAAACTTGATGGACGGTTATATAGATTTTTCGGATGGTATTTACGTCGATCTTAAATGTAAAGATATGGTTGCAAAGTCACTATGTGAAACTGGCGATTTGATTGTATGTCGAAAAGGTAAAGTTGGTGCGGCAAGCGCAGTATCAGCGGATATGCATGGTGCTGCAATCAGTGAAAATGTTACACGATTTCGCTTAGATAACTCTTATGACGCAGATTTTCTAGCAACATTCTTAAATTCTAATCATGGAAGAATGAGATTTTTAAGAGAAGCGACTGGTGTTATTCAAAAATGGATAAACAATGAAAAGCTACGACAGATTAGAGTCATTAGAATAGATTCTAGTGCAGAAAAATACATCGGGGATAAAGTTCGTCAAGCCGAGCAGTTGCGCGCTTGGGCGAAGCGGCTAGAAGTAAGATTAGCATTGCTCGAAAATCAAATACCTATCTCAAAGCATGTTGTCAGAGAGGCCAAACACTCAAAGGCTACCCTATCGTACCTAACAGAAAATAGATTAGATGCTCGTTACTATGCTAACAAACACCTCGATCTTTATGCTCAATTCACCGACGACTTTGAAAGCCTTGGTAGTATTTGCTCGAAATTTAAATATGGAGCGTCTATTGCTGCAAATTACGTAAACACTGATGGATTACCTTTCATTCGAGGCAATGCTTTGTCACCTAACAGAATTAACAAAGACGACATAGTTTATCTAAATAGATCGCTAGAAGATGAGGTCAATAATTACTGCATCGAAGAGGATGATATATTAATAACCCGAAGTGGTACTGTCGGAGTAGCAGCTCACGTGACTTCAGAGTATGCGAAATATTGGTATGGTTCTTTCATTATAAAATGCACACTCTCAAATAAGTTATATTTACCAGCCTATGTGAGTTGGTACTTGAATTCATGGGTAGGTCAACAACAATTTCGAAGGCTAGAAAATGGTGCTGTGCAGTTGAATATAAACATTGAAGAGTTGAGTTCAATTGCTATTTGGAAAGCATCACAGGATTTTCAGAACGAGATACAGCAACTACTGTTCGAGCAGATAAGTGCTGTAAATCTGTCTAAATTACTAGCAAACACAGCTAAAACCCTGGTCGAAGCCCTGATCGAAGGCCAACTGACCGAGCAACAACTAATCCAGGCCCAACAAGCCCTGGAAGATGGCGACAACAGCTTAGATCAGGCGATTTTAAGCAAACTAAGTACTGAGGGTTATTCCATTGAAGGTGCCACATCGCTATTTAGCGATGTGGATGAGTTATACAGTTTGCTGAAAGAGGCGGCACAAGCGGAGGTTGAAGAGTAAAAATGGAGACCAGGGGCATGGACAGCATTACAACCAAGCAAAATAACGACACCGTAAATAGCGAAGCGGCACTTAACCTCTGCCTGCAGCTTTGGCAGCAAGGCGGTTTAACCGCCAACAAAGCAGCGTTGTTACTGCCGGCTGTGCCTGCCCTCAGGTCACTGCTACAACCAATAATACAGCTGAAAAAGAACGATGCTGAAACCGATATCGTTAGCGCCTTTAGCCTCACTGCACCATTGCTGGATGCCTTTAACGATTTAAGCCAGTCAGGTGAATGGCAATTAGCGTTGTTAGGCTTAAACCCAGATGTTCGCCAACATTGGATAAATTTAGCTGCCGCTCGCTGCCAGGAAGCAGGCGCGATGAGTGACACAATGGTATTGGTTAAACTCATTCAGCAACTGGGCAATGCCAGTGAATGGGTTTTAGCCCAACTGGAAGGCACTGCTACCATACCGCAAATCATTGCCGGCCCTCTGGCACAAACCGAACGCGATTTACTCGGTCATAGCCTAAACGACAATGCTGCCATTCCCGCTCTATGTCGTATTTTGCGCACCAGCCATACCTTGTTTACCGTGAGCGAACAAAATGAACCACCGACACCTATACAAGCGGTGGATGTCACCGCAAAACAACTGACAAATAACTGGTGTAGTGGGCGGTTGTTAGCACTCCCTAATACCTTGCTTGATGAACATGACCTTAAACCCAATGCCGATTGGTTATTGGTGTCCCGCTCAAGTCATGACAACGTGCCGCTTACCCAGCTATTCGCCCAACAGCCCTGGTTATTTTTACTCAGTCTCATTATCTTTGTGCAAGATGCCTGGGCTGCCGAGCAACGTGGCGGCTTGTTGCTCACCTTACCTGCCGGGCAAAATGCCTTTGCACCCGGTCAAATAAATGTGGCAGTACAAGGTATTGAAGGTGATGAGGTGAGCCTAGGCAGTTTGGCTGAGTTTCTTGTGCTTCTGCTCAATGAGCTCAATATCACCCTCTACCCGGCACTCAATGCGAACACAGAAAGCATCAACCGTCTAAACCGCGCCCTAAGCTCATTCATCACCGAATTGCTGACACAAAAAATCTGGCAATTTACCGAGGCGGGTCGTGGCGAGTCCGGCCAATATCGAATTCACACAAGCTTCAGCGATGCCTGTTATAGCCTGCCGTTAGCACCGCTATTTGGCTACAAAAGCCAAACGTTACAACGGACCATTAAGCAACTGGCGCAAAACTGCTATGCCAATAAAAAACGCGCCTCCAATAGAATAAACCTTCAAGGATCGTCGTTATGAGTTTTGAATTAAACGAACAGATGGTTGATAGCCTGGCAAAACAACATCGCTGGGCGGCGACGGGCGTATCAGATTATCCACCTCGCGACCCGTTAGTGGGCCAAAGCCGATTTTTCAAACGCTTTCAAACCTTTTTGCATACGGTAGATCACGACGATGATCGCTTTGCTCATGTGTTTGCCGTTGAAGCCGAATGGGGCCGGGGTAAATCACGTTTAGGCCATGAATTGGTCGCGCAAATTAACGATTGCTCCAGGGGCTGGTTTGTCCGCGACGAACAAGGCCAACTACACAATAAGCAGCTGTTTAATCGCGATACGCAAGATAAATACCTGGCGCTCTATATTCGCTATTCGCAAGTGGCATCAGATTATCAAAACTCGGATAACTGGTTTGCTTTTGGTTTATATCAGGCGCTGTTGCCACTGGCCACCCAAACCTTTGATGGATCGATTCAAAGTGAAATTGCCAAACAAGCCTATGAACGCTTAATGCCATTTGGCTTTAAATCTGAACTGTTAGCAGATGCCTTACAGTTGAACGCCAATCACAGCGAAGAAGACCTCTATACTGACCAATCGCTGGTAGTCAGTTTGGTGCAAGCCGCCTATAAAGTATTAAAGAGCTTTGGCGTGCAATATATGCTGGTGGTGCTGGATGAGCTGGAAACCGTTGCAGAAGCCGCCACCTTTGGCCTGGAGGATGAACAAGATAAACGTCTCGATGGCCAGGCCATTCGCCTGATTGGTAAAGCAATTAAAGAGGAAGACCCTCGCCGTAAACTTCCATGGTTGCGCTATGTGGCGCTGTGTTCACCACTGCTTGGCCAGCAATTGCGCGAAATTCAATCGGTCGCACGCCGCTTTGAGTTAGTAGAACTTGAGCATAATGCCTTTGCCGATGTATCAGACTATGTGGCAAGCCTCTTAAAAGACGGCAAGCTGGGTTTTAATTACCCTGCTGGTTTAGTGGAAGCTGCATACGCCATGAGTGGTGCCAACTTCGGTTGGTTTAACGTGGTCATGGCTAATGTGGATGCAGTGCTGAGCCAATACCAACAAGCAGGCCGCAGTATCAAGGATGTGGGCGATTTATTTGAAGCTGTGCTGGCAGGCTCTGGCCGCGTGGCCAGGCATGTGCTGGATAAAGGTGCGATAGAAGGCATTCAAACTCGCGACCAGGCACTATTGACCGAATGTCGTAGTTTGCTCTACGGCCAATTACCCGTGCGCTTAGCTGAAATGGGCTATGCCACTGAACTGCTGGCGCTGAAAAACGAAGATCTGGACCCCATAGCCGCTCATTACCGCAAACTGAGCATTGACCGCCTACAGTGCCGACAAGCCCTGGAGCAAGCCAAATTCCGCCGCGATAAAGATGAATGGTACTACCCTGCAGTAGATCAAGCGCTGAACTTAGATACTTTGCTGGATAACCTGCGTACTTTTTCAATTAAAGAACAAGCCGCAAGCGGCGATAAAGACGCGGTATTACTGCCTCTGTCAAAAGGTGAGCTTAAATACTTACTCAGCTTACTGTATGACCACCCAGCGATTGAATTTGCTGCCGATGCCTTATGGCACAAGTTAGTGGGTGAAACTACCGAACTGGACGCCAGCGAAGCAACGCATATTGGCCCCAGTGTGGCGATGTTACTGCGTCTGGATTTGCGCTATCGCAGCGCCCAGCAAAACTCGCTGATTTTTAAAGATCCCGCCATGGGCGATGCTCATGAACAGGCGATGAGTGAACTTAGCAAACAAAGCAGCCAGAAGCCGCTCATCAAGGCATTAACCCGTGTAACGGGCTTTGTACGTTTGCTGGATAACAACTGGCGCTATGATGAAAACTTGCTGAGTAATAAGGCGGGCAGCGACGATGCACCTCTGGCTATTTTAACCGAGCCCCGTGGCCGCCAGGGTGGTTTACTTACCCTTGATGGATTTAAGCTTCACCCAGAAGGTAAAGCCTTGTTTGCCTGGGTCAGTAACCTAATTGAGCTGAACAATCTTCACACCTTTGCGGCAAACCACAGCCACCAAAATGGTCGCACGCCAGTATTAGCGTTAACCGCATCTGCACATCTCATGGAGCAATACAGCCGACTGGACGAAAGAAATGAGTTGCGTGATGCGATACTGCTGCATTATGTCAACCCAAGCGAAGCAGACCAGTTAGAGCGTATTGGATTAAGTTTGGCAGCATGCCAGTTGCACGGCGTGAATTTAACTGCCGACAGCTTTACCGCGAAATTCAAAAACAAGCTGCATGCCCTGACTACCTTTGCCACGGATGCCATTCACAAGTGGCGCCAGCGCTTGCAGAAGCGCGGTTTAATTGCATGGCCGTTAAAGGTAGATGGTAAGTTATCACCGAATGACCGCGACCTGTTGTTTAAAGGCTGGTATCAGTTGGCCATTGCTCACCCTGAGTTAAACGGCATTCTCGATTTACAGCAGCAACACGGCGTGCCAGTGAATGAGCTGAGCAGCTTGTTGGATAAACTTAAGGTGCCGGGCAGCTATATTGCCAAAGGCTACACGGCCGATGAACATGCTGGGCTATTTACTGAACTTAATAATGTGCAGCGAAGCCAGGCGCAGATCCCATTATTTTTAGCCCGTATTGCTCACCCTAATAAAAAGCACAAGTGGCAATTCGAAGGCTTTAAGCAACAGTTTTATTTCGCCTATGTGGCTGAAACGAATGTTACCGCCAAAGGCGTGTTTAATGACTGGATGTGGTGGTGTGGAGAGCTGAACTTACTCACGTTAACCAATCCAACTGAAAAACAGGCAATTTGGGAGCACTACCCGCGCTCCCGCTTAGAAAATGCCATTAGAGAAGCACAAAACTGGTTCAGCGGTAACGATATGGGCAGCTACGCGGCCAATGTGGAAGTCATGAGCCGCGTGTATGGTTATGCACGCATTAATGAAATGTTCGCGCCACTGGGTAAAAATAAGCTGGGTTTCGTCACCGTGGAAGCTAAAGAGCAGCTGGAAAAAGCACAATCGCTATTTAACGTGCTTAAACAGCAAGAAGAACAACTGACTGATATGGTCGAGGCCAACGACACGAAAGTATTGGCAGGGCTTATCCACAAACGTGCTGAAGTGCTGGAGCTGGTAGCAAAGGTTAAACCGCTTAATAGTTCCAGGCCTATGCTAAAAGATGCCCATATTCTCAGCTTAGAAGACAAAACGACCTCGCTTTATCAACGGATTGAACAGGCCTGTTTATTTGCCGAGTTTGTTGAGCGCAGCGCTGAGCGTATCAACAACCGACTCGCTGATTTAATCATAGATGTTGAAACAGAGTGTGCCCCGCTGACGAATTTCCCGAAACGTCTGTACACCAACACGCTGCGCACCATAGGTCATATTTTAGATGGAGCGTTAAAAGACGATACCAGCAGTGCCACTGGCCGAAAAGAGCAGCAAGCAGACAGCGATACCTTACTGCATTACCTGCGTAAACTTGATTTAGGTAGAGCGCATGACAAGCTTTCAGCCTTAGCGCAAGAGGTGGGTTTAAATCTGCACAATGATCAAGAGTTGCCGATAGCGGAGATTCAGGGGCATATTTTGTCCAGCTACCGCAACTGCAAAGAACGATTTAGTAAGCTGGTTAATAACCTCACAGAGCAAAAACTACGTGCACAACAACTGCAAGAATGGCTTAGTAGCGCCACGGCTGAGTATCAGTTCACCGATGACATCGCAGAGCTACCAAAACTGGTAATGAAATTACAGCTCATTGAAGATGCTACTGCCGATCTCCCCAACGATGCCGAGAACAAGCGTCAAAGTATGCAAAACAGTTTGCGCAATGGGCAGTTTTCATCGTTACGGGATTTACCAGAAGAGCTTTTAAAACCGGCACGCGGTCAACTTACACCGATTCAAGGACAGCTACTTAAAATTGAAGAGCGTCTAAACCAAGTAAGACGTAACTACATTGAGCAAGTAAACAGCTGGCTGCCGTTATTAAAACCGCTATTGGCTTCTCAAAAGCAAGCGGAACCAGCAGCGTTGACTCTGGAGGATGTGAGCAATTTGAGTGTCAGAGAACTTCAACAGGTGTGTGAAAGCACCCAAGCCAAATGGCAGAGTCAAGGTGAGCAAATATTAAAAGATACAGGCTTAACACTGGCGGATTGGCAACCGATTTATCAGGCTTTGAGCCAAAATCAGGAACCCGTGTTAACACCTGAGCAACAGGAAGGACTTGTAGACAAAGGCATTGTAAAAATGCGCCTTACCTTTGCCACTGGTTTATAGAGGTGACGCGATGAGTCTTTATTTATCTGCGGCACTGGCCAGTAATCGTAAAGGCCGTTTTTTGCAAACTGTTGCGGGGGCTACTCCTTTAACGAAGGATTGGATTAGCTCGCCGCCTGCCAGCGGTTTGTTAATAGTGCAAGCAGAAGAGTTGACTGACGCTAATACTATTCAGCACCTGTATCACTGGGCTATGCAGGCAGGCTGTGCCGCTTTGGTAATAAACCTGAAAGCTGAACAATTTACCTTATTAGCGCAATTGCCCTCCCAACTGAATTGGCAGTTAGTACCAGCGAGCTTGAGGGTGCAGGAACCGGGGCTAACCGCTTTGCTAGCCAGTGAAACAGACCAGGCTATTGCTGGCTTTACTGGCAGCGCAGATCGCTACCAGCACCAGGCCGGTGATGTAGTGCATACCCGCTACATACGAAAACACAGCAACAGTGGGCTATTAGCCTTTACCACGTTACCTTTGTGGTCGCTGACTTTACTCGATCATAGTAAGATCCTGGTGAGCTGGTTGAATTGGTTTGTGGACCATGCAGGCATTGCTGAACGAATAATCAAACCTAAAGCGCCATCAACTGACTACACACCAGATAAGCACGATCTGGTTGTATTGCTACTACTCTACGCTGGAAGTGGCATGAGCTTACAAGCGTTGTCTGAGCATAATGCGGTTAAGCTGATGTTTGATGTTAATAGCCTTGATATTGTCAAGCGGGGTGAGATGTTGCGGCAGCACGATTTTATCGACGACGCGGGCATAACAGCTACCGGTAAAACATGCCTACAAGCCTCGCAATATTGGGCTTATGCCCCATTACTTAGCGAGCAGCTACACACAGGAACGCTATAAGCATGAATGAGAACAAAACGATGAATTTAGCGCAATCGCTCGCCATCGATAGCCAGCTTCGCTTACCGGGAAGTGCAGGACGCTTGCTTAAACAGGTCCGCGATATTGAGCAAGTGGCGCCGCTGTTCCGTGATGCTGGCTTAGTGAAAGCGGTCCCCAAGCCCACAATCGTTAATTTACGCGTAGCCGGTATTGCGACTAAATCGTGCTTAGACAAAGTATTGGGTGGTTTTATTTATGCCAGTGCAGCAGTGCGCACAGATTTGCTAATAGATGACAATAAAGTCAGCACGGTGGGTAGTGACTCGGTATCAGAACTGGATGATATTGATTTTGAAGCTCAGCGTAAACGGCTTGATTTAATTGAAATTCGTCAGGCTTATCAGTTAGTTGAGAAAAAACTTTTAAGTTATGAGCCTGGCGATTTAATTTTGCTGGATACGCCGTTGTTTTTAGCACGGGATATGGCTCCGCTGGAGCGAAATGTCCGTCATAAACAAGAGTACGAAAAAACCAGACAAGTGATAGAAACTTTTTGGCAAAACCATCGCTCCAGAATTTTTCCCTGGAATCAAAATGGCGTAGTACTTGCGAGCATTTTGGCTGAGCGCTTTAGTGCTATTGTAAGTATCGCCAAACAAGATTTACGTACCGAACAAGGACGCAAACAAATTTTAGCATCTGATGGGTTTTCTAAAGAGTTGATGCAAAATCTGGAAGGACTGGATGAAAGTTTGGTTGGCGTGGGGGATTTGCGATTTATCAATGGTATTTTAGGCAACTATTCGCGCACCATCGCATTTCGTTTGTCTGAACAAGAAAAGCGCATTGAACCCAATATTGAAGCTAAGCAAGGTCTAATTGGTTTTCACTTCCGTAGTGCCCGAGGTGGACAGATAAAAATGGTGCAATTAGCGGGTGACGAACCAGAATGGAAAAGTGCTGATCTCGATTTAGTTGCCTCTCGCCTGATGGTGCTGGATATGCAAAACAAAGGTAATGCAATGCCGTTGCCACAATTACTTGGCTATCAACAGCTTGGTATTTTACCTAAATTTGCTACGTTTTATCGCCAGGGTTTACACCAGGCACTAAAGAATAATGATATTGAGGCCGGGTGGTTGGCAGGCCTCGATGAGGGATTGAATAATGGCTTATAAAGTTTTAGGTAAATTAGTCGGTAACACTGGTGATGCCAGTCAGTTAACTATGGTTGTGCAAGACTCGTTTTCAGTACGCCGTGGCGAGTTTGTACGCATTATGCACCAAGAACGCAAAGATGAGGGGCAAGTCGCCGTACTGGGGCGAGTGACCAAGATAAGCCGTACTAATATGCTCTATAACGCCGGCTTTGGCGATGGTGTAACCGAGCTTGAGCTTTTGCCCGGTGCGAATGTAACTGGTGAGAATATGTTTGCTCAGGTCGAGCTGGTTGGTTACCGCGATCCTGTTACTCGTCAAATCAAAATTCCACGTCGCCCACTTAACCCAGGTACCGCTGTTGAAACCGTCGATTTTCAGTTTTTGAGTGATTTTTACGAATTTAATGAACACTCCAGTTTGCACTTGGGTAACTTAGTAGGCTACGACAAAGGCGAGAATACAGTTCCTGTTTTTATTGACGTGAACAAGTTGGTCACTGAGCATTTGGCTGTTCTGGCAATGACGGGTTCAGGTAAGTCTTATACAGTTGGCCGCATTATTGAGCGTTTAGTCGCGGTTAATAACGGTACGGTAGTAGTATTTGACCCTCATGGTGAATACGGTAAAGCCCTCGCTGGCGGTAATCTGCAATTCTCAAGCTTCTTAGATGCTACTGACGATAAGCGTGATCAAGAAGCACTGCCACTGATTAAACAGAACTTTGAAAAGCTGCAAGTCGTCGGTGCAGGTATTCAGGTTTACTCACCGCAACACGAGTCTTTTAAACATAAATACGCCAGCAAGAACACACCATTAGCGCTTCAGTTCGACCATTTTGAAATGGACGATATTGCTGAAATATTACCTGGCTTAACGGAACCGCAGCAACGAGTACTCGATGTTGCAATTCGTTATTGGCGCTCTGCTGATAAGACAGAGCCACGAGATATTAACCGCCTGCGCTTCTTATTAGGTGATGGCATTGAAGAGTTAAAAGAGTGGGACGACCTTTCTGAAGCTGAGGCGAAGGCGTTATCGGGCCGTAGTGCCGCTGTCGCCTCGATGAAGCTTTCACGCGTGCTTAATGAAGCCAAAAGTTTTTACAGTGCAACGATGGCTGAGCCAACTGATATTTACAAAATGGTGGGTCGCCCGAGCAATCAACAGGGGCGTTTAGTCGTTGTGGACTTACAAGGTTTGAGTGATACCGCCAAGCAGGTCGTTTGTGCACTGTTATCTAGTGAAATATTAAAAGCAGCATCTAGCAAGACGGACCCGCTGCGCCCATGCTTTATCATTTACGAAGAAGGCCATAATTTTGCCCCGGCCGGTGGCAATGCAGTCAGTCACCGCATTATTAAAAAGATTGCCGGTGAAGGTCGTAAATTTGGTGTTGGATTTGGCATTGTGAGCCAGCGTCCTTCGAAATTAGACTCGGATGTGACTTCTCAGTGCAACACCCTGATTACAATGCGCTTAAAGAACCCAGATGATCAACGTTTTATAGCTAAAGCATCAGACATGGTGAGTAAAGCTGACCTAGAGGAGCTTCCGAGTTTATCAACTGGAGAGGCTTTGGTATGTGGTCGTTCAATCCCTGCACCACTGCTTGTTAAAGTCGGTAGTAAGGCATTGATTCACGGTGGTGAATCACCGGAAGTCTTGCGCGTTTGGGGCTCTTTCAATGGCTAAGCTGCCTATGCCTGAAGTTGCTTGGGTAAATGAAAATTTTCCACTTTTAGCAAGCGGTAAGCTACTGGACCAGGATGTATTGGTCCACAGCTTAGGCTGCAGTGTTTGGAATACATTTGGGCATGAGCAATCATTTATGGCGGTGGTGGAATGCCCAGCACCAGGCACATTTGGCGCTGATATTCGCTCAGACTCGGGCTGGTTTCATAAAGCTTCAGCATCGCCTCTGTGTTTAATCGAATTTGAACGCTTTGATGGTTCTGCGAAAGGACAGCAAAAGCTAGAGGAAAAATTAAAAAACTTACTGGAAGCAGCACAGCGCTGGAATCATTCCCCCAAAACCCTGGCCCTCAGTGCCTGGAGCCAAGGCTTGGTAGGTGCACCTGATACCCAAAAACTGAAAGACATTTGCCGCATGGGTTTTACTTCGTCCACTGGTGCCCAAATAAGCGCCGCTCCTGATGTTGAGGTGGTGTTTAGTCGCTTTTTATTTATCAAAAATCTGAGCATGATTGCTTTGGACAGAATTCACTATGAGGTATTGATGTGAATATAAAATCAGCACATTTTTTGCCAGGGACGAATAAACGCCTTGGCAACAAATACCTGTTACTTGAATGTCTTGGTGATGGTAGTCATGGTTGGGTATGGCGATCGGAGCGTCTGCAAGATGGAAAAATCGTCGCAGTAAAAATCCCTAAGGATATTACTCGGGAAGACCGTCAGCTTGCCGAAGGTAAAGAACTTTTAGACGTCGAGCCGCACGAGAATATTGTGCAAATTTTTGATATGGGCCGTATAGATAATGAATGGTTCTATATTGAAATGGAGTATTTTCCTAGCCAAACCTTAGCGCAAAAGCTCGATGACAGGCAGCGTAATTTTGGCCAGACCTATGAGCGATTGTTCAAAATATATCGTCAAGTGCTCTGTGCTGTGCATTATCTGGCCGAGCTCCCAGTGCCAATATCCCATGGAGATATTAAGCCGCATAACATTTTGGTTGGTGAACGTGATCTGGTGAAGTTGACGGACTTTGGCAGCTCCGCTTTGCCAGAAGAGATCTACGTTCGTACCCGAGAAAATGGTGGGACTGTGTTGTATTCGGCCCCAGAGTTCTCCAATGTCGATAGCCGTAGAGGCAGTCTAGAAGAGCTACTGTTGGGCGACATCTATAGTTTAGGTGTATTGCTATACCAGCTGCTGACAGGAAAGCTACCCCATGACACGCCAGCACAAGTTCAGCGCCACTCACCTTTCAAGCTTCCGACAGAGATTAATAGCTCTATTCATACCGACCTGGAGCAAGTGGTTCTTACCTGCTTACAAAAACGAGCTGAGGATCGCTTTTCAACTATTTCCGACTTAATTCATGCATTTGATGCAGCCACAATTAAGCAACTAAAAGTTGGTGCCATTGTTCCAGTTTTTCATACTAAGTCTGATCAAGACTGGTCAAGTGCGGTACTTCAAGCAATGTCCGATCAGTCTTACCAAAAAGCCGCTCAGTTAGCATCGCAGGAGTATAGCCGCAGTAAAGATTTACAAGCTCTACATCAGCAACTTATTGCCTTGTACCGAGCCAATCGCTTGTTCGACTTTGAAAAAGTTGTAGAAGACAATAAAGCGATCTTGCTTGAGGGAAAGTTGACTCAACCAGCGGATTTGTTCGAGCTGATTGTTAAGGCAAACCTACAATTGCGCAATATCAGTCAAGCAAAATGCTGGTTGTTGCAACGAAAGCAAGCTGAAGCAGAAAACGCTGCGACCATGTATTTAGAATCTTCTATCCTTGGCCTTGAAGCTAAATATCCTGAAGCAAGAGCACTATTGGAAAAAGTAAACCAAGCAACTCCAATGAAGTTCCATGTGTTAAGCCAACTCATTTTAGTTTGCGAGCAAATGCGCGATTACTCTGGTGCTGCGGCTTATTTGAAAGCTGTATTGCGAGTAGCACCATTGGATAACCGCCTGAAAGAGAAAAAAGAACTGTATGCAAAGCTTGGTGTAATTTGATGGATAAAATTACCACTATGCTTACACTGTCACCTAAGTGGTCTGTAGACGAATCAGACCAGGGCAGGAGTTAAATATAAATAATATACCGAATGGTTCATACAGACATGAATCGTTTGCAGCAGTCTACACATTGATTTCAGATTGTTTTGTAAGCATTAAATTAGGAGAAAGTGATTTTATCGCGAAGATGGTAAACCTATTTTTAATTGACAACAATAAAACACTAAATAAAATCTCTTCTCCGCGCTTAAAGCGCGGAGAAGAGTACTATAGAATCATAAAGTTATACATGTGTCATTAATTAAACAGTATACTTATAATTTCCATTCTGCTGTAAACAAAGAAGATAAGCCTTGAATTTTATCTGGAAGTTTACCATAGCAAACCATTCCAAGATAAGAGGCTGCACGAGTTGCTCCAACATAAAGATAACGATCAAATAAATCATTTTTTTGCTCTGCAAGCTGATCTACACCGACAAAAAATACAGCTTCAAATTCTAGACCTTTGATATGTTGTATATCGAAAACACGAACATCTGCACCTTGACCAAGAGCTTTTCCCTCTTCGCAGGCCACGGCCCTTAAATTAATGGGTTCGAGATATTTAGTTAGACGTTCCGCCATAGACTTAACATCGGCTTCAGTATTTACCAGTACTGCAACAGTAGGCATCTGTTTAACAGACCGCTCGACTTCGGTAATCCGTTGAGAAATCCAATCAGCTGCCTCATCTTCATTTGCATGCTCAAGTAGCGCTGGCATTACACCCTCATGATTACTCTCCTCAGGTAATTGTCCCTGAGTACTAAGATCACCACCACACAACTTCAACAGTCTTCCCGCAAAAGTGTTGAGCAATCGACTTTGTCGATAGATTAGAGAGATATTTCTTGCCTGAATATTTGAACTAACCCAGGAAATTTGGCTTAGATTGCGTATTCCATCCTCAGTAACTCGTTGATTAAAATCACCGCATGCAAAGAATGAACGACTTCGCAGAGAAGTAAGGCTTTCCATACAAGCCAACTGCAACACTGAAAAATCCGTAGCTTCGTCGACCATAATTTGGCTTCTAAACAGACTTGCAATATTTCTTAAAAACTCAAACCGTGGAGCATTCAAATCACGCTGAACAAAAGATTGAGATAATAGTTCCCTGCTATTTCGGAGCATCAATAAAATAATAGCATCTAACTCTGTACCACATAAACTGACAGGTGTTACTGGTGCCATGCGATAAATATATTTTTTATTTATCAATTCTTTACGAAAAATATTATAAGTCATAGGAACATCAGTAACGTAACGTTTAAATGGATTAACAAATCTACGTAGTCCATTTTGAAAACTAATATGTTGTCCAATCTCAAGCAGTACATTCTCACTTGGTAAAGTGTCTCCCAACCAGTTAAGGATACGAGCAGCACGAGAATCTTTTGGTAAACTACGCTTGAGGTATCGATTTCGAGAAAGTGTGCGTAATGTATTCAAATAAGTTTTTACAGCCTTGTGAATGCCGCTGACCGTAGGAGTATTATTTCCTTCATCTTCGTCATCATCAAATACTGAATCGTCATCTTGGTCTTCATCTTGTTGTTGGCTATCTAAGAAAATAGACAAACGGTGGAACACTTCCTTATCACGATTAAAGAGGCGATTGCGTTCTCCTTTGAGCAACTTATTGGTAATTTCAACCGAATCGCTTAATACAGACTTAATTTTTTCATCCTGGCTACTAAGGACTCTATAAGCCTCGATAAGCGACCTATCATTTAAGGAGAAGAGCATTTGTTGTAATTGTTGAACAAAGGGTACATTAGCTGCGGCAGAGCATCTCAATGCTACATCGATCCCTTCTTTTAACTGTACTCTTAAGCGGTTTTCATGGAATGAACTAAAAGCCTCATATAGACTCCTTGGGTCGAGAATCATCTCTTCTGCTAAATTATTCATTTCAAGCCTGAGCACATATCTGCCACCATTCGCAGAACGAAGAATTTCAAGAGTATTGCGAGCCATATCGCTGCGATAAGAATTCCATGTCTTTATGCGCTCATCAGAGGCTGGGACCAGCTCTCGATTAAAAGCTTCTTTGAGATAATGTTTAAGCAAGTCCGAAGGCGTGAACATAAGCCAATTAACTTCATGTGGCCCCTCCTTGCTTGCAGCATTTATTATACGAAGTTCATTCTCATCAAGATTATCTAAATCGATCTTTTGTCCCAATCTTTTAATAAGAGTTGTAGTCTTACCAGTTCCTGGAGGGCCTAAAATAATCAACTGACTATCTATTGGCAAACGAAATATATCACCCTGAAATTGATCGAGAACGGGTTGGTCTCTCAACCCCATTGCTGTTCGTATTTGATGACTAATCCCTGACTGGATACCACCTGTTGTAGCGGAAAGCTCAAGCATCCGTTCTAGTTCATCATCTACATCTATACCTTGTCCCCGTAATAATGAACGTAGAGATTCAATAGAGAAAGTCCCTCGTTCTATATGACGATACTGACTGTTAGTCGATTCCCATTCACCATCCACGACTTGGGGTATAAAACTTGTCTTTTCAATTAATGATAAAACCTGAGTTTTCTCATTAAGAGTAACATTACGCTCTTCACCAACCGGTAATTCTGCGAGTTTCCCAATTGCTGACCCATAGCTAGCAACTTGCTTACCCGACGCTAAAAGTAAATTGCTCTTTCGCGCAATATAAACTACAAGAGATTTACCATCTTCATCTTCTAATACCAATCGCGCTATCGAGGGCTCTAGTTTTAAGGCTGTCAAAGCATCACGGTTTTCTTTCGTAATTTTATCAAGATTCTGATAGGCTTTTGACCCAGTAAGAGTATTACCGCTAGCAAAACTATCAGCCGAAATAGTAACTCCGGATACGAGTTTTCGTGCAGCCCCATCCGAAATTTCTGCAAATGTTACTAACGACTCTTCAGCTAACTCTTCAAATTCTATTGAGTTCATTACCCCTCCGCCTTATGAATTGAGTTCGTTTTATAGTATTCATTTTGGGAAACAAAAAGATGATCAAAATGAGAGTATTGATTATTTCTTCCCGAAATCAAAAGGACTAATCCCCTTCTCTCTATTCGCATCTAGATAATCAGCCCACCATTGCACCATCAATCGCCTTTCCTCAATATGCTCTGCCTTATGAATATAAGCAGCTCTCACAGAGTTACGTTCTTGGTGGCTCATTTGCCTTTCTACAGCATCCTTCGACCATAGCCCTGATTCAATCAACGAGCTACATGCCATCGTTCTAAAGCCATGCCCACATACTTCTGTCTTAGTATCATAGCCCATCACACGTAATGCGTTGTTTACCGTATTTTCACTCATGGGTTTTCTAGGATTATGATCGCCGATAAAGATCAGTTCGTGATTGCCGCTGAATTGATAGATCTGTTTTAAGATCTCAATGGCTTGTCGACTTAAAGGCACTAAATGGATCGTGCGCATTTTTGACCCACGATGTGAGTGTTTCACCCCTTCTATCGCTTCGCGTTCAGCAGGGATCGTCCACATGGCATTTTCAAAATCAATTTCATCCCAACGAGCAAAGCGCAATTCACTGGAACGTATGAAGACTAACAAGGTAAGTTTGACTGCAAGTTTAGTTAAAGGTCTTCCCTTATAATCATCGATGCGTTGTAAGAACTCGGGTAGGCGTTTAAGTTCTAATGCAGCTCTATGGACTCGTTTGCCTGTGGCGACTGCGCCAGCCATATCTTGCGCTGGGTTATATTCGATTAAACCGCTTTGCACGGCATAGCGCATTATGGCAGTCACTCGTTGCTGTAAGCGTGCCGCCACTTCAAGACGTCCAGATATCTCTACGGCTTTAATGGGTTCGAGTAGATCACGAGTTTTTAGTTCAGCGATATTACGTTTACCAATAGCGGCAAAGATATTGTCCTCAAGGCTTTTGAGGACTCGATGGCTATGCCCTTCCGACCACTTCTTATTGGTTGCATGCCAATCACGTGCAACCTTCTCGAATGTATTAAATTCTTTTTGTTGCTCTTCTTTCACTTCTTTGCGTTTTTCGCTTGGATCAAATCCATTAGCAATTAACTTTCTGGCGGCATCTCTTTTCTCTCTAGCTTCTGCGAGTGAGATTTCAGGGTAAACACCCAGAGCTAACATTTTTTGCTTACCGCCAAAGCGATATTGTAAACGCCAATACTTTGAGCCGTTGGTATGTACCATCAAGTGCATACCATCACCGTCTGTTAATTTATACGATTTATCCAAAGGCTTGGCAGCCCTGACTTTAGCATCAGTAAGAGCCATAATTTATCTCCTTCTGTTGGTACAAACTATTATCGAATCGAGAGATACCAACACATATACCAACAGCAGGTACTTGATGTGGGTTGACCTTAGTATACTTGGGAAGACTGAAAAGCGGGGAAGAGCCTTGTAAAACTGGGATTTCAGATACAAAAAAAGACGTCGGTTGACGTCTCTTGATGTTCTTATGGTGCCGAAGGCCGGATCCAAATCGGATCTAACGATTAAATTATCTAAAACTCACTATAACAGATTGATTTTTATGCTCTAATCCGTCAATGTAATCAGCATACCATTGCAACATTTTTCTACGGCCATCTAAATATTGCGCATGGTTATAAGTTCCACGGATAGTATTTTTATCAACATGAGCCAACTGAGTTTCAATCCATGCAGTATTATAACCTTGCTCATGCAGGATGGTACTCATTGTGTGACGAAAACCATGTCCCGTAGCCCTACCATGATAACCAATTCTTTTTAATACCTGATTGATACTAGCTTCATTCATAGGCTTAGTTATATCACTCCGCCCTGGAAATACTAAATTAAAACGCCCTGAAATACTGTTTAGCTCTTCCAATGCATCAATAACTTGACTAGACAAAGGAACTAAATGCGGACGTTTCATTTTCATTCGTTTTATCGGTATTTCCCATAGTTTTTTATTAAAATCAAACTCACTCCATTCAGCTGCTCTCAACTCAATGGTCCTAACACCTGTTAACATTAAAATTCGAGTGGCTAACCTTGTTATAGGGCTTCCTGAATAATTAGCCAATGAAACTAAAAATTCAGGTAATTCATCAACATTCAAATGAGGAAAATGAACCGCTTTTGGAGTTGATAAAGCTGACGCTAACTCTGATGCAGGATTATTTTCAGCTCTTCCTGTTACAATTGCATATCTAAATACTTGATTACAAGCTTGCCTGATTTTTCTTAATTTATCTAACACACCTCGTTTTTCTAACTTTCGAAGTGTGTTTAGCATATCTAATGGCTTTATCTCAACAATTGGGTATTTACCTAAATCAGGGAAAATATCTTTTTCAAATCCTTCCATTAAATCTTCAGCATAACCTTTAGACCAACTTGGTTTTTTATATTCATGCCATTCTAATGCTATTGATTTAAAGGTATTCTCCACTGTTATTTTCCTAGCTTGTTTTTCTACTTGCTTTTCTTTACTTGGATCACCGCCTACAGCTATAACTTTCCTTGCCTCTTCTCTCTTCAACCGAGCGTCCGCAAGTGAAATTTCTGGATATACACCAATGGATAATTTTTTCTCTTTACCATCCACTCGATATTTTAATCGCCAATACTTGGAACCATTTGGTTTAACTAGTAGATAAAGACCGCCCCCATCTGTAAGTTTATATTCTTTTTCACGAGATTTAGCAGTTTCGACTTGTCTTGCATTTAGTGGCATATGGGGCCCCTATTTTCATTGGATCTAATGAGCCCCCATAAAAGCCCCCAACTTAAACTTGATTTCCAAGGTATTCAGTTGACTTCTAGAGAGTTCAATTATGATTAAATGCAGTAATAGCAAGTATTATACTAGTATTTGATTGAATTCGGTAGACTTGAGGATACTTCGAAATGGTACGCCCTACAGGATTCGAACCTGTGACCTACGGCTTAGAAGGCCGTTGCTCTATCCAACTGAGCTAAGGGCGCCTAGAGGAACTTAGACGTCAGCAATCACTGCTGATAACGGGTGTGAATTATACGTTCAACATTCTGAGAGTCAACGCTTTTTCACCGATATCAAACTATATGGTCAAAATATGGCAAGTATTCGACTGACAGATTGCTCTTGATCTGACAAAATAGACCAATACCGTAATTGAATAATTTGGATGTATAGATGTCAGCAAGAATTATAGATGGGAAATCGATTGCGCAGACCATCAGAAGCGAAGTTGCAGAAAAAGTAAAACAACGTATTAATGCAGGAAAACGAGCGCCTGGCTTAGCTGTTATTTTAGTGGGGGATAACCCGGCATCACAGATTTATGTTGGAAGTAAACGCCGTGCTTGTGAAGAAGTTGGCTTTATTTCTCGCTCTTATGATTTACCAGATACTACCAGTGAAGCTGATTTATTAAATCTTATCGACCAGCTTAATGCAGACAACACCATTGATGGTATCCTCGTTCAGCTCCCCTTACCTGCCGGAATTGATAATGTTAAGGTTTTAGAACGCATTCATCCTGATAAAGATGTGGATGGCTTTCACCCTTACAATATCGGCCGCCTATGCCAGCGAGCACCTAAATTACGCCCTTGCACACCTCGTGGTATTGTCACACTTCTAGAGCGTTGTAATATTCCTATGAATGGCTTAAATGCCGTTATTATTGGTGCATCAAATATTGTTGGTCGCCCGATGAGCTTAGAACTATTACTTGCAGGTTGTACAACAACGGTTACTCACCGTTTTACTAAAGATCTGCGCTTTCATGTTGAGCACGCGGATTTAGTTGTTGTGGCGGTAGGTAAACCTAACTTTATTCCTGGTGAGTGGATTAAACCAGGTGCAATCGTGATTGATGTCGGTATAAACCGTCTTGAAAGTGGTAAAGTTGTCGGGGATGTTGATTTTGAGGCAGCATCTCAACGTGCGGGCTGGATTTCTCCTGTCCCTGGTGGTGTAGGTCCAATGACCGTAGCCACACTTATTCAAAATACTTTGCAAGCATGCGAAGAGTACCACGACCCTGAAACAGGAAATAATTAATCGATGGAAACATTTCAATTAGATGGGCACGACTATGTCGAGCTTTGTGATTTATTAAAACTTCAAGGTTGGACTGAAAGCGGAGCTTCTGCTAAAAGTGTCATTGCAGAAGGTTTAGTGAGTGTTGACGGCGAAGTTGAAACCCGTAAACGCTGTAAAATTGTTGCAGGGAAAGTGGTCACCTTTAGTGAGTTTTCCGTTAGCGTCAGCAAATAATCAGCAAATTAATTAATATTGAAAAAGCGTCGCTATCTCAGCTTCGCTTTTTTTCTTTTTAATCCTTTTTTACCTTTAATTCGCATTTTCTCCCTCTTTTTTCTTATTTAGTCATATTCTAAAAAAGAAAATCAATATAACTCATTGAATTAAAATAAAATCATACAATTTAATTTAATATATTTAAATCTAGATCATCATTTTTAAGCCGATCTATGGTTATAATCTCCTTTCACAGTTCAGCAAATTGTACATTTTATAAAAAAATAGATAAAAAGAAGTGCTATAAGTTATTATTTTATATGTAGATAACACTTTTTAACCAATACTGTAAAACTTCAGCAACAACTCTTTTTATTGATATTTTTATCCGTTTATTCATGTTTAAATGCCCTTAAATGTGATTTAGATCTAATTTATTTCTACTTTTATTAGGCAAAAGAACATTGTTTGTACTAAATTACAGGTTATAATTTGAAACGATTCAGCCCAGCGATGCTATTTTAGCTGTTATTTTGTGATATTTAAGTCTTTCTTGCCCTTTATCTAACAGGAGATTTTATGCTCGACTTACCCACTCAAGGTATCTTTATCTTTGCTAAATTACAGCAAAAATCGATGCCTGTTCTTTTATTTAAGGTAAGGAACTAGCATGAAACGCAGAGTAGCAACCATCACACTTAACCCTGCATATGATCTTGTTGGTTTAAGTAATCCCATTGAACTTGGTGAAGTTAATCGTGTTAAAACGGCTGGCTTCCATGCTGCTGGTAAAGGCATCAATGTGGCTAAGGTTTTAAAAAGCCTTGGCGTTGATGTTACTGTTGGCGGTTTTTTAGGCAAAGAAAACCAAGATGGATTCCAAAAAGAGTTCAGTGACTCCGGTATCGCTAACCGTTTTCAAATGGTTGAAGGCCGTACTCGTATTAATGTCAAACTCACAGAACCTAATGGCAAAGTAACTGACTTCAATTTTTCAGGTTTTGAAATCACAAAACAAGACTGGACTCGCTTTGTTAACGACACACTAAGTTGGGCGGGTCAATTTGATATGATTTGTGTCAGCGGTAGTGTTCCCCCGAGTGTTGATCTCAATGATTTCACTGCGTGGATGACACGCTTACGTAGCGAATGTATGTGCTTGATCTTCGACAGTAGCAGAGATGCTTTTGTCGCAGGATTAAAAGCCTCTCCTTGGTTAGTTAAACCTAATCATCATGAATTAGAGATTTGGGCAGGCAGACCTTTACCTGAACTTTCTGATATTGTACAAGCAGCACAAACATTGCGTCAGCAAGGTATTGCTCATGTCGTTATTTCATTAGGTGAACAAGGTGCTATGTGGGTAAACGCATCTGGCGCATGGATGGCAAAACCACCTAAATGTGATGTTGTAAGTACAGTAGGTGCTGGTGATTCAATGGTGGGTGGTTTAATTTATGGTTTAATGATGCGACAAACCAGTGAGCACACCTTACGTCTTGCTACTGCTGTTTCTGCACTTGCGGTAAGTCAAACCAATGTTGGTATTCACGATCGTGAACAATTAGCAAAAATGATGGCAGAAGTAGAATTAACTCCCCTAAAATTATAACTAATAGCATAGTGGTAAATTGAATAATAATAAGTAGAGTTACCACTTTTTTATTCAATATATTAACGCTATGTTATAAAAACTCTAAAATAGAATCTCTTTAATTGATTAATATTTATTTATTATTAAATCAAACTTTATTTTTTCCATTTATCCGATAAACTTCACTTTAATAAATTTTAACAAAGATATTCTAAAACCAATAAAAACTTATTTCTGTTTTTAGGAGAAATTATGGAAAGGCCCATAGTACTTTTATGGATCCAAGTTATTTCAGTATTATTTTTAGGTATCAGTTTATTTATATTAGTTGCTGGGGCGCCAATTTATTTATTAGCAATGGCAATGGGTGGTGGCCAAACAATACTAGTGGGTTTTTTCATCATGCTGTGTCTAGTTATAACAATGATAATGCAAGTTACAGCATGGATAAAACTAGCTAGAAATAGTAGAAATGCTTACTCTTTTTTGAAAATTTCATGGGTATGTTTATCTATTTCGCTCTTTTTTATGCTTAGTATTTCGATGTCATTAACAAATATGTCAGAGATTAGCTTTGTTGTTTTTTCTATTATCGTTATCTTAACGCATCGGCTTTTTTTCTCTGAAAATGTGATTTCTTATTTTGAAGATAAACAAAAAGATAACGAAAGAAAAACGAGTATTATTAGTCAATAAATTAATCATCAGACAAAAAAATATCGGATATTTAATATCCGATATTTTTATATTAAACATGTATTAAGTGTAACTACTCAATCATTGTATTAATTATTACGACGCCAAACTGTTCCTTGAGGGCCATCTTCTAAAACAATCCCCATCGCTGTTAATGCGTCACGAGCGACATCAGCTGCAGCCCAATCTTTATTTTTACGAGCATCATTACGCTGTTGAATTAACGATTCAATTTTTTCAACTTCACCAGCATCATCTGCTTTAGCACTACTTTGTAAGAAACTTTCAGGTTCTTGCTCTAATAACCCTAATACTTTAGCCAGTTTACGTAATACTGCGGCTAAGCCATTTGCCGCATTCATATCAACTGATTTTAGACGATTCACTTCACGCGCTAAATCAAACAAGACTGAATAAGCTTCTGGTGTATTGAAATCATCGTTCATTGCGTCAATAAATTGTGCTTCAAACGTTTCGCCACCCACAGGTTGTGCATCTGCATCAGTGCCGCGTAATGAAGTATAGAGGCGTTCTAATGCCGTACGAGCCTGTTTTAAGTTTTCTTCAGTGTAGTTAAGTTGACTACGATAATGGCCTGATAATAAGAAATAACGCACAGTCTCAGCATCGTAATAAGCCAATACATCACGAATAGTAAAAAAGTTATTAAGTGATTTAGACATTTTTTCTTTGTCTACCATCACCATACCCGAGTGCATCCAGTAATTAACGTAAGGGCCATCATGGGCACAAGTTGACTGTGCAATCTCATTTTCATGATGAGGGAACATTAAGTCTGAACCGCCACCATGAATATCAAAATGATGTCCTAATTCTTTACCATTCATCGCAGAACATTCGATATGCCAACCGGGGCGACCTTCTCCCCATGGAGACGCCCAGCTTGGTTCACCAGGTTTAGACATTTTCCATAAGACGAAATCCATTGGATTGCGTTTTACGTTAGCCACTTCAACACGAGCACCGGCTTGTAGTTGCTCTAAATCTTGGCGAGAAAGTAAGCCATAATCAGGATCAGTATCAATCGCAAACATCACATCGCCATTGTCGGCAACGTAAGCATGCCCACGTTTAATTAATGCTTCTGTTAATTCAATAATTTCAGCAATATGGTGTGTTGCACGTGGTTCTGAATCAGGGCGAGCAATATTTAATGCATCAAAATCTTTATGCATTTCAGCTAACATACGAGTCGTTAATTGCTCACATGTTTCATTATTTTCAATCGCACGTTTGATGATTTTATCATCTACATCCGTTACGTTGCGCACATAGTTAACATCGTATCCCAAGTAACGCAGATAACGGGTTATGGCGTCAAACGCCACAAATGTACGTCCATGACCAATATGGCATAAGTCATAAATAGTGATGCCACACACGTACATACCTATTTTTCCTGCATGGATAGGTTTAAATTCTTCTTTTTGGCGAGTGAGAGTATTAAAAATCTTTAGCATCAGTGGACGTTCCCGTTTTCAACTGTACGTGTTTATTACGTTTTTATATAAAAGAAAATAACAACTACTATAGCATGATATTAATAAGGATATTGGATCTTGCAGTCAAAGCAAACGCAAGATTAGGGCTTTTATCTTACTCTGCTTAACGCTTATTTTCACTGTTCAATCGTTGATAGTGAACAATCAAACTTCTATTATTTGGCTAAATTTTGGCGAAAAGTGTTTTTTCTTTCTATTACTGATTTATTTGGCAAGAAAAAGTAGAGCGAGAAAAAGATGCATACTGACTAAATTAGGCAACTGTGATATAAAAACGGGACTGTTGTTTATGCCCAAATCTGGGTAAAGCTAAAATTATATTAGGATCTGAATATGGTTACTTTTCATACCAATTACGGCGATATCGTGATTAATACATTTGCAGACAAAGCGCCTGCAACCGTAGAAAATTTTTTAGACTACTGTAAAGAAGGATTCTACGATAACACTATTTTCCACCGTGTCATCAATGGTTTTATGATCCAAGGTGGTGGCTTTGAACCAGGTATGAACCAAAAAGCGACCAAAGCACCTGTAAGAAACGAAGCAAACAATGGCCTAGCAAACAACCGCGGTACATTAGCAATGGCTCGTACGAACGATCCACATTCTGCTACGGCTCAGTTCTTTATCAACGTTGCAGACAACGATTTCTTAAACTTCCGTGCTGAAAATGCAAATGGTTGGGGATATTGTGTCTTTGCTGAAGTTGTCGAAGGCATGGACGTTGTTGATAAAATTAAAGCTGTTTCTACAGGCCGTAGCGGTTTCCACCAAGACGTTCCTCGCGAAGATATCATCATTAAAAGTGTAACGGTTAGCGAATAAGCCTCACTTTTTATGTGTACGCTTTTTATTGCAGACCTGCATTTAAGTGAACATGAACCGGCAATCACTGCCGGTTTTCTTCGCTTTTTAAAAGAACAAGCTATTCATGCAAAAGCACTTTATATCTTAGGTGATTTTTTTGATTTTTGGATAGGTGATGATGATCCTAATCCTTTACATCAACAAATTGCTCAAGCTCTGATGACGCTAAAAAATGCAGGAGTACCTTGTTATTTTATTCATGGAAACCGTGATTTTTTAATTGGCTCTCGTTTTGCAAAAGAGAGTGGTATCACCTTACTTCCACAAGAAAAAGTGCTCGAAATTGAGAAGCATCGCATCCTAATTTTGCATGGTGATACACTTTGTACAGATGATGAAGCGTATCAACGTTACCGCAAAAAAGTACATAATAAATTTATTCAGCGTTTATTCTTGTTGTTGCCTCTATTTATTCGACTGCGTATTGCTGACAAAATGCGTTCACGTAGCCAGCATGAAAATCAATATAAGTCTGATGCCATCATGGATGTTAACCCGCAGGCTGTGATTGATACTTTTAAGCATTTCAATACAGAATGGATGATCCATGGTCATACTCATCGCCCGGCAATTCATACTGTTAATATTGATGATAAAATACATTATCGTGGTGTATTAGGTGCTTGGCATACTGAAGGTTCTATGTTTAAAGTGACAGCTGAAAAAATAGAACTTATTCATTTTCCCTTTTAAGTTGTTTTGCTTATTTTCTTCATAAAAAGGCTTTTTTTTCTTTACGCAAACGTTTTCCTGTGCGTGTTAGCGTGATACTATCATGCTCAGTTTATTAGGCTATATCCGTTTATGCTTACAGGAGCAGTTAAGTAATGTCTTCTCAAGTTGGTCTAAATACCTCTTCCGCTCGTATCGCTATTGTAATGGGTTCTAAAAGTGACTGGGCAACAATGTCTCATGCCACTGATGTACTAGACGCACTACAACTTCCTTATCATGTTGAGATTGTCTCTGCACACCGTACCCCTGATAAGTTATTTAGCTTTGCAGAACAAGCCAAAAGTAATGGTTTTGATGTCATTATTGCAGGAGCAGGCGGTGCTGCCCACTTACCAGGTATGCTCGCAGCAAAAACACTCGTCCCTGTATTAGGTGTTCCTGTTCAAAGTGCTGCATTAAGCGGTGTTGATAGCCTTTACTCTATTGTGCAAATGCCGAAAGGTATTCCTGTGGGAACCTTAGCGATTGGTAAAGCAGGTGCCGCCAATGCGGCTTTATTAGCCGCTCAAATTTTAGCATTACACTCCCCTACTATTTTTGAAGCACTAACAGCATGGCGTACAGCACAAACTGATGATGTCTTAAATAACCCTGATCCAAGGGAGGCACTATGAAGCCAGTTTGTGTTCTTGGAAATGGCCAACTAGGGCGAATGCTAAGACAAGCCGGTGAGCCTTTAGGAATTGCAGTTTATCCAGTAGGATTAGATGCAGAGCCTGAAGCCGTTCCCTATCAAAAAAGCATAATCACAGCTGAAATTGAACGCTGGCCTGAAACCGCACTCACCAAAGAATTAGAACGTCATACTAACTTTGTAAACCGTGACATTTTCCCATTGCTTGCCGATAGATTGCCTCAAAAACAACTTCTTGATGAGCTAGGTTTAGCAACAGCACCTTGGCAACCATTAACATCACCAACACAATGGTCTGATATCTTCGCTCAATTGGGTGATTTTATTATTGTGAAGCGCCGTGTTGGTGGGTATGACGGTCGTGGTCAATGGCGCATTCATCCCGGTGAAGAACAACAATTACCCGCTGAAATTTATGGTGAGTGTATTGTTGAGCAAGGTATTCCTTTTTCAGGTGAAGTGTCATTAGTAGGTGCGAGAGATAGTAACGGAAATTGTGTTTTCTACCCTTTGACTCACAACCTGCATCAAGATGGCATTTTACGCATGAGTGTTGCATTACCAACGCCTGCATCAAAACTACAACAATCAGCGGAAAAAATGCTGACCGCCATCCTTAATAAGCTCAATTATGTGGGTGTAATGGCGATGGAGTGCTTTATCGTTGGTGATAAATTACTTATTAACGAATTAGCCCCTCGAGTTCATAACAGTGGTCATTGGACACAAAATGGTGCCTCAATTAGCCAGTTTGAGTTACATCTACGTGCAATTTTAGATTTACCTATGCCAAAACCTGAAGTTTGCCAATCGGCAGTAATGGTTAATTTGATTGGTACTGATGTCAACCCTCAATGGCTTTCATTACCATTAGTTCATTTACATTGGTATGAAAAAGAAGTTCGCCCTGTCCGCAAAGTGGGTCATCTCAATCTTGTACATCGCGATAATCAACCACTGAAAGAGACACTCAAATCATTAAGCTTGATGCTTGATGATGCCTATCAGTACCCTATCAAATGGGCTTTAGAAAAATTAAGCTAGCAGTCCGACTCATAAAGTTAGAGAATAATAGCCTTTAAACGAACAGACCTTAGATAAAGAGGTCTGTTATTCGCTATTTTCTCCTGATTATTCAGGTTACTGCACCCATTTGATGGAGTCAGGATGCAAGCCACGCAAGAGATTTTTGGGCCCGTTTATCAGTGGAGTATGCTGATATTATTAGGCTTTGTGTATTTTTTAGCTACCGCAACCACATTTACTTCTTTAGGCGTTGTTCTTCCCAGTATGATAAACGAGCTAGAGTGGAACTGGACTCAAGCAGGCCTTGGCTTTACGTTATTAGGATTAACCTGCGGTCTTGCGAGTTTTTTACCCACATTGCTGATCCGTAAATTAAGTGTTCGCCTTACACTACTTATCGGATTAATCATTTTTGTTAGCGGTTTCTATTTTCTTTATGAAACATACACCATTGCACGTTATTTTCTCGGTACTGCACTGCTAGGTATTGGTTTTACGCTACTGGCTACTGTACCTGGTACTTATGTTATTTCCCGCTTATTTGAAAAACAGTCCTTTGCCTTTGGTGTTTATTTTACCATTGGTGGATTAGGTGGTGTTGCTGGGCCTTGGATCTATTTTTTAGCAACCCATTTATGGCATACATGGCGAATGCACTGGCTTATCTCAGCGATCACACTTACTCTCGTTACTCTTCTCACTATTTTATTTTTACGCGAAGGCACAAAAGAACAAGAGCACGCAAAAAAAATTAGCCAACTTCAAACCACAAAACGTATCTATCAAACTAAAGAGATTTGGACGGCTCGTCATGCTTTAAGAACATGGCAATTTTATGTTATTGCTGCGACTTATACGGCCTTTTTATGGTGTGGGATCACGGTCAATAGTTTTGCTGTTGCACATATTATTGAAAATGGTTTTGGTGAAACTATTGCCGCAACACTATTGAGTAGTATGGCATTTATTAATGCTTTCTCGCGCCTAGCAGGTGGGGCTATTGGTGAATGGTTAGAACCTAAAAAATTACTTATCGCAAGTTTAAGTATTATTATCATTGGGTTGCTCGCGCTAAGTATGGCGAATTCTTGGGTTTACCTGCTCTTATTTACGGTTTGTGTCGGTATCGGTTATGGCATGACGTTTTTAGCATCAAGTATTTTGCTTGCTAACTATTTTGGTCGCTCTCCTTACCTTGAGCTGTTTTCAGTGATGAATTTAATTTCAACACTGGCTTGTTTAGCACCTTTCTTTGCTGGAGCAATCAAAGATATTTCAGGTAGTTTTACACCTGCGTTCTTGATTTTAACCATCCCTGTTTTACTGATTTTAGCGATAACACTGTTTATGAAACCACCAGTCTATCCTAAATTTCAGCATGCAAGTGAGCAAGAAAAGTAACCATTAAATAAGCAAGATAGTGAGTTTCGTATTATAAGAACGCATTTTCTAAGGAGATATTAAGCTGATGAATGATGCATTAATAATAAAATACTCAATAGGTGTTGGCATTGCTTTAGCCTGTTTTGTTGGTTTTGTCGTCGTATCTCTTTTTCATGATAAAAAGAAAAAACGCCGTAGAAATATTATTATTCATATCAGTCAAGCTATCTTGCTTTGTAGTTTAGTGCTTATCTTAAGCCAATATTGTGAAATGGCTGTAGTCGATTTTAATCTTCACTTTATCTCCTTTAGGATGATTAACTTCTTTACTTACGTCGGCATAGCCTTAGTTTTAATGCGTAAGTTTTTTCTGCTTATTAATAGATTAGAACAATCTCAGATTAAAAAAGGTAGTGACCCTACTTCTGCTCGTATTATTTCTCGTATATTTAAAATCACTCTATTTGTCATTATCATTTTATTGTTCGGTGAGCATTTTGGTATGAGCTTATCCGGCTTAATGACATTTGGCGGATTAGGTGGTATCGCCATTGGCATGGCAAGTAAAGATGTATTAAGTAATCTTTTCTCGGGTGTCATGCTCTATTTCGATCGTCCTTTTAATATTGGTGATTGGGTTCGATCTCCTGATCGTAATATTGAAGGCACAGTAGTTGAAATTGGCTGGCGTATTACCAAAATCATCACGTTTGATCATCGACCACTTTATATTCCTAACTCAATTTTTTCCTCTATTAGTGTGGAAAACCCCGGAAGAATGACTAATCGACGTATTGAAACTGAACTCGGTTTACGTTATGAAGATTCAGATAAAATTGGCGTGATCGTTGAAGATATTCGCACCATGCTGATGCAAAATGACAAAATCGATACACAACAAACGTTGTTAGTCTATTTTAATCAGTTTGCAGATTCTTCACTCAATATCATGGTGTATTGTTTTACTAAAACAACGGTATGGGCACAGTGGCTTGAAGCTCAGCAAGAAGTCTATTTAAAGATAATTGAGATTGTGCATAAACATGGCGCTGATTTTGCCTTTCCATCTCAAACGGTCTATATCGAAAAACCGTCTCCAATTACCCAATAATGCAAAATGGATAAGTTTATTCTCTCATAAACTTATCCATTCCCCCACTTATCTATGTACTGATTTATGCATTTTAAATGCATAAAAAAATCAATTTATCTTTTAATTTATTTCAATCACATTCACAACCAAGTATATTGTTCGCCAATTCTTCTATTGATAAAAATGCGAGTATAATGAAAAAAATGAAGTTGGCGTGTCACCCTACTCTTTCACACTATTTTTATTGTGAACGCCCAATTGTTGATATTGTTGATGCAAATTTAACGCAAGTGTCAGCAGTAGTATTGTCGTTGTCAGATATTGAGTCTGGCGAACTATATCGCATTCATCAAACAGGCTTTCAACTCCCCGTATTTATTGCAGTTAATCTTAATGATACAGTCAGTGCTGAATTACTTAATCAAGTTTCAGGGATTGTGATTACAGATAAAAGCGCGCATCAAAAAAATAGTGCGTTGATTAATGAAGCTGCACAGCAATATGAAAAGAGTCTGACAACACCATTTTTTTCACGCTTAGTGAATTATGTTGCCGAAAAGAACGTTGCTTTTGATTGTCCCGGCCATCAAGGCGGAGAGTTTTTCCGTCGTCATCCCGCAGGCGAACAGTTTTATCAATATTTTGGTGAGAATCTATTTCGCTCTGATCTCTGTAATGCTGATGTAGAAATGGGTGATTTACTTATTCATGAAGGTGCGCCTTATGATGCCCAGACTTTTGCAGCACAAGTGTTTAATGCCGATAAAACCTATTTTGTTTTAAATGGGACATCCTCTTCTAATAAAGTTGCTTTAAATGCCTTATTGGCACCAAATGATTTAGTGCTATTTGATAGGAATAACCATAAATCCAATCATCATGGCGCGTTAATTCAAGCGGGAGCAACACCTATTTATTTAGAAACGGCTCGTAATCCTTTTGGCTTTATCGGGGGTATAGATGCTCATTGTTTTGAGGAAAGCTATTTACGCCAACAAATCGCAGAGATTACGCCAGAACGCCAATTCGATAAACGCCCTTTCCGCTTAGCCGTTATTCAACTAGGCACTTATGACGGTACGATTTACAACGCAAGACAAGTTGTCGATAAAATTGGTCATCTTTGTGATTACATTTTATTTGATTCTGCATGGGTTGGTTATGAACAATTCATTCCGATGATGAAACAGTGTTCCCCTTTATTACTAACGCTTAATAAAGACGATCCCGGTATTTTGGTTACTCAATCCGTTCATAAGCAATTAGCGGGCTTTTCACAAACCTCGCAGATACATAAAAAAGATGCACACCTTAAAGGGCAATCACGTTATGTTAATCATAAACGTATGAATAATGCTTTTATGATGCATGCGTCCACCAGCCCATTTTACCCCCTTTTTGCGGCTCTTGATGTCAATGCAAAAATGCATTCGGGTAAAAGTGGTGAAGCAATGTGGATGAGTTGTGTAAAACAAGGCATCGAAGCTCGTAAATCATTACTAAAACAGTGTCAGTTTATTAAGCCATTTATTCCTGAAGTAGTTGATGGACTTGCTTGGCAAGATCACGACACAAATGAAATCGCTCACGATCAACGTTTTTTCAATTTTATTCCAAATGATAATTGGCACTCCTTTGAAGGTTACGCTACCAATCAATACTTTGTTGATCCTTGCAAATTAATGCTAACAACGCCGGGGATCGATCCTCATACAGGGGAATATGAATCCTTTGGTGTGCCAGCCTCTATTTTGGCAAATTATCTACGTGAGCATGGTGTAATTCCTGAAAAAAGTGACCTTAATTCAATCTTATTTTTGCTGACTCCTGCAGAGCATCAAGCGAAATTTGATCGTTTAATCTCTTTGATTGTTCAATTTGAAAAGCACTTAGTTGAAGATGTGCCATTAGAACAAATATTGCCTTCTGTTTATCGTCGCTATCAATCTCGTTATCAAGGTTATACATTGCGTCAACTCTGTCAGGAAATGCATGATATTTGTGTCACATATAATATCAAGTTGCTGCAAAAACAGATGTTTAGAAAAAGTCATTTCCCTAAGCGAGCACTAAGTCCGCAACAAGCTAATATTGAGTTTGTTCGTGGTAATGTTGAGTTTTTACCTTTAAATAAATTAGCGGGCAGAATTGCCGCGGAAGGTGCTTTACCTTATCCACCAGGTGTCTTATGTGCTGTGCCCGGTGAAATTTGGGATGGTGCTGTTTTACGTTATTTTCAGGCACTTGAAGTCACTATTAACCAACTACCAGGTTTTTCAACTGAACTTCAAGGGGTTTATATTTATGATGAAGATGATGGCAGCAAGCGCATTTATGCTTATGTTATAAAAGAATAATTGTCTTATCTTTTCCCATAAAAAATGCTGATGTTTAATAACATCAGCATTTTTATTTAACTCTATTGATAAGTCCAACTTATTTCAACTATTCACCTTGAATTCGTCGATACTGCCCTTTATCTTGCAACAGTCTGATCCCTAAGATACTGCCACATAATGAAAGTAATAGTGCAGCAACAATAGGTACGATGATCCACATTCCCCATTGCGGTTGCCAAGGGAAATTAAACACCGATATTTGTAATAAACTTAATGCAACCTCCGCACCAATCGCTGCAGCTAATCCCGCCATTAAACCTAATAATGCAAATTCAGCCCAAAGAGTCCGTCTTAATAATGACTTACCTGCGCCTAATGTTCGATATACCACTAGCTCAATACGTCGCTGTGTCATTCCTACCTGAATTTGGGCAACTAACAATAACGCACCACAGATCATTACCAATCCAACCATAATCTCCAATGCTCGACTGACTTGCTGTAAGATTTGTTGAACTTGCTGAATTAATGCGCCTGTATCTAATACGCTTACAGTTGGAAATTGCCGATTAAGTGCCGTAATTAACGTCCCTTCACCATTGTAATAAAAACTACTCATCCATTTTTCTGGCTGATTACTTAACCCTTCTTCAGAGAAGATAAAGAAGAAGTTAGGACGCATATTTTCCCAATCAACATGGCGAATGCTAGTAACAATCGACTTAAATTCACGAGTATCACCAACAAATGTTAATTCATCACCCAATTTAATTTCGAGTTGTTCAGCAACACCTTGATCAAGAGAAACACCATTTCCCACTGGAGGCCATGTTCCCTCAACAATCACGTTATCTTTTGGCAACTCGCTATGCCACGTTAAGTTAAGCTCTCGACGAACAGTGTTATTACCAGCATCACGTTTATCAGCCCACTCTTTAGCATTATTCTCATTAATCTGCGTTAAGCGCGCTAATACCACAGGAAATGCATCCGTTGGTTCAACGTTATACTTTGCCAACAAGGTATTAACTTCTTGAACTTGAGGTGCAGACATATTGATCAGAAAGTAATTAGGGCTATCTTCGGGTAACTGTTTTTGCCATTTATCTAATAAATCACCTTGGATCAGCACCAATAGTGTTAACAACATAAATGAAAGTGCAAAAGCAGCCAATTGAGTCATGGTCTGAAAAGGCTGTCGCAACAAGCGAGTTACTGCTAAGCGCGCACTGAGTTGGCGAAATTTAAACTGCTTTAACACCCACAATCCAAGCCAACCAATCCCCCCCAATAAAAAAGCAATAACAACAACACCAAATAGAATTGACCAGAGTAAAACGCCCGTTCCCGCAAAAAGCGTCAAAGCACCAACAATAATTAAGCCTACAATCGGTAAATAGTAACGAAGAGGCCAGATAGGTGCCGTGGTATCACTTCTTAATACACGAGAAGGTTGTGTCGCCATTAGTTGATAATAAGGTCTTAATCCTGTTAATAAAGCTATTAACAACAAGGAACCCACTGACCATACCCATGGTAAGAAACTCGCTTCAGGTAAACTTTTAGGTAACACTGGTGCTAAAATTTGTAGCAATATTGCCTCAAAAACAAGCCCGACTAATGAGCCTACAACAATAGCACCAATTAAGATCACCCCCCACTGCCCAACGATCCACTTTCTCAATGCCCGTTTATCTGCACCTAGTGTTTTTAATACCGCGATTAAGGTATGACGAGTCCGGCAATAATGAGCCATTGAAACAGCAACCGCTGATATAGCAAGCAATAATGTCAATAGAGCTGATAGCAAAAGAAAGTTTTTTGCACGCTCCATTGATTGTGAAAGTGCCCCGCTATCTTGTTTTAAACTATTCCAACGCTGATCTGGCTTTAATAGTGGGTCAAAGCGTTGCTGATAACTATCAATCACCGCTTCATCGCCCGCAAACATATAGCGATAAGTCAGGCGGCTTCCGGGTTGCACAGCTCCAGTTGCTTCCACATCATCAAGATTAATTAAAATACGGGGGGCGATTTGAAAAGGATTAAACCCACTGTCTGGCTCTTGAATTAATACACCACTGATAGTAAATGAAGCATCGCCTACATCAATATTATCGCCGACTTTTATATCAAGTAATTCAAGTAATCTAGCACCAACAAGGGCCGTCCCTTTTTCAGGCTTTAAGCCTGCTGGCTCTGTTTCTAACTCACCATACAATGGATATAAATTATCTGCGGCTTTCACCAACGCAAGCTGAGGTGTATCACCTTCAGGCGCATAAGACATGGTAGTAAATTGCATTTGACGGCTGAGGGTTAACCCTTCCTTCTTCGCCTCAGCAAGCCAGTTTTCATCAACAGGATAAGATGCACGTAAGACTAAATCACCAGCGATCAAATCGCGGCTTTGAGCATAAATGCTTTTATCGATGCGATCACCTATCCGCCCTAAAGCGAGCACACAAGCAACTGCCAGCGCTAAAGAAAGCCAAACAATTAATAATGCAGGAGAACGCCATTCACGCCAAAACCAACGCCAAATCATGACTCCTCCTTAAGTTGTCCATCAACTAATCGTAATCGTCTTTGACAACGAGCAGCTAGCTCATTGTCATGAGTCACTAAAATCAAGGTTGTTGCATAATCTCGGTTAAGAGAGAACAACAAGTCAGCAATTTTATCACCAGTTTTACGATCAAGGTTCCCTGTTGGTTCATCCGCAAAAAGAATGGCAGGTTGAGTACAAAATGCTCTTGCTAATGCAACGCGCTGTTGCTCACCGCCAGAAAGTTGTGCTGGCATATGGTATAAACGTTCACCTAATCCTAATAGCTTAAGTAAATCAACTGCACGCGCATGGCTGTGCTTTTCTGACTCACCTTTTAATAATGCAGGCAACTGCACATTTTCGAGTGCATTCAATGTTGGGATCAACATAAATGATTGAAAAACAAAACCAACATGTTGAGCACGCAATTTGGCACGCGCTTCTTCATTCATTTTTGTGAGATCTTCACCCATCAAATGCACACTGCCAGAGGTGCCATCATCTAATCCAGCGATGATCCCTAGCAATGTCGATTTACCTGATCCTGACTCACCAATTAACGCAATTGTTTGTGCAGGCTCGACAACTAACTCAACACCCTGCAATATAGAGATCTGACTATCACCTTGTCCTACTTGTTTGGTTAACTGATGAACTTCAAGAACCTTTTCCGTCGACATACATTTTTCCTTATCGTTATGATGATGTTTAGCTTTAAGGCAATTGCTGCTGATACCTTTTTGATCTTTGGTGACAGCTTGAGTGCAGGATACCGTCTTCCAATTGAAAGCGCATGGCCACAACGCCTTGCTGATAAATGGAAAACAACCTACCCTGATATTAATGTTGTTAATGCAAGCATTAGTGGTGAAACAGCCTTTCAGGGACAAAATAGGCTTCCTGATTTATTAAAACAGCATCAACCACGCTGGGTTTTAATTGAATTAGGTGCAAATGATGGTTTACAGGGATACCCTGTTGCACAAACAAAAGAGGCATTACAAAACATCATTACACAAGTGAAAGATGCCGGTGCAACGCCACTTTTTATGCAAATAATGATTTCACCTAATTACGGTAAACGTTATACACAATCATTTTCAGCTATCTATCCAAAACTCGCTGAAGATAATGCGCTTCCTCTGCTTCCTTTTTATATGGAGAAAATCGCTGATAAGCCTGAGTGGATGCAAAATGACAGCATACACCCCAATGAAGATGCTCAGCCTTTTATTACGCAGTGGATGGATGAAACATTATCCCCTTACCTAACACGTTAGACTATTCTGACAGTAGTTGACGTAGATTAAACGAGATTAATTGTAAAATTATGCAAAAAACGGTATTGATTACAGGAAGTTCCAGTGGAATAGGACTCTGTGCAGCAAAAGCACTACAGAAAAGAGGCTATCGAGTTCTTGCTGCTTGCCGTAAAGGTGAAGACCTTGAACGCATGGAAACACTGGGATTAGAACCTATTCATCTTGACCTTGATGATCCAAAAAGTGTTGAAAATGCAGCACTAGAAGTTATTCGCCTAACAAACGGTCGTTTATATGGATTATTTAATAATGGCGGATTTGGTGTTTATGGCCCATTAGATGCCATTACTCGCCAACAAATGGAAAAACAGTTTTCGACTAACTTTTTTGGTTTACATCAGCTTACTACATTACTTCTACCTGCAATGTTACCTCATGGAGAAGGACGCATTATTCAAACGAGTTCTGTAATGGGGATTATCTCAACGCCAGGTCGAGGTGCTTATGCAGCCAGTAAATATGCTGTAGAAGCATGGTCTGATGCGCTAAGAATGGAAGTAGCGCATACTGGAGTTAAGGTGAGTTTAATAGAGCCAGGCCCAATACGAACTTGTTTCACTGAGAATGTCGCTCAAGCTGAAAAAGATAAACCTGTAAAAAATCCGGGGATTGCGAGTCGTTTCACATTAACGCCTGAAGATGTCGTGAAAAAGCTCATTCATGCTTTAGAAAGCCCAAAACCTAAGATACGTTATCCCGTAACCTTATTAACTTACGCTGTCAGAATACTAAAGCGCTTTCTACCTGATATTTTAATGGATACAATTCTCAGTCGCCAGAGTGGCAAGGCTTGATTTTTCAGTATCCACCCTTACTTATTAATAAAATAGCTTTATAAATCACATCTATATTTAAAACTCTCAAAAAGGGACAAGCTAATGTTAGCAACTGCACATATTGTTGATGTAAATGAATCAAATATTCAACAAATTATAGAACAATCCATGACGAAACCGGTCATGATGTACTTCTATTCAGAACGTAGCCCTCATTGTGCAGAGCTTGGCGCAACATTAGATAAACTGGCAGCCGAATTTGCTGATCAATTTATTTTGGCAAAATTGGATTGTGATGTTGAACAAATGATTGCCTCACAGTTTGGTCTACGTGCTATTCCAACAGTTTATATATTGCAAGAAGGTCGCCCAGTTGATGGTTTCCAAGGCCCTCAACCTGAAGAAGCAATTCGCCAAGTTTTAGCCAATGTATTACCTAAACCAGAAGAGTTGAAAGCGGCACAAGCCGCACAATTACTTTCTGAAGGAAAAGCAGAAGATGCTTTACCTCTGCTAAAAGAAGCGCATCAACTCGCACCTAAAAATAGTGAAATTACGCTTGCGCTAGCAGGTGCTTTAATTTCTTTAAATAAAAATGAAGAAGCTCAAACCTTGTTAACGACTATCCCATTACAAGATCAAGATAGTTACTACCACAGTTTGTTAGCGCAAATTGAATTACAAAAACAGGCTGCTGATACGCCTGAAATTCAACAGTTACAAAACGATTTTAATCAACAGCCTGAAAATACCGATCTTGCTATTCAGCTTGCACTAAAATTACATGAAGTTGCTCGTAATGAAGAAGCGTTAGAATTGCTATTTAGCTTTATCAAAAAAGATCTAAATGCAGGTGACGGGCAAGTTAAGAAAACCCTGATGGATATTTTATCAGCATTAGGTACTAATGATAATTTGGCGTCTAAATATCGTCGCATGGTGTATTCTTTACTTTATTAATTTTATTTTCTTATTAGAGCAGATTTAGGACAGGTATATGGAAATAGGCATTGGTATTATCATCTTATTCGCTATTATTTTAGTTTTATGTGGTGTTAAAACCGTTCCACAGGGTTATCAGTGGACTGTCGAACGTTTTGGTCGTTACACTCGTACTCTGGCCCCTGGTCTTCAAATCCTTATACCTTTTGTCGATCGTATTGGGCGCCGTATCAACATGATGGAGCAAGTGCTTGATATTCCTTCTCAAGAAGTCATTTCTCGTGATAACGCCAACGTCAGCATCGATGCCGTCTGCTTTATTCAAGTGATCGACCCTGTAAAAGCTGCTTATGAAGTCAATAATCTTGAGCTTGCCATTATTAATTTAACACTCACTAATATTCGTACAGTGTTAGGTTCAATGGAGCTTGATGAAATTCTTTCTCAACGTGACCAAATCAATAGTCGCCTGTTACTGATTGTCGATGATGCAACAAACCCTTGGGGTATCAAAATTACCCGTATCGAAATTCGTGATGTCCGCCCACCAAAAGAATTGATTTCTGCAATGAATGCGCAGATGAAAGCTGAGCGAACTAAACGTGCCGACATTCTTGAAGCTGAAGGTATTCGTCAAGCTGCTATCTTGAAAGCTGAAGGTGAGAAACAAGGGCAAATTCTGAAGGCTGAAGGTGAGCGTCAATCTGCATTCTTACAAGCAGAAGCCCGTGAACGTGCAGCAGAAGCTGAAGCTAAGGCAACACAAATGGTATCTGAGGCCATCGCAAAAGGTGATATGCAAGCAATTAACTACTTTGTTGCTCAAAAATATACTGATGCGCTGTCTCAAATTGGTTCAGCTAATAACAGTAAAGTTATTATGATGCCACTAGAAGCAAGTAATCTTATGGGTGCTATTGGCGGTATTTCTGAATTACTCAATACCAAAAAAAGTGACTCAGGCAACAAGAGCAATTAATTATGATTGAATGGATTAGTGCTCAACCTGCACTTTTCTGGCTTTGTCTTGGTGGTTTGCTGTTAATTACAGAAATGTTAGGAACAGCAGGATACCTTTTATGGTCAGGAATGGCTGCTCTATGTGTATCGTTGATCACATGGATATTGCCTATTAGCTGGCCTATTCAAGGTGTTTTATTTGCGATATTAACAGTTATTAGTGCTATTTTTTGGCACCTTTGGCTTAAACGCAGAAAACAATCAAAAGAAGCCGAGAACTTAAATCAGAAAAGTCATCAACTAATTGGTGTTCATGCTGTTTTATTATCAGATACGGAAAACGGTTTTAGTCGCGTTAAATTAGCTGATGGTAGTTGGCGTGTTTATTCAGACACGCCATTACTTGCAGGCGATAAGGTAACAGTAACCGAGATTGATGGTATTACCTTACGAGTGATTGCACTTAAACCGGCTGTTTCTGGTGATGACATCCCCCCGACAAATGATTGATGATCGGGCAATCTGCTCCATCATCACCGGGACATTCGCTGGCCAACAAAAGTAATCGCTGGCGAATGGCATTAAGCTCATTAATTGTTTTCTCAATTTCAGCCACTTTTTTTAAGGTGGCTTCTTTCACGTCTGAACTATGACGAGAAGGATTTCTTAGCAACATTAATAAAGCTCGGCACTCTTCTAAACTAAAGCCAACTTCTCTTGCTTGGCGCAATAATGTTAATTCTTCAATATGTTGAGCCTGATAATAACGATAACCGTTTTCACCTCTTCCCGGTGGGGTTATCAAATCTTTTTCTTCATAAAACCGAATAGCTTTAGCCGTTAATCCTGTTTTACTTGCGATTTCACTAATATTCAAAATTCCCCCTTGACCTTCCCCTTGCGGAAAGGTTTAGCCTTTATCTCTGATAAGAAAAAACCTTTAAAGAAAGCAAGTTACCGAATATTGCGCAATAATAGAGGTAACGCTTTTATGACGGAGATAATTAACATGGCAAAAACTATAATACTCTCATTGAAAGGACTTTCATGCTCTCACTGTGTCAACAGTGTAAAAAAAGCACTTGATGCTCGCAATGACATAGAGCAGGCAATTGTGACTATTCAATACGCTAAAATTGACAGCGATGCAACTGCTGAAAGCTTAATCAAAACAATTGAAGATGCAGGATATGAAGCAAGTGTTGCAACACAACCTGATGTAAAATTAAGCCTAAGCGGACTTAACTGCATGAAGTGTGTTGGTAAAACTGAAAAAGCATTATTAGCTGTTGAAGGTGTTGCAGCCGTTAATGTAACAAAAGAGTCAGCTGAAATCTTTGGTGACGCAGATGCGGATACTTTAATTTCAGCGATTACGGCTGAAGGTTTTCAAGCAAGTTTAGCGCCTGCTGATAACATAATTCACTTAACTCTATCGGGCTTAAATTGTGGTCACTGTGTCGGTTCAGTTAAAAAAGCACTAGAAAATACTGCGGGTGTTGAAACAGCTGAAGTTGAATTAACACATGCTAAAGTGACTGGTTCTGCAACCGCTGAAACCTTAATTACCGCTATTACGGAAGCGGGTTTTGAAGCTCAACTAGCTGGTACTGATTTCCCAAAAACTGAGCCGCTGACGCAAACGCATGCACAACTGGAAGCATCGTCAGCGGCTGTTTGTGATATTCCAGTTGAGAATGCTGATATTGATAATAACGTTGAAATCGATACTAACGATGACGACAGTGTTCAGCTTTTAATTGATGGTATGACTTGTGCGAGTTGCGTAAACAAGGTTCATAAAGCATTACAATCCGTTGATGGCGTTGAAAATGTGCGAGTGAATCTAGCTGAACGTAGTGCATTAGTAACGGGTGACATCGACCATGATGCACTTGTGACTGCCATTGAAAAAGCAGGTTATGGCGCTGAAATTATTCAAGACGATGTAAAACGCAGAGAACGTCAGCAAGAAGTTGCTGTTGCTAATATGAAGCGTTTTCGCTGGCAAGCTGCGTTGGCCTTAGCTGTTGGTATTCCTGTCATGATTTGGGGAATGATCGGCGATAATATGATGCTAACAGAGGCCAATCACAGCATCTGGTTAGGTATTGGTATTGCGACACTGTTTGTTATGGTTGTTGCTGGTGGTCATTTCTATCGTAGCGCATGGCAGAGTTTAAAAAACCGCAGTGCAACAATGGATACTCTCGTTGCATTAGGAACAGGAACAGCCTGGCTCTATTCCATTACCGTAAACCTATGGCCAGAAGTGTTCCCTGCTCAAGCTCGACATCTCTATTATGAAGCTAGTGCGATGATTATCGGGTTAATCAATCTGGGACATATGCTTGAGCAAAGAGCGCGCCAGCGTTCATCTAAAGCGCTAGAACGACTATTAGATTTAACTCCACCAACAGCAAGAGTGATAACTGAAAACGGTGAAGTCGAAATGCCATTGGCTGATGTTAAACAAGGAATGACTTTACGTTTAGCAACAGGTGATAAAGTACCCGTTGATGGTGAAATTATCCAAGGTGAAGTGTGGATGGATGAGGCTATGCTAACAGGCGAGCCAATTCCACAGCAAAAAACAGTGGGTGACACTATTCATGCCGGAACAACCGTCCAAGATGGCTCTGTTCTTTTTAAAGCTGCAGCAGTGGGAAGTAAAACAACACTGGCTCGTATTATTAAATTAGTTCGTCAAGCGCAAAGTAGTAAACCTGAAATAGGTCAATTAGCGGATAAAATCTCGGGTGTATTTGTACCTGTCGTTGTCGCTATTGCGCTTGTTGCAGGAGCTATTTGGTATTTCTTTGGCCCTTCTCCACAAATTACCTATGCACTTGTGATTATCACAACTGTTCTTATCATCGCTTGCCCTTGTGCTTTAGGTCTAGCGACGCCTATGTCCATTATTTCGGGTGTCGGTCGTGCTGCTGAATATGGTGTGTTAGTTCGTGATGCAGATGCACTACAACAAGCCAGTAATCTAGATACTTTAGTCTTTGATAAAACAGGAACACTGACAGAAGGTATGCCTCAGGTCACTGAAATTCATACTTTCAATCAAGTAGATGACACTCAAGCACTTGCATTGGCGGCATCACTGGAAAATGGTTCTAATCACCCATTAGCTAAAGCCATTTTAACGCGCGCTGAAGGTATTGATTTACCAGAAGTAAACAATTTCCGTACATTAGCTGGTATGGGATTAAGTGGTGAAATCAAGGGTAAAACAGTACTTTTAGGTAACCCTAAATTGATGCTCGAATCAGGTGTTAATATTAATGAAGTTAATTCTCTGATTGATACACAAGCAGCTAAAGGTGTTACACCGGTTTTATTAGCACTAGATGGCAAAATTGCGGCATTACTTTCTATTCGTGATCCTCTTAGAGATGATACCGTAAGTGCATTACAGCGTTTACATAATCAAGGTTATCGACTCGTGATGTTAACGGGAGATAATCCAATTACTGCCAATGCAATTGCAAAAGAAGCGGGTATTGATCAGGTTATTGCGGGAGTGATGCCAGAAGGTAAAGCTCAAGCGATTACTGAGCTTCAAGCTGAAGGACGTCGTGTTGCAATGGTTGGAGATGGTATTAACGATGCCCCAGCATTAGCCAAAGCGGATGTCGGTATTGCAATGGGAGGTGGTAGTGATATTGCCATTGAAACAGCAGCAATCACGTTGATGCGTCACAGTCTACATGGTGTTGCTGATGCTGTTGAAATTTCAAAAGGTACACTACGTAATATGAAACAAAACCTTTTTGGTGCCTTTGTCTATAATAGCTTAGGTATTCCTATTGCAGCGGGCGTTCTCTATCCCTTCACCGGCACGCTGTTAAATCCAGTTGTTGCAGGTGCAGCAATGGCATTGTCTTCAATTACCGTTGTGAGTAATGCGAATCGCTTGTTACGATTCAAACCCAAGCAATAATACTTAATAATATATTAAGCATTTCCCTGAAACCTCTTTTACTTATTAGTTAAAGAGGTTTTTTATTATCTTATTTTTGACTTCTTATTTAATGATTTTTAACTTTATCAAAAGGTTAAAAAAAAAGCCGATATTACTATCGGCCAGTCAAAGAGGAATTTCTCATTATACAAGAGAGTCATCACTCCGCCCTCTTAGCGCTAGAATAGCAATATATTATAATTTTTTCATTAACTTTATTATTCATATATAAAATTAAATATTTATATAAAATAGCCATAAAAATATTTTAAAAGATATTATTATTGCCAGTGTGTTTTTCTGAATTTAAAATTAAAAAGTAACAAAGGAATATATATCAAAAGGAATTAATCATGAAATTAAAAAACACCACTCTATTTTGCTTATCTTTAATTTATTCTATAAATGCTTTTTCTGTTTCAGAAACAACAACCGATAAAAACATTATTTTACTTGAAAACAGCCATCCTGCAAATAATCACCCTAACAACACCGATTCTAATTCTACATATCTAAACTCACATCCCATGAAAAATGACATTACTAGACCTATTTTTGATGAATTTGTAAGTGATATATATATCTATCATGATGTCGAATCATCTTCAAAAAAACATATTGAAGTCATCAAAATCACAGATGAAATAATAAAGATGATGAATGAAGAAATAAAAAAAAACGTATCTCAAGAAAATACAAATATAAATATAGAGAAAGTTCTCATCACAGATAACCAAAGAGGTAATAACTCACTAAAGTTAGATAGTATGTCGCCTGATTTTAAAACAGCGATATTGAATTATCTTTCTAACTTTTCAGAACAAAAAGAAAATATATATTCCGGATTAAAAGAAACGATTTCTTTTAATAAAAACAAAATAGATGACATCATTAAGAAACCTATTGAAATCCAAAGACATTACCAACCAAGCTCGAAACTTAGTGAGCTAAATGCAAATATAGAAAGAGGAATGAAAGTTCCACCTCATTCAAAAGAAATAATTTTCAAACTAGAAGAGAGTGTTGTAGAAAAGTTTGCAAATGTTGAGAAAAAAAGAACCGAAGACAATCGAGAAAGACAAAAAACTGATAATGAATTAAATGAAAAAATACATCATACAATAGCTAAACTAGATCAACATGCAAATGAAATCAATGATAACAAAAATAGAATAGAGACTAAAAATAATACTATTCAAAGTAATATTGAAAACAATAAAACCCAAATCGACAATAACAAAAGCAATATCAGCATCAATAAAAACAATATTGCCACTAATAAAAATGACATTATTACCAACAAAACTGACATTGACATTAACAAAGATAATATTACCAGCAATAGAAACAAAATAAACACCAACTCGAGCGATATCAAAGCTAATAAAGAAAATATCGAAACCAACAAAGAAGGTATTGATAATATTAAAGAAAAATATATTGATAATCTAAATATTAATGGGAGTAATCTTTCATTAAAAAATCATTTTTCTACTCTTTATATTGAGCAATCAGTAGCAAGAAATGAATTTAAAGATCTAAAAACTAATTTTGAACATTTTAAATCAGATACTCAAAACCGCTTTTATAAAGTTGAGAAACGTGCCAATCAAGGTATTGCTTCTGTAGCCGCAATGAGTAATTTACCTTTTACTGATTCTGCCACATTTAGTACTGCTATTGGCATTGGTAATTATCGTAATGCAACAGCGCTTGCTTGGGGTATGCAATACCGTATTAACGAAAATATTAAAGTGAGAGCCTCTACCGCATGGAATGAATCAAATTGGGTCTCAGCAGGTGGTGTTGGCATAAGCTGGTAAATAACGTAAAAACAGCGAAAGCTAAGTAAAGCTTAGTTTTCGTTGTTTCATTCCAGTTCAAATCCGTTATGCTAAAACTTTGCGATTCTATACTCAAAGGAGCATATCAATGACGGGTATTTTTCAGAAAATCAAACATTGGGTAGGAATAAAAAATACGGTCCATTACCCTTATCCCGCTGTTGATATTACGTTGCCTAATAATATCTCTTTACACCTTGTGGGTAGTATCCATATGGGTGTTCCTACAATGTCACCGCTCTCCAACGTGCTTATCAACGAAATAAAAAATGCAGATGCTATTATTGTTGAAGCTGATATTTCAACTGACGTTCAACCTTTTGACCAAGCATCCCTTTTTAGAGAGTCACTAGAAACACGCTTAAATACTCCTCTATTTTCTCAAGTGACACGCCATTGTGAAGATCTCTCCCTCTCGCTTTATCAACTTGAGAATAAACCTCTTTGGCAAATTGCTTTGATTTTACAATCTACCCAAGCGATGCAACTTGGATTACAACCACAATACGGCGTTGATTATCAAGTTATCCAACATGCTAATGAACACAAAAAAAAGATTATTGAACTCGAAGGCATTGAGAGTCAGGTCGCATTATTATTGAGTTTTCCTGAGGATGGTCAGCAATTACTCGAAGACACATTAAAAAATTGGCACGAAAACGCACGTACATTGCAAATCATGATCAATTGGTGGTTAAATTATAATAGTAGAGAAAAACAACCGCCTTTACCAAATACCTTTAGTAAAGCTGTATTTGATATTTTAATGGAAAGCCGTAACCAAAAATGGGTAAGCATATTATCAAAATTACCGGCTGGTCGTTATGTAGTGACTGTAGGTGCCCTTCATTTATTTGGTGAAGAGAATTTGATCGATTTATTAACGCACCAAGAATAAAAATATTGTTCTAACCTTATAAGTAGGAATAGCTATGACTCCCGCTGTAAATTTACTGGAAAAACAAAAAATCAAATTTACCCTTCATCCTTATGAGCATGATGCTAATGTCCATAATTTTGGTGATGAAGCTGTTGAAAAATTAGGTTTAGATAATCGCCAAGTATTCAAAACACTGTTAGTTTCTTTAAATAGTGATGCTAAGAATCTTGCTGTTGCAGTAACACCGGTTTCTGGTCAGTTAGACTTAAAACTCGTTGCTAAGTGCTTTAAGGCAAAAAAAGCAGATATGGCAGATCCACAGATTGCACAAAAAGTAACGGGTTATTTAGTGGGCGGAATAAGCCCATTAGGTCAGAAAAAACGCCTACCGACAGTAATTGATGAACAAGCCCTTGAATTTAACACTATCTTTGTTTCTGGTGGCAAACGTGGTTTAGATATTGAATTATCAGCAAAAGATTTAGGTTCTGTATTAGGTGCTCAATTTGCACTTATTCGTAAAGAATCATAATGATTAATGATTTTTTATTTTAAGGCACATCCTCAAAATAAGAAATTAACGTAATTTAAACCTAAAATAAAAGGCGACATTAATGCCGCCTTTTTCTATATCAGCAAGATTTACTGAGCTTATTTTTTATAAACGATCTCACCTTTAGGTTCGAAATCAGCAGCTTTCAATGGAGAATGTGCTTCGATATAACCTTTTAATACTTCAGCATCAACAAAACCAGTATTTACATATGCAGGGTGAACATCAATCTTAGGATAACCATCACCACCAATACCGTTAAAGTTTAATGTCGCCATGCGGTAAGACTTAGTTTTATCTAATGGTTTACCAGCAATTTTAACATCGCTAACTTTGCAGTCTGCGTCTACAGTTAAGCTAACATTGTAGAATTGTGCATAAGCACCAGAGTCTACTTTCATACATGCAACAGCTGACAGATAAGGCTCGACTTCTTCACCTTTAAAATCAACATAAACCAGTTCGTTCGCAAATGGTTGTACTTTCAGTACATCTTTATAAGTAATATCACCAGATTCAATAGAATCACGGACACCACCACCACTCATAATGGCAAAGTCTGCATTTGCACGTTCAGCTTGAGCTGATAATAATAGACGTGCCATATTAGTTTGAACAAAGCGAACTTTACTACGATCACCCTCTAATTTACCAACAACCTCACCCACTTTAACATTCAATTGCTCGCCACCTTTTTCTTGGTAAGGCGTCAGCAGTTTCATCATTTCAGGGTTGTGAGGAATTTCTTTTGTATAGTAAACAAGCTCAGTTGTACCGTCGTCTTTCTTCACTTTTTGATTTAAGTTGATTGGGATTAATTGGTAATGTTTTAACGTGAATTCACCATTACGGAATTCGAAGTCTGCACGACCAACATATTTACCCCATTCATGAGCCTGAACAATCCATGTACCATTTTGGTTATCTGGTGCACAAGGTGTTCCTGGCACATAATCAGCTTGTTTGTAGTTTTTGTTCTCTTGAGACATACAAACTGGATCTTGTGAGTGACCACCCACAATCATATCAAGGTAACCTTTTGGTAATGCACGAGCCATTTCCACATCACCCGGTGCATTAGAGCCATGATTACCATCATCGTAGTGACCCATATGAGTTGCTGCAATAATAATGTCTGGCTTTTCCGTTGTACGCAGCTCTTCTACCACTTTTTTAGCTTCATCAGAAGGTTTGCGGAATTCGGTATCAGGAAAGTTCGCTGGGTTACCAATACGTACGGTATCATCCGTTGTTAAACCTAATACTGCAATTTTGACACCTTGCTTATCAAAAATGGTGTAAGGCTTGAATAAACGCTCACCCGTACTTTTTTGATAAATATTTGCAGATAAGAATGGGAATGTTGCCCATTTCTCTTGTTGGCGTAAAACATCTAATGGATTGTCGAATTCATGGTTACCCAGTGCCATTGCATCATAACCCACAAGATTCATACCTTTAAAATCAGGTTCTGCATCTTGTAAATCAGATTCTGGGACACCGGTATTGATATCACCACCAGATAACAGCAGTACGCTACCGCCTTTTTTAGCCACTTCATTACGAATATCATCAACAACCGTTTTTTGTGCCGCTAAACCATATTCGCCACGATCGTTATGCCAGAAATGTCCATGGTGATCATTGGTATGCAAAATAGTAATTTCGTAGGTTTTATCCTTTTCCCATGCCTGAGACATCGCAGGCGCCATCGCTAAAGAAACTGTTAATGCGCATGCTGATAATTTAAAAGATAAGCTCATGGTATATCCCCATGTATATTATTTATTGAGAAGGTTCTGCCATGGTTCTACTGTAGAAAAAGAAGACAGAAGTTAAATACTTTTGCTGTATTTTATGACGTAGGTTATATAATTTTTTTATTATTTCATTGATCCAATAGTTTTTTTGAGACATGAATCAAACTCTATTTCTCACAAAAGCACTCAACTCTAAATAGATGTAAACTAGACCAATAAAAATAGAAACAATTCATTAACAAAATAATGTGACAGGGAACTAAAATGAGCAATGCCGATCCAACGCTTCCCATAGAAGAAACCGATGTTTTACAACGAAAAGCCAATAAGCGTAATACCGTTTTTAGTATTTTAACTGCTATTAGTTTTTCACATCTTCTCAATGATATGATCCAATCATTGATATTAGCTATTTACCCAATGTTGCAATCTGAGTTTTCCTTAAGCTTTGTGCAAATTGGGATGATCACCTTAACCTATCAAATTACAGCGTCTTTATTACAACCTTTTATTGGACTCTATACTGATAAATATCCTAAGCCTTACTCATTGCCTATTGGTATGGGTTTTACGCTGACAGGGCTTATTATCCTCGCCTTTGCAGATACATTCCCAATGTTATTACTAGCTGCGGGGTTAGTAGGTACTGGCTCATCCGTTTTTCATCCTGAATCATCTCGCGTTGCAAGAATGGCATCAGGTGGAAGACACGGACTTGCACAATCACTCTTTCAAGTAGGCGGTAATTTAGGCAGCTCTTTAGGTCCTCTTTTGGCAGCTTTATTGATTGCGCCTTATGGCAAAGGAAATGTCGGTTGGTTCTCTCTTGCTGCGTTATTGGCCATTGTGGTGCTCTTACAAGTTAGTCGTTGGTATAAAATTCAACAAGAAGCACATAAAAAACAACCTAAGGCACTAAACAACAAAGCAATATTGCCACGTAAAACCCTCTTTGGTTCTTTAGCTATTTTGCTTATTCTGATTTTTTCTAAGTATTTTTATCTTGCAAGCATTAGTAGCTACTATACTTTCTATTTAATACATAAATTTGGCGTTTCAGTGCAAAATGCACAAATTCACCTGTTTGTTTTCCTCTTTGCTGTTGCTGCTGGCACTATGATTGGTGGCCCCGTAGGCGATAAAATTGGCAGAAAATACGTAATTTGGGGATCTATTCTTGGTGTTGCACCTTTTACGCTGATACTCCCTTATGCCAGCCTTTATTGGACTGGCGTACTAACTGTATTCATTGGTGTGATTTTGGCTTCAGCATTTTCTGCTATCTTAGTTTATGCTCAAGAGTTAATTCCGGGTAAAACAGGCATGGTTTCAGGGCTTTTCTTCGGACTTGCTTTTGGGATGGGAGGTATTGGTGCCGCTGTCTTAGGATATATTGCAGATCAGAAGAGTATTGAATATGTTTATCATATTTGTGCTTATTTACCACTGTTAGGCATTTTCACCATTATTCTCCCTAACATTGGGGTAGATAAAACCGAATAACTTGTAATTCTCCCTGTTATCTAAATGAACCGATAACAGGGTATTTCTTACTTTAAAAGGTAAGACTGATTAAAATAACATAAAAAAGTGCATTTACATCAAAAAACTCAATCAACTTGCTATTTTTATAAATAATCAATAATTTTTAGCGAATTTATTGCATGAATACGTTAAACTATCAGCCTGCTATATTACTCGCCCCCCGATACATGTAGTTTTATAAAAAGAAGGAGAATTGATGCCGCATTCAACACCCCTCATTACCACCATTGTTGGTGGGTTAGCACTTGCTTACATTTTAGGCATGATTGCTCAACGGCTAAAAATCTCACCTTTAGTAGGATATCTTGCTGCGGGTGTACTCGCTGGTCCATTTACTCCCGGCTTTGTTGCCGATACCTCTCTTGCTCCTGAACTCGCTGAAATTGGCGTTATTCTGCTAATGTTTGGCGTGGGTTTACACTTTTCGTTAAAAGATCTGATGGCGGTAAAAGCCATCGCTATTCCAGGTGCTATTGCTCAAATTGCAGTCGCAACATTATTAGGACTGGGATTATCGGCATTTTTTGGCTGGGGTTTATTTAGTGGCATAGTATTCGGCTTGTGTCTATCAACAGCAAGTACCGTTGTGCTTTTACGAGCACTTGAAGAAAGAGGCTTAATTGATAGCCAACGAGGTCAAATTGCTATTGGTTGGTTGATTGTTGAAGACTTAGCCATGGTGTTAGCCCTTGTACTACTTCCCGCTGTTGCCAATATGCTGGAAAGTAGCGATCAAACCAGTATTTCTGAACTGATGATCAATTTAGGTATTACAATCGGTAAAGTTGTTGCCTTTATCTTAATCATGATGGTTGTTGGTCGTAAACTTATTCCTTGGATTTTAGCTAAAACCGCGGCAACGGGCTCTCGTGAGCTATTTACACTGAGTGTACTCGCTCTTGCTTTAGGTATCGCTTATGGCGCTGTAACCTTATTTGATGCTTCCTTCGCATTAGGCGCATTCTTTGCAGGTATGGTGCTTAATGAATCTGAGTTAAGCCACAGAGCGGCTCAAGATACTTTACCGCTGCGTGATGCTTTTGCTGTACTGTTCTTTGTTTCTGTCGGTATGCTATTTGATCCAATGGTATTAATTGAGCATCCACTAGGTATCTTAGCGACACTGGCTATCATTATTATTGGTAAATCAGCCGCGGCATTGGTCCTTGTGCGAATGTTTGGACATTCCAGACGCACTGCCTTAACCATTTCAGCCAGCCTTGCTCAAATTGGTGAGTTTGCCTTTATTCTTGCTGGTCTTGGTGTGGCACTGAACGTTTTAGAACCCGATGCGCGCAACCTTGTTTTAGCCGGTGCTTTAGTCTCTATTATGCTAAACCCTGTATTGTTCTCTTTATTAGACCGTTATCTGGCAAAAACAGAGACCAAAGAAGAAGTGGAGCAACTACAACAAGAAGAGCTGGAAGAAGAGATGCCGGTACCTGTTGATATTTGTGGCCACGCCATTATCGTCGGTTATGGACGTGCAGGAAGCATGCTTTCGGAGAAATTATTAGCTCAATCTATTCCATTAGTTATTATCGAAAATAGCCGTAATAAATTCGCTGAATTAAAAGAGAAAAGCTTAAACACAGTACTGGGTAATGCATCAACTAAAGAGTCTCTTGCTTTAGCCCGAATTGATTGTGCTAAATCTTTATTACTGACGATACCTAATGGTTATGAAGCAGCCGATATCGCGGAAACAGCAAGAAGTATGAACCCTGATTTAAATATCATTGTTCGTGCTCATTTTGACGATATTATCGTGCGCGCTAACTATGATGAAGAAGCTTCTTTTATCCTTGAAAAAGGAGCAAATCACGTCATTATCGATGAAGATCAAACTGCATCTGCAATGGCAGATATGCTAATTAAAGAAGTCGAGTTTGGTTGTGCTATTGATGATACACCTGAAAATGGTCAACAAATCATTGCACCTAGTGCAGCGCAATAACCAAACACAATAACCACTTAACCCCATATAATTTAAGTCAATAAAAAACCTATCAATAAATGTTGATAGGTTTTTTTATTTCACTCGGATAAAACAAGACTTAGAAACAATATAAACTCAACGTTCCCAATAAGCTTCTTCTAAGCTGTCTTCTTTTTCAGGTAAACCGCGGGTCAAGCGTGGAGAATGCTGGCTTAGCACTTGATAACTTACTCGGTTAGCATATTTACACACTTGCGCTAATGATGAATAAGTTAAATAAGTCCGAGGATGCTTACTTGAATTTGGCACATTAATACGATGATAGCTATTCGCTGTAATATCATGTAGTAATGCTGACAATGCTGCGTCACCCGCACCATTTGTATTCATGATTTTTTCTGGGCCCCCCATATAAGGCTCAATATGAGAATAGACTTTTTCTGGCTCATCACAATCTTTACGGCGCATAGCACGACTAAATTCATATCGATTAAATTCAGCAATCGCTCCCGGTAATAAAGGATGTGTGGTTTGGCGCTTAAAGCTATGTTCTGTATAACCGCCCATATAAAGCCCTGCAGGCCCAGCGGTACAAAGCACTAAATCAACCCATTCTAAAGCGACATCAGAAGCCAAAAGAGGATCAGAATGCCCCGTTAATTCAAAGGCTTCATCTTCATTCATTGCGACAACAGAAACGTGCTCTTTTAAGAAATCACGCCACCATTGTGGATCATCTGCAATAACATATTTTGTGCCAAGGGTGAGAACAACTGGAACATCATATTTTTTCGCGTATTCAATTGCTTTCATGGTTGCTAACGGCATCGGTTCACCGGGTTTACAGCGAACTAAATAAGCTGTTAATACCAATGCAGAAGCTTCTGCGATCACCTCTTCCGGAATACTTTCAGGTTTAAGCTGATTCATTTGACCTGGACTAATAGCAAATGTGCGTTCGCCATTTTCCGTGATCAACGTAAAACAGCGCCCAATGGCACCATCAACACCTTGGAGGTAATTAAGATCAGTACGGCTAGATGTGTTACATAAATAACGATAAGCATAGCTACCAATCTGAATGTTATTACACATAGTACCTAATAACACAGATCGATCGTCAGCCAATACAGAGTAATTATGTAGCGTATTGCCAATGGTGCCACCAGCAAATTCGTGTGTTATCAGATTATTGTCTGTTAATTCACGATAAAGTGCCTCTGCGACATCATCTTCAATAACAAGAGAGTGTCCCTGACTCAAGTTATAACGGTTAATAAACGCTTCATCAACTTTCGCTTCAATATCAACCAATGTTTGGTCAATACCCACGATATAAGCGCGAGAGGATTCGCTCTCCGTCATATTGATGATGGGTTGTAATAGAGGATCTCGTAAACTAACGGGAAAATAGTGTTTGGATTTTCGTTTGCCAGGGAATTTCATTGTGAAAGATGCTACACAGCTAAAAAAGATGCGCAATGTTAACACAATATTATAGGAGAGACAGTAGGTGTACGTCCGTACACCTACTTATTTAAAGATATTTTTATGCAGTTTTACGACGGCTTCTTGCCATGTAGCTCAGTAAAACACCCATTACAGAAAGAATGAAACCAACAAAAGCGGCGCCAACTAAAATCAGAGCGCGTTTAGGTGCATCTTTTTTAGTCGGTTCGTAAGGTTTCAACATATATTTGAACGGTACAAATTGAAGATCATCTAATTTGACTTTCTCTAATTGCTTCATATTGTATAAACGGTTTTTCAGATCAGCACTCACCGTTGTAGGATCAGTGATAGCTTCAGTAATGGCTAATTTACTGCTTAATGCATCAGAACCCATAGCAATAGAATAATCAGGGTCATCTTTAATCTGTGCGCCTTCACTGGAAATTGGTTTTTTAACCCCAGCTGCATTTGCGATTTCTAATGCATACTTTAAGCGTTGCACATTAACGTTACGCGCATTAGCGATACGCTCTAAATCCATGTCATAGGCTTTTTGCGCGAAACTTAATTTACGCTCAATTTGATCATCAATTTCGTCTTTTACTTCTACACGTACTTTGGTAGAGATAAAGCGAATATAACCAGAAAGTAAATCGTAAGCTTCTTCAGGGGTTGGCGCTGTAAAGCTTAAATTAATTTCACCACTAAACTCGTCTTCACTCTTTTTATCATCTGAAGCTTTTAAATTAATATCTTTCGTTACGATTTCTTCAATTAATTTACGTTTATCCAGTGGCGTTGGATCTTCCATTTTAGCCAGCAAACTTTTGTAATAATCCGTACTGACCAAATACTCTTCACGTAAAACACGAGAGTTATAGTTATTGATAAATTTTTGATAAACAGATGAACCATTCACACCTGTATCAACATCCACTAAGCTAAGCTCAGTTAGAGTTGCTCTTAACTGTTTCATTTCCTCTAACATTGGCTTAGTAATTGCAGCTTGGCTTGTCCATTTCTGTGGCAAAAAGCTTGCAACAGTAAAGCCAACGATAGCAAATAATAAAGTGATACCAATAATGACAAATTTTGATTTATAAATAACAGAAAATAATTCAAAAAGATCGATTTCATCATTCTGTTTTAGATAGAAATCGTCAAAATGTCCTTTATCAATTTCTGAAGATTGTGGTTTTGAAAGCTTACTATTCATTTTCCTGCCTAAATTTATGTAATGCAGTGTCCGTTTATCAGCACTTTTAGTGATTTCCACTAAAAGACTTAAAAAATGAGAAAAGATAAGTTTATATATAACTGAAATATGTTCAAATTAATATATCATCAAATCCGATAATTTTATTTATAGAATTCAGTAATTATTTTTCGCATACCTCACGGATCATCGCTTCTAGCAAGTCAATATGCTCTGGTTCATCATTTAATGCTGGAATATATTCGTACTGTTTGCCACCACCATGAATAAAGAACTCTTGGTTCTGTTCATTAATTTCTTCTAATGTTTCCAAGCAATCAGATGAAAATCCCGGACATACAACCTGCACATGTTCAACCCCCTCACTTCCCAGCTTTTCCATCGTTTTATCCGTATAAGGCGATAACCAAGGTTCACGACCAAAGCGTGACTGGAATGTCAGCATGACTTGCTCTTTAGGATAACCTAACTGTTCTTCTAATTGCTGTTTTAGTTTTTCTGTTGTGAGGCAACACTCATCATAATAAATATCGCCTGTTTTGATAAAGCGCTCAGGAATACCATGAAAAGAGAGAATTAAACGATCGGGTTTGCCATATTGCTGAAAACTTTTCTCAATAGAGGTGACAAGCGCTTTGATATAAAGCGGATGAGTAGGATAACTGCGAATAAAATGAAGAGAGGGTATTGTACGCATACCTTTAAAAATGCGACTAACACCATCAAATACCGCAGCAGAAGTGGAACAAGAGTATTGAGGATACAGCGGTAACAAAATAATCTTTTCAACACCTTGTTGTAATAACTTTTCAACCCCTTCATTTAACGATGGATTGCCATAACACATCCCTAACTCTATGGGGATATTAGGTAATCGCTCAGCGACAGCACGTTGTTGCGCTCTGCTATAAACTAACAGAGGTGACCCCTCATCCATCCAAATCTGTTGGTATAACTTAGCCACTTTAGGTGAGCGAAACGGCAATATCGCCCCCTGTAATATTGGTTTCCAAATCAAAGGAGAAACATCAACAACACGAGGATCGCTAAGAAATTGAGCTAAATAACGTCGAACAGCACCTGTTGTCGGCGCATCAGGTGTGCCAAGATTAACCAAAAGAACACCATACTTAGCATCATTCATACTATGACTCCTTAGAGTTATTTTATTAGGATAACCAAAGAGTAGAAGAATAAAGGAAAATAATAGATTGTGCTTGTCAATTTATTGGATTGTTCTTTTCCCCTATTTTGTTTAGATAAAAAAAATCCCGGCTCAACCGGGATTAGTCATCACAATGACGAAATTAGCCAAGGATACTTTTTAATTCAGCGTTAATTTCGCTTACTTTTTGTGTACCATCAACTTTGAAGTATTTCGCATTGCCTGCTTTAGCTTCATTTTGGTAATAAGAAACTAATGGTGCAGTTTGAGTATGGTACTCAACTAAACGTTTACGAACAGTTTCTTCTTGGTCATCTTTACGTGTTGTTAACTCTTCACCTGTCACGTCATCACGATTTTCCACTTTAGGTGGATTAAATTTCACATGATAAACACGACCTGATGGTGCGTGAACACGACGGCCAATAATACGTTCAACAATGATTTCATCAGGTACAGCGAATTCCAGTACGAAATCCACGTTGATACCCGCTTCTTTCATTGCATCAGCTTGTGGAATTGTTCTTGGGAACCCATCCAACAAGAAACCATTACGGCAATCGTCTTGTTTGATGCGCTCTTTAACTAACGCAATAACTAATTCATCAGTAACTAACTGACCATTGTCCATCAGTGCTTTTGCTTTCAGTCCTAGTTCTGTACCTGCACTTACTGCTGCACGTAACATATCACCAGTTGAAATCTGTGGGATACCATAGTTTTCTTTAATGAATTGAGCCTGAGTGCCTTTACCAGCGCCTGGAGCGCCTAGCAGAATGATACGCATCGCGTAAATCCCCTTGCATTTAATTTTTTATATTTAAACTCGAAAACGCATTACCATACCATTTTGTGAGGTCATCGCTCAAGAAATCACGGTAGCGATTGCATTTTATTTTTATCGAAAAAGAAAAAACCACGCTATCTTTTCAGATAAACGTGGTTTAAATGTTTGAAAACGAAAACAGTTACGCTTTTTGAACTAAAAGTTGATTCACTAAGCGAATAAACTGGTTTGGATCCTCTAAAGAGCCTCTTTCAGCAAATAATGCCTGATCGAGTAATAAATTTACCCAATCTGCAAATAATGCTTCATCCGTTAGCTCGGCTGTTTGCTTTACTAATGGGTGATTTGGATTCAGCTCAAAGTTATATTTCACTTCTGGCACTTCTTGTCCTGCAGCAGCAAACAATTTAGCCATTTGTGTTGTCATTTCATCAGCACTGGTTGTCACGATTGCTGGAGTATCTGTTAAACGATGCGTTAATTTCACATCTTTAACTTTATCTCCTAGCAAGGTTTTAATACGTTCGACGAACGGTGCTAATTGTTTATCTGTTTCTTCTTGCTCAGCCTGTTTCTCTTCATCAGCAAGTTTATCAAGAGATTCATCCGCTTTACTGACAGACTGGAATGATTTGCCATCAAACTCAGTCAGGTAATTCATCATCCACTCATCTATACGATCAGATAACAGCAGTACCTCGATACCTTTTTTGCGGAACAGCTCTAAATGAGGACTGTTTTTTGCTGCGGCATAGCTATCTGCGGTGATGTAGTAGATTTTTTCCTGACCATCGACCATACGACCAACATAATCTTCCAGAGAAACTGTTTGAGCATCACTATCGTTATGCGTTGATGCAAAACGTAGTAATTTAGCAATTGTTTCAATATTAGATGAGTCTTCTGCTGGGCCTTCTTTTAATACTAAGCCAAACTCTTTCCAGAATGCTTGATACTCTTCCGGCTTGTTTTCCGCCAGTTTTTGTAACATCTGTAATGCGCGTTTAGTTAATGCACTACGTAAGTTACGTGTCACTGAGCTGTCTTGTAAAATTTCACGAGAAACGTTTAGCGGTAAATCATTAGAATCCACTAACCCACGGATAAAACGCAGGTAATTAGGCATAAACTGCTCAGCTTCATCCATAATAAAGACACGCTGTACATACAGTTTTAAACCATGACGTTGTTCACGATTCCATAAATCCCAAGGCGCTTTTGAAGGCACATATAATAAGCTTGTATACTCTTGCTTACCTTCTACACGGTTATGTACCCAGCTTAATGGATCGGCAAAGTCATGAGAGATATGTTTATAAAACTCTTTATACTCTTCATCACTCACTTCAGCTTTGTTACGAGTCCAAAGGGCTTGCGCTTTATTAATTTTTTCCCATGTTACAGTGCCGTCCTCTTCATTTTTTGTTTCAATTTCAACAGGCAAAGAAATATGGTCGGAATATTTACTAATAATGCTACGTAGACGCCAATCATCTAAATACTCATCTTCACCTTCACGTAAATGAAGCGTAATCTCAGTACCGCGATCTGCTTTTTCAATATCAGCAACGGTGTAATCACCTTCGCCTTCAGACTCCCAAAAAACACCTTTATCTGCACTTTCGCCAGCTGCACGAGTGCGTACTGTCACTTTATCTGCAACGATAAACGCAGAATAGAATCCGACACCAAACTGACCAATTAGTTGGCTATCTTTAGCTTGATCTTGCCCGATAGATTCTAAGAATGATTTGGTACCTGATTTTGCAATAGTACCGAGGTTATCAATGACTTCATCGCGAGTCATACCAATACCATTATCACTGATAGTCAGAGTACGAGCTTCTTTATCAGTGGAAATGCGCACATGCAACTCACCATTATTCTCATAAAGCGCTGCATCTGATAATGCACGGAAACGCAATTTATCAGCCGCATCTGATGCGTTCGAAATCAATTCGCGAAGGAAAATTTCTTTATTGGAGTAAAGAGAATGGATCATTAATTGAAGAAGTTGTTTAACTTCTGACTGAAATCCTCTTGTTTCCTGACCTTTCATACTCATTTTTACCTCAATTAATCCTAATTTGGCGAAAAAAATCAATATGAGTAAAAAGTGGGGATAGTTAAGCTAGTTTCAAGGGTCGAGTAAAAAATTAAGCGAATAAAAGTGATTAAGCACCTTATATGATTAAATTTTGAGCCCAAACAACATCCTTGTGTGTTTTATTACATAATAGTATTGTTTGGGCTTATCATTCTGAAAGCTTTATTAAAGAAGGAACCTTAACGGTAATCGCTATTTTTGGGCATCATTTACAATGATAGCGTTAGCACCTGCGTTTGCTTCATCTAATGCATGTTTTATTGTATCTGCATGAGCGAGTACAACACCTAAACGGCGAGTGCCGGCAATTTCAGGTTTAGCAAAAAGGCGAATTTGGCGATCCGCCTTCAACGCTTTTTCAATACCAGAATAAACGATATTTGTACTATAAAGCTCCGGTAAAATAACAGCTGATGCACAAGGGCCTAATTGGCGAATACCACCAATGGGATAACCTAAAAAAGCACGAACATGAAGCGCGAACTCTGATAAGTCTTGAGAGATTAATGTCACGAGCCCTGTATCATGAGGACGAGGGGAAACTTCATTAAAGAATACCTCATCACCTTGAACAAATAACTCGACACCAAATAAGCCATAGCCCCCTAAGTTCTCAACCACTTTACTCGCAATATGTTCTGCTTTAGCAAGTGCGATATCACTCATCTTTTGAGGTTGCCACGAACTTCGATAATCCCCTTTTTCTTGTCGATGACCAATAGGGGCACAAAAATGGATACCGTCAACAGCATGAATAGTCAGTAAAGTGATCTCAAAATCAAACGGGATCATTTTTTCAACAATAACGCGTCCTTTTCCTGCTCTCCCACCCTCTTGCGAGTAAGTCCAAGCCTGATCCAAATCGTTTTCATTACGAATAACACTTTGCCCTTTTCCGGATGAACTCATGACGGGTTTTACAATACAAGGGAAGCCTATTTCTAAAGCGGCTTTTTTAAAACTCACTTCATCATCAACAAATTGATAGTTTGATGTAGGTAAATGTAATGTTTCTGAGGCTAATCGACGAATGCCTTCTCTATCCATCGTCAGCTTTACCGCACGAGCGCAAGGAACAACTTTTTGCCCCGCCTGTTCTAATTCAACCAGTAACGTTGTTGCAATAGCTTCAATTTCTGGAACGATAAAATCAGGTCGCTCTTGTTCAATAACTTGCTTTAATGCATCACTATCAAGCATATTTACAACATGATGGCGATGAGCAACATGCATAGCAGGAGCATTCAGATAGCGATCAACAGCAATCACTTCAATGCCTAAGCGTTGGCATTCAATCGCGACTTCTTTGCCTAATTCACCAGCACCCAATAACATCACTTTTGTTGCATTTGCTGTAAGAGCCGTACCCAGCACTGTCATTTTTTATCCTCACCATTAATAAAAACACAATTACGCAAACGATTGCTTTTCGTATAGCATAGCGGATTTAACTTGATAGAAAAATAGCCAGACAAAAAAATAATCAAACAGGGAAATAATACAATTACACCGTTTGGCTACGTTTTCCTTTTTGGATTTTTAGATAATTCAGGCGTTTTCGGATAAGTGCTAAGATACAACATAAAAGCCCTAACCAAATTAGAGAGAAACTCACGCCTTTTACTTCATCAAAAGCTTCATGGAATAAGAAAACAGCCAGTAAAAATTGAATAGTAGGCTCAATATATTGAGCTAATCCAATTACAGTTAATGTGGTTCGTTTGACTGCAGCGGTAAAGAACAATAACGGAAGTATAGTGACTGGTGCGGTTAGAATATAATAAAAACGAGTCAGATTATCTGCAGAAGGTAGTGCGCTTTTATCTGTTATAAACAACCAAATAGTAGCGCCTATTGCTAATGGCATTAACCAAAGTGTTTCCATAAATAAAGAGGTGATCACATCAAAACGAATAAACTTACGGATTAAGCCATATACAGCAAATGCGCCCCCCATCATGATAGCCAATACAGGTAATTCACCGTACATCCACAATTGATAGCCTACACCCGCACAAATTAAGGTAACAGCCCATTTTTCTGCTGAATTAAGCTTTTCTTTAAGAAATATCACACCTAATAAAATAGAGAAAAGCGGATTAATAAAATACCCCAAGCTAGCTTCTAATACTTGTTGATGTGTTAACGCATAAGTAAACGTACACCAAGAAACAGCCATAGCCATTGAGCTAAATAGACACATAAAAACAGAGCGCTTATCTTGTAAAACCGCGCGCCATCGTGTTCTATTTTTAATAAAGAGTCGTACGAGTAATAAAAGAGGGATAGACCAGATCAAACGCTGAGCCAACATCTCTAATGGTTGTGCTCCGGGTAACAGCCGATAAAACAGAGGGGTTATTCCCCAAAGAATATAAGAAAAAATGGCTAATACCGCGCCCGATTGAGCCCACATTTAATGTTCCATCAATAAAAGTCAATAAGATTTAATATCATACGCTTAAAACAGACAGAACAATATGATCAGCATCGCTGATTGATCAAACATCAATACAACCAAATAGACGGGATAAAAAAATCTCCATAAATAACCACTCCGAGAAAAGTAGTTATAAATGGAGAATAGGAAAATACCATTAAGGGAAAACCGTGGTAAAAACCACAACCAGAAAAAAATGGGTAAATTGTTAGAAAATCTCCCTAACATGTAAAGGTGGCTGTTGCTGAACAAAATCATGTAATTTTTTACGACTTGGTGCCGCAGCTATCGCCCCTTTTTGAGTGGTGGCTAAAGCACCACAAGCAGCTGCTTGTGTTACTATTTTTGATAGATATTGCTCATCTTCAGCAAAACCATATTCAGCAAGCGCGGCTAACAAACCGGACATAAAGGCATCACCGGCACCTGTTGTATCAATGCATTCAACAGTAAAGGCACTAAATGCAACTTGAGTATTTGGTGTTAAAACCAAACAGCCTTTAGAGCCTTGAGTGATCACTTTTAAACGAGCGGGATAACTTTCTAATTTTTTAAGTGCATTATTCAATGTCACTTCTTGTGTCATCCACGTGAGCTCATCTTCTGATAATTTTAATATGTCTGCTTTATGCGCATAATTATCGATAATTTCACGCATTTCTTCATGATCACGCCACATTTGAGGTCGTAAATTAATATCAAAACTCAATAGTGAATCACTTTCTTTAATGCTTTTGATTGCACAATCTAAGGTCGAGCGACAAATAGGATTCACCAATGCTAAGGAGCAAAAATGCAAAATATCTTTTTCGAATGCAGGTAAAGATTTTTCTGTTAAAAATTGATCAGCAGACTCTGCAACTAAGAAAGTAAAATCACGCTCACCATTTTCTTGTAAAGAGACAAGTACAGTACTGGTACGGTGAAACTCATCAAATTCCATTGCACGAGTATCGACACCCAGATCAAACAGTGTTTTTTGCATAAAATGGCCGAACGCATCTTCACCTACACGTCCAATAAAACCACTTTGTTGACCAAGCTTGGCAACGCCTGCAGCAACATTGACTGGCGCACCACCAGCACATGCTTCATATTGCATGTTTTGCAATGGGATCAAGTCAACAACAGCGTCACCTAAAGACCAGACTTTCATAATCTCTCCTGAAGATAAGCAATTATTTTTCTTAACTATATTCTGTTTTTATGGCTATTCATAACGAATAAATCAAGATATTGCTCGTAAATCCACACTGATAACGTTAACATAATGAGATAATATGATAAAGTCAATCTCATACATCGTATTTTTTTTACTCAACATGTTATCGTTAACAATAAGAGTAATAGTGTGATTACATCTGTTCTTTACCCTTTCTATGCTCTTAAAAACACACTAATAACTCTGATATATAATAAGGATAATGATATGAAACACCGCTTAGAACAATCAACAAAAGCCTTAAGTACTTTGATTGAAAAACGAGGCAATAAATTTTATCCCCAGTTTCATTTGGCCGCACCTGCGGGTTGGTTAAATGATCCTAATGGTCTTATTTATCATGATGGTTTATATCATGCCTTTTATCAGCATCACCCTTATTCTCAAGATTGGGGGCCAATGCATTGGGGACATGCCACAAGTACAGATATGATCCACTGGCAACATCAACCTATTGCGTTAGCACCAGGGGATGACTACGACAAAAGTGGTTGTTTCTCAGGATCAGCAATTAGTCATGAAGGCAAGCTCTATCTTTTCTATACAGGACACAACTGGTTAGCAGACGAAGGTGATGATAGCCAAATCTATGAAGCGCAATGTGTTGCTATCAGTGAAGATGGCATTCATTTTGAGAAAAAAGGGATCGTCTTAGAACCCCCTAAAGGTTATATGCATTTTCGTGATCCTAAAGTTTGGTATCAAGAAGGCAAATGGTGGATGGTTGTTGGTGCTCGTGATGAAAAAGATCAAGGACAAGTTCTGCTCTTCTCTAGCGACACCTTATTTGTGGAAGGCCAGCAGTGGAACAACGATTACACTGTTTTAGGGAAAACGGATGATAAAAATGTCTATATGTGGGAGTGCCCTGATTTCTTCCCTATTAGCCAAGAAAACGAATTTGCAATCGTCTTCTCACCACAAGGAAAACGAGCCGAAGGATATCAATATCGCAATCTCTTTCAATCAGGTGCATTAATCGGTAAATGGGCACCAAATCAGCCCTTTAAACTACAAGGACACTTTATTGAACTTGATAATGGCCATGACTATTATGCGCCACAATCATTTACAACACCGGATGGTCGTCGCGTTTCTATGGGATGGATGGATATGTGGAATTCGCCCATGCCTTCAAAATCCGAATTTTGGTCTGGCTGTTTTACACTCCCTCGTGAAATCACTTTTGATAAATCCAAAAATCGCTTACGCATGATCCCCGTTAAAGAAGTCGAATCATTACGCCAAGAAAAACAGACTATCCAACCATTAACACTCAGTAATCAATCCATAGAACTAATCAATAATACTTCAGCTATCGAACTCAACTTAACGTTATCTTTAGACAGCCTCGCTGAAAAATTTGGCCTATGGCTAGGCGAAGGGCTTGAGCTCTTTGTTGATAATCAATCACACCGTTTAGTTCTTAATCGTCATTATCCTCAGCACAATATAAGTGGCGCTCGAAGTATTCCATTACCTGAAGGTTGTGAATTGAATTTACGTATTTTTATTGATCGCTCATCAATTGAAATCTTTGTAAACAAAGGCGAATTCACCTTTAGCAGCCGATATTATGATCAACAAGATATTCAAACTTTACGTCTTTTCGCCATTAATGGTGATGCAACATTAATTAATGGTGAATATTGGCAGTTAAATAGTATTTACTGATATTGATAAGATAAGTAAGACGTGAGTCTTTAAATAGACTCACGTTCAACTAATTGGCAAGGTACGTATACCGTATCTCTATGGTTCCGTTCTTGAATGATATGCAACGTTGCTTCTTTACCTAATTCATAATGAGGCAATTGTACCGTTGTTAATGGTGGATAAAACAACTCTCCTGTACCAATCATATTGTCGTATCCCAAAACAGCCACTTGCTCTGGAATGCGTAACCCCATAGAAAGTAAAACTTGATACGCTAGAAATGCAATACGGTCATTACCACAAATGAGAATATCAAAATCTGCTTTTTGCTGAATACAATGCTTTTTCAATATTTCAATCACATCACGGTAATGTTCATCTCCAAACATCATCGTATATTGTTGTAGATCCGACAATGGTAACCCCGCCTCTTGCCAAGCATCCTCAACAGCTTTACGACGAATAGGGCCTGCTACAGACTCTTCAGGTATATAGAAGCACAAAGGGCGACGATACCCCTTTTCGATGACTTTTTTCATCGCAAAATACTGCCCATGATAATCATCGGGAATATAAGTTGGAAAAGTGTGCGTTTTATCCAAACAGTTTGCTAACACTAAATTCTTATCAAGCAACTTTTCATGCACGGTGATTTCACGCAACCCCATCGTGGTATAAATAATACCATCTGGACGTTGAGCCAAAAGTTGCCAAATGGCATTTTCATAACAATCTTGTGCAGTCAAATTGACAACAAATGAACTCCAGCCAAATTCTCTTGCAGTTTGTTCTATGGATAAAATCATTTCCACAGAAAATGGTGTCGTTGCGGTATCAATTGCCAGAACACCAATTGATGATACTTTTGTTCCTTGACCACGAATTTTTCGTGCAGAATAATCTGGAACATAGTTAAGTTGATCAATCGCATTTTGGACTTGTTTCAGTGTTTCTGGTTTTAATAACTCAGGGTTATTAATCGCTCTTGAGACTGTCATCAAAGAAACGGATGCAAGTCGAGCTACATCTTTCAGTGACGCCATAGCATTGGCTCGATTGGTTTATTAAAAAGGAACGATAGAAATAAAGTGCTATTTTACAAGAAGTAAAGTCAAAAAGCCACAAAGGGAATTGTATTGTAACTAAATGCAACTATTAATTGCCTCATAGATAGAGGCCTAAATATATTATTTTTTTACTTATTAAATGGGTTTAATATAGTTAAAATCACTTACGAGAAAAAACTTAGTTACAATTAATAATAGTTATCTCCTTCCTTCAATATAGAAATAAATTATTCTTATCTATAAAATACAAATATTGAAACAAAACAAAGTTCTGATATTTTATCTATAATATAATACAGAAGTATTAATCATTTTTAATTTGATATATTCTGAATATGGCTCCGTTACGTGAATGTCACCCTACACAAAAAAACTTATAAATTAGTCAAATTTCGTTACTCATTCACTTTTAGTGAAAGAGCAGAGTAAAACCAGGAGCAACATATGGAATCAATAATCCACTTAATCACTTTTGAAGATGACAGTACAAAAGTTCAGCTTAAAGCCGTTCTTTCTTCTTTAGCGGCTAACGTGAAAACCTATTCAAATGAACAGGCTTTCTTGAAATACTATTTTTCATCAACAAAAGGGGCTCATAAAGAGTGCATCATAATTAATACAAAAAACAGTGCGGCGCCATCAATTGCACTGATTAAAGAACTCAATAAATTGAGAAACATCATCCCTGTTATTATTATTTCAGGGGATAGTTCCATTGAGAGTTGTCGTAGTGCATTTAAATCAGGGGCTTTTGAATATTTAACTCGCCCTCTAAATGTGAATGAACTTCTTAATATTGTCTCGGAATCTTTCCTACATTATGAAAGTGAAGTTGAGCAATTCCGAACATATATATCTCTAAAAGATAAATTTGGTAAGTTATCTAATAGAGAAAAAGAGGTTATGGAGATGATCCTTGAGGGAAATACGAGCAAAGAAGCGGCAGAAAAACTTTCTCTATCGCCTCGTACTGTAGAAGTACATCGTTCAAATATGTATACAAAATTGAAAATAAGATCACTACCACAATTAGTTCAAGAATATGATTTCTTTAAGAAATATGATTTAAGAGCAAATTAATTCACAACGTGATTTCTATTTATCAATGGGTTGTATTATCTAGCGATATAACAATATGACCTGTTTAATTTTCATTATATTTTATTAGTGAGAGAAAACTATACTTCTAAAAATATTCTATTTTGGATGAATTACACCTAATATGGGAATAATTAATACGTTAAACACCATTCTACTATAGGAAGGGCGGCAACTTATTTTGATGCCTCCCTTTCATTAGTGTTCGTCTAATTTCAATTTAAGACACTTGTATATATTATTTTCATAATCGCTATTATTAATAACTATTATGATTGTTTTTTATTAATAATAGCAATATAAGAATAGATGAAGCTCTTCATTTGATATAAATCATTTTTTACTTATTATAAATATGAATATTCTCATTTTTAATTCCCCATTTCCTTTATTCTTATTTCACGAAGAAAATTATTAATGATTAAAAAATAATACAAAAGAAATTCTTGTCTCTTTTTTTTATGCCCATTTAAAGACTGTTTATGCGTTTTGATTTTTGATTTAAACAAAAAATTCCTTATAAGAATATTCTAATCGAAGTGTTTTAATTGCGATTATTTAAACAGTAAAATAAGAAATAACAATAAGTATTTCCCTTTACACTCCCTTTTACTTAAGAAATTTACTCTCTTCATAGTTTAATTAATGTAATACATCATTTATCATCTCTACTCAATACCACTCAAATAAAGATCATCATTAAATGATATAAACATGTAAGTATAATACACTAGCCATAAATAGGTATTAACACCTAGAAAAATAAATAATTATTAATATTTGATTTATAGTCTTAATATGAGCATAACAAAAAGGCATCAATCGTTATAAAAAAAATATAAGATAAATTTATACGTTTATTCTTATTCTCACTTTGTACAAATGCCCTTATGCTATCCCCTTCTAACTAGCCTTTTACAAAGAAAAATGAACTCTCAAGATAAAAACCGTCGTCCTATAAAAGCAAGACAAACAAACTGGGCCACAAAGTGCAGTCGCTATTTACAACAAAAAGGGGCAACCCCTAATGCTATTTCTGTGTTTAGCGTCGTATTTGCATTACTTGCAGGCTTATCACTCTTTTGTGCTCTCTTTTACACATCTGGATTATTACGCTCAATTTTATTGATCCTTGGAGCTATCATGATCCAAGGTCGCCTAATTTGTAATTTATTAGATGGTATGGTTGCCGTCGAAGGTGGCATGAAAAGCCCTGTAGGTGCTGTCTATAATGAATTACCTGACAGAATTGCCGATACTCTAATTATTTTGGGTGTCGGTTATGGACTCTCTTCTGACTTTTCTATCGCCATTACATTAAGTTGGGTGGGCGCTTTTTTTGCGGTAATGACCGCTTATGTTCGTGTCTTAGGCGGTGCTTGTGGATTAGATCAACAATTTACAGGCCCAATGGCAAAACAACACCGAATGGCATTATTAACCTCTGTTGCCGTTATTGCTACATTTCTTCCTAGTCTTTGGGGAATATGGCTCTTTTTTATTTCATTATGGATTATTATTTTAGGCTCAATACTGACCACAATTTTCAGAACCCGTCGAATTTTACGGGATTTAGCACAAGGTGTCTGATTAATGAAAAATGGAAAACTTGCTTTAGATGCAAAAGTGGTATCATCCGTCTTAGTCTCTATTTGTCGATTCTTAACAGGTATTCGCGCTAAACAAACCTCTCCTATTGCGAAAGATACGCCTTGTATTTATTACGCTAACCATTCTAGTCATCTTGATGGCTTAGTTATTTGGTCTTGTCTTTCCCCCAATATTCGCCCTTATGTTCATCCGGTTGCCGCTGAAGATTATTGGAATAAAAACCGCTTACGCCGTTATTTATCTCGTCGTATCTTTAGAGCTATTCTTATCCCTCGTCATGCTGCCAAAATGAATTTTCCACAAGAAGAAAATTCTTGCGAAGAGATCGTAGAACAACACACTAATAACTCGGCATCATCGACACCAAATAAAGTCAACGCACTTGCTCTGATGCAAGAAATTTTAGACCAAGGTGATTCTTTAATTATTTTTCCTGAGGGTACTCGAGGTAATGGCGAATCTATTCAAGATTTTAAAGCAGGTCTTTGGCATCTTTCTCGTAAAAATCCGAATGTGCAATTAGTCCCTATTTATCTGGAAAACTTAAATAGAGTCCTTCCTAAAGGTTCTCGCTTAGTTGTTCCCGTTATTTGCAGTGCGATTTTTGGTGCTCCGATTAGTTCCACCCATGAAAATGAAAGCAAACAAGAATTTTTGGTAAGAGCAAAAAGTGCGTTAGAGGAGCTACACAATGGAACGTATTAATAATGAAGTCCTCTGGATCTTTATCGGGCTCTTCTCTTTCTTAATTATTGCCAGCATTATTGGTGCTATTTTAGCCGCCATAAAAGGCCCTACCTCCACTATCACGAATCTTAATTCAAGGATCAACGCGTGGTGGGTAATGTGTATTATCGCGGGTGTTGCCATAGGAATTGGGGCTATTGGATCTGTCGTCCTATTTACCATTATCTCATGGCTTGCATTACGTGAACTGATCACCTTAACACCCACACATCGTGGCGATCATGAAGCGCTCTTCTGGTGCTTCTTCGTTATATTGCCTATTCAATACATTCTTGTTGGCGTGCAATGGTATAACTTAATGGCAGTATTTATCCCAGTTTACGCCTTCTTATTAATACCAACACGTATGGCACTTTCAGGTGATACTCGCCACTTCTTAGAACGTATGGCAAAAGTACAGTGGAGCGTGATGATAGCAATTTATTGCCTAAGCTATGCACCAGCACTTTTAATGTTACCAATAGAAGGTTTTGAAGGTCGTAATATCAATTTACTGCTCTTTTTAATGATAGTGGTGCAAGTTTCTGACGTACTTCAATATGTGTTTGGTAAATTATTTGGCAAACATCCTATCGTACCTAAATTAAGCCCAAATAAAACAGTGGAAGGTTTTTTTGGTGGAATTATCTCCGCCAGTCTGATTGGCATGATGTTGTGGTGGGCAACACCTTTCTCATGGTGGGCGGCATTTTTACTCTCTTTAGTAATTACATTGGCAGGTTTTGCTGGTGGTTTATGCATGTCTGCAATCAAAAGAGACAGTGGTGTAAAAGATTTTGGTACGATGATAGAAGGTCATGGTGGCATGATGGATAGAATGGATTCTCTCTGTTTTGCAGCGCCAATTTTCTTCCATGTTATTCGCTATTTTTACGTTTAGTTTTACTTTGTTTAATCAAATGTAAACTAGCTCGATGTAGACTCAAATGCCGATATTAAAACCATCGGCATTTTTATACGCCTGATTTCGCTCATGCTAATTTAATATCATGAATTGACTATCATTATATAAATTAAACATTTGTTTTAATTTTAGATTAAAAATCAAAAATAACTGTTTTATATATAAATCAGATAATTAAATAAAGACATGACGAATAAAGAGGTCTGATTTCTCTACATTTTTATTTATAATGATAGCCTAGAAGGCCACTATCTTTTACCCTAGCGCTCCTTTTTATTTTAGATCCTTTACAATTATGATCACTTGGCTACTTCTTGCTTTTTCTTTGTTATTTCTGGGTTTCAATCGTACGCTTGCGTTTATTACATTGATATTTACAGCACTTAGCGCATTTATAACGGGTGTTATTACATGGCAAACCTTGCCAGTTATTTTTAGTATTCTCTTACTTGCATTCGCCTATTCTCGCTATCAAAAACAGCCTTTACTTAGAGCTATTATTATTCTCGCACTTGTCATTATTGCCAGTGGATTAACTTTTCACCTTATTCCTGGTTTTAACAATTTACGCTACCTTTCACACGCCATTATAGGCATGAAAAGCGCCCCTTTTTCTTTTTATTTCAATGCAGATAAAGCATTATTACCTTTTATTTTTCTGATTTTTATTCCCACACTTTTTGTCTGCGATCCATTAAAAAAAGCAAATAAATTACATTGGGCAATGCTAATTATTGCCATTCCTGCATTATTATTGATCGCTGTAAAGCTAGGGGGATTGGCAATTGAATTGCATTTACCATCGTGGCTACCTGCATTTATTCTCGCGAATCTCTTTTTTGTATCACTTGCTGAAGAAGCGTTATTTAGAGGTGTGATTCAACAAACATTATCACGTTACCTACCCCCTTATGTTGCGCTATTAATAGCAGCCATTATCTTTGGTTTAGCACATTCTGCAGGTGGATTACTGTTGATCATATTTGCTTCACTGGCGGGTATTATTTATGGATTAGCGTGGATGTGGAGTGGTCGACTTTGGGTTTCAACGCTATTTCACTTTGCACTTAATCTGACTCACCTTCTCTTCTTTACTTACCCATTTAAAATCGCGTGATCTCTATTTATCACCATTTAATACTGGCCTAATTTTTATTCTGATCTTCACTGCCTTTTACTGATATCTTAACTTCGTCAGTAAAAGGATGAGTGAAACGTGAAAGTAATCACACAAATAGAATACAGATATTCTTATTTGCGCCCATCATCTAATGAAATTTTTGTTAGTATGCTTTATTGCTTATCTATAAATAATCAAAACTTCATACGGCGAACAACAATAAGCCAAAAATAATAACATCCATTAACACGATAAGAAGTTGTCTTACTTTGCGGTATAGACCTCAGAAAAAATAGGTAAGCTTTGCTCTGTTTGCTTTTTTTAGTTCAGCATTATCTGCTGATATTTTGCCTCTCTTATTACCAGGACAAAAAATATGTTAGACCAAGAAATGATCCGTACTTTTATACAGGTCGCCGATTGCCAAAGCTTTACCAAAGCAGCCGATGTGCTTCATAAAACATCGGCAGCAATTAGTTACCGTATTAAAACATTAGAAGAAAATATCGGTACCCAACTTTTTAATCGCACCACAAGAACCGTCACACTGACACCGGCGGGCGAATATCTATTAGAAAAATGTCGTCAATGGATTGTATGGTTAGAGTCAATGCCTGTAGAACTTCAGCAGATGAACGCGGGTGTCGAACATCAGGTCAACATTGTGATCAATAATCTGCTCTATGATCGTACCGCGGTTGCCAGTATGTTGGCTTGTCTTCATCAGCGCTTTCCTTCTACCCAGTTTCATATTACTCGTCAAGTCTATATGGGAGTTTGGGATGCGCTTATTAACGAAGATTATCATTTTGCTATTGGCGTTACCGGTAATGAATCCCTTAAGAATAATATCAACATTTGTGCGATGGGAGAAATTCAATGGCAATTTGTTGTCGCGCCTAATCATCCTTTAGCCAATATCAGTGGTGTATTAAGCGATGATCAAATGCGTATGTATTCTGCTGTAAACGTCGAAGATACCTCTCGCCATCTTTCTAAACGTACAGCATGGCGTTTATCGGGTCAGCATGAGATCCGTGTGCCTGATTTACACACCAAATTAGCCTGCCATTTAAAAGGCGTAGGAATAGGATTTTTGCCATTAAGTTTATGCAAACCACTTATTGATAGCGGACAGTTAATTGCGAAAGAAGTGAAAAACCGTCGTCATAACTCCCCTCTTTCACTAGCATGGTGTGAAGATAAAAAAGGTGCTGTAGTGAGTTATTTAGTGGAGTTGTTTAAGCAAAATCATCCTAGCGTACAATCGTTTTACGATCCTTTAAATTAAAAAGGCAAACCGAAGTTTGCCCTTTAACTGTTTATTCAATGACTACCTGAATAATGTACTACGCTTTTGCTTCTTCATTATTGTTGTTGCTTTCTTTAATAAAGAGGCTCGCCACAATACCGATACAAATCAGAATAGCTGCAAAGTAGAAACCTGAGTCCATGCTACCTGTTTTGTCTGATAAGAAACCCGTTAATGTTGGAGCAAAAACAGAACCTAACATACCGATACAGTTGTAAACACCAAACGATGTACCTAGTGCATGTCGCGGTGAGTTATCAGCAACTACAGCAACAAGAACTGGGTTTGTACTGATTTTACCTACAATACCGTAAAGGATCAGAGCACCAATTAACACCGGCATTGATTCTGACATTGGTACGGCAAGAATAGCGATTAATGACAGCGGTAACATGATTAATAATACAGGTTTACGACGACCAATTTTATCTGAAACCCAGCTAAAAATAAGCGAACCAGGAATAGCAAACCAAGGCATTAATGATGCGATAGTTGAAATTTGAGTTCCTGTAATTCCACGTTCAGTTTCTAAGTAGTACGGTAACCAAGTGACTAATACAAAGAAGCCATAGATTGAACAGAAGATAGTGACATATGCAAGGTTGATATTGCGATTACCAAATAAATCTTTAAATGTCAGTTTAACTTTCTGTTTTGGAGCGCCATTTTCTGCCGCCGGTTGTGCTTTTGGCTTATCTTTGATGATCCATAACATCACCAAACCAATGATAATAATTGGTACACCAATGATATAGAACGGAGCACGCCAGCTCATTCCCATCTCACCGACAGAAATACTTGAAATGTAGTAACCAATAGACAGACCAAATGCCATACCACTATTGATAATCGCACTACCTAATGTAATACGATGCTTCGGTATTGCTTCTGAAGATAAGCCATACTGAGGGCCATAATAGAAGCCTTGGAATATCCCCACCATGACCCATGCAAACATAAAGGTCACGTAAGTTGGCATCATCCCCGCAATAATGGTAAATCCACCAAAGAGAACAACCCCTGTTACTAATACTTTTTTCTTCCCTAAATAGTCACCTATCATTCCTGATGGAATATTAAGTGCAGTATATCCGATAAAGAAAATACTCATGATAGAACCGAGTTGAGCTTTAGTAAGATCAAATTCAGCACCAATATTTACCATTAAAGGACCAACAATGGCACGGCTACCATACAGCGCAATCCAGCCAAAGAAGAAGATAATGGTCAGTTTGACCCAATAAGGGACTTTGCCTTTCTCATTCACTTGTGCATCGTTCATAATGACGCTCCTGAAAGAATTTTTATTAAGACTTATAAATTAAAGTGCCAGACTGACCTTCAATAACTTGTTGAATATTTTGTAATGCACCAATATGAGCTTGTTGCCCTGTTGCATTAACAAAATCACTCACTGCCATAATTTTTGGTCCCATTGCGCCATCAGCGACAGCCATTGGTGCAAGTTCTTCTGGTGTTGCTTCACGAATTGCAGCTTGTTCTGGTGTACCCCAATTTTTATAAATAGCATCTGCCTCTGTTAAAATAACAAAGTGCTCTGCATTTAATTCACGAGAAATTAAAGCTGCCGTTAAATCTTTATCAATAACCGCTTCACTACCAATAAATTCATTATTTGTATTGTTAACTGGAATACCACCACCGCCACCACAAATAACAATATGGCCTTTATCTAATAAAAGTCTTACTGCCTCGATATCAATAATCTTTTTCGGTGTTGGTGATGGAACAACACGGCGATAATGTTTACCATCTTGTTTAAATGTCCATTGATACTTCGCAATTAATTCTTCTTTATCAGCTTCATCATAAATAGGGCCAATAAACTTACTTGGATCGTTAAATGCTTCATCATTAATATCAACTGAAACTCGAGTCATTACCGTTGTAATAGCTTGTTCAGGATGATTTTGATTAATTTTCTGCATCATCATATAACCAATCATACCTTGGCTTTCTGCCACCAAGATATCTAACGGGTATGCAGGAACATCTTGATATGCAAGGTTTTGCAGTGCAAGCAATCCAACTTGAGGCCCATTACCGTGTACTAATACAACACGATACTCTTTGGCTAATTTATTAATTGTCTCTGACATTAATTCAATATTTTTATATTGATTTTCAGCAGACAAAACTTCTCCGCGTTGCAATAATGCATTTCCGCCTAAAGCAATAACAATTGTTTTCATAATTATCCGTATCCGAATGTTTATATAAATTCTTTTATTAAAGAAATTTAATCAATATGCTGTTGTTGTTTTTTAGTTTGGTAACCAATCCATAATCCCAGTAATGTATCTGCTCCGGAATGATGACCAATAGAGAGTATTTCCAACATATCCTTAAAAATAATCTCTTTATTCTTTATTTTTTTACCTAGTTGAATGAGATAGGTAGAAAATATTCCCTGTGTGGCATATTCCAAATAATGCTTACTGACAATAGTGGTCAACTCAGATAAAGGTGGTGTGTTATTAAAAAAATGATTAAGTTTCTTTTCAGGCTCTGCTAGATAATGCGCAAATAACATTCCCACCAGCATATCATCTGAACTTGGCGTTAATCCGGGGCCTTTCCCTGTAAAAATAGCCCAGTTAACAGCATTGCCTAATAGCTGGTTATGAAACAGCTTAGTTAATAACTTAATTTCACTAAGTTGCGCGATTTGACGGTAATTTTTCAATGATCCATATAACCCCGTTGCAATCGCGGGTGATAACAGAGAAAAAAAACTTTCTAACCAACGTAAATCTAAATCCGCTTTTTCTTGTAAACGCAAATTCTCACTTTGACCTGCATTCAATGTGAGCTTATTTGCGAGTGTTGCTTGATGATTTTTAAGGTTCATCACAATCGAGGGATTGCACTGTTTTGCAAAATAATCAAAATCATCTTGCTTCAGTAACCACCCCATCGGGCTTAATCCTCTTCCTTCACGATGAAAAGTCATTAAGCGTTGCTGAGGGCAAATGAAATTCAAAGCATGATCATAAATGCCCACACATTTAATCTCACCTTCAAAGTCAGTGATATGCTGGCTGGTTTGAAGTGCTTGAATTTGCATAATGCCCCCTTTATTGCTGTACTTTGTCGTTAGAAAACGAGATTAAGCGTCGATACCTAGCTCTTCAGCGAGTGCAACAATCGCTTTTTCAAAGCAACCTAAAGGTGCGCGCACAGTACCCGCACCAATCTGACCAACACCCGGCTCTTTATGTGCAATACCAGTGTTAATCAGTGGAGTGATCCCTGTTTCAACAACGCGACGTGCATCTAAGCCTAAACATGCACCTTGGAAATCCCAAGTTGGAATTTGCAACATCATGTTACGAGCAAGATAGATCTCAGCCATTTCTTCAGTCACTTCACGCGCTGCATCCATACCGCCAGATGCGCCAACAAAACGTGTTACACCAGGAGCTGCAACCATTGCTGCGCCACCAATACCGAAAGTTTCAGTGATTGCACTGTCACCAATATCTGGGTTTGCATCTGCTTGGCTAAAGCCAGAGAAGAATAGACCTTGCGGCGTATTGACTGGAGCGGTAAACCATTGATCACCCATTCCGCTGATTTTGATACCAAAGTTGCTACCATTACGCGTCATCACAGTGACGATAGTACCTTGCTTGATTTGAGCACCTGCATCCATCGCCGCTTTACAGTAAGCCATTGCTAAGTTCAGGAAGAATTGGTCTGTAATGCTCAGGAATTTAGTCACTTTTGTGATTTCAGCTTCTTCGAAATCTAAAGTGCCTAATACTGGTGCCAGTTGGCGCAGTAGCAGAGCAGATGCAGCGATGTTACGTTGGTGGAATTCATCACCCATCGTAATTGCTTGCCCCATAATTGCAGTTAGATCGATACCGTTTTCAAACGTTGCAATCGCAGCTTTTAATACTGGTGCTAAGCTATTTTTCATCCAATGTAAACGCTCTTGCACATCTGGGCCGTAAGCACCAAAGCGCATCACTTTACCGATACCTTCGTTCATGTTGCAGTAAGCATAGTTACCATGAATGTGGTTTTTGATAACCAGCATTGGCATATGAGCAGAAGTAATACCGCCCATTGGGCCTACTGCATTTACGTTATGGCAAGGAATAAACTCAATTTCGCCTGCTTCTAACATGGCTAATGCTTGCTCTTCAGTTTCTGCCCAGCCTTCAAATAAAGAAGCACCGATACATGCACCGCGAACAGGACCGCTCATTTCTCCCCAAGTTACTGGAGGACCTGCGTGAAGTAATTTTTTACCTGTCTCTAAAGTAGGAACAACTTCTTTTGCTAAGCTAACATCACACCAGTGAGGACGGGCTTCACGGATACGTTCGATAACTGCTTCATTCGCTTGTTCGATAGTTGAGTACATATCTGCAATTCCTTATTTCAATTTCTTTAATATTTCAGCCAGTTTCTTATTACCACCTGCGACAGGTGCCCACTGATAATGAACAACAGGGGTGCCACTTGATTGCAGATCGTCTGCAAAGCTACGTAATCCTGCGTTGATCACAGAGATCCCGTTAAGCAGTGGTGATACTTCAGCATGTACTTCTGCTGGATGTGGCTGGATTAATTCTTTTGCTAATAAAACGGCTTCTGGCAACGTGTCCATCACAATAATGCCCGCTTCTTTCAGCTGTTTTTGCTGTTCGCTACGGTTTTGTGGATCGTCTTCAGTACCAGTGATTGTTGCGATAGTGATCAGTGGATTAGCTTCGCCACGTTTCTCATTCAGTTTTTTGATTTCTTGAATTAACGCGCCGGCTGGATCTTGAGTTGCACCATAACCAATAACAAAATCAACCAGTAACACGCCCGTTTCTGTTTTATTGCTTAGCTCACTGATAAATTTGTTACGTGTAGATGGGTCAATCATTGGGTGTGGTTTACCCTGTGTATAGAAATCATCACCCATATCGATAATTTTGTGGCCGTCTGCATCTAGCATCGTGCCTTGTTTATGTTCGTTATCGACTTCAACATTGAGTTTTTCAGATAACAACATGGCGCACTCAGCCGCTAACGTACCGCCAGCATAAAGACCAATGATTTTCTTACCTGCAACTTTTGGTAACTCTGCTGCGATATCTTCAACACGCGCTAATTCAGCCGCAATACGTGCAGTTTCATCTAAAGTACGAGTGAAGTAGATATTGTCGTCTTGGAATTTCTCAGGTGTTGTTCCTAAGAATTGAGCCACAATCGGTTTATTATGACGCTTCATTTCTGCAATGATTTTTTGACGAACAGCTGGTGCTGGTGGCTTAGAAACAAAGGCAATAACACGAGTATTAGGATCAGCAGCTAGCATATTGATAGCAGTGATCGCACTGATACCACCAATTTGCTCTGTTAAATCACGACCACCTAAACCAATTGAGTGAGAAATACCTTGGCGTTGTAAAACGATTTGAGAGGTAATTTCTTGAATACCTGTACCTGATGCCCCAACAATACCAATCGAGCCTTTCGGTGCAATGTTAGCGAAAGCAAGAGGCGCACCAGCAATATTTGCCGTACCGCAGTCTGGCCCCATAACAATCAGACCTTTGGCGGCTGCTTTTTCTTTTAGTGCTTTTTCATCTGCGATAGATACGTTGTCAGAGAACAGCATAACGTTACAGCCATCATCTAACCCCGTATCCGCTAGCTCAGCAGCATATTCACCGGCAATAGAGATAAGCAACATATTGGCATTAGTGCTTTTTTGTTTAGCGGTACGCCAGCTACGGACTGTCGTTAATTTGTTACCGCCTTTTTGACCACTTGCAATTTCTGCTAATGCTTCTTCTAACGCAGTAGAAATCATGTCGACAATGGCAGGATCATCTGATTCCGCTTTAATCGAAACACAAATGTCATTCGGTGTTGCTTCGTTAAACATGTCATGCCAGAAACCGGTGACATCGAGAAGAGATTTATTCGCTGGTGTACCCATCATGACGGAAATTTCTTCCACCTCTGGGGCTTCACTTAATTTTCGGGAAATAATCATCAGGCTTACTGAATCCTGAAAGCTCCCTTTTTTAATAAAAGCATGGATCATTATGATATCCTTAACGCATTTAATATATGTAACAGCACATATCTATTTGCATTTCGTTTTTTTGATAATAAGAAGCCTATTTGCTTAAGTTATTAAGCAATATAAATAAATGTCTGATTTATTAATTTCTAATCTCTGCGTATAAACATACTGAAGAAATATCAAAATGTAGAGTGATAGAAGTCACACTTATTTATTGTAAAAAATTTTTATTTAATCGAACGATATTTATTAAATAAATTATGATGAGAAAAGTTTATTGATTTTTGAATAAAACCAAAAACTTTATAGGAAGATTTAACGAATGATAAACAATTACCAACCTATAAATATCAAATAAAACAAAGACAAATGATTTACAGGTTACAATTTCATAACATACAACAATAAATAATTATTATCAACAAATAAAAAAATCTATTTTTATTTGTTGGATTTTCAAATCAGCCTTTATTTTTAATTGTATTTTATTTTATAAAATAGCAAAAAAGCCTTGTATTTAATAAGGCTTTTAAAATAGAAAGAATATTTAATATATGACTTAAGTTACTGCTTAATTGCTTCTACTTGGATTTTTAATGTCATATTATCAGTCATCCCTTCTTTAACTAAAAAGTCCACACCCCAATCTGAACGTTTAATGGTTGTTTCAAAATCACCACCACAAACAGGTGCATTAAATACAGGGCTTTCATAACAATTAAATTTAGTTGCTGTTAATTTAATTGGCAATGTTTTTCCTTTCATGGTTAATAACCCTTCAATAGATGTGGGCTTATTATTAGAGAAATGCCATTGTGTTGAAGAAAATTGAATTGTTGGATATTTATCTGCATCTAATATATCGGCACTTTTTATATGATTATCAAATGCTGTTAATCCCGTATTTAATGTTTTAACCGGAATAGTAACGTTTATTTTCCCTATATTCTTCTTTGGAGAATAAGTTAAATCCCCTTCAATTTCATAAAAACCACCACTATTAGTAGAAGTACCAAAGTGATCAATATAAAACATGGCCTTAGTGTGTGTTGGTTCAAGTTTATATTCATTTGCTTGTACTGCTGGCACAAGTAATAATGATGATAATATGGTAGATAAAATAAATTTCATTATTGTTTCCTAATATATTTTTGTAACAGAATGCCCATAAAGAAAAAGTTTTATAGGCATTTTTAAACACAGAAAATACAAATTGCAAAGAGAGTTAAAAATTAATTAACGCTGAGAATCTAAAGCTTCGTTATTTTTTAATACATCTTGAGCTTTGCTATAACTTTCAATTAATAGCTGATAAGCAGGGAAAATCTGGGTATACGCTTGCGCCCATTCTGCTGCGTCAGCACGGTTCCATGTTTTTTGAATTTCAGAAGCAACTGCTGCGGTATCCATCGGTACTACGCCAGCTTGAACAATACGAGCTAAGGTAATTTCTTCCGCCATTTTACTGTAAGTACCTGATGCATCAATCACTGCAAAGACTTGATAACCCTCAGCAATGGCACTAATTGCAGGGAATGCCATACAAACACTCGTAATAGTACCCGCAATAATTAATTGCTTTTTACCTGTGGCTTTAACGGCTTCAACAAACTCAGGATTATCCCAAGCATTAATTTCACCTTTACGTGCAACATATTTTGCGTGAGGAGCATTTTGATGAATTTCAGGAATTAATGGGCCATTAGGACCTTGTGGTACAGAAGCCGTTGTAATAACAGGCATGTTAGCTAATGTTGCTATTTTTGCTAATACTGAAGCACGAGCTCGTAATTCAGTCATTGGCATATCATCCACGGTTTGGAATAAACCACTTTGATGATCAATTAATAACATAACCGCATCTTCTGGATTAATTACAGGGCGCTGACCATTAAAATTTGCTGGAGTGCTCATTTATTTATTCCTTTTAATTAATAAAGTTGATCATTAACATGATTTAAGAAAAATATTTTTATATCGTTTCTCTTTCGTTGTAATAAACAATAATCAATTAATTAAAATCTCGGTAGTAGCAATTCTGATAAACACTATTCTAAAAATAGAACACTGAAACATTTTATTATTGTTCTATTTTTAGGATGATGAAATCTATTTTTGGCACTACTTAAATATATTAGTCGCTCTAAAATAGGCCCTATAGAAATCTTATAGGAACATTTTATGAAAAAAATCATAGGTATTTATAAAGCACCTCGTCAACATTGGGTTGGCGATGGTTTTCATGTTCGCTCACTCTTTAGTTATGGTAATCATGGTAAATATTTAAACCCATTTTTACTTTTAGATAGAGCCGGGCCTACCGATTTTCCTGCATCTCAAGGACATAATCGTGGTGTCGGGGAACACCCACATCGTGGATTTGAAACAGTCACTATCGTTTATAAAGGTGAAGTTGCACACCATGATTCCACAGGAGAAGGGGGTGTAATCGGCCCGGGTGACGTGCAATGGATGACCGCTGCGTCAGGTATTTTACATCAAGAATATCATTCTGATGAATTTACCAAAGAAGGTGGTGTGTTAGATATGGTGCAATTGTGGGTTAATCTTCCATCTGAGGCTAAATCGGCACCTGCTGGCTATCAATTGCTAAAAGAAAGCGCGATCCCTGTACTTCCTTTAGCAGATAATGCCGGAAAAATGCGCATTATTGCCGGTGATTATCACGACACACATGGCGCTGCAAAAACTTTTTCACCTGTAGATGTGTGGGATCTTCAATTAAAAAGCACAAAATCAGTGACGTTGCCGACCAAGAAAGATCGTTATGTAGGGTTAGTGATATTGCACGGTAGTGTTTATCTTGATAATCAAACTCAACTACAAACAGGTGATTTGGTGATTTTAGATAATGAAGGTGGTTCTGTTAATCTTGAAGCTATTGAAGATGCAATAATCTTGTATCTCAGTGGAGAGCCTATTAATGAGCCTGTTGTTGGTTATGGCCCTTTTGTCATGAATAGCGAAGCTCAAATCAAACAAGCTATTGATGATTTTAACCAAGGTAAATTCGGTCGTATTCCTAACGAGTAACACTTTTATTTCATACAACAAACAATAGAAACCAAACGGCTCCCTTTAATATTCGGAGCCGTTTTTATATTGCACTTACTCTTTCAATGGCGACATATTATCAGCAAGGTATTCCAGCAATACTTGAATCGCAGGTAATAAGCCTTTTCTTGACGGGTAAACTGCATGAATAACATCTTTAGGAAAACGCCAATTTGGCAACACTTCAATTAACGAGCCGTCTTGTAGTTCATTTTCAACCACACTCAGTGGTAATCGAGTTATTCCTAATCCTTTTAATGTTGCTTTATAAAGTGTAATAACATCGGTTGTCGCTAGTTTCGGAGTCACATGTTGTGTGGAAACCGTACCATTTTCATGAGTCAAGGTTAGTGTGTATTGTTGTGAATGTTCGCTATTTGCCAAAATAGGATAGTCTGCAAGTTGTTCTGGTGAATCAGGGATCTCTTGTCCTTTAAATAACAAAGGGCTGGCGACTAGAACACGTCGAGAATAACCTAGGATTTTCATTGTTAGACCTGAGTCATCTAATGGTAATGCTCTTACTCGCAAGGCTAAATCAAGACCTTCACTAATTACATCAACAGGACGATTAATAGCTAATATCTGGATATTAATATCCGGGTATTTCTCCATAAAATCGACCAAAATATCTTGAATATAAATTTGCAATAATGCGACAGGACACGAGAGTTTAATTGTGCCATGTGGGTGCCCTTGCGCTGAACAAATAACTTCTTCTGCAATTTCAGCTTCTGAGACTACATTTTTACACTGCTGATAAAATGTCTGCCCGATTTTAGTGACATGAAATTGACGTGTAGAACGATAAATCAAAGAGACATTGAGCTTCTGTTCTAAATCAGCGATACGACGACTTAGTTTAGATTTAGGTATACCTAATGTTTCTGCTGCTTGAGAAAAACCGCCAAACTCAACGACTTTCACAAAATAGTAGAGATCATTTAAATCGTACTTCATTGTGTATCACCTATTAGGTTATTTTCAATATTTAGCTGAATTGTTTCAGGCGCCAATATTATAGCAAAAAATAATTGTAAATATTTTTCCATTATTCAACTATTGTTAATAATATTATAATCACATAGGTTAATAAGATAAAGACGATCAAAAACAATAACACAATTTATTCTAACTTTATTAAATTAATATTATAAATGTGATATAAGATGAATTCACATATCATAAATATATTTTATTTCCACCTATTATTGAAATTGACTTTTATTATTAATAAATCAGTTAAAATACAAAAAACCAATAAAAACATAAAGATAAAAACCACTCTATATTTCAATATCATTAAGTTATATAAAATGTATTTTTTTAAAATTAAGTTAATAAATAATTTTATTTTTATGACACCAATCAATGAATCTTTAATAATATGTTAATAAGATCGTTCTCAATAAAAACACTTATTCGCTTTATTTTTTTACTTCCGATTATTTATTTAACCTGCAACCTAATGGAATAACCTGATGAATAAATTAACTCCATTACGCCCCATACCTACATTAATCGCCGTTTCTATTACCCTTATTATCTGGTTTCTTATTCCCGTACCACAGGGAGTTGATCCCAATGCTTGGCATTTATTAGCACTCTTTGTCGGGACTATCGCTGCCATTATTGGTAAAGCTCTTCCTATCGGCGCTGTTTCTATTATTGCTATCGCATTAGTCGCTGTTACAGGGGTCACTAACCCTAATTCAACCAAAGCCGCTATCGGTGATGCATTAAGTGGATTTTCCAATGATCTTATCTGGTTAATTGGTATTTCCATTATGGTGTCAATGAGTCTGAATAAAACCGGGCTCGGCGCTAGAATTGGTTATTATTTTATTTCCCTATTTGGCAAAAAAACCATTGGGATAGCCTATTCATTGGCTATTGCTGAAACAATATTAGCCCCTGTAACACCAAGTAATACCGCGCGTGGTGGTGGGATTATTCACCCAATTATGCGTTCAATATCAGATAGTTTTAACTCTAAAGCAGAAGATGGTACAAGTGGTAAAATAGGCCGTTATCTCTCTTTAGTGAACTACAATATAAACCCAATTACTTCTGCCATGTTTATTACGGCAACAGCTCCTAACCCACTCATTGTGAGTTTAATTATCAGTGAAACCGATCCTACACATGAGCTTAGTTGGTCTATGTGGGCAATTGCGGCTTTTGTACCCGCTATCGTTTCATTAATTTTAATGCCTATTGTTATTTATCTACTTTATAAACCTGAAATAACCAGCACCCCGAATGCACCACATTTTGCTAAAGAGCGTTTAGCACAATTAGGGCCTATTTCATTGCCTGAAAAAATAACCCTTGCCGTCTTCGCATTATTATTAATTATGTGGGCAGGCGTCCCTGCACTGTTATTTGGTGATGGATTTAGCGTTAATGCGACAACAGCGGCATTTATTGGCTTATCTATTTTATTATGTACAGGTGTTTTGAATTGGGATGATATTTTAAAAAACAAAGGTGCATGGGATACCGTAGTTTGGTTCTCTGCATTAGTAATGATGGCATCCTTCTTAGGAAAATTAGGACTAATTAAATGGTTGTCACTCAGTGTTGGGGCAAGTATTGATAGCATGGGAATAAGTTGGGTCAGTGGCATGATATTACTGGTATTAATTTATGTTTATTCTCACTATTTCTTTGCCAGTACTACCGCCCATATTACCGCTATGTTTGCTGCTTTCTATGCCGCAGGTTTAGCCCTTGGCGCCCCACCAATGTTATTAGGACTTATCTTGGCATTCTCATCTTCATTAATGATGTCATTAACCCATTACGGTACTGGTACTGCACCCATTATTTTCGGTTCTGGCTACGCCACATTGGGCGAATGGTGGAAAACCGGATTTGTGATGAGCGTAGTTAACCTTATCGTTTGGATAACCTTGGGTAGTGTATGGTGGAAGGTACTGGGATATTGGTAAGGTTTTAAAAATATCGCCTTAAATAAAACAAATATAAGATGCCTAGTTTATTATTAGGCATCTTATAAAATTAACGCCAAATATCGTTACTTGCGATAATTGACTCTGATTGATAATGACTTTTTTTATTCTCTATTTTATCTTTATCAACAACATGTTGAACATCATCAAAAAAGTAATTTAAATCGACATCAAAAAGATAGGATAAAATATAAATACTTTCTGCATGGATGTTTGACTCACCATTTTCAAAACGAGATTGATGTTGCTGGCTTATTCCCAATAAAGCACCAAACTCACTGCCACTCATACTGTGTGTTATTCTTAACTCTCTAATTTTAGCGCCAACTAATCTTGATATTTCTTTATTCATAACATCTCCGAAAAATAAAATTGATAATATCAAAAATACACTCATTAATTATTCGTACAAAATATTTACCGTAGCAATTGAGTTAGCACTTCCTGGTGTTATAGTACTTCCTGTTTTTATATAACGTGCTTTCCAACCAAAAATATAATCGCCTGATGCAACCTGATTTTGTAAACTATTTTTAGTATTTAATTTAATAGGATTATTATTTTTATCTAATAACTGAATTCCAATTCCTGTTGCTGAATTTGTACCTGATAACTTTAATTTGCCTGTATTTACATCAATATATCCAGCACTACTCGTCACAGTGGCTTTAATATTGGTACCTGCAGCACAACTTAGCGTAATGGGAATATCAACATTTTTACTTACATCACCAATATTTTTAAATTGGGTATCATACCAAGTGCCCATATTAACATTGTAACTAGATGATTTGGTTGAACATTTTAAAGAGTTTATTCTTATTGCATTTAACGGTAGAAATAACGATGTTAAATTCCAAGTAGTATTGCGAGGTGCAGTATTATTCTGCACAGCTTTAGCAACCTCTCCCAATTTTAAGCTTCCTGACTGTGTTACTTGGCCTGTTTTTATTATCTGCACTCTCCAATAAGGATTGGGCATATGATATGTTTTACCAACTTCAGTAGACTTACTAACCCAGTCAAAATTAATAGCACCTATATTATTAAAATAAACTTTCACTCCAATTCCAGGAATATTTGTCTGTACAATTTTATTCGCATTAGGCACCCATCCATTAGTATATTTCGCAGAAATTGATGCATTACCACATTGCCCATCAGTACCTGAGTAGGTATTTATAGGTCCATTTTTATAATTGATCTGAATTTCTTCTAATACACGAGTTCCCATATCATCATATTGAATTGAATAGACTCTATTCGGTATATCAGCCCTAATATTTCTGAGATTTGGATTTTGAATACAAGCAGAAAAAGTATACGTGGAATAAAATAAAGCCCCACTTAATAAAAAAATAGATTTAGTGCTTATATGGCGCATTTTTATCTCCTAACTTATCTATTATTTTAGTTTTCATCTCTTTTTGCTCTTCTTCATCTAAAATAAAAAATTGGCTTAAACAAATATCAAAAGCACGAGCATATTGATAAAGTCTATCTAAACTAACTCTATTAATACCTCGTTCATATCTTGATTGCTGTTGTTGACTGATACCAATTATTTCCGCCAGTTCACTTAAAGTGTACCCATTCATAGCTCTATAATAAGCTATTTTTTTTCCAATCATTTTTGATTCCGGGTAAATATGACTCATTTTTATTTCCTTTATTACTCATTAATTATAAAGAAGCGTGAATTCAAGATGACTTTTAAATGAACCCACTGTGATATTACTTCCATAACCTATAATTCTTGCCGATAAAGGAAATTCAGCATTGTGTGTCTGCTGATTAACGTTCACTATTAATTTTTCATTATTTTTTATAATACTTTTATTTAATTGTGCTGCGATATTTAATGCCGTATTTTTTGCTGTGCCACTATTAATAAAATACTCTGGATAATTAGGATCAACAATCCCTTTTAAGGTCATTGTGACTTTATTCGTTGTTATTGGGCAATTTTTTAACTTTATAGAAAAATTAACCCAATCTGAATTTTGATTGTTTTTAATATTTCTAATATTTATTTTATTAAGATCAATCAAGTAATTTTTTGTTTCTAATTCACAAGGTGATGCAATCACAGAGCCATAAACATTAATATTAACAACACTTGCTACTGCAAAAGGAGAACATAAAAACAATAGGGATAATGGTATGATTTTATACATAATATTCTGCCTCTACCTATAGATTATGGTTGCTGTAATTTTTGCAGATACCGTACCTGGAGTGGCATTTCCAAGTTTACTAAATGCCCGTGTTCTTAAAGGAATATTCACTGATGACTGGCCATTAACCGCGATATACAGTGATTTTTGATTACCTAATGGTATTAATCCATTACTATTTTCATTCTGCAATTGCACGGCAATATTCTTTGCAGTTCCTTCATTTTTATATAAATTATTGACATCAGCATTATCTGGTGTACCAGTAAATGTTAGCTTTACTTGATTTATTGTGGGTGAACAATCAATTAATTTAATCGTAAAATTATTCCACACCGAACTCGAATTTGTTGTCTTAAATAAATTTGCAGGCATTTCCTTTAAATCAATATTAATATTACTTCCTCCAGAAATATTACAAGTTGCAGCTCTAATATTTCCAGAAAAATTAACAGTAACCGTATTCCCAGCGAGTAAAGGAAAACTTATTATTACACTGGTTATTAAAATAAAAAATCTTATTAATATAGTCATTTCACTTTCCTACGCGTAGCAAATATCGACAGCTATAAAAGAAATAACTGGGTTTAATATATTAGCTTTAATGCTATTTAAATTTACTACTGACAAGTCACAGCGACTTTATAGAGTCCTAAATAATCAAGAACACCTGATAAATCATAATTTACATGACATGTTTCATTGTTGTATTTAATAGTTAAGTTTCCGCGTTGTTCTAACCCCGATAAATAAACCTCTCCATCATTACCAACAATACTATTCAATTGGCTGTTATCTTTAAAAATAACTTGAGCACCAAATGGAACTGGTTTTTTATTTGCAAGATTAACCGTCATTAATACGCGATGACCTACGTTAGCAGAAAAATCAGCTTTAACTAAAGCCCCTCGACTAGGCGAAATCGTTTGGCTCGTCAATTCCATTTCTGTATTTTCAGGTAACATTAATGTATCAACTTCTAAAGTATTCTTTCGATACGGCGTAACATAAGGCACTAATGCATAACCACGACTATTGGTTTTGACCCCCGCTTGATTTAGTATCGCAATATCTTTAGCATTTGGAATATCAACAATTGCAGAAGTTTCACCCAGTTGTTGTCCAAGGACTATTCCTCCAGAGTGAGCAACTACGCTACCATTGACCCCATAGTAAAGATTATGGTTGTCTTTGCTATAGCTATACCCCCCAGTAATATCACCTAGTTGACCTTTATAGGATGCATTGATATTTCCAGAAGATCCTTGATCTTGATTGGTAAATCCCTGTTGTGCACTCCAATTTAATCTATTATTGAGTTGAGATGCAGAAATTCCCACACTGCCTGTGCTGGTATTATGATTACTACTATTGGTATTAAAGTTATAATAAAAAGTATCATCAAAAACACTAAAGGGCACACTCACCGAAAATGCAAATAAGTGTTCGTTTTCACTTTGTGTTTTCTCTCCTGAAATATAAGAGTAACGATTTGTATTCTTATTATAAGTATAATTCATTCCATAGCTGATCCCTTGCCAACTATTGTTATAACCTAACGTAGCAGACTGTGTCTTTTTATTACTATTCCAATAATCTTCTTTTATATAACCAATTGCTAAAGAACCATTCCCTTCACCTAGATTTTGGTTAATCGTAATTTCAGCACGATTACGGCGACGTTCAACTTCTGGGCTATAGTTTGTACGTCGAAAACTATCGAATACTTCTGATAAACTATAAAAGCCGTTTGTAGAATAACGATAACCTGCTAATGCTATATTCGTTCCTATATTATTCAGATTTTTATTATATCTAAAACGATAGGATTGACCTTGCTGCTTAGTACCATCATTAAAGGTTGAGTTTGCATGTGTGATATCAACAGAAATTGCACCAAAAACACCTAAGTTTTTTCCTGCTCCCAATGAATAAGATTGATAATCTTGGCTTAACTGGCTACCACCATAAGTTGTCACTCCATAAGGTAGGCCATAAATTAATGTAAATTGCCCAAACTTAGTTTTATCCACATTCTTATCATAAGAGCGATATTCGCCTCCCGTCACACTATAAGATAAATAGCCTTCACGCTGTAAAACAGGTAAAGAAGCAAATGGTACGATTTGATGTTGTTCACTCCCATTAGATTCTTTTATTGTGACGTATAAATCCCCACTACTCCCAGTGGGATATAAATCATTAATCTCAAAAGGCCCTGCGGCGACTTCTGTCTGATAAATAATATATCCATTTTGCTTAATAGTAATTTGGGCATTACTGCGCGCAATACCACGTACTACAGGCGCATATCCGCGTACACTTTCAGGATACATATCATCATCAGTACCAAGTTGTATACCTCTAAAAGGTACGCTATCAAAAACAGAAGAAAGTGATACACCATCCCCTAAAATTAATTGGCTTTTCAGTTGATTAATACTACGCGATAAATACGTATAAACAGTATCCCACTTACTAGATTTATCATCACTATTAGACCAAGTTGTATAATTTCTCAAACGCCAAGGACCTATATTTACTCCAGGTCTTAAATTAATATAGTTTGATGTTGTATTTGAGCCATCACTCTTACGATCATAATTTTTCGAACCGCTATAACTGTAATTTAATAACAGTGCAGTAATACCATTATCTATATTATTTAAATCAACAAATCCTCTAGGATCATTATTCATCGCTATTTGAGGAATACTTAAATATAAGCGTTGAGAATTAAATTGAAATTCACTTTTTGCATTAGGGATCGCTGACAAATTAATACAGTTATTTCCTTTTGTTTCTAATTCCTTGTATTCGCTTGTTTTAACACCAAATTTAGTGAGATCAGATATTGATAAGCAGGGGATTAACTTGCCATTATCTATCTTCTCAAATTTAATATTTTTAGTACCAATTAAATTAGTATTAACATAAATATCAACATAATATTTACCTGGTAACTGCTCATTATTTTCAAACTGAGATAAATCAATTGAGCTTTTATTGGGTAATTCTAAAAAATCAGGATCAAAGTAGATATTATCTGATTTGTCATTTTCCGCATATGATAAAGCCGTATAGCCCAAATATAAAATTAGGCTAATACATATTTTTCTAATTTTCATATTAAAACCTAAATTTATAATTTATTATATTTTCACTTCTGATAAATTCACGCTAGCACCATAGTCATTAATAACTTCCCAATTTATCGTGCCATGTTCATTACCATCATTTATATCAAATGATTTTGTTGAAAAAGGTTCAACATAAGAGACATCATTGACTGATTTCCCATTAAAATTAATTATCTGAAAATTAAAATAATAGGGTGTTGGATTATTCACACTAATTTTTTTTCCAACTTTTGACCATATTAATTTTTTCTGCTCTTCCTCAAAATTTACCTTTTTTAAATTTTCAGGTCGGTAAATTAATTTCATTTGAGTCTTAAAAGCAATCTGCAATGAATTTTCTGTTTTTTCTGTTGCAGGTATTGTTTTTATATTTAGCCAAAATAGAGACTCTTTATCACTAGGTAAATCCCCTTCAGTTAAAAATATCCTCAGCGTATTCGCCTTATCTGGGTTTAGTCTAAATAAAGGTGGAGTAATGGTAAATTTTGACTGTTTATTTTCATTAACATCATCTATCCAAGACTGGATTAAATAGGGAATTTTATCTGGATTTTCAACATTAATACTAACGTTCTTATTCCCTTCTGTATAAATAACTCTAGTTCCGCCAATAATAACACCAGCAGAAGATTGATTAATAAAAAAAAGAATAGAAATTAAAAAGACAATAATAGACTTCATATTATCACCACTATGTTTTTATAATAAGGTTCAAGTCCTTTTAAACCTTAATTTATATTTAATCTTATTTAGTTATAGTTAATAGTAAACGTTGCATTACCATTTGCTAAACCCGCAGTAACAGAATCTGTTTTAGCAATATAACGAGCTCTAAAATCTAAATTATTTTCAATATTTTCTTTTAATGGATAGGCTTTAGATGCTGTAAATAAAGGTACTACAACATTTGCATCATCCGTAATTTGAATACCCACTCCAGTTGCTACACCCGACTCTTTTTTCAGGGCAATAACACTGTCATCACCTACATATGAATCTGCGTCAAATTTAACAGATGCAGTGGTCACTGTTTTAGGGCAATTAATTAATTTAATTGTGAATTTTGTCGCTGCAGCAGTACTTCCTGTACTTGGTAATGCTTTTTTAGAGACAGTACCTAAATTAACTTTTAAAGCATCAGAACCCGCTGCTAATTCACATGCGTTGTCTATAATTTCACCTGTAAAATCAATAGTACCATCTGCTGCTAATGCATTATTAGTGACAAAGATAGTCGCCGCAGCAATTAATGTTGCAAGTAAATTTTTTCTCATTTTTTCTCCGATTAATTTTTATTAATAAAACAAAATTAATTAAAAAATACTTAATTAACTCAGTATGTGAGTATTATCTAATTGTTTTTTACAATAAACAAGTTTTGGTTATAGCGGTATAATATTCATTATTTTTGATTTTAATCAGGATTTAAAACCAAGTGAACTCTTTATTAGTTAACTAATAAAGTTTATTTTTAATTATTTTAAATTTTCATATATTGATACAACATTGTTAAATCAAAATAAAAGTTAAATACTATTTTTTATTAATAAATAAATTTTTATTTCATTTTATAACGCATATGGTGTGAGTAAAAAAAAGTATTATTTTCTCTTAATAATAAAAGCTACTTTTTACTCTATTTGATTAAATTAAACCCACCACATGTTACTTTTGAATGAAATTCGACTTAATCTATTAGTTACAAATTGTATAAAAAAGAATAAAAAACATTATTTACAAAATGTATTCTTTTATTTTCATAGACAAAAAAAAGAGCAAGGTTTCCCTTGCTCTGATTTAATATCGGAGTGCTTTTTAAATAGTTATATAAATTAAATTACTACGATTAATTTGAAAACCACTACTTATTAATCTTAATCAGCGACATTCTTATCTGGCATATAAGAGCCAATATTATAGGCTTCTAATTTTGGTGCTTTGTCAGAATTAAGATCAAAATTAAATATCGTTATTGTGCCTGGTGTTGCTGGTAATAAAAACTCAGGAGATAAATTTAAAAATACTTTGCAGGCGGCACGAATAACTCCACTATGCACAACCGCTAATAAATCGCTGTCTTCTTTATGCACCCATCCTTGTAATGCCGCACCAATGCGATCACAAAAATCAAACCAATTTTCGCCTTTAGGTGGCGTATATGTTCCTGCTCGCCAATTTTTGTATTTATCTGCATGGTGTCTTATAAGTTCTGGTTTTCGTTGTCCCGTCCACTCTCCCATATTTAACTCACGCAATAATGGCTCTTTAACTGCTTCAGGATGACCAACAATTTCTGCGGTTTGTACTGTTCTGCCTAAATCTGACGTAATAATCCTAGCAGGTGATAATAATTTAATACTCTCTTTTATCGCCATTGCTTGATTAATACCTTTTGGTGATAAACATGAATTAGCATGTCCTTGTAAGCGCGATTCCATATTCCATAAGGTTTCACCGTGTCTTAATAAAATTAGTCTCATTATTATTCCTTAATTTAATGGTTTAAAGACCATATCCAAGAATTTGGAACCAAGTAAATATCGCAATAGAAATTACCGATGCCCCAACAAAACAAGTAATTAATCCATATTTCATTTGCTCTAATACACTAAAGTAGCCACTTGAGAAATAGATAGTATTTACTTTCGAATGTGGTGGTAAGGTAATGGTATAAGTCAGTGTAAATGACGCAGCTAATGCCAATGTAACCGGATCCATGCCCAATGTTTTAGCAAGTGCAATAATGGCCGGAATTAAGATGGTTGTTTTTACTGTTTTACTGGTAAAAATTAAATGGCTATACATGCAGATAAAGACAACTACAATATAAACCATTGTAGTGCTCATATTTTCTAGCCCGAGCCCATAAACCATTTTACCAATTAACCATTGTGCTCCTTCTGTAGATTCTAAGGTGTTACCAGCCGCATAAGCACCTGCTGCAAATATCATTAGATCCCATTTGATATTGGCTTCATTCCACGTTAATAAGCCAATACGAGGCATCAGGCAAAGAATGGCAGCAATAACAGCAGTCATATAAACACTAATCTTGAAGCCAAACATATCTTGGTGATAGCTTTCGGTTGCCCATAAGAACACTGCCATTAAAAAGATATACATGGCTTTTTTCTCATTCTTAGTTAATGCACCAAGTTGAGAACGTTCTTTTTTCAATTTCTCTAGCGAGCCTTCAAAATCCACTTCCCCTTTAAAAGAGAATAATTTTAATCCAATAAAAAAGGAGATAGTCATGCCAACAATAGCTAATGGGAAAGAGGCAATTAGCCAATCCATATAACCAATAGAACCGCCAGCTTGTGAATTGATAAATCCAACTGCAATAATATTAGCGGCAGTACCCGTCATTACGCCGGATGTTGCCAAGGCATCAGCTTGTACACCTTGCAACATCATTAATTTCCCGTAATTGCTTTTTCCGGGAATTGCCTTATGTATCTCTAATAAGATCATACAAATAGGCACCATTAATGTTGCGCGTGCAGTCGTTGAAGGAACAAAGAAAACTAAACTAAAGTTAATTAAAATAAGAACAAATAACGCTTTTTTGGGGGTTTGCCCAAATTTGGTGATCATCCATAAAGCAAAGCGTCTGGCAATATTCGATTTGATCATGGCGGACGTTAAAACAAATGCTGAAACCATCAGCCAAATAACGTCATAACCTAATGTACCGAAAACCACTTTCTCTTTTGCGACAGTTCCCGTTATTGGAAGCAAAACAATAACGAGCATTGAAGTTAAATAAATGGGTAAAGAACCACACACCCATAAAATTAACGCAGCACAAAAAATAGCAATGGCTTTTTGCCCTTCAATACTTAATCCATCTGGTGTTGGCATAAAAAATAAAACAAGCAATACCAATAAAGCTAAAGGTATTCCTATTGTTTTTAAGGTTATTTTCTTACCGTTTTGTTTTGGTGATGATGGCGCTGGTTTAGCGATGTCATCTCGCTTCGCAGTCTTTTCCATAACCGATTCCTCTTAATGTGTAGGGTAGGAAGTCCAGTATAGAAATATTGAGGTATAAAGATAATTGTATTAATATATTATAACTATAAAAATAATTTATGGTGTTGATATGAATTTAAGCCAACTTGATGCTTTTTTACTACTTGCCAACGGTTTTAATGTCACTGAAACTGCAGAACGCCTATTTTGCACTCAACCCAGTGTGAGTATTAAAATCAGAAAGCTAGAAGAAGAGTTGCAAACAACATTGTTTGAAAGGATCAATAATCGGCTTTATTTAACTCCCCAAGGTAAGGTTTATCAGCAGTACGCAACTCAGATTATTAATTTAGTAAAATCCTCTTCTGAGCATATGCGACAATTTGATGATCCCTCTAAAGGTGAAATTAAGTTTGGCGCTAGCCATTTTGTTGGCGTTTACCTATTGCCTCAAATTATGGCGCAGTTTAGAGAGCAATATCCTGATGTGAAATTAAGCATGGATATTTCAAGTTCAACCCAACTTATCCGTAAGCTTGATACCCAAGAATTAGAATTTTTGATCATGTCAGATCATATCTATTTAGATCCGACGGAATATCATCTTGATACTTTTCTTATCGATCCCTTAGTGCTTATTTGTTCACCTGAACATTGGTTGGCAAAAAAGAAACATTGCAGATTTTCTGATATTGTATCAGAAGTTTTTCTGATCAAACCCGAGCACTCTGCTACCCGTGACTTTTTATTAGATAGGATCCAAGAAAATAATAAAGAACTCAAAAATGTAATGGAAATAAATAGTTTAGAAGGAATAAAACAGGGGGTTATTCACGGTTTAGGGATCTCAATTTTATCCCGTTTATCTATCATGCAAGAATTAGAATCTGGTCTTTTATGTGAAATTGCATTTGATGATATTCAATTTAGCCGAGGCATTCGTTACTTTTATCATAAAGAAAAATATATCTCCCCAGCCACTAAGAATTTTTTATCTATCTTACAATCTCAAGCTCAAATTTTAACGAAAGATATCAATAAATAAATTTAGCAGCTAAATTCTTAGTCCTCTTATTTTAAGGATATCAGCGTATCAATATCCTCATTAAATCGTTATCATACTCCCGTTTATTCCTTTCTATTTGTTATTGTTTAAAAGGATTTTATGCGTAGAACACTCTCGTCTTATCACCCTATTCTTTATACTTTGAGAGTGGCGCAACGTCGTTTCTTCCGTTCTCTTAGTTGGTATTTTTCAGGTCGAAAATACAGCAGAGACGTTCAACCAGAACAACGACTTTCTTACCGTTATTTAAAACATACATCTAAATTGATTAGTCGCCGTGGCGAAAGTGATATTCAATTACAATACAATAAAATAACGAATCTTAAATTAGTCGAAAAAGCGTTAGATGGCGTAGTGATCAAACCGGGTGAGTATTTCTCTTTTTGTTATTTAGTCGGTAAACCTAGCTATAAAAGAGGTTTTATTGATGGTATGCAACTCTCCTATGGCGAAGCACGAAAAGGTGTAGGCGGTGGAATTTGTCAGGCGAGTAATTTAATACATTGGTTAGCATTACACTCTGAATTAAAAGTGATTGAAAAGGCAAATCATAGTTTTGATCCTTTTCCTGATGAAGGACGAGTACTTCCTTTTGGCTCTGGAGCCGCAATTTTTTATAACTATGTAGATTTAGTCTTATATAATCCAACACCTTATGATTACCAAATTAGATTACATGTTGCTGAACATCAGTTAGAAGGTGAGCTCCTTTGTAGTGAAGCAAGGGAATATCGTTATCATATTTATGAGAAGTCTTCTTCTTTTTTCAAAAAGGGAGAGCATGTATATCGCTGTAATGAAATTTGGCGAGATATTTACACTAAGAACAATGTAGGTGCTTTTCCTCAATTAATTACATCAGAGTTACTTTATGAAAATAGCGTGGTCGTAAAATATGATATTTCAAATGAGAGACTAAGTTAATTTACTTAAATATATATTTATTACTCAATTAAAATATTAATTTAATATTCTAATTTTATCTTCTTATTCTGAATAAATAATGATTTTCCTCTTAAAATTAAGAACATCTTAAATCCGAGCGTTCTTTTTATCTTAAGATCATTGAGTTATCAAATAGAAACCTTATCTACTTATTATGGTCAAAGAATGGTGATTATATTTCTATTTAATAGGTCATATAATGATGATAAAAATTGGTTATCCACAAAAATTAGAAGTTGGTGATATCGTATTTACGTGTATTGGTACCTCTTTATTTCGTCAAATTTCCTCAGCTTCTTTATGCTGGAGTAATCATGTTGGCATTATTATTGGTCATAATGGTGAGGATTATTTAGTTGCCGAAAGCCGAGTTCCGCTCTCAACCACAACCACATTAACCCGCTTTATTAACCGCTCTGCGGGCAAACGTTATGCAATACGCCGGCTATCAACACAACTCTCTGACGAACAAAAAAATGCACTTGTTGCACAAGTACCTGAAAGATTAAATAAGCTTTACCACACAGGTTTTAAATACGACTCTTCCCGCCAGTTTTGCTCTAAATTTGTTTTTGATATTTATAAATCAGCACTCTCTATTCGTGTAGGTGAAATAGAAACATTCCAAGAGTTATTAAGCAAAAATCCTAATGCCAAATTACAATTTTGGAAATTATGGTTTATTGGGCAAATACCGTGGGAAAGAACTACTGTCACTCCAGCTAGTTTATGGGAACATCCGCACCTATCTTTAGTTTATCAAAGTCATGAGAATATTAATTAATACAGTGTATTAGCATTATAAAAAATAGAGAAAACAATAGCATTTCTGATAATGTTTATTGATAAAAATCTGAATAAAACTCAAACCCTCTCTTTGTAATAGGGAGTTTTTTGGTGTAAAACTAAAAAAACAATGTTTTGTAAATATAACTTAATTACTATTCATCTATATATTCGTCATTTAGGGATCACCATGAAATACCAAGATGTTACGAAATCACCCTGTGAGAATGCTTATTTTTTAGTTTTTAACCTCACCCATTCACCTGAAAACCGCGATACACTGATCGATTTTTGTAATAATTTTTCTGGCCTGATACGTAGTATGAGAACACGTTTTCCTGAATTGGAAACAAGTTGTGTAATGGGATTCGGGGCAAATGCATGGGCTACATTATTTCCCAATCAGCCTAAACCCAAAGAGCTAAATACCTTTAAAGAAATTAAAGGTGATACTTATACCGCGGTTTCAACTCCAGGCGATCTTTTTTTCCATATTCGAGCTCTCAAAGTTTCAGCCTGTTACGAATTAGCATCTATCATCAGCCAAAAGCTAAAGAATATTGTTACGCCTGTTGATGAAGTACATGGGTTTAGATATTTTGATGGGCGCTCTATTATTGGTTTTGTCAATGGAACTGAAAACCCAGAATATGAAGATGAACGAGCTTCTTATGCCGTTATTGGTGATGAAGATCCTGAGTTTGCAGGTGGCAGTTACGCTTTTGTACAAAAATATATTCACGATATGGAAGCATGGGAAAAACAGCCTCTTATCGAACAAGAAAAAGTCATTGGTAGACATAAATTTAATGATGTGGAATTAACCGATGAAGAAAAAGAGCCTGGTTCACACAATGTTGTCACCAATATTCAAGATGAGAACGGCGAAGATTTAAAAATTGTCAGAGCCAATATGCCTTTTTCCAATCCATCCCAAAATGAATATGGTACTTACTTTATTGGTTATGCACGTTATTTTTCAACAACTAACCGTATGTTAGAAAATATGTTTACAGGTACACCTGAGGGCCATACGGATAAATTGCTTAAATTCAGTACCCCTATAACGGGTACATTATTCTTTGTTCCATCACCAGAATTTCTGGATGATCTAGCATAATTTCTATTACAAGTAGATATATAGGCTTGCTACTTATATATCTACTTTCTATTCTGGTTTTTTCTGGATCAACTACAAACCAAATACATTAACGTAAAACTCTTTGCCGTCATCTGTACTTTCAATGGTATAAGTAATTGGAATAGAGTTTTTGCCACCTTTACCTTCAAAAGAAAGTTCCGCAGCACATGAGTAAGTATCTCTCTTCTCATCATGTTCACGAGTACGTACGCTTTCTACTTTGATCTTAATTTGATCGATCACAGCCGCCATTTTTTGATCACGTAATTCATCTTTTGTTATATCAACCACTAAGTTTTTTGCTTCAGTGCTATCACAATTAGGTGTTGCATCACCACATCCCACTAACGGTAACGCTAATGCACCTAATAAAGCTAATTTTAGAATACTAGTTTTCATACTGGTTATTTCTTCCTTACTCACGAGATAAAATAAATTTTTCAATATTTTACCTAATAATTATCTCGCAACAATATAGGGTAATAACAGTTAGAGTAAGATAACGATAGAGATTAATATTTTGGCGTTAAGAAAAACATTAAGTAAAACCTACCGACTTTAACTTCAATATTAATGTGCTTCAATTTCTTGTTTGTTAATCACACCAATAATATCAACACGAATATTTCGCGTATCCGCTCTTCCTTTATCGTCTACTGCACGAATACGATAGCGACCACTCTCTTTGGGATACCACTCTATTGAACGCTGATTTGTACTATTCCCTAGATAAGCATCATCTATAAACCAATAAATAATATTGCTGTCATTATCCGTTGTTGCATTAAATACAATTGACGTATTTGGTGATGAAGCACGTCTTAAAGTATAAGTGGTTATAGATAGTCCTATATTGCACCGATAAAAACGCATTTTCTTATCAGTAAAATTAAGCCAAAGAGCAAAATAAATAGCGCAACTATAATAAAGTAAGAATGTAAAATAAGAATGAATACTTATCATTAATTTAAAATTTTATTATATAAAAACAGATTACATTCTTAATATTTTTTTCCTAGCATTCCACTCTATTTCAAGACTCTTCTGAGCATTAGTTTGGATCATCTTTTTCTAACAATCATTTAATGTTTAATAAAACACAGTAAAAAAGGTGAATTTTGCGAAAGAAATCGCACTATTAAAGTGCGATTTACATTTTTATGGCGTAAATATTACTTCGCTATTAGAGAATTATAATTCTCTATTAAATATTTATATTCATTTGAAATCGTATTTATGCTACCTGATATATCTTTATTCTCATTGAGTTTTTTTTCTAACACTTTTAACTCAATAACAAGTTGTTGGTATAATTCTAAATATTTTTTAACTGAATAATCAGTACCTTTCATATTTTCTTTATTTAGCAATGCTTCATCACCAAATACTTTTCCTAACTCAATTGATTGTTCCTCAATTTTTGTAATCGCAGCAGAGAGTGCAGTCACATCAATTTTATCTGGGTTCATTGAATCAAGAGTATTAGTTACTGTATCCAATGATTGCATAATTTGATAACGAACAACTAAGCCTTCTTTTTTCACTAATTCAAGCTCTTCAATATGCATTGCTTGGTAATAGTTTTCATATGCCTCAGCGGCTTTTTCTTTCTCATCGATTAGTTTGGCATAAGCATTTTTCACATCTTCATACAAAGTACTTGCTTGTGCAAAATCATCTAAGCGATAAGTCTCTTTTACAACAAGATAATCGCCTAATTTCAGCAGTTTCTTATATAGATCAACATAGCTTTCACCATAAGCATTCCCCACAGCATCTAGCTCTGGGAGTGTAGGCGAAAATGTTTTCATAAATTCAAAAGATTCTTGAGCGCGTTCAGCACCTGATCCACTCAAATACATAGAGAAAGCACTTCTAACAGGCATTAGCGCACTGTTCGCTTTCATTCTTTTTATTTGATCGGTCTCTGCTTCATTTTCGAGTATTTTGAAAGGTGTTAGATCAAGAGTTTTGCCATTATCAGAACTTAAACTTGTTAAAACTTTTTTCGTATTATCTAAAAGATTAACGTTAATTGTGCCCGAAAGTCTGCCGGTTTTTTTCTGAATGATGGTGCCAAAATCTTCGTTAAACGTTGCTAACCATAAGTTACCTTTTTCAATTTTCTGACTAAATTGAACTTCATCAGATTGCGTATTTTTTGAATCAGGCTTAGATTGTGTTGTTTGCTCTGTCTTATTTTTATCTTGCAAAGGTGTTCCTGTATTCGAATTTTCATTTGAATTATCACAACCTACTGCTGATATTAATAAAAGACTTATTATCGATGCCAATATGCTCTTTTTCATAATCCCTCATTATATTATTAAGTAATTAACCCGCTATAAACTATAATGAGTTTAATAATTAATGACTATTTTTTATTACATTAATTTTAAGCATCTTAATAATACTCTTGATGAGAGTATCGAGCTTTGATTAATAACGTATATTTACTTAAATATAATATTATATATTTATAAGTATTTTTTAAAGAATTTATAGATATCCTATATTAGCTATTTTCAATTCCTTCCTTTAATGCCTGAGCAATAAGCTTTAATATAAAATCAATAAAGCAGGTACTATCACTTTATTTATCAATGTAATAAAATATCATTTAAATCAATACGTAATAAATTAAAAACAAAGAGTTTCCAGGTAAGTGTAGATTGTCATTAATGGTGAATCAACGATATCATAGACTTAAAATTATTTGGCTTTTAGTCTAAAAAGATATTTGGATCATTAAAACAATGAACTGAAACCTTGTGATATGATCACACAATGCTTGTGAAATAGAACGATATGTGGTGTAACAATAGATTTTCACAAATAACTTAAAATTCAATACGTTAAGATAGACAACAACATGACTGACATTCAACACTTAGAATCCCACACACCAATGATGCATGGGTGTGTTAGCGTTGAAATATAACGATATTTATTAATTTTCCAACAAAACCTACAATTTAACCTACACTTAATTAATTCTTTGATTTATAGGTAGTTATTATTTTATTTAACCTAGCCAGCGCTTATACTCTAAATAATTCGAGGTGCAGCTAGGCGACAAGTAAATGAGTCGCTAGGAGCATACATAAGTATGTGACTAGTGCGAATTGACGTAGTCAACAACGCTGCCAACTTGAAGTATGACGAGTATAAAATGAATAGATATGATGTATCTAACAGCGAAGGAAAATTTGCTGATGGCTCTGATGAAGAAGTGCTAGCTAATAAGCTAGGGCTTTCAAACGTTGATGATATCAATGATGCTGAGCTTGTCCTGTTAGAAAAACTGTATCAAGTCATTTTTGAAGAACAATTTCCCACTGAGCAAATTACCGTATCACTTATTCAGCGTTGGCACCGCCAATGGTTAGGGAATGTTTACGAATGGGCTGGTCAGTTACGTACGGTGAATATTAGCAAGGGTGGCTTTATGTTTGCCCCTGCGGGACGTGTTGCAAAGTTACTTGCTCAATTCGAGAAAGAGTTTCTAGCGAAGTACACACCTTGCACCAATATGAGCCGAGAACAAGTCATAGAAGCTATAGCAACAGTACATGTGGAATTAATTCTGATACATCCATTTAGGGAAGGAAATGGGCGCTTATCGCGTTTACTCGCAGATGTGATGGCAGTACAAGCTGGTTTCCAGCCGTTAGACTATGAAAGTTGGACTCAACACCCCGAGCAGTATATTGCAGCAATCCACGCAGGGTTAAACCTTAACTATGAACCCATGAAATATTGGGTTAACGAAGCCTTAAAAGAAAGCTAAATCGCCAGTTTCAAGTGTCCAAACTTCTCACGCTTAGCCTTCATCTCTTCTTCAAGACGACGAGACTCCTGCCCTGTTTCAATCGCCGTGGAGGTTGCTACCGAACGAATAAGTTGAGTACGAGTTGGTCTTGTTGCTTGAATTAATTCATTTTTTTTCATGGTAGTCTCACTTCAAACTGACGATAGTGCATTTTATCACCGTTAATTTATATGACAACATAGAACACCTTTCTAGTTAAAAATTTTGCAGCACAATGTTGTTTCATTTCCGTCTTCTTTGAGCGAGGAGCGGACGTTTCAATATCATCAGCCCAAATACTAATCGACCTTCTATGAAAAGTATACCAAGTCGATAAGAACGTACTTTCCTCTATAATTGATTTCGTTAATACTAACAACAAGGTACATTCTCTATGTTTATTGAGACTGACTATCAATTTATCCCAAAGACTTCGTAATTGAATTGGGACCTTATTAAAATAAGCCTTGTTTAAGCTATACTGGGCCAGTAGCTATTTACTTCCTTAAAAATCATTTGCTGATTGAATAGCATTAAGTGGATTGACTGATGGAATACTGTTTTTGACGATTCCAATTAAGCTGCCAATTACAAAAGGGGTTTCATCATCAATTATAATGTAGGGACCACCAGAACATCCTGGACTGCTATTATGGTTTACCATTAGACGAGATGTATTACACCCCCCACCTGAATGTTTAGCACAAATCATATTGAAATATTGCCCAACTGTACCTTGAATTTGAACAAGTTGAGATTGACCCAAAGGGAAACCCAAACCGAAGATTGTATTTCCTTTTATAACGGATCTTTTTTTAAAAAAACTGGATATAGGCTGGATAGTAGATTGATTTAATACTAATTCTGCACTATCAACAAAAGGGATATTATTGATATAGTTATTTGCATCATTGCAATTGTTGAGAATAAAATCAACTAAGATAGGCGTTGAGTTTACTAACCCATTATGGTTTTCAAATTTGACGTATAATTTTTTAGTATTGCTAGCTGGGTATTTCCCGCCTAGAGCATTAGTAACAACGTGACCTGCGGTAAGTATCCTATTCGATGCACCATCATCAAAACCAAATGCTGTGGCTTCGAGTGAATTATTAAAATTAAGGTTGTCACTTACATAAATTTTACATACATAGTTATCAAACATTTCATTTCCTTATTTACATACTTAGCAAGGTGCAAGCTTCTAAGCAATTTAAGCAGAAAGTATCCCCCTCACCACTATTCAACAGTTTAATATTGACTCATGTTGTCGATATAAGCTACTTCCGCTTCTGGCACAGAGCTGCCTGTCGGATTAAGTTTGGCTCTGTACAATAGATATATCAGGTCAAATCTGAGCTAATTTTTCTAACCTCTCTTTCTGATTATTATATTAATGTCTGGGCAACAGATATAAATCCGTTGGCTCGAAACCCTTAAATAGAGGTTATTCTGGCTATACGGCAACATCCCACTTTATTAAATAGATTAAATGAGCATACCTATGATTACAACATGCAATTTTACAAAAAATCAAATTAAATTCAATGAGATATCTAAAAAATCACGGATTGATGTGTTAAACTAAGTTGCCTATATGATCCGCCCATTTCTGCAACCACACCTTACATTCACTATCATACTTGTATAAATTATACGTTCCTTCAATGCCGCCACGTATATGACCAAGTATCGCCTCAGCCACTTCATTAGGGCAACCTAGTTTAGCCAAACCAGTACGCATGGTACGGCGTAAATCATGAGGTGACCAATCGGGGATATCCAACATCTTGCCTTCTTTACGTAAACGCCATGCACATTCTGTTAGATACTTTTGCTGAATGGGTAACTTGGTTACTTGAGATGGAAAAAGGTATTTATCGGAGTTCATGCGCATTGATTTCAAGTAGGTGACTGCTTGCTCAGGTAATTGCACGTAGCGTTCAATGCCTGTTTTAGTTTCTTTCAAATGAATAGTACCTTTTTCTAGGTCCACATCATCCCAAGCCATTGCGCACACTTCTCCTGTTCGGCAACCTGTCCAAAGTGTTAAACGGAAAACATTTTTCACGACATTGGTATAAGCAGAACTTGGTAACCACGCTAAAAATTTCTGAAGTTCATTATCATCAAGGTAACGAGTGCCTTTATTACTCGTTAGTTTAAACTTAGCTTGCTACAAGCTCGATTTTGCCAATAAAGCTGGATTAGCGAAATTATCTTCGAAATACTCTAGACCGATTGCAAACTCATAGGCTGCCGACAGTTCACGCAATACATTACCGGCTTGAACCTTAGCGCCTCGTCCATCAATTTCACGCACAAGCTCTATCACATTTTTTCAGGTTACTTCATGAGCCATAAGCTCACCTAAAACACGAACAACATCGGCTTCAAGCATACGACGAACTTCTATTTGCCCTTTCTTCTTTCTTGAGCCAGAAATAATTCTACCGTCTTTGCCTATACGATCTTCGATACGATCAACTAAATGAAGCTCAACAAGTTCTTTTACTGTTAACTGTGTTTTTTGCGGCTGGAGTTGTTCCTGTTTTTTGTATTGCTTTTCTTCTTTCATCTCAGTCGCGGGGCATCGGCCTAATTGACGTAACTGTTTCAACTCTTATAACTTAACTCTCGCTTCACTTAATGAAGTTTGAGGGAAATTACCGATCTTTAGCTGTACAAGTTTATGTGTAACTGGGCTACTATAACGGTAGAAAAATGTCTTAATGCCTGTTGCGCCACAAAATACACGTAAACCTGTATTTTCACCTGTATCAGACCTATCTTTACTGGCAGGTTTCATTGCCTCAATGGCTTTCGTTGATAAGGGTTTTGCTGGCTGCTTTTGGCTCATCAGTGTTACCTTGTTTAGCGCTGACTATAAGATAATTAAAGATTTTTAGTGAAAAGTGTAGGTTGTCAGTTTTGTTATGCCCATTATACCATATCACCATCAACAACCTACACTTTAACCTACACTTATATATGGGATTCTGTGATATTTTATAAGATATAATGAGATCTTATGAGACAATAAAAAAACACAGAATCAAGTTAATTCAATAAGTTAATATAGATAACCCCATGACTGACAGCCAAAATTTCGAATCCCACACACCAATGATGCAGCAGTATCTTAAGATTAAAGCAGAGCATCCTGAAATCTTACTGTTCTATCGTATGGGTGACTTTTATGAACTGTTTTTTGATGATGCTAAAAAAGCCTCTCGCTTATTAGATATTTCATTAACAAAACGGGGTCAGTCCGCAGGCCAACCTATTCCTATGGCAGGTGTTCCGCATCATGCTGTTGAAAACTATCTCGCTAAATTAGTTCAACTAGGGGAATCTGTCGCTATTTGTGAACAAATTGGTGATCCTGCAACAAGTAAAGGCCCTGTTGAGCGCAAAGTTATTCGTATTGTAACGCCGGGTACTGTTACTGATGAAGCCTTACTTGAAGAGCGCCAAGACAACCTTTTAGCGGCTATTTGGCAAGATAAAAATGGCGCATTTGGTTATGCAACATTAGATATCACATCAGGGCGCTTTCGTGTTACTGAAATGCCAGATAGTGAAAGCATGATTGCCGAATTACAACGGACTCATCCCGCTGAATTACTCTATCCAGAAACTTTTGAGTCGATGGCACTAATTGAGCGCCAGCAAGGCTTGCGCCGTCGTCCTATTTGGGAATTTGAACCAGAAACAGCAAAACAACAACTGAACCTGCAATTTGGTACTCGTGATTTAACAGGCTTCGGTGTTGAAAATGCACATTTGGCACTCTGTGCTGCTGGATGCTTATTACAATATGTGAAAGATACACAACGCACAGCATTGCCCCATATTCGTAACATCACTATGGAACGCCCTCAAGATTCAATTATTTTAGATGCGGCGACTCGTCGTAATCTTGAATTAACACAGAATCTTGCAGGTGGTACCGATAACACACTCGCATCCGTACTTGATCTCTGTGTTACCCCTATGGGAAGCCGCATGCTAAAACGTTGGATACACACCCCATTACGCCAACGTGAACAACTCGTTAAACGTCAAGATGCAATTAGTGCATTACAGCCCCTCTATTTTGAACTGCAACCTTTTTTACGACAAATAGGTGATCTAGAGCGAGTCTTAGCGCGTTTAGCTCTACGCTCCGCACGTCCTCGCGATCTTTCTCGTATGCGCCATGCTTTCCAGCAATATCACGATATTCATCAAGTACTTGAACAAGCTGATATGCCTTACATCAAAGAATTACAAAAGCGTATTAGTCAGTTCGATGAATTATGTGAATTACTCGAACATGCTATTGTTGAAACACCGCCAGTATTAGTACGTGACGGTGGTGTTATTGCCTCTGGGTATAATGCCGAATTAGATGAATGGCGTGCATTAGCCGATGGCGCAAGTGATTACCTTGATAAACTTGAAATCCGTGAACGTGAAAAATGGGGTATTGATACTCTAAAAGTTGGCTTTAATGGTGTACATGGCTATTACATCCAAGTCAGTCGCGGGCAAAGCAATTTAGTGCCTATGCACTATGTTCGTCGTCAAACATTGAAAAATGCTGAACGTTATATTATTCCTGAATTAAAAGAGTATGAAGACAAGGTATTAACTTCTAAAGGTAAAGCATTAGCTATCGAAAAAATGCTTTATGAAGAGATTTTTGAAAAGCTATTACCTCACCTGACAGCATTACAGATTAGTGCTGAGGCTTTAGCTGAAACAGATGTTCTTTCTAACCTTGCAGAGCGCGCTGAGTCATTAAATTATACTCGCCCAGAATTGAGTGAAAAAACAGGCATTCAAATCACTGGAGGACGTCACCCAGTTGTTGAACAAGTCCTTAGTGAACCGTTTATTTCAAATCCATTACAATTAGCACCTCAACGTCGCTTATTGATCATTACAGGCCCTAATATGGGGGGTAAAAGTACTTATATGCGCCAAGCCGCATTAATTACTTTACTTGCTTATATTGGTAGCTTTGTACCTGCTGAAAAAGCCTTAATTGGCCCAGTCGATCGCATCTTTACGCGTGTCGGTGCTTCTGATGATCTTGCTTCTGGACGTTCCACTTTTATGGTTGAAATGACAGAAACCGCTAATATTTTGCACAATGCGACTGAAAATAGCTTAGTTTTAATGGATGAAATTGGTCGGGGTACATCCACTTATGACGGGTTATCTCTGGCTTGGGCTTGTGCTGAAAATTTAGCAAACCGCATTAAAGCGATGACTCTCTTTGCAACTCACTATTTTGAATTAACTACACTGCCTGAAAAACTTGAAGGCACTGCAAACATTCATTTAGATGCCGTTGAACATGGCGATACTATTGCCTTTATGCACAGCGTCCAAGAAGGCGCTGCAAGTAAAAGTTATGGTTTAGCCGTAGCATCATTAGCAGGCGTGCCCAAAGAGGTGATCCGTCGCGCTAAGCAGAAGCTAAAAGAGCTTGAAATGCTATCAGGTCATACTGGCTCTGGTCATGTTGAAACGTCACAACTGATGTTATTAACAGAAGCTGAGCCTTCTGTCATTGAATTAGCGTTAGATAAAATCGATCCTGATGCATTAACACCTCGACAAGCATTAGAACAACTCTATCGTTTAAAAGAGATGGCAAAATAAGTCATAACAAATACTAAATATTGATAGCAAAAAGGCTCTGTTTGATTTTTCAGAGCCTTTTTTATGGCTTACTTTCTAATTTTTCAAATGAAGATAATCAAAGATAAATACAACATTAATTAATTGAAGCATGGCTATATTTCAGCCGCTCACCCAATAACAATAAAGTGTCTTTATCACCATAGTTGTCAAATAAGCGAACAAATGATGATAAAGCAGGATTAAACATCATATCGTCAGTAGTTTTCTCATAAAATGTATAATCTTTTGTTTTCAATGAAAAGACTAACGTAATTTCATCATCATTACGGCCTTTATTTAAAATCAAATTATCATTACTTGCCATTAACTGATTTATATATTTATAACCACTTTCATAGAAAATCACTAAATTTCCATCAGCTTGACGTTGAACAACAGAATAGAGATCACGATAAGCATGTTGAGCAATAAAATAGATATCACCTTTAGCATTTTGGGCAACTTCTTTAACACGCAAAGGAAGCCAGCGTGTTTTTGTCACTTCTTTATTCACTAAATTTAACGTGATTTCTAACGTATTTGTTGTGTAATGGTGGTTATAAAAAATAATGAGGGAATCACCTGATAGAGCGTAATGAAATTGAGTAAACTCACCAAAATCTTCAGCGTAATATTGCTTCACCAAATCTTCTGTATTAACTGAATATTCCCAGCTTTCGCCTTCATCTAAACTTGTTAATATTGTCTTATTATCAACTAGTACTAGTTGCGATGTTGTTTGTGAAAAGAGTAATTTTCCACCAATTAGCGCTAAAGGAAAACGATAATAACCATTGTTAGTCTCTTGCCAAGGAATTAAATCTGCTACTGTAAACTCTGTTAAATCTATAGTTTGTCGTCCCTGCTCTGTAAATAAAACACATTTATCGGCAACACAATAAGCGTTATAAAAGCTACCTTGACCTTGCGATACAAAGCGCATGCCTTCTTTATCAGAAAAGTACAGTGTATATTTTCTCTGATTATCTTGGCGATGAAGTCTGCCATAAATATCTACATCATATCGGCCACTATCAGATTCAGTTTTAATTAACATTCCGCTAGAAGCATAAAAAGTATTACGCCAATCATAGTGAGAATATGGATATGAAGATAATTCGGAAGAGTTTTCATTTTTCCATTGCCACTTAGAGGCGAATCCATGAAAAAGTACGCCATAAAAAAGCAGTAAGCTTAAAATAAATAAACTTGTGATAATGATAAAAGGCTTACGGAAAAAAGGATTCATTGGCGCAACTCCGTAATATACAGGGGTTGTTTGCTTTCAATACATTGCTGCTGAAGTAAAAAATGGGTTTGATAACTGCTATTGCCTTTTTCTGATAACAAAATATAAAGATTTGAAAACAAGGCAGTTAAAAAAGCAATGCCACTCATAATTAAGCCATAGATAATTCCCATTCCTAAAAAACTATCACCAATAGAATACCAATCCCATTTATCCCAATAATTGCCATTATCATAAACATCAGAAATAGAGAAACTTGCAACCATTGAGAAAATAAAAACACTAATTAATGCGACTATTAACAGTGATAAACGATATGTACGCTGGTGACCAATATACATTTGTCCTGATATTGTATAAGCACCATTATCTGTATGATTATAAACCCCCAAAATAACAGGCCCTGAGTTCTTATCTTCAGCTTGCCAAAAGAACAGTTCAACATCATCACCATCAGCAAGAAACAGATTATGATCAGAATAAAATAAGCGCTCTCTATAACTTAATACGAAAGGATGATTATCAATCAGGCAGGATACTTGCATTATCACCGTCTCGCCGTTGCGGTGATGCATTTTAATTCTATTACTACTATGAATTTGTATTATTCCTCGAACTCGTTGTACTTTACTTTGCTTTATTTGAGGAAACGATTTTTTAATCACAGTCAATGAAGGTAATGGTGCTGATTTTATTCCAGTAATAATGAGGCGCTCGCCATCTGGCGCTATCAACACTTGCTTGGCGATAACTTTATCTAACGCCTTTATTCTCTTTCTATGTTTGGGTCTGGTGCGCTGAAAATAGCGATAAGCTTTTTCTCCGATATAACTGATCCCCGCCATCACTGCACCACATGCAATAACCATAGAAACAACGATAAAGAAATTCACTTCAAGATAGAGGATCGAAAAATAGCTCCAATAACCGCCAACAAGCGTCAGAATAAATGCAAGCAATAACCATTTTTGTTGTTTTGCTGTTAGCGTGAATTTTCTTTCAGGCTCAAGCCTTCCTTTTGTATCATGATAAATCCATTGCACCCAAAAACTGCCATTTTTCAATAATTCAGCACAGATTTTAAGTTCATCACCTTGTTTTAATCGTTTAAGAAAATCTTGAGAATTAGAAAAATCCTCTTCATTAAGATAGAAGTTTTTACCTGATGCTATTAATCTCACCATTCCATTCGGGGAGATTTTACTTTGGTTAAAATCGCAACGTTCTAATTTAACGTTTAAAAAATAATCTTTCATATCTTCCTTTATTACTTTCATCAGGCTAATAAGGTGCAAGACTGCATTCTTGTTTTATCGTTTTAAGTCGCATAATACAAGATAAAGAAAAGCCGATTAGTAAATCCACTAATCGGCTTTGGTAATAACAATTTGTCAATTAAAGCTATAAATAGAACAAGGATGGCTAACTATGCTTTGAAAAGTGCTTCAATACATAATCCCTGACTTTGTAGAATGTCTTTTAAGCGACGCAGTCCTTCAACTTGAATTTGACGAACTCTTTCTCTTGTTAGACCAATTTCTCTACCAACATCTTCTAAAGTTTCTGCTTCATAGCCTAATAACCCAAAACGACGTGCTAATACTTCACGTTGCTTAGGATTCAATTCAAATAACCACTTTATGATATTTTCCTTGAGGTTATTATTTTGAATTGTTACTTCCGGCCCTTCTTCATTTTCGTCAGAGATAATATCGAGTAATGCTTTATCTGAATCACCACCAATTGGGGTATCAACAGAAGTAATACGTTCGTTTAAACGTAGCATCTTACTCACATCTTCAACTGGTTTATCAAGTGTTTGTGCAATTTCTTCAACACTAGGCTCATGATCGAGTTTATGTGCTAATTCTCTTGCTGTTCTTAAATAAACATTCAGCTCTTTAACGATATGAATAGGAAGGCGGATAGTACGAGTCTGGTTCATAATGGCACGTTCAATAGTTTGACGTATCCACCATGTCGCATAAGTTGAAAAACGGAAACCTTTTTCAGGATCAAATTTTTCAACAGCACGAATAAGTCCTAAGTTCCCTTCTTCAATCAAATCAAGCAGGGCAAGACCTCGGTTTGTATAACGACGAGAGATCTTAACAACTAAACGTAGGTTACTTTCTATCATTCGTTGTCTTGAAGGAATATCGCCTCGCAACGCTCTACGGGCAAAAAAAACTTCCTCTTCAGCGGTCAGCAACGGAGAATAACCAATTTCTCCTAAATAAAGCTGAGTTGCATCGAGCGCACGCTGGTTGACTCCTTCAATAAGTTCAATTTCATCTTGAGCATCAGACTCATTTTCTGCCTCTTTTGCAGCAACTTCATCGAACTCTTCCATGTTCTCTTCAATTTCATCTGTATATAACTCGTCTACTCTTAGCGTACTTTGGCTCATCAGCTGCTCCTACCCTTGATAATTTAGGTAAACGACTCCTAATTAAAGTCTATTTACCAGTTTATCGCTGTGTCACGACACAACGGGTTTACTGATTTTCCCTTGTAACGAATTACAAAATAAAAGATAACATAATCTATTTTACTGTTAATTTTATTCTTTCTTTATTCAATATATAACTTAACTATTGAGTGCAGGTTATTAACAGTTTTTTTATTATATTTTACGTATATCTATCTATGCGTAAAATTACTCTATTTGATGTACTATTTGTGACTATTTACATCTAAAAAAACAAATAAAAATCCATAATACTAAAATAATATCCAATAATTTATATTACGTACTATTATTAAAAAGATAATCTAATAAAGAAAATACCTACCTAAACAATAGGTTGTTTTATAGTTCATCTTTTCATAACAACGAATCTTTATTCATTTTTTATATAACAATTTTTAGCATACGCATTCATTGGTTGAGAATCAACCGTCTAATTTAACGTTATCTATAATTTTATATTGACCTCTCATTTTTAATAACCTTTAAATAAGCACTTATACTTAGGTAAAATTTATTTTGTTTCAATATTTTAATTAATTACAGATAAGAAAAAGCCCTCTTCTTTTTGTAAAGGAAAGGGCTTAACTTTAGGATTATTCACTATACGTGTAAAAAATCACTTACCTATTTCTTAGGCAAATAGCTCATTGGGTTAAGTGATTTTTCTTTATAACGGATCTCAAAGTGTAGTCGGACAGAACTAGTTCCAGAGCTACCCATTGTGGCAATTTGCTGGCCTGCATTCACATTTTGTTGTTCGCGCACTAAAATGGTGTCGTTATGTGCGTATGCGCTGAGGTATTCGTCATTATGCTTAATGATAACGAGGTTACCATAACCACGTAATGCGCTACCGGCATAAACCACTTTACCCGCTGCGGTTGCAACAATTGGTGAACCTTTTGTACCACCGATATCGATACCTTTATTACCACCTGGCGCACTCGAATAGCTTTCGATGATATTACCTTGCGCAGGCCAAATCCACTTACCAGAAACCGTTGTTGGTGCTGATTTCGCTGTCGTTGTGGTATTCGTGTTGGTTGGTGGTGGCGGAGTCGTTGTTTTCGGCGGTGTTGTTGCCGGCTTAGTGATCAATGGCCCCATTGATGTGTTATTTGTCGGTTTCGTTTGAGCCGTTTGAACACCTGCACTACTTGGTTGATTGATAACAGATGTGTTCACATTTGTATTGGTTCCCGTATTAACTTGACGGTTACCAATATTCAGCACCTGCCCCACATTCAAACTATAAGGCTCTGGAATATTATTCATTGATGCCAGCTCTTTTACATCGCTATCTGTTATCCACGCGATATAGAACATGGTATCACCACGTTTTACTGTATAGGTATTACCGCTGTAATTTCCTTTAGGAATACTGTCATAATTGCGGTTGTACACAATCCGTCCAGAGCCATCAGTACTTACATTTTGCGCTGCAACAGATGTTTGAGGACGAGATTGGTTTTGAGACTGAACCATGCCTCCATTAGACGAAGCGGAGTTCACCTTAATTGAAGGAGGAGGTGACGATTGTAAGGGGGTAGTTCTTTCAATAGGCGTCGCATTACTGTTAGTCACTACAGGTGCGGTTGATACCGTATTATTTGAAGAGCTATCATTTACAGAGGTAATGGGTGCAGGACGATAAGGTGTATCTGCACAGCCTGTTAATGCAAATCCAATTACCGAACACATGATTGCCCAGCGGACATGCTTAATTGGGCTTTCTGAATTCATACTTCCTTCTCCCTTTAAAAAGGCATTAGCATCTAGCAATTTGTCGAGTTAAACAAAAAGACTGCAATTTTTTGAAAATGTTTCATTTATTAGTGCAGATTACGACAAGCTATTAAAAAGCAGTAATAAAAAACGGTCAGATTTATCTGGAAGTTATGCTAACTCGCCTGCAATTAAAGGTACAAATCTAACTGTTTCTATAGATTGGTAGTGAAAATCATTACCTAAACGTCGGATAAACTTCAGTATTTGTTGTTGTTCACCGACAGGTATTATCATCCTGCCACCATCGGCTAACTGCATCAATAACTGTTGTGGTACTTCTGTTGCACATGCTGTCACTATTATGGCATTAAACGGCGCTTTTGATGACCACCCCTCCCATCCATCACCGTGGCGTGTCGAGATGTTATGTAAATCAAGATGTTTAAAACGTCGTTTAGCTTGCCATTGCAATATCTTTATACGCTCAACAGAACTAACATGATGGACTAAATTTGCTAATACTGCAGTTTGATATCCCGAGCCTGTACCAATTTCTAATACAGAATCGGTACTTTGTAATTCTAGTAGTGTTGTCATTTTGGCAACAATATAAGGCTGTGAAATAGTTTGCCCATTGCCAATAGGCAAAGCTGTATTTTCGTAAGCCTTATGAGAAAGCGCTTCATCAATAAAAAGCTCTCTAGGTACTTTACTCATTGCTTCCAACAGGCTCTCATCCTTGATGCCATGCTGTTTTAACATTGTCAGTAAGTCTTTCATTGACCGACTTAACATGTTTTTTTGACCTCTGCTTTATTTAACCAATTTTGTAGTAAATCAAGTGCTTTATACGCTGTTAAATCAACATGCAATGGAGTTATCGAAACATAACCTTCATCAACAGCAGCAAAATCTGTATCAGGACCTACATCATTTTTTTCACCTGGAGGCCCAATCCAATAAAGACTATTTCCTCTAGGAACGGTATGCGTATAAACATGTTGTGATGCATGACGACTACCACAGCGTGTAATACGGAAACCTTTTACTTCATCAATAGGAATATCAGGTACGTTAATATTGAGAATATTTCCGGCTCTTAAAGGTACTTGTTGTAACATTGCCAAGACTTCACAAGTTACTTGAGCAGCTGTCTCAAAGTGCGTTTCACCATCAAGTGAAACAGCAATGGCTGGTAAACCTAAAAAACGCCCTTCTGTTGCTGCAGCAACCGTACCTGAATAAATAACATCATCACCCAAATTAGGGCCATGATTAATACCAGAAACCACAATATCAGGACGAGGACGCACTAAATGATTTACACCAAGATAAACACAATCTGTTGGTGTACCCTCAACAATCGCAATATCCCCGTTCTCAAGCTCTTGTTTGCGTAGAGGTCTGTCGATTGTTAAAGAGTTAGATGCAGCACTACGATTGCGATCGGGTGCAACAATTTGTACATCATAACGCTGGCGCAATGCTTTAGCGAGGGTCTGTATCCCCTTCGCCATCACACCATCGTCATTACTCACCAATATTTTCAGCATCATCATTCCCTAATAAAATTAATTCACGTACAACGCTAGTTGCAAAGCTTCCTGCAGGTAAAAAGAATGACAGAGAAACAGTGGTGTCGTCTACCCAATTCCATGACATATTTTCTGGTAATACATTGATAGCACGTCTTGTATTATCAACGCGTTCTTGTCGAGCCAACGACCAGAAGGCTTCATATTCTGCCAGATTTTTCGTTTCAAAATCTAATGCTTGTGATTGTGTACCTAAATCACCTTTACCTGGTAAAGGTGCAGTAATATGAACATCATGCTCTTCATAACGAGTTTGTGTTTGAGCCAGTTCAGCTTCATCAACAACAAACCAGCTACCTCGCCCATGAAGTTGCATTGCATCACCGAGTACCACTTTTGAATATAAATCACATTCTAATCTTTTGCTGACAATATGATTAAACATCGCACTACGGGCCGCGGAGAGATAAAAGCTACGCTTTCCTCGTTCTTTTACGCGGATTTCGTCTGTTGCCCAACGCATGGCTTGTCGTAAATTATCACCATTACGACCAAATCGTTGAGCACCAAAATAGTTAGGGATACCTTTTGCTTTTATTTGCGCCAAACGAGCATCAACAAAATTGCGATCAGAAATATCTCGTAGCACTAATGTAAAGTGATTACCTTTTAGTGTTCCTATACGTAATTTACGTTGCTGGCGAGTCGTTTCTAGAATTTCACAACCTTCTAAAGCGAGCTGGCTGAAATCAGGCATCTCTTTACCCGGCATACGCAGACAAAACCATTGTTCAGTCACTGCATTTCTGTCTTTTAGACCGGCGTAACTGGCATCACGAGGATGGATCCCAACAAATTTTGCTAATTTTTCAGCAACAAAAGCTGTATTACAACCTGTTTTTCTGATTTTCACCATGACATGCTCGCCTTCACCATCCAGGGTGAAGCCAAGATCTTCACAGACAATAAAATCTTCAGGAATTGACTTTAATAAACCTGTTGCTTGTGGTTTTCCATGTAACCAATGGAGTTCGGGTAAATCACTCATTCAGGTAATAACTCTTTCATTAGTAAAACAACGGCTTCACAGGCAATGCCTTCTTTTCTACCGACAAATCCAAGCTTTTCTGTTGTGGTCGCTTTCACATTGATGTCATCAACGTGACAATGAAGATCTTCTGCGATATTGACGCGCATTTGTGGTGTATGAGGTAGCATTTTTGGTGCCTGAGCAATGATTGTGACATCTAAATTACCAATTCGGTAACCTTTTGCTCTTACGCGTGAGAAGGCTTCACGAAGGAGTACGCGACTATCTGCACCTTTGTATGCAGGGTCGGTATCAGGAAACAATGTGCCAATATCACCCATTGCCATTGCACCTAAAATAGCATCGGTAACTGCATGTAAAACAACATCACCATCAGAGTGAGCTAATAGCCCTTGTTCATAAGGAACTCTGACACCGCCAATAATAATAGGGCCTTCACCGCCAAATTTATGTACGTCGTAACCGTGTCCAATTCTCATTTATTATGTGTTCCTTATACTGGTGATTTGGCGTGAGAGGAAAAACTCTGCAAGCGCTAAATCTTCTGGCTGAGTAACTTTGATATTATCTGCACGACCTTTAACTAATAAAGGTTCATATCCAGCAAACTCCATCGCTGAGGCTTCATCAGTGATCGTTGCTTTTTGAGAGAGTGCATTTTCTATATTTTGTTTTAATAACAATGCAGGAAAGAATTGTGGCGTTAAAGCATGCCATAGCGTTGTTCTTTCTACTGTTTGTTCAATATGGTTATCTTGGTGATAACTACGTTTCATTGTATCGCGAACCGGTGTCGCAAGAATGCCACCACAAAAGTGGGGTTCCATCACGTTTTCATCAATGAGTTTAATTAGATGGTCAAGATCGCCAAAATGTAGGCAAGGTCTTGCTGCATCGTGAACTAATGCCCATGTGTTTTCAGGAAAATGTTGAGTGACATATTCTAAACCTGACAATACGGAGTCAGCGCGTTCACCACCACCATCAACCGTAATTATTCTTTTATCTTGTGCTAAAGATAAAGTGTGAAAGTAGCTGTCATTAGGGCTGATTGCCACGATAATTTGCGTTATACGTGGGTGTTTCAATAAGGCATTAATGGTATGTTCAAGAATAGTCAATCCACCAATCTTCAAATATTGTTTTGGGCAGACTGATTGCATTCGACTTCCGATGCCGGCTGCCGGAATAACGGCAACAATAGGAAGAGTAGAGTTTGTTATATTCATTATGATATTTGTATCAGGACACACTATTAATTCAATAAATTAACGACGTGGTTGAGATTTATCGCTCACAATACGGAAAAATGTCTCATTAGGCTTTATCATTCCTAATTCACTACGAGCACGCTCTTCTAACGCTTCTTGCCCGCCATTGAGGTCATCAATCTCTGCAAATAGACGATCATTACGCTCTTTTAACTGCGTATTTTGCGCCAATGCAGATTCAACTTCTTGAGTTACTTTGTTGTAATCATGGATACCATTTTTACCTAACCACAATGAATATTGTAGCCAGCCAAGTAAAATCAGAAGTAAGACTGTTAATTTCCCCATTACCACCCCCAAGATTAATGGGCTAATCATCCCACAACTCAACCACAGACGCCACAAAAGTGCTGGAATATATTACATTATTATTCCCATTATCCTCACTAGAAACGTGGATAACTTCTATAAAATTCAGATTAAGGTTTAATTTTTTCTTATTCAGATGAAGTGCTATGGGGGTTATTTATAAATAAATGGGCTCTTAATTAATGCGTAAGTCGCATTTGAAATAGTATGGCGTAATATGCATATTTTACTTTAAATACATACATTATCTCTACACATCCACCCTTTTTGTGTGTGGGGTGTGTAGAGATAATTTAATACCATCATAAAATTAACAGTAAATTTTTTTTTGCCGTAAGTATGTGATGATTTGTTGGATAAGGGTATTTATAGGAAGTGTGCCGTCTAAATGTAATTCGGGATCAATGGGCCGTTCATAAGGCGAATCGATACCTGAAAATTCCTTTATCTCACCTCGTCTTGCTTTTTGATAAAGTCCTTTCGGATCACGAGCTTCACAAATAGAAAGTGGCGTATCAACGAAGATCTCAATAAATCTTCCTTGCTCAAAACGCTCTCTAACTTGTTGTCTGTCTTTTTGGTAAGGCGAGATAAAAGCCGTTAAGACGATCAGTCCCGCATCTACCATCAATTTAGCCACTTCACCCACACGGCGGATATTTTCGTGCCTATCTTCTGCACTAAATCCAAGATCACGACATAATCCATAACGTAAGTTATCTCCATCTAATAGATAGGTATGGATGAGTGAATACTTTTGTGAGTAATGATAAAGCGCTTGCTCTAGCGCATCAGCAAGCGTGGATTTACCAGAACCAGATAAACCTGTAAACCAAAGCACACATCCTTTGTGTGTTTGTTGTGATTCGCGTTCATTTAATCCAATTTTATGAGGATGCCAAACAATATCGTTGCTTATCACCACTATTTTCCTCCAAGAAGATCTCTTGCTCCCCAATGGGGAAAATGGCGACGGATAAGCTGGTTTAACTCGACTTCAAAAGCATCATATTGTGTCGTAGTTTGTATCGCGTTATCTCTTGTTTCTCGAATAAGTCCAGCACCAACAGTGACATTGCTTAGTCGATCAATAAAAATAAGCCCGCCCATATCGCTATTGATTTGATAGTTATCCAACACTAATGGCTCTTCAAATGAGACTTCAACACTACCTATTGCATTTAAACTTAAGTTATCTGTTACTTGTTGAGTAAGCTTATTCACATCCACTTGATAATGAATATTCTCTATTTTGGCGCGGCTTTTTTTGCCTGCAATCTTAATGTCTAGAGTATGCCCTTGTACTAAAGGTTGCTCTGACATCCACACCACGTCGATTAATGCATGAGTACTAATATTGGTGGTTGTATCGTTATCATCAACGATAATATCCCCACGACTAATATCAATTTCATCCGCCAAAACCAGTGTAATGGCTTGCCCTACTTTGGCTTGTGTTAAATCACCGTCAAAAGTGACAATACGTTTAATCGTTGTCTGTTTTCCTGAAGGTAGTACTTTGATTTGTTGCCCTTGATAAAGCACGCCCGAAGATACCGTACCGCTGTATCCTCTAAAATCTAAATCTGGACGATTCACATATTGCACAGGGAAACGCAGAGGTTGCGCGTCTGAACCTAATTTAACCGGCGCATCTTCCAATAATGAAAGCAACGTTTTTCCTTGATACCAAGGCATATTCAATGAGGGAGAAACCACATTATCACCATCAAGGGCAGAAATAGGAACAAACTCAATGGTTAGATCCGTTGGGAGCTGATCAGCAAAATGAAGATAATCTTGTTGGATCGAGTTAAAAATTGCTTGCTGATAATCCACTAGATCCATTTTATTGATTGCAACGATTAAGTGACGGATCCCAAGGAGTGTACTGATAAAACTGTGTCGCCGTGTTTGTTCTTGTACGCCTTTTCGAGCATCGATCAACAGAATAGAAAGTGAACTTGTTGATGCACCTGTCGCCATATTGCGGGTATATTGAGCATGCCCTGGTGTATCAGCAATAATAAATTTACGCTTTGAAGTTGAAAAATAGCGGTACGCTACATCAATAGTGATCCCTTGTTCTCTTTCTGCCGCCAATCCATCCACCAGCAAAGCAAGATCGAGTTTTTCACCTTGAGTACCGATCTTTTTACTTTCATTTTGTAATGTGGAAAGCTGATCTTCATAGATCTGCCTTGTGTCATGAAGTAAACGCCCTATTAATGTGCTTTTTCCATCATCGACATTGCCACAGGTTAGAAATCGGAGTAATCCTTTATTCTGTTGAGTTTTGAGATAGCGCTCTACACCTCCCTGTTGTGCGATTTCACCTGCGACAAGCTGATTCGTTTTTACGGCTAAAAGTCCCATATTTCCTCCGATTAAAAATAACCTTGGCGTTTTTTCAGTTCCATTGAAGCGGACTGATCACTATCAATTAAACGCCCTTGTCGTTCACTGCTGGTGGAAATCAGCATTTCTTCAATAATGGCGGGGAGTGTTTCTGCTTGAGAAGGGATCGCCCCCGTTAATGGCCAGCATCCCAACGTTCTAAATCTTACTTTTTGCTGTGAGATCACTTCACCAGGTTTTAGATCGATCCTGTCGTCATCTACCATAATTAGAGTGCCATCACGTTCAATAACTGGTCTATTTTTTGCAAAATAGAGCGGAACAATGTCGATATTTTCTAAATAGATATATTGCCAAATATCGAGCTCTGTCCAATTAGATAACGGAAATACACGAATACTTTCACCTTTATTAATCTGTCCGTTATAGTTTTTCCATAATTCAGGGCGTTGATTTTTCGGATCCCAGCGGTGCTTTCTATCTCTAAACGAATAGATACGTTCTTTAGCACGTGATTTTTCTTCGTCACGGCGCGCACCACCAAATGCCGCATCAAACCCATATTTGTCTAAAGCTTGCTTTAACCCTTCGGTTTTCATGATATCTGTGTGTTTTGCACTACCATGAATAAACGGATTGATCCCAAGCTCTACCCCTTGTGGATTTCGATAAACTTTAAGATCAAAGTCATATTCTTTAGCCGTTTTATCTCGAAATTCATACATTTCTCGAAACTTCCAGCCAGTATCAACATGCAACAAAGGAAAAGGTAATTTCGCGGGATAAAACGCCTTGCGAGCTAAATGCAACATCACCGAGGAATCTTTACCTATTGAATAAAGCATGACGGGATTTTCAAATTCAGCGACAACCTCACGCAGAATATAAATACTTTCTGCTTCTAATTGCTGAAGATGGGTTAGCTGTGTTTCATTCATAACAACCTCATTTAGGCAAAATGAACCAAAGGTGAATGGAGTGACGGTAAGGATTGATAAGCGTACCTATCACCAAACCACGCAAGTTGGTGATGTAGTGCAACAACTTCTCCCACAATTAATAAAGCGGGAGTCGGTGCTTTTTCAGCTAACTGCGCTAATTGTGTTAGATCCCCCGTGAAGACTTGCTGATCACGACGAGTGCCACAACTAATCACCGCGATAGGCGTTAATGGAGAACGTCCTAGTTTGATTAAACGCTGGCTAATAAGCTCTGCTTTTGCTGTTCCCATATAAATAGCGAGTGTGTGATTAGCTTGCGCTAACGATGCCCAATCCGGCTCGATCCCATCGGCTTTACAATGCCCTGTCATAAAGGTGACACTTTGAGCATATTGTCGGTGGGTTAATGGGATCCCCGCATAGGCACTCGCTCCGCTCGCTGCAGTGATCCCCGGTATAACTTGAAAAGAGATCCCATGCGCGATAGCAACTTCAATTTCTTCACCACCACGTCCAAAAATAAAGGGGTCACCACCTTTTAATCGAACAACGCGTTTACCAAGTTGCGCATATTTCACGATAAGTGCATTGGTTTCTTCTTGAGAAACACTATGATGTCCCGCTCTTTTACCTACACAAATAGTGTCAGCATCACGGCGAACAAGTTCTAAAACCTCTGGGCTCACTAAACTGTCGTAGAGCACAACTTCAGCTTGTTGAATAACCTGCAAACCACGCAGTGTTAATAGCCCTGCATCACCGGGGCCAGCTCCAACCAATGCAAGTTCGCCTTGTTGGCACTCTTTTTGTTTCAATTGTTGTTCAAGCAGGGCCTCTGCTTGTGCTAATTGATCGCTTGCCACTAAAGAAGCAAATTTACCGCTGAAAGCTTGCTCCCAAAAACGGCAACGAGCTTGAAAAGTCTCTAAGTGCTGTTTCACTTTGTTGCGCCATTTTCCGGCTATTGTCGCCATTGCGCCTAATGAACTTGGCAATAAGGCTTCTAACTTTTCACGGATCATTCGCACTAAAACAGGCGCTTTTCCCGCCGATGAAATGGCAATCAAAATAGGATTTCTATCGATAATGGCAGGAAAAATAAATGAGCATTGAGGTTGTGAATCCACTACATTGACAAAAATATGCCGTGCTTGTGCATCAAGATAAACTTGCTGATTAAGCACACTGTCATCAGTGGCTACAATCACAAGCATCATTCCTAATAGATGTTCAGATTGATACTTTGCTGATACCCATTCAATTTTATCTTGCTGGTAAGCAAGGTGTAATTCATCACACAACTGAGGTGCAATCACTCTTAAGCGAGCGCCAGCTCTTAACAACAGCAAAGCTTTACGCGCAGCAACATGACCACCACCAACCAATAACACTGGGCGTTCTTTTAATTCCACAAATAAGGGTAGGTAATCCATACGCGTATTTCACCTTCGTTGTTCACTTTATAACTAACGACTATAAAAGGTGCTTTAGAGGTTATGAAATGACAAAAAGCTATGTGATGGAACAGAAAGGAATAAGGAAAAACAAAGTGTTTTCAAATAGTTATAATTTTATAAATGACAAAAAGGGCAATAGATAAGCTCTATTCCCCAAATTATTTATTGGCAGATAATGGCGTTATTCGTGTAATCCACACTCACGTTTTAAGCCGAAAAATCGTGTTTCTTCTTCACTCATACCGTCTTCCCATTTTCGGGTTGTGTGAGTATCTCCCACAGAGAGATAGCCTTGTTCCCATAAAGGATGATAAGGTAAGTCGTTATCTTTAAGATATTGATAGATCTGCTTATTATCCCAATCAACGATAGGTAAAAACTTAAATATCCCTTTTGCGATTGACAGCACGGGTAAATGTTCACGACTTTTAGCTTGTTGTCGGCGAAGACCTGCAAACCATGTTTGAGCCTGTAATGTTTTTAACGCTCTTTCCATCGGCTCTACTTTATTTATCTGGTTATAACGTTCAATACCATCAATGCCTTCTAACCAAAGTTTGCCATAGCGCGCTTCTTGCCAAGATGAAGATATTTCAGCTCGATATACCTTCAAGTTAAGTTGTAACTGCAGAGTCAACGTATCAATAAATTGATAGGTTTCAGGAAATAGGTAACCTGTATCAGTCAAAATCACCGGAATTTCAGGATATTGCCGAGTGATTAAATGCAGACATACCGCAGCTTGAATACCAAAACTAGAGCTTAATACATAGGCTTTAGGCAAATGTTCTAAAGCCCAAGTAACCCGTTCAATGGCACTTAATTGCTCTAACTGTTGATTAATCTCGCTCAAAGCATGTGTTTGCTCTTTAACAGGTAACTGTTTTAGCGAAGCAAGCTGAAATAGGCTCATACTGCCTCCTGCACTTCATAAAAATCAATCGCTGAATTCAATACAGGTTTAACAACATCAGTACGGATAAGAAAATCACCGAAACCTTCATTGTTATGACGAGAAATTGCCCATTCACCAATCAGTGGATCCAGTATTGCAATGATTTCTTGCGAGGTAATATTTTCACGATACATTCTAGGAATACGTGTCCCAATGCGATTTCCCCCTAAATGCAAGTTGTAGCGATCAGGAGCTTTACCCACCAGCCCAACTTCTGCCAACATAGCACGACCACAGCCATTCGGGCATCCCGTTACACGCACAACAATATGCTCATCACTCACACCATGTTTTGTCATCAAGTTATCAAGGGTATCGGTGAATGAAGGTAAAAAGCGCTCAGCTTCCGCCATTGCCAATGGGCAAGTTGGGAAAGAAACACACGCCATTGCATGTTCACGCAGTGGTGTAATTTGGCTATTCATCAAACCATATCGACGAGCGATCGCTTCAATATTGGCTTTTTCACTCTCTGGTACACCTGCCACAATTAGGTTTTGATTAGCAGTCAGTCGGAAATCACCCTGATGAATTTTGGCAATTTCTGCCACTCCCGTTTTTAATGGAACATCAGGTGTATCAATCAATCGACCACTTTCAATAAATAAAGTAAGGTGCCATTTATCATCAACACCTTTTAACCAGCCGATTTGATCGCCTCGATGGGTAAATTTATAAGGTCGAATAGCCTCAAAAGTTACTCCAGAACGACGTTCAACCTCTTGTTTAAATGTCTCTACGCCAACACGTTCCAGTGTGTATTTTGTTTTTGCATTTTTACGTTCAGTTCGATTTCCCCAATCACGTTGAGTCGTCACAATAGCTTCTGCAATTGCCAATGTATTCTCAATAGGGATATAACCAAACTCGCTGGCTAAACGAGGAAAGGTATTTTTATCGCCATGTGTCATTGCAAGACCGCCACCTACAAGCACGTTAAAACCAACTAAATGCCCATTCTCAGCAATCGCGATAAAATTCATATCATTAGCATGGAGATCAACATCATTATGAGGCGGGATCACCACCGAGGTTTTAAATTTCCGCGGTAAATAGGTTTCTCCTAAAATAGGCTCTTCATCAGTTGTGGCAACTTTCTCTTTGTCTAACCAAATTTCCGCATAAGCATGGGTGCGAGGTAACAGATGTTCTGATATTTTTTTCGCCCACTCATACGCTTCTTGGTGTAATGAAGATTGCACTGGGTTTGAAGTACATAACACGTTACGGTTAACATCGTTCGCGGTCGCTAAAGCATCCAGACCTGTTGCTACCAGCATTTGATGTGCCGGTTTTACATTGCCTTTTAAAATGCCATGAAATTGAAATGTTTGACGATTGGTAATACGAATACTGCCATAAAGCGTATTTTCAGTCGCAAATTTATCAATGCTAAGCCACTGTTTAGGCGAAATAATGCCTCCGGGCAAACGGCAACGTAACATCATTGCATGACGAGGCTCTAACATTTGTTCCGCACGTTCAGCACGAATATCTCTGTCATCTTGTTGATACATGCCATGAAAGCGGATCAATAGAAAGTTATCGCCTTCAAAACCCCCCGTTAAACCATTTTGTAAGTCTTCTGTAATAGTGCCGCGTAAAAAGTGACTCTCTTTTTTCATGCGTTCACTATCAGCCAGTTTTCCTTCAACCACTAAGGGCGCTTGAGTGTGTGATTTCATTTAATAGACATCCCTCTGATAACGCCGTTCTAGGCGTAGCTCACTTAAGTATTCATCTGCTTCTTCAATATTTTTATTGCCATACTCCATCACAATATCTAACAACGTCTGTTCAACATCTTTTGCCATTCGTGACGCATCGCCACAGACATAAAGATAAGCGCCTTGTTGTAACCATTGCCAAATCTCACTACCACGTTCACGTAATTTATCTTGTACATAAATTTTATGCGCTTGATCTCGTGACCATGCTAAATCGATATGAGTTAGCAGACCGCTTTTGACATAACGTTGCCATTCTACTTGATAGAGAAAATCTTCTACAAAATGAGGATTACCAAAAAATAACCAGTTTTTACCTGTTGCTACGTCATTTTCGCGCTGTTGCATAAAACCTCGAAAAGGTGCAATACCTGTGCCTGGGCCAATCATAATGATGGGGGCGGTGTTATCTTCAGGTAGGCGAAAATGCGCATTTTTTTCGATAAAAACATTGATACTATCGCCTTCTTTCAAGCTATCCGCTAAAAAGCCAGAAGCCCCACCGGTATAAGCGCGAGAGTTAACGTCGTAACGCACAACCCCTAAAGTAAGGTGTACTTCGTCTTCGACTTCTTGTTGTGACGATGCAATAGAGTAAAGACGAGGAGTCAGTGGACGTAAAATATCAACAAAATCTTGTGCTGTAGGTTGAGCACAATATTGGCGTACCATCTCATTAATAGGATGTTTGTCTGCATATTGCTGAAGTTTGGTTTTATCAGCCACTAATGACAATAGATCTTCATGACGCGTCAATTGGGCGTAGGCTTTTACGATAGGTGCACTATTTTGGGTTAGCTCACAATGGTGCAGTAACGCTTCTTTTAAGGTGAATGTTTGAGATTTTAACGTGACAGGTTCATCCCCCTTTAGCCACAACAAAGTAATAAGTTCATCAACTTTTTCAGGTGAGTTATTAAACCAAACGCCCAGTGCATCGCCTGGTTGATATTGCAAATTAGAACCTTCAAGGCTGATTTCAATATGGCGAATATCTCTATCTGAATTTCTGCCTGTAATTTTTTGATTAGTCAGTAATGTGGCAGTAAAAGGGGCATCTCGATGATAAATAGATGACTCAATCGTATCTGTCGTACCTGACTGTGTTTGTTGTAAGACTTGCGTAGTTTGTGTCGGAACTTTTGCCTTTAAGATCTCTGTAAGCTGTTCTATCCATTCAGCCGCAATGGCTTGATATTCAACATCAGCATCAACTCTTGGTAATAAGCGTGTTGCACCTAGTTGTGCAATTCGCTCATCAAAGTCTTTTCCTGCCTTACAAAAATGCTCATACGATGTATCACCTAAGCTAAATACAGCATAAGACGTTTCTTTCATTTCAGTCGCTTTTTTAGAATTCAGATATTTATAAAAAGCGATTGCTTCTTCAGGAGGGTCACCTTCACCTTGCGTAGATGCAATGATGATCAAGGTTGTTGTTTTATGGATCTGCTTAAACTTGTATTCACCTGCGGAATATAGTTCTACATTTAATTTGTGAGCAATCAGATTATCTCGTAACTGTTCGGCAAGATGACGCGCATTACCCGTTTGAGAAGCAGAGATCAATGTAATGGTTTCCTGCTCAGGTACGTGTACTGAGGTAACCACTGTCGATGCCGATACAACAGAAGGATCAAGCTGCCCCCACAAATAGCCAGATAACCATGCAATCTGCGCTGTTGAGAGATCTTTTGTTGCATCCTGTAATTTATTCAATTGTTCCTGTGTTAATGGAAGCATTGATAATAATGGAGGTTGATTGCTCATTTATCTAGCCTTAAAAAGCGAAGCACTTATTTGTGCTTTATTGTTCTTTGATAATATTTCTAATATTGAGAGGGTATCCCACGACTAGAAGATGAATTAAAGACCTGTTGGCTCTATCTAATAACCTTAAATGCTAAATTTATTTATCGGTTTCCTTTACCAATATAATTAATAAGCAAAAAGGAACATAACAAGTCATTAAGATTAAGGGAGATTAGGCGTGATACGCTAAATCGGCTACACTGGTAGACTTCGTACTATTTGTGTCTTTTTTTTACTAATTAAGTCAAGAGAGTTTTGATGACAACCACCATCTTTAAAGATTTTCAATTTGAAGCAGCCCATCATTTGCCACATGTTCCTAAAGGCCACAAATGTGGACGTCTTCATGGGCACTCATTTCTTGTTAGATTAGAGCTAACAGGTGAAGTTGATGCACATTCAGGTTGGCTTATTGATTTTGCTGATGTGAAAGCCGCATTTAAACCTACTCTTGAGCGTCTAGATCACTACTATCTTAATGAAATTGAAGGCCTAGAAAATCCGACCAGCGAAGTGCTGGCAAAATGGATTTGGCAACAAGTAAAACCGTCATTGCCATTATTATCTGCGGTGATGGTGAAAGAGACGTGTACAGCAGGATGTATTTACCGCGGTGAGTAAATCGGGTTTAACATTAAACCGTTATCACCTAAAAGAAAATCAGCCTTTATTGGCTGATTTCTTATATTAAAAACGCGATCACGCAATATTTAAATATTTATGTGTTTGCATTGAGAAACGCCAATTACGCTCTATGCAGGTTTTAATACATAGTGCCGTCGCACTCTCTTTACAACTAATAGGTTGTAAAGCAACAACAGGTACAGGGTGCTCTGTGCGTAATGTCAGTAAGGCATCCAACGCTTCAATATCTTTTTCACGTCCAACAGGATGTTTTATCTCATTAGCACGATTGATTGCGCTAGTTAATACCTTAAAGCCCCCTTTCATGCCCACTTTTGGGGAAAGTGTCACCCATGTCTTCTCACTACATAAAATATCGTGAGTACCACTGGTTTCTATCTGACAGGAAAAACCTGCTTGCTCAAGCCCTTCTGTTAAAGGGCGTAAATCATATAAGCAAGGCTCGCCTCCTGTAATAACCACGTGTTTTGCACTATAACTTTGTTGTTGGAAAAGTGATAAAATCTGAGTAACGCTGGCTTCTCCCCAAGCATCGCTTTCTTGCGTTTTAATAGGAATATCACCAAGAGGAACTTTTTTTTGGTCTTCTTTTTCCCAAGTATGTTTGGTATCACACCAACTACAACCTACAGGACAACCCTGTAATCGAACAAAAAGTGCAGGAACGCCAGTAAAAACACCTTCACCCTGTAAGGTTTGAAACACTTCATTAATGGGGTATTGCATAAGAAACTCTGATATCCAATGAATGCTGATGATTATTACAGATAACTATCTCACCGTAAGAGGCTTTATGATAAGGTACATGGTTTGTTTTGAATAGCTAACGTGCGAGAAGACACTGAAAAAGAGGATAGAGATCCTCCATTGGACAGAGATGGGAATACTTTAGATGCAAAAAGAGAATCAACTTTCACGAGGATTATCAGGGCGGCACATTCGTTTCATGGCGCTAGGCTCTGCAATCGGTACAGGTTTATTTTATGGCTCTGCGGCTGCCATTGAGAAAGCGGGTCCAGCTGTATTGCTTGCTTACCTTATTGGTGGTGCAGCAGTATTTATGGTTATGCGTGCATTAGGGGAAATGGCAGTTCATCATCCTGTTGCGGGCTCTTTTTCACAATATGCAAGCCATTATATGGGGCCTTTAGCTGGCTTCTTAACGGGCTGGAACTACGTTTTTGAAATGCTGATTGTCTGTTTAGCTGACGTCACGGCATTTGGTTTCTATATGAAACTCTGGTTCCCAGATGTTGATCAATGGATATGGGTATTAGGGATAGTTTGTTTTATTGGCGCATTAAACCTTTGCCATGTGAAGATATTTGGTGAAATGGAATTTTGGCTTTCTATTGTTAAAGTAACTGCAATTATCGCCATGATAATTGGTGGTGTTGTCATTATGATGTATGGCTTTGGGCAACAAACTGAACACCCTATTGGTATTTCTAACTTATGGGAGTTTGGTGGCTTTATGCCAAATGGTATTGAAGGGGTTATCGCCTCACTTGCCATTGTCATGTTTGCGTTTGGTGGAATTGAAGTGATTGGTATTACTGCCAGTGAAGCTAAAGATCCTGAAAAAACCATTCCTAAAGCTATTAATGCCGTACCGTTTCGTATCTTATTATTCTATGTACTGACAATTTTCATTCTAATGTGTATTTTCCCTTGGCAACAAATCGGCCATAACGGTAGCCCATTTGTACAGATTTTCTCAAATCTAGGGATCAATTCAGCAGCAAATATCTTAAACCTTGTGGTTATCACGGCCGCAATCTCTGCGATTAACAGTGATATCTTTGGTGCTGGTCGAATGATGTACGGAATGGCTCAAGAAGGACAAGCACCAAAATCCTTTATGAAGCTCACTCGTAATGGTGTGCCTTGGATGACTGTGCTAGTGATGTCTGTTGTCTTGTTACTGGGCGTAGTACTTAACTACCTAATCCCAGAGCAAATCTTCGTTTTAATCGCCTCTATTGCGACATTTGCAACAGTTTGGGTATGGTTAATGATTTTACTTTCTCAAGTCGCGATGCGTCGTAAGATGAGCGCAGATGAAGTGAAAACACTGAAATTCCCAGTACCACTATGGCCTGTTGCTCCAGCACTGACTATCGTCTTTATGGCGTTTGTTATCGCAATCTTAGGCTATTTTGAGTCAACCAGAATGGCATTGATTGTCGGTATGGTATGGGTAGCTATTTTAACTATTGGTTACTATGTAGGTATCAAACCAAGAATGAACCAGAAATAAATCATATTTCTGAGTCAACAATTCTGAGTTAAACAATAAAGGCTGTGGATTAATTCACAGCCTTTTTCTTTATTATGCGATCTTCACTAAGCCAGTGCTTGTTTTAAATCAGCAATTAAATCATTCACATCTTCAAGACCAATTGATAATCGAATTAAACCATCACTAATACCATGCCTTTGTCGTTCTTCTGCACTATAAGTAGCATGGGTCATTGTGGCGGGATGTTGAGCTAAAGACTCACAGTCTCCTAAACTTACCGCTCGACTAAAGAGATTTAAGCGATTCAAAAACTCTCGGCCTGCTTTTATTCCTCCCTTTAACTCAATGGCGATCATACCTCCAGCTAAACGCATTTGACGCTTAGCAAGTTCGTATTGAGGAAATGAAACTAGCCCAGGATAATAAATAGTTTCGACTTTAGGATTATCTTCAAGATATTGTGCAATACGCTGTGCATTTTGGCAGATCTGTTCCATTCTTATGCCTAACGTTTTTATGCCTCGTAAAATTAATGAAGCATCATGAGGGGACAGACAAGCACCAGTCATATCCTTTAAACCTTCAACTCGTATTTTATCTGCTAGGGCATGTGTAGTAATAATTGCACCTGCTGTTACATCACCATGACCTGATAAATATTTAGTCATAGAATGCACTACAATATCAGCGCCAAGCCCTAAAGGTTGCTGTAAATAAGGCGAGCAATAAGTGCTATCTACCATGACTAATATATTATGCTGATGCGCAATTTCTGATATTTTTGCGATATCACTCACTCGCATATTAGGATTAGCCGGAGTCTCAAAGAAAATAAGTTTTGTTTTCTCCGTGATCGCCTCTTTTAATTTTTCGAGGTTAGTTAAATCAACATGCTTTATTTTAACGCCGAATTTAGCGAGCCCATGATTGAAAAACGTAAAAGTACAGCCATAAACTGTCATATCAGCAATAAGTTCATCACCAGGTTTAAGCAATGACCAACAACTAGAAGTAATTGCTCCTATACCAGATGAAAATACAACAGCACCTTCACCATTTTCTAATTGAGCTAAACGCTTTTCTAATAACTCTAATGTAGGGTTTGAGATCCGAGAATAAAAATGCCCTTTTTGTTTTCCTGAAAAACAATCAGCACCATATTGTGCAGTTGGAAAAACAAAAGTAGATGTTTGAAAAACAGGAGGCACTAATGCACCCTGAGAATCTAATGGAGAATAACCATAATGTATTGCTTGAGTATTAAAATGTTTATTACTTTGCGTCATTATATCTCCCAAATATTAATTAATTTTCTATTCGTTTGTTATTTTCCCCGATAATCTGAACTGTTCTTAGAATAATTGAAATTCCTTTAAGGGTATCAGGGTTTCTTAATAATGCAAAAGTTGAACCTAATGTATATTTTTTATCTTGATAAATAGATTCTTTCTTTGCCATATTATAAGCAGCACTTAATTCCCAAACTGGAATTAATGTTTCTTCAAATGCAACCGAAAGTTTTTCAACTGTTGCATTATCCATAATATCTATTGAATCTGATATTAAAGATAATAAATCGACGATATTATCAAACCGTTTTAATGCCAATAATGGTCTTGCTTTTTCTAATAAATGTTGAAGATGTAATTTATCTTCATCAGATAAAAGTTGAATATCTGCTGGGCTTAAATTATTTTCACTCATTATTGTATCCCCTATAATAATCCTCTAACGGTTGCCCAATATAAGCCTCGGTTATAACTATTACGCAATAACCCCCCCAACTTTGTTGGTGGTGTAGGAATTACGTCATGTTTATAGTCATACTGTAATGGCATACCTGCAGATAATCCCATTTGTGCGACAGCTTGCACTCGACCATCATAAATTGCAGCAGGATAACCATAGCGAAGCTCACCACAGATATTATTTGCAATCACACCAGCTTGGTTATGGCAACTACCACCGGCTTTACTAATCGGTAAATCAACCGTATCACCAAGAACATACACTTGATTTAACCCATAAACTTGCAATGTTTCAGGATCAGTAGGTAACCAGCCTTCACCATTATTATGTTCACTTAAGCCTGTGTTACGGATCGCCTCAACCGCAGTAATTGGCGGTGTGCTCATAAGGATATCAAACGGCTCTGCCTCACCCTCTTTTGAATAAGCGATTTTCTTATCAGGATCAACATGGCTTAACGTAAAGCCTCGTTTAGCTTTAATATCTCGCTCAGAGAATACTGCTGGAAGAACTTCACAAACTTCTTGTTGCATAAACAGACAGTTTCTTAGTAGTTGAGCAACTGTAGGATAGGTATAAACAATCTCAATATTATTCCTCACCCGACGTTGGCGAAGAAGTTCATCCAGCATCAATGTAGTCTCCATAGGAGCAATACCACATTGATGAGGCACATTAGGTGTTTCAGGGAAACTAACAGTAATAAACACTCTACCTTTTTCAATTTTAGCTAATTTATCAGCGAGTGTTCTAGCTGCTTCATATTGGTAGAAATGATTTCCTGCTTCTTTTAAGCCTTCAATTCTATGAGGACTAGGAACACAACCTGTTGCTAATACTAAAAAATCATAGTTATATTTTTTATTAGACTCGCAATAAATAACTTTATTATTAAAGTCAAAACGTTCTGCTTTATCGATAACAAATTCAATTTCAGGTCTTAATAAACTTCTTTCTGATCGCATTAGTTCTTCTTTTAAAAAAAGATTAAATGCAATATACATAAATGCAGGTTTGTAATAATGGTTAGGATTATCTGAAATAAGCGTTATTTTGATTTTATTTGAAAATATTTCGTCATTTAATTTTTTAGCTAGGATATTAGCAAGAATAGTTCCGCCTGTACCGCCGCCAATAATAACTATATTTTTTGTTGGCATTTTATTTCCTATACTCAGTGACATTAGATAGACAGGAAAATTATAGTAAAAGTTATTAACATAACAAATATATTAAATAGATAGATAAAGCACTCATGAAATAACATATCTAATCAATAGATAATATAATCACATTAAATTCAAATATTAAAACTTTAATATTAACTAATATTATAATCACTCACTAATAAAATGTCGCAATTAAAGGATGATGATCAGATGCATCTGTGATTAATACTTCAGCTTTATTCAATGATAATCCGCGATAAAAAATATAATCCAAGGGTTTACCAAAGGCTTTTGTACGCCAATCGTTATCAAAAATAACTTCTTTAAGTTTTAATGTTCTCGCAAAACGTTTTAATACATTGACTCTTGGGCGACTCCACGCATTAAAATCACCTGCTAAAATAACAGGCCCTTTATGATGCATGATGTGAACAAATAAATTACTTAACTGACGCTGATAAACATCAACACCAAAACTAAAATTAATCGCATGAACATTAATGACCATTAAATGATCACCCGTAATTAGCGGATATACCGTAATTAATGCTGATTTCGGTAGTCTTAAAAAGGGCTCTTTCTCCCTGAGAGGACAACAATAGATAGGATGAGAACTTGATAATGTCATCACACCTGCAGGGTGTTGTTGAAAAGCCAAGGCAGGAACTTGATCTGCAATTAAATGATGAGTGCCAGCAAAGCGGACAAGCTCTGGTGTGGTTTGCGCTTCTTGTAACAAAAGCAAATGTGTATCTGTTGAAAGCGTTTCTAACATATTACGCCAATTGGGTCGCTGCTGTTTATAAATATTCCAAACCGCAATTTTTAGAGAGCCTTCTGTATAAAGAGGCATTCCAATAGGCAGAGTATCCTCTCTTTCACTTAGAGGCAGGCTAGGCTCAATCCTTTCAACAGGTTGACCTGCCACAAAACGCACTGAATAAGTCGGTTTTTTCGCCATTAGTAGCCTCAGACAAACAGCAAGATTTCTTGCTATAACTGAAGTATACCAAAGGCAAGCTTCGCTCTCACCCTTTTAAAGGACACAATAATCAACAAAGTAATTATTTTTATACATAATAGTTATATTTACTTAAAAATTTCTGATTAATTTTTGGTTTATTCTAATTTTTAAGCAAAAAAAACCTAAGTCGTTAGACTTAGGTTTCTTAATATTGGCGGAACGGACGGGACTCGAACCCGCGACCCCCTGCGTGACAGGCAGGTATTCTAACCAACTGAACTACCGCTCCGCGTATTCTTTGCACGATTAATGTTATTTAAACACTAACGCTTTAATTGATGCCTGGCAGTTCCCTACTCTCACATGGGGAGGCCCCACACTACCATCGGCGCTACAACGTTTCACTTCTGAGTTCGGCATGGATTCAGGTGGGTCCGCTGCGCTATGGCCGCCAAGCAAATTCTGTTTAATCACCCGTTACTTCGATTTCTCTTCGTAACCAGCAATGTTCAATCTTAAACAAGCCTACTTCATCTACTGTCGTCTCTCAGACAAAACACCTTCGGTGTTGTCAGGTTAAGCCTCACGGTTCATTAGTACTGGTTAGCTCAACGTATCGCTACGCTTACACACCCAGCCTATCAACGTCTTAGTCTTAAACGTTCCTTTAGGTCACTCTAGGTGACAGGGAAGACTCATCTCGAGGCAAGTTTCCCGCTTAGATGCTTTCAGCGGTTATCTCTTCCGCACTTAGCTACCGGGCAATGCCATTGGCATGACAACCCGAACACCAGTGGTGCGTTCACTCCGGTCCTCTCGTACTAGGAGCAACCCCTCTCAATCTTCCAACGCCCACGGCAGATAGGGACCGAACTGTCTCACGACGTTCTAAACCCAGCTCGCGTACCACTTTAAATGGCGAACAGCCATACCCTTGGGACCTACTTCAGCCCCAGGATGTGATGAGCCGACATCGAGGTGCCAAACACCGCCGTCGATATGAACTCTTGGGCGGTATCAGCCTGTTATCCCCGGAGTACCTTTTATCCGTTGAGCGATGGCCCTTCCATTCAGAACCACCGGATCACTAAGACCTACTTTCGTACCTGCTCGAGCCGTCACTCTCACAGTCAAGCTGGCTTATGCCTTTGCACTAACCGCATGATGTCCGACCATGCTTAGCCAACCTTCGTGCTCCTCCGTTACTCTTTAGGAGGAGACCGCCCCAGTCAAACTACCCACCAGACACGGTCCCCGATCCAGATTATGGACCTAGGTTAGAACATCAAACGTTAAAGGGTGGTATTTCAAGGTTGACTCCATGCAGACTGGCGTCCACACTTCATAGTCTCCCACCTATCCTACACATCAAGGCTCAATGTTCAGTGTCAAGCTATAGTAAAGGTTCACGGGGTCTTTCCGTCTTGCCGCGGGTACACTGCATCTTCACAGCGAGTTCAATTTCACTGAGTCTCGGGTGGAGACAGCCTGGCCATCATTACGCCATTCGTGCAGGTCGGAACTTACCCGACAAGGAATTTCGCTACCTTAGGACCGTTATAGTTACGGCCGCCGTTTACTGGGGCTTCGATCAAGAGCTTCTCCCTAAGGATAACCCCATCAATTAACCTTCCAGCACCGGGCAGGCGTCACACCGTATACGTCCACTTTCGTGTTTGCACAGTGCTGTGTTTTTAATAAACAGTTGCAGCCAGCTGGTATCTTCGACTGGCTTCGGCTCCGTCCGCAAGGGACTTCACTTACCGCCAGCGTGCCTTCTCCCGAAGTTACGGCACCATTTTGCCTAGTTCCTTCACCCGAGTTCTCTCAAGCGCCTGAGTATTCTCTACCTGACCACCTGTGTCGGTTTGGGGTACGATTGTTGGTAACCTGAAGCTTAGAGGCTTTTCCTGGAAGCAGGGCATCAATTGCTTCACCACCTTAGTGGTTCGTCATCACACCTCAGCATTAAGTGACCGGATTTGCCTAATCACTCTGCCTACATGCTTGAACCGGGACGACCGTCGCCCGGACAACCTAGCCTTCTCCGTTCCCCCATCGCAGTTACCACCAGTACGGGAATATTAACCCGTTTCCCATCGACTACGCTTTTCAGCCTCGCCTTAGGGGTCGACTCACCCTGCCCCGATTAACGTTGGACAGGAACCCTTGGTCTTCCGGCGTGCGGGTTTTTCACCCGCATTATCGTTACTTATGTCAGCATTCGCACTTCTGATACCTCCAGCATACCTCACAGTACACCTTCGCAGGCTTACAGAACGCTCCCCTACCCAACAACACTTAGTGTTGCTGCCGCAGCTTCGGTGCATGGTTTAGCCCCGTTACATCTTCCGCGCGGGCCGACTCGACCAGTGAGCTATTACGCTTTCTTTAAATGATGGCTGCTTCTAAGCCAACATCCTGGCTGTCTGAGCCTTCCCACTTCGTTTCCCACTTAACCATGACTTTGGGACCTTAGCTGGCGGTCTGGGTTGTTTCCCTCTTCACGACGGACGTTAGCACCCGCCGTGTGTCTCCCGTGATAACATTCTTCGGTATTCGCAGTTTGCATCGAGTTGGTAAGTCGGGATGACCCCCTAGTCGAAACAGTGCTCTACCCCCGAAGATGAATTCACGAGGCGCTACCTAAATAGCTTTCGGGGAGAACCAGCTATCTCCCGGTTTGATTGGCCTTTCACCCCCATCCACAAGTCATCCGCTAATTTTTCAACATTAGTCGGTTCGGTCCTCCAGTTAGTGTTACCCAACCTTCAACCTGCCCATGGATAGATCACCGGGTTTCGGGTCTATACCCTGCAACTCATTCGCCCAGTTAAGACTCGGTTTCCCTACGGCTCCCCTATACGGTTAACCTTGCTACAGAATATAAGTCGCTGACCCATTATACAAAAGGTACGCAGTCACCCCATCCTCAAATGTCCCGCTTGCTTTTACTGTCAAACTGGCTCGATTTTTTAACTTCCGTTGCTCGTGTACTTCTATGTACACTGCGCGACGGCTTGAAAAAATCAATCCACTTTGTAGGTAAACGCTGCGCTGTTTTCGAGTGGTTTGTCCAATCACTCAGTGCGAGGCACTTGAGTGATGGGGCTCCTACTGCTTGTACGTACACGGTTTCAGGTTCTTTTTCACTCCCCTCGCCGGGGTTCTTTTCGCCTTTCCCTCACGGTACTGGTTCACTATCGGTCAATCAGGAGTATTTAGCCTTGGAGGATGGTCCCCCCATATTCAGACAGGATAACACGTGTCCCGCCCTACTCGTCGAGTTCACAATAACAGCATCTTCGGATACGGGGCTATCACCCTTTACTGCCGGACTTTCCAGACCGTTCTCCTGATGCTGCTATTGATTAAGACTCTGGGCTGTTCCCCGTTCGCTCGCCGCTACTAGGGGAATCTCGGTTGATTTCTTTTCCTCGGGGTACTGAGATGTTTCAGTTCTCCCGGTTCGCTTCATTAACCTATGTATTCAGTTAATGATAATATCCATTGGATATTGGGTTTCCCCATTCGGAAATCGTCGGGTATAACGGTTCATATCACCTTACCGACGCTTATCGCAGATTAGCACGTCCTTCATCGCCTCTGATTGCCTAGGCATCCACCGTGTACGCTTATTCGCTTAACCTCACAACCCGAAGATGTCTTCTAAAACGGATTGCTACGCTTCATGATTTCGACGTTGGGCAGTGCTCGCAATGCTCACATACTTTAAGTATGCTCCGCTTGCTGTGCGCTGTCCGCCTTGAAATCATTTTGCTCGCATATCCTTTCTGAAGAGTATTTTCAGATTTGAGATTTTGAGAGACTCATCAATATACCTCGGTGATATATTGATTTGTTTTCAATTTTTCAGCTTGTTCCAGATTGTTAAAGAGCATAATAGGTAAAATAACTCATCGAATTATCTTAACTATTCTCTGACTTGCATCAGACTATAGTGTGGTACGCCTTTCACTCATACCGCGCAATTGGCGTCCCCTAGGGGATTCGAACCCCTGTTACCGCCGTGAAAGGGCGGTGTCCTAGGCCTCTAGACGAAGGGGACTTCAGTCAGCTTCGCAGACGCGCTTTTGCTCGTTCTTCATCAGACAATCTGTGTGAGCACTGCACATAACACGTATCTCTTAGGTAAGGAGGTGATCCAACCGCAGGTTCCCCTACGGTTACCTTGTTACGACTTCACCCCAGTCATGAATCACAAAGTGGTAAGCGCCCTCCCGAAGGTTAAGCTACCTACTTCTTTTGCAACCCACTCCCATGGTGTGACGGGCGGTGTGTACAAGGCCCGGGAACGTATTCACCGTAGCATTCTGATCTACGATTACTAGCGATTCCGACTTCATGGAGTCGAGTTGCAGACTCCAATCCGGACTACGACAGACTTTATGAGTTCCGCTTGCTCTCGCGAGGTCGCTTCTCTTTGTATCTGCCATTGTAGCACGTGTGTAGCCCTACTCGTAAGGGCCATGATGACTTGACGTCATCCCCACCTTCCTCCGGTTTATCACCGGCAGTCTCCTTTGAGTTCCCGCCATCACGCGCTGGCAACAAAGGATAAGGGTTGCGCTCGTTGCGGGACTTAACCCAACATTTCACAACACGAGCTGACGACAGCCATGCAGCACCTGTCTCAGCGTTCCCGAAGGCACTCCTCTATCTCTAAAGGATTCGCTGGATGTCAAGAGTAGGTAAGGTTCTTCGCGTTGCATCGAATTAAACCACATGCTCCACCGCTTGTGCGGGCCCCCGTCAATTCATTTGAGTTTTAACCTTGCGGCCGTACTCCCCAGGCGGTCGATTTAACGCGTTAGCTCCAGAAGCCACGGTTCAAGACCACAACCTCTAAATCGACATCGTTTACAGCGTGGACTACCAGGGTATCTAATCCTGTTTGCTCCCCACGCTTTCGCACCTGAGCGTCAGTCTTTGTCCAGGGGGCCGCCTTCGCCACCGGTATTCCTCCACATCTCTACGCATTTCACCGCTACACGTGGAATTCTACCCCCCTCTACAAGACTCTAGCCAACCAGTTTCAGATGCAATTCCCAAGTTAAGCTCGGGGCTTTCACATCTGACTTAATTGACCGCCTGCGTGCGCTTTACGCCCAGTAATTCCGATTAACGCTTGCACCCTCCGTATTACCGCGGCTGCTGGCACGGAGTTAGCCGGTGCTTCTTCTGCGGGTAACGTCAATTGCTAAGAGTATTAATCTTAACACCTTCCTCCCCGCTGAAAGTACTTTACAACCCTAAGGCCTTCTTCATACACGCGGCATGGCTGCATCAGGCTTGCGCCCATTGTGCAATATTCCCCACTGCTGCCTCCCGTAGGAGTCTGGGCCGTGTCTCAGTCCCAGTGTGGCTGATCATCCTCTCAGACCAGCTAGAGATCGTCGCCTAGGTGAGCCTTTACCCCACCTACTAGCTAATCCCATATGGGTTCATCCGATAGCGCAAGGTCCGAAGAGCCCCTGCTTTGGTCCGTAGACGTCATGCGGTATTAGCCACCGTTTCCAGTAGTTATCCCCCTCTATCGGGCAGATCCCCATACATTACTCACCCGTCCGCCGCTCGTCAGCAAGAAAGCAAGCTTTCTCCTGTTACCGCTCGACTTGCATGTGTTAGGCCTGCCGCCAGCGTTCAATCTGAGCCATGATCAAACTCTTCAATTAAAAGTGTTTGATGCTCAAAGAAATCGAAAACTTAGCTATTCATAAATGAATTTACTTTTGTTGTTCACTCTTCAAGACTTGATACATCTAATATTTTAGAAGATATCGTCTCTGCGAGTGCCCACACAGATTGTCTGATAATTTGTTAAAGAGCAGTGCAACATTCGCTGCCGTTTCCGGTCTTCTGCGTTATTGCGAGGAGGTGCATTCTACATCTTCCTCATTCAGTGTCAAGCGTTTATTTTCAAGGCTTTCCACTTTTTTTTCTTCGTTCTCTCAGTCAGTTCGCTTAGCGCCCTGTGCCGTGACAACGAGGACGCATTATAGGGAGTTTTCTGAGGCTGGCAATAGTTTTTTTAAAAAAAATATTCGTTTGTTGGTAAATTAAACGAAGTGCCTATTTTTTGTAGCTTTTTAGCCATTTTGGCAAGTCTGCAAGGCTATCGAGAACAAAATCTGCGCACTGTTGTGCCTCTTCAGTTATCTCTTTTCCTGTGCGAACAAGAATTTTATGACCCACTCCCGCAGCTTTTGCTGCCAACATATCTTCTTTTTTATCACCTACCATATAAGAAGAAGCCATATCGATGTTTAATTGTGCTTTTGCATCCATAAACATACCTGAGGCTGGTTTGCGACAATCACACGCTTTCTTATATTCTTCTATAGTGGCATCAGGATGATGAGGACAATAATAGATACCATCTAAATCAACACCTCTATCAGCCAAAGACCAATCCATCCACTCTGTTAGGTGTAAAAATTGATCTTCACTATAGTAGCCACGACCAATACCCGATTGATTAGTCACTAGTACCAAGGCATATCCCATAGCTTTTAATTCAGCCATTGCCTCAATGACGCCATCGATAAACTCAAAGTTATCACTTTCAGACACATAACCATGGTCTATATTTATAGTTCCATCGCGATCTAAGAAAATCGCAGAAATCCCCTTGCTCACAACATTACTCCATTTAGAAATTTTTATTAGTATCGCATGTTTTTTCTTATATAGAGAATGATATCCACGGCTTTCTTTCTTTATTACTCTTCAACTCTTTTTTATTGACTTAGCCATCTAGACGCCTTAACATCTATTTTAACTCGGGCAGAATAGTCTTTATGTCCCATATCTACTTATATAAAGAAAAACATGATTAAACTGACGAATATAAACAAAGTGTTTAAGCAGGGAGAGCGTTCTATACAAGCGCTATCAAACATTAACCTGCATGTGCCTCAAGGGCAGATTTTTGGTGTTATCGGATCGTCAGGAGCGGGTAAAAGTACACTTATACGTTGTGTGAATATGTTAGAAAAACCAACTTCAGGTGAAGTGCTTGTTGATGGTCGTGATCTAACAAAGTTATCTGATAAAGAGTTAACAAAAGCACGTCGTGGTATTGGCATGATTTTCCAACATTTCAACTTACTGTCTTCTCGTACAGTGTTTGATAATGTAGCGCTACCCTTAGAACTTGATAATACGCCTCGTGCTGAAATTAATAAGCGTGTTAATGAATTACTTGAATTAGTCGGTTTGTCAGATAAAAAAGAGTATTACCCAGCAAATTTATCTGGCGGACAAAAGCAACGTGTTGCAATTGCACGCGCACTAGCAAATTCACCAAATGTTTTATTGTGTGATGAAGCAACTAGCGCGCTTGATCCAGCTACAACACGCTCTATTTTAGCATTATTAAAAGACATTAACCGTCGTTTAGGCCTCACCATTTTATTAATTACTCATGAAATGGATGTTGTAAAACGCATTTGTGATCAAGTTGCAGTAATAAGTGGTGGTGAATTAGTTGAAAGTGATGCCGTGAGTGAAGTTTTCTCTCATCCAAAAACACCAGTTTCTCAGGCGTTTATCCAATCAACACTACAATTAGATATTCCTGAAGATTACAAAGAACGAATGAAACCAGAGTGGGAAGAAGGTTTATTCCCATTATTGAAACTTGAATTTAATGGTCAATCAGTTGATGCACCATTAATGTCCATCGTTGCACGTCGTTTTGACGCAGATATTAATATCTTAAGTTCACAAATGGACTATGCCGGTGGAGTGAAGTTTGGCGTGATGTTAGCTGAATTACACGGTAAGAATGGTAATACTGAAAAGTCGATTGCATTTTTAGAAGAGCATCATGTGAAAGTAGAGGTTCTCGGTTATGTCTGAAGGAATGGTTTATTTATTAATTAGTGGGATCTGGGAAACCTTAGTCATGACCTTCGTTTCAGGCTTCTTTGGTTTTGTTATCGGGCTACCACTTGGTGTTTTACTTTATGTCACACGTCCTGAACAAATTATGGCAAACCCACCTGCCTATCGTGTTATCTCAGCACTTGTGAATATTTTTAGGGCTATCCCTTTTATTATCTTACTTGTATGGATGATCCCTTTTACTCGTTTGGTTGTAGGAACATCTATTGGCTTACAAGCAGCTATCGTGCCATTAACTGTTGCAGCAGCACCTTTTATTGCTCGTATGGTCGAAAATACGCTATTGGAAATCCCACAAGGATTAATTGAAGCATCTCGTTCTATGGGTGCAACACCAATGCAAATTATTAAGAAAATTTTATTACCAGAATCTTTACCAGGCTTGATTAACGCTGCAACTATTACACTGATTACATTAGTAGGTTACTCAGCAATGGGTGGTGCCGTTGGTGCAGGTGGTTTAGGTCAAATAGGCTATCAATATGGTTACGTTGGCTATAATGCAACTGTAATGAATATTGTGATTGTTCTACTCGTTATTCTTGTTTTTATCATTCAGTTTTTCGGCGATCGCTTAGTGAAGCTGACAACACATAAATAATTAAATTAAAGGTTTCAATTATTAAATCGAAACCTTTTAGTTAACGGATCAAATAAGGGTAAATGTATGTCATTAAAATTTAAATCGCTCGCAGTCGTAAGTGCTTTAGTTGGCGCATTAGCATTAGCTGGTTGTGGTGAAAAAGAAAAAGATCCAAACCATATTCGTGTTGGTGTTATTTCTGGTTCTGAGCAACAAGTTGCCGAAGTAGCAAAACAAGTTGCTAAAGATAAATACGGTCTTGATGTAGAACTCGTTACTTTCAATGACTTCGTAATGCCGAATGAATCATTGAGTCGCGGTGATATCGATCTTAATGCATTCCAGCACAAACCTTATTTAGATCAGCAAATTAAAGATCGTAATTTCAAAATTACAGCTGTAGGAAATACATTTATTTATCCTATTGCAGGTTATTCTAAAAAAATTACTGATTTAGCCGATTTACCTGATGGTGCTCAAGTCGCTATCCCTAACGATCCAACTAATTTAGGCCGTTCACTGCTGTTATTAGAAAAAGTAGGATTAATTAAATTAAAAGATGGTGTGGGTTTATTACCAACTTCTTTAGATATTATTGAAAATCCTAAAAATCTAAAATTAGTAGAATTAGAAGCGCCTCAATTACCACGTTCATTAGATGATCAAAAAATCTATTTAGCTGTAATCAATACAACTTATGCTAGCCAAGTAAACTTAACACCAGCAAAAGACGGTATTTTTGTTGAAGATAAAGACTCTCCATATGTAAATATCATTGTTGCTCGCGAAGATAATAAAGACAGTGAAAATGTGAAGAAGTTTATCCAAGCCTACCAAACTGATGAAGTAGATAGTGCTGCAAATAAAATCTTTAACGGCGGTGCTGTAAAAGGCTGGTAATACGTTAAAATTTAGCTTAATTATAAAAAAGGCGGACATTTGTTCGCCTTTCTCTTTTTTACTTGGCTAATTTGCATTAAATTAGTGCCGTTTAATTTTTGTATAGACAATAATAAAGAGGATATTACCCATGCACATGCGCTTGCTACTTATTGGCATCATGGCGCTGTTTATGACAGGCTGTTCAATGCAAAAATCATCTGATGTTGATCAGTCTAAATTTACGGATATGCGTTTAAATAAACCCGGACAGCCACCAAAACCAAGATCACAGACTTTACCTTCGGTGCGTATTGTTGAAAAAACAGAAGACCTTTTAGGTGCTCCTTTTAAAGATCTCGGTATCGTCGCTGGTGAATCTTGTCGTCAAACATTGCAAGATCCACCAGCAAGTTTACCTATTGCTAAAAAAAGTATGGCAGCAAAAGCGGCTTACAAAAATGCGAATGCCGTTTTATTGCATGAATGCCAAATTGTCACAGGCTTAGGTTGCTATCAATCCGCTATTTGTGAAGGCACAGCATTACTCATTACCAAATGAACACCTACCAAATGAATCCTATAGGGCATATCTCAAGCCCTTATAAAGAAAAATTTGCCGTTCCACGCCAACCTGGATTGATCCAGGATGGCGGCGGTCAACTTATTCTACATACACCTTATAATCACCCTGATGTAGTTCGAGGCTTAGAGCAATTTAGTCATCTTTGGTTGATCTTTGTTTTTCATCAAACAGCACAACAAGGTTGGCATCCTCTCGTTCGTCCCCCTAGATTAGGTGGAAACGCCAAAATTGGTGTATTTGCAACTCGCTCAACCTTTCGCCCCAACCCAATTGGCATGTCATTAGTTGAATTGAAAAAAGTAAACACGGACAACCAGTCTGTTATTTTAGAATTGGGTAGCCTTGATTTAGTGGATGGCACTCCTATTCTTGATATCAAACCTTATTTACCGTTTGCAGAATCGCGCCCAAATGCGATTGCAGGGTTTGCACAAGAAGCACCTAGTAACGAAATGCCCGTTTTCTTTTCACAAGTTGCATCAGAACAACTGCAACACTATGCCAATGAGTACCCTCACCTTTCACGTTTTATTACCCAAGTATTACAGCAAGATCCTCGTCCTGCTTATAAAAAGGGCGAACAAAGTGATAGAATTTATGCGGTACACTTACTCGAATTTAATGTTCGCTGGCAAGTCGATGGACAACAGACACTTGTTCTTAGTATAGAACCGCGGTAACTTGCTACTATCTTCATTGATATTGCTATTATGAATAGTCTAATCTGAGAGTCATTCTCATGTCTTTAGACAAATCAGATTGAAAAAAATGCTTTGCCCCTTTTGGCAGACCTAAGTCACTGGTAGACTAAAGTCTTTCTCTAATTATATTGATGTAGACTGGCGTGACAGTCAGCCTAAGTATTTTTGTTCTAATGGAACCTAATAATGCGTACTAGCCACTATTTGCTCTCTACTTTAAAAGAGACACCTGCTGATGCAGAAATTGTCAGCCATCAACTTATGCTTCGCGCAGGCATGATCCGCAAACTCGCTTCTGGTCTTTATGATTGGATGCCGACAGGGGTTCGTGTTCTAAGAAAAATTGAAAAAATTGTTCGTGAAGAGATGGACAACGCAGGATCTCTTGAGATTTCAATGCCCGTTGTTCAACCCGCTGACTTATGGCTAGAAAGTGGTCGTTGGGAACAGTATGGCCCTGAATTACTGCGTTTTTCAGACAGAGGCGAGCGCCCATTTGTTTTAGGCCCAACCCACGAAGAAGTTGTTACTGATATTGTTCGTAATGAAATTACCTCTTACAAACAACTTCCACTGAATTTATATCAAATTCAAACTAAATTCCGCGACGAAGTACGCCCTCGTTTTGGTGTTATGCGCTCTCGCGAATTTATCATGAAAGATGCTTACTCTTTCCATATCTCTCAAGAGTCTTTACAAGAGACTTATGACAGAATGTATGAAGCCTACAGCAAAATTTTCTCACGTATTGGTTTAGATTTCCGTCCAGTACTTGCAGATACAGGCTCTATTGGTGGTAACGCCTCTCATGAATTCCAAGTTTTAGCTGACAGCGGTGAAGATGATATCGTCTTCTCTACCGGCTCTGACTATGCTGCCAATATCGAATTAGCCGAAGCAGTAATGCCTGCAACGCCACGTGCAGCTGCAACTGAAGAATTACGTTTAGTAGATACACCAAACGCTAAAACAATTGCTGAATTAGTTGAACAGTTCAATCTACCAATTGAAAAAACAGTTAAGACACTGATTGTTCATGGTACGAAAGAAAGTGGTCACCCATTAGTTGCATTATTAGTTCGTGGCGACCACGAGCTTAATGAAGTTAAAGCAGAAAAATGCACTATCGTTGCGGCTCCTCTAACTTTCGCTACTGAAGCTGAAATTCGCCAAGCTGTAAATGCAGGTCCAGGTTCATTAGGCCCAGTTAATCTGCCACTACCTGTTATTATGGATCGTTCTGTCTCTGTAATGAGTGATTTTGGTGCTGGTGCAAACGTTGATGGTAAACACTATTTTGGTATCAACTGGGAGCGTGACCTGCCTGTTGCTGAAATTGCTGATATCCGTAATGTTGTTGAAGGCGATCCAAGCCCAGACGGTAAAGGAACATTACTGATCAAACGTGGTATTGAAGTTGGTCATATTTTCCAACTTGGCACAAAATACTCAGAAGCATTAAAAGCAACGGTACAAAACGAAGAAGGTCATAACCAAATTGTTACTATGGGTTGTTATGGTATCGGTGTAACTCGTATTGTTGCTGCTGCTATTGAACAAAATCATGATGCTCGCGGTATTATTTGGCCAGATGCGATTGCACCATTCCAAGTAGCTATTTTGCCAATGAATATGCATCGTTCTTATCGTGTTAAAGAAGTTGCTGACAGACTTTATGACGAATTGCGTGCTCAAGGTATTGATGTTCTGTTTGATGACCGTAAAGAGCGTCCGGGTGTAATGTTTGCTGATATGGAACTTATCGGTATTCCACACACTATCGTGATTGGTGATCGTAATCTAGACAACAATCAAATCGAATATAAAGCGCGTCGTAGTGATGATAAATCACTAGTCAATGTTGACGATGTTGTTGCCTTTATTAAAGAGCAACTCGCTTAATTATTAGTCCCCTAATCTTTAAGGGGCTTGATTGATAAAACAAAAAACCCGCATCAGCGGGTTTTTTATTAGGAAGAAATAGAGACTAAAACTTAGCTTCTGCCACCACGATGGTTTCCGCAAGAGCCATGGCGATTAAAACGAGGTTTTTCATCAGTAACCACTAACGCTCTGTCATATTTACCATCTTCCATTGAGGGACGAATACTGTAATAACCATTAACTTCGAGGTAAACCGGTGTTCCACCATCAACCCCCATTGAGAAATAGCCTTTTTCCAATTCAATGCCACTGGCTGCGTAAACACGCCCTGATTGGCAGTCTTTAAATGTTCCCGCATCGGCGAAATAAGTAAACTCACCGGCAAGCTGTTTAGGCTGAACCTTAGCCAAGGTATAATTCAGCTCTGAATTAATCACGTTGCCATCAATATCAAGCATGACTAATTTATCTTCACGAGGTAAGTAATAGCTTTTCTCACCATAGCTATTAGTCAACGTCAGCTTATCTTTACCTAATACCCATGTTCCTGATTCAAAGAAACTACGTTTATCATCAGGTGAACCTTGATAGCTTTGCTCCATAACATAAGAGCCATCTTGATTAACAAGAATTGTTGTGTCGATACCAGAGCAATCGGCACACGGCAGAATACTGTTATAAGTTTGGTCTACAATTTTTCCATCAAGTGATAAGCCAATATTATTTTGGCAACCTGACAGTACAAATAACCCAGCAGCAACAGCTGCAAATAAAAGTTTTTTCCCCATCATCGACTCCCTACATTCTGGGTACTTTTTAATAAATCATTCTCAATATGATTCTAACATTTTTTAAAATAAAAGGGGGTAATAAAACAAGCTTTAAGATAAATGCACCCATAATTGTTAATTATTTCTCAAATCACTTCGAATAAAGAACTATTTCAGAAAATTATTATAATAACTATTGTGCTCACATCGAATAACAGCATAATGATTTTATTCTGAATTATTCACTGGCGGCAACACCGCCACGAACGAGTGGTGAGGGAATATGTCAACAAATACAGAATATCAACCAATTAACTGTGATGATTATGAGTATCTGGAGTTAGCATGCCAGCGTGGTTTAGCGCTCCATATTGAACTACATGATGGTGAGCTTATTGAAGGCATTGCGGATGACCTTTTCTTAAGCAAGAAGGTTGAATACTTAAAAGTCAAAACATCTGAAGGTTCTAAAGACTTAAGGCTGGATATCATTGCCAGCTTTTCAAATCCCGAACTTGGGACTATTGTTATAAAATCGGAATAACCGAATAAAGAACAACCGCCAACTGGCGGTTGTTCATTCATGAGCCTCTTGCCACTCAATAGTAATAGCGTGTTCTGATGTTGCTTTTCCCTCAGAAGTAACAAAAGTATTAATAGCTGCAATTAACGTATCATTATAATAAATCAAAGGAATTCTAGTTCTACGCCAAGGCGCAACTTCAAGCTCTTGCCAAATCTTTTTACTATGTCGAGCGTGCTCTCGCCCTACAATACGCAAAGATGTTTGTGTTAAACCAAAACGCACTGTGACTTTTTCATCACTAAAAGGCGCTCTAACGGTGTTTTTTCCTGTTTCAGCTATGAGTGATAATGCTCCTAATCCATTAGGTAAACACAAAGGCTCAGTGAGCGACCACTCAATAACATGATGAATCGGGTCTTGGATAATTGGAACGAGATAAAGGCGCTGTTTATAGCGTCTAACTTCATCTTGATAAAATTGTAATCTAGGCTCGGCATCTTCTTTTGCTAAAGCAACCTCTTGCCATAATCGTAAGATTTGTTGTCTTGATGGCATGGTCTTATTGTGTTTAGCAAACCAGCGCCTCAATAAAGCATTTCGCTTGATAACACTACAATGAGTCAGTTGATTGATATCTAAACTGTGCTCACTGTCCATTAAAGCATTAAGCTCAGAATCTAATAGTTCATCTAGTAGTGCTTCTTGTTCTCCACACAATGCCGCACTTCGAGTAACCGCTTGTGAAAAGTGAGGCCATCGTTGAGTCAATAAAGGCATAACACGCAACCGTAAAAAATTGCGATCATAACGGTCATCTTGATTACTATCGTCTTCTATCCAATCTAACCCTTGTTCAGTAGCATAAGATTCAATTTGCTCACGTGTAATATTGAGTAATGGTCGAAGTAAATAGCTATTTTCAAATACCATTTTTACTGGCATTGAAGAAAGCCCAGCAGGACCGCTACCTCGCTTTAAAGCCAGTAAAAAGGTCTCTGCTTGATCATCTTGATGTTGAGCTGTCACTAACACTTGTTGTGGCTGCAAATATCGACGAAAAGCTTGGTAACGCGCCTCTCTTGCACCATTTTCAAGACCACCTTCTTTAGGATCTACATTTACTTTTTCACTGATAAAATCGACATGCCATTGCTGACAACATTGTTCACAATGAGCAAGCCAGTTATCCGCTTTGATGTTTAATCCATGATGAATATAGATAGCCGTTAATTCTAAAGGTAATTGGAATTCATCACGTAAACGTACAAGCCCTTGTAATAAAACTGTGGAATCTACTCCACCACTAAAACCCACCAATATTTTAGTGTAAGGATCAATTTGTTGTTTGATTTCTCTAAGGAGTAAGCCGTATTCCTGTTTCATCGTATCGTCATTTATCAGTTAATTCAGATGATTATGTTAAGCTTTTCTACCTGATTTTGCACGAATACAAAGTATCCCTGCAATTAATACCAAACCTAGTCCTACTGCATAAGCAATAACAAAAGGATCGTGAAATATAACGACTAACCAAATCATTGAAAGCACAGGCGAAAGAAAAACAACGGAAGCTATTTTGGTCGACTCACCACTGTTCATGGCTTTAAACCATAAAATATAAGAGACACCGTTGATTAATACACCATTTAAAACAACAGGAAGCCAAGATGAACTATCTGGTAATTTAAACTCACTAAGCATCAACATTAGAATCAATGAAACCAATGTTGAAAAAATAAATAACCATACCGTGCTCATATAAGCATCAAGTGAGAATTGTTTGGAAAGCACAGACATTAATGCAAAACAAAAGGCTCCAGCAAAGACGAGTAATAAGGCTTGAGGATTATCGACAGCAATTGCTGTGATGTTTCCTTTAGTGAAGGTGATAATAACGGCAATAAAACCTAAAATAACCCCAATGATTTGTCCTAAAGTCAGCCTATCTTTCAGTAAAATAACCGATAATCCAATAATTAATAATGGCCAACTATACTGTATTACTAATACCGCAATGCCATTCTCTAATATGTAACCGTAATAGAGCAATAAATAGAATAGACAATCTAACCCCCCAAGAATAAACACTTTCCAATAGATCGATTTAGATAAATTAAATAATTGTGTTGGCGTTTTCTTCATAAAAAGTGCAGTGAGAATAACTGCAATCATTGAGAAAATATTGGACCAAAATAAAAATTGAAAACTATCTAAAGAAGCTTGCCCTATACGAGAAATAACGGGAATAAAACTCCAAATCAATACACATAATAATGCATAGATAAAGGATCTTGTGGTAATTGAGAATGCCATATAAAAACCAAAATAGTTAATTTATTGTTAAAATCGTATTTTTGATAATAAAGCGTTTAAACAAAAAAGACAGTAAAGAATAGAAGTAAGAGATAAATAAAAATCAGCAGAATAATGATTATTCTGCTTTATATTAAAAAACACCATTAAGCAGTAAAACCGCCATCTACTAAATAAGAGGCGCCAGTAACAAAGGAGGCTGCATCACTAGCTAAAAATACCACAACATTAGCTACCTCTTCTGGTGTACCGAGGCGACCAATAGGATGCAGTCTCGCTAACTTTTGCTTATCAAGTTCACGACCATCTAATAAAGGTGTATCAATATATCCCGGACAAACTGCATTAACACGAATACCTTTGCTTGCATAATCAATAGCAAGTGTTTGTGTCAGTAATTTAACACCGCCTTTTGATGCGCAATAGGCAGGAAATTCATGTTGACCAACAAAGGAACAAATCGAACTGCAATTAACAATCGCACCTGATAGTTGGTTTTTCAGCCAATATTGAATTGCTGCACGATTAATCAGAAAGAGTCCATTAAGATTAACATCTAATACCCCTTTCCATTTTTCATACTCTAATTTATCTGCGATGTTATCGGTTAAAACTCCGGCATTAGCAAAGATAAAATCCAATCGCCCATATTTGTTTACGACATAATCAATAAGTTGTTCGTTTTCTTTTTCACTTTTCACATCCATTTGTATAAATTCACCTAAAAATCCTTTCTTTTTTAGATATTTTTCTGCTTTTTTGCCTCGTTCTAAATTACTGCCAGTGATAACAACTGATGCCCCTAAGGATAAAAACTTTTCCGCAGAAGCCAAACCAATACCACTATTACCGCCTGTAATAATTCCAACTTGACCATTAAACGATATCATCGCTTTTTCCTCATAAAAGAAGTAAATGACTCTATAAAATAATAGATATGACTAATTATTCTTTTAGTAAAAAAGTGAATTAATATTGTTTTTGAGATCAACTTAACATATTGATATATAATATATTATAGTTAATATCACTTGGATTTATTGTCTTGGAAAGAGATAGTTATATGGATAAAAAAAACCTCATGTCGTCAACATGAGGCTCTCTTTTATTTTTGAATAGCACCATGCTATCAGCAGTAACCGTATTCCATTAAACGTTGGTAACGACGGTTTGTTAGCTCTTCTGAGTCAAATGTATCTAACTCTTCTAAATCAGATTTAATTTGTGCTTTTAAAGACGCTGCAATTTCATCATGATGACGATGTGCGCCACCTAAAGGCTCAGGAATAACCGTATCAATTAGCTTAAGCTCTTTTAAACGGTTTGCAGTAATACCCATTGCTTCTGCAGCTAGAGGAGCTTTATCTGCACTTTTCCAAAGGATAGATGCACAACCTTCTGGTGAAATAACAGAATAAGTGCTGTATTGCAGCATATTCACTTTGTCGCCAACACCAATGGCTAACGCACCACCAGAACCACCTTCACCAATAACAGTACAGATGATTGGCACACCAAAGCGTGACATTTCACGTAAGTTACGTGCGATTGCTTCTGATTGGCCACGCTCTTCTGCACCCACTCCCGGATAAGCACCCGGAGTATCAATAAAGGTGATAATAGGAAGATTAAAACGTTGCGCCATTTCCATTAAACGAAGTGCTTTACGATAACCTTCCGGCGCTGGCATACCAAAGTTACGGCGGATTTTCTCTTTTGTTTCACGTCCTTTCTGGTGCCCAATAACCATAACAGGGCGACCGTCTAAACGCGCGATACCACCAACAATAGCTTTATCATCAGCATAAGCACGATCGCCTGCTAATTCTTGGAAGTCAGTAAAGATACGATGAATATAATCCAGTGTGTAAGGTCTTAATGGATGACGTGCAAGTTGTGCAACTTGCCATGCACCAAGATCAGAAAAAATCTTACGCGTTAGCTCTAGGCTTTTTTCTCTTAAGCGTGAAACTTCTTCATCGATATTAATATCAATTTTTTCATCATGTTGGCTAACTGCGGTTAGCGAATCAATTTTCGCTTCTAACTCGGCAATTGGCTGTTCAAAATCCAGAAAATTAAGACTCATAACATTCCTATTTTAGTCAAATTCTAATTCTACCTGCTCATTACCCAGCAGAGTTCGCAGATCCGTTAAAAGCATATCTGTTGGCGTTACACGCCAAGTCGCACCAAATCGTAAACGTGCGCAGGCATCATGCTTTTCAAAATAAAGGTGAACCGGTATCGTGCCTGAACGATGAGGTTCTAAAACGCCGCGAAGACGATTTAATAATTGCTCATTAATTTGCCTGTCCGATAATGAGATAGCAAGTCCTCGTGCGTATTTTTCACGGGCTTCGTTGATATCCATAAGTTCGCGGACCGTCATTTTAAGCCCACCATTGAAATCATCAAAGCTGACCTGCCCAGTGGCAATTAAAATCTTGTCTTGTTCTAATAAATGTTGGTATTTATCCAATGCATCAGAAAATAACATAATTTCTAAGCGACCTGAACGATCATCTAAGGTACAGACACCGATCCGATTTCCACGTTTCGTTGTAAACACTTTAGAAGCGAGCACTAAGCCTGCTACCTTCACCATTTGACCGCGTGGTGTTGGTACTAAATCCTTTAGACGCGTTCCTGCTGCATATCGTTCAATTTCTTTTAAATAACGTGTGATCGGATGACCCGTTAAATATAAACCTAAAGTCTCACGCTCACCTTCTAAAACGACTTGGTCTGGCCATTTAGGTATATTGGCATAAGAACGTTCAACTTGTTCAGGAGCTTCAGCTAACACACCGAACATGTCCGATTGCCCTATTGCTTCAGCTTTGGCGTGTTGGTCTGCGGCTTTTAATGCATCTTCTAATGAAGACATCAAAGCAGCACGATGGGGCCCCAGCTTATCGAATGCGCCTGACATTATCAGTTTTTCCATCACTCGGCGATTCAATTTTTTCGTTTCTGTTCTAGCACAGAGATCAAAAATATCTTTAAAGTGACCACCTTGCTGGCGCGCTTCTACAATTGCTTCAATTGGGCCTTCACCCACACCTTTAATGGCACCAATACCATAAACGATTTCGCCTTCATCATTTACGTGGAAATGATAAAGGCCACTATTAATATCAGGAGGAAGAACCTTTAAGCCCATTCTCCAACATTCATCAACCAATCCCACCACTTTTTCAGTATTATCCATATCTGCCGTCATTACAGCAGCCATAAATTCAGCTGGATAGTGGGCTTTTAGCCATAATGTTTGATAAGAAACTAATGCATATGCTGCTGAGTGTGATTTATTAAATCCATAACCGGCGAATTTCTCCACCAAGTCAAAGATCTTCATAGCAAGCTCACCATCGACGCCGTTTTTGATAGCACCTTCTTCAAAAACAGAGCGTTGCTTTGCCATCTCTTCAGGTTTTTTCTTACCCATTGCGCGTCGTAACATATCCGCGCCACCTAGCGTATATCCCGCAAGAACCTGTGCAATTTGCATAACTTGTTCTTGGTATAGGATAACACCATAGGTTGGTTCTAGAACGGGCTGTAAGCTTTCATGTTGCCACTTAACATCAGGGTATGAAATCTCTTCAACACCATGTTTACGGTCGATAAAGTTATCTACCATGCCTGACTGCAATGGCCCTGGACGAAATAGAGCAACAAGTGCAATCATATCTTCAAAGCAGTCAGGACGTAGACGTTTGATAAGATCTTTCATACCACGAGATTCCAGCTGGAATACCGCAGTTGTTTCTGAACGCTGCAACATATCAAAGCTGCGCTGATCCGTTAATGGGATCGCTGAAATATCAACAGGTTCGAGTGACTTTTTAGCACGTCGGGCATTAATCATCTCTAATGCCCAGTTAATAATGGTTAGTGTTCTTAAACCTAAGAAGTCAAATTTAACAAGACCGGCATATTCAACGTCGTTCTTATCAAATTGTGTAACGGGGTTATTTCCCTCTGCATCACAATAAAGTGGTGCAAAATCAGTAATTTTTGTTGGTGAAATAACAACACCACCAGCATGTTTACCTGCATTACGTGTTACCCCTTCTAATTTACGAGCCATATCAATAAGAGATTTAACCTCTTCATCGGCTTCATAAATTTCAGGTAATTGAGGCTCGGCAGCAAATGCTTTCTCCAGCGTCATACCCGGATCAGGAGGAACAAGTTTTGAAATTCTATCAACAAAACCGTAAGGGTGCCCTAAAACGCGACCAACATCACGAATAACAGCTTTCGCCGCCATCGTACCAAATGTAATGATCTGAGATACTGCATCTCGACCGTACATTTCAGCAACGTGATCGATAACTCTATCGCGTTTTTCCATACAGAAATCGACGTCAAAGTCAGGCATTGAAACACGTTCAGGGTTAAGGAATCGTTCGAAAAGCAAGTCAAACTCAAGAGGATCGAGATCCGTGATTTTCAGTGAGTACGCCACTAGTGAACCGGCACCTGAACCTCGTCCAGGACCAACAGGAACACCATTATCTTTAGACCACTGAATAAACTCCATCACGATAAGGAAGTAACCTGGGAATCCCATCTGGTTAATCACTTTCAGCTCGATATCAAGGCGTTCATCATATTCAGGACGTCTTTTTTGTCGCTCTTCGGGATCTGGAAATAAAAAAGCTAAACGCTCTTCCAAACCTTCTTGTGATTTTTTGACGAGGAAATCTTCTGTACTCATATCCCCTGTTGGGAATTGTGGAAGGAAGTATTCCCCTAAGCGGATCGTGACATTACAGCGTTTAGCGATTTCAACACTGTTTTCTAATGCTTCAGGTATATCAGCAAATAATTCACACATTTCTTCTTCTGTGCGCATATATTGCTGAGGACTATAATTCTTAGGGCGCTTAGGATCAGATAACGTAAATCCATCATGAATAGCGACACGAATTTCGTGTGCATCAAAGTCATCACTATCAAGAAAACAGACATCATTGGTTGCAACAACAGGCAAACCTTTTTCAGAAGCCAGTGCAACGGCTTCATGAAGATAAGTTTCCTCATCAGTACGACCTGTACGGATCAGTTCTAGATAATAACTATCAGGAAAATGAGTTTGATAATACTCAAGGCATTGATCGACTAAAGCTCGATTACCACGAAGTAGGAACTTACCCACATCCCCCATTCTACCGCCTGAAAGTAACAAGAGCCCTTCTTTATAGGTTGTTAACCACTCTTGTTTAATCGTCGGTCCAACAGCGCCGTAACCGTGTTTGTAAGCTTCAGAAATCAATAAAGTTAGGTTTTGATACCCTATATTATTGCGTGCAAGAATAGTGAGATGAGCATATTCATCACCTAATAATTCTGTTTCAAGGTAAACATCAGCACCAATGATAGGCTTAATGCCTGCACCATGTGCAGCACCATAGAATTTCACTAGCCCACACAAGTTAGTGAAATCAGTAATCGCAAAAGCAGGCATTCCTAGCGAAGCCACTTTCTTCACAAGAGGCCCTGTTTTTGCCAATCCATCGATCATTGAATAATCGCTGTGTACCCTAAGATGGATAAAACGAGGATCTGCCATAGTGTTTAATTACTCTGTGGATTACTTTAAATTTAAAGCACGTTTTACAGGCGCAAAACTTTTTCGATGATAGGGTGTTGCCCCTAATAAGGCTAGTTTTTCCATATGGAAAACAGTTGGATACCCTTTATGTTTAGCAAAACCATAATCAGGATAAAGCTTATCTAACTCTTCCATTTCTCTATCACGAGTCACTTTAGCAAGTATAGAAGCTGCACTAATTTCTTGAACTAAACTATCACCTTTTATAACCGCTTGAGAGGCCATCGGTAATTTAGGGCAACGGTTACCATCAATTAAGACCATATCAGGTGTTATTGATAATCCTGCAACAGCTCGTTCCATTGCTTTCATGGTTGCCCAAAGAATATTTAATTCATCAATTTCTTCAGGCTCTGCACGGCCTATCGCCCAGCATAATGCTTTTTCTTTTATTTCGTCATAAAGAGCATTACGCTTTTTTTCTGTTAGCTTTTTGGAGTCTGTTAACCCTTTAATTGGATTTGCTGGATCAAGAATAACGGCAGCGGTAACCACTGCACCCACTAATGGGCCTCGACCAACTTCATCAACTCCAGCAATAAGATTTGCTTTTGGATATACAAATTCCATTATTTCTCTACCAATTCTAATACTGCATTTGCTGCTTGCTCATCCGCATTGCAACGAATGGCGCTATGTAGCTGTAAAAATATCTCTTTTAATTGACGTACTTTTTCTTCATCGGTTAAAAGGGGTAAAAGCTGTTGTGCTAATGCCGAAGGTTCGCACTCTTCTTGCAATAATTCTTTGATAACTTCTCGACCAGCTAACAAGTTAGGTAACGAAACATAAGGCGTTTTAACTAATCGTTTTGCTAACCAGAAAGTAAATGGTTTCATACGATAACCAACAACCATTGGGCATTTTGTTAGCATACATTCTAATGCGGCTGTACCTGATGCTAACAAAGTTGCATCACTCGCAGTCATTGCTTCCCTTGCTTGTCCATCAAGAAGTTGTATCTCAAGTTCTGGCGCCACATTTTGATGTATCTGTTCAAATTGGGCTCGTCGCTTAGCATTAACTAATGGCACAACAATATGAAGAGAGGGAATTTGCTGTTTTAGTAACTGTGCTGTTTTTATAAAATCAGCACTTAGCATCTCAACTTCAGCATGACGGCTACCGGGAAGAAGTGCTAAACAAGGGATTTCTTCAGATATCCCTAGGTGTTCACGAGCAGCCTTTTTGTCTGGATTTAAGGCAATGGCATCAGCCATTGTGTGACCAATAAAACGACAAGGAACCTGATACTTATCATAAAACGCTTTTTCAAAAGGCAAAAAAGCTAAGACGAGATTTGTCGCTTTACCAATTTTGAAAACACGTTTTTGACGCCAAGCCCATACAGATGGACTGACATAATGAATAGTCTTGATCCCTTTTTGCTTTAAACGACCTTCAAGGGTGATATTAAAATCAGGTGCGTCGATCCCCACGAAAACATCAGGCTTTAATTCTGAGAATCGTTGAGTGAGGTCTTTTCTGATCTTTAATAAGCGAGGTAATCGTTCAAGAACTTCAACGATCCCCATGACGGCAAGCTCTTCCATCTCATACCAAGCTTCACAACCTTCAGCTTGCATAAGAGGCCCAGCAACACCGACAAAGCGAACATTGGGATGCATTTGTTTTAGAGCGCGGATTAATCCCGCGCCCAAGATATCACCGGACGTTTCACCAGCAACTAAGCCGATAACTAACGGACGCTGAGTAGTAGATAATTGGCCTGACAAGGTCATATCCTAATTAGCGAATGATACCGCGGTTAGATTTTGCTGAGTTTTCCAGAAAATCACTGAACAATTTGACATGCGGATTATTATTATCAGCAACCAATTGTCCAATTTCTTCACGCGCTTCTTCCAGTGTTTTACCATTACGATAGAGCACTTTATAAGCATTACGGATTGCATGAAGATCTTCTTTAGCAAAGCCTCTGCGCTTTAACCCTTCAATATTCAGCCCATAAGGGGTTGCGTGGTTTCCTTGTGCAATAACAAAAGGAGGAACATCTTGCGCCACACCTGAACATCCACCGACCATCACATGCGAGCCAATTTGACAAAACTGATGAACTGCACTCATACCACCGATAATCACAAAATCACCTAAAGTGACATGACCGCCCAGTGTGCCGTTATTTGCAATAATACAACGATCACCAATGATACAATCATGTGCGACGTGGGTATTAATCATCAGTAAGTTATCATTACCAATTTTCGTGATGTTGCCACCTTGGGTTGTTCCACGGTGGATAGTCACACTTTCACGAATAAGGTTTCGATCACCAATAATGACTTGCGTTGGTTCACCACGATATTTCAGATCTTGATTCACTTCTCCGATAGAAGCGAATTGATAAATCTGATTATCTCGGCCAATGCGTGTGTGCCCATTGATAACAACATGAGATTTGATGTCAGTACCTTCACCAATCTCAACATTTGCACCAATAACACAAAAAGGGCCAATGTGAACATTAGCACCAATTACCGCACCCTCTTCAATAATTGAGGAAGGGTGAATTACTGCGGATTTATCTATCATAGGCTAGACCTCACGGCGGCGAGCACACATCATTTCAGCTTCGCAAGCAATTTCCCCATCAACTTTAGCGACGCCTTTAAAGCGAGCAACACCACGACGTTCTTTAATGAATTCTACTTCTAGGATCATTTGATCCCCAGGTAAGACAGGACGTTTAAAGCGAGCACCGTCAATAGCAGCAAAATAGTAGAGTTCACCAGGTTCCAGCTTTCCTACGCTTTTGAATGCTAAAATACCCGTTGCCTGCGCCATGGCTTCGAGGATCAGTACGCCAGGGAAAATTGGTTTTCCTGGAAAGTGACCTTGAAAGAAAGGCTCATTAAAAGATACATTTTTTACTGCTCTTAGAAATTTCTTTTCTTCAAAATCAAGGACACGATCAACCAATAAGAATGGGTAACGGTGTGGAAGTAAATCTAAAATTTCTTCGATTTGCAGAGTATGATTCTCACTCATTGCAATACTCTTCCTGTCTAATAAAACTGAGTCTAATTAATAATGACACGACCTGCTGTGACTCAAAAAGTGAGTTAACCCGCAGGTCGCAAAATGGGTAACATTCGTCAATGACGTATATTGTTACTTGTCGCTACTTTCTACTTGACGTTCAAGCGACTTGAGCCTTTTTTGCATTTCATCAATTCGCAACACAAGTGCTGCAGTTTTACGCCATGCTTTATTCGATTGCAGAGGAATTCCTGAAGAATAAACACCCGGCTCAGTGATAGGACGCATTACCATTCCCATACCTGTTACCGTGACTTTATCACAGATTTCCATATGACCATTGATAACACTTGCTCCACCAATCATACAATAGCGACCTATTTTCAGGCTGCCCGCCATGATGACACCACCAGCAACAGCGGTATTATCACCAATAATGACGTTATGTGCGATTTGGCACTGGTTATCAATGATAACACCATTACCGATAACTGTGTTATCTAATGCGCCTCGGTCAATTGTAGTACATGCACCGATTTCAACGCGATCACCAATTACCACTGAACCTAACTGTGGAATTTTAATCCAATTACCACGTTCATTAGCATAACCAAAACCATCTGAACCAATCACAGTACCTGATTGAACCAGACAATCTTTACCAATGATAACCTCATGATAAACAGATACATTTGCCCATAAACGGCTATTATCGCCAATATGTGCTTTTTTACCCACAAAACAACCAGCACCAATCACAACATTATCACCAAGGATAACATCTGACTCGATAACGGCATTTGCACCCACTGATACATTTTTTCCTAACTTAGCATCAGGAGAAATGACAGCACTTGAGTGAATATCCTGTGCTGGCGATGGTGTTGTATCCATAATCTGCGCCATTTGAGCATAGGCAAGATACGGGTTTTTCACCACCAGTGCAGCAACGGGACAAAATGGAAGATCAGCCTCTGTTAATACAACGGCAGCAGCCTGACATTCGCTTAATTTTTCACGATAGCGGCTATCGGAAAGAAATGTAATTTGTTCGCTATTTGCTAGGCTCATTGAAGCAAGACCGGCGATAGTGATATCACCATCGCCGTGTAACTGTGCATTCAACTGCTGAGCAAGATCAGCTAATCGAATTGAAAACATCTATTATTTAACCTGTTTTTGAACCTGAGCAGTAATATCTTTACCATCTGCGAAATAAGGTACAGTGTTAGCATCAAGGATCACATCATAGCCTTCTTTCTTCGCTACTGCATCAACAGCGTCTAATACACGTTTCATGATTTTGTTACGTTCTTCAGCTTGACGACGGCTAAAGTCTTGCTCAAAAGCTTGTGCTTTTTGTGCATATGCTTCACGTTTAGCAACCAGATCTTTCTCTGTATTCGCACGTTGTGTTGCATTCATAGTTGGTGCATCTTTTTGATATTTCTCAACAGCGGTCTGTAGTGCTTTACCTAAGTTCTGCAATTCAGTATCACGTGATTTGAATTCATTTTCCAATTGTTTCTCTACCGCATCACGGTTAGGAATTTGTTGGAGAACTTGACCGATGTTCACAACACCTACTTTATCTGCGGCTTGAACACCTGCTGACATGGTCAATGCCATTCCAAGGGCAGCGGCACATAACAATTTTTTCACGATTAAACTCCTTAAAACCAAAAATAATTTTTTGTCAGAAATCGGATGCCTTTTTCAGCATTATGAATCAGGCATCAACTTTACTTACATCGCTACCACGTTCTACCAATATTAAACTGGAATTGCTCTGATTTATCGCCTTCGTAATCTTTTATTGGCTTAGCATAAGAGAATACTAACGGACCTAAAGGGGATAACCATTGTAACGCAACACCCGTTGAAACACGTATATCACTTGCACGACTATAATCTGGCATACCTGCAGTCCAAGCAGAGTTTGTACTACTCCAATTGGTATCCCATACTGTACCCGCATCAACAAACACCGACGTTCTGACTGAAGAGGAATATTTATCATCCACAAATGGGGTTGGTGTAATCAGCTCGAAACTTGCCACAGCCATAGCATTACCACCAATTGCGTCACTCGATGGTTCACCTGGTTTTGGCTTACCATTTTCACCAAGATAAATGGCTTTAGGCCCGATATTATTTGAACGGAAACCACGAACGGTACCGGAACCACCTGCATAGAAGTTTTCATAGAATGGTAATTCTTTACCACCTAAACCATCACCGTAGCCTAAACGACCTTTAAACAGGGTTACCCAAGACTCTTTTTCATCAATTGGATAGTACGCCATACCGTCCCAAGTCACTTTATAGTACTTGTTATCAGAGCCAGGTACAGTCACACGTCCACTTAAGTTACTTCTCACACCAGATGTTGGGAAGAAACCTTTGTTTAAGTTATTGAATGTCCAACCAAGGCTGACAGTATAATCATCAGCATTAAATGATTCACGTTTATCAAAGCCTGGGTTTTCACCCATACTTTCTAGGTAACGCCACATTGCAACCTGAGGTTCCATACGTGACAGACCATTGTGAGTATAGCCTAAGCCAAGACGTGCTGAGTTATATTCATTAATTGGGAAGCCTAACGTACCATCTACACCGTAAGATTTATTGGTATAACCTGATAAATCAGCATCATTAGCGCGGAAGTCATTATAGAAAATACGACCACCTAAACTCACACCATTAACGGTAAAGTATGGGTCAGTAACAGATAATTCTGCGTAAGTTGAGTAATCATTTTTACTCGCATTAATAGCGACTGCGTTACCTGTACCTAACCAGTTATCTTGAGTAACACCCACTTGGAAGCTCACACCACTTTCAGTACCGAAACCGACACCAAAGTTAAGAGAACCTGTGTTACGCTCTTTTACACGATAAACAATATCAACTTGATCAGGAGAACCTGGAATACGCTGAGTTTCTGTTTCAACCGTTTCGAAATAACCTAAACGATTTAAACGCTCTTTACCTTGTTCAACTAAATCGCTACCTAACCACGCACCTTCCATTTGACGCATTTCACGACGTAAAACAGAGTCTTTAGTGATGTCATTTCCCGCAAAACGTACTTGACGAACATAGAAACGGTTTCCTGCATCTACGTTTACATGCAGTTTTACGGTTTTATTTTCATCATTAATTTCAGGGTTTGTCATAACGCGAGGATAAGCATATCCATAACGACCTAACAGATTTTTAATGTCATTTTCTGTTTTTGTTACTTGTGCACCATTATAAAGAGAGCCCGGTGCAATTTCGATAAGCTCTTCAATTTGTTTAGTGTAGCCAGCCGTATTACCATTGATTTCAGTATTTTCTACTGTGTATTTGTCACCTTCTTTCAGGTTAATGGTAATGTAAATTCCTTTTTTGTCTGGCGTTAAACTGACATTCGTCGATTCAATATCAAAACGCGCATAACCACGATCAAGATAGAAGCTTCTTAATGTTTCTAAGTCACCAGCCAGTTTTTGCTTCTGATATTTTTCATCAGCCGCTAAGTTCCACCAAGGAACATCGTCACGTAACTGGAAGCGGTTAACGAGCTCAGCAGTAGAAAACGCTTTATTACCAACAATGTTGATTTGCTGAATAGTTGCTGAAACACCCTCTGCAAACACGAGTTTTAAGTCGACACGGTTACGAGGAAGAGGTGTAACAACTACTTTTACAGTTGCATTATATTTACCAACACTATAATAGAAATCTTCAAGCCCTTTCTCGATATTCGCTAGCATTGTACGGTCAAGTGTTTCACCGATACGAATGTTAGAAGCATCAAGGTTCTGTTTTAGCATCTCTTCCTTGATTGCTTTGTTACCAGAGAAAGTAATGCTGGCAATAGTTGGACGCTCTTTTACTTGAACAATCAGAGTATTTCCGTCACGCAGGACACGAACATCATCAAAGTTTCCTGTCGCAAATAATGAACGGATAGTTCGACTGATATCATCATTACCGACCGAGTCTCCAACCCGGACAGGCATGTTCAGTAATGCTGCACCAACGGCGACGCGTTGAAGACCTTCAAATTGAATGTCCTGAACTACGAATCCGTCTGAACCGTATGCAGTGGCGCTGCCCAGCAGCAGCGACGCTATAAGCAACTTTTTCATCGCCATCGTTGTTTTGTGTTTTCCTAACCGGTCTCTGCTTACCAATTATAAGCGAGAGAAATCATTGAAAAGTGCAAGTCCCATTAAAAGCATCAGTGCCATAATACCAATACGATAACAGAAATCTTGTACACGCTCAGATACCGGCCCTCCCTTTATCTTCTCGATAACCAGGAAAAGCAGGTGCCCGCCATCTAAGACAGGCAGGGGAAACAAGTTAATGATCCCCAAATTGACACTGATAAGCGCCATAAACATCAAATAATAAATAAAACCAGAATCAGCGGACATTCCAGCGCCTTTCGCGATAGAAACAGGCCCACTAAGGTTAGTTAATTTGACGTCACCTACGACTAACTTGCCAATCATTTTGACAGTTAAACCCATCAACTGCCATGTTTTATCAGATGCTTCATAGAGCGCCGAAAATGGGTTGTATTGCTGCATTATCAAATATTGCTCATCAGGAGGTAATATTTGTAATTGCGCACCAACTTGCCCTACTTCAGTGCCATCTTTCAGTGCAACAGCTGTCGGAGTAACATTCAATATCAACGACGAGCCGTTACGTTCAACAAGAAGCTCCAAGGCCTTATTTGGGCTTTGTCGAACAAAATAAGTAAATGGATGCCATGTATCAATTGGCTGACCATCAACTTTAACGATACGATCCCCTGCCTGTAAACCCGCTTTTTCAGCAGCAGAGCCTTCGGTAACCTCAATAATTTTTGAGTCTAATCGGGCGCCAACAGGCATTATCCCTAGGGACAAGATAGGATCTTGTTTTTCAGGATCAAAACCCCACTGTTGTAAATTCAGTATATTCTCACTCTCAGAGAGAGAATTTGGATCTAAAACAACGAATGAAACCTCTTTAGCACCAATTTTACTGACTAATGCTAAACGAACTGCATTCTGATCAGGCGTTTCGATACCTGCAACGGATTTTAGTTCCATTCCAGGCGTTAATTTTGCTTGTTCTGCGATAGAATTCGGACGAATGTCTGCAATTATAGGTTTTAATGCAGGAACACCTATCATAAAAACTATCCAATAGGCGACTATAGCTAACAAAAAGTTGGCAATAGGCCCGGCAGCAACAACAGCAGCACGTTGACCAACTGTTTTATTATTAAATGCTAGATGACGGCGCTCAGGTGCAACCTCAGCGACCCTCTCATCTAACATTTTTACATAGCCACCCAAAGGTATCCATGCGATAACAAATTTAGTGCCATGTTTATCTGTTTTGCGCCAAATTGCTTTTCCAAAACCAATAGAAAAACGCTCAACATAGATACCACAGCGCCTAGCTACCCAAAAATGCCCGAACTCATGTACCGTAATTAAAATACCTAAAACGATAATAAACGCGGCAAGATTCCACAGGATACCCATTACTTACCTTTATAGTTTAAAGCCAGAAGAAATCAGAAAGACCAATCCTGCAAAGACTGGGATAGCCGCAGTCAAACTATCAATTCTATCAAGCACACCACCATGCCCCGGTATCAATTGGCTACTGTCTTTAATGCCTGAAACACGTTTAAACATGCTTTCTGCTAGATCACCAAATACCGATACAATGACAACAACGCCAGATATTAATAACAAGTTGCTAGGCACTTCAGTCACAGGTGCAAAATAAGTAAATAACCATGATGCAACACCTGCCGTAATCAACCCACCAACTAACCCTTCAAGGGTTTTACCCGGTGATACTTTAGGCGCCATTTTATGTTTACCCATTAGGCGTCCGAAAGCGTAAGCACCAGAGTCAGCAGCCCAAACTAATAACATGACATACAATAACCACCATGCGCCTGTATAAGTGTCGGTGTTATAACCCAACATACGCAACGCCATCATGCCACAATAAAAGGGAACAATCGTCAATATACCGAACAATAACTTAATAAAAACTGAATTTTTCCACATATTGGCTGAATTCGGATAACTTACAACTAATAAAATTGCTGCTACCCACCAAATTAAACCCGCCCACAAACCATTTTTTATCATTGGAGTATCGAGTAGGTGGTCAAAATTAGGCAAAGAAAACTGCATAACGAGTAACAATGCAGCAAAGCCGATCCCTGTCGCAATACGTTTACCTTGAGAATGCCAGCCAATAAATTGTGCCCATTCCCAACCCGCTAAGCCTGATATTGCGATAATGACTAATCCGAAACCTGCAGGAGGAAGTAGAAATAGTGCAGCAATAACAATAGGGATTAAAATTAATGCAGTGATGACACGATACTTAAGCAAGTTATCCTCCCAGATTTATAGTATCTGTTTCTGATGTAGTACCACCGAAACGTCTTTCCCGTTTAGCAAAAGCATCTAATGCATTCTGAAAAACTTGTTCATCAAAATCAGGCCATAAAACCTGTGTAAAATAAAGCTCAGCATAAGCAATCTGCCAAATAAGAAAATTACTTATACGATGCTCACCACCTGTACGAATAACAAGATCAACGCCAGGCTGATTATGCAAGCAAAGGTGTGAAGATATTGCATTTTCATTGATATCTTCGAGATTAATTTCCCCTTTTGCGAGGGATGTCGCTAATTGTTTTACGCTTTGAGTAATATCCCATCGACCGCCATAATTAGCTGCAATATTTAAATTAAGCCCAGTATTATTCGCAGTAAGTGCCACAGAACTTTTAATTCGATCTTGTAAGCGACGACTAAAACGGCTGATATCACCAATGACAGTCAATTTAACATTATGTTTATGTAAGCTCTTCACTTCGTTATCTAAAGCAAAAACAAATAATTCCATGAGGGAACTCACTTCCTGCTCTGGCCTATTCCAGTTTTCGCTACTAAATGCATATAACGTTAATGATTCAATTTTGTGTTTTACGGAAAAGCTAACCGCATCCCGAACTGCTTTAATTCCCGCGCGATGCCCCGTTACTCGGAGTTTCCCTTGTTTTTTAGCCCAACGCCCATTGCCATCCATAATGATAGCAACATGCTTTGGTTTTGATGCGGATGAATCGTCACTGGATAAGTTCACTCAATTTAACCCTTTGCTAATCTGATACTGATACAGACAGTCCTCTTCGGATAACCTATGCACAAAAAAAAACCGTGTCACCCACGGCCTTTGGCAAAGCCTCAAAGTTGCTAAAGCAATAGCTTTAGTAATGAACTGTTAATTTTCATTATTGTCTTTAGTGATTCGGCAACTATACCATTAGCCAGAAAGACGAACAAACACCCTATATTAAATATAATCACCATTATACAAATTGAGTGATTATCTGATGAGTTTCTAATCTCGCTAATTTATCAATTTCTAGAACATCATTAATACTTTGAGGCTCTGATAGGTCAAAATGTTCAACAACTTTCCGATTAATTTTAGCAATATCAGTAAACTTCACTTTTTCGTGTAAAAATGCATCAACAACAACTTCATTAGCCGCATTTAACACTGTTGTTGCCGCTTGCCCACGTTTTGACGCTTCAATAGCAAGTGCCAAACAAGGGTAACGTTGATAGTCAGGGCGAATAAACTCTAGAGATTGAATCTCAAAGAAATCTAATGCTTTTGCACCGGATTGAGTACGATGAGGATAAGCCATTGAGTACGCAATCGGTGTTCTCATATCAGGTTCACCAATTTGAGCAATAATACTGCCATCACGATAACGAACCATTGAATGAATAACAGATTGTGGATGAATGATTACTTCCATTTCTTCTTCAGAAGCATTGAAGAAATAACGAGCTTCAATATACTCAAGCCCTTTATTCATCATTGTTGCAGAATCAACTGAAATCTTACGTCCCATAGACCAATTTGGATGCGCACACGCTTGATCTGGAGTCATTGCTTCCAGCTCTTCTAATGGTGTATAGCGAAATGGCCCGCCAGAACCTGTTAGCAGAATACTGGTCACACCTTCATCAGCTAAAGACGCATGACCTAAGTTTTCTTGAATTGCTTTAGGTAAGCTTTGATAAATTGCATTATGTTCGCTATCAATGGGTAAAATTGTTGCGCCATATTTAGCAACAGCATCAAAGAAAAGACGCCCACTAGTTATCAGTGATTCTTTATTCGCTAATAGAATTCTTTTGCCTTTTTCAATGGCCGCAAGTGTCGGTTTTAATCCTGCAACACCTGTTATAGCAGACATAACTTGATCAGCTTCATCAAGAGCTGCAATTTCATTGATCGCATGAGACCCAGATAGAATTTCTGTTTTACAAGATGTATTAGCGAGTAGCTGTTTAAGCTGATTTGCACTTTTTTCATCAGACATCACAGCGTATTTAGGCTGGAAAGCAAGGCACTGTTGCGCCATTTTGTCGGCATTTTTTCCTGCTGCTAAAGCAAGAACCTGATACTCATCAGGATTATTTTCAATTACGGAAAGAGTGCTAGTTCCGATAGATCCTGTTGAGCCTAATATAGTTATTTGTTTCATTTATTAATCAATCAGTATGTCTACAACGTTTTAATTAAAGAGAATTATATCAGTATGACGAGGTAAATGAGGATTAAAGATGAAAACTTTAATAAATAATGTGACAAAAGAAGGCATTAAGCACGAATTTTCAAATAAATAGTTAAAAATAATGCCGCTAAAAGCGGCATTATCGAAAAAAGATATAAAAATTAGAATTCCATTAACTCTGCTTCTTTCAGCGCTAATGCATCATCAATTTTTTTAATGAACATATCAGTTAATTTCTGAATGTCATCTTGTGAGCGGCGCTCATCATCTTCGCTGATTTCTTTATCTTTCAGTAATGCTTTTACTTTATCGTTAGCATCACGACGGATATTACGAATAGAAACGCGACCTTGTTCTGCATCACCACGAACAACTTTGATTAGATCTTTACGGCGTTCTTCAGTTAATGGAGGCAGTGGAACACGGATAATGGTACCAGCAGATGAAGGATTTAAACCTAAATCTGATGCCATAATTGCTTTTTCAACGGCAGGAGCTAAAGTACGGTCGAATACAGTGATTGCCAGTGTACGGCCATCTTCTGCGACAACGTTAGCAACTTGGTTTAATGGAGTTGGCGCTCCGTAGTATTCAACTACAATGCCATCTAAAAGGGCAGGAGACGCACGACCAGTACGAACTTTATTAATCTGGCTTTTTAGTGCTTCAACGCTTTTATCCATGCGTTCTTGAGCATCTTTTTTGATTTCATTAATCACGTTATAAACCCTTGGGAACTGGTTATCTTCCAGTCGATATGAAAAACATACCGACATAAATGAATTGGCGTACTCTAGATGTTAACGCCAAATTATACCGTTGTCTCTGTGTATTAAGCGTGAGAAATCAAAGTTCCTTCACTTTCACCCATTACAACCCGACGTAATGCACCCGGTTTATTCATATTGAATACGCGGATAGGTAAATTATGATCTCGGGCTAATGTGAATGCAGCAAGATCCATGACTTTCAATTCACGTTCTAATACATCCTGATAAGTCAGTGTTTCATAAAGTACTGCATCAGGATCTTTGGTTGGATCGGCAGAATAAACGCCGTCCACTTTCGTTGCTTTTAGTACAACGTCAGCTTCAATTTCAATACCGCGTAAACACGCAGCAGAATCGGTAGTAAAGAATGGGTTACCTGTACCAGCCGAGAAAATAACGACTCGACCGTGGCGTAATAAGCTAATTGCCTCTGCCCAACTGTAGTTATCGCAGACACCATTCAATGGAAACGCAGACATAAGGCGCGCGTTTACATAAGCACGGTGCAATGAATCACGCATTGCTAAACCATTCATTACTGTCGCGAGCATTCCCATGTGGTCACCCACAACACGGTTCATACCTGCCGCAGCAAGACCCGCGCCACGGAACAAGTTACCACCGCCAATTACGACACCGACTTGTATACCTAATTCAACGAGTTCTTTGATTTCCTGAGCCATGCGATCAAGTACGCTCGCATCGATACCGAAACCTTCTGCGCCTTGCAGGGCTTCGCCACTCAGCTTTAATAAAATTCGCTGATATACAGGTTTTGCATTGGTAGCCATGGTGTTCTGTCCTAAGCAGATTAGTTAATTGGAGGTTTTAGATAGCTTCTCTTTTTAACAAAAAAAAGCAAACAGCCAGTGGAGATTACAACAAAACAGAACCGCCATTAGGCGGTTCTGTTAACGCTAAGCGTTATTATTTGCTCATTGCAGCAACTTCAGCTGCGAAATCAGCTTCAACTTTCTCAATACCTTCACCAACTTCGAAACGAACGAAGTTGATAACATCAGCATTGTTTTCTTTCAGCAATTCGCCAACAGTTTTGCTTGGATCCATTACGAAATGCTGGCCAGTCAGAGAAATCTCACCGGTGAATTTGTTCATGCGACCGATAACCATTTTTTCTGCGATTTCGCGTGGTTTACCTGATTGCATTGCGATATCCATCTGAATTTGGTGCTCATGTTCAACAACATCAGCAGGAACATCTTCAGGACGAACATATTCTGGTTTGCTTGCAGCAACGTGCATAGCAATGTGTTTGATCAGTTCTTCGTTAGCGCCTTTAGCTGAAACTAAAACACCGATGCGAGCACCGTGTAGGTAAGTACCTAATTCTTCAGCTTCTAATACAGCAACACGACGAATGTTGATGTTTTCACCGATTTTAGCAACTAATGCAGTACGAGCTTCTTCGAATTTAGCTTTCAGAGCATCGATATCATCAGTTTTGTCTGCTAATACAGCAGCCATAACTTCTTTACCGAAAGCGATGAAACCTGCATCTTTAGCAACGAAGTCTGTTTCACAGTTCAGCTCAACCAGCGCACCGAATTTACCATCAGCAGCAACTTCTGCAAGGATGATACCTTCAGCAGCAACACGGCCTGCTTTTTTAGCAGCTTTAGCTTGACCTGATTTACGCATGTTGTCGATTGCTAATTCGATATCACCATTAGCTTCAACCAGCGCTTTTTTACATTCCATCATGCCTGCGCCAGTACGTTCACGCAGTTCTTTTACCAATGCAGCGGTAATTCCAGACATTTGTTTCTTCCTCGACTTTTCTATGGGCTAGCCATAGATGTTCTCATAGCAGATGTGTAAAGGGGGCCGATTGAGGCCCCCTAACCAATATATAGCAATACCTGGTTAAATAAGGGCTCTTACGAGCATGCCTTATTATTCAGCTTCGACTAAGCCTTCTTCAGCCTGAACAGCCAGATCTTGAGAACGACCTTCACGAACAGCTGTAGCTGCAGCGGTCAGATATAATTTAACCGCACGGATTGCATCGTCATTACCAGGGATAATGAAGTCGATACCATCTGGATCAGAGTTAGTATCAACGATAGCAAATACTGGGATACCCAGGTTGTTTGCTTCTTTGATAGCAATGTGTTCGTGTTCAGCATCGATAACAAACAGAGCGTCAGGTAAACCGCCCATGTCTTTGATACCACCCAGGCTGTTTTCTAACTTACCAAGTTCACGAGAACGCATTAACGCTTCTTTCTTGGTCAGTTTGTCAAATGTACCGTCCTGAGATTGTGATTCTAAATCTTTCAGGCGTTTGATTGACTGACGAACAGTTTTCCAGTTAGTCAGCATACCGCCTAACCAGCGGTGGTTTACATAAAACTGGTCACAGCTTTCTGCTGCTTCTTTAACAGCTTCAACGGCAGAGCGCTTAGTACCAACAAACAGGATTTTGCCTTTACGAGAAGCAATTTTGTTCAGTTCAACCAGAGCTTCATTGAACATTGGAACAGTTTTTTCCAAGTTAATGATATGAACTTTGTTACGCGCACCAAAGATGAATGGTTTCATTTTTGGATTCCAGTAACGAGTTTGGTGACCGAAGTGAACACCGGCTTGCAGCATATCGCGCATTGAAACAGTTGCCATTTTAGACCTCTATAAATTTAAATTTGGGGTTATTTCGTCCACAAATCCCATACGACCGACTCATCAGCTGTAAAGGTTTAGCCTTTACATAAGAGCACCCCGGCGTTATGTGTCGATTTGTGTGTGTAATTAACACAATTGAATGTTTCAGATTTACTGCCATTACTCACGGCGTGATGCAATAACAGAACTCCGGCGCGCTTTATACCATAAATAACCTTAAGAAACCACTATTACTTACGATTGCTACGACCTTATCTGACATAAAAACACATCATTTAGGCAAAGAAAAAAACGAGATTAGTGCAGTGATAATAAATATTGCTCTAATATCAATTTGCTAGGAAAACACCAAATAGAAAAGCGCAATATGTAAAGACAATCAGATTAAGAAGGCGTAATGTTCGTCATTATTCTCGATATCAGACAGATTGCATACATCCTCTTTATTGGCACACCTACATTCTGCTGATATCATAAATGGTAATCAGAATTATTTCTCATCATCATTCATTCAACCTGCAATACAAAATATGAATACAACAAAGCGTGTTATCTAATTCGTATTGTGGCTTTTAATCTAGACGAAGAACTCAAATGGCTATTGTAATCAAGACAGAAGAAGATATTCAAAAAATGCGCGTCGCAGGTCGTCTTGCGGCAGAAGTTCTTGAAATTATCGCACCGTTCGTAAAACCAGGCGTAAACACCGCTGAATTAGACCGTATTTGTCACGAGCATATTGTTAACGCACAACAGGCTATTCCTGCTTGTCTTAACTATCATGGTTTCCCTAAATCAGTCTGTATTTCGGTTAACGATGTTATTTGCCACGGTATTCCTAGTGAAGAAAAAATCCTTAAAGATGGTGATATCGTTAATATTGACGTCACTGTCATTAAAGATGGTTTTCATGGCGATACCTCAAAAATGTTTATTGTAGGTAAACCAACAATCCAAGGTGAACGCTTATGTCGTATCACTCAAGAAAGCCTCTACCTTGCTATTAAAATGGTTAAACCGGGCATTCGCTTACGTGAACTTGGCAAAGCAATTCAAAAATTTGTTGAAGGTCATGATTATTCTGTTGTTCGCGAATATTGCGGCCATGGCATTGGTGAAGGATTCCATGAAGAACCTCAAGTTCTACACTATGATGCAGATGATAGCGGTGTTGTGTTACAAAAAGGCATGGCATTTACCATCGAGCCAATGGTAAACACAGGTGATTACCGTATTCGTACAATGAAAGATGGCTGGACTGTTAAAACTAAAGACAGAGGTTGGTCAGCACAGTACGAGCATACATTAGTTGTTACCGATAATGGCTGCGAAATCATGACATTACGCAAAGAAGAAGAGCCATTTATTTCTGCAGTATTAGTCAACGAATAAGCTTCTTTAGCTAAAATGTAAAAGCGACATATTTTTTCGAGATGTGTCGCTTTTTTTATTTTATTTGCTGCGAAATGGCAGAATAACTAGTCAGCTTATCGTTTTAACATTAGTCTTAATGTCATAAGCAAACATTGAGAAAGAAGACGCATAATGACTAATAAAAACGCATTTCAAACACCGCCCCCTTCCCCTTTTTTGCTGACAGAAAATACACAAAATTGTGCTGAACTTAAGCAATCAATTGAACAATTTCAAGCTTGGTTAACAGATGCTTTTCATCATGATGTTGATGTGGCTTTATTACTTCAGGCTCGTAGCCATTTCATTGATCAACTCTTAACGCAATTATGGCACTATACACAGCTATCTGATTATTCTGATCTTAGTATTATTGCTGTTGGTGGTTACGGTAGACAAGAATTACATCCGCTTTCTGATATTGACCTTCTCTTTTTAAGTGAAACACCTTTATCACCAGAGGCTGAAGAAAAAGTCAGCAAACTCATTGCACTACTGTGGGATGTACGTCTTGAAATTGGTGCCAGTGTTAGAACAATGGAAGAATGTCTTTTAGAAGGCCTTTCAGATTTAACGGTTGCAACAAACTTACTAGAAGCTCGCCTTATTTGTGGGAATAACCCGCTTTACCAGCAATTAATTAATCATATTTTTAGCCAAGGTTTTTGGCCATCACCAGATTTTTTCGCTGCAAAAGTTGAAGAACAAAAGCAAAGACATCAACGATATCATAGTACTAGTTACAATTTAGAACCTGATATCAAAAGTAGCCCCGGTGGACTGCGTGATATCCACACTTTAATTTGGGTAGCACATCGCCATTTTGGTGCAACATCAGTTTCTGAAATGGTTAATTTTGGCTTTTTGACACCAGCAGAAGGGCAAGAGTTATTAGAGTGTCAATACACACTATGGAAAATTCGTTTTGCTCTCCATCTTGTACTTTCTCGCTATGACAATCGACTTTTGTTTGATAGACAACTCAACGTTGCCCAACTTTTAAATTATAAAGGTGAAGGCAATCAGCCGGTTGAAAAAATGATGAAGGATTATTATCGCGTAACTCGTCGTGTTAGTGAGTTAAATGATATGTTACTTCAGCTATTTGACGAAGCTATACTTGCTCTGCAACCTAATGTAAAACCGCGTCCATTAGACAGTGAATTTCAGCTACGAGGTTCATTAATTGATGTTGTTGATGACAGTTGCTTCCTTGATGATCCTATCGCTATTATGCGTCTCTTTTTGCGTATGGCTGAGCATAAAGAAATTACTGGAATTTATTCAACAACACTCCGCCATTTACGTTATGCTCGCCGACATTTAGTACAGCCTTTATGTGAGTACCCACTCGCACGTCAAGTTTTTATGCAGATATTACGCCACCCTCGTGCGGTTTCTGGTGCATTTGTCCCAATGCATAAACACAGTGTACTTGCGGCTTATTTCCCGCAATGGAATAATATTGTAGGCCAAATGCAGTTTGATTTATTTCATGCCTACACCGTTGATGAACATACTATTCGTGTTTTACAAAAACTTGAAAGCTTTGCTTCTTATGAAAACCATGAAAAACATCCGCTTTGTGTTGATATTTATCCCAAACTTCCTCAACTTGAATTACTACGTTTAGCTGCACTTTTTCATGATATTGCCAAAGGTCGCCATGGTGACCATTCTATATTAGGCGCTCAAGACGTTGCTCACTTTGCTCAGCAGCATGGTTTAAATCAGAGAGAATCAACCTTAGTTGAGTGGCTTGTTAGTCATCACTTACTTATGTCTGTCACCGCGCAACGACGCGATATTCAAGATCCTGACATTATTTTTCAGTTTGCATCAGAAGTAAAAAATGAAAGCCGATTACGTTATCTTTTGTGCTTAACTGTTGCTGATATCTGTGCGACCAACAGTAGCCTATGGAATAGCTGGAAACAGAGCTTATTACGTGAACTTTTTCTATCAACAGAAAACCAGTTACGCCAAGGTATGCATTCTATTCCCGACCTACGTGAACGTATTCGACATCATCGTTTGCAAGCACTAACTATTTTACGAATGGAACAAGTCGATGAAGAGAAATTGCAAACAATTTGGGGGCGTTGCCATGCCGACTATTTTTTACGGCATACCCCAGAACAAATTGCATGGCATGCACTTGCATTAATTGAGCATAATAGCGCCGAACCAATGGTGCTAATCAGTCAACAAACTGAACATGGTGGTACTGAAATCTTTATTTGGTGTGCAGATAGACCTTCCCTTTTTGCATCTGTTGCAGGAGAATTAGATAGACGCAATTTAAGTATCCATAACGCTCAAATTTTTACTAACCGCGATAATATGGCTATGGATACTTTTATTGTGTTAGAGCCTAATGGTAAACCGCTGGCGATTGATAGATATAATGCTATTCGTAACGCATTGATCCAAGTAGTATCCGCCCCTTATAACGCCAATGCCAAAACTCGCTCATTACCTGCCAAATTGCGCCATTTTGACGTTCCAACAAAAATTAATTTTATAGCCTCTAATCATAATAAACGCACCTATATGGAACTATTTGCACGAGATCGCCCAGGATTATTAGCAATTATTGGTAAAGTTTTTGCTGATCTTTCACTTTCATTGCATGGTGCTCGAATAACCACAATAGGTGAACGTGTTGAGGATTTCTTTGTATTAACCGATAGCGAAAATAAGGCATTAAACCAAAAAATGAAGGATGAAGTCGTAGAAAGGTTGACAAAAGCCCTAGTTTCAAAGGATAAAATATAGGAACCCACGACAATACATATAGGAAATACTATTGATGCAAGCATTACAATCTATTATTGATAACGCCTTCGAACATCGTGCAGATATCACTCCAAACAATGTTGAGCCTCATATTCGAGATGCCATTAATAACGTTATTGCACTGCTAGACAGCGGAAAACTGCGTGTCGCAGAAAAAATTGACGGTCAGTGGGTGACTCATCAATGGTTAAAAAAAGCGGTTCTACTCTCTTTTCGTATTAATCACAATCAAGTGATAGATGGCAGTGAAAGTCGCTATTTTGACAAAGTGCCTATGAAGTTCGCTGATTATGACCAAGCTCGTTTTGAAAAAGAAGGTTTTCGTGTTGTTCCCCCTGCAGCGGTTAGACAAGGGGCTTACATCGCCCACAATACTGTATTAATGCCATCTTATGTCAACATTGGTGCTTACGTCGATGAAGGTAGTATGGTTGATACATGGGCAACGGTAGGTTCATGTGCTCAAATCGGTAAAAATGTCCATCTCTCTGGCGGTGTTGGTATTGGTGGCGTTTTAGAACCGCTACAAGCAAATCCAACCATTATTGAAGATAACTGCTTTATTGGTGCTCGCTCTGAAATTGTTGAGGGTGTGATTGTCGAAGAAGGCGCTGTTATTTCAATGGGTGTTTATATTGGTCAAAGTACCAAAATTTATGACAGAGAAACAGGCGAAGTGCATTATGGCCGAGTTCCTGCCGGCTCTGTTGTTGTATCAGGTAATTTACCTTCGAAAGATGGAAGCTATAGCCTTTACTGTGCCGTTATCGTGAAAAAAGTTGATGCTAAAACACGTGGAAAAGTAGGTATTAATGAATTGTTAAGAACTATCGACTAATATAAGAACAGCGGATAGAATTCATTCTGTTCGCTATTCTTTCACTCATCTTTCTATCAGGTGCCAATATATGTACGATAATTTAAAAAATTTAGGGATCCCGCATCCTGAAGATATTGACCGCTATACCCTGCGCCAAGAAGCTAACAACGATATTTTAAAAATCTATTTTCGCAAAGATAAAGGTGAATTCTTTGCAAAAAGCGTAAAATTTAAATACCCACGCCAACGTAAAACGATTTCTGATGGTCAATCAGGACAAGGTTTTAAAGAAGTAAATGAAATCAATACTAACTTACGTTATGTTATTGAAGAATTAGATCAAATTTGCCAACAAGACCAAGTAGAAGTCGATTTAAAGCATAAAATCCTAGATGACTTACGCCACCTTGAGCATGTTGTAGCAAATAAAATTGCTGAAATTGAAGCTGACTTAGAAAAGCTGACTCGCCGTTAATAACATGTAATTTTAGCTAATATGCATGTTAGTGCTATAAAACACACCGCTTACTTACTGTATAAAGCAGAAACAAGCGGTGTTTTTAAAATCAAAAATATTATTCATTATTCTGTTAACCAACTAATTATTGGATTATTTTCTATTTAATCTAATAGGTTAACCCAATTTTCAAGCCAATCTATCGCAAATACTTCAGGCTCTGCAACATCCATACCATCTATTTTCAATATTTCACCGATACGTTTTGCTTGGTGCTCTTGTAACAATTCATCAAATTTCATCCCCGCACCACAAAAATGGTCATAACTACTGTCACCTAAAGCAATTAAGCCGTAACTTAAGTGTGGCTGATGCCCCAGATTATCACGCAGTTTATGAAATAGAGGAGCAATAGTATCAGGTAGATCACCTTGCCCAGTACTTGAGGTTATTACAAGTACTATCGAATATTTTTCCCAATCCGTAAGAGTACCTTCTTCATAAACATTAGCTTGATGATTATGCTCAAGTAAAATACGTTGAGCCTCTTCAGCAACCGCTAATGAATTTCCGTAAACTGTACCTACAAAAATACCGATTTTAGCCATAATGATTACCTATTTTATGCGGTTTAAAATTCAATAAACTTAGTTTTCCTAACATATAGAAATTTAATCTTTATCTCAAGCTTCAGTATCTTTAATTACTTAATCTCATCATCAAACCCATTAGAATTAATAAAATATTTATTATTAATAACATCTTAGTTATCAATAACTCCTTTATGCCCTTATTTAACAATCAGCATATTAAAAATTTTATTCCATTCTTTTCTTTCTTTTGAAAAAAACCAAAGAATATCATCTTTAGGTTTTGATTCTTTTAAAGTTTTTGTTATTAGTTTATTAGCCCACTCGGGTAGTTTTCTATTTTTAAAATCATCGCTATTCAATATGACATTTAAATTCTCGTGCATTAGCATTATATTATCATGCGCTTTATTATTGATATCTAGTCATTTTTGATATGATTTAGGAAAAAGAAATTTATATGCTTTAGAAAAAAAACCATTATAACTCTCTCGAACATTATTATTAGCACAAAGTACTAAAGCTATTTTATTAATATCCAATAAAATATTTTCTTTTGGTATTTCATTATTAATCCCAGCAGGGTATTTTTTCAATTTATTATCTAAACTTTTTAACAGTGAAATTTGTCTACCATTAACCGATTCAAAAAAAATAAAATATTCATTTTTTATACACTTTATTTTTTCCAAACTAGATTTTAATTCTTTTAATTTATCAATCCCATTTATTTCTTTAGTCGAATTTAATCTACTAATAATAATTATCTCATTATTAAATTCCGTTTCCTTTTCACTTAATATATCAAGATTTATTTTAGATAGATCATTATATTCTAATAGATCAACAAGTTTATTTTCTGCTAAGGTTGTATCAATTGTTTTTTTCTTATTAATTATTATTTTAGAAGATAACTCACTTTCAATTAATTTAATTTCACCTTGAATATTTTCAATTTCACATTGAATTTTTTCAGTTTTTTTAATTTTGTTTTCAAATATATTAAAATTCGAAAGTGGGGTCGAAAGTGGAATATCAACCTCACTATTATCCTCCTGATTGCCTTTTATTTCCTCTTCTATTTTCATAATAGATATATTAAATCCATAAAAACCAACATTATTATTTTCAAATGAAAATAAATTAAAAAACTTATTCCCTTTATTACTCTTATTGTCTAAATTATCATTAATATCATCTAATTTGTAAAACTCACCATTATTATTTATAAAACTATTTATAATTGGATTTTTATCATTAAAAACCACATCATTAAAAGAACTCGTATTATAAATACCTTTTTTCATTTTAGTAAAAAAACTTTCCTTTTTTTTATAAGAAAGTAATCCATTAAATATCTTTTTTATATCACAAACATCATTAATTTTTTTCACACTAATTATTTTATCTTTATTATCAAAAAAAGCCTCAACCCTCCCAGAAATAATCCTATCATTTAGTTTTTTTAGATGTTCTTTATTTTCACCATGATTAGTATATTTATCAATTGAATTGTCTAATTCTTTTTTTATATTACTTAATAAGAACTTTTTATCTTTATTAGCAATAAAAATATTATCATTTCCTTTGTTAAAAAAAAGTGAAACACTATTTTTATCGAACTCAATACTCTCTTTATTTGTTTTATCATTTATATCTGTTATGGATAATAAAAAACCTCTGTGACTATTTATGAAGGTAGGCATGATATCTCTCCACTCTGTTTAATACTTAACAGAATGTCATAGCCAGCATCAATATTATTGCAATAAAAAAGCACTCCCTATTTTAATATGGGAGTGCTTTATGATTTAATATTACAATCAATAAGTTATTTATTCAGCACTATCCAAAGACCTTATATATTCATCCATTTCAGTTTTTAGATTATCTGACTTAGGGCCAAAAATGGCTTGAATACCCGATCCAACGACCACTACACCAGCAGCACCTAATCTTTTCAACTCATCACGATCGACTTTTTCAATTTCTTTAACACCAATACGTAAACGAGTAATACAAGCATCCAAACTACTGATATTGTCTTTACCACCAAATGCAACGACTAAAGATTGCCCCATAGCACTTTTATCTGCTTGTTTCGCGTTTTTATCTTCCACTTCTCTACCTGGTGTTTTCAGGTTTAGTTTCACGATTAAGAAACGGAAAATAGAGTAATATGTTATCGCATAAAGTATGCCAATAATTGGGAACAGATACAGTTTACTGCTGTTGCCACTTAATACGATAAAGTCAATTAAGCCATGAGAGAAACTTGTACCATCACGCATACCTAACAAAATACAAATAACAAATGCTAAGCCAGCTAAAATAGCGTGAATAACATAAAGAATAGGAGCAACGAACATAAATGAGAATTCGATAGGTTCAGTGATCCCTGTTAAAAAGGCAGTTAATGCCGCAGAAATCATAATACCACCCACTTTTACACGATTCTCAGGGCGTGCTGAATGCCAAATCGCAATAGCTGCAGCAGGTAAACCAAACATCTTAAATAGAAAACCACCTGATAACATACCTGCAGTTGGGTCACCAGCCATATAGCGAGGAATATCGCCGTGGAAGACTTGTCCTGCACTATTTACATATTCACCCACTTGCATTTGGAACGGCACGTTCCAAATATGGTGTAAACCAAATGGCACTAACGCTCGCTCTACAACACCATAAATACCAAAAGCAACAGCAGGATTTTGATATGCAGCCCACTCAGAAAAACGTTGAATTGCTGTACCAATAGGAGGCCAAATAAAGGCTAAAATAATCCCAACAAAAATAGCGATTAAGCCAGAAATAATAGGAACAAAACGTTTTCCTGCAAAAAAGCCCAAATACTCAGGCAATTTAATTCGATAAAAACGGTTAAACATCGAAGCGGCAATAATACCCGCAATGATCCCCCCTAATACCCCTGTATCAGTAAGATGTTGAGCCTCAATTTCTGCTGGAGTTAAACCTAAAACCCAAGGAGCAACTACAATCATGGTTTTAGACATGATACCGTAAGCAACTACAGAGGCCAGCGCTGATACCCCGTCATTATTGGTAAAACCTAACGCAACACCAATAGCAAAAATAAGTGGCATATTAGAGAAAACCGAACCACCAGCCTCTGCCATAACTTGGGAAACAGAAGATGGGATCCATGAAAGATCAGCAGAACCAACCCCTAATAAAATACCGGCAATAGGCAGTACGGATACCGGTAACATCAAGGACTTTCCGATTTTTTGTAAAACAACAAATAGGTTTTTAAACATCGAGCAGACTCCCGGAATGTGGGTTTTTATATGTTGTAAGTTTTTATTTGTTTAAAGTAGTGTGGGTTTTATTTCATAAACTTATCTAATGATAAGGCTTATTTATTTTACATCATAAAATAAATCGCTTGATGAATACATGATAGCTGTCACGTTTCAAAACATGTGATCAGATCAATTAATAGAATTATATATTTTACAAATAGTTAAAATAAACTACAAATTTGCGCAAACTATCAAGACTTAAGTAAAAAAGCCTTGATAGTCACAAAATGAAATCAATAATTAAAATAAGAAAGGAACTAAAAATGATGAGCTAAATCTTCACCATACTGCTCTAATTCAGGTCTTAATCCACGCCAACCAAATTGATTAATAAGATGTTGCCAAGGCAGATCCCATTTAGCTGTTAAGTTAAGTGGTTGCAATGTAATTGGATGAATTAAGTTTAGATGGCTTGCATGTAACATCAAGCGATGAGATTGAAAATGATTTACAACACCACGATTTTGACGCAAATCACCATGAGCGGTATCACCAATAATTGGGTGTCGAATATGAGACATATGGCGACGTAATTGATGCTTGCGACCCGTTTCAGGACGTAGTTCTAATAGACTAAATCGAGATGTTGGGTAGCGTCCAATTGCAACCTCTTTTTCAACCGTTCCTAATGGTTGGCAGTGAGTTACACAATCTTGAATTTGTGGTGGTTTAGTTGCAAATTTATCTGCAATTTTATCGAGTTCTTCCACTAAAGGGCTATCTATAACAGATGCCTCTTCAACGTATCCTCGAACAACAGCATGATAAATTTTTTCTGTTTTATGTTGTTCAAAAGATTGAGAAAGTACTCTAGCAACATCAGAAGAAAGTGCCATTAATAGAACACCTGAAGTAGGCCTATCTAGACGATGCACAGGGAAAACATGTTGCCCGATTTGATCTCTTAATGTCTGCATGACAAACACGGTTTCATGTCTATCTAACCAACTGCGGTGAACAAGCCAACCCGCAGGTTTATTCACCGCAACAAGATGTTCATCTTGATAAATAATATCTAGCATTATCGGCCTTATGATTTAAACATTGCGTCAAGTTCACGCAAATGATTGAGTAAATCAGTAACATCTCGGCTTTTATCTTCTTTAAATGCTTCTTCGTAATAAGGTGCGATTGCAAATGTATTAGGTAATGGCATTTCGCTTTTAATCATCGATGACAATCGCGGAATTAATACCCACTGCAGCCATTCATGAGCACTCATTGTATCAATACAGAAAGGCTCAACACTTTCAAATGCTTGTTCAGTAGGAGATTCTAATTGCCATAGCTCAATGTTCTTCATCTCTTCTTCAATCAAGAGCAATTTCGCTAAAATGCGTTGTTCTGGTGTCATCATTTATCCCTTATATAAAACTTACGAATAAGGATAACATTGGGATGGAATAGCAGAAAACAAATAAAAAAATAAAAGGAGCCGAAACTCCTTTTAGACAAGAAAAATAGTTGTCTGTACAACACGTGCATCCAAGCAAGACCGTTTTTATCTATCCCTGTGATTAAGTCCGTATCCACATTAATGGAAATATCCTATTTCCTGTGTCCTTGATTACTCTACATTTTATCGGTCACCAAGCAGTCCCTTAGTTGGTGGACGTAGAATGCCAATAATTGATTAGTTAAACAACCCACAAAACAGAAACAATTAAAGAGTTATAACTATAAATAAAAACAATAAGTTAATAACTTATTGCTCTGTTTAAATAAATCAATTTTATTTTTATCAGTGACATCTTTTTGATAAAAAAACACACACTTTTTTGTAAGATATATCTCACAAGAAAAAAGGTTTATGGAGTACATCAGTCATTATATACAGCGACTAATTCTGATAGAAAAAGAGATAAATTTTCAGCTAAAACTTTTCTTTTCTTTTGGCCGAAAGTTTCAAGAATGACTTCACCGGAAACATTACACACGGAAATTATTTCATTCTCTGAATCTGTAGTGCCAATAAACAATGTAGGTGTAAGTTTTAAACGTTTTTGTGTCACTAAATGACCAATAATATTTTCTTGTAAGCGAATAAAATCTTCTTCACTCCACACTTGGATCAAGCTGAAATCTACCTCTCTAAAACGAACTTGCATATCACCAGCATACTGAGTGGTAAAGTAATCGTGCAATTCAGGGCGAATAATAATCCCCATCGCTTTTTCAACTTTTTCTAGTTTATCTGTTCCTACAAAAGGCTGTGGTAACCAGTAAACAACTTCATCTCCTGTTCTTGATATACAAATAGAAGGAACACCATAAAGATCTTCACTTGCAGGAGGTAAACCTGATTTTTCTTGCCATAAATCAACATATTTTTGCGTAAAGGCTTTTAATTCAAAGGAGATGTTTTCAGTCATGATTATCTGTTTTATCTATTTAAATAAGAATTTCCTTTATGTTACCTGATTATCCCATTAATTCAGAGCATCAAAAATAAAGCATTCATATACTATTGATGTTTCAATAGTATAATTAACCTTCTTTTATTTTCAGTTAAAGTTAGGATGTAAGTTATGTCTTTATATCAAGGTGATAAATCTCTTGAAGCATTATCTCTGGGCAAAGAGACTCAATATCATGATCAATATGATGCCGGATTATTGCAAGGTGTACCACGTAGCCTAAATCGAGATTCACTCTCTTTAACTCCTGAAAATTTACCCTTTCATGGTGGTGATATTTGGACTATGTATGAGCTCTCATGGCTTAATAGCAAAGGCCTACCACAAGTCGCTATTGGTCATGTTGAATTAGATGCAACCACTGAAAATCTTATTGAATCTAAAAGTTTTAAATTATATCTCAACAGTTTTAATCAAACTCGCTTTGAAAGTTGGGATGTCGTCGAAAAAACCTTACTTAAAGATTTAACGACTTGTGCTAAAGGCAAAGTTAATCTGACCATTTATCCACTTTCGCATTTTACATCACAACCTATTGTTGATTTTGCTGGAGAGTGTATTGATGAACAAGATATTGAAATTAATAATTATCAGTTTGATGTGCAATGGTTAAACGAATCGACAACCGATACATTAGTTGAAGAAACCCTTGTCAGCCATCTGTTAAAATCAAATTGTCTGATTACCAATCAGCCAGATTGGGGATCAGTCGCTATTCAATATAAGGGTAAAAAGATTGATCGTGAAAAACTACTGCGCTATTTAGTTTCATTTAGACAACACAATGAATTTCATGAACAGTGTGTTGAGCGAATTTTCCACGATATCATGCAATTATGTGCACCAGAAACATTAACTGTTTATGCAAGATATACGCGACGCGGTGGATTAGACATCAATCCTTGGCGTAGTAATTGTGAGTTTGTTCCAGAAATTAGTCGATTAGCCAGACAATAACGGGAATAATGCCTGTATGTTAATATGATCTGTGTTATACCAAGATCAGTTGCACTTCAGTTTGTTATTTCAGGAGAAAAAGGAGTCCTACGTGATAACTCATGTCAGCCCATTAGGTTCCATGGATCTGCTTTCACAGCTAGAAGTTGATATGCTAAAGAGAACCGCAAGCAGTGATCTTTACCAGCTGTTTCGCAATTGTTCTCTCGCTGTTCTCAACTCTGGTAGCCTTACTGATAGTAGTAAAGAACTGTTATCTAAATACCAAGATTTTGATATTAACGTACTGCGCCGTGAACGTGGCGTAAAACTAGAGTTAGTCAATCCTCCTGAAGACGCCTTTGTTGATGGAAAAATTATTCGCTCACTACAAGCTAACTTATTTGCAGTGCTTCGTGACATATTGTTTGTTCATGGACAGATCACAACAGCAAAGCGTGATCTTCACCTGAACTTAGAAAATAGCACTCATATCACTAATACTATTTTCTCGATTTTGCGCAATGCACGAGCCCTTCATATTGATGAAGATCCTAACATGATCGTTTGCTGGGGTGGGCACTCAATTAATGAAACTGAGTACCTTTACGGCAGAAAAGTTGGTAACGAATTAGGGTTACGTGAACTCAATATCTGCACAGGTTGTGGACCCGGTGCGATGGAAGCACCAATGAAAGGGGCGGCCGTTGGTCATGCTCAACAACGTTATAAAAATAGCCGTTTTATTGGTATGACTGAGCCTTCAATCATTGCAGCTGAGCCACCAAATCCATTAGTTAACGAACTGATTATTATGCCAGATATAGAAAAACGTCTGGAATCGTTTGTTCGAATTGGACACGGGATTATTATTTTCCCTGGTGGTGTAGGGACAGCAGAAGAATTGCTGTATCTGCTTGGTATTCTTATGTCACCAGAAAACCAAGATCAAGTATTACCACTGATTTTAACTGGCCCTAAAGAGAGTGCGGACTACTTTAATGTATTAGATGATTTTATCGCAAATACATTGGGTGACGAAGCTCGACGCCATTACCAAATTATTATTGATGATGCACCTGAAGTTGCTCGTATCATGAAAAAATATATGCCTTTGGTAAAAGATAATCGTCGTAGTACTGGTGATGCTTATAGCTTTAACTGGTCAATGAAGATCAATGCTGATTTACAGCTTCCTTTTGAACCAACTCATGAAAATATGGCATCACTTAACTTAAGTACCGATCAATCACCTGAAAAATTAGCGGCTGACTTACGTCGTGCATTCTCGGGTATTGTTGCAGGTAATGTAAAAGAAGTGGGTATGAAGGCGATTGAAGCTTACGGCCCTTATAAAATTCATGGTGATCGTGAAATTATGCGTCGCATGGATATTTTATTGGCGGGCTTTGTTGAGCAACATCGTATGAAACTTCCGGGCGGTACAGCTTACCAACCATGTTACGAGATTATCAGCTAATTTATTATGATACATTTGCTGATTATTGATGCTTTAAACCTGATCCGCCGCATTCATGCGGCATCAGGTTCTTCCTGCCAGACAGTGTGTGAACAGAGCGTCAACCAACTGCTTGGTCACACACAACCTACCCATGCCGTAGCAGTCTTCGATGAGGATGACAGAGACGGTAGTTGGCGACATCAGCTCTTACCTGATTATAAAGCTGGTCGCACGCCAATGCCTGATGACTTGCGACAACAATTACCTGAAATTAAAGCCATGTTGCTTAATTTAGGAATACAGAGCTGGCACTCAGGTGGAGATGAAGCAGATGACGTTGCTGCAACATTGGCAACCAAAGTTGCAGAAGCGGGTTTTCGAGTTACGATTATTTCAACGGACAAAGGTTATTGCCAACTACTTTCGCCCTCTATCCGTATACGCGATTATTTTCAGCGACGCTGGTTAGATTTAGAGTTTATTAGAGCTGAATTTGGTGTTGAACCATCTCAACTTACCGACTATTGGGGATTAACGGGTGTAAGCAGCAGTAAAGTGGCTGGTGTTCCCGGTATTGGCCCCAAAAGTGCCACTGAGCTTTTACATATTCACCCAGATCTAGAATCGCTTTATCAGCATATTGATGATGTCCCTACTAAATGGCAAAACAAACTTATCACCCATAAAGAGTCTGCTTTTATCAGCCGAAAAATCACCACATTACGTACTGATATTCAATTAAACGGTAATCTACAACAGTTACGTTTAAAATAGCTAAGTTCCCAATCATCAAATTAAGACTCAACTCACTGATATTTTTAAATAACAAGCCCATTAAAAAAGGCGAAGCTTATAGATAGAAGCTTCGCCTTTTATTGTCATCAATAAATCAATGTACTTGGGTCGTTTTAGAATTCACGATCTGGTCGATAAGCAGCCCAAATATTTTGAATATGAACCGTGATCTCTTCTCTATCATGATAAAGGTGCTTAGCTTGGATCTTAGCGTTGATCCCTTTTTCCGCTAACTCTGACTTTATTTTTTCAAGGATATGAGAAACTTCCTCATAACGTTTTTTCATTGGCAGTTTTAGGTTAAAGATAGCTTCACGACACCATTCATTAGCAATCCAAGTCGTCATTAATGCAGCAACTTTAGCTGGTTTTTCAACCATATCACAAACAAGCCATGTGATATTTTTAGATGTAGGTTCAAATTTAAAGCCATCAACTTGGTGATGACGAACTTGCCCTGTATCCATTAAAGATTGTGCCATTGGACCATTATCAACAGCATGTACCATCATGCTGCGTTTCACTAGTTGATATGTCCAACCGCCGGGGCATGCACCTAAATCGACCGCTTTCATTCCGCTTGCTAAACGCTCATCCCACTCCTCATAAGGAATGAAAATATGAAATGCTTCTTCAAGTTTTAGTGTCGAACGACTTGGTGCATCAGATGGGAATTTTAATCGAGGAATACCCATGTAAAATGCAGAATTATTGAAACTATAAGAATAGCCAACATAACAACATCCCGGTGCAATAAAAAACACATGGATAATAGGACGGCTAAAATTCTCAACTTTCAGCAAAATTTTCTCATTACGTAAATGATTACGTAATGGCACCGTAAATTTACGGCAGAATTTTAATAATTCCTTACTTTCGTTAGTGTCTGCAACTTCAACTCGCAATTCACCCGCTTTTTCAACAACACCTTTTAGCATTCCAACGATCGGTGTAATTCTATCTTCTGGCGGTAAATCTTTAAGTAATTCACCAGTCACAAACATCTGACGAGCAAAAATTAATTCACGGAAATTCACTTCACGCGCGATCTTGTCCGCGTCACCTTCTTGGTAGCATTCAAAAATCACATAACCACTTCCCTCTTTAACACGAGGGAAGCCGTAAACGCCAATTTGACCTGCTTTATCCGTAATCTCAGCCGCGCACTCTTTTTCAAAACCTTGGCGACAATATAATGCAACTTTATTCATGGCGAGACGCCGGTGCCCTTAGACGCAAAGCGCCAATAAAAATTAAAGCCCAACCAATAAGAAAACTAAATCCACCAATTGGCGTAAAATAAGATAATAATCTAACTTGTGTTAGCGCCATACAATAAAGGCTACCACTAAAAAGTAGAATACCAACACCAAAGAAAATACCTGCCCAATAAAACCATAAAATGGTTTTACGCATTAACATTGCCGCGATCCCGACAAGTAATAAGGTATGGACGATTTGGTAGCGCATCGCTAACTGAATGTAATCCCAATGTTGTGGCGATAAATGAGGTGCTAGCTTATGGGTTGCAAATGCACCAAAAGCAACATAAAAGAAGCCACTAATCGCGGAAAACATAAGCAATGTACGACTATTCACTGTTTATTCCTTCCTATCTAGGAGATATTTGCTAATTGCAATATTAAGATGATGTCAATAAACCCAGCTTTTCTTGCTCATTCGCTGCTTGAGATAAAATCCATTGACGAAAAGCCGCAATTTTACCCAATTCAGCCTGACTATCTTGGCAAACTAAATAAAATGCATTTTTACTAACAAGGACATCTGAAAAAGGTCTTACTAATCGGCCTGATTCTATTTCACTACGAGCCATTACATTATTAACTAATGCAACACCTTGTCCATGTACAGCAGCCTGTATCACCATTGAACTATGGCTAAAAATAGGTCCTTGTTGCACATTTATCTGATTTTGTATCTCTAATTGACGTACATAAGCTTGCCAATCTCGACGAGATGTATCATGTAGCAGTGTATGATAAATCAGATCGGATGGGGTTTTTAGTGGTTTTTCACCTGTAAGTAAAGATGGCGCACAAACAGGGATTAAATATTCTGCATAAAGACGGTCTGTACGTAACCCAGTCCAATTTCCTCGACCATAAAAAATAGCCACATCAACATCATCAGCCAGCTTATCTTCTTCTCTATCAACAGCCTGAATTCGCACATCAATCCCCGGATAAGCTTGGTTAAATCCGGATAACCGCGGTACTAACCATTGAATAGCAAAACTTGGAGAAAGGCTAACGGTAAGAGCGCCTTTCGCGCTTCGAGCTAATAATTTACGAGTTGCCTCATTAATTGATGAAAAGATTTCTTTAATGTCGAGGTAATAACTTTGCCCCTCTTCTGTTAATAAGAGAGAGCGATTGCGCCTTCTAAATAATTTTAGCCCAAGAAATTCTTCTAATGTTTTAATTTGGTGGCTCACTGCTGCTTGTGTCACAAATAATTCTTCAGCGGCTTTAGTAAAACTTAAATGACGTGCCGCTGAATCAAAAACCCTAAGCGCATTTAATGGCGGTAAACGTTTAGACATATTCGGTTCTTAAACCCCTATTTTGGCTATTAGTAGACCCTAACTTTCATCATTAGTTTTTTTTATGCGAAGCATTATAAATTGTCCCTTGATGATTAGCCAGTAAATACCTATAGTAAGCGCACTTCCTAAGCCGGAACGAAAAGTTGTGTAGTAGTAATACTGCAAAACTTTTGGCTTTGTGGTTGTGATGTTGTGTTTGCAAGTTGTCTGGAAATTCCAGACTTAGTAGCTGATGCTACTGTTTTTTTTCACTTCCTGTACATTTACCCTGTCTGTCCATAGTGATTTTATAGTGCACCGCCAAGGCGGTGCTTTTTTTATTCCCTATTTTTCTCTACTTTTTAATTACTCACACATACTGTTTTAATGTTTTCATCCATTTTTTATAATAAAATTATCAACATTATTCTAAAAAAACTCACCATAAATTATCCTAAATATATTTAAACAAGAAAAAATAGAATATTAATCTGATCTCAGTGATTTTTATTGAGTGAACTTTCACCATCTTAATCGTGTTATTATAGACACAATGAGCCAGAACAAACGGATGCTCCTAGGTTTCCGTTATAAATAAATATAATTAACCGTATAATCTATACACCCTATTTTAACGACAAATCGCGAAAATTTATTCGTCTACCAATACAGCCTAACTATGAACGTATTTTCACCTGATTTATTTCGACAACAATTTCCTGCTCTTAAAGAAAAGACTATTTATCTTGATAGTGCAGCGACTGCATTAAAGCCTCTTGCTATGATAGAAGCCTCAGATGCATTTTATCGCTATAATTTTGCGACAGTTCACCGTAGCCAATATCAACATGCTAAAAAAACAACACAACAATATGAGGCGACGCGTCAACAAGTTGCTGAGTTAATCAATAGTACTGATAGTGATACGATTATTTGGACAAAAAGCACCACAGAATCACTCAACTTTATTGCTCAAGGCTATTTTCGTCCACGCTTGCAAGCAGGCGATGAAATAATTGTTAGTGAGCAAGAGCATCATGCAAACCTTATACCTTGGTTGATACTGGCAGAACAGACAGGCGCACGGGTGATCCGCTGGGCAATAGAGGATAATTTTTTACCTTCAATTGATAGCTTAAATGCTTTAATCAATAAACGGACACGAATTGTCGCTGTTAGCCAAATGTCGAATGTAACAGGCGCTCAAATCGCATTAGATAAAGTGTCTCATTGTGTTCATCAATATGATAATTGCTTACTGGTTGTCGATGGTGCACAAGGTATTGTTCATCACCCGACAGATGTCACGGCACTCAATATCGACTTCTATGTTTTTTCTGCTCATAAACTTTATGGCCCTAATGGATTAGGTATTTGTTATGGTAAACGTGAACTTTTAGAAACGATGGCACCTTGGCATGGTGGTGGAAAAATGCTAACTAACGCAACATTTGATGGCTTTACTCCAGCTCCTATCCCTCAGCGTTTTGAAGCTGGGACTCCTAATATCGCAGGTGTTATTGCATTTTCAGCGACATTAGCATGGTTAGAAAAACAAGATATGCATCATGCTAACCAATATACCCTTGAGCTTGCAGATGAAGCAGAGAAGCGCCTCAGTGAGCTAAATGGGTTTATCAGTTACCGAGCAGCTAACTCATCGGTTGTTTCTTTCAATTTCGAAGGTGTTCATCATAGTGATTTAGCCACACTAATCGCAGAGAAAGATATTGCATTACGCACAGGGCAACACTGCGCTCAACCTCTTATTGATTCATTAAATATTTCAGGTTGTTTACGCATTTCTTTTATGCCTTATAATCAACACGCTGATATCGATGCTTTTATTAATGCCGTTAAATTTGCTCTATCACTCTTAAAAGATGAATAATTGAAATGAATAACAACACACCTCTGCTTGCAACTCAGCACCCATTTGGTCATGAAATTACCTTGGCAATCTTGCTTGAAGATTTTCAAAAATCAAAAGCATGGGAAGATAAATACCGTCAATTAATTCAACTCTCGCGTAAATTACCTGCATTACCTGATGAATTAAAAATAACAGAAAAAGAGATCAAAGGTTGTGAAAATAGAGTGTGGCTTGGTGTCGAATTAAATAATAACGGCAAATACCATGTTTATGGTGATAGTGATGGTCGCATTGTAAAAGGCTTACTGACTATTATTTTAGCTACTGTTGAAAATAAAACGGCGCAAGAAATAGCAGATATCGATATGTTAGCGATTTTTGGTCAATTAGGATTGGCTAATCACATTAGCCAATCTCGCACTGACGGAGTGAATGCGATTATCGCACGGCTAAAATCACTCACCTCTCAATCATAACCTTAGCTGAGACTCAAAATCTCAATATATACTAAAAATATATACTCTAAATAATTCAAGTCACAGCTAGGTGACAAGTGAATGAATCGCTAGGAGCATACATAAGTATGTGACTAGTGCGAATGAACGCTGTGGCTTGAAGTATCATGAGTACGTTGAGCTTTCGCTAGCATCTTCTTCAACGCATGAGATACCGCAATAAAACCAAACGACGCCGTTACCATCGTTACTGCACCAAATCCCGCAGAGCAATCCATGCGTTTTACACCATCTGCCGTACTTTTTGCCGCGCAAACCGTACCATCACCTTGTGGGTAAACCAGTTGTTCTGTTGAAAAAACACAATCTATTCCTAATTTTCCTTTACTATTTTTTACGACATTAAAATCAGATTTCAAACGCTCTCTTAGTTTAGCAGCTAAAGGATCTTGAATTGTTTTAGCTAAATCAACCACTTGAATTTGTGTTGGATCGATTTGCCCTCCAGCACCACCTGTTGTGATCACTGGAATTTTATAACGACGACAATAAGCTAATAACGCAGCTTTTGGTCTTACACTATCAATTGCATCGATGACATAGTCAAAGTTGTTATTCATCATTTCAGCGACATTATCCACCGTGACAAAATCATCAACACTAGTCACTTTGCATTCTGGGTTAATTTCTAAAATACGCTGTTTCATCACTTCACATTTTGGTTGACCTACACTCTCTTTCAGCGCATGTATTTGCCGATTAGTGTTAGTCACACACACATCATCCATATCAATTAAGGTGATAGCACCAATACCACTGCGAGCTAGTGCTTCAGCAGCCCAACTGCCGACACCACCTATACCCACGACACAGATATGAGCCTGAGCAAAACAAGACAACGCTTTTTGCCCATAGAGTCGCCCTATTCCAGAAAAGCGTTGTAAATATGAATCTGATAATGAATTTTGCATAATGCGATAACAACCTAAATAACAGAAATAATCATGGCTATTAATATCAATAGCCATGTCGTTTGCATAATTTTACCGTTAATAACGAACAGATAAAGAGTAAATCGTTTTTATAACGAAGGGTTTAATGAGTTAAGCTGTGATTTTTTTAATACCCAAACACGTCCATAATGATTATAAAAACCTGCCATATGACCGGCATCTTTACCAATTCCATGATAAATATCGAAATGGTGCCCTTTAATTGCACCACCTACATCTAATGCCACCATTAAACGCATTTGATATTCACCTGTAAAATTACCTGCATTATCAAGTACAGGAATTTCAGCCAGTAACACCGTTCCTGCTGGAATAATACTTCTATCTGAAGCCACAGAGGCAAGTGCAACAAGTGGGATAGCACTAGCACCTCTAACGGGTGTAAAAGGCTCTGGTTTGAAAAAAACAAATGACGGGTTTTCTTCTAATAATTTCCTTACTTCAGCATCATTGTGCTTATCAGCCCAATCTCTAATAGCGAGCATAGACATATCTTTTCTTTCTACTTCACCATTATCAATAAGCACTTTTCCAATACTACGGTAAGGATGCCCGTTTTTCCCTGCATAACCAAAGAAAGTTAAAGGTTTACCATCACCAAAATCAACATAGCCGCTTCCCTGAACTTCCATCATAAAATTATCCATAATCGAGTTACTGTAAGCTGCAATTAAAGATTGGCTTAATGCACCATTATAAATAGCAGCACGGGAAGGCAATTTTGAACGACTGTTTGCTGGCATTTTATAAAGAGGATATTGAAACTCACCTTGTGGCGTTAAACGAGCTTCAAGAACAGGAGTGTAATATCCCGTAAATTGAACATTTCCGTACTTATCAACCCCTTCCATTTGAAATGCAGAAATATTGAATCGACGTAATTGGCGTGTATCTGCACCAGAGCGTATCCAATTTTCGACCGCCTGATAAGTCTCTTTATTGCTATTATACAAACGAGATGATGTTTGGTTTATCTGACTTACTTGTTGTAAGTAATCAGGGCCATTAATAGGTGTACCTTGTGTATTTGGCGAACTTACCTCAATAAGATCTTGCTTAAGCTTTCCATCTTTATACTGTTGCCCTTGCTCTGTTGGACGATGACATCCAGTCAAGGCAAGCGCTAACATACCTAAAATTAACGATTTTCGCCAAGTAACCATTTTTGACCCACTTAATGACTAAATTTGAGTATTGATTTTGACTTAGAAAGATACCAAAGCAAAATCAATAAAGATATGAATATACCGATTGCTAAAGGTTTTCTATTATCACCCAATCAATATGACTTTTAAACATCAAGTATATATTCTAAATACCTTGAAGTAGGACGTGTATAACTGCCTAAATTTACACCTTGATGTGTTATTTCTGACCGTTTTTAAAAGAAAACTGTAAAAATTTCATAAAAAACTTGCAACTCGGCAGATCCTGAGTATAGTGCCCCTCTGTGGAGACGCGGGGTGGAGCAGCTTGGTAGCTCGTCGGGCTCATAACCCGAAGGTCGTCAGTTCAAATCTGGCCCCCGCAACCAATTCACAAAGCAGTAAGTTATAGTATCAGTCGCGGGATGGAGCAGCATGGTAGCTCGTCGGGCTCATAACCCGAAGGTCGTTGGTTCAAATCCAGCTCCCGCAACCAATTCTATAAACAACAATTCAGTCGCGGGATGGAGCAGCATGGTAGCTCGTCGGGCTCATAACCCGAAGGTCGTTGGTTCAAATCCAGCTCCCGCAACCAATTTCTCTTCAAGATTTCCTCTTATTTTTACTTTCTCTCTTAATTCACAAACCTAATCGTATCAATCATAGATTTATTACATTAAATTTCTGTTATCTCAATAACGCATTGTATTAGATAGATTTATTGTGCTGAAAATGCAATAAGAGACTCCAATAGAAAGCGAATGATCTTGGCTTTCTATTGGAATATAAGAAAAAGGTATAGGAAGAAATTAGCTACGATCAGCTAGCGTTAATTCACCGCCATTAGCAAAATAAGCTTTGATCCCTTTGAAAATAGACTCTGCGATCTGTTGCTGGAATTTAGCAGTTTTTAGCTTTTTCTCTTCTTCAATATTACTGATAAAAGCCGTTTCTACTAAGATAGAAGGGATCTCAGGAGCTTTTAATACCGCAAAACCTGCCTGATCGACTTTATTTTTATGCAGTTTATTAATCCCACCCAATAGCTTCAGCACTTCACTACCAAATTTTAGGCTATCATTAATAGTCGCAGTTTGTACGAGATCGAGCATTGCATGGTCTACATAGCGATCGCCACTTTTACTCACCCCACCAATTAAGTCAGCCTCATTTTGTGTTTGAGCGAGATAGCGTGCCGTGTTACTGGTTGCGCCCGTTTTTGATAATGCAAAAACAGAAGAACCTCTTGCAGAGCGGTTTGTAAATGCATCAGCATGAATAGAGACAAATAAATCTGCCTGCATTTTTCTCGCTTTAGCAACACGTACTGTCAATGGAATAAACACATCTTCATTACGTGTCATATACGCCTTCATTTTGGCGTCTTTATCAATGAGCGTTCTTAAGCGACGAGCAATTTGTAAAACCACATCTTTTTCACGTGTTTTATATTTACCAATTGCGCCCGGATCCTCACCACCATGTCCCGGATCGATCATGATAATAATAGGTCTATCTCGCCCTGCTCTGCCTGGTTTGCGTGTGTCGGTTTGTGCCGGTACAGCTTGTTGTAAATCACCGTCATTATATTCACGCAATAGCGCTAAAAGAGGATCTTCTTCCGTGTCAGCGCCGTGGCTTGGGTAGAAATCTAACACCAAACGGTTTTTAAATTCAGCCACAGGTTTAAGTGTAAACATTTGTGGTTGTACAGGTGTTTTTATTTCAAATACCAGTCGTACTGTTTTAGGTGTATTTTGACCAACGCGAATAAGCTTTAAATACGGATCGCTAGTCTGAACCTGATTAGCGATACCTTTCAGCACGCTATTAAGTTGGATACCTTCTAAATCCACTACAATACGTTCTGGGTTTGATAGTGCAAACTGACGATATTTCAACGGCGTACTGGATTCTATAGTCACGCGAGTATAAGTCGAGGCAGGCCAAACCCTCACAGCAACAATAGATGCTGTGGCAGCAAGGCCAACAGGACTAACACTTAACAATAATAACGCGCCAATTCCTTTAACAAGACGACGACGAGTTTGATTGTGCTCAGAATGACTCATGAAAATATTCCAAAAAAACGATTAACGTCAATAAACTCTAAAAAGAGATAAAAAAAGTTAAGAACAAAAAACTTTACCCAATCCACTCTTCACTGTCACTTAAAAACAGCACAATTACTCACTTTTACACGAATATTCTGCCTTCAGGGAAAACAATAAGATAGGATTTTACTTGCCATTCCTCCCCAAAAAGAATAAAAATACATTAAATGCGAATAAAAATTCACTTGAGAGGGTTTTATGAAAGAGCGTAGCACCGAATTGGTCGATGGATTCCGCCACTCGGTTCCGTATATTAATGCACATAGAGGCAAGACGTTTGTCATTATGTTGGGTGGCGAAGCCATTGCTCACGAAAACTTCCCATCTATCATTAATGATATTGGGTTGTTACACAGCCTAGGTATTCGTTTAGTAGTTGTTTATGGTGCTCGTCCACAAATAGATACGGCTCTTGAAGTGCAAAAGGTATCTCCGATTTATCATAAATATACGCGCATCACAGATAGCAAAACCCTGGAAATTGTTAAACAAGCTGCGGGCACATTGCAACTCGATATTACGGCTCGCCTATCAATGAGTTTAAGCAACACGCCATTACAAGGTGCACATATTAATGTTGTTAGTGGTAACTTTGTTATCGCACAACCATTAGGGGTTGATGATGGTATTGATTATTGTCATAGCGGAAAAATCCGTCGTATCGATGAAGAAGCTATCCATCGCCAATTAGACAGTAATGCCATTGTATTAATTGGCCCAGTTGCGGTATCTGTGACAGGTGAAAGCTTTAATCTCACTTCAGAAGAAGTAGCAACACAGCTTGCGATAAAGCTTAAAGCACAAAAAATAATTGGTTTTTGTTCATTCCAAGGTGTTGTCGATGAAGAAGGACACATTGTTTCTGAACTATTACCTAACCAAGCCGAAGATAAAATTCGAGAGCTACAAACGGAAGGTGATTACCACTCAGGTACAGTAAGATTCTTACGGGGAGCAGTTAAAGCCTGCCGTCGTGGTGTAGAGCGCAGCCACTTACTAAGTTATCAATCTGATGGTGCTCTTATTCAAGAATTATTCTCTCGTGATGGTATTGGTACTCAAATCGTCATGGAGAGTGCAGAGAAAGTTCGTAGAGCGAATATTAATGATATTGGTGGCATACTCGAACTTATTCGCCCATTAGAACAACAAGGTATTTTAGTCAGACGTTCAAGAGAGCAATTGGAAGTTGAAATTGACCAATTCACCATTATTGAACGCGATAATATGACTATTGCATGCGCAGCACTCTATCCTTATCCATCAGAAAAAATTGGTGAAATGGCTTGTGTCGCAGTACACCCCGATTATCGCAGCTCTTGTCGTGGTGAAGTTTTACTACAACGTATTTCAGCTCATGCTAAGCAATTAGGGTTAGAAAAGCTGTTTGTTTTAACAACTCGCAGCATACACTGGTTTCAAGAAAAAGGATTTGAACCAGCTGAAATAGATAAGCTACCGATTGAAAAACAAGCACTTTATAATTACCAACGCCGTTCTAAAATTTTGATTTTAGATTTACATAAAGAGTAATTACCAAATATAAAAAAGACAGGTATCCCTCTCAATGCCTGTCTTTTATTATTTTTCATTATTAACTAATGGCTAATAACGTAATTTATCAATTAATCCACTTCGACGCTGAATACGCGTTTGTATTGCCATTCTCACCATCGACTCCGAGGCATAAAGAGAAAGCTTCTGTTTAGCCCGTGTTAATGCGGTATATAACAATTCACGACTAACAACAGGTGAAAATTTATCGGGCAATACTAGCGCTGTATGAGTAAATTCAGAACCTTGTGATTTATGCACTGTCATTACATACGCAGTTTCATGTTGTGGTAACCGACTAGGTTGGATTGCTTTCAATTTTCCATCAGGTAGTTGGAAAAAAGCTTTCATTTCACCTTCATCATTATTGAGCATAATGCCAATATCACCATTAAACAGACCTAGCGTACTGTCATTTCGTTGGATCATAATCGGGCGTCCAATATAATCACTTTGATAACTATTTGTAGGACGGCGGATCAATCGCTGGCGGTGCAATAGCATTTCAATTCTGTCATTTAAACCACTCACACCAAAAGGGCCATCCCTTCGCGCGCACAATAAACGGTATTGGTTAAATGCATTAAGAATAATATCAGGTGACGCTTTTTTAGAAACTAAAGTGAGATACTCTCGATAAGCGTTAACGGCATCTTGTATCATTAGTAAATAGCTTTCTTTGGATTCTAAAGCAATAAAGCTCACATCTTGAGGCTCTAATGCCATTTCAAGCTGTTGTGGGCTAACCTCTGCTTTTTTCAACAACGCAATGGCTGTTTTGGTCTGTCCTTTATTAACCGCAAAAGCAAGTTGTCCTATCCCTGAATCCTCACCAAAGCGGTAGCTTTTTCGTAGCAGACACAGAGAATCACTAACGACAGAAACTGGTGTTTGAGAGACAGGAATGATATCGGTAGATTTAGCCAACTCACCTTGGGTTAAGTGGTTAATCTGATCAAATCTCTTTTGACTAAAACCATCTTCAGAAAAACGGCAAATATCACCTAATACAGCGCCCGCTTCAACAGAAGCAAGTTGGTCTTTATCACCTAAGAAAATAACGTGACATTTTGGTGGAAGTGCATCAATCAATCGCGCCATCATAGGTAAATCAACCATTGATGCTTCATCAACCACTAAAATATCAAGCTGCAATGGATTATCTTTATGATAACGCACTTGCTGGCTTTCAGGTTGAGCGCCTAATAAACGATGAATAGTTTGTGCCTGCTTTGGCATCCATTTATTTTCTTCTTCGCTTAAATTAAGTTGTGCCAGCGCGTTACCTAAAGATTCAGTTAATCTCGCGGCGGCTTTACCTGTAGGAGCCGCTAATTGAATAATCGGCTTTTCATTCGATGTGAGCATCACAAAAGCTGCTAAAATTTTAGCTACTGTTGTGGTTTTCCCCGTTCCTGGACCTCCAGAAATAATAGAGATAGGGCTTGTGATAGCAACACTCGCGGCCACTTTTTGCCAATTTGTTTCTTGGCTTTTTTTCGTTGTTGGAAAAAGTTGGGTGAGTACTTTAATTAATTCATTCTCATCAATATCAACAATGGCATGCTCTTGCCTAAAAAACTGAGCAACTTTCTCTTCATAGCTCCACATTCTTTGTAAATAAAGAAGTTCATTATCTAAAATAATGGGGGAAGGAGAATCATCGCTACTTTGATGAACACAATGACAATGAGTCAATTCTTCTACTATTTTTTTAGCAGAAGGCTTACCCATTTTTTGCCAAACTTCTTGTGCAAACTCCTTTTGCCTACCATCAAACAGTTGATCTTTTTGAATAATACTCAATGGTAAACAAACATGACCCGCTCCAGTTTGAGCACTCAAATAAGCAAATACAAACAGTAAAATAGGGTTTTCATCTTCCACCAGCATTTGTGCAAATCGAAGATCTAAAGGCCGTAATAAGTTTTGTGTAATCGCTTGTTCTAATAGTTTGATCATTTTTATTTCTCACTGACTACATCGAGTTTGCTACTTTTACCTGCAAATAGTGAATCTAGTGCCAAAACAAAAGCTTCATCGGGTAAATAGGCATAAACTCCATTTCCGGGATGTGCTTTGTCTATACCACGTAAGAAGAGGTAATAAATCCCACCAAAGTGGCTTTGGTAATCATAATCAGGGATGCGCTGTTGTAAAAAACGATGTAACGCTAAGGTATAGAGTTGATATTGCAAGTCGTAGCGATGATCCATCATTGCATTCATCATCGCTTCTTGTGTGTAATCCTCACTCGATTCACCTAGCCAGTTCGATTTATAATCCACAACATAATATTTACCCTCCCAAGAAAAGACTAAGTCAATAAAGCCTTTAAGCATTCCTTCTACTTGTTGAAATTGCAAAGCTGGGCAACGTTTTGATAGAGGATCAAACTGGCTAATTAATTGAGTCAATTGGGCTGATGATACCTCTTTCTCAATAGGTAAATAGAATTGTAATTCATCAAGTTGTTGTGATTTTGGGATATCAGCGAGACACAATCCTTGGGTATTAAGAGGTGTATGAAACAGAGTTTCCATCCATGAAACTAAAAGAGGAGCCCACTTTTCATCAAAACCTTGGGCAGTCAATTGTCCTTGCATCCACAGTTCATCAATAGGCTGTGAAAAATCTAATACTTCCAGCAAACTGTGTAAGAACGTTCCTGCTACTGCACCACGAGGGAAATGATGAATCGAATTTTCATCAACCTCTCCTTGTTGCTTCTCACCTTTAGCATCCGTATCAAGCCCCGGTGCGATAGATTGTACCAAGGCCTCAATATCACCTAAGTCAAAATGATAACTACGATTTGAATGTTGATAGGTTAATCCTGAATAACTCGTTATACGCCAGTTATCATGGATCTGGCGTTTAAATATTGCGGCCTCAAGTTTTGTTTCAGCCATTAATTGGGGCTGATAACGATGTGCAGACATATTATCAAGCGTTGTTACACTGATATTATCATCTAATAAAGCATGGATTGATTGATGCAATAATTCACTATTACCTTCTTCGCCTTGCTGTAATAAATACCCTAAAGCATTTTTATGCAGATCGGTAAGCCCTGACTTACGTTTTGTCCCCTTAACAAGAGGAGCAACACCAACATAACAGCAGAATTTTGATCGTGTTAATGCTACATAAAGTAAGCGTAAATCTTCAGCTAAGCGCTCTTCATCCGCTAAGCGCAAACTTTCAGGTCGGCTAAAAATATCTAATTTTGCGTAAAATTTCTCTCTATCATGATAAAGCGCCCCTTTCTGCTCTTGATAATTACATGCAAAAGGTAAGCAAACGATAGGATATTCAAGGCCTTTAGATTTATGGATAGTACAAATTCGCACAAGATTTCGGTCACTTTCCAAACGCATTTGTTGGCTTTCAGACTGCGCATCGGGATGAGAAATTTGTTGTGCTAACCAACGAATAAGGGCGTGTTCACTATCAAGTTGTAATGATGTTTCTTGTAATAATTCACCAATATGCATGATATCTGTAAGCCGACGCTCACCATCAATACTTACAAGTAAATTTTCTGCAATTTGATTATCCATCATGATCTTACGCAACATGGGTAAAACGCCACGCTTTTGCCATAGTACATAATAATCAGCAAATTTCTCTACGTAGCTATTCCAGCGCGCCTCACTGCAATTCAGATCATCAATTTGCTTTGCGCTAAAACCAAACAATCGGCTGGCTAAAGATGCCCTTAATACACGTTCTTTCTCTGGTGTTACAACTGCTTGTAATAACCAAAGTAGATCTTTAGCTTCATTGGTTTCAAATACACTTTCACGATTGGATAAAAACACCGATTGTATTGAAAGCAAATTCAGTGCGTCACGAATAAGTACTGCTTCTCGACGACTACGCACTAACACCATAATATCAGCAGATGTAACCGATTTTTTTGTACCTTGTTCAATCAGCCAAGCTTGTTGCTGATCCCCTGCTGATAACCAATCACGAATTTGTGCAGCACATTGTGCCGCCATGATTTGCTCGTAATTTCCCGTAGAAACACTTTCACCTTCAGCAAGCCAAAAATTAAAAGGAGGGATCGGTTTATCATGGTAAATAAACGCCATATCTTGATTTTTTTCAGCTGAATTTACTTCTATAAAGGGAATATGCTCAAATAAAAATGGGGCATTGGAACGTATAAAAAGCTTGTTAACAGCATTCACCATACCCGGTGCAGAGCGCCAGTTAGTGTTTAATGTGTAGTGATGAGATGTCTGCTTTCTAGCTTGAATATAAGTAAAAATATCCGCACCACGAAAAGCATAAATTGCCTGTTTGGGATCACCGATAAACAACAAACCGCTGTTTTCATGCTCACCATAAATAGCATCAAAAATACGATATTGTTGTGGATCTGTATCTTGGAATTCATCAATCATTGCAACTGGATAGCGTTCACGAATGGCTTGCGCTAAAGCTTCACCACCTTCACGTTTCAATGCTCTATCTAAACGTGTTAATAAATCATCGAACCCCATTTCGCCACGACGCATTTTCTCATTTTCAATACCTTGGCGTATTTCAGGGATCGCGTTGACCAAAATAACATCACGCAAAGTTAGGCTCTGCTTTGTTAATCGTTCAATTTCAACAAAAAGAATATGCTCTGGTGCTGGGCCTTTAGTGGCCTTCTCATTCAATGTTTCTTGAGAAAAACGAACTAAACAATCAGGTAATTGATAGCTTTTCGTTTCTAGTGTTGACGCCCACAAAGTGATTTCTTCAATCCATTTAGGTAAGAAACGACTACTGTAACTACGTTTATCAACACCTGAAGCGGTTATCCATGCTTCAACTTCATGATGATGTTCATTCCAACGAGTTTTAACGTTATTAATTGCTTCGATAACCGCTTGATGACGCTCTTTTACTGATTCATTTTCGCTATCTAATGCCACACCTTCGATTTCTGGCATTTCACCTTGTAAATAAGGCTGTATTTCATAAAGCAGTTGTTCCGGGCCAGACCAAATCTGGCTTACTGCATTAGCAACATCATAAGAAAGTGGATAACAATGACGACGCCAGAAGTCAGCACATACCCGTTTTTTGAGCTCATATTCATCTTGGATCAAGACTTGTTCAAACAAGACTCCTGATTCAAATGCATTGTTCGCCAACATACGCTGACAAAAGCCATGAATAGTGTAAATAGCCGCTTCATCCATTTGGCGTTCGGCTTCTAGCAACCACTGTGCAGCAAGCTCTTTATTAGGGATTTGTTTGAGTAACTCTAGGTACGTATTTTCACTACTTTCAACATCATGACGGATACAGGCAAGTCTTAGTTCATGGATATTTTTACGAATACGTGCTCGTAATTCATCTGTCGCCGCATCCGTAAATGTCACAACTAAAATCTCTTCAACACTGAGAGGACGGTAGAATGCTGACTCTCCGCCTAATCCAAGAAGCAACCGTAAATACAACAACCCTATTGTATAAGTTTTTCCTGTTCCTGCAGACGCCTCAATGAGGCGTCTTTGGTACAGAGGAAGCGTATACGGGTTTAATGGCTGTGCCTGTATCACTTCACTCACTCTTTAATTTCCTCAACAGGTAAAGTTTTTTGTAATTCACTTACTGTGGTGTAACGTTTCCATTGCTTATTTTCTGCATAATCAGCATCTGTGCCATCTTTACCAATAACTTGAGAAACAAAAATAAATCCATTAGGTTTTATAATTGCTTTCTCATAAAACTCAATAGCTTGTTTTAATGTAACCTTATTAAGTTCAGCTAAGAATTTTTCACGGCCATCATATTTTAAGTTATTACGATGGAAGTCATTTCGATAAAGAGAAACTTCTTCATAGAATGTTTGAGGTGGCTGTTTAACTTCGGTAATAATAGCTTGTTTATACTGATTAAAATCAGCTTCGTTCATTTTTTTCAAACGTTCGTAAGCTTGCTGATAAAATGCGTTATAGCGCTCATTCAAGTAGACAGGTGGTTTTGCATTACTTTGTAGTAAAAAGCCGATACCTGATTGCTCGCCCATAGTGCCTTGGTAAGCAAATACAGCGTAACCTAGTTGCTCTTCTGTTCTTAATTGATCATAGAACCAAGGTTTGATAACTGAGGCTAGTACTGAAGAAATGGCCTGACCTTCAAGGCGACTATAACCTGTTGGAATATAAAGCTCACCTAACGCGTTATCGGTGCTCTTCGATTTATTTTGGAATTCAACCGCATTTAATTTATTGAATACTAATGTTTCACCAATCCAATATTCTGTGCCCTGATTACCTAATAATTCGTGTGCAGATTTAGCAATATCACGGCTTTGCTCTGGCGTTAAGTTACCAATAATCAGTGCTTGAAGTGCTGCATTTTTAATGACTTCATGGCGATTATCAATAATATCTTGTAGTGTAATTGACTCTAATGCTTTGATTTTATCAGCTTCTTCATAGTACGGGATCGTATTTAATCGGCGAGCCGGCAGCATAGCTGCTTCAAATGCTTTTAAGTTATGAGTCACTTCAAGTTGTTCACGATACCAAGATTTAGCCTGATCTAGCTCTTCTTGAGTTGATTCAAAGCTCATATAGCTTTTTAGTGTTGCATTAACTAATTCGGGTAAATGTTGTGTATATCCATTTATTGAAAAATCAATACCTTGTCCTGATGAGGATGAGATATTCATTCCGGCAACAGAAGCTTGATAAGATAATTCACTTAATGCTAGACCAGCAAGATAGTCAGTTAAGGTTTGTATCACTTGCTGCTTAACGGTAATGTCTGATTTCTTATTCACTAAACTCAATGTCACACTGGCTTTAGGCTCATCAGAAAAATAGTGTGATGGCATATAAAATAAACGAGCGCTTTTATCTTGCCACAACAATTGTGGTTTGATGATTTTGCTGTCTGCATCAATCAGTGAAAGGTTATCAGGGATGTAAGGGTTAAGTGCTGGCAGTGATAATGAAATGTCATCCGATAATGTTTGCCATGTTTTTAATTGCTTATCCGTGATTTTATCCACCTGATAAGGTGCATTAACAAAATAGGCTTGTTTGTTAGAAGGTTCATTAGGACTTATCACCCAAATACGAGCCTTCTCTGGTGTAAGAGAGTCAAGACGAGAAAGGATCGCTGAAGGTTTATAATTATCAGCAATATAGTCTGCATCTAAGATATTTTTGATTGGATAGCGCAGCATCATATCCGAAATACCTTCTATGTAATTCATATCTCTTACAATAGAGCCATAACGGAATGAGAGATTTAATACATTTGCAATTTCATCAAAGTAACGTCGACTGATACCTTCTGTTTGAATTAAACGAATATACGAAAAGATAGCGGAAATCACTTTGTCTTTTTGCGCTAATCCTTTATCTGTCAATGCGACATAAATCGTAAATGAGCCTTGGTTACGATCGATATAAGGCTCTGAAAAGGCACTTATACTTTCAGCTAAACCTTGATCTTGTAACCACGTTGCCAATGTTCCCGCGCTACGATTACCGATTAAATAGCCAATATATTCATCAGATTTACTACGAAAATCGGCGACATTATTATCAATACCAAATTCAATCTGTAAGGTTTTTTGCGGTAAAGCAGGTACAAGATGGATCATTAACCCTTTTTCTTTATCCGTCATTGCAGGTACTGTCGTGACAGGTACGTCAGCCTTTTTATTCGGGATCCGAGCAAAAGTCTCTGCGGCTAATTTAGATAATTCATCAAGCGATTTATTACTATAAATAACACCATTCATTAAATTGCCAGAATAGTGTGTTTGATAGAATTTAATCAATTCATCTTGAAGCTTACTATTTGGTTTATCACTTAATGTCTCTAGATTCCCCCCCATAAAACGAGAACTTGGATGCGCTGGGTTTAAAGTTTCTGCTCTGACTTGCCAAAAACGCATGCCATCGCGTGCCCGCGCCATTGTTAATTCAGCATTAACTGCATTACGTTCACGATCTGCATTTTTAGGATCAAGTAAAGGTTCAGCTAAAGCATCAGCAAGGCGATCAACCGCCTCATTAATGGCACTATTTTCTACTTCTAAATAGAATGCAGTACGGTAAGTTGTTGTGCTCGCATTATGAGAACCTCCATTCTTTTGTAAGAATTCAGACATACCGCCTGATTGAGGATATTTCACCGATCCCATTAGCACCATATGCTCTAAATAGTGCGCAAGACCTTGCTGACTATCTGGATCTTCTAATGCTCCGACAGGTAATGCAACAGCCGTTAATGATTTAACTGCTTTTTCATCAGAAACCAGTAATACAGTCATTTCATTAGGTAGTTTAATCGCTTGATATTGCCGTGGATCGCTCTCACTTTTTTCAATGCTATCAGGCAATACTTGCCAGAGAGGATCAGCAGCAAAGCTGTTGATACTCACTAGCATCAATAGCAACATGATCCATAGTTGCGAGAAGTATTTTCTCATCTGATATGAACTCCCTTATTTTTTCAGAAATGGAATTATTGGTTTAAATATTGTTAATGCCGTCTGTTTGACCGTTTGTAAAAAAAGTTCGTCTAATTGAGAAAAAGCACGCTGAACATACATGTCACTCATTTCACCATCTCGATTATAGCTATCCGTTAAATGTTGCATCAGCACTAATTCTGCTTTTTCAAGTGTCTCTTCATCATCAAGTAAAAACTCTTGTGATTTTTTATCATAGCAAGCTTGTAACCAAGCCCAGCCACTTTTCGCAAATAACGCTAATGGGCTGTTTAACCCTTGTTTATAGTCACTGATTAACTTGTCTAATGTTGCATAGGCAAACTCTGGTTCAACCGGTAATAAACACCATTGAGTATCTTTTCTACCGTAAAACCGACTTTCGCCAGTACCCTCTTTCAAGCAATAAACTAGGTGCTCAATCCAAAGTTGCAATAAGTCATTAGCTGTTAAGCTGGCAGGCCGCCAACGTAATAAACCATCAGCTTGTACCTCATTTAAACGACCAATCAATGGTATTGCACTAAAGCTTTGCTCTAATGTGACAGAATGTGTGGCTAATCGTTCACTTCTTATCTTTTCAGCTAAAGGAAGTAATTCTTCTATTTGTTGCTCCCAATAGATTTGACCAAATGCGCTCGCAGGAAGTTGTCCTGCTGCTTTAATACGCTCAAACAGTGCTTCTGTTGAGGTTTGATCAATCAATGCTTTTAATAACCATTGATTCAATAGATAACGTTGAAGCGCATTGATCACAAATGGCTCTTCTTCAGGTAATTCTGTTTCTTCAATAACGAAATTTGTTTTTAATCTTTGTTGGAAAAAAGCACGAATAGGATGACGATAAAAACGTGCCAGTGCATCAACAGAGACTTTATCTATTGTGTCATCATCATTAAGTGGTTCGATAAAACTTTGATGAACCTCCCCTTGTCCACTCGCAGCAGGTAGCCATTCAGAGGCATAAGAACGAAAGGAAGCGCCTATACTGAAATTTTCTTGAGCAAAAGGAACGCGGCTATGTTGTGTTAATAAATGCTGGTTCACACGAATCGCACTGTCATCAACATTGAGTTCACCATCCTCTGGTAAACGGAAATTTTGCCCAATATAATCTTGTAATTCTTTGATTAAGACTGATGGATTACATTCTCGATCGTCACGAATCGATTTTCCGATATAACTGATATAAAGGTATTTTTCAGCTGAGCTAAGCGCTTCAAGGAATAAATAACGGTCATCATCACGACGTTTTCTATCACCGCGACGGCGTTTTTCCGCCATTAAATCAAACCCTAACGGCTGAATATTACGAGGATAAATACCATCGTTCATGCCTAATAAACACACCGCTTTAAAGGGAATGGAGCGCATAGGCATTAATGTACAGAAGTTAATACTACCTGCTAAAAAGCGTTGACTGATTTTTTCATCATCAAACCGTACTGTTAATTCATCACGAATAAGCACTAGCGGAATTTCATTTTGATATTGCGCTTTCAATCCGTTTTCAATCACTTTTTGCCATTGTTGGATAATAAGCGCTAACACTAATTCCGTTTCTTCATCAGACTCAAAAAAGGCATCAACTAATTGTTGCCCAACTTCTAGCCATGCTTCTAATGAACGAGTTTCATTCAAACGTGTACGCCAATCACTTAATGTATAAAGAAAATCGGCGAGATGCCCTGCAAGTTCGGCGACTAACCCACTGGATTCATCATAAGGAAGAACGCCTTTCCAAGGACCATTTTCACTTTCCATCGCGTAGCCAAGCAACATGCGCAGTAAGCCAAACTCCCACGTATTTTTACCCGTAATGGGTAATAAAAATGAAGCCACATTCTCATCATCTAATCCCCAGCGTATACCTGACTCATCCACCCATCGGCGTAGCAGTTTTAATTCACTTTCAAAAATAGAAAAATGCCCAGCTAACGCAGGTACTTCAAGTAAGGCTAACACTTGCTCTGCTGTAAAACGACTTTGAGGAAGTTCTAATAGCGTAATAAAGGCTTGTAATACAGGGTGTGCTTGACGTGCTTTTCTATCTGAAATAGCAAAAGGAAGATAACGTTCTGAAGGCGCATTACCAAATACAGCTTGAATATAAGGTGTATAACTATCAATATCCGCGACCATTACAATAATATCACGCGGTCGTAATTCAGGATCTTGCTCTAACAAATGCAGTAATTGATCTTGTAACACTTCCACTTCGCGCTGTGGACTATGGCTAGCATGAAAAGTCAGTGAATAATCATCTGGCGAAATCACACGTTTATCGTCACTACATTCATAAGTTGCAAGTGTTGTACCCAATTGCGAAAAATCTTCTAAATCAAGGATATCCGCTTGCAAGTGATGAAGTAAATTATCCCTTGGGATCTCAACAAACGCATCCAATACATCGGTATATTCAAGTTCAGAAAGAAAATAAAGATTATCTTTACCTAATTTTCCCCATGATGCTAATAGAGGATTACCGATATTTTGCTCGCCTTCATCATTAAATAACGAAGAGGCATTTTTTTCATCTTTAAACCAAGGCAATTCATGTAATTGCTGATAATGACGTGGTTTTCTACTATTAAGGCGAGCAAGAAATTTAGGATCTTGGATATCTCCCCAATAGTAGCGACAAGGGTTGGTAAAAAGTAAATAGATCTCGGTATGACGTCCTATCGCTTGTAATGCCTGTAAATAAACTTGAGGCAATGCTGAAATTCCACAAATAAAAATACGAGGCGGAAAACAGTGCTGAAGCTCTCCTTCATCTGCATTATTTAATGTAGAGATAAATTGTTGATAAAGATTAGAACGATGCCATTGAGGCTGATTAAGATCTTTTGTGTATTGCTGTAATGCTACCCACAATATTTTTTGCCAACGTTGGTTTTCGCTCAATCCTTCTATTAATTCATCATTTTCCCATGACATTAGCCAATCCGAACGATAAACCAAATATTGGTCAAATAAGTCAGCCACACGCCCAGCTAACTGATGAAGTTTACGTTTATCTTCATCATCATCAAGGTAATGCAGTAAGGGTTTAAATTCTTCATAAGATAAAAATTCAGGAAGTAAGGCCATTAATTTCCATGTCATGGCATCTTTAGAAAAAGCACTTTCTTTAGGTATACCTGATAATACCCGAGTAAACATTTCCCAAATAAAGGTTGCTGGTAATGGGTAACGGATATTAGCAGCAATACCCAAGCTTTCGGCAAGCTGGATTTGTAACCACTGAGACATTCCGGGGCTTTGTACAAGGATCACTTCTTGTTCAAAAGGAGAGGATAGTGGTCTGGTCTGCATAAAGTGCACCATAAGTGACTTTAGTAATGACAATTGATTTGAGTGATATATATGAAACATCAGATCCTCATTTTATTAATAGCATGACCAGTAATACAGCTTTAGTGTGGGTAATGCATGATTGGCAACATAACCTTCTATTTGCTGACAACCTTCAGACTGTAAAAGAGAGCGTGTCATTATTTTTCGATTAGAAGCAAAATAGTCAGGTGATATTTCAGACATTTGTTCAAATAAAACAAAAAGCTCCTGCCCTGCCTGCTGAATTTGAATTAACCGCTGAAAGTCAGCTTTTAATGATTGACTATACCCTATAATAGCGACAAAACTAATATTAAAAAACAGTAGTATAAACATTGTATTAAGTAAAATAGAGCCTCTTTCTGATTTATTTTGGATGTTATCTATAACACACACTCCTTATGCACTAATGGGCAATAATCTAGCCATCCTTTTGGATGTGCAATAATAGATTTATTTTTGTCCTTCGAAAAATCAACCCATTGATAATGATATATTTTATAACCCTTTAAGCTTTCTGCTTGTCCTTGCAATAAGCCCTTTTCCAAAGAGAGCAAAAATAAACAGCTTTTTATTTTAGGATTTGCATGAAAATGGCGGCATTGCCATTTATTTAACTGTGACGACGAAATTTCCCAATTCAGCTTTATTCCCCACGCCAAGGCGGATTCAGCAAATAAAAAAGCTTGTCGTGCTTGTAATTCTTGCATCACTATTTGTTGAGACTGCCTGTAATAATAAGCAAAACTTCCAAGTGCCGATAAGCTCATAACAATAAACCCCATTACGACAAGTAAACTTGCAAATCCTTGCTCACTTTTATTGTGGATTAAATAAAGACTCATAACGCAGCCACATTCCTTAACCGAATCTCATTCTTATAATGTGACTTCACAGCAGGAGATTGTTTTAAATGAAATTTTAAAGAGACTGAAAGATAAAAAAGTCGTTTATCTTTAATAAGATGTTTCCTTGAATAAGGGCGTAAAATAAACTCCGTCACTTCAATCTCATGACTTTCAAAAAATCGTTGCCACCCTGATGAAGTGCAATCTTGTACTCCTCTTAATTGCTCCAATTGCCCATTTTTAAGCCGATAACCAAAATAGTCACTCTCTTTTGAAGAAGGTGCATCCCATCGACCATTACCGTTTACGTCATAAGCGAAAATAATGCAGGAGTTTTTTTCTTGATAAGAATACTGACTTATTTTTAATGGTGAAGTGTGAAACTTCCTTGACTGCAATGCATGGGTACAATCACCGTAGCAATACCCAGTGCGCCTTAGTTGTGTTTCTAGTACCAATAACCGTTCTCTTAAAAAAATATCTAACTGGTATTGTTGGTAACAATGGATCAGAGTGTTCATTATTTGGGGGTAAGCTCGACTAATACAAAGAAATAGAACCCCACTAATTGCAATGGCAAAAAGACATTCCATCAGCATCATGCCAGATGAAAATAAAAATATTGATCGCTTTAACATGGCGAAAATACCTTAATTGTCTGGCTACATGCTCTTATTCTACCTAAAGATGAAATAACAACTTTCACTTCACCTTCTGAACCTTGAAGTACAAAACTCATTGGTTTTAAAGTTTGACGAATACCCCCAAACGTAAAATTTGAGACTGTTGATTGTTTAAGTTGAATACCTGACGCTAATTGAAAAATCGTTTGTTTTTCAGGCAAATGTCGCAAAGGAAAAGGAATAGCAACAACTTGGTTACTGGGCGATAAATGAAGTGATATTTTAATCTTTATATTAAACAATAGCGCTTGTTGTCGCTGATAAGAAAGAAAGGCTATGGTTTCTCGCACACTATGTATCAATTGACGTTGGTGGGTAAATTGCTGATAGGTCGTAATTGATAAATAACTTAAAATCGAAGCGATCACCATGACAATAAGCATTTCAAGCAGGCTTATCCCAAATTCACTCTCTTGTTCAAGTTTTCTATTTAGGCTTATTTCCATGTCACTGTTCATTTTGTTCTCCTTTAGAGCCTGTGCGATGAGGATGCAGCTAAACCTTTGTAAGGTAAATAAAAGAGAGCCTTTTTTTCGAACAATGACGCAGTAACAATATTTTCAGAACAAGCACAAAAAAATAGTCATCAATGATAATTGATGGCTAGCATTAATTTATTGAATTTAAAGTTAATGATAGAAATAAAAAAGCCCCTGTTTATCACTAAACAGAGGCTTTAAATACAAAAGAAAAATTAAACCGTAAATGGATATTTTATCGCTTCATGGCATTGATAACCTTCAACGATAAAATCATCTGTTGTTACCCATGTTTCGATATCTTCCAACGTTTTGATTTTTGGATTGATATGTAATGTTGGTAACGGCAATGGTTCTCTTTTTAGTTGCACATCTCGCATCAGTGGTAATTGATTTTCATAGATATGTGCATTGATTATCTTATGAAATGCTTTACCCGGCTTATGACCTGTAATTTGAGCCACCAGCGCTAATAATACAAAGCACTGTATTTGGTTGAAATTTAAACCTAACGGCACATCACAACTACGTTGATAAGAGGTTAAATAAAGCATATCACCCACTAATGAAAACGTGTGTGTATGCATACAAGGACGTAAACAACCTAGCTCAGTTTCACCTGGATTATAGAACGTTACGATTTCGCCACGATCATCTATACCCTTAGAGAGGTCGTCTACCACTTTACGCAATTGGTCAAAATGGGAACCATCTGGACGTTGCCATTGGCGTCCTTGAACACCATAAACACGCCCCATATCGTCTTCACCTTTACGATGAGGGTTATTTAACCATGCCCCATTTTCATTAGCGTTTGCATTCCATGTATTGCAACCAATTTCACGAAATTGCGCTGCGCTGTCATAACCGCGTAAATACCCTAACAACTCTGCAATTGCGGCTTTATAGAAGCTTTTACGTGTCGTTATCAGTGGAAATTGGTTATTTGCAACATCATATTCCAGATCGGCATTAATCACCGTTAAACAACGGGTTCCTGTCCGTTTATTATCAATCCATTGCCCTTCATCGATAATGCGTTGACACAATGCCAGATACTGCTTCATGTTGTCTCTCTTGTAATTAGCTAATAGTAAAAAATTTATCTCACACTATTTGTGAGCAGGTGTTGGATTTTGTGGTGTCTTTTTATCTTGACGATAAGCCCATACCATAAAAATAATACCCAATAAAATCATTGGAATTGAAAGTATTTGTCCCATACTCACACCACCAAATAATCCTAGTTGTGCATCTGGTTGGCGGAAGAATTCAACAATAATACGGAATGCACCATAACCAATAAGGAATAAGCCTGACACACTACCAACTGGGCGGCTTTTGCGTACAAAGATATTCAGAATAATAAATAACACCACACCTTCTAATAACATTTCATAAAGCTGTGATGGGTGGCGAGGTAAAACTCCATATTCTTGAATAATCGGGAGTAGTGTTGTTGGATCTTGGGCAACAAGTTGGAGATCTGCTGAACGTGAGGTTGGGAATAAGAAAGCCCAAGGCGTATCAAATGTAACGCGTCCCCATAATTCACCATTAATGAAGTTACCAATGCGGCCTAACCCTAAGCCAAATGGAATTAATGGTGCAACAAAGTCTGCCACTTGGAAGAATTTACGTTTAGTGCGTTTAGCAAACCAAATCATGGCACAAATTACCCCAATTAAACCACCATGGAACGACATACCGCCATCCCACACTTTAAAGAGGTAAAGAGGATCATTTAAAAAGACAGGTAGGTTATAGAATAAAACATAACCTAAACGACCACCGATAAACACACCCACAAAACCGACATAAAGCAATGTTTCAACTTCACTTTTAGTCCAACCACTATTCGGTTTTGCCGCTCGACGGTTTGCAAGCCATAAGGCAAAAACAAACCCAACTAAATACATCATACCGTACCAATGTAATGACACTGGCCCGATAGAGAACATAACGGGATCAATCTCTGGAAATTTAAGGTAGCTTATACTCATTATTCCCTACTTCACTTAATCAATAATTTCTGTGCTGGTCATTTATTACCAACATAGAAAAGGCTTATACGAAGGCTTACTAGATACCTCCGCGAATTAATCCACCTAATCCTTGCCGTTCCATAAATTCAGAAGACAATTTTTTGATTTCTCTTGCCGTTTCAGCTTGCAACACCTGTTGCATAAAAGGCTGTAACATCACAGGATCAAGATGGCGCAATAAGTATTTTACCCTAGGTAAACTACGACCACTCATGCTTAACTGCCTAAAACCGAGCCCTATTAACAGCAATGCCCCGATAGGCGTACCCGCCATTTCACCACAAACACTCACTGGCAACTGATAATATTGGCATTGTGTTGCAATCAAATTCAGTGAACGCAATAACGCAGGATGCAAATTATCATAGAGTAATGCTACATGGGTATTATTACGATCGACTGCAAGTAAGTATTGAGTCAAATCGTTTGTTCCAACAGAGATAAAATCAACCCTATTAGCTAATTGTGACAACATAAACACCAATGAAGGTACTTCAAGCATAATACCTAACGGAGGTGGAACACATTCACATTTTAGTTCTCGACTCACTTCATCACATGCTCGTAGTAGCAATGTTCTTGCTTCGTCAATTTCATCAATACTTGTCACCATCGGCAACAATATTTTCAAATTTTTAAATTCGAGGTTTGCTTTTAGCATTGCACGTAGCTGAATAAGGAAAATTTCAGGTTGATCGAGCAATATTCTTATTCCTCTCCAACCTAAGCAGGGATTTTCCTCATTAATTGGCATATAAGGAAGTTGCTTATCAGCCCCAATATCTAAAGCACGCAAGACAACGGGTTTATCAGGAAAAAAAGAGAGGATTTCACGGTAGCGATTTTTCTGTTCATCTTCTGAAGGAAAACCACTTTGTAGCATAAAAGGGATTTCTGTTCGATATAAACCAACGCCATCAATTCCCACACTAATGCGTTGTTCATACTTTATATTTAATCCCGCATTCAGTTGGACGCTAACTGCCTCACCATTTTTTAAAACCGCTTGCTGTTCAAGTTGCTCTTCTGCAATTTGGCTTAATACGCTCTCTTCATCAATAATTTGTTTATATTCCTGAGTAATAAAAGGCTCGGGCTCGATAAAAATCTCACCACGATAACCATCAAGAATAAGCATTCGATTATGTAAAAGCTCAGGCTGAATATCCGCACCCATAATTGCAGGTATACCCATTGCTCTAACAAGAATGGCAGAATGCGAGTGAGTTGCGCCATCTCGAACAATTACACCAGCTAGCTGTTGCTCTGGCAGCTCTGCTAATAAGCTTGCACTTAATTCATCAGCCACCAAAATAAAACGTTCTGGCCAAATATTGGTTGAGCTTAGATCATCATCTAAATGGAATAATAACCGGCGCCCTAATGCTTTAAGATCAGAAGCTCGCTCTCGCATATAACCATCTTTCAGGCTAGAGAACTGGGCTGCAACTTTCTCAACCACCACTTTGACAGCCCATTCCGCAACATATCCTTGTGTAATGATTGCGGTCATTTTATGTTTGAGCTGAGGATCGTTAAGTAAATGCGAGTAGAGATCAAAAATGGCGGCACTCTCTTTTTGTGCATTCGCCATAAAGCGCTTACTAAAGCGGCGACATTCTGCGGTAGCATCTTCTAAAGCCACCATAAGTCGATTTAATTCTGCTTTTATATCAAGAGCACTGGCTTTAAAAACATTTTCAAGGACAGGTTGAGAGACTTCTTGCCAGCCATAAGCCATGACCACGCCAGTAGAAACTGAAAGTGCTTTAATACGACTTTGACGATATTGTCCAAAAAGCCCTTTAGTTTGTACTTGTGATAATGTGGCACCAAGCTGTGTCGCCAGCGTCACCATAAAAGATTCTTCGCTCTCATTAAATAAGCGACGCTCTTTTTGCTGAACGACTAATACACCAAGGAGTTGGCGACGATAAACGATAGGAACGCCAAGAAAAGCGCGAAGATCATCTTCTTTAACTTGAGGAAGGTATTTAAAGCTAGGATGTTCACGAATATCAGCGAGGTTGATAAGCTCTGAAAGACGCCCCACTTCACCAACAACGCCTTCATCAAATGAAAGGCTAACAGCTCGCCCTCTAGGTTTTTTTAACCCTTTGGTCGCCATAAGATAAAAACAACTACGTTGTTTATCGGCAAGATAAATAGAACACACATCCGTGTGCATTGCCTGACACGTTTCCTTGACTAAGAGTTCAAGCGCTTCTGGAAGCCCTGCTGCCATAGCCACTTTTTCTACAATTTCTCGCAAACGTGTCAGCATAGTGTTATCTAATACCTTTTACGCCGATATCCATACGATGGACGCGGTAAAGACACTTGTTCTTGCAATGGCATGACTACTGGTGCGAACTCTTTCATGACACGTCGATAAACATCGCGTTTAAAAGAGACGACTTGTCGAACAGGATACCAATAACTCACCCAACGCCAGCCATCAAATTCTGGCGTTTTGCTTTGTTGAACATTAATGTCTTTATCATTACTTGTTAACTGCAAAAGGAACCAACGCTGTTTTTGTCCAATACAAACAGGTTTCGTGTCCCAACGCACCAAACGCTTAGGTAACTTGTAACGTAACCAGTTACGTGTGGAGGCAAGAATTTTGACATCCTTGCGACTTAACCCAACTTCTTCGAACAACTCTCGGTACATTGCCTGCTCTGGCGATTCTCCAGGGTTAATTCCTCCTTGAGGAAACTGCCATGAATGTTGCCCATAGCGACGAGCCCAAAGCACTTGCCCTTGCCGATTACAAATTACAATCCCTACATTCGGGCGGTAGCCATCATCATCGATCACTAGACTACCTCAATAACCAAATTTGAAAGATAACTCATTGTTTCATACTACCCACAAACGGTAAACCTCTATCAACAGACTTTGCACAACGCGCGTATTTATCTACAATGGGAAAATCTCAACGGGGTGCCTTTCTATTTCTAGGCTGAGAAAAACTCGTGGAACCTGATCCAGCTAATACTGGCGTAGGGATTTGAGTCAGGATGTTGCAATATTTATTGGTTTGCCATCCTCACTCCTCAGATCCTACCTGACTTTTACTGAGGAACTAAACGTGTTAACTAAATCACTTCGCTTTACTTTCTTGCTCAGCGCACTGGGTATTATGAGCACTTTTTCGACTCAAGCTTTAGCACAAAAACCCACACTCACTGTTTACACTTATGATTCATTTACCGCAGATTGGGGTCCAGGGCCTGCAATAAAAAAAGCGTTTGAACAGCAATGTGATTGTGAACTAAAACTGGTTGCTCTGTCTGATGGTGTGTCTTTACTTAATCGCTTACGTATGGAAGGTGATAAAAGTAAGGCGGATATTATTTTAGGATTAGATAACAATTTGATCCATGCAGCAAAAGAAACTGGGCTTTTCGCACCAAGTAATATCGATACATCTAAACTCACCTTACCTGAAAAATGGACTGACGACACTTTTGTACCTTATGACTACGGCTACTTTGCTTTTATTTATGATAAAAACCGTATCCAAAATCCGCCTAAAAGCATGGCCGAACTGCTAAACAGCAAAGAAAAATGGAAGATCCTCTATCAAGATCCTCGCACCAGTACTCCAGGTTTAGGTTTAATGCTATGGATGCAGTCACTTTATCCTGAAAACACCGCGACTGAATGGAAAAAATTGTCAGAAAAAACGCTGACCGTCACTAAAGGTTGGAGTGAGTCTTATGGCTTATTCTTAAAAGGTGAAGGTGATTTTGTGCTGAGTTACACATCATCTCCGGGTTATCACATCCTAGCAGACAAAAAAGATAACTATGCAGCAGCGATTTTTGATGAAGGACACTACTTGCAAGTCGAAGTTGCTGCAAAACTTAAATCGAGCAAACAACCTGAGCTAGCACAGCAATTTATGCAGTTTATGTTAACACCTGCATTCCAAGAAACTATACCGACTACCAATTGGATGTATCCTGTTATAGATATGCCATTGCCTGAGGTCTATTCTTTAATGCCTAAACCTGGGAAATCATTGCAATTTGATGCAGAAGTTGTCGCAAAAGAGCGCCAGACATGGACACGTAATTGGCAATCAGCGGTTAGTCGCTAATGGGAAGATGGCTTATCCCGGGGCTATGTGCCTCGGGTTTACTGCTTATCGTGGCGTTATTGTCATTTGGCGCATTGTGGTTTAATGCACCAAGTGGTGAACTGTCCTCGATTTTTGCTGATGAATATTTATGGCATGTCATTCGTTTTACTTTCTGGCAAGCCTTTTTATCCGCCCTATTTTCAATATTACCTGCTATTTGGCTCGCCAAAGCACTCTATCGACGCCAATTTAAAGGGCGAACACTGTTTTTACGCCTATGTGCCATGAGCCTTGTATTACCGGTTTTAGTCGCCCTTTTTGGCATTTTAACGGTTTATGGCAGAGCAGGATGGATTGCTCAAATTTGTGAATGGCTAGGGATCGACTACCAATTTACGCCTTATGGTTTGCAAGGCATTTTATTAGCTCACATCTTTTTCAATATGCCATTAACAACCAGAATGCTATTACAAGCACTTGAAAGCATCTCATCAGAGCAACGCCAATTAGCCTCACAGTTAGGCATGAATGGCTGGCAATGTTTTCGCTTTCTGGAATTCCCTTATTTATGGCGACAAATGCTCCCCACAGCATCACTGATCTTTATGCTCTGCTTTGCAAGCTTTGCTACTGTGTTGGCTTTAGGCGGAGGCCCCGCAGCAACAACGGTTGAACTCGCTATTTATCAAGCATTAAGTTATGACTACGATTTACATCGTGCTGCGCTTTTAGCCCTGATCCAGCTTTTTTGTTGTTTAGGCTTAGTGCTTATCAGCCAAAAGCTAAAAGGCTCTCTTTTTGTGGGAAACAATCAAAAGCTACCTTGGCGTGATCCCTATGATCCACTCTTTAGCAAAATAACTGATGGTTTGATTATCACTCTTGCGATCCTCTTTTTAGTGCCGCCCATTTTGGCCGTGATCACCGATGGCCTTAATAGCCAATTTATACGTGTTATACAACAGCCTATACTTTGGCAAGCTTTTACAACTTCACTGATTATTGCTATTGGTGCGGGTATTGTCTGTGTTGTATTAACGATGATGTTGCTATGGAGTAGCCGAGAACTGCGCTTACGCCATTTTAAAAAAGCCGGACAAGCCATGGAAATGAGTGGTTTGATTATTCTGGCGATGCCGGGCATTGTATTGGCAACAGGCTTTTTTCTGTTATTAAACAATACGATCGGATTACCTGAATCACCTTATATTTTAGTGATTTTGACCAACGCATTGATTGCCATTCCTTATGCTTTAAAAGTGTTGGAAAACCCGATGAATGATATCGCTTCGCGTTATGGCCTTTTATGTCAGTCGCTGAATTTGCAAGGAATAAACCGACTTCGTTGGATAGAACTACGTGCATTAAAGAAACCAATCTCACAAGCACTTGCCTTTGCTTGTGTTATTTCTATTGGTGACTTTGGTATTGTTGCCCTATTTGGTAATGAAACATTTAGAACATTGCCTTTCTATCTTTATCAGCAAATTGGCGCTTACCACACACAAGATGGTGCAGTAACAGCCATGATCTTATTGCTACTTTGCTTCTCTCTTTTTAGCCTAATAGAACGATTAGCTGGAAAATCTCATGATTAAATTAGAGCACCTTGCTTACACCTATGAACACCAACATCTCTTGTTTAATCTAACGGTTAATGCAGGAGAACGCATTGCTGTATTAGGCCCAAGTGGTGCAGGTAAAAGCACATTACTCAGTTTAATTGCTGGTTTTTTACCATCAGAAAAGGGAAGCCTGTTTCTTAATGGGCAAGATCATACAAAAACAGTACCGGCAAAACGCCCTATTTCTATGTTATTTCAAGATAATAATTTATTCCCTCATTTGACTGTAAGGCAAAATATTGGCTTGGGATTAAATCCGGGATTAAAGCTGACTGAAGATCAAAAAGCGTTATTAGAGAGTCGAGCAGAACAAGTAGCGCTTAGTGAATATCTTGAACGTTTACCTTCTCAATTATCAGGTGGCCAGCGTCAACGTGTTGCTATTGCACGTTGCCTTGTTCGCGAACAACCTATTTTGTTGCTTGATGAGCCTTTTTCTGCACTCGATCCTGCTTTACGTATTGAGATGTTGGCATTACTCGAGCAACTTTGTCGTGAAAAAGCGTTAACCTTATTGATGGTTTCTCATAGCTTAGAAGATGCAGCAAAAATCGCCTCAAGAGCGATTGTGATAGATAACGGTATGATTGTGTATGATGGAAATACACAATCACTAATAAATGGTGAAGTGGATCAATCACTTATTTTAGGTATTCCGTTTAATTAATCTTAGCTAAAATTAACTGTATAAATAACCACTACATTGACTATAATAAACACATCTTTAATGAATTATTAGTGTTTATTAGGTGCTCATGATTGGTCATACGGAACAAGGCTTTATTCTTACTCGTCACTGGAGCGACACACCGAAAGGTATTGTCGTCTCTTATTGGCTGGCTACGGATAATGGCCCACGTAAAATTACGGTTCCTATGCAACGCGCAATTGGCTTTGTTGCCCGCCAACATGAAACTGTTTTGCGTTCTCTCATTAATAAAAATCCTGATATTGAAATTAGCCCTCTCGATTTAAAAGATTTCGAAAGGCAACCCGTCTTTGGTATTTATTGCAAACAATACCGCCAACTTGTCCAACTTGAGCAACAACTTAAAGAGCACCATATTCGCCTTTATGAAGCGGATATCCGCCCTCATGAACGTTATATGATGGAGCGATTTATCACCGCGCCAGTTTGGTTTCGTTATCAACAAAATAATATTACTACATTAAAACCAGCACCAGATTATCGCCCAGCACTTCGAGCTGTCTCTTTAGATATCGAAACTAGTGAATTTGGTGAGCTTTACTCTATTGGGCTTGCAGGCTGTGATGATAATGTAGTGTTTATGCTTACTGATGAGTTACCCATAGAGAGCGAAAGTCAGCAACCAGAAGGTTATCGCTTATGTTATGTCAGTAGCCGATTGCGTTTAATTGAAAAGTTAAATGAGTGGATGCAACATTACGATCCTGATGCAATTATCGGTTGGAATCTGATCCAATTCGATCTGCGTATTTTGTACACACATGCCCAACGTTACGGCGCCAGTTTATTATTAGGTCGCCAAAACAGTCCATTAGAATGGCGAGAGCATGGATTTAAAAAAGGTCATTTTTTTGCTTCGGCTCAAGGTCGTTTAATTATCGATGGTATCGATGCATTAAAAATGGCGACATGGAATTTTCCCTCTTTTAGCCTCGAATCTGTTGCTCAAACACTATTAGGTGAAGGTAAAGCCATCGATACACCTTACGCCAGAATGGATGAAATTAATCGACGCTTTAAAGAAGATAAACCCGCACTGGCTTATTATAATTGGCAAGACTGTGTCTTAGTAAACCGTATCTTTGATGCGACATCTCTTATGGCATTCTTATTGGAGAGAGCTTGTGTTACGGGGCTTTCCGTTGATAGAAGCGGAGGATCTGTGGCTGCGTTTACACATCTCTATCTCCCTTCGATGCACCGCATTGGATATGTTGCACCTAACCAAGGCGAAAAACCCGAAGAACATAGCCCCGGTGGTTTTGTCATGGACTCAGCTCCCGGCTTATATGATTCTGTTGTTGTGCTTGATTACAAAAGCCTTTATCCCTCTATTATTCGTACTTTTTTAATCGATCCCGTAGGGATGATTGAAGGAATGCACCAACCTGATGAAAAGTTTTCTATTTCTGGATTTCGTCAAGCACGATTTTCGCGAGAACTACACTGCTTACCCGCTATTGTGTCGCAAATTTGGCATGAAAGAGACAACGCGAAATTACATAAAAATGCTCCACTCTCTCAAGCACTCAAAATTATTATGAACGCTTTTTATGGTGTTTTAGGCTCTGTCGGTTGTCGCTTTTTTGATCCTCGCTTAGCGTCTTCCATCACGCTACGAGGCCATGAAATCATGAAAAAAACGCGAGAATTAATTGAAGCCAAAGGTTATCAAGTTATTTATGGCGATACTGATTCAACCTTTGTTTGGCTAAAATCACCTCACACAGAGCAACAAGCACAACAGATTGGGTATCAGCTAGTACAAGATGTCAATCAGTGGTGGAAAACACATCTTTTTGAAAACTACCAACTCGATTGCAAATTAGAACTAGAATACGAAACCCATTATCGTCGCTTTTTAATGCCCACGATCCGAGGTATGGAGACAGGTAGCAAGAAACGCTACGCCGGGCTCAGCAATGATAAAATGGTGTTTAAAGGATTAGAAACCGTCAGAACAGATTGGACGCCACTCGCTCAGAAATTTCAACAAGAGCTTTATACTCGTATTTTTCACCAGCAACCTTATCAGCAGTTTATTCGTGATTATGTCGCAGATACGCTTTCAGGGAAATATGATGATAGATTGGTGTATCGTAAACGGTTACGTCGAAAATTATCAGAATATCAGCACCACGTCCCCCCTCATGTCAAAGCAGCACGTAAAGCGGATGAATATAATTTATCCAAAAATAGACCTCAACAATATCAGCAAGGCGGTTGGATTAGTTATATAATTACCCTCTTGGGGCCTGAGCCATTAGAGCATATTACCGCTGCACCTGATTATGAGCACTATATAAATAAGCAGTTAATGCCTATTGCAGATGCAATCCTCCCTTTTATACAAGATGATTTTTCAACCTTGTTAAATGGGCAAATGACACTCTCATTTTAAGTTGTGTTATTTTGCAGGTGACGGTTTGCTTTGCATCTATTAACATAACGCCCCTTTGGTGATAATTAGCTTTTCTTTGTTTAAAGAATAAGCCCTTTTTATCCCGCAGATTTTAATGACAACACCGCAATACTGCATTCATTAATAATTCCTAAATTATATATTTGAGAGCTGAGTTTATATATATGCCTTTTACTCTTGGTCAACGTTGGATTAGCGATACTGAAAGCGAGCTTGGACTGGGTACTGTTGTGGCAGTTGATGCCCGCATGGTCACCTTACTTTTTCCTGCCTGTGGCGAAAACCGCCTTTATTCCCGTCATGATGCACCAATAACGCGGGTGATGTTCAATGCAGGAGATACTGTCACCAGTCATGAAGGCTGGAAGCTCGCTATCGATAACGTTGTAGAAGATAACGGCCTACTTATCTACCATGGTGTACGTTTAGACACTGAAGAGCCAGCACAATTACGTGAAGTGTTCTTAGATAACAAACTCACTTTTAATAAACCGCAAGATCGCCTCTTTGCAGGTCAAATCGACCGTATGGATCGCTTTGCATTACGCTACCGCGCACGTAAGTTTATGAGCGAGCAGTTTAAGCAAGCACAAAGTGGTTTACGTGGGATCCGCGCAAGCCTTATCCCTCATCAGCTTTATATCGCCAATGAAGTGGGTAAACGTCATAACCCTCGCGTATTATTAGCTGATGAAGTTGGTTTAGGTAAAACAATTGAAGCCGGTATGATTATCCACCAGCAATTAATGGATGGTCGTGCTGAGCGTGTGTTGATTATTGTGCCTGAAAGCTTACAACATCAGTGGTTAGTTGAAATGTTACGCCGTTTCAATCTACGTTTCTCACTGTTTGATGATAGCCGTTATAGCGAATCTTTATTAGATAGCGATAATCCATTTGAAACAGAACAGATGATCATCTGTTCTTTAGATTTTGTGCGTAAAAACAAGCAACGTTTTGAACACTTAGTCGAAGCAACATGGGATATGTTAGTTGTCGATGAAGCTCATCACCTTGTTTGGAGTGAAGATGCGCCAAGCCGTGAATATCAAGTAATTGAAGAGTTAGCGGAATCTATTCCCTCTGTATTGCTATTAACTGCAACCCCAGAGCAGTTAGGTCAAGAAAGCCACTTCGCACGTTTACGTCTGCTTGACCCAAGTCGTTTCCATGACTACAACGAATTTATTAATGAGCAACAAAAATATCGCCCTGTTGCCGATGCTGTCACTATTTTGCTATCAGAAGATGATTTAAATACCGAACAACAAAATATCATCAGCGAAATGATCAGCGAGCAAGATGTTGAGCCATTACTGAAAGCGGCAAATACGCAAGGTGAAGAACGTACTAAATCTCGCCAAGAACTTATCCATATGTTAATGGACAGACATGGAACGGGTCGTTTGTTATTCCGTAACACACGTTCTGGTGTTAAAGGTTTCCCTAATCGCTTACTTCATGCGATCAAAATGCCACTGCCGACGCAATATCAAACTGCAATTAAAGTAGCTGAGATTATGGCAGCTAAAAAGAGTCTCGAAGTTCGTGCAAAAGAGATGCTCTATCCTGAACGTATTTACCAAGAATTTGAAGGTGAAAACGCAACATGGTGGAACTTCGACCCGCGTGTTGAATGGTTACTAGGTTTCTTAACTGCAAATCGTAATGAAAAAGTACTAGTAATTTGTGCTCAAGCTGCAACAGCGCTGCAATTAGAGCAAGTTTTACGTGAGCGTGAAGGTATTCGTGCAGCAGTCTTCCACGAAGGTATGTCATTACTTGAACGCGATCGCGCTGCAGCTTATTTTGCTTCTGAAGAAGAAGGCGCACAAGTTCTGCTATGTTCAGAAATCGGCTCTGAAGGACGTAACTTCCAGTTTGCTAATCAACTGGTTATGTTTGATCTGCCATTTAACCCTGATTTACTCGAACAACGTATTGGTCGTCTCGATCGTATTGGTCAAAACCGCGATATTGATATTAGCATTCCTTATCTTGAAGGTACGGCTCAATCTGTATTATTACGCTGGTATCATGAAGGCTTAGATGCCTTTGAGCATACTTGTCCGACTGGCCGTACTATTTACGACAGCAAATATGATGCTCTCGTTAATTACCTTGCACAGCCTAATGAGTTAGCTGATTTTGATGACTTTATTGTCGCTTGTCGTAAACAGCATGATGAAATGAAGCTCAAACTTGAGCAAGGCCGTGACCGCCTATTAGAAATGCACTCTAACGGTGGTGAAGTCGGTGTTGAGTTAGCGGGTGAAATTGCAGCACAAGATAACGATCCTGAATTAGTGAACTTTGCACTGAACTTATTTGATATCGTTGGTATTAATCAAGAAGATCGTAGTGATAGCTTGATTATTTTAACGCCATCTGATCATATGTTAGTGCCCGATTTCCCTGGATTACCACAAGATGGTTGCACTATCACATTTGATAGAGAGCAAGCGCTATCTCGTGAAGATACCCAATTTATCAGTTGGGAACACCCTATTATCCGTAATGGCTTAGATTTGATTTTATCTGGCGATACAGGAAGTTGTGCCGTTTCTTTATTAAAAAATAAAGCATTGCCAGTGGGAACATTGTTAGTTGAATTGATTTATGTCGTAGAAGCGCAAGCGCCTAAGCATCTTCATTTAAGTCGTTTCTTACCTGCAACACCGGTGCGCTTATTACTTGATCTAAAAGGTAATAATCTTGCATCTCAAGTTGAGTTTGAAAGCTTTAACCGTCAATTAAATGCTGTTAATCGTCATACTTCTAGCAAATTAGTCAATGCAGTACAAAGTGAAGTCCACCATGTACTGAAAACGTCTGAACCTTTAATGGAAGTCGAAGCGAAAGGACTTATCCAAAAAGCGAAAGAAGAAGCAGATCGCGTGCTAACTCATGAATTATCACGCTTAGAAGCTTTACGTGCAGTAAACCCAAATATTCGTGATGATGAAGTCGAAGCAATTGAAAATGAACGTGCTCATATTCTTAATCATTTAGATGAAGCAACGTGGCGTTTAGACTCAATTCGCTTAATTGTCGTTACCCACCAATAATCACCGTTAAAGCGGGGAGTATTTTACTCCCCGTTGTTTTGATGAGATATCCACCATGATGGAAGTGTATAACCCGCCGACTGATCCTTGGTTACATGTTTTATATCAAGATGAGCATATTATTGCCGTCAATAAACCCAGCGGACTACTATCAGTACCGGGCAAAGCGCCAGAGCATAACGACAGTATTATGTCGCGCATTAAAGCAGAGTTTCCGAATGCTGAGTGTGTGCATCGCCTTGATATGGCAACTAGTGGCGTTATCGTTGTTGCACTTAATAAAGAAGCAGAGCGCGAACTAAAGCGCCAATTTCGTGAACGTGAGCCAAAAAAAACCTATATTGCTCGCGTTTGGGGACATATCGAAAAAGAAGAAGGGTTAGTTGATTTACCTTTGATTTGTGATTGGCCTAATCGACCAAAACAGAAAGTCTGTCATGAAACAGGGAAAGCGGCGCAAACTTTTTATGAAGTGTTGGAATATGAAGAGAATGCGACAAGAGTGAAATTATCGCCAATTACAGGGCGTTCACATCAATTGCGGGTACATATGTTAGCGTTGGGGCATCCTATTTTAGGGGATCGCTTTTATGCACATCCGCAGGCAAGAGCGATGGCACCTCGCCTGCAGTTACATGCTCAGGAATTATTTATTACGCATCCTGCTTTCCGATCCCCGATACACTTTGAATGCCTTGCCGATTTTTAGTGTCTTATGACACTAAAACAGTCACTGAACTCAATGAAGCAAGGAGCAGGCAAAGCGCTAATCCCATAACCCCAACAAGAACACGGACGTTTGACATGGATATAGTTCCTTTTTTAAGAGAAGAGAGAATGAAATAATCAAATTTCACTTATATTTTACCGTGATAAATAATAAACTCAACTCAACCTAAGTTATCTCTATCACGGAATAATTCTCTCTTTTCTCATCTTCTTTTACAAGATATTAACGAAATCCTTTTTCTTTTTTAATCAAATCGTAAGCAACTTGTATAGACTGTGCTTTTTGCTTTGCAATTTCCATCATTTCTGGCGGTAAACCTTTCGCGACAAGTTTATCTGGATGGTGTTCTCCCATTAATTTTCGATAAGCTCTCTTTATAGTTTTAACATCATCATTCTCATCTACACCAAGGACCTTACACGCATCAGATAGCGTTGGGCCTTGGGGTTGAGGCTGATAACCCTGCCCACTTTGATAATGAAAATTCTGACCAGCCTGCATCATTGCTAATATATGTTCAAAATGCGCACGCGAAAAACCCAACTCATCAATAATGATAAACAACATTTTTCTTTCATTTGGATGCAGTTGACCATCCGCAAAAGCAGCTTGCAATTGAATTTCCAGAAACATCTGAAGTAAATCGCGACGCCCTACACAAATTTGCCGAACACGTTGCAATGTGGCTCTTAAGGGAAAATCAGGTGATTTACCTTCTCTAAAAGCTTGCTGCGCAGCTTGACGACCAACACCATGCAGATTCATGCGATCCATTAATTCGCTGGCAAGTGAGATATCGGTTTGAGTCACTCGCCCTTTTGATTTTGTCAGGTGACCTAAAACTTGAAAGGTTGCAGCAAAGAAAAAAGCTTGTCTATCACGCGTATAACGCCCACCATTTCCTAATTTACTTCGTTGCATGTCATAGAGGTGCCCAAGAAAAACACCAATAACAATGCCCCAAAAGCCTATTCCAGCAAAACTACCAATGGTAAGGCCTAATAATTTTCCCCAATAGCGCATAGACTCCTCAAATCTTCAATGCTCTGACTGCAATTTTGCATTATCATACTATTCATTTGCTTGCACACCTAACACCAAGCAACCTCTAAATAGACTTTTTCTTAAAATGAAGAGATTTACTGTTTCTCTTTGGACAGAGGTAATGCTGTTTTCGTTTAAATTGTGTTAAAGTAAAATGAGTGACCAAACGAATAACTTTAGCGTTGTTATACAGCACGAAATACCGCATCAGCGCGGTGTTTTTTTGTTTCTAATAAGGCTATAACCCTATTTCAACACAGAAACATCGAAAAAATGAGGCTTACGCCTATTTTTCGGTTACCGTTAGAACAATGTTCAGAACGTTGGGCTGGTGTCGCATAACTCCCTGCGTTAGTTTCTCGCTGTTTATCAGCACGAAGCCACTGATGACGGAAGCACATAAATACTTATGAAAAAAAGTTATCCCACACTGCTGGCCACCCTAGTTTGGGCCACAATATACGCTCAGCCTGCTTATGCTGATCTTGCCTCCCAATGTTTACTGGGAGTTCCTGTTTATAACAAACCATTAGTACAAGGCGATCCTAACAGCTTGCCTGTCACTATCACTGCAAATGATATGCAAGGTGAGTATCCTCGCATGGTCAAATATAAAGGTGATGTTGATATTAAACAGGGAAACCAAACCTTAAGTGCCGACAGTGTTGAACTGACACAGACTGAGGGAGAAACACCATTAAGAATGGTCACAGCAACGGGAAATGTATCTTATGATGATCCTCAAATCATCTTAAAAGGCCCTCGTGCTTGGTCTAACCTTAATAATAAAGATACGGACATCGAGCAAGGTGATTACCAAATGGTTGGCCGTCAAGGCCGTGGCTACGCTAATAAAATGCAAATGCGTGGCGAAAACCGCTATACCATTATGGACAAGGGTATGTTCACGTCTTGTCTACCAGGAGATGATAGCTGGAGCGTTGTCGGCTCAGAGGTTATTTTAGATCGCGAAGAACAAGTCGCTGAAATCTGGAATGCACGTTTTCGTGTAGCTAATGTGCCTATTTTTTATAGCCCTTATCTTCAATTACCGATTGGTGATAAACGCCGTTCTGGTTTCTTGATTCCTAACGGAAGCTACTCTCGTAGTTCAGGATTTGATTTCCAACTCCCTTACTATTGGAATATCGCTCCTAATTATGATGCGACCATCACCACCAACTATATCAGTCGTCGTGGTTTAAAATTAGATAATGAATTCCGTTATTTAACCACACCAGGACGCGGTACCATCGCTGTAGATTGGATTAATCACGATAGCCAATACAATAAAGATAAAGATGAAAATAAAGCGGGCTATCTTCCTCGTGATACAGCAACTCGCTGGTTATTCTACTGGGGCCATAGTGGTGTAATGAATAATGTGTGGCGATTTAATATCGACTACACAAAAGTAAGTGATAACAAATACTTCACTGATTTTACCTCTCAGTATGGTAACACCACAGATGGTTATGCAACTCAAAAATTTAGTACGGGTTATGCACAACAGAACTGGAATGCCACATTAACCACTAAACAGTTCCAAGTCTTCTCTGATAATAAAGATGCAAGAGCTTATCGTGCAGAGCCACAGCTTGATCTCAATTATTACAAGAATGATGTAGGTCCATTTGATTTCCGTACTTACGCTCAATTTGCTCGCTTTACCAGTGTGGGGGAGAATACACCAGAAGCAAATCGTTTCCATATTGAGCCAACGATTTCACTCCCAGCATCTACGGGATGGGCAAGCTTCAATAATGAGCTGAAAATCATGGCAACTCATTATGATCAAGACATTCCTGACGGTTATAAAACCAAACCCAATAATCAAAAATTAGATGACAGCGTTAATCGTGTATTACCGCAGTTTAAATCTGATATGAAAGTGGTTTTTGAGCGTCAATACCAAACAAACGATATTACGCAAACCCTTGAGCCTCGAGTGCAATATCTTTATGTCCCTTATAAAGATCAGTCTAATATCAATAATTTTGACTCCGCTTTATTACAATCAAACTATGGCGGACTTTTCCGCGATAGAATGTATGGTGGTTTAGACCGCATTGCATCTGCAAACCAATTAACAACTGGTATCACTTCGCGTTTTTATGATAGCGAATTAGTTGAACGTTTTAACGTTTCTGTGGGTCAAATCTACTTCTTTGAACGTCCGAAAACAGGTTCATCAAACGAAATCATCAATAGCAAAGATGAAACAGGTTCAATGGTATGGGCAGGTGACGCTTATTGGAGGATCACTGATACCGTAGGTATGCGTGGTGGTTTACAATATGACCGTCGTTTAGGTAGCGTCTCAATGGGCGATGCTGTTATGGAATATCGCGCAGATAGCGATCATCTTCTACAGTTAAGCTATCGTTATGTTGATCGTGACTATATCCAAGCAACACGTGTTCGCCCTTACGATGGCAGTATTAATAAACTTCCTGAATACCAAAAAGGTATTTCACAAGTTGGTGTCGTAGGAAGTTGGCCATTAGCAGAGCGTTGGGGACTTGTAGGTGCTTATTACTTTGATACCAAAGAATCAGAGCCTGTTAGCCAAATGGTTGGTCTGCAATACAACACCTGTTGCTGGGCTGTGAATGTGGGTTATGAACGAAAAATTGTTGGCTGGAAAGTTGACCACAGCGATATTGATAATAAATGGTCTGTCAATGTGGAACTCAGAGGCCTAAGTAACAATCATAGTTTGGGTAGCCAGAAAATGCTTGAACGCGGTATCTTACCTTATCAAAGAGCATTCTGATTTAATCAGACTACGGAATTGGCTGAATAAATATGTCACCCCGCAATTAGATGCGGAAAATACATAATGGGAAACTTATGAAAAATTGGAAAACGCTGTTTATCGGCTTAATGATCACGGTCGGTGCAGCTACCAGCTCAACAACATTTGCTGCACAAGAATTAAACCGTGTATCGGCTATCGTCAATAACGGTGTCGTTCTAGAAAGTGACGTCAATAGAATGCTACAGACGGTCAAAATGAACGCAAAAAATGCGGGTCAAGAGATGCCAGATGAGCAAGTTCTTCGCCAACAAATTCTAGAGCGTTTGGTCATGGATAACATCATTTTGCAAATGGCACAGCAAATGCAAATTGATATTCCTGATGCCGCAGTAGAATCTACAATTCAGGGCATTGCTGCTGAAAATAAAATTTCACTTGAACAACTGAAAAAACGCCTTGCAGCTGATGGTATTTCTTACAATGATTATCGCCAAGATATTCGTAAAGAGATGATGTTGGCAGAAGTTCGTAACAATGAAGTGCGTCGCCGTATTACTATTTTACCTCAAGAAGTTGATTCTCTTGCTAAGCAAATTGAAGGCCAAGCAAGCCAAAGTATTGATCTAAATCTGAGCCATATCTTAATTCCATTATCAGAAAATCCTGCGCCAGCAGAAATGGAAAAAGCAAAACAAGTCATTACTCGTATTATGAACCAACTTAAAAATGGTGCAGATTTCGGTAAATTGGCTGCAACTTATTCTGCTGATCCACAAGCTTTAAATGGCGGTAACATGGGTTGGGCATCTATTGATGAATTACCCACTCTGTTTGCTAAAGAGTTAGCAAATGCGCAAAAAGGCCAAATCGTAGGGCCTCTTCACTCTGGCGTTGGCTTACACATTATCAAAGTAAACGATGTTCGTGGTGGAACTAATACCCTTTCTGTTACAGAAGTTAAAAGCCGTCATATTCTGCTAAAAAGCTCACCAATCATGAATGATGAGCAAGCCTATGCCAAGTTACAGCAGATCTCTGCCGATATTCGCAGTGGTAAAATAACCTTTGCTGATGCAGCAAAAGAATACTCTGAAGATCCAGGTTCAGCATTACGTGGCGGTGAGTTAGGATGGTCAATGCCTGATGTTTACGATCCGGCATTCCGTGATGCGTTAATGCGCTTAAATAAAAACGAATTAAGCCAACCTGTTCGCTCAAACTTTGGCTGGCATTTAATTGAATTAGAAGACACTCGTAGTGTTGATAAAACAGATGCCGCGAATAAAGAACAAGCATACCGTTTACTCTTCAATCGTAAATTTAACGAAGAAGTACAAAACTGGATGCAAGAGCTACGAGTTGGGGCTTATGTGAAAATAATGAACGAGAATAATGCAAACTAAGCAAATAAAACCACTTGTTATCACCCCCGGCGAACCAGCCGGGGTTGGTCCTGACCTTATTATCTCATTAGCACAAATGAGTTGGGATTTACCTTGGGTTGTTTGTGCTGATCCTCAATTACTTAAAACAAGAGCAGAATTGTTAAACCTGCCTCTTTCATTAGTTGAATACGATCCTGCCACGCCACCTCAAGCACACACACCAAGTCAAATTTGTGTACTCCCTATTTCACTTCATACTGATGTCATTCCAAGTACATTAGATACGCGCAATGGGTTATACGTTGTAGAAACATTAGCTCGTGCTTGTGATGGCTGCCTAAATGGTGAATTTTCAGCACTTGTGACTGGGCCGGTTCATAAAGGTATTATCAATGATGCAGGTGTGCATTTTACAGGGCACACCGAGTTTTTTGCTGATCGTAGCCATTGTGAACGTGTTGTTATGATGCTGGCGACAGATACATTAAGAGTCGCATTGGCAACCACACATTTACCACTACGAGATGTGGCGGATGCAATTACAGGTGAGCTTCTACATGAAATTATCACCATTTTAAACCACGATTTAAAAACCAAATTTGGTATAGCAGAACCTCAAATTTACGTTTGTGGCCTTAATCCTCATGCAGGGGAAAGTGGTCATATGGGACGTGAAGAAATTGATATTATTGAGCCTGCATTAACACAATTACGTCAGCAAGGAGTTCATCTTCATGGACCTTATCCTGCTGATACCTTATTCCAACCTAAATATTTAACACATGCTGATGCGGTGCTTGCGATGTATCACGATCAGGGATTACCTGTGCTAAAATATGAAGGTTTCGGTCGCGCCGTGAATATAACTCTTGGCCTTCCTTTTATCCGTACTTCTGTTGATCATGGCACCGCCCTTGAGCTTGCAGGTACGAAAAGCGCAGATGCTGGCAGTTTTTGCACCGCATTAAATTTAGCCATTAATATGATACAAAATTGTAATGAATAATAGAGTCCATCAGGGGCACTTTGCCCGCAAACGCTTCGGGCAGAACTTTTTAACAGACAGCTATATTATTGAAAGTATTGTTGAATCCATTTATCCTCAACCCGGTGAAGCCATTGTTGAAATTGGTCCTGGTTTAGGTGCAATTACAGAGCCAGTAGGCGCAAGAATGGATAAAATGACGGTTGTAGAAATTGACCGTGATTTAGCCGCTCGTTTAGAAGTTCATCCTACATTAAAAGACAAGCTGACCATTATTCAGCAAGATGCAATGACGATCGATTTTGCACAATTAGCAAAAGAGCGTCAGCAGCCTCTGCGTGTTTTTGGTAACTTGCCTTATAACATTTCTACACCACTAATGTTCCACTTATTCAGTTTTGCTGACGCAATTTCTGATATGACATTTATGTTGCAAAAAGAAGTGGTTAACCGCCTTGTTGCTGGTCACGGTAGCAAAACTTATGGTCGCTTAAGTGTGATGGCGCAATATTATTGCCAAATCATCCCTGTACTTGAAGTTCCACCTACTTCATTTAAACCAGCTCCTAAAGTTGATTCTGCGGTTGTTCGCTTGATCCCTTACAAAGAAAAACCATACCCAGTAACGGATATTACAATGCTTAGCCGTATTACCGCTCAAGCATTCAATCAACGCCGTAAAACACTACGTAACAGCTTAGGCGGATTACTCACAGCAGAAGATATGATAGCACTTGATATCGATCCAACTGCAAGAGCAGAAAATATTTCTGTTGAGCAATACTGCAAAGTGGCAAACTGGTTATCGCAAAAGCAAGACTCACAAGCATAAGATAAAGCCAGAGACAGGAGGCACTATGTTCACCTCATCAAAAGTGGCGATACAAGTCCAAAGCGTTTACATTGAAAGCCAATCTTCCCCTGAAGATGAGCGATATGTTTTTGCTTATACCATATCAATTCATAATTTGAATAAATGTGCAATTCGCCTCCTGCGCCGCTATTGGTTGATCACAAATGCACAAGGTAATACCACTGAAGTTCGAGGTGAAGGTGTTGTCGGCGAACAGCCACTTATTGAGCCTGGCACACAGTACCGCTATACCAGTGGTGCCGTTCTTGAAACACCGATGGGAACAATGGAAGGCCATTATGAAATGATTGACACTGATGGTCGATTATTTCAAATAGATATCCCCGTTTTCCGCCTTGCACTTCCAACATTGATAAACTAACTATGGCAACTTATTTAATTGGTGATATTCATGGCTGTTACCATGAACTGCGCCACCTTCTTGATAAAGTCAGTTTCGATCCTACACAAGACACATTATGGTTAACGGGTGATCTTGTTGCACGAGGCCCAGACTCTCTCGAAGTACTACGCTTTGTAAAAAACTTAGGTACTTCACTTAAACTCGTCTTGGGTAATCATGATCTTCATCTTTTAGGTGTATTTGCAAAAATTAGTCGCAATAAACCAAGAGATAAGCTGAATAACTTGCTCAATGCGCCAGATGCAGATGAATTAATTAATTGGTTAAGACGCCAACCTGTACTGCAAGTTGATGAAGACAAGAAAATTATTATGGCTCATGCTGGGATCACCCCCCAATGGGATTTAGAAACAGCCAAAATGTGTGCTCGTGAAGTCGAAGCTATTCTAAGTAGTGATAGCTACCCTTTATTTATTAACTCAATGTATGGCGATCTACCGAACAACTGGTCACCAGAGCTTTCAGGTCTAGCGCGATTACGCTTTAGTACTAATGCACTCACACGTATGCGTTACTGCTTTCCTAATGGCCAACTTGATATGATTTGCAAAGATAAACCACAAGATGCTCCCACACCATTAAAACCTTGGTTCGATTTACCTAGCCAATTACCTGAAGGCTATAGCATTATTTTTGGGCATTGGGCTTCTCTTGAAGGGAAAGGCACTCCTGATAATGTTTATGCGTTAGATACGGGATGTTGTTGGGGAGGAAATCTCACTTGCTTACGTTGGGAAGACAAACAGTACTTCACTCAATCTAGTCTTTCTGCTCCCAAATAACTCACTTATTATCCCCTTCCTACTTCAAGCGCAAAAATGGCTACATTGCCTTTTGCGCTATGTTGATTTTATCCTCATATATTACCTAAATTACTCTTTTTTCTTCTAAAGAGAACGTTTTATACACAAAAACGAACACCTAAAAACAATCATGAATTTAATCATTAATTATCAATGTGTTATTTTTTTTCACGGTGAAATAAGTATAAAAAAACACGATATTGAGAATAAAAAATCTCTATATTGATTAATATCTCATATATTATTCTTATAAAATGAGTTTATTAAAATATAAATAATGGTTGGTTTAAAATAATGCTCTTTTTATAAAAAGAAATATTTAATTAGAATAATAAATCTTAATTCTTATTATTTTTATATTAATAAAATAGGAATAATAAAAAGGGAGATATTTAATCTCCCTTTTTATTTAATTCTTGTTATTTTCTTCTTTTTAATATTTCGAAGCAGTAGTTATGTGAGTTATTTTCATCTGCTTCATGGTATTCCATAAAGGTTGAATCCCACTCATCAGGCTCATAATCTGGGAATGTTGTATCACCGATAACTTCAGCGTCAATGTGAGTTAGGTAAAGTGTATTTGCCATAGGAAGAAATTGCTCATACACTTTACCGCCACCTATCACCATGATTTCTTCATGATTTTCAGCAGCTTGTAAAGCTTCCTCTACAGATTTAACCCAAACAACATCGCTATCTGTTCCCGGTTGGCTACTTAAAACAATATTCAGACGATTCGGTAAAGGACGTCCAATAGACTCATAAGTCACCCGGCCCATAATAACGGGTTTATTTAGCGTATTCTTTTTAAACCATGCGAGGTCACCCGGTAATGTCCAAGGCATTGCCTTTTCCATACCAATAATGCGATCCATCGCTAATGCTGCGATTAAACTAATATTCATTTACACACCTACGGGTAAAGATGGGAAAAAACTGTTCACACTATACGTAAAGCTAAAACCTGAGTCGATACAAATTATGCTTCCTTGATAATAAATAATTGCTTTATACTCGAAGTGTTAACTTAATCATATAAGATTCAATCATTATAATATTGTTATATACAAGGCGCTATTATGCTTGAAACTTCTTTAGTTGTTTTTACAATTGCTTTACTCGGTATGATCTCACCAGGCCCTGACTTTTTTCTCGTTGTAAAAAATGCGGCACGTTATCAACGATCTGCGGCAATGATGACTGCGATGGGAATTGTGGCAGCATTACTTGTGCATATGTCATATTGTGTTGCAGGTATTGCCGTTCTTATCACAACAACGCCTTGGCTTTTTTCCATTTTAAAATATGCCGGAGCCGCGTATTTACTCTGGATTGGTTTTCAGAGTTTGCTCTCAAAATCTAATCATTCGATTGATGAAAACTCAGATAAACATTCGCAAATCAGCTTTAAGAAAGCCTTTATGCAAGGTTTCCTCTGTAATTTACTCAATCCTAAAGCCACCTTGTTCTTTCTTGCCGTTTTCACTCAGGTGTTAAGTGTCGATTCAAGTATTGGTGAAAAATTGTGGTATGCCTTTATTATTTGGGGCTTAGCCGTAGTTTACTGGCCTTTATTGGTTTTATTAATTCAAAGCGCGCCTGTCAGAAGAGTGCTTAATAAAATCCAAAAAGGGATTGATAAAGTATTAGGTGTTGTACTGATTGGTTTAGGTATTAAAGTCGCGTTGAGTTAAAAAATAAAATGTCATACAGTCACAAGCTGTATGATATTTTTTATTTCAAAAAAAGTAATAAATCATTTAATGCATTTTTATTAAACCGTGGATAGTTATTAATATTAGCATCATTAAACTTTAACTCATCGATAGTATTTTTAATGTATGATGTTTTTTGTCTATTATTCACTTTGTATTCATCAAAAATCAATTTTATTTTATCTTTATATATATCATTATTATTATAAAAACCTTCATCTCCCTCAAAATCAAAATCAATTGATTTATTATCGTTCATCATCGCCTCTTGCATATAGAATGGTAATAATGTTTTCAAATTATCACCCAAAATCTGTATTCTTTTATTATTTCCAAAAGTTTTAAGATTTTCTTTTATATTTTCCAATTTAATTTCTAACTTTAATAGAAATATTTCATTCCTCATTTCCTTTTCTTTTAAATCATGAATGAATTTAATTAGGTTATTAACATGAACTTCTTTATTTGGTTTGTTTATTTTATTTAAATCTTTTATGTTTTTTATTATTATGACTTTATTATCTTCACTCACCCCCTCATCATAAATAGAGTCGAGCAACTTAAAAATACTCTCTTTATAAAAAATATCATTTCTTGATATAAATTTAAAACATTCCTCACTGTCAGTTTGTTTTAATCTGCTTTCATTCTCTTTATTTTCTATTGAACTTATCAATTTATTTAGAGTTGAATATAGTAACAAGAAATCACCCTTAGTTCTTATATTATTTTTCAAATAGATATTAATATACTTATTTTCACGTTCATCTATGCCATTTTTCATCCTTCGTTGTAAAAACGAGGACATTTTATTATTAAGATCACAATAATCTATTGTAGTTCTATCAGAATTAATAACTTTCTTATTTCTCAATGAGTTTAAAAAGAAGAAGCTATTTACTTTCTCATATTTATCATAATTTAAAATAGAATCACAACTTATTTTAACATTCGTTATTTCTTTTATAAAATCAAATAATCTTTGAAAAAGACCTCTCTTCTTATATGAAAAAATAAAACTTCTATTTACATTATCGATTTTATCAATTAAATCCTTTACGCCATAAGCACCATTATTCACTCTTCCTTTATAATGAACAATATATTTTATATCTCTTAAAGTAGCATCATTAATAGTAGTCATACTTCCCCCCTCTCTTGCCATTTTAAAATAAAACACTAATATTAATTTTAATACAAAAAAAAGCCCTTATTACTAAGGGCTTTCAATATCAAAAAATAACAAATAAGATTTAGAAATTAACTTTCAGTGTTGCATTGATACCACTTGAGCTTACATCACTATTATATTGACCTTGGTAAGAAATACCGAAAGTTGTTGATTTGCTTAATTGTGCATCAACACCTAAACCAACACCAAATAGATTATCTAGTTTGCCGCCACGTAATGTTGCATCACCAGAGTTTGATAAGAAGAGGCGTGATTCAGGACGGTTATCACCAAATAAATGACTTGCAGAAATATCGCCTTTTAAAGCCATATTAACGTTGCCAGCCATAAATGGATATCCACCACGTAAACCAATAGTACCTACTTGAATATCTTGTGAGTCAGTCTTAGTGGTAAATTTCATATTACCGACATTTTCATTGATATCATCAGTTGATACACGCAACCAGCTAAATCCTGCATATGGCTCAATAGAGTACTGATTAGTATTAAATTGAGTATAAGCACCTTCTAAGAAAATTTGAGTAATTTTTGCATCATAACTTGTAGAGTTATAACCTGCATTTTGTCCTACCCAAAGTGTTCTTTTTGCATCTCTATCTTGGTTAGTATGTGTGAAACCATAGTTTAATGAAGCCACGTCATACAGATTAGACACACCATAAGCACCAATATGGATATCGTTACTGTCTATTTTACCGTGTTCATTACCTTTATATTTGGTTGAACCCGCACCAAAGAATAAACCTGCTTTGGTATTTTCGGTCACATCAATTTCTGCACCTAATAAGCCAACATAGAAATCAACATCCATATTGCTATGACCATAATCAGCACTGCCCCATTGGCCAATACCTGTTATCCAAATACGTGCATTGCTATTATCCAATTTAGCATAACGGCCTTGACCAATACCCATTGCTTGATCTTTCACTGTACGTGTTAAACCTAACACATTCACAACACTTGCATTGTTAGCATTAAGGTACATATCGCTGCCCAATGAATTATAAGTCTTGCTCAGATCTCTTTCATTCATTGGTAATACTGCATTGAATAAATCGCCACGACCTGTGCTATCCAATGTATTAGCAATAGAGCGACCATTTTCATTGTTAGCAAATGTGGCTAAAGAAGTATTTTCTTTCTTACTTAATGTACCTGTAATTGTGTTGTCTTTTACAGAAACATTTTTATCAAATAATGCATAATCACTATTTGGATTATTATTGGCTAACATTTTAGTTTTAGTACGATTATCAACTAAATTGTCCGCATTAACGGTGCCTGTCGCGACTGTATTATTAAGATAGATATCTTTTAATTGACCTTCATTATCGGCACCAATATCTAAACTAGCTCCTTTATTTAAGGCCATATCACCAACATTAACATCATGTCCAACGGTAACTAAATACGTTCCTTTATCGTTGATATTGATATTAGCTTTATGACTCTCATTTGAGGCTAATTGGCCTTGTTGTGTAAAGGTATCGTTATAACGATCAATGACACTTAATTTACCACCGTTGACATTAACAGCTTCAGTGCCAAACGATTCGGTAAAGCCATATAATGTTCCTTGCTCGACTGTTGTACCGCCACGATAAGTATTATCGCCAGTCATAACCAATGTGCCTTCACCTCTCTTAACTAAAGCACCATCATATAAACCAGCGTCAATTTTAGCTTGAATAGCATCAGCACGTTTTTGGTAATACTCTTTACGCCATTTCTCAGCATCTTCTTTGCTAACAATATGGGAAGTTGGATCTGGGTTACCATCGTTAATAACAAAATCCGTTCCTAAATTATAATCACCACCAGCCGCAATACCCTTCTCTTGATAGTCTTTCAGCCATGCTAAATCTTCTTGTTCACGAAGATCTAACGCAGTTTGTGAAATATCATTTGTCCAGACATCAAGCGGTGTCATACTTAAGTTATATTCAAATTTACCTAAGAATTGACCCGGACCATACATCCCTTTATCTAAATCTGGGGTACCCCAACCATAACGCACATCCGGCGTACCTTCAGCCGCAGTCCAGCTATCATATAAAGAGCCATCTGGATTACGATGATTAGCAGTTGTAAACATCACATCACGAACTTGCATCGCATTCATTGACTCGTAACGCGACATCAATACACCCATTGCACCCGTAACGTGAGGTGCCGCCATTGATGTACCACTAAAGGTATCCCAACCTGCATTTCCCTCTTCATCAACAACTGACGAATAAATGTAACGACCTGGTGCAACAACCGTCCACCATTTCGCATTACCCGCTTCATTGAAGATTTTTTCTAATTCATAACCCGATTTGTCTGCATTCTGTTTCAGACCCGCAACTGCAATCCAATGTTTTTCTGCTTCAGGATTAAAGTAAGGATAAAGAGGACGATAATAAGGCTGAGCAAAGTCTCGGTTACCCGTTGTAAAGACTTGAACAACGTTAGTGCCTTTTACTGCGTCATAAGCGGCATCAACAAAGGAAGGTTTATCGCCATAGACTTTTTTAAAGTAGAAATATTCGTATTCCGTTTGCGCAGTGGTATCTACTGGCATATGTACTGTTGTATTACCGCCATCAGGGCCTACAGTTTTATCTGCGTTAATAATACGAGTGTTTGTACCCCAGCTATTATTAATGACTTGAGCCCCTGCATCGACCATGGCTTTCCAGCCAGTGTAGAAATAGGTGTAATCTTGGTAAGGACCGTAGTTATTGCTGTCTGTTGCGCCTGTATTTCCTAAATAGACATCCGCACCCCATGCCACCCCATGCATACCATTGCCGTCACGGTTTGCACCTACAGTGCCTGTAACGTGTGTTCCGTGTGTATCATTCACACCTTTGATCCAGCCTCCATCAACATCAAAAGCTTGACCTTTTTCATAATGCCCACCCAATTCTTGAGGATAGCGCATACCCGTTGTGCCATATTGACCTTTGGCTTTTACTGCATGAAAACGAGCATCATTCAATTCTGGATGTGATAATAATGCACCAGAGTCCATGACACCGATTTTGGCACCTTGCCCATGAAAACCAAGTGCATAAGCACTAGAGGCATTCATAGCAGCTAGCCCCCAGTCTTTTTGATACTCTTGGCTTTCCCAACTTTTGGTATCGCCTAATTGCCCAGCTTCTGAATATGCTACGGAATATCCAGAAAAAAGAAGTGCTGATGCAACAAGGGAAAGTTGAAATATATTATTATTTATTTTATTTTTTTTATTTATTTTGTGATGGTGACTTAAAGCTATTTCTTTGTTCATTCTGTACCTTCAGTTATATTAAAATTTAATAACATTAATTAAGGATCAAAAACAAAAGACGCAAAGATTCTCTAGTTTCTAGAGAAATAATTACTTGAAGGACATCTCAAAAATATGATCCCACACCATAAAAATAGATAGATTGGCTACGAAATCACAAATTAATAGATAGATTAAACAAAAATAGATCGCCTGTTATTATATTACAAATAAACAAAATTAACCTATTTCAATATTAACCTCATTGGTAATAATATTTAAATAAACTTAATAAAGATAACCTAAATAAAAAAACAAAAACATCAAATTGATTAACAATTTATCTTTGAGAATATTTCTCTCTATTTAACTTTAGTCTAAAAAATATAATCCACATTATTTTAAATATAAAAAAACAGTATCTTTATTTTAAAAATACTGTTTTTCTTTTAATTTGATTTAGTGTTACTACTTATTTTTTATTCAAAAGGCGTGACTTCCATTTGTCCTACCATCCCTTTATCTGCATTTTCTAATAACTGGCTATAATACAGGAAGGGGAAATGTGAATAAGAAGGCTGTTTTAATTCCACCAGCAATTCACTTTGGTTTTCGATCCAAACTGTATCTTTCCAACCAAAATCTGCAGGTGCAGGTTTCTGACCATTATGGTTAATCACTTTAAAACGGGCACCTTCAATATGGAATGGCTGTGGTGTCGGTACTGTTACAAGCCAACGTTCCCACCCATTTTGCTTGCCTACTAAATCAATTCTTGAAAGCTCCCAACGAGCATTATTTATTCCTGGAGGACTGTTATGCAGTTGGATGGTTCTAGGCTGAATAGAAGTAGTGATTTGAGTGTCATCTACTGCCAATTGTGCAGGTGCTTTATCTGTCACTAACGACATCAATCCGGTTGGTTTAATGGTTAATACATTGGTATTACGTAGTAAATCAGAAGGTTCAAAAATACCACGGAGCCTATCCATAAAGCCAGCACTTTGCCCTGCGGTAATTGTCACTTCTCCACCTTCAGACATATCAACCAATATTTCACGTCGCTCACCCGGAGCCATTGGAATTGATTTCAGCTCTATCGGAGATGTTAACAGACCTTGATCAGAAGCGATAAGGTATAGTGAGCGACCATCATTTGCAGTTAGTTCATAACGGCGAGCATTAGATGCATTAACTAAACGTAAGCGGATCCATCCTCTTGAAACTTCAATATAAGGATCTTCACGTCCATTGACTAACAATGTATCGCCATAAAAACCATCACTAGCGGCTTCTTTGTCGTATTGTGGCGTGCCAAAATTATCGATACGTTTATCTTGAATAATGATCGGAAAATCATTTACACCATAATGTTTTGGTAAAGGGAGGGATTTGCTCTCTTCATCTTCCACAATCCACATTCCCACCAATCCATTATAAACATGGGGTGCCATTTTAAAGGGAGTATTGGCATGATACCAGCATGTTGCTGCTTTCTGTCGAATAGGCAATACCGGCGACCAATAAGCGCCAGGTGACATTAATCTTGCCGCGCCACCAACTTGAGTCCCCGGAACTAATAAACCGCTCACCGTCATTGATACTGCTTCATTAAGACGGTTGCTATAAATAAGTTTTATATCATCGCCACTTTTGACTTTGATTGTCGGTCCTGGTGTTGAGCCATTGATCCCCCAAACTTCCGCTTTTTGAGTACCATTAAATGCCCAATGCACATTTTGCAAAGTCAGAAAAAGAGGCTGACCACGGCGAGATTCCAACAATGGCGGTATAGGTAATTGTTTATCATTAACTGATTCAGCACGAACAGAAGAAGATATTGAGCCCAGACATACCGCTAAGCCTGAAGCCTGAATAAACTGGCGACGACTAAATGACATACTTTCTCCGCAACAAAATACAAATATTCCTATCGCATAATCAAAAATGTAGAGACAGGAAAAAAGCTGCTGTGATTTAAAGACAAAAGGACTTAAATGAAATTACGGGAGCATAATAGCGCGGATGTGACATAAATCCTAAAAATAGTTGATAATCTAGTATGTTTTCATTAATTAAAAATGATATAAGCCTGAAAATCAGGCTTATATTGTTATGATCAAAAAAACCAAATAAGTATTAATTTAATTTACCAGGAAAATCACGCTTATTCATTTCTTCAACTTCTTTATCTAGCTCTTCGATTTTCGCTTTCATAATTTGACGACAATCTTCTGCTAATTCTCGAACTTGATCTTTGGTGTATTTTGATACATCAATTGGAGGCAACATTTCAACAATAACGTAGCCATTATTCCAGCGATTTAGCTTAATTTTATCCTGCGTTGTAGAAACACAAACCGGAATAATAGGCACACCTGCTTGGATGGCGGCATGGAATGCACCTGTTTTAAACGGTAAAAGGCCACGACCACGACTACGAGTTCCTTCAGGGAACATCCACACAGAAATCTTCTTTGATTTAATTTGATCAGCAACTTGTGAAATAGTGCCATGTGCTTTAGAGCGATTTGCTCTATCGATCAAAATATTACCGGTTATCCAATACAACTGACCAAAAAAAGGAATGAAAATTAAGCTTTTTTTACCCACGGTTACAGTATTAGGTTGTACTGCATTTGACATCGTCACCATATCAAAATTATTTTGATGGTTTCCGATATAAATACTTGGGCCATAGCTTTCCGCTTCTTTTGGAAAACGCTCAACGAGCTTGATACCAAAAACAGTAGATAACTTGCCGAATAAACGTCCATAAGTCATTACATGTTTAGGATTTCTTGGTGAAAACATGCAATAAATCATTCCAAACGTCACCACAATAATGGTGTACAGGATGACAATGATGCCTCGAATAATGGCTAACATAAGTTTTAGCGTCCTAAATAGAAGTGGGTCAACAGACCCACTAAATATCAATTAAGTATTAGATTTAATTGGTTTCAATATCAATATGATCGATAACTTGAGCACCACGAGGTAAAGAGGTTCCTCGGCGTCCACGTTTTGCTTTAAAGCTAACTAGCTCATTCATCGACATTGTCATTTTACGTTTACCGAAATGTAGCGTTACAGAGGCATTTTCAGGTAATACTCGTAACCAAGCGACGTTATCCTCACCACTTGCTGCTTGTGAAGCAGGAATAGAAACCATCTGATTTCCCTTTCCTTTTACCATCGTTGGTAATTCTGTCGCTTCAAAAATCAGCATTCTGCCACCTTTCGTAATGATCATAATGAGATCCGTGAGCTCATTATTCAAGCGTTGTGGCGGTAATGGTAATGCATTTTCAGGTAAAGTCAGTAGTGATTTCCCTGCTTTATTTTTAGAAGTTAAATCATCAACCTGACAAATAAAACCGTAACCTGCATCAGATGCCATTAAGATTTTATCGGTACCTTCGCCCATAACAACATGGCGTAATTGTGCACCCTTCTGAACTTTTAATCGTTCAGTTAGCGCATCGCCCTTGCTACGACCAGAAGGTAATGCATCAACATCAACGGTATAGCTTTGACCAGTTGTATCAATCAAGTGTACCGGTTGGTTACTCATGCCTTCAACGGCATTAAAATAATCATCACCGGATTTAAAACCAGCCGATTTAGCATCAATATTATGTCCTTTCTGGCAACGAATAAGCCCTTTTTCAGACATAATGACAGTAACAGCTTCTGGATGTAGATGTTTTAACGGAATAGGTTCATCGCCCACATTACCGCTAAAATAATTGAGTTCTTCTGCTTTAAGCACTTCTTGCTGACCATCAACAGTAAAGATTAATGCTTCATCTTTAGGTGCGAACAGAATTTGTTCAATCACATCACCTTGCTCTTTTCCTAAAGCAACAAGACGTGTACCACGTCCTTTTTTATTCATTTCATTTAGCTGTTCTGCTGAAATGGCTAAAATACGTGTTTTATCAGTGATAATAATAAACCAGTGTTGCTCATTTTTCTTCTGAGGATCAACTAAGAATGGTTCTAATAACTCAGTCTCTTCAGAAACAGTCAGCAACCCTTTACCTGTCTTATTCTTTGTTTCCATCTCATCGTAAGAGAGAACAGAGCCATAGCCTTCTTTTGTCGCCAGTAAGTACTCTTGCCCAGCACTTCCCGCTAACATGTATTTCACGCTGGCATCAGGTGGGAAAGTTAACTTGCCAGTTAATGGTTCGCCTTGGCTACGCCCTGAAGGCATATCATTTGGACTTAAGGTGTAACTACGTCCCGTAGAATCGAGGAACAGAACTGGCTGATTACTCATACCACGTACTGCGCTGTGATAACTATCCCCTGCACGATAACTCATGCCACTCGGATCAATATCATGTCCTTTCGCATTGCGTACCCAACCCATTTCAGACAGCACAATGGTAACAGGCTCTGATGGCAACATATCTTGTTCATTAACTACTTTCGCCTCTTCTTGAGGACGGATCGGCGAACGACGATCATCACCAAATTCTTTTGCGTCAGCTTCAATCTCTTTTTTCAGTAAAGTATTTAAACGACGTGGTGAACTTAACAACTTCTCAATGCTATCGCGTTCTTTTTCAAGCTCATCACTTTCGCCTTTTAGTTTCATCTCTTCAAGTTTAGCTAAATGGCGTAAACGTAACTCTAAAATAGCTTCAGCTTGAATATCGGATAACTCAAAGCGGCGCATTAATTCTGCTTTTGGCTCATCTTCATGACGAATAATTTCAATCACTTCATCAATATTGAGATAAGCAATTAATAAACCTTTGAGAATTTCTAAGCGACGTAAAACTTTTTCTAAACGGTGATTTAAGCGGTTTGTGACTGTTTGGCGACGATAAACTAACCATTCGTTTAAAATAGTCAGCAATCCTTTTACTGCTGGGCGGTTATCTAACCCAATCATATTTAGGTTAACACGATAACTTTTCTCTAAGTCAGTATTCACAAACAAGTAGTACATAACTTGTTCTAAATCGACGCGATTACTACGAGGAACAATAACAAGTCTAGTTGGATTTTCATGATCAGATTCATCACGTAAATCTTCAACTAAAGGTAGTTTTTTGGCACGCATTAATGCAGCAATTTGCTCGAGTACTTTGGCGCCAGAAACTTGATGAGGTAATGCAGTGATCACCGCACACCCTTCTTCTTTCTGCCACACAGCCCTCATTCTGACAGAGCCACGCCCTGTTTTATAAATCTTTTTGATATCGTCTTGAGCGGTAATAATTTCAGCTTCAGTCGGATAATCAGGGCCTTGAACATATTGCATCACATCAGATAATCCCGCATCAGGGTTATCTAAAAGCATCACTAAAGCTTGCCCTATTTCACGCGCATTGTGCGGTGGAATATCCGTTGCCATCCCAACAGCAATACCTGTTGTTCCATTAAGCACGATATTAGGTAAGCGTGCAGGTAACATTTTCGGCTCTTGCATCGTGCCGTCAAAGTTAGGGATCCAATCTACCGTACCATGTCCTAATTCACTCAATAATGTTTGTGAATATTTAGAAAGGCGTGATTCGGTGTAACGCATCGCAGCAAAAGATTTCGGATCATCCGGCGCCCCCCAGTTACCTTGTCCATCAATTAACGGATAACGATAAGAGAAAGGCTGAGCCATTAATACCATTGCTTCATAACATGCACTATCACCATGTGGATGATATTTACCTAGCACGTCACCAACTGTACGAGCTGACTTTTTAAATTTTGCGTTATTACTTAAACCAAGCTCTGACATCGCATAAACGATGCGACGTTGCACGGGTTTTAGCCCATCTCCAATAAAAGGTAATGCACGATCCATAATGACGTACATGGAGTAGTTGAGATAAGCATTCTCTGTAAATAAGTGGAGCGGTTGGCGCTCTACACCATCATGAGTCAATTCACTCATTCAATTTTTTCCTCAGACTCTTGTGGTATCCATTACACTTCGATGTCAACTTCATCGCCTTTCTCTTGTAACCAATTTCGGCGATCTTCAGAGCGTTTCTTCGCTAACAACATATCCATCATGCCTAGGGTTTCTTGATAATTTTCATCATCAATCACCAATTGCACTAAACGACGCGTATTAGGATCAAGCGTTGTTTCACGCAATTGAAGAGGGTTCATTTCACCCAATCCTTTAAAGCGCTGTACATTAGGCTTTCCTTTTTTACGGCTTAGACGTTGTAAAATGGCATTTTTTTCTGATTCATCAAGGGCATAATGAACTTCTTTACCCAAATCGATACGGTAAAGCGGTGGCATCGCCATATAAACGTGTCCATCCTTAACAAGAGCAGGGAAATGCCGCACAAATAAAGCACACAATAAAGTGGCGATATGTAAACCATCCGAGTCCGCATCTGCAAGGATACAAATTTTACCGTATCGTAATTGGCTTAAATCATCACTATCAGGATCCATACCGATTGCCACCGAAATATCATGGACTTCTTGTGACGCTAACACTTCATCAGAAGAGACTTCCCATGTATTTAAGATCTTACCGCGCAGAGGCATAATCGCTTGATATTCACGATCCCGTGCTTGTTTAGCGGAGCCTCCCGCAGAGTCCCCTTCAACTAAAAATAGTTCGGTGTAACGTAAATCTTGAGAAGTACAATCAGCTAATTTACCCGGTAATGCTGGCCCTGAAGTAAGTTTCTTTCGTACCACTTTTTTGGCGGCACGCATACGGCGCTGAGCGCTGCTAATGGCCATTTCAGCAAGTAATTCACCGATTTGAACATTCTGATTTAGCCATAAGCTAAAAGCATTTTTTACAGCATTTGCAACAAACGCACTGGTTTGTCTTGAGGAGAGTCGCTCTTTGGTTTGCCCTGCAAATTGAGGATCTTGCATTTTCACTGATAATACATAAGCACAACGCTCCCATGTATCATCAGCCGTTAACTTAAGCCCTCTTGGTAGTAAATTACGGAATTCACAAAATTCACGCATTGCATCTAACACGCCTTGGCGTAAACCATTTACGTGAGTACCACCTTGAACCGTCGGAATTAAGTTAACATAGCTTTCAGTGAGTAGATCGCCACCTTCAGGTAGCCATAACATAGACCATTCAACGGCTTCATTATCACCTTCAAATTTACCAGTAAAAGGCACTTCTGGAAGGCGAACAAATTCTGCAACAGCTTCACTTAAATAATCGGTTAAACCATCAGCGTAGCACCAGTTTTCTTGGGTGTTATTTACTTTATCTATAAAAGAAACATTAACGCCTGGGCACAGTACCGCTTTGGCTTTTAATACATGAGATAAGCTTTTAGAAGAAAAACGAGGAACATCAAAATAGGAGCCATCAGGCCAAAAATGTACACTCGTTCCTGTATCTCGTTTCGCACAGGTGCCAATTTCATGTAACTCTTCAACTTTATCGCCATTTTCAAAGGAAATTTGGTAAATTTTACCATCACGACGAACAGTTACTTCAATACGCTTTGAGAGGGCGTTAACAACCGAGATCCCAACACCATGCAACCCGCCAGAAAATTGATAGTTTTTATTAGAGAATTTTCCTCCGGCGTGGAGGTGAGCAAGGATTAACTCGATAGCAGAAACATTAAGTTCAGGGTGAATATCGACAGGCATTCCTCGCCCATTATCGATAACTTCGATAGATTGGTCTTCATATAAAATGACATCGACCTTCGATGCGTGTCCCGCAAGCGCCTCGTCCACGCTATTATCTATCACTTCCTGTGCCAAATGGTTCGGTCTTGTTGTATCTGTATACATCCCGGGACGGCGACGTACAGGCTCTAGACCATTAAGAACCTCAATATCCTTTGCGTTATAACTTGATTGAGTCATTGTTTTAATCTGCGGTTCGCTGTTAGAAAAATACTGTCTATAATAACAGGTGTTGACGGCAATATGATATTAATTTTCGGCTAGATACATCAACCTACGTTTTACAGGTTAATCGACCGAAAGGCTAAATTATCTTTAAAAATTGAATAATTTTCGGAAAAAAACGCTCAAAACCCACAAAAGCATGGTTTCCATCCGATTCTATGGTTTGCCTACACGCGCCAAGATATGAGACAGCTTGACGATAATCAAGTATTTCATCTCCAGTTTGTTGAAGCAACCAAATAAGTTCCGGTGATGTGATTGTGGGAATACGCAAAGCAAGTAGCTCATCCATATGATGAGGTTCTAGCTTATATTTTTGATGTGTATAAGGATTTTCGTTCTCCCCCAAGAAGTCTTGCAAAAGATCGAACGGTCGTATTGCAGGATTAACAACAACAGCGGGTAAATTAAAACGTTGAGATAACCAAATAGATAAATAGCCACCTAATGATGAGCCAATTAATCCAAGTTTGTCATCTGCACTCTTTTTAACTAACGTTTCAATTAGCTGAGCGGCTTCTTGAGGATAAGGTGGTAATTGAGGAATTAATAATTCAATTTCAGGATGAGTTACTTCAAGCCATTGGCGAAAAGCCTGTGCCTTTGCTGATTTCGGTGAGCTATTAAAGCCATGTAAGTAAAGAATACGAGGCATAACTTAATAACCATCCGCATCAAGATCAGGACAAAATTCAGTACCTTCTAAACGGTAAACCTGTGTGTCAATTTTGCCCTTCTCATCAGATGAAAGTGACATTTCCAAATAGCGCCAGCCTGGAGAAACAGTATCTAATGTAAAATTTGTACAATGAGGACGAAACTGAATACACGTAGAAGGCGTCGCCAACAAGCGAATACCATTCCACATTTCATCCATTTCTTGGTGAATATGACCACAAAGCATCATTTTTACTTGAGAGTGGTCTTTTAAACGCTCGGCTAACTCTTGAGAATTTCTTAAACTATGTTGATCTAACCATGTACACCCTGAAGGCATAGGATGATGATGCAACAAGATAATCGTATCTCTGTGCTTTTGGCTTTCAAGACAGCGTGTTAGCCAATCTAACTGACAATCTGATAACTCACCATGAGGAACGCCTTGAATTTGGCTATCTAATAATAGCATTTGCCAATTATCACCAATCAACACTTGTTTAGCTGACAAAATTCCTGCCTGATTTAAAGCATCAATCATCGCAGGCTGATAGTCATGATTGCCTGGCAACCAAACACAAGGAGGTACCAGCGTCGCTATGCCATCAGCAAAATGCTGATAAGCTTCAAAGGTTTGATCTTGAACTAAATCACCTGTCGCAACAATCAAGTCAACATCAAGACCCTGCTCTCTAATCGCATTTAATACCGCATGGTAGCTACGATAGGTATTAATACCCAGCAGAGTGTCTTCCACATTAGCAAAGAGGTGGGTGTCTGTGATTTGTAATATTCTTACGGTGTTTTTCTGTTTCACCGATAACTCAAGCTGGCTTTCCAAAAGGTTTCCTTGTTTCACTCTCATTAGCCGTTATGTTAACGTATTTTCGTAGTAAAGATCTGCCAACCAATACACATTTCAAAAGATTAGTGAGAAATATTCTCGCTTTCAATCACGTTTTTTTCACTTCATTTTACAATTTAATTCATTTGATATCGTACACTTAGAGATAGTTACTCTACTTGATAATATTATTAAAAACATCCTTTACAGATTTATTAACGTATTAAATTACTGACCAGCGCTCTCTTAGTGCAATATGATGAAGTTGTAACCATTGCAGAGCAATAACAGATGCCGCATTATCAATAACGCCTTCTTCAACCCAACGATAGGCTTGTTCTCGGCTCACTACATGAACACGAATATCTTCGTTCTCACACGCTAATCCATGAATACCTTTTGCTGTTGTTGCATCAACTTCGCCAACATAGACATGCATTCTTTCACTCGTACCACCAGGGCTTGAAAGATAACTCACAATAGGTTCGCATCGTCCAACAACAACACCCGCTTCTTCTTGAGCTTCACGTCTAACAACATCTTCAGGGCTTTCCCCTTCTTCGACCATACCCGCAACGACTTCAAGCAACCAAGGTGTCTCGCTGGTTTCATACGCAGGAATACGAATTTGCTCAATTAACACCACTTCATCACGTTTGGGATCATAAGCGAGTAAAACACCTGCATTGCCTCGTTCAAAAACCTCACGTTTAACTTCTTCACTCCATCCGCCTTCAAAAAGGCGATGTTTAAAGCGATATTCGGTCATGCGAAAAAAGCCTTTATACAAATCTCTCTGATTGAGCAATTTCACATCTTCACGACCGTATAAAAATGGTGTATTTTCCCTTTTCTTCATACAATGTTCCTTAAGTTACATTTAAGAGTCTTTTTTATTGCTTACGTTTAATACAGATTTAAAGAAATTTGCCAACAATTCATGTAAAGTTAATCTAAAATAAAAGGATATGGCACAAATGGCTACCCCTACTTAGGGAAACAATCTGCTAGAATTATCCCCAATCAAGATTAACAGAGGCAACTCAGCGAAACTGTTGCAACAAGGAATTAAAATGAAAAAACTGCTCTCTCTTTTGGTCACGATGAGTTTGGCAGGATTCAGCACTGCAAGTCAGGCTGAGGATCTGCTTCAAGTTTATCAAAAAGCAAAGGACAGTAACCCTGAGTTACGCAAATCATTAGCTGAACGAAATCAAGCTTTTGAGAAAATTAATGAAGCTCGTGGCTCATTATTACCACAATTAGGATTAGGTGCATCTGCAGACTATAAAAGCGGCTACCGTGATGCAAGAGATACCGAATCTAATTCTATTGGTGCAAATTTAACGCTGACTCAAAGTGTGTTTAATATGGCCTTATGGCGCCAATTAAACATGCAAGAAAAGACAGCGGGTATGAGCGATGTGACTTACCAAACAAGTCAGCAAAAGCTGATATTAGACACCGCGACCGCTTACTTTGATGTCTTGCGTGCTATCGATTCACTATCATTTATTGAAGCGCAAAAAGAACAAGTTTACCGCCAGTTAGATCAAACAACTCAACGTTTTAACGTGGGTTTAGTGGCAATTACTGACGTACAAAATGCGCGTGCAAATTACGATAGCGTACTGGCACAAGAAGTGGCAGGTCGTAACCAATTAGATAATGCATTAGAAAAACTACGCCAAGTAAGTGGTATCTATTACATTAATCTAGCATCTCTAAACATCAACCGTTTTTCAACAACATCACCAGACTCTATTGAGAAACTGCTAAAAGATGCTGAAGAGCGTAACTTAAGTTTATTAAGTGCTCGTTTAGGCCAAGACTTAGCGCGTGAAAATATTCGTTTAGCGCAATCAGGTCACTTACCAACTGTAGATTTAAATGCATCAACTGGCGTATCAAATAGCCATAGTCACGGCAGCGCATTACCTCCAGCAACAGCAGGTAATAGCCGTAATAGTTACAATGGTCAAAATAGTATTGGTCTGTCTGTTAGTATCCCTCTATATACAGGTGGCAGAACAAGCTCACAAGTTGAACAAGCACAATATGGTTTTACTAGTGCAAGCGAACAATTAGAATCGGTTTATCGTTCTATCGTTCAAATAGCTCGTTCTTCTTATAACAATATTTCTGCATCAATCAGTAGCATTAAAGCCTATCAACAAGTCGTTGTTTCTGCGCAAAGTTCATTAGATGCAACTGAAGCGGGTTATCAAGTAGGTACTCGTACTATTGTTGATGTGTTGAATGCCACAACAACGCTTTATGATGCAAAACAGAAGCTATCCAACGCGCGTTATGACTATTTAATTAATCAATTAAATATCGAATATGCACGTGGCACATTAAACGAAAATGACTTAATTCAGCTTAATAATGCTCTGGGAGAAGAAGTTTCAACCTCACCAGACAGCATTATTCGCCCGTTAACAAGCCCTGCTCTTAACGTTGCGCCTTAATCGTGAATTAAGAAGTTAGTCACTTATAAAAAACCGCTTTCAGCGATAAACTGATAAGCGGTTTTTTTTATGCTTTCTCTTCACATAAGATATTGTGTTATGGATTAAATTAATATCTAAACAATATCTATATTGTTGTATTAACAAATACCTTAATTACAATTAGGTTAAAAAGAGAGGATTTACCTAATTTCATTACCCTTAACCTTATAAAGATCACAAATTTCTGGTTATCCCTGATGATTAGGCGTTTCTTATTTATTTTCTAGACTATTTAACCTATCCTAGCTTTTATTTTGAACGTTTTACCTTTTATGGATCTTATCAATATGCCAATGAAACGTACCAAATCGATTAATCGTGATGCTTTCCGTAAAGCATTTCGCCCTTATCGTCTGGCGCCTGTTGCAATCGCCATCACTGCTGTATTCGCGCTTTCAGGATGTGAAGAGAGCGATGAGACAGTTTCACTGTATATGAACGCACAAGAATGTGCTCAAGCGAATCCTTCACAAGCAGCACAATGTGAAGACTCTTATCGCACTGCATTGCAAGAAGCACAGCGTACCGCACCTAAATACGCAACATTAGAAGACTGTGTAGCTGAATTCGGTGATGCACAATGTACTCAAACAGCATCTATTGATGGACAGCCTGTAAGCACTGAAAATGCCAATAACCTTAATCCAGATAGTTCGCAAATGGCTCAAGCTAACTCCGGTGGTAGCTTTTTTATGCCATTAATGGCGGGTTATATGATGGGTCGCCTAATGGGTGGTGGTGCACCAGCACAACCTTTATTTAGTTCGCGTAACCCAACAAGCCCTGCAAATGGTAAATTTGTGGATGCAACAGGCCGTAACTACGGTCCTGCAGTTGGCGGTCGTCAAATGAACGTACCAAAAACAGCCATGACACCAAAACCATCAACAACCTCAACGGTAACTCGTGGTGGCTTTGGTAACACTGTATCAAGACAAGCAGCTGCTCAACGTACCAATGCAACCAATAATAACCGTAGCTCAACCGGTTCGTCTTCTTATCGTTCAGGTGGTTAATTAAAACCATGAAACGCGAAAATATCATTGAACGCCCGGATTGGCGTGAAAAAGCAACGGAATTTGGCTTCAACTTTCATACCATGTATGGCGAGCCTTATTGGTCTGAAGATGCTTATTATCAATTCTCAATGGAAGAGGTTGAAACGTTAGAAGAAACGACGGAAGAGTTGCATCAGATGTGCTTACAAGTCGCTGATAAAGTGGCTAATAGTGAAGAATTACTGACTCGCTTTCAGATCCCGCGTCACTGCTGGGATTTTGTGCGTGATTCATGGAAATCTTCTCAACCTTCACTCTATTCACGTCTTGATTTAGCGTATGACGGTAAAAGCCCAGCAAAACTGTTAGAAAATAACGCAGATACTCCGACATCACTGTATGAGTCTGCTTTTTTCCAATGGATCTGGCTTGAAGATCAAGTCAATGCAGGTCGTTTACCGCAAAATGCCGATCAATTTAATAGCATTCAAGAGAAGTTAATTGATCGATTCGCAGAGCTTCGTGATCAATACGGAATGCGTTATCTGCATATGTCTTGTTGCCAAGATACTGAAGAAGATCGCGGTACAGTTCAATATTTACAAGATTGTGCTGAAGAAGCCCAAGTAACGACTGACTTTGTTTTTATTGAAGATCTGGGTTTAGGTGAACGTGGTGAATTAACTGATCTGCAAGATCAGATAATCAGTAATATGTTTAAGCTTTACCCTTGGGAATTTATGTTCCGCGAAGACTTCTCAACTAAGCTGGCTGATGCAGGTATTCGTTGGTTAGAGCCTTCTTGGAAAAGCATTATTTCGAATAAAGCATTGCTACCAATGCTTTGGGAGATGTTCCCTAATCACCCAAATCTACTACCAGCTTATTTTTATGATGGTAAAGCGCCTGATTCATTATCGCGCTATGTTATCAAGCCACTGTTTTCACGCGAAGGTGCAAATATTCGCATTGTTGAAAACGGAAAGGATATTGCTGTCGCAGATGGCCCTTACGGTGAAGAAGGCTTTATTGTTCAAGATTTCCATCCACTGCCAAAATTTGGCGATAGCTATACATTAATTGGTAGCTGGCTGGTTAACGACCAATCTGCAGGTATTTGTATTAGAGAAGATAGAGAGCTTATTACTCAAGATCTTTCCCGCTTCTATCCACATATTATTTTAGATTAATAGAAATCTTAAAATCATGTTGAGCACCTTATTGCTTATAAGCGGTAAGGTGTTTTTATTCAAAATAGGTTTCGTTATCAGTAAAAAAGGCCAAATTCCATAAAAGAAATTTAGCCTTTCACTTCTATAAATCAATTAGTTTTTATTGGATAGTTTTATCCAATTTGAAACGTCATCATGCTTAGCGATTTATTCACAATATCATTATTCAGCACTGTTACCTTTTCACCCTCTTGTTTTAAGCCTAATAAATACAACGCAGGTAAAAAATGGTCGGGTGTAGGATGTGCCAACCGCCCTTCTTCTGTTGATAAAATCGTAAATAACGTTTCTGGTACATTATCACTTCGTAAGCTGTTTTCGACTGTCTCATTAAAGGCTAATGCCCAAGAATAAGGCGTCGCATTGCTATTTTGCCAATCCATCATTCTTAAATTGTGAACGATATTACCGCTACCAATGATTAAGACACCTTCTTTACGTAATTCAACCAACTTTTGTCCCAATTCATAATGCCACTGCGCTGATTGGCGAGCATCAATGCTTAATTGAACAACTGGAATATTTGCGTTGGGATACATTTTTTCAAGTATTCCCCAACTTCCATGATCTAATCCCCATTGTTCCATATCGAGTTTTAATTTAATCGGATCGATAAGATCTTCAATTAGTGCGGCCAAGCCTATCGAGCCTCGCGCTGGGTATTCTATTGCGTATAACTCTGGTGGAAATCCATAAAAATCATGAATTGTCTTTGGTTGCGACATTGCTGTTACATAAGTTCCATCGGTATACCAATGGGCTGAAATCACTAAAATCGCTTTAGGCTGAGGAAGCGTTTCCCCTAATTTTGACCAGAGGCGAGTATATGTATTATCTTCTAATACATTCATTGGGCTACCGTGTCCAATAAACAGCGCTGGCATCATTTTTGTGTCCATAATCACCTCTTATGGCTTGTGATCTTATGGCGTTAGCATAGCGCCTTCTTACTTGAAATATAGTCAAAGAAGTATGAAATAGTTATTCAAAAAATATGAAAAAAGCCACCTAAGTTTCCTTAAGTAGCTTAAATAAGTGTGTGTGTTTTCAGTGTCGGTTATAACATGTTAATTTCAGCCAGCTTTTTTCTCCTCACGAAGACGATAAGCCACTAAATCTTCAATAGTTAGCACAGGCATATTGTGCTTTTTAGCAAAAGTGATCACTTCTGGTGCTCTTGCCATTGTGCCATCGTCATTTGTTAATTCGCATAACACTGCAACTGGTTTAAAACCGGCTAAAGTTGCTAAATCAATCGACGCTTCTGTGTGCCCGCCACGTGTTAACACTCCCCCAGGTTGACCACGTAATGGGAATACATGACCTGGGCGATTTAAATCACTTGGTTTTGCATTATCAGCTGCCGCTGCACGTACTGTGGTTAAACGATCAGAGGCTGAAACACCGGTTGTTACACCTTGTGCTGCTTCAATCGTTACTGTAAATGCAGTATGGAAATGACTGGTGTTATTTTCCACCATCATAGGCAAATCAAGTTGTTGGCGGCGTTCTTCTGTAATACATAAACAAACAATGCCACTACCATGACGAATAGACATCGCCATTTGTTCTGTGGTCATAGTTTCTGCTGCGAAAACCATATCGCCTTCATTTTCGCGGTTCTCGTCGTCGAGCACCATCACGCCTTTACCAGCACGAAGGGCTTCTAGAGCAAGTTCAACACGCTCAAATGGATTACCGAATTCGGAAAGTAGCGTCTGATTCATGGTAAAAAAACCTCAATAATTAATGAAAGTTACCAGAACCAGGGCAGTCTTAGGAGTGGATCTCTGCTTAGTAAGTACATAAGCAGAAACAACAGGAATGGATACAATGATCCTACTGATGCTATTTTATTCTCTCCCATCCAGACTTTAACTGTCGGCTCCAGAATCACACTGGATCTGCTGACCTTTGCATCACAATGGCAACACAAAGCGCTCGCGGGCTTTACCTAAATATTCAGGTATCTACCGCCGGTGGGGACTTTCACCCCGCCCTGAGATTAACGGTGAAACTATACGCTTTAAAATTATAAGAGGCAATCATCAATCGGCGACAATCTTTGTTTCATCACATAATCATTTTATGACATACGGTTATTTAACTATTTATAATAAAAAGTAACAATAATCTTGATATCTGGTTTTATTCCCTCTGTCCTCATATTACACTTAGCCTCAGCTTTCTATTTTATTTGTGAGGACTTCCCATGTTGGACCCGAAAAAACTTGAACAAGTCGCGCGCCAAATCCAAAACGTCCTGCCACAGGGCATTAAAGATATTGGTGATGATATTGATAAAAAAATCCGCACTGTTCTACAATCTCAATTAAACAAATTGGATTTAGTTAATCGCGAAGAGTTTGATGTACAAACTCAAGTTTTATTACGTACTCGTGAAAAACTTAATCGTTTAGAGCAACGTTTAAATGAGCTAGAAGCTGGTCTGCAGGAAAAACCTCAAGCTGAAATTGCCCAAGTTGAAGAAGTGGAAATTGTGGTAGAAACTCCAGCAGAAAATAAAGCTTAATCTATTCACTTTATTACTTGTTTTAGTAATAAAGAAATAACCCTGTATCTTACAAAGATACAGGGTTATTTTTTATATACTCAAAATATCCATCAATAGCTATTTTAACGCTGGCCAATAGTCTTTATTCGCTTCAATTAAATCGTCTAAAATCGCTTTTGCAACAGTCGCACTTGGCACAGTTTTAGACATTGTAATCGCCTGCCAAAGTTTCAAATATGATTTTTCAATCCAGGCTTCTACCACTAATTTTTCAACTGCAACTTGTTGGCTCATCATCCCTTTTTGGAATAATGGAATTTTACCCATAACTAAAGGCTCTGGGCCATGACTTCCAACAATGCAAGGGATCTCAACCATTGCCTCTGGATCAAAATTAATAATTGATCCGTTATTAGGAACAATCAGTAGCATTCTTTCTTGAGTATTAAACGCAATAGCTGTTGCTAGATCGACGATGTAAGAAGCATGTTCATCAATCTCAAGATGCCCTGCTGATGATTTACCTGCACTAGTAATGGCACGACAGGCGCTAAATACATTCTTCTCTCTGTGCTCCATCACTTCATTTGCACGAGTATGATGAGGATCAGAATGCGCAACAACATAATCTGGGAATAAATAATATTTCAAGTAAGTATTCGGCATAGTTGTCGGATCTAGTGCCCACACATCTTTTGCTTTCCCGAATGTATCATTCCAACTCGCTTCAACTGGCTCACCTGCCACTTTGGGAATATACCCATGTTCCGCAACATGTTTACGAATAACTGGCAGTAAATCATTACCTTGTAAATCTTCAACCTGAGTCCACCAGCCAAAGTGATTTAAACCGTAATAACGGACACGCATCTCTTTGCGTGATTTTAATCCTGCAATTTGTGCCATACGTGACTCTATGCCAATTGGCATATCGCAGATATTTAAGATCTTCGCATTCGGTTTTAAACGACGAGTAGCTTCAGCGACAATGGCAGCTGGGTTAGAATAATTTAGCATCCAGGCATTTGGCGAATATTTTTCCATATATTCAACCAACTCTAATACGCCACCGATAGAACGCATACCATAAGCGATACCACCAGGACCACAAGTTTCTTGTCCTAATACACCATGGCGCAAAGGAATTTTTTCATCTTTTTCGCGCATTGGATATTTACCAACACGGATATGCGCCATCACAAAATCAACATCTGTAAAGGCCGTTTTGGGATCAGTGGTATAGCAAAAATCAATTTCAGGTGCTTTTTCAGTAAGAATGATTTCACAAGCTTTAGCAATGATTTCTTGCCGCTCAGCATCATTGTCATAAAACTTGATAGCTCTTAATGGAAAACGTTTTAAGTTTTCCAGTAGCATCAAAATAATACCGGGTGTAAATGTACTACCGCCACCTGCAATTACGACTGAGAACTTCTTCATTATATAGCCTCCGACAAGGTGTTATTTTGTCTATCTTCTTTCATAAGTTGTTCAATTTTGTCTCTCACTTGAGAAACGTGTAGCCCGATAATAATTTGCAATGCATGACCTTTACGCACTACACCATGTACACCGAGCCCTTTAAAATAGGCATCTGTTTCAATTATCTCGTTATCTATCACTTCGATACGTAAACGTGTTGCACAGTTATTTAAGGATTTGATATTTCCACTTCCCCCTAAGCCTTCAAGGATGCCTTTAGGAAGTGCGAGCTTGCGATCTTCTTTTGCTGTTTTTGAACTATCCGAATCTTGTGACTTTTTATTTTTATAATCTTGTTTGCTATAGAGCTTGATCTCTTCATCATCCTCTTCACGACCGGGTGTTTTTAAATTAAGTTTGATAATTAATGTTCTAAACACCACAAACCAAATCATTGTAAAAATAAGGCCTATGACTATTTGCGTAATAATCATCCCGTAATGGTTATGAAACATTGGGATCCAATTCATAGGTAGGAAATTATCGATGATCCCTCCGCCCATATTTCCGACAACCCCAAAGTGATAAAGTGTTGTCGCTAATGTGGCAGCTAACACGGCATGAATGGCAAACAATAACGGAGAGATAAATAAGAATGTGAACTCTAAAGGTTCTGTTATTCCCACGAATACAGCGGTCAATGCAGAGGGTATAAGCAAACCTGCAATTTTGGCTCTATTTTTAGGTGCAGCAGTAAAATAAAGAGCAAGTGCGATACCAATAGAACCAAAGACTTTGCTATTACCATGCAATGCAAAGCCACCTTCTGGAAATAACGCTTTTAAAGATTCAGTACTTTGACTGAAATATTGCATATTTTGAGCCCAATCAACTTGAATTCCATGTTCAGTGACTGCGGGGCCAAAAATAAAAGGACCATAAATAAAGTGATGTAGGCCAGTGGGAATTAAAATACGTTCAAGGAAGGTATATATCCAAACACCTAAAGAACCCGATCCAACCATAAATACTTGCAAAGATTGAATGCCAATTTGCACTTTTGGCCAGAAAAATAACGTTATCCACGCTAGCGGTAACATGACAAAGAAACTAATTAATACAACATACGAAGTTCCTTGAAATATACCTAAAAAAACAGGAAGCTGTTTATCAAAATAACGATTATGTATACCTGTTACAATACCCGCAATAATAATTGCCCCAATAATACTGGTATCTAATGTTTTAATTCCAGCTATCATTGTTAAGCCACTATTTCCACCAACCTCATTTGTAAAGTCCACACCAAAATAACTGCCCCAAACCATTCCCATTGCATTAATAAAATAATTCCAAGTGAGAAAACTTACCATAACGGCAAGGCAAGCTCGTGCTTGTGCTGTTTTGGCTAAGCCTATTGGTAAACCAATTGCAAAAATAAGAGGCATATTACGAAAAACAGTCCATCCCCCCTCTTCAATAATATGAACAATTTGGAAAAATAAACTATCGGGTCTTAATAAATCTTCACTAATAAATAATGGATTCTGTAATAAAATGGCAATGCCTACAACAATACCTGCAAAAGGAAATAGCAGGACAGGGGTAAACATGGCTCCACCAAATCGTTGTATTTGACTGAGCATAAAAATATCCTCTTATTTACTGCTACTGAAACGACATGCTATTTAATTCATATTTTTTCTGTAAATTCAGATTAGATTCTTTTCTCTTTATTCTCTCATCTAAAATGAATTATTCGTGATCTGATTCATACTAATCTTTCAGGCAAAGTGATCTCATTTTTAGTCAAAAATCAGATCACTTTTTATTTTTTGATAACGTTCACATTTTTGAGGTATAAATGATTATCCTATATATCAAAAGATTAGATTCATATAAATTAAATAAAGAAAGCCGGTTTTAAGAATAAAAAGAGGTATAAAAGTGATCTACAAAGACATTGCAAAAAGCCTAAGAATTCAAATAAATTCGGCTGGATACCAAATTGGTGACCCTTTACCAGCAGAAAAATCATTAGCACAGCAATACAACGTATCGAGAATGACAATACGTAAAGCGGTGGATTTATTAGTGACCGCAGGATTATTAGAACGAAAACATGGTTCAGGAACTTATATTAAAGAAAAAGATGTTCATCATGAAAATGCAAGCTTAAAAGGCTTTGTCGAATTAATGGCAAATACAGGCCACAATGTAAGAAGTGAAGTTATAGAATTTCGTGTTATTCCCTGCCCTTTATCTATCTCCAGTAAATTACGTATCAACTCAAATGAACGTATTTTTTATTCAAGGCGAATACGTTACGTCGATAATAAACCACTTATTGTTGAAGACAGTTACATGCCTGTTAAATATTTTCGTAATTTAACCTTAATGCATTTAGAAGGTTCTAAATTTGATTTTATTGAAAATATTTGCCAAATAAAAATATCAGGAAGTTATGAAACTTTTCACCCTATTATGCCTGATAACAATATTTGTCAATTATTAAAAATAGAAGCTAACATTCCAATATTAAGACTTAGTACATTATCATATAGTACTCAGGGTGATTATATTAATTATTCGATTATGTATAGAAACACTCAAGATTATATTGTTGAGTATCATTTAAAAAGAGAACAATAACCATTAATAAAAATGTCATTAAAAATGATAATAGTTAGATCCTTTATTATAAAAAAAAGCACTCCAAAGAGTGCCTTTCATCGTTAATTTATGTCATTATTTCTTTTTAATCGCATTAATAATATTTGTTGTAGAAATGCCATCTTCAAAATTCAGCACTTTTACTTCACCGCCAGCAGCCCAAACTTCTTTGCTACCTGCGATATCTTCAGGCTTATAATCACCACCTTTAACTAAGATATCTGGTAATACAGAGGCAATTAAGCGCTGTGGTGTATCTTCTTCAAACGCAACAACCCAATCGACTGCGCCTAAAGCACCCAAAACCGTCATACGCTGTTCTAATGGGTTAACAGGACGACTTTCACCTTTTAAGCGCTTAGTAGACGCATCACTATTTACAGCAACAATAAGGCGATCTCCGAGTTTACGTGCATTTGCTAAATAGCTAACATGACCTGCATGAAGAATATCAAAACAACCATTCGTCATAACAATACGCTCACCGCGTTGACGCGCTAATTCGACAGCTTGTTTTAATTGCTCTTCTTCCATCATGCCGAAGCCGTTGTCAGCACGACCACGAATAGCATTTTCAAGCTCAATAGGTGATACAGTGGATGTTCCTAGTTTACCCACAACAACACCTGCAGCAGCGTTTGCAAGGAAACAGGCTTCGCCTAAAGGTTTGCCTGCAGCTAAAGAGGTTGCTAATACACCAATTACCGTATCTCCCGCGCCTGTAACATCATAAACTTCTTGTGCTTGAGTTGGTAAATGCAGTGGGGCTTCATTAGCACGGAGTAAACTCATTCCACGCTCTGAGCGAGTGATAAGCAACGCTTCAAGATCTAAATCTCTAACTAATTTTGTGCCTTTCTCCACCAGCTCATCATCGGTTTTACAGACACCAACGACTTGTTCAAATTCAGACATATTTGGTGTTAATAATGTCGCACCGCGATAACGTTCAAAATCAGCTCCCTTAGGATCGATTAATACAGGGACACCTGCTTTTTTCGCCAGTTGGATCATCTCTTGAACATGAGAAAGCGCGCCTTTGGCATAGTCTGATAAAACCAATGCACCGATAGAAGGTAATGCTTGCTGAATACGTTCATAAATAGGTTGAGGATCAACATTGCTAAATCCTTCTTCAAAATCAAGACGGATTAATTGCTGATTACGAGAAAGAACACGTAATTTTGTGATCGTTGGATGTGTCGCAACAGAGACAAAATCACAACGCACATTGACCTGATTTAATGTATTGCTCAATGCTTTTGCGGCTTCATCAATACCGGTTAAACCCACTAAACGCGAATTAGCACCAAGAGACGCAATATTCATTGCAACGTTTGCAGCCCCTCCTGGTCGCTCTTCTGTGGTATCTACTTTGACCACTGGCACTGGGGCTTCTGGTGAAATTCGACTTGTTGGGCCATACCAATAGCGGTCTAACATGACGTCACCGACAACCAACACATTGGCCTTATTAAAATCCGGCAGCGTTACTTTCATCCCATACTCCACATTTATTTTCAAAATAAGCCGAAATAATACCATAACTTGTTAAGCAAAAAGAGATACACATAAGACTTCATGCCAACAAACCATTACTCTTGTTCACCGAGCCACTTCAGTTTGCTTTTTAATACGCACTCGCGCTCTGCGATAAAACAATGATTATCCACAATAGCAGGTAATGCTTGTAGCGCCAGGTGATGTAATTCATTGCGCAATGTGACATAAGCATGTGTTAAAGCGAGGGCTTCATCTTCATCCATCACTTGATGTTTTGCCATTAACTCAAAAATACGCACATTATCCGACCAACGAGTTAAAGCCGGATATTGGTGAGAAAAACGCAATACTAAATATTGCGCGATAAATTCAATATCGGTAATACCGCCAGATGAAGTTTTTAAATCAAATTTATCTGCTTGTGTTGGTGCAAGATGTTGCACCATTTTTTTACGCATATCGCGTACTTCATTTTGTAACACATCAGCATCACGAGAAAGACATAGCGTTTCGTGACGAATACGTGAAAACATCTGTTGTAATTCATCATCACCATAAATCATTCTGGCACGAATTAGCGCTTGATGTTCCCAAGTCCAAGCTTCATTTTTCTGATATTCATCAAAAGCTTGAATAGTACTAACCAACATACCGGATTCACCTGAAGGGCGTAAACGCGCATCAACCTCATACAATACGCCAGAGGAAGTTCGTGTACTAAACAAATGGATAATACGCTGTGCTAAACGCAGATAAAATTGGCGAGCATCAATCTGTTTTGCTCCCGTTGTCACTGTATTTATTGGACAATCTAATAAAAAGACTAAATCCAAATCAGAGCTATATCCTAGCTCCCATCCCCCCAATTTGCCGTATCCAATCACTGCAAAACCCAGTCCATCACGATGAGCTAAATGTTCGGGCTCACCATAACGTTTCACCATATATGACCAAGCTTGATGAACAACAGTATGAATCATAGCTTCAGCCAAGTAGGTTAGGTGGTCGCTAACCTTCATGACAGGTAATACACCTGTAATATCTTCAGCAGCGATACGTAGTAATTGAGCTTGCTTAAACTGACGTAATGCTTCTAATCGTTGCTCTTCGTCTTCTTCCGGCACACGTAATAAATATTGTCGTAATTCATCACGATACGCATCTAAAGGCAGGGGTTGATAAAGAGAATTGGGATCAAGTAATTCATCTAACAATAAAGGGTGAAGTGCTAATTGTTCAGCGATCATCGGAGATGCCGCGCAGAGCCGTATGACATGCGTTAAAACTTCATCCGACTCTTGCATCAACTCTAAATACGTTGTTCGACTCACAATGCTTAATAACAGAGGCGTCACGCGTTGTAGTGTCACTAGAGTTTGAGGTTGTTGGCAAATTTTAGCTAATAGTTTTGGCATTAAGGCATCAAGAACATCTCGTCCTCTCGGCCCAATCGTTCGCTTGCCAATATCTTGTCGAAAATTCTGCAACGTCTGATTTATCGCCTCAAGAGCTTCGATGGTTAATGTCTCATGAAATAATGACGACGTTTCAGGCAAACGCCCTAATAACCAAAGACGCTTAAATTCAGCGATATCGTCTTCATCATCGTTCTCGTCTTCTTCACCAATTAATTGCGTGAAAATCACGGAAACAGCCTGCATCTTGTGGCTAATTTCTTGATAAAGCGTTTCCCAATCATCAAATCCCATTGCAAAAGTTAACCGTGCTTGATCTTCTTCACTTTCTGGTAAGGTTTGGGTTTGTTGATCACCAATAGATTGCAGTAAATTTTCTAATCGGCGAAGGAAAAGATAACTTTCAGTTAGTTGCGCGGTTTCTTGTGATGTTAACAGCTCAAGTTTAGTGATGACATTAAGCACTGTTAATAATGAATTACTTTGTAACTCGGGCTCTCTTCCCCCACGAATTAGCTGGAAAACCTGAGTAATAAATTCAATTTCACGTATCCCCCCAGAGCCCAATTTTATGTTATCAATCATGCCACGACGACGGACTTCGCGACTGATCATGGATTTCATATTTCTAAGTGATTGGATCACACTAAAATCAATATAACGACGATAAACAAAAGGACGTAACATTTGCCGTAAAATTTGGCAATATTCTTTCTTTTCAGCACCTAGAACACGCGCTTTGATCATCGCATAGCGTTCCCAATCTCGCCCTTGCTCTTGATAATAATCTTCCAGTGCTGCAAAACTCATTACCAAAGGACCACTTTCACCAAAAGGACGTAATCGCATATCAACACGATAGACAAAGCCATCAATGGTCTGCTGATCCAAAGCCTTAATAAGCTTTTGACCTAAGCGAGTAAAAAACTGTGCATTATCTAATTCTCGGCGTCCACCTTGCGTAAATCCATTTTCAGGATAGGCAAAAATTAAGTCGATATCAGAAGAAAAGTTAAGTTCAAACCCACCTAGTTTTCCCATTCCTAAAATCAATAATGGTTGAGGTTTTCCTTCATGATCACAAGGTGTTCCCCATTGTTGGCAACATTGCTGATAAAGCGTATCTCTCGCAACACAAATTAATGTTTCAGCCAATACGCTCAAATGTTTTAGTGCACAAGGAATATCGCCTAATTGAAAAAATTGTAGCCATGCAATGCGCACTAATTGTTGATGACGAAATTGGCGTAAGATCCGCATCACATCATCTTCATTATCAACATTGGCTAATTTTTCTGTTAATTGAGACTCATAACTCTGCCATTCCACACTAGTTGGTGGATTTTGCCTGATATCAGTTAACCATTGAGGATTAACGCGTAAATGCTCTGTTGCAAAAGGGCTAAAAGCAAAAAACTGTTGTTCAAGCTCACTAAAAGGTGCTAACGCGTTTAATTGAGAAGAGAACCCACACTGTGCTTTATTCCACAATTGTTGAAATACACCGATAACAGACATAAATAGACTCTCAAGTTGTCAGGAAATTAAGCAATAGATAGTAACCACGCCATAGAAGATAACTTAAAATTCAACCATAAAACATGATAATAGTCGGTTGCAGTTGTAAATGTTAACGGTGAAATACCATTGAGTGACTGTTGCATAGATTCAGGCAGATCAGACTGTTTTTTACACCAATCTGAAAATAACGCCAACATTGCTGGCATAGTAATTGTCGGTGGTGTTGGGTTAGCAAAAATGGCTTCTTCTAATGCTTGTATTGCACTTAACCATTTCGTGAGTTGCTGAGCAGTTGTATCACTAGGAGAAAGGTTCACCACACTCAACGATAAAGCAGGTTTATCTTTCGCTAAATAATAACCTCGAGCTGCTTTACTGCGAGAAGCTAGGCGCAATCCCCCCTTTTCACCTAAATAAGTTGCTAATGCGATAACATCTGACACATCGCCTTTTTTAAGCTCTAACTCGAACTCTTCAATCGGCAACTCGTATTGATGAGTACGAATAGCACCTTTATCTAATACCACTTCAATTTGGCTATTTTGAAAATCCACCAGCCAGATTTCGCGATAAAAATCGGTATTAAACAGCACATTGAGTTGTGTTTCTAATAGGGTTAAATCTGTATTTTCAGGCCAGATTTCTGCTGGAAAGCGCGCTAAATCTAATTTAGGTTGTTCTAATTTCACGTTATACTCTGGACGTTGATGCAAACCTGCAACCACTTTACCTGCGGTTTTAATTGTCATTTCATAACTTTCATCAACACCACGAATACGCAATCCCATATCCCAACGACGAATTTGATTATCTGTCGTCTCAAAGTAAAGATTAGTCAGCTTTTTGGGTGCAGAGTGTTGATGAGGTAGAGTCAGAATGCGCTGAATAATGTGAGGAATAGCGGCAGGTATAGCACTCATTTTGAGTTCAGTTTCTAATTGGCTCATTCTATTTCCCTTAAGTAAATCAATTGATTAGTAAAATATTTGACGCATTTTCATTTTGCAAGTGATAGCCTAATAACAATAATGAATAAAAGGCAGATTATCCCTATATTCTACCAGTTAAGAGTGTTCTCATTCTGGTTTACTATTTGCTTACGCAAACTTTACTCTTTAGTATCAGTAAAAATATTCTCTTGTATAGATAAAAAAGTTGAAAACATAATGCGAAAATTACCCTTACTTTTTATTTCCTTACTTGGCTTAGGTGTTTCTCTGAGCTCACACGCAGAAACTCGCTATGTTTCCGATGAATTATCCACTTATGTGCATAGTGGACCAGGAAATCAGTATCGAATTGTTGGCTCTTTAAATTCAGGTTCAACCGTTACTGTCATTTCTCGCAATGCGGCAACAGGTTATGTACAAATTAAAGATGATAAAGATCGTACTGTCTGGTTACCAGAAAACCAACTAAGTGCCCAACCAAGTATGCGTACTCGTATTCCTGCTATGGAAAAAGAGATCCAAACACTACGCGATAAACTAGCGAATATCGACCAAAGTTGGAATCAACGTACTATAGATATGCAAAACAAAGTCTCAAACAGCGATGACATAATCAACGGTTTGAAAAAAGAAAATGAACAGATGAGAACAAAACTTGCTGTTGCTGAGAAAAAACTTGATTTCGCTAATCAACAGTTAGATGACCGACAACGTGACATCATCTTACAGTGGTTTATGTATGGTGGTGGTGTTGCTGGTGCGGGTCTTATTTTTGGCCTAATCCTTCCACATATCATTCCTCGTCGTCGTAAACGCAACGATCGTTGGATGAACTAATATTCAGCCAAAGGAACAGTGATCCCGTGAATATATACCTTGTTGGTGGTGCTGTGCGCGACCAACTATTGCAGATGCCAGTAAAAGACAGAGATTGGGTTGTTGTTGGTGCAACACCTCAAATGCTGTTACAACAAGGCTATCAACAAGTAGGCAAAGATTTTCCTGTCTTTCTTCATCCAGATACTCATGAAGAGTATGCCCTTGCGCGTACAGAACGAAAATCAGGCTCAGGTTACACGGGTTTCACTTGTTATGCAGCGCCAGATGTCACGTTAGAAGACGATCTCGCACGTCGTGATCTCACCATTAATGCTATTGCTTATTCTGCTAATGGTGAATATGTCGATCCTTACCATGGCATAGATGATATTCATGCGAGACAACTTCGTCATGTCTCTGAAGCATTTTCAGAAGATCCTTTAAGAGTTTTGCGGGTTGCACGTTTTGCTGCACGATTTGCACCTTTAGGATTTAGAGTTGCACCTGAAACACTGCAATTAATGAAAACAATGGCACAAAGTGGCGAGCTAAATGCGCTGACGGCTGAACGTGTTTGGAAAGAAACAGAAAAAGCCCTTGAGAGCCCCGCGCCTCAAGTCTATTTTGAAGTTCTACGTCAATGTGGTGCTTTAAGTGTTCTTTTTCCTGAAATTGATGCTTTGTTTGGTGTTCCTGCGCCTGAAAAATGGCACCCAGAAATCGATACAGGCATTCATGCCATGATGGTACTCAATATCGCTAGCCAATTAACCGACGATATTGCGGTACGCTTTAGCGCCTTATGCCATGATTTGGGAAAAGGATTAACACCTCCTGAAAATTGGCCTCATCACCATGGACATGGCCCTGCCGGTGTTCCTTTAGTTGAAGCCTTATGCCAACGTTATCGTATTCCTAATCATATTCGTGATTTGGCACGCCTAACGGCAAGGTTTCATGATCATATCCATCGTATTGATAGAATGCGCCCTTCAAAAATAATCCGCTTACTTGATGCTATTGACGCATGGCGAAAACCTGAACGTGTTGAGCAATTAGCGATGGTGAGTGAAGCGGACGCCAGAGGACGAAAAGGATTAGAAAATCTCGTTTATCCACAACGCGCGTTTCTTTGCCAAGCTTTCGCAATTGCAAATAATGTGGATATTAAGCCAATTATTGAAAGTGGATTAAAAGGTAGTGCAATACGAGATGCGCTAACCAAGCAACGAGAAGTCGCGATTATAAAATGGAAATCACGACTTAATCAGGATCAGCTCTAATTAAGCTTTACGCTCAATAATTACACCCACATTTTTGGCTTGTGCAACAGCCCCAGGTTTCGCTAATTTAATTTTTACTCTAGGTACAGCAAATTGAGTTATCAATAGCTGTGCCACTTCTTCTGCTACACGTTCAACTAACTCAAAACGTCGGGTCTCAACATAGTCAATGATTGCATTACTCACACTGGCATAATCTAAACAATGAACCACATCATCGGTTTGGGATGCGCGTTTGTTATCCCATTCCATTTCGATATCGAACACTAATTTTTGTTTTATGGTTTTTTCCCAATCATAAACACCGATTGTGGTTATTACTGATAATTGCTCAATAAATACGATATCCATCACGTCATCTCTTATTTTTTCTGCTCATCGGATACCACTTCCGATGAAATATGCGTATTATCCATACATGCCTAACGAACTTACATAAACATTGGAGAATACAAATGAGTGCTAACGCACTTGGAATGATCATCTTCGCCTACTTGTGCGGCTCAATCTCCAGCGCGATATTGATTTGCCGACTGGCAAGACTACCTGATCCAAGAAAATTTGGCTCTGGCAATCCCGGAGCGACCAACGTCCTACGTATTGGTGGAAAAGCGGCCGCAGCGGCAGTGCTTATCTGTGACGTCCTAAAAGGGATGCTCCCTGTTTGGCTCGCCTACTACTTAAATGTGCCTCCTTTTTACCTCGGCATTGTGGCAATCGCAGCTTGCCTTGGGCATATCTACCCTGTTTTCTTCCACTTTAAAGGCGGAAAAGGCGTTGCCACTGCATTTGGTGCTATTGCTGCCATTGGTTGGGATTTAAGTGGTCTTATTGCAGGAACATGGTTACTCACCGTCTTACTGAGTGGCTATTCATCACTTGGCGCGATCATCAGCGCACTACTTGCCCCTTTTTACGTTTGGTGGTTTAAACCAGAATTCACTTATCCCGTCGCGTTATTATCATGTCTTGTACTTTACCGTCATCATGACAATATTCAACGTTTATGGCGTGGTCAAGAAAGCCGGATCTGGCACAAATTGAAAAAGAAAACCGAAAAAACGGAAAAAGAGATCATTCAAGAAGCGAAAGAGCAAGAAAAAGAAGATTAATTAACGTCTGTTTAAAATTTGAATTGAAAAAAGAAAGCCACTTATAAAGTGGCTTTTCTTTTGCAAACATCGAGTGTCAAATTAGAAATAGACACTTTACAATGCATTATTTATTTTCAAGGGCAGGCAATTCAGCTAAAGGCCAGCGAGGTCTTACAGTCACACTTAATGGGCCTTCTGTACCGCCTTTAAAGCGGATCATCCCCGCTAATGCAATCATTGCACCATTATCAGTACACAGTTCAGGGCGCGCATAAAAAACTTCGCCACCTAATTGCTTCATCACGGTTTCCATTTTCGCACGTAATGTCCGGTTAGCACTTACACCACCCGCCATCACTAAACGTTTAAAGCCCGTTTGTTCTAAAGCTCTACGACATTTTATCGCTAGCGTATCAACAACAGCATCTTCAAATGCCCGTGCAATATCAGCGCGAGTTTGGTCTGAATCGTCATTTTGACGAATAGTATTAGCAGCAAAGGTTTTTAAACCAGAGAAACTAAAGTCAAGCCCCGGTCTGTCAGTCATTGGACGAGGAAAAACAAATCGACCTTCTGTGCCTTGTTGCGCCATTTTCGATAAAACAGGACCGCCGGGATAATCTAATCCTAACAATTTTGCTGTTTTATCAAAAGCTTCACCGGCAGCATCATCGATAGATTCACCTAATAAAGTGTATTCGCCAATTCCTGTCACACTGATTAATTGTGTATGACCACCAGAAACCAAAAGTGCCACAAACGGAAACTCAGGTGTTTTCTCTTCAAGCATTGGAGCCAATAAATGGCCTTCCATATGATGAACAGGAATAGCTGGAACATCCCATGCAAAAGCTAACGAGCGTCCAATTGTTGCGCCTACAAGCAAAGCGCCAACAAGACCGGGTCCCGCTGTATAAGCAACCGCATCAATATCTTGTGCCGTAAGATTTGCTTCTTTCAGTGCCGCTTGAATAAGAGGTACTGTTTTACGGATATGATCCCGTGAAGCAAGTTCAGGAACTACACCACCATAATCGGCGTGTAGTTTAATTTGGCTATAAAGTTGATTCGCTAATAGACCGGCTTTATCATCGTAAATTGCGATACCGGTTTCATCGCAAGATGTTTCAATACCTAAAACTCGCATGACGCTTCCAAATTCTTCTTCGCGGACTCGCGTAATAAATCGATTGTACCATTATTTCGGTGATTTTATACGCCTTCAGCACATCTTTTACATACCAGCATGTGACAAATTCCTTTTTCTGTTCTATAATTATCCACCTATTTTAAGTGATTTAAATGTGTGGTTAGCGACTTTCGCTTTTTGTGGTCTCCCAAAAAAGACACAAAAGTGAGAGTTTGCGTTTCAATTTTGTGCATCTCTTTACAAAGTGCCCTGCTTTGAAGTAAAATTCCGCACCATTTTAAATGTCGGCTGGCTTAAATAATGCCAGCGCAAACCGATTTCTATTGAGGTGAGAGGCACATGCCGGTAATCAAAGTACGTGAAAACGAGCCATTTGACGTTGCTCTTCGTCGTTTCAAACGCTCTTGTGAAAAAGCAGGCGTATTAGCAGAAGTTCGTCGTCGTGAGTTTTATGAAAAACCAACGACTGAACGTAAACGCGCTAAAGCATCAGCAGTAAAACGTCACGCTAAAAAATTAGCTCGCGAAAACGCACGTCGTACTCGTCTGTACTAATATTTTGCGGCTTATACCGCAACATATGCAGACACTGTAGTCGCAGTTAAAGGCCGTGCTTTCTTCTGAGAGCGCGGCTTATTCTCGTTCAACAACAGGCGTAAAAGGGCTTATGGCTGGACGAATTCCACGTTCATTTATCAATGATTTGCTTGCTCGAACCGATATCATCGATCTTATCGACGCTCGCGTGCCGTTAAAAAAACAAGGCAAAAATCATTCAGCGTGTTGTCCGTTTCATAATGAAAAAACGCCCTCTTTCACAGTAAATAGCGACAAACAGTTTTATCACTGTTTTGGTTGCGGCGCGCATGGCAATGCTATTGATTTTTTGATGAATTACGACAGGCTTGATTTTGTCGAAACCATTGAAGAGTTAGCAGCAATGCATGGGTTAGAAGTTCCTTATGAATCAGGAACAGGCAGTAGCCCTATTGAACGACATATAAGACAAAATCTCTATCAAGTGATGGAGAAGTTGAATCAGTATTATAGTAGCGCTCTCAATAAACCTGATGCACAAGAAGCAAGAAACTATCTCGCGCATCGAGGTCTTAGTGAAGAGATTATTACCCGTTTCTCTATTGGATTTGTGCCAACTGGTTGGGATAACGCCCTAAAACGTTTTGGTCAAAGTGCCGATAATAAAGCCTTACTTCTTGAAGCGGGTATGGTAATAACTAACGATAATGGCCGCACTTATGATCGTTTTCGCCAACGAGTCATGTTTCCTATCCGAGATAGACGTGGCCGTGTTATTGCCTTCGGAGGGCGAGTGTTAGGTGATGATTTACCTAAATACTTAAACTCACCAGAAACAGAGATATTCCATAAAGGTCGCCAACTTTACGGACTTTATGAAGCGCAACAATCTAATAATAACGTCACAAAGCTATTAGTTGTTGAAGGTTATATGGATGTTGTGGCATTAGCGCAGTTTGGTATTGATTATGCCGTTGCCTCATTAGGAACCTCCACTACAGCAGAACATATCCAGTTGCTCTTTCGGACAACGGATAACATTATTTGCTGCTATGATGGAGATAGAGCTGGTCGTGATGCCGCATGGCGAGCATTAGAAACCGCCCTTCCTTTTTTAAATGATGGTCGCTCTTTACGTTTTATGTTTTTACCCGAAGGTGATGATCCTGATTCATTGGTTCGTCGTGAAGGTAAAGACGCTTTTGAAAAACGTATGGAACAAGCACATTCATTATCAGAATTTTTGTTTGATTCACTCGTTCCGCAAGTGGATCTGAGTACTCAAGAAGGCAATGGTAAGCTATATAGTTTAGCCAGACCATTAATAGATAAGATCCCAAGTGAAACTTTACGTCTATATTTATTAAGAGAGCTTGGAAGCTTAACGGGAAATCCCGATATTGAGCAAATGGATCGTTTATTTGGTAAAACACCGGTTAATCACGAGTTGTCGTATCAACCGACAAAATTACGCACTACACCAATGCGTATATTGATTGCCTTATTGATACAAAACCCAGAGTTCTCTAAATTAGTGCCCCCTCTCGAGGGATTAAGTACAGAAAAAATTGCAGGTCTATCGCTTTTTATTGAGTTAGTTTCCGTTTGCCAAGCACAACCGGGCCTAAATACAGGACAGATTATCGAACTCTATAGAGAGAATAAATTCGGTAAACAGCTTGAAAAATTGGCAATGTGGAACGATATAGATATAGATGAGATTGCAGAGAAAACCTTTACAGACACGTTAGATCATCTTTTTTTAACCGCAATGGACGAACGTTTAAACGCGCTTATTGCGAAAGAGAGAACAGAAGGCCTAACGCAAGATGAACGCGAAGAAGTCCAATTGATAATACAGGCACGCGTTAAAAAGTAAACACAAAATTAAGATTAAAAACACGGCTTAATTGCCGCTATCGGTAGGTACTAAAAACCTACATTTGCTACGCTGAGGGGACCGTAGCAATCGACAATGAAAATGCCCCTCCGTAGTTATTGTTGGCTGAACAGTTATCGCCGACCGACACCAACCCAAATTACTTTGAAGTGTGGATACCGTCTTATGGAGCAAAACCCGCAGTCACAGCTGAAGCTACTTGTTACTAAAGGTAAGGAGCAAGGCTACCTGACCTATGCTGAGGTCAATGACCATCTGCCGGAAGATATCGTCGATTCAGATCAAATCGAAGACATCATCCAGATGATTAACGACATGGGCATTCAGGTTATGGAAGAAGCACCTGACGCCGATGATCTGATGCTGGCAGAAAATTCAAATGATACTGATGATGATGCTGCAGAAGCCGCAGCTCAGGTACTTTCTAGTGTAGAATCTGAGATTGGCCGTACAACCGACCCTGTCCGTATGTATATGCGAGAAATGGGAACAGTTGAACTGCTCACCCGGGAAGGTGAAATTGATATCGCAAAACGCATTGAAGATGGTATTAACCAAGTTCAATGTTCCGTTGCAGAATATCCTGAAGCAATTACTTATCTTCTTGAACAGTATGATCGCGTTGAAGCTGGCGAAGCACGTCTTTCAGACTTAATTACTGCGTTTATTGACCCTAATGCCGAAGAAATGGCAGAAAGTGAAGATGTCAATTTAGACAAAGATGATGATGACGTTGACAATAGTGATGAAGACGAAGATGAAGACGAAGATGAAGATAGCGACAATGACAGCGATAGCGATGATGATAACAGCATCGATCCTGAATTAGCGCGTCAGAAATTTACTGAGCTTCGTGAGCAATACGAAAAAACTCGCCAAACTATCAAGGCGAAAGGTCGTAACCACAAAGATACAGAGCTTGAAATCTTATTGTTATCTGAAATTTTCAAACAGTTCCGCTTAGTACCAAAACAGTTTGATTATCTGGTTAACAATATGCGTGAAATGATGGACAGAGTTCGTGCTCAAGAACGTCACATCATGCGTCTTTGTGTTGATCAAGTTAAGATGCCAAAGAAAAACTTCATTACTTTGTTTACAGGTAACGAAACCAATGACACATGGTTCACTGCTGCTCGTGCAATGAATAAGCCTTGGTCTGAAAAACTGGCAGGTATTGAAGAAGAAGTACAACGCAGTTTACAAAAGTTGCAACAAATTGAAGTTGAAACTGGACTGACAATCGAACAGGTTAAAGATATTAACCGTCGTATGTCTATCGGTGAAGCCAAAGCACGTCGTGCGAAAAAAGAGATGGTCGAAGCGAACTTACGTCTCGTTATCTCTATCGCGAAAAAATATACCAACCGTGGCTTGCAGTTCCTTGACCTAATTCAGGAAGGGAATATTGGTCTGATGAAAGCGGTTGATAAATTTGAATACCGTCGTGGTTATAAGTTCTCAACTTATGCAACATGGTGGATCCGTCAGGCAATTACTCGTTCAATCGCTGATCAGGCGCGTACAATCCGTATCCCTGTTCACATGATCGAAACGATTAATAAACTGAACCGTATCTCTCGTCAAATGTTGCAAGAGATGGGACGTGAACCTTCACCAGAAGAGCTTGCAGAGCGCATGCTGATGCCTGAAGACAAGATCCGTAAGGTACTGAAAATCGCTAAAGAACCAATCTCCATGGAAACCCCAATCGGTGACGATGAAGATTCACATTTAGGCGATTTTATCGAGGATACGACTCTCGAATTACCACTAGATTCTGCAACATCAGAAAGCTTACGTTCAGCAACTCACGAAGTGTTAGCTGGCTTAACATTACGTGAAGCGAAAGTCCTGCGTATGCGTTTCGGTATCGATATGAATACCGACCATACCTTGGAAGAAGTGGGTAAACAGTTTGATGTTACCCGTGAACGTATTCGTCAGATTGAAGCGAAGGCACTGCGTAAATTACGCCATCCAAGCCGTTCTGAGGTACTACGTAGCTTCCTTGACGAGTAATCAACTTACTTTTCAATAAAAGTTATAATAGACGCCTGTGATATCACAGGCGTTTTTTTATGGAATTTTGAAACAGTATCCACACACGATGTAAGCTACAATAGACTTCATCTACATATATTTATAAAAAATAGCCTTATTATTTATATTATTGTACCTATATGTAAGCTTACCCATTAGTCATTACACTATGTTATTGATATCACTGTTATTCTCTGTTTTATTTTTTTATTGTTTAGATTGAACAGAATTTGCGCATACAGTCATTCAAAGGCTAGACCTAGTGCCAAATGGCACGTATAATCACACTCCATTAAGGCCCCTTAGCTCAGTTGGTTAGAGCAGTCGACTCATAATCGATTGGTCACTGGTTCAAGTCCAGTAGGGGCCACCAAATTTTAGCTGTTAAATCAGCGCATTAAGCCACTTCTTAGCAAGTGGCTTTTTTGTTTTTATAAACCGTTGCCCCATCAAATATCTTTAACTACGTTAATTTTTTATCGGCCCCCTTTTTCTACACTTCAAGTTTTATCCTTTCATTAATAGAATATTAAAACTCGTTGCTCCTCAAAAATATTCCCCTCAGAAAAATAACATATTATATTTCTATTTATTTTCATCAGATAAAACTTTCAAAAACAAATTCGCATTGTAAATATTATTTTTACATTACAATATGTTAAAAAAAAATATTTTAAAAACAACTTACCTCTGTATATTTAAATCACTTCCATTACTTAGATGTACATATTAAATCCAACAATGAACATCAATTATTTATTCAATGGAATTAACGACAATTACATATAAACACCATAAATATAGAGGTTATAAATGAAAAAATTACTTATTATTAGTCTTCTTTCCTTTTCATCATTTTCGCATGCCGGAACTAATTTTGACGGTTATTGCAAAAAATTAAATGGAAGTGTAAAAAATGGCAAAATTTCCAGCTTAACCGTTGTAACTAATAGTTATAACAATGGGGAAAAACCAGTATTAGCAGCCAATATAAAATTTGTCCCTAAAACGGGTGGCTCCTATCATTATGGCATTATGTACAATGCCACTACACTTTACGATATCGCTAAAGTTTCATTTCTGACACAGGCAGATATAGCCGTATGCGTCGGGGTAGAAAATGCTTTTCCTGGTAACGATGCCTTATATATGATTGGATTATCAAAACATTAATTACTCCAAAATAAAAAATTATGACTAAATAAAAAGAGAAATAACATAGCACTCTAAAGCATTTATAGAATAATAAGAGGTTATAATGAGAAAAATAATTTTAATTATATTATTTATTTTATTTAATATACAGCTATCATATGCAAGACCCGTAAGTAAAGTGTACAGAGCAGATTCAAGACCACCAGAGGAGGTATTTAAAAAAGGATTTGTTGCTTGGGGAAATAATATCAATTTTCATGCTCATGTAAATGGTGTTTCAGGGAGAAGAGGAAGTAAAGACTCTGCATTTATTCCTACGACATCAAGTTTTAAATCAAGTGAAAAATTCGCAAAAGATTTGCTCAATGTCTCAAGCGAAAATAAATCTTATATTTATAAGATAAGACCAACAAATAATTTTTATTCTGCACTTGATACCGTCTATTATTATCATGATCAAATTAAAGAACGTGTCAGTGATATACTCAGAACCGTATTAACTGAAGAACAAGAATATTCTGCATATATAAACATTCCAAATCAATTAATAGAGCTTGTCACTATCTACACAAAAATAGATAGTGATATTATTGAAGAAACAATTCCAAACCCTCATTATTCACCAGAAGAAACGCATTCATCTGATGAACCATATAAAGGTTATAACCCATTAAAGATAGATAATTTACCCCACCTTGTAATGGGATTATCTATGACTAATATAAACAATGAATTAGCAGAAGCATCCGCAGTGCTACCTTCTTCTTCATTCACATGGGGCTCTGTGCTAAGTACAGTTATGGAGGTGGCTGAAACATTATGATTAATAAATCAGATCAACTATGCATAAATTATTATATTAACAATAATTATATTTAATAATATAAATTTATCGTTCTGGTTCATACATACAGATATGAACCAGTTTTTTATCCTCTTTATTTTTCAAGAGAATTAATTAGCTTATTACTTCTTTTATTGAGATAATATTCCAAAAAATTTAAACCTCATTTTATATCATTACTATTATGGTCATTCGTCCTAATCAACACTGGTTCTTGCGGTTATTTGATTGGCATGGTTCTGTGCTTTCAAAAATAATCTTTCGTTTATGCCTTAATGTTATCATGTCAATTATCGCTATTTTGATTTATCAATGGTATGAACAATTAGGAATACACTTAACAATTGCTCCTTTTAGTTTGTTAGGTATTGCCATTGCGATGTCTCTTGGTTTCAGAAATAATGCAAGCTATTAGCCCATTACCGATAACTGTAAGACCAGATAAACATTATAATTTACTCTGATTAACAGATAAATAATACCTATAGTTATAAGCGCTACGCAATATACCCAAGCACACGCTAATGAGAATAAAGGCACGGGAAATAAAAGCCAGCATCAAATGACGTTTCAAAAATAAAGCTCACTCTTATATCGCTATTAAAGTGAGCTTGTTTTAAATATAAACGTTAACCAGCTATTTTAATTATTAATATTGTTCTTTAATTTGAAAGACTGAAACTTTATCTGTTAAGTTTTGTGCTTTCTCATCTAAAATCATTGTTGACGTTGCGCCCTGTTCAACTAAAGCTGCATTTTGCTGAACAACAGAATCCATTTGGTTAATGGCAACTGCAATCTGTTCAATGCCCACTTTTTGCTCTTCTGATGCGATACTAATGCCCTGCATGATATCGCTAACTTTAGTAATAGAAGAAACGATGTCCTGCATATGCTCGCCCGTTCTATTCACTAATTCTCGACCATGAGCTACGTCAGCAACGGATTCTCTGATGATTTGATTAATTTCACGCGCAGCATCCGCACTTCTTGCTGCTAAATTTCTCACTTCTGTTGCAACAACAGTAAATCCGCGACCTTGTTCACCCGCACGCGCCGCTTCAACCGCTGCGTTTAATGCCAGAATATTAGTTTGGCTTGCAATGTTATTAACTACATCATTGATTTCAGCAACTTTTAATGTACCCACCTCGATTTTTTTCATCGAGTTAATGGCATCATTCATGATATTAGAACCATCAATCGCCAAATCACGTGTTTCTGCGGTGATGGAGTTGGCTAAAATCGCATTATCAGTATTATTCACTACCGCAATTTTAATCTCTTCCATACTTGCCGCTGTCTGTTGCAGAGCACTCGCTTGCTCTTCGGTACGAGAAGAGAGATCTTGGTTACCAGAAGCAATTTCTGCTGAGCCTTTTTTGATCTCTAATGCTTCTTCTTTAACTAGTTGAATAGTCGATGTTAGCGAGGTTTGCATCTCTCCCACATTAGAGAACAAGGTTCCAAACTCATCATTTCGTTTCTTAGGTAAAGTGAAACTTAAATCCCCCTCTCCCACTTTCTGCAAAATAACTGATAGCGTATTCAAGTTAAAGATAAACGTTTTATTTACCCAACGAATAACGATATACAGAAGAACAAGAATGATCCCCAGGGCAATAATGGTTGTATAAATTGACAACTGCACCATCCAAGCTTGCTGTGCTTTAATATCATCATTCACACCTTTCGTGATCATAAGATATTCATCAAAAAGTTCAGATAGACGAGTAAAGTCGTTAGAGAGATTTGATTCTGTGTAATCTAGCGTATCAATAGGTGCAATAAGTTCATCTAGAAGATAATAGAATAACACTGAGAGCTGCTCTGAATTACGTTGAGCATCAGGGCTTATTTTCTTCACACCTACCCAATGAGTAATAGTCGCTTTTGATTTTGTCGCCAACTCTTTCGCTTCAGCAACAAGTGATTTAATAGTTTCTTGCTTATTTTCATCCGTCATGGTTTTCAACAACATTAAATAATTGACGTGAGAACGAATAGTCGCTAACTCATATCTTGCCTCTTGAACACTATTCAATCTGGTATTCAAAGAATCCAATGACGCAAAGTTTTCTTGCATTCTATAAATAAAAAATGACGACAAAACTGATGATAATAAGAAAATAGTTAATAGTATAATGGAACCTACTTTCGCTGATCTTTCAATACTCATGAAATAATCTTCCCCGATAATAAAATGATACAAATGCATTCATTTATCGGCACGAAATAGATTTTATTTACTCATTAATCAGAATTATCAATACAAACGATTAATACAGTTCTCCATCAATGATGGTAATCAGATTTTTATTCTTAAATTTAAGTATTAATCTAGATCATATACCGTTATGAAATAATATTTCAGTGTTATTAATTGATTAGCAATTAGGGATGAATTTTAATGAAAACTCAAAATCGATAAAAATTTTTAATTTCACAAAAATAGGGATCATCTCTTATAGATTAATAAATATTAAGTATTTTTACGATTTAGCTCATATATTTTAGATAAACAGTTTCTGAATATCTCTAAAAACAGAGTATATACACTTAGGATATCGCTAATGAAAAATTATTGTCACTTTTAGTAAAAGAGAGGAATAGATAAACACACAAATTGTTTTTAACCTCATATAGAGGAATAAATAAAACATTTAAGAAAACAAATAAAACATCATTGCAATTAATATTTTCAAAAAAAGGCCATCTACTTAGCATCAAACAACAAATTCTTCTTTATATGAATATATCCCACTATAATTACCCTATTAGACCAATTATTACTTTTCACTCTTTTAAATAAAAAAGTTGTTTTTACAATTTTTTTATAAAAACACATAACTCATTTTCATCATATCCCCCCATTTTTGATTTTATTCAGAGAATTCTTACGCTCTATAATTTTCATAAATACCCATAATCCGCGTAAAATACATTCCCTTACAATATCTAACTCTTTCATACAATTCATCTTATAAGGATGAAAAATGAAATATAAAATAACATATAACTTACTAAACGAGATTTTACACCCAAATAAAACTCACATAACGAATATCGCAATTAGTTTGTAATTTCATTAAATTACTTAACATATTGATATATCTATCACTTACTAAAACTTAAGTATAGCCTTACAATAATTACTCTCTTGATAGGAACGGCCTATTACAAAATGATATCGCATAGAGCAAACCATTTTTACCCATTAATTTATGTGTAATATAGTTATTCAAAATGAAATGGCTAATTTTAATATGTGATAACTTCTAAATATTAGACCTCATGTTATTGGAATTAATTTATGAACGATCTAGACACAAAAGTAGGCTTTTTTTTTAAGAAGGCTAGAAAAGAGAAGAAATTATCAGGTCGTGAACTGGCAAAAATAATTTCTGTTAGCCAACAACAAATATCCCGTTATGAAAATGGCAAAAATAGTATGTCACTTAGTTTAATAAACAAGCTACTTATTATTTTTGATAAATCATGGGATGATTTGAATCGTGAAGTAATAAGCACCTACAACGAAAAGGTGCCAAATACGCAATCAAAAAAAGAGACTATGAATTTAGTGGTACTACTATTAGCCAGCTAAATTAAAAACAAACATTTAACAAAATTACGTAACATCACTATAAGCAATTAACCATGAAAATAAAATATTTAATTATGTTTTATTTTCATGAGCTATTAGCTTTATGAAGTTAGGGATGTTAGCAATCGACCAAACTATTATTTCGTATTAATAGATAATTATTAGGAAAATAAAAAACGCTTATTAAGTGTTTTTATTCGCCATGGATGGCTTTTATTTATTTTTACACTAATAGCTAGTCAAAAAAAATAAATTACTAAATATTATTTAAATGTTTAGCTATTTATTAAAACGTAGTCATCTAATATAAAACGAAGGAATTTAGAATGAAAAAATCTATCATTGGTGCATCTTTAGCAATGGCATTTGGTCTAATGGCTGGTAATGCAATTGCTGCTGATAATACTGGTACGATTACTTTTAATGGTGAATTAACTGATACTACTTGTAAAGTTGACATTGAAGGTCAAGGCCCTGATGCAACCATTACTCTACCAACAGTTAGTACTAACGTTTTACAAAATGCAGGTGAAGTGACTGGCCGTACTGCATTTAATATGAACCTTTCTGATTGTAAAGTAGGTGTGGCAGGTCATAGCACTGTTTCTGCATTCTTTGAAACTGGTGCAACAGTAGACCAAGCGACTGGTCGTTTGAAAAATATGGATGTTGCTGCAACTGGCGCAAAATTAGTCCAGTTACAACTGTTAGATGGAGCTAACTTTAACGCAATTAAAGTAGGTAACACATCTCAAGTAAATGATACTACTTATTATACAATTACTAATGATAAAGCCACCTTACCATACGCTGTAGAATACTACGCAATTGGTAAAACAGAGGCTGGTAAAGTAACAAGTAGCGTTGTTTATACTCTGCAATATAAATAATCGAAATAAACAGAGGGGAGTTTCTCCTCTCTGTTTGCTTTTTATTAATGGAATAAAGATAAATATGATAGCCCCTAAATTAATTAAAAGCTTTTTTTTTAGTTTATTATTAATCATTTCTACATGGGTAAACGCTGGTGTTATTATTAGCGGAACTCGTGTTATTTATAATGAAAATGAAAAAGAAGTCACAGTAAAAATTAGTAATGAAGGGAAAGTTCCTGTTTTAATTCAAAATTGGATTGATACTGGTGACGTTGATGCAAAACCTGAAAATATTCAAGTTCCTTTTGTATTAACTCCCCCTATATTTCGCATTGAGCCAGAAAAATCACAATCATTAAGAATTAGTTTTACGGGCGCTACAACATTACCTAAAGATAAAGAATCTATTTATTGGTTAAATGTATTAGAAATACCACCTAACGCAAATACGGAAATAGATAATAAATTACAAATTGCTTATCGTTCAAGAATAAAACTATTTTATCGTCCTGATGTACTAAAAGATAAAATAGGGGCAATTAATGCTGCGGAAGGCCTTCAATTTTCAGTTTCAGGTAACACTTTAAAAGTTATCAATAATGCCCCTTATTATGTTTCTTTAGTTTCTATTTCTCTTAATGGAAATGATAAACAACCTATTGATGGTGAATTAGTTCCGCCATTAGGTAGCCATGACTTTGCTATACCCAATGGGATATCTGCAAATACGGGAAATAAAGTCGTTTATCGATATGTAAACGATTGGGGTGCCATGAAGATAGTTGAATCAAAAATTTAATTCTCCAGTGACTTTATAAAATATACGGGAATACTCAAATGAGCAGTTATATTTTAAAAACTATTATAATATCTGCTAGTGCGACTTTTTTTCTAATCGCACCCTATACCTATGCAGAAAATATAACAGAGATCGAAAATAATAAATGGTTACCTAATGGCACTCCTGTATTATCGACCAATACGTCACCTTTATTACAAAATAATACTGCCTCATCAACAGAGAATAATGAGCCTTCCCATACAAATGGAATTAACTCACTCTCATTTAATCCTATTTTTATGAATACATCTCAAGGTGAGATTGATATCAGTCGTTTTGATAAAGAAAATACTTTCTTGCCGGGTACATGGAATGTTGAAATCTATGTCAACAGCCAATTTATGACAAGAACAACAGTCACCTTTAAAGATATGGCAAATGGCCAAGTATCGCCTTGTTTAACTAAAGATATCATTGGCTTAATAGGGTTTAAAAGTGACAAAATAACACCGCTATTAAAAAGTGCGTTAGAGCTACATGAATGCATTGCACTAACCGATTTTGTGCCCTCAACTGACGTAAACTATGACCACTCAGTTCAACGTTTAACGATCAACACACCACAAGCTCTTGTTGGTTATAAGCCCCGTGGTTATGTAAGTCCTTCACTTTGGGAACGAGGTATAAATGCGTTGTTAGTAAGCTATAACGCAAATTATTTTATGTCTCGTAACAACGGAACAAATTACAAATCAGCATTCGTTGGTGTTAATAGTAACCTAAATTTAGGCACATGGAGTTTCCATCACACTGGTAATTATTCATGGAATGAACAAAATGGCCATGACTACACATCAACTTATAATTATCTACAACGTATTATCACTACAATAAAAGGTGTCGTTCAAGTTGGTGATGTTCTTACGACAGGACAACTTTTTGATTCACAACCATTAAGAGGTATCCAACTCTTTAGTGATGAGAAAATGTTACCTGACTCACAGCGTGGCTTTGCGCCGACCATTCGTGGTGTCGCAAAATCCAATGCCCGAGTCATTATTCGCCAAGATGGGCGAGTGATCCATGAAATTACCGTACCGCCAGGTCCATTTGAAATTGATGACCTTTATCCATCAGGATATGGTGGTAACTTAGATGTCACCATTCAAGAATCGGATGGGTCACAACAAAACTTTAAAGTCTATTACGCTTCTGTTGTGCAGTTATTGCGTCCTGGGCAACATAACTATACGGTAGCCGCTGGCCATTTAAACTCATCATCTGTTGACTATGATCCAACGTTATATCAAGCCACTTATCGTCGCGGATTAACTAATCTGATAACGGGTTATGCGGGTATACAGAGTACCGGTGCAGATTATTACGCACTTCAAGCTGGTTTTGCATTAAGCACGCCATTAGGAGCATTTTCTGCTGACATCACTCAAGCACGTTTGCATTTAAATACAACATCGTCAAAAGTGAATAGCGGACAAAGTTATCAAATCAGTTATAGCAAATTTATTCAAGATACTAATAGTAACCTGACGATTGCTGCTTATAAATTTAATACCGAAAAATTCTATGATTATAGCTCTGCCGTTCAAGCTATTAATGAAGAACGCTATGGGCGCAGTATCAACAATATTTGGCGTCCAAAAAGCCGCTTTAATGTCACGATTGATCAAGGTTTACCCGAAGGTTGGGGAACATTCTATGTCAGTGGATTTACACAAAACTACTGGAATAATGACACGACCGACTTGCAATACCAAATGGGTTACAACAACCGCTGGAAACGTCTCTCTTATGGCTTAAATGTCGGTCAAGCACGTAATGCCGATGGTAAAAAGGAGACATCGTTTGAATTGAACTTTATTTTACCACTCTATGATTTAAGTGTTGATCATATGCCGACCTTAACTGCAGCCTTAACACGTAATGGTCGAGGAGATGTAGGTGAGCGTATCGGGATCTCTGGATCTGCTGGTGAAAATAATCGTTATAACTACGGTATAACAGCAATGAATACAAACCATGGTGTTGGATCTAGCATGACCTTGAATGGTAGTGCAAAAACTAATTATACCAACTTAACAGCTAACTATGGTTTAGGTGAGCATTATCAAAATGGTTCGATCGGTGCTAGTGGTTCATTTATTGGCTGGTCTGGTGGCGTGGTAGCAACCCCTTATCAAGGCAATACCTTTGCGGTAGTTGAAGCTGATGGTGCTAAAGGTGCCAAAGTCAGTGGCTATCCAGGCATTGAAATCGATGGATTTGGTCATGCTGCTGTGCCTTATTTAACCCCATATCAAATGAATGACATCACGATTAACCCGAAAGGAATGTCAAATAATATCGAGCTACAAAATACGCAAGCGCGCGTTGCACCGTTTGAAGGTGCGATCACTAAAGTGGAATTTAAAACTAATGCAGGTATCCCTCTGTTAATTACAATCCAACGTAATAACGGCGCTATTCCATTTGGTAGTGTCGCTTACGATGAACAGAACAATGAAGTGGGTAGTATAGGTCAGGGAGGACTTCTCTACGCCCGAGTTGAGAAAACGTCAGGTCGCTTAACCGTGAAATGGGGGCCAGGTGAAATACAGCAATGTACCATTAACTATAGTGCCCCAGCACCAGATAAAGATAATCAAAGTAGTTTTGTCCAACTTACCAGCGTATGTGGAGAATAAAGTATGAAGCCTATTATTAAAAACTCATTAGCCTTAATACTTCTACTTTTCCCTGTTGCGGAAGTAATGGCTAAATCAGATGTGACATGTACAGTAGATAAACCAACGCAACAATTACATATTACTGTAAGTGGTTCGGTTTTTTTAGGTCCTGACGCTCCTGTTGGTAGTGTCATTTACCAATCTTATGTTGATACAGCTCAATACTATTATAGCTATAACTGTAGTGCTGATCGTTCAAATCTTGATGATGTTTATCGATTTGTTATGACTGAATCAACTAAAATGCTCTCTATATCCGGCACTCCTGTTGTAGGAGCAGGGCTCCCAAGTAACGTATTTCAGACCAATTTACCAGGAGTTGGGATCCAATTTTATACTATGAAGGACAAAAATCGGTCCTTGAAAATTGGTGAAAGTGTAGATATGTCAGGCGAAGTAGTGCGTGAATTTAGTAAAGCCACTATTGGCGATAATGTTAATTCTGTTAACTACTGGTCTAAACCTTATCTATCTTTTGTTTTGATTAAAACAGGTCCAATAACACCAGGCAATGCGCAATTTACAGCGCGTAATCAAACTACTATACATATGCCAAACACAAGGCTTGATCACGTTATTGCACCTGATTTTCCATTTACTTTTTTTGATGTCTTTATTACGGGTAACGTAAATGTAATGTCATCAACCTGCCGAACACAAGATTATACAGTTAATCTTGGCTCTCATGAAACAACTACACTTCCAGCCAAAGGGAGTACAACTAAATGGATAAATTCCGATATTATATTAACCAATTGTCCTGCTTTTAGAGGTTATTATTCAGGAAGAAAAGGAAATATTATTTCAACTGAAGTTAAACAAACCTTTCCTGAACGCGATCCTAATGAGCTAAGAGTAACAATAAAGCCTGTTAACCCAACTATTCCTGAATATCCGGGAACTTTTAAAGTAAATGATGTACCGGGTGCAGCAAAAGGTGTAGGGATCCAACTTGCATTTGGTGATGTCGGTGAAGATTTTGTTAAATTTAATACGCCAACCGCCTTTGCACAGCCGATCACTGAAAAAGCGGGGGTCGTGAGTGTTCCATTACGAGCGCGCTATATTCGTGTTGATGACCGATTATCCGCAGGTTCCGCCAATGGTGCAGCGACCTTTATGATTGAATATTATTAATCCCTTATTCTGTTTGCCAACAGCCTAAAATCACACCTCTTAGCCTAAATCACTAAGAGGTGTTTTTTACGGCTCATTACTCTACTTCTCGTTATAAATGAGAAAAATCATTATTTATCAATAAATAAGGCTACCTCTATCTCATTTTTAGAACAATGATATAATAAGTAAAATATATTTTTCAAACTCTGATGATTTACGGAGCCTTACCCTGTATGCAACCCCAATTTGAAAACGCGAAAAACACCGTAAAAACGTTATCAGTGTTTGATTTTGATGGCACGCTAACCTATCACGACAGTTTTATTCCTTTTCTAAAATTCGCCTTTGGTAAACGTAAATTCTCACGCCGTTTAATTAAAATGGTATTACCGACATTACGTTGCTTTAGACGCAAGCTCACTCGTGATGAACTAAAAGAAGTGCTTATCAAAACCTTTCTAACCAATATTGATGAACAATGGTTAAAAGAAAAAGCAGAAGAATTTTGCGAACTTTATTGGACCAAATTGATGCGCCCTACTGGCTTATTCGCTGTTGCAGAAGAAGTGAATAGCAATGCTGAAGTGACGATTTGCTCGGCATCACCTGCTATGGTATTACAACCTTTTGCCAAGCGCTTAGGCATTAAACTGATAGGAACAACACTTGAAGTTGTTGATGGAAAGTTGACTGGTAAAATTATTGGTAATAACTGTCGTTGTGGTGAAAAAATAAAACGATTAGAAGCAGTATATGGGGACTTAACACAATACCATTTAAGGGCTTGGGGAGATTCTCGTGGTGATCATGAATTGCTGTTTGCAGCGCAAGATCCTCATTGGCGTCACTTTCATACCGGTCGTCGTAAATCTAAAAATTCACCAATTAAAGTGACCGTAAAAAAAGAGTCTTAATCGCTTACTGTTTTCTTATCGATACAAACAAATAGCCCCCGCAAAAGCGAGGGCTAAATAGAGTCTTAGATATTTACGCCGTGTTGTGCTGCTAACGCACCTAAACCACCCGCAAAACCTTGACCAACTGCTTTGAATTTCCACTCTGCACCATGGCGATATAACTCACCAAAGATCATTGCGGTTTCTGTTGATGCATCTTCAGAAAGATCAAAGCGTGCAATTTCAGTATTATTGTCGTTATTATAAACGCGCATAAAACTGTTGCTGACCATACCAAAGTTTTGTTTACGGTTTTCTGCATCATAAATAGTGACTGCGAATACCAGTTTTTTCACTTCAGCAGGGACTTTTGATAAGGTGATTTTTACTTGCTCATCATCACCATCGCCTTCCCCAGTACGGTTATCTCCTTGGTGTTCAACGCTTGCGCATTGACTCACTTTATTATTAAAGAAGATAAAACTTGCGTCTGAAAGTACTTTTCCATCTTCACCTACCATGAACACTGACGCATCTAAATCAAACTCTGCGCCATCAGTCACGCGGGCATCCCATCCTAGACCAACCATAGCAACCGACATTGTTGGTGCTTCTTTAGTCAGAGAAACATTACCACCTTTAACGAGGGAAACTGCCATATCAAAGCTCCTACTTTATTGAATAAACTGGCAATCACATCTTATAACTGCCAGCGTTTAGTGTCTTACAAATCGACTATCAAGAGGCATTAATACCGTATTGAGCACAAACAGAACCCAAACCACCTGCATAACCCTGACCAACAGCACGGAATTTCCACTCCGCGTTATGGCGATATAGTTCACCAAATAACATTGCTGTTTCTGTTGATGCATCTTCAGTTAAGTCATAACGAGCAACTTCAATTTGGTTGTCATCATTAACTAAACGAATAAATGCACCTGATACCTGGCCAAAGCTTTGGCGACGAGCTTGCGCATCATGGATAGTCACAACGAAGATAACCTTATCGACATCATTCGGGATCATGTCTAATTTGATTTTCAGCGCTTCATCATCACCATCGCCTTCACCGGTACGGTTGTCACCAGTGTGAACAACAGAACCATCAGCAGATCTTAAGTTATTATAAAAAATGAAATCGGCATCGCTACGCACTTTTCCATTTGCAGCTAACAGAAATACAGACGCATCTAAGTCAAAATCTTGACCATCTGTAGAACGGGCATCCCAACCAAGTCCGACAAGGACGTTTTTCATCGTTGGGGCTGCTTTGCTCAGAGAGACATTACCACCTTTAGAAAGAGAAACGCTCATTTTATAACCTCTTTAGTTTTGTTTTTAATATTCTGATTTCTCAAGAATATTTATTAATTTGTCTTACCTTCATCATCTTTTTTCTCTGGGAATACAAAACTTGCGATAATACCCAGAGCAAGAACACCTAGCACAACAAATAGGCTAGTTGTCGCGGAGATGCTGTATCCATGTTGCCAGATATGATCTGTTGCATTTAAACCCAGTTTTGCAGCAATAAAGAACAACAACACAATAACCGCTTTTTCAAGGTAAATCAGATACTGTTTTAACGCTTCTAACACGAAGTAAAGCGTACGTAAGCCTAAGATTGCGAACATCATTGCACTATAAACAATAAGGGGTTCACGGCTTACTGCGATAATAGCGGGAACCGAGTCGAAAGCAAACATCACATCGGAAAGCTCTACAACCGCCACACACAGCATAAGTGGTGTTGCATATAACGCCGCTTTTGTACCACGACCGATAGTAATTTCTTTGTTTTCTGGTTTTGCTAGTTCAGCATCGACTTCTTTTTGTGTTAATACGAAAGCGTGCCCTGTGATTTTTGGCCATATAGGGAAAAATCGTTTAACTAAGCGATAAGCAAGATGTTGTGAATAGTCTTCAATCTCTTCACTATCATCACCGCTTTTCAGCATCATAACTGCCGTCCAAGCAACGATTAAGGCAAATACAATCTCAACATATGGTCCTAAACTTAACAGTCCTGTACCGATGGCAACAAAGATCCCACGGAAAACGATGGCCCCGATGATACCCCAATAAAGAACGCGGTGGCGGAAGCGGTCAGGTACAGCAAACCAAGAGAAAATCGCCATCATGACAAACAAGTTATCAACGGAAAGCACTTTCTCTAAGGCATAACCTGTTACGAATAAGCTCGCAACTTCTGCACCATGATGAATATAAAGGAATCCTGCAAATGCCATTGCAATGGCAACCCAGAATATAGACCAAAATATGGCATTCTTTAACGTTATCGGCTTATCTGCACGATGCATAAATAAGTCGATAAAAATAGCGCCAATCGCAAGTACTACAAAGACAATGACAGTTTCTGTCGGAAAACCAATATGTGTGGATACCATAATAATTCCTGAACGGTTCCCTATAAATTAATTACAAACCAAATTCTGCGGGCTCAAAGCCTAATGCAATGGCAATAGCACGCACCGCTTCTTTTTCATCATTGTCAAAATCACCATCACTTTTCGCAACAGCAATACCGACACGAATAGCTAATTGCGCAGCTTCTGGCTGATCTTTCATTGCCAGAATATACTTCATGGTTTCGCCTTTACCGACTTCGGTATCAAACTCGAAACTCAGGATTAGCTTATTAAAGAATTCGATAACTTCAGAAGTATCAAATACTTTAAGTTCATCCGATGCTTTTAAAAAACCAAGCATCTTCTGTTTTTCTTCAGAACTTACACCGTCACTAGCAATGGCGATACGTGCACAAATCGCAACAGTACCTTGCATAAATTTTTTATTTTTAAAGCGACCAACTTGCTTGGCTAACTCAGAACGGCCTGTATTAAAACCTTCTTTTAATTTGTTAAAAAAACTCATGTTATTTTTCCTTATATCAATTTGATCACTTAGAGCCCGCTGTCCAGCGAAACCCCCACCCGTACGCATTATCCATATCACGGTGGCCTTTAAAAAACTCATTGAGACGTTCAACTTTTATTGATCCGTTCTCATTAACGAGTCGGGCAATCGCACACATGCCACGACCATTATTACCATCAGTTAAGCGTGTTTCGATAGGTGGTTGATCTGGCACATGAATAGTGACCACACCATCAGTCTTGCTCCAATTCGGCACACCTTCATAAATAAACGCGAAAATCAGTACTTGCTTGATATTTTTCCATTCACGCCCATTCACAAAGATCCATTCACCACCAGCAACATCACCGGTGCGATCATCGCCTTGTAATTCAACATAAGGAATACGATTAAAATCGCCAAACCCGTTTCCTAATGCCTGAATAACAGATTTATGCCCTTGTTGAAGTTCGACGAATGCACCAATATCTAAGTCGATACCTTTATTGCCACCGAACAATCCACCTAATAACCCAGAGCCCCCGCTTTTGCTTTCACGATGCCAATCAAGGTTGATTCGAATTTTACCGAAGTCATCTTTCTTCGTGAGGCTGATCGCTGGTTTCTCTTTGGTTAAAGAGACCTTACTCAAGTTCACCGAACTTGGCGCTGGCGTTGGAGCTGGCGCCGGTTTCGGTGTTGGTGCTGGTGCTGGCGTTGGAGCAGGATCTGCAATATCAACACCAAAATGTTCAGCAAGTGGTTTTAAACCGCCGTTAAATCCTTGAGCAATAAAACGGAACTTCCAACTACCATTACGACGATACAATTCACCTAAAATTAATGCTGCTTCTGGACGACCGTTAATATCAACATTACCGTTCGCTACAACTTCGTTATTAGCATCAACTTGAATCGATAATCGTTGTAAATTTGCAATTGTTTGCTGGCCATCACAGGTTGCCGTAAACGCAATTTTTTCAACATCTGGACGTAAACGGGTTAAATCTATGGTAAATGATGTGCTGTTACCTGCCGTGGCATAAATAACAGTACGATCATCACTCGCAGTTTGCCCATAAAACACCATATCGGAGTCGCCATTCACTTTACCTGACGCATAAAGTCTAAAAGCAGAAACATCAACAGGTGCACCTGATTGAATTCTAACGATTAATGTTTGATTAGGAACAGGTAAGTTCCCACCTGGAGTCATATTCATTTATCGCACCACCGTAGCCACAATATCAGGCATCATGTCGTTAATAACACGACCTTTACAAGGCGCACCAAACGCAGTGAAATCCCATTGACCATGATTACGTTGCAAAGAAGCAATCACGATACCTGTATGAGAGCCTTGCTCTGTTAAGGTATAACGGACTAACTCTTTGTTAGTTGTTTTATCAACAACACGGCAGAATGCGTTTTCAACTTCATTAAATGTTTGTCCACGGAAACTATTTACTGTGAATACCAAATATTCAACATTTGTCGGTAAACGATCTAAATCAACGAAAATTGTTTCATCATCACCATCACCGTCACCAGTTAAGTTATCACCAGAGTGAATAACTGACTGACAACTTGATTTTAATTTTCTAAACCAAATGGTATCGATTTGATTGCCACTTGCGTCAAGCAATACGCAACTTGCATCTAAATCAATAGAACCACCACCACCAAAAAGACCGCCTAATAATCCTTTTTTCTTAATCGGATCCCAGCCCAAACCAAACATTAAATGGCTCAGTGTAGGTGCTTGTTTACTGAGAGAAACTGTTTGATTCTTGCTTAATGAAACCATAATTAAATTCCTTCAGAGGTAGAGTGAAACAATAACGCCATTTGTGATTAAATCCATATCATGAAAATCATCATATCATGATGAAGTACATGAGCAAGACTATTTTTCTCACTTAAACTTAAAGTTTTGTCAATTAATTGATATTAATGATATTTTTATTGTAATAAATGTTAAAAATACAAGAAAACAATAATAATAATGTAATTAATCACTCGATTTTAAAACTAACTTAAATAAATCATATTATGATTGACACTGTTCTTCGAAATCTTCATGATTATAGGCATCAAACCCTACACTTTTATTTCACGGTATACAGCGTAATGAATAACACAATTTGGTTTATGGAAGGTTTATCATCACAACGCGATATAATTCAAAGTGTTAAAGACTTTGCAAAACAGCAGCACCAAGAGATCTTTGTGCTTGCATCTCATCGTCATACTCGAAATGAGATTTTATCGCTTGCTGATGGGGCTTTTTATGAACCTCTTGAAGAGACATTACGCTTAAAATTTATCGCTGATGTTGTAAAACAGCACCAAGTCAGTGTCATTCACACGGGCCGTAATAGCGCATGGTTTGAATTACATCGCCAAGAAATTGAGTCGTTGGGGGTCAAATTAACAACCGGAGCCACACAACTTGAACAGCTTCAGTTAGCTGATAATAAAGTCGCCTTTGCACAAGCAATGGAACAATGTGGACTTCCCACGGTACCTTCTATTTACATTGAATCGATCGATGACTTAAAAGAGCATATAAAAGAGCCTCCTTTTGGTGAAACTCCTTTATGTATCAAACCTGTAAAAGGGATTTATGGCATGGGTTTTTGGCGTTTTGATAATCAAGTTTCGCCGATGGCACTGTTTAATCACCCAGAAAATCGCCAAGTCAATCCTCAACAATATCTTGATGCATTAAAAGCGGTTGAGCGTTTTGAACCTTTAGTCTTAATGCCTTATTTACCGGGTCCAGAATACTCGGTGGATATGGTGGTTGAGCAAGGTAATGTTATTGCCGCTGTTGCTCGACGCAAAGAGGGTGCAATACAGCATTTGGAAATTTCAGGTGAAGCTTATGAATTAGGTAAAGCGTGCGCAACAGCGATGAAAGCCGATGGGCTTGTGAATGTGCAGACTCGAAATAATCATCAAGGTCGCCCGCTCTTACTTGAAATTAATATGCGCCCTTCTGGTGGTATTGGTTATACCCAACATTGTGGAATTAACCTTGCAGGTATTTTTGCTTTACGCCAATTAGGATTAATGAGTATTGAAGAGGCTCAAGCCCAAAATAACCATTTTACACCAACAAAAATACGCTCAATCACCGATTCTATTGTTTTCAATTCAACGTTAACAAACTTAATCAGTACGGATAATAATTAATAATGAAAAATAGTATGAGTGACTCATCCGTTTATCGTCGCCCTCTTTCTTGTGGCACATTAAGTGTGACGCCAAATTGCCCTATTGAGTTACTTGATGAATTATTTGATATTGCAGAAAGACGCAATCCTAAGCGTGCATTTTTATTTGTCAGTAAAGTATTGGGGCGTCATATTCCTGTTTCACCGAAAAAAATGCGTGAAACCTATCAAAAGCTTGCCGGTCAATTTCCTGACTCACTTGAAGGCCCTATTCTGTTTATTGGTATGGCAGAAACCGCAGTCGGTTTAGGTGCTGGCGTTTTTGATGAAGTGAGAAATCGCTATCAAAAAGCCATTTATTTAACATCAACACGTCATCCTGTTGATCAGGGTGAATTGCTGTGTGAATTTAAAGAAAATCACAGCCACGCGACCGATCACTTACTCTATTTGCCTAAAACAGCAGAGCAACGCCAGTGGGTACAACAAGCAAAAACGGTTGTATTAATTGATGATGAAGCCACTACGGGTAATACCTTTATTAACCTGCTTTCAGCACTACGTGAAGAAGGCGGATTAACCCATATTGAGCAGGTTATCGCTGTAACCTTGACTGATTGGAGTGGTGATTCTATTGCTGAGCGCTCTCCATTACCGATTAAGACTCTCTCTTTAGTTCAAGGGAAATGGCAATGGGATGCCGATCCGAATGCGCCTTTACCTGTTATGCCTAATGTTAATATTACTGCATCCGGGCAAGTTGCGATCACCGGTAAACAGAGCTGGGGTCGATTAGGAATGACAACACCGGCAAGCGATCTAGGCTTATCCATCAATGCTTCTTTGGGTGAAAAGATCCTTGTTTTAGGATCAGGAGAATTTGTCTGGGAACCGTTCTTACTCGCTGAACGTCTTGAAAAACAAGGTGCTATCGTAAAATATAGCTCGACAACCCGTTCACCTATTTCAACTAATTTTGCTATTCAATCAGCGATTACATTTACTGATAATTATGGTTTAGGTATTCCTAACTTCGTCTATAACGTGGCTCATCAACAATTTGATCGCATTTTGCTTTGTTGTGAAACACCAGCCGAAAGTATTGACCAACAACTGATTGAAGCCCTCAATAAAGTTGCCCCTATTGTTGAGGTAATCAGTTATGACTAAGCCTGTTATTTTAACTGATCTCGACGACACCTTATTTCAAACGCGCCGTAAAATGGTCGATGAGTTAGCGCTAGAACCCTATAAAACCGGTGCGCTCGACAGAAGCTTAGAACCCCGTAGCTTTATGACTCAAGAGCAAGCCATGCTTGTCGATTGGATGTTAGAGCACGCAGATTTAATTCCAGTTACTGCGCGCGGAACGGAAGAAATAAGCAGAGTCACCATTGCGTTTCATTCTTGGGCGATCACCACACATGGTGCGGTGATCTTAACGCCTGAAGGTAATGCAGATACACAATGGCAAAACCATATCATTCAAAGCTTATCGCCTTATACACAGCGTTTGCTGACGCTACAACAATCAATTACACAATTGATGGCACAGAGAAATATTGATGGTTGGGCACGTATTAATTATGAATATGGTGATTTGCCTATTTATTTAGTCATGAAGCATAACGATAGCACTCGCTTAGACGAGCTATACGCCATAGGTGATGAAATAGAAAAAACATTTTCAACCGACGGTTTTTATATTCATCGCAACAGCAACAATATTGCTTGGTTACCCGAGCCTATCGAAAAAGGCAAAGCTGTCACCTATTTGCTCAATAAATTAAAAGCTGAGCGAGGTGTTTTCCCTGTGATTGGACTTGGTGACAGCCTTAGTGATCATCGCTTTATGAAATTATGCAGTTGGTATGGGCTTCCTCGCCAAAGCCAATTTGCAGATGCGATTAACACAAAAATTTTTGGAGAATAAACATGATGGATCATAAGCCATTTTCTGGCTCTTATGTATCAGGTGATGTCGATTTCCTACTTCAACCGGTGAATATAGAAATGACACCCGTTGAGTTAAAAGAAGAGCTGATACAGTCGGGTAAACTCCACTATTCTGACATGCTAAGCCAAGAGCCAGAGCCAACAACGTGGCATTTAGATCTCTTTGAAAAAGCACTGGAAACAGGTGCAACACGTTTAGCAACTGAAGTCATCATGTTGGCTAAATCACTGATTGAACGCTTTGGTGATACCCCAATAATCCTAACAAGCCTGGTTCGTGCAGGTGTTCCTTTAGGCGTCATGTTGCAACAAACATTGCGTAAAATGGGAAAAAACTCTTATCACTACGGTATTAGTATTATTCGAGATAGAGGTATTGATAGTGAAGCTCTTTCATGGATAGAACAACGCCATGGTACAGAAGGTATTGTTTTTGTTGATGGATGGACAGGAAAAGGCGCTATTACAGGTGAACTTATTCGTTCATTATCAGGACGAAAAGGTTATCCACCTCAACCTCGTCTTGTCGTCCTTGCTGATCCTTGTGGCTGTGCATGGTTAAGTGCCAGCGATGAAGATTGGCTTATCCCTTTTGGGATCATGGGTGCACCTGTTTCAGGATTAATTTCACGTTCAATTTGGACTGAAAAAGGCTTTCACGGTTTTGTGGATTGCCAACATTTAAAACAGTATGAATGCAGTCGTTACCTTGTTGATACTGTTGGAAAAGTCGTTGATGCATTAATTGATAACGATATTCCACTCGCCACATTTAAAGAACAACAATCAGACTTAAAAAAGCTGAGCGAAAACGTCGTTAGTTCACTTGCAAACAAATATGATATTTCAAATATCAATCGTATAAAACCCGGTATTGCTGAAGCCACACGCGCTGTTTTACGCCGTGTACCTGACCATGTTCTTGTAAGAGAAATAACCGATCCTGATGTTGCGTTACTGGTTTATCTTGCGCAGGAAAAAAATATTGCTGTTATTGAGGCAGGGCAAGCGCTTGGTCAATATCGTGCAGTGACTATCATTAAAAAGGTGAAATAATGATTGAACGATTATCCCCGTGGAATTTAGGGGCAACGCTTTATATGCCTGCAACACGAACAGATATCGCAACAACAATCATCAACCAGAAAATTGAAGGGTTACGCTCTTTAATTATCTGTTTAGAAGATGCCGTGAGTGATGCCGATATTCCTGTTGCGTTAGAAAATTTGGCCACGTTATTAAATACCTTAGTAGAACACAAAAAAAACAGTGATTGTAGCCATTGGCCACTACTGTTTATTCGCCCTCGTCACACTGAAATGGGTCAATGGATCACTGAAAACCTTGATGTCAGTGCTATAGATGGTCTTGTTTTGCCTAAATTCACGCAAGCTTCTCTGCCAATTTGGTGGAATATTATTGAAAATACGCATTTATGTATGATGCCAACACTTGAAACAGAAGAAGTGTTTGATGTTATTCAAATGACAGAGCTTGCAAACCATCTATTAACTCACCCTTGCCATAATAGAATTATCGCATTACGTATTGGTGGCAATGATTTAATGAATGTTATTTCTCTTAGACGTAATCGCCAATTAACACTTTATGATGGCCCAATGGGTTACGTGATAAAAATGTTGGTTGCTGTCTTTGGTGCTCGCCAGTTCGCCCTTACTGCGCCTGTTTGTGAGCATATTGATGATCATCATATTATGGATAAAGAGCTGGCACTTGATATTGCCAATGGCCTTGTTGGTAAAACGGCAATTCATCCAAAGCAAATTCATAAAATTGAACAAGCACTCATGGTGCCTCAATCTGATCATTCAGATGCATTGCGTATTTTAAATTCAACACAAGCCGTCTTTAAATCACAAGGTGCAATGTGTGAACCGGCAACACATCGTCGTTGGGCATTAAGTATTTTAACTAGAGCTAAAATTTATGGCATTATTCCTAACCAACAAAATAATGCTCAACGTTTTAACGCAACATAAAATACTTTATAACGGGCAGTAATCTCTATGAGATAAAATAATTATCTTATATTGATATCGATTTATAAGTGTCTAGTTAAAGCATGTTATCTTTAACTAGAACTTATAAGAGTAACGCAAACTTTTTATTTAAAAAAAAGTATATATTTTTTATTTCAATTATTAATTTATACTACATTTAATAGGAAGCTTATTTTATTTATCCTTGTCAACAAAGAACAAGAATAATAGAAATGATTGCTGAATATTTTAACACACGAATGACATAATAAGTGGTAACTAAGCATGCAATTAAGCACTCGACAGGTCAGAGTCTTTACACTGGCAACCCTTTTAAGCTCAGGAAAAAAGGTTCCAACCATTAAGATTATTTCCGCTCTTGAATGCTCAGAGCCTACGTTAACGCGCGTTTTAAAAGAGATAAGAGATTCTTATGGCGCTGAAATAAAGTACAGCAAAGCTTCTCGCGCATATCAAATGACTGAACGAGGTCAACTCGATAGTAAAGCATTACGCCGTATGCGTGAGGCATTATCTGCCAGTGAAGATCTTCGCCACAATGGAATGACAAGCCGAGTTTATCTCGATAAAGATAAGAAAAAATCAGTTTCACTTTCATTAAAAATGTCGGCATTACGTAAGATTGATAGATTATCTTATTTAAAGAATTCCACACGTAGTGAAGCTGTTGAATTATTAGTTGATCACTATATTGAAAATTTAATTCAATCAACACTTGCTGAAATAGCCGAGAAAGAAAAAGAAAAAAAGAATTAAAAATAGATAATAAAAAGTGACTTGATACTTCGGTATCAAGTTATTTTTCATAAGCCAATAAAAATGAAAAATATATATAAAAACCTATTTAATAAATTTAATTTATATATTAAATCTTAATCTTATTCTATTTTAAATTACGTTAAAAATAGAATTCACCAATACGCTAACATTTTGAATTAATTATTTTTTCATAATTTTTATTGTTTTTAATTAAATAGTATTTATACCTAGTCATTATAAGTCAATCATTTAGCATCATTCTTATTGTGATGGCATAATAAAAAATATTTTCTTTAATAAAATTAAATCACTTAACCACTCAATTTAAGAGTGAAAGACAGCTTAATTACTCTTTTATTTTACTTTTCAAATTATCTTTATTCAGATTAATAATATTGGACAATCATCACTGCGTTTTTTCCCTAATTTAATTAAACTAAGCATTATCTCAATTAAACACCTTCATGAGTCGGTTAGTATATTAATCGCTTATTTCTATCTCACTCACAGGATAAATGCATGAGAAGATTGCCAGTTTACCTTTTACTTGATACATCAGGTTCTATGTATGGAGAACCTATTGCAGCAGTAAAAAATGGCGTTGAAATGCTCTTATCAACACTACGCCAAGATCCTTACGCATTAGAAACTGCTTATATTTCTATCATCACCTTTGATTCAACCGCACAACAGATTGTGCCACTCACTGATTTAATTAATTTTAAAGTACCTGATTTAGTCGCAAGTGGAACAACTGCATTAGGTTCAGCGCTAACTTTAGTTTCTAGTCGTATTGAAAAAGAAGTACAAAAAACCACAGCTGAAACAAAAGGCGATTGGCGCCCATTAGTTTTTGTGATGACAGATGGCGCCCCCACAGACGATTGGAAAAAAGGCGTTGAGAAATTTAAAGCGGCACGCACGGGTGTTGTTATTGCGTGTGCGGCAGGACGAGCAGCACAAACTGATGTGCTCAAAAATATCACCGAAATTGTATTACAGCTAGATACTGCGGACTCTAACACCATTAAGTCATTCTTTAAGTGGGTTTCAGCCAGTATTTCTGTCGGTAGTCAAAAGGTCGATTTAACAAAGAAAGATATTAGTGATCTTGATGACTTACCACCGCCACCTCCTGAGGTTAACGTTGTACTTTAAATAAAAAAGGAATGAATATGTCTGTTAGTTTAAAAAAAGGACAAGGTGTTAGTTTAAAGAAAAATGAATATGACCTTTCCTCTGTCACTATCGGTTTAGGCTGGGATATCAACGAAGAAAAACGTGGATTTCTTGGTGGGCTTTTTGGTAAAAAAAGTGAAGAATACGATTTAGATGTTATCGCCTTTTTATGTGGCGAAAACGGTAAAGTTAACGATTTGGGACAAATTGAAGGCGGACAACCTTCCCTCGTCAATGGCGATATTATTTTCTTTAATAGCTTACAACACAAATCTGGACAGATTTGGTTAACGGGTGATAACCGAACCGGCGCAGGCGATGGAGACGATGAGCAGATCATCGTGAAATTAAACACTCTTGATCCTAAATTTACCAAAATTGTCTTTATTGTTCAGATTTACAATGGTCGAGAGCTACAACAACACTTCGGTAAAGTACAAAACGCCTTTATCCGCGCTGTTGATGCCCAAAATATCGAAATGGCTCGTTTTGATTTATCTGGAGGTGAAGCCTTCAACAACCAACGTTCAATGCTGTTTGCTGAATTAGTCAGAGAAGAAAATGGCTGGAAACTTAACGCCATTGGCGAGCCTTCAAGTTCAGATAGCTTCATTTCTTACTTAAAGGACTTCACCTAATGAGAAGACTTCCCGTTTACCTATTAATTGATACTTCAGGATCAATGAGAGGTGAATCTATTCATGCAGTTAACGTAGGGATACAAACAATGCTTAATGCATTGAGACAAGATCCTTACGCATTAGAAAGTGTGCATATCTCCATCATTACCTATGATAATGAGGCACGCGAATTTATCCCATTAACCGCATTAGAAGATTTCCAATTCTCTGATATCACTGTGCCGAGTTCTGGCGGTACTTTTACGGGTGCAGCGCTGGAGTGTTTAATCAAGTGTGTCGATCGTGATATTAAACGCTCTGATGGTGACCAAAAAGGTGACTGGCGTCCCCTCGTCTTTTTAATGACCGATGGCACACCTTCAGATGCTTACGCCTATGGTGAAGCGATTAAAGAAGTGAAAAAACGTTCATTTGGTTCGATCATCGCTTGTGCTGTTGGCCCGAAAGCCAAACACGATCACCTTAAAGAACTCACATCTCAAGTAGTGGCTTTAGAAACGCTAGACTCCAATGCCTTCTCTGGCTTCTTTAAATGGGTTTCTGCCAGTGTTGCATCCGGCAGTTCAAGTGCAGGCGTGAATACGGATAAAGATACCCTACCGCCACCACCTCCTGAAATCCAACTGGTACTGTGATCCGCAAAAGCAAAGCGCTTCAAAAGGCTTTGCTTTTATTTTATTCAGGCTTTGGTTTATTCATCACAATACATAACAGCCACAATAAAGTGATAAGGTACAACAATGAGAAGGCTACCCATTTTCTTTGTTTTAGATTGTTCAGAATCGATGATTGGTGAAAACCTAAAAAAGATGAATGACGGTCTAACCACTATTATTAGCGATCTACGGCGTGATCCGCACGCCCTTGAAACTGCTTATGTTTCTATTATCGCCTTTGCTGGTGTTGCAAAAACGATTGTTCCACTCACTGAAGTCGTCTCTTTTTACCCACCACAACTACCATTAGGAGGAGGCACTTCATTAGGCAGTGCATTACGAGAACTTTCTCACCAAATCGACACTCAAGTAAGAAAAACCACGCTTGAGCAAAAAGGCGATTGGAAGCCTGTCGTTTACCTTTTAACAGATGGCAGGCCTACCGATGATTACGCACAAGAGATCAAGCGCTGGAAAGATCACTACGCCAACAAAGTTAACTTAATTGCGATTGGATTAGGCTTAAGTGCAGACTTACATGTACTGTCGCAATTAACTGAAAATGTACTGTTATTTACCGAAGCACAAGAAGGCGATTTTACTCGTTTTATTAAATGGATAACGATGTCAGTGGTTTCTCATAGCCGAAGTGTTGGCGAAGAGCCACCACCACTTTTAAGTCAAACAGAGCATATTGTTCGTCTTGCAAAAGATGATGTCGCGCGTGCTTATGATGAATCTTGTGTCACTTTTGTCGGTCGTTGTAGCCACACACGCTCACCTTATTTAATGAAATATGAACGGCCTCCCATGAAAGCTTCAGGGCTGGATTTTAATCTTAATCTTAATGGCTTTAACTTAACGGGTTGCTACACCTTAAATGAAGATTACTTTGCATGGAGTGATCTCAGCGCCACCGCATATCAAGTTAATACTAGTGAACTTCATGGCACTCCAGGTTGTCCTTATTGTGGCAATGCCACTGCTTTTGCCGTTTGCCAATGTGGCAAATTGCTCTGTGTAAATGGCCCTGAAACCGTTATTTGCCCTTGGTGTGATAACAACATCACCTTTGGGGATAACAGCAATCAATCTGACTTTGATGTCACACGAGGTAAAGGCTAATGGATAAAAAAGCCCTACTCACAAAACTGATTATTGATGACACACTGACACAACAGCGTATTCCTGTACATGAAGAGTTGGTTATTGCGCTGTATGAAGATATGGAAATCGCTCAACATATTGATTTTATTATTGATAGAATCAAAACAAAAACAGCAGAAAAAATAACAACGCAAGACAAAGCACAACCTATTCTTCTGTTATTACCACCAGCCCGCGATTTAGCCTCTGAAGAAACATCGTTGCCAGAAGAGAGCCTATTAAAACCGGGACAAATTCCAACACACTCATCGCCAATGCCAACAGAAAAACCGATTATTCAACGTCCTACGGCAAAAATTACCCTCTCTAATGCCAAAGTAGGTACCGCATTTAACTCCACGCTCAATATCGAGCTAGATACCCTCGAAATTGCCGAAATTGAAGCGGTTAATTTCCCTGAAGCACTTGGAATAAGTTTTGATCCTGAAAGTCGTTGCTTAGTAGGTATGCCAACAAAAAGTGGCAATTTCACATTGGTTGTCCATTGGTCTGTTAATAGCACTCGCTATCACAATGACGTCTTATTAATCATCAATCCTGATCCTCGTAGCTTATGGCAAATCAACGAGCCTCCCGCAGACAGCCCTTATCCCAAAGCACATATAGATAGCAAACTTATTCTTGAAGAAGATATTCGTATTGCAGGTGCTAGCCGTCGCGGTCGCTCTCATGAACATGCAGGCACATTCCGTGATGATGATTTTTATATTCACCACGATGAGCAAAGCCAGTGGAATATTTTAATTGTCGCAGATGGTGCGGGTAGTGCACGCTATTCTCGTGAAGGTTCACGCATTGCTATCAATACCGTAAGCCACTATTTAAAATCACAGCTAAGTGAGGGGAATGAAGCGTTTAAACCTCATCTTGAAGCCATCCATCAATGGAATGACAATAATGCCATTAATAAAGTAGGAAACTTCTTTGCTCAACTCTTTCGTAATGCAGCACAATTGGCAGTTAATAACCTCAAAAACGAAGCCATTCATATTAATGAACCGGTAAAATCTTTTTCGACTACGTTATTAGCCACGGTTTCTTTGCGTATCAATGATGAGTTATTTGCTGCCTCATTTTGGATGGGAGATGGTGCAATTGCGGCTTATGGACCCGCCGGAAAAGTGCGCATTTTAGGTATTCCTGATAGTGGTGAATATGCAGGACAAACCCGTTTTCTTGATGATAGTGCGCTCAACGATGCTGAGTTTAATCGACGCATTATTATTGGTAAGTGGAAAGAAATTTCACATCTTATTTTAATGACGGATGGGGTGTCTGATCCTGTATTTGAAACAGATAATGGCTTACAAGATCCCAATAAATGGGCTGCACTCATTGATGAAATATCGCCTTGTTTAGCCTCTCCTGAAAATGCAGATAAAGCATTGGCTGAATGGCTGAATTTCTTTTCAGCAGGCAATCACGATGACCGCACTCTGGTTGTGGCCTGGTAATCATAAAAGAGAGAATGGGTGAATTTCATGTCAGAGATCATTACCTGTACAACGCAAAGTGGAAAAACAGTTCAGTACGTCAATGAAATTATTGGCTCTGGCTCAATGAAAGATGTCTATTTTTCCCCTGACCGAAGCTATGTTGTTGCCTTCTATAAAACAAAACAGAATGCACAAGCCAAAGAGAGAATCGATATGATCACAGGCTCTTATCGACATAATATCTTTGAGCAAAGTGGCGGAGAATATTGGAAAAACCTATTTTGTTGGCCAACAGATGTTGTCGAACATCAAGGCAAAATTGGTATTGTTGTTCCGACTTATCAATCCCACTTTTTCTTTAAATATGGTTCTAAAAATAATGACTTTTTGGCGATAAAAGGTCGAGAAAAAGAAGGTAAATGGTTTGCAAGTGCCAACAACCAAAATAAATTTCTCGATCCTCGCGAAAGAGGCAATCTATTAAATTATCTGAAAGTTTGTTTATTGCTCTCTCGAGCCGTTCGCCGAATGCATGCAGCAGGCTTATGCCATAGTGATTTAAGCTATAAAAACGTCCTTATTGATCCTGAGCAAGGTCATGCTTGTGTCATTGATATTGATGGTTTAGTGGTTCCTGGTAAATACCCACCTGATGTTGTGGGAACACCTGATTTTATTGCACCAGAAGTGGTAAAAACCAGTCATTTACCGAAAGAAGATCCTAACCGTATCTTGCCAAGCATTACGAGCGATAGACACGCGCTCGCCGTATTAATCTATATGTATCTGTTTTATCGTCATCCATTACGTGGTGGCAAAATTCACGATCTTGATGATGAAATGCGTGATGAAACACTGTCTATGGGTGAAAAAGCGCTGTTTATTGAGCATCCAACCGATCGTAGTAATGCGGTCAAATTGAATCAGGTAAAACCGTCATCTCTCCCTTGGGCAGATCCTGAAAAAATCCCATACACGATTATGGGGCCGTACCTAACGCCTCTTTTTGAAAGAGCCTTTATTACAGGGTTACACGATCCTTCACAACGCCCTACCGCAGATGAATGGGAAACCGCTTTAGTCAAAACGGTAGACTTAGTTCAACCTTGTCAGAACAAAGATTGTGAACAGCAATGGTATGTTTTTTCAGGAAAGACTCAGCCTGTTTGTCCTTATTGTCATACACCATATAAAGGGCAATTGCCGATTTTAAATCTCTACTCTTCACGTAAAGCTGGTAGTTTTAGACCCGACGATCACCGCTTAATGGTTTGGAGTAATCAATCACTGTTTCCTTGGCATGTTAATCGCCTTATTGCACCTAATGAACGCACCACTGATGAACAGAAAAAGCGTGTAGGTTATTTTGTTTATCACAATTCAACATGGTGGCTTGTTAATGAGCGTATTGATGGATTAATGGTATTGCCAGAGAAAAAGCAGATAGCAATTGGCGATAAAATTGCGTTAACCGATGGATTGCAATTTGTGTTATCGACAGAAGAAGGCGGGCGACTGGTTGTGGTGCAACTAGTGTCAAATTAATAAAGTAAGAGAATAATCCGTTTAATTTATTGGCGGGTTATTCTCTTTTTTTATGGTATTAAATTTAATTTTTAGCTCCAAGCTTAAATTCTATAACTAAATTTAAATCTTTTGCTGGTTTTCCTGTTTCATAGCGCCATTGTTCCATAGCATGAATAAGTGACAAACCAAAAACATCCACTAAAGGGGAATCTAACAGCCTAATATTTTGTACATGCCCATTTTCATCAACATCAAATTTCGCCTTTAATCCACCTTCAATGCCTTGAGTAGCCGCTTTTACAGGATAAGTAGGTAATGGATGTGATAAATTCTTAGGATAATTTTTAACCGTAAGATTTGACTCTTTTATTTCACTTTCAGTCATTTTCTCTGGTTCATCGGCTAATTTTGTTTTCAATAACAAATTAGATTGAGCATCCGGCTGTATTGATTGAGTAGCACATCCATTTAGTAAAATGGTGCTACAAAATAAACTTAAAATAGCTAATTTTATTTTCATTTTTCGTTTCTAAAATAAGATTAAGTATTAAAACACAATAACACATATCATAATCATTTCTATTCTCAGATCTATGTTTAGTTAAGAAAAACTGTGCAATTAATCCTATTTTTGCCATTTTATTTAAATCCAAGTCAGATCACATATTTACCTCTCACTCCTTCCATTTCGCGCTAACGTTCAATATTGGATATCAAGATCCCAGTTTATTAAGCCTCATTATTTACAATACCCCACAGTGATAATTGGAGGCATAAATGAAAACTAAAAATAAAATCAATGTGCTAGAACTTATTTCGCCAGAGATGAAGCAAGTTATGCAATTTTATGCAGATAATCCGCAACCTGCGCCAGAAAATGATGATTATCCATCAATGCGTCTTGCTTATAATCAAGATAGGCGTTATTGGAATGCGGATGCACCAGAGATGTTTAGCATACAAGATATTTCGGTGAGTACTTCTTATGGAAGTGTATTAACGCGTCTTTATAAACCCAAACAAAAAACACCCGCGACACTCTATTATCTGCATGGCGGTGGGTTTATTTTAGGAAATTTAGATACTCACGATCGCATTATGCGACTGCTTGCCTGCTATACCGGTTGTGCCGTTATTGGTATTGACTATTCATTGTCACCCGAAGCTCGCTATCCCCAAGCTATCGATGAATCGGCACAGGTTTGTCAGTATTATCATCAAAATGCAAAACACTATGATATCAATACACAATATATTGGTTTTGCGGGTGATTCTGCGGGTGCAATGTTATCTCTTGCTACTGTATTGTGGCTACGCGATAAACAAATTCACTGTGGAAATATCAGTGCTGTTTTGCTTTGGTATGGATTATATGGATTACGCGATTCCACCAGCCGTCGCCTTTATGGGGGAGAATGGGATGGATTGCGCCAGCAAGATCTAGAAGAATATGATAATGCATATCTAACCGCACTTGGCAGTCGCGATGCACCTTATTATTGCTTATTTAATAACGATTTAACGCAAGATATTCCGCCTTGCTTTATCGCCAGTGCACAATATGACCCACTTATTGATGATAGTGTGACACTATTTAAAACCTTAGAAACCCATCAATTAGCCTGTGAATATAAAATGTATCCAGGCACATTACATGCCTTTTTACACTACTCACGTATGATGAAAGTGGCTGATGACGCCATTCGAGATGGCGCTCACTACTTTGTCAAACAACTCGCTTTGTAAAACGTCAGCCTATTAAAACTCAAGATTTCGAATAAAACGATAATCCGCAGACGCTTCTTTGAGTCGATACAGACTTGCAGGGCGTCCTCTTTCTGCGCGTTTTTCTCCAGTATCAATTAATAAATCGGCTTGTTCGATGCGTCGTCTAAATGATTTTTTCTGGATCTCTTTCCCAATCAAAATTTCATGAACATGCTGTAACTCTGGCAAGGTAAACTCTTCAGGTAATGCAAATCCGGGAACAATCGAATAGAGTGATTTTTGCTTTAATCGCTCTCTTGCTTGAACAATTAATTCATGGTGATCAAACGCTAAGCTCTGTTGTGCAATCTCATCAATAGGACACCACATCACCGAATCCACGGTATCTATATGCGCTTCACAGGCTTGATGTGCAATCAACGCGGTATAACAAACCGTCACCGACCAACCTCTTACATCACGCTGGCTATTTCCCACTGAACAGAGTTGCTCAATATAAGGGGGAATCACGCCCGTTTTCTCTTTTAATTTTCTTAGCACCGTATCTTCAAGGCATTTATCTTGCACTTCGTCGACAAATCCACCGGGTAAACCCCATTTTCCTTTTTCAGGATGCTCTCCTCTTTTCACCAACAACACTTTTAACTGCTCTTCATGGTAAGTAAATAGTACGGAATCAACAGTGATCAGGGGTGATAGGAAATCACGACGGTTATAACTGGCTAAAAAATCTTGTTCATTCATGGCGTAAGTTTTATTAGAAGACGATGAAACTATTTTAAGCCTAAACAGCAAAAAATCAAATTTTGTCATAAAGACACTAAGTCAGTTGACAAGCATAGTGTCGATAGGACACAATCCAGTTATTGTCATAAGGACACTAACTGGAGAGACACTATGTTTAACTTAAATTACTTTAAAGCTGATTCATCAACATTCATTATCAAATCCGTCAATGGTAACGTTCGCCAACAAGGTAAAGGCTTGAGTTTTTGGTATAACTCCGCCACAACCTCCATTGCGGCATTACCATTAAACGCTCAAGAAGCACCTTTTATTTTTAACTTCCAAACCTCGGATTTTCAGGGGTTACGCATTCAAGGACAAATCTCATTTCAGGTTAAAGTACCTGAAAAAGCCGCAGAAGTACTCAACTTTAACTTAAGCAAAAATGGCAAATCGTATGCCTCTGAAGATCCACTCAAACTCAGTGATCGTGTTGTACGTATTGCACAAACCTTAATTCAAGCAAAGATCCAAAGTACACCGCTTAGAGAAGCGTTATTACTTAGCCAATCATTAGTGACTTTAGTGATGGAACAATTAATTGAACATCCCTCATTAGAGGCATTAGGTATTGCGATTTTAGATGTTTCTATTGCGGCAATCACACCATCGCCAGAAACCTTAAAAGCACTCGAAGCTGAAGCGAGAGAATCCTTACTGAAAGAAGCCGATGATGCCATTTATGCTCGTCGTAAATTCTCAGTAGAACAAGAGCGCACCATTAAAGAGGCTGAATTAGAAACCGATTTATCTGTTCAACGTAAACGCCAAGAGATTGAAGAAGCACGTTTAGAAAACGAACGTACATTACTACGCGAACAAGCTGAGATTGAAAAAGAACGCCTTGAAGCCAAAGTTAATGCGGAAGCAAAACGCAAAGAACTGGTCGCGTTAAGTGCTGAAAATCAGCGAACACAATCAGAAGCGGATGCTTATGCTATTGAAGCTACTATGCGTGCTTATCGTGAATTGCCCGTTGAGAACCTAAAAGCAATGGCATTAGCAAAAATGGACTCACAACAATTAATGGCAATGGCATTTGAAACCTTAGCACTGAATTCAGGAAAAATCGGCGAGTTAAATATCACACCTGATTTATTTAGCCAATTTATGAAAAAAGGCAGTAAATAATGCAACGTAACGAAGATTTTCGCTTTGTGCTGGTGATGAGAAAAAGCCGCTTACAGGAATTAATTGAGCGCTTTAATACTTGGTCACAAGCCAAATTCTATTTAGAACACAACAATGTTGAGGTAAAGGATTACCTCAATGAACACAATTTATATCAAAAGCAACTCACAGAAGCTGAGCTGATTTTAAAATCATTAGGACGATTTCAACTTTTAGAAAGAGGCTTATTACCTAGCTATCAATTCTCACCTCGCGATATTGTGGTGGTGATTGGTCAAGATGGGCTTGTTGCCAATACGCTGAAATACCTCAATGGACAGCCTATCATTGCCATAAATCCTGATCCTTCAAGATGGGATGGTAAATTATTACCCTTTGAAATAGGGCAATTAAAAGAGACAGTTATTAATACCATAAATAAAAAAATGCCCTTTAAAACGGTCACTTTTGCACAAGCGACAACCAATGATGGTCAATCCTTATTAGCGGTTAATGACTTATTTATTGGCCCTAAAAGCCACACTTCCGCACGGTATATTTTGCAATGGAATGGCACTGAAGAAGTGCAATCTTCATCAGGCATTATTGTGTCAACAGGATTGGGATCGACGGGCTGGTTTCAATCTATTCTTGCTGGTGCGATGGCAATTACAGGGGAAGCTTCACACCCTCTGTTACAAGGTTTTAGTTGGAGTGAACGAAAGCTACAATTTAGTGTAAGAGAGCCGTTTCCAAGTAGAACGACAGGTGTTGCACTAACTTTTGGCACTATTGAACCTGATTCACCACTGCAATTAGGATCTTTGATGCCAGAAAATGGCGTAATTTTCTCTGATGGCATCGAAGATGACTATTTACAATTTAATGCAGGTTGCATTGCCCACATTGGTATCGCTGACATACAAGGGCAATTAATTAGCCAAAAAGGACGTCAGCGAATTTAGATTTATTTAGCGCTCTTTAATACTGTTTCAAGTCCAGAGATCATCACATCAAGGACAAACAAAAATGCAGCATCACCATTATCACTATCCATAATTGCAACGGCTTGGGTTAATAATGGCGGATAGGCAACAATATCCGTCTCTATTTTTTCACGCTCTTTTTGGCTTTCTTGATGCTCTTGGGTTTCCAGTACCGAGCCTAATGTAAAATGCGCAATAGAGCTCAATGCATACACAGCTTGGGATAGACTAAACCCGGCATCACACAAAAACTGTAGTTGCTGTTCTGATGTCTCAAATTGGCTTTCAGAGGGACGTGTTCCTGCATGAATTTTGCCACCATCACGATACATTAATAAGGCTTGGCGAAAGCTTTTCGCGTTATTTCTCAAAAAATCCTGCCATGTTTCATTCGGTAATGGCAAAACATGATGATGATGCTTTTGCAAAATAGTTTCTGCTAATGCATCTAACAAAGCGCGTTTATTTTTTACATGCCAATACAATGTAGGTTGCTCAACACCTATTTTTTGCGCCAATTTACGTGTTGTTAACCCTTCAATACCAACTTCATTAAGTAAAATTAACGCATTATCAATAACTTGTTCTTTATCTAGCTTTGCCATTACCTACCTCAGAATAAAATAGTCTTGACAATCTATCAGTGATAGAGATATTTTACACCCACTCTATCACTGATAGATTTTTTAGGATCTCAATGAATAAATCAATTATTATTATACTGCTGATCACCGTATTAGATGCCATTGGCATTGGGCTTATCATGCCAGTACTCCCTACGCTATTAAATGAATTTGTCAGTGAAAATTCACTGGCAACCCATTACGGAGTGCTATTAGCGCTCTATGCTACCATGCAGGTTATTTTTGCTCCTATTCTAGGACGACTGTCTGATAAATACGGCAGAAAACCCATCTTGCTGTTTTCCCTTTTAGGCGCGGCACTCGACTATCTTTTAATGGCATTATCAACCACACTTTGGATGCTCTATATTGGGCGCATCATTGCGGGGATCACTGGCGCAACAGGTGCCGTATGTGCATCGGCGATGAGTGATGTGACTCCCGCTAAAAATCGAACTCGCTATTTTGGTTTCTTAGGTGGTGCTTTTGGTGTTGGTCTTATTATTGGTCCAATGCTAGGGGGATTATTAGGTGACATCAGTGCTCATACGCCATTTATCTTTGCCGCTATTTCACACTCAATATTATTAATACTCTCTTTGCTCTTTTTCCGTGAAACACAAAAAAGAGAAGCACCTGTTGCCGATAGCACACCTGAAAACCAAACAGCATCAAATACAGTCACTGGTTTTATTAAGAAAAGCCTCTACTTTTGGTTAGCAGCCTATTTTATTATCCAACTTATCGGGCAAATTCCAGCTACCATCTGGGTGTTGTTTACACAATACCGTTTTGATTGGAACACAACCTCTGTCGGTATGTCTTTGGCGGTTTTGGGTGTATTACATATTTTCTTTCAGGCGGTTGTCGCCGGGAAATTGGCACAGAAATGGGGCGAAAAAACCACCATTATGATCAGTATGTCTATTGATATGATGGGCTGTTTATTATTAGCGTGGATAGGCCAAGTTTGGGTTATCTTGCCAGCATTAATTTGCTTAGCCGCTGGAGGTATGGGGCAACCCGCATTACAAGGCTATTTATCAAAATCTGTCGATGATAATGTGCAAGGAAAATTACAAGGTACGCTGGTGAGTCTCACCAATATTACCGGGATCATTGGTCCTCTCTTATTTGCCTTTATTTATCGTTATAGCACCGCTTATTGGGATGGCCTGTTATGGCTGATGGGGGCCATATTTTATGCCATGTTGCTTATTACTGCTTATTTTCACCAAAGAAAAACAACTCCCCAAACGATTACCTCAGTACCTTAATACTAAAAATCATAAAAGCCTTATCTCGTGTTTATATCATTGATAGGGCTTTATTTTTATCGCAATTAATAAGTCACTTTTCTCTAGGATTATCTTATTCTAATTACTGAATATTTCTATTGAAGTTATACGAACAGCTCATAGGAAAAAATAAAATATAAACTAGTTTTAAAATAGATTATTTATTTTAACCTTTAATATCACTTTAAATAGAATCAATTTATTAGAGAAATACTTCTATTATTACGCCATTTATTGGTAACCGTTGCTGGCGAACATATAGAGATTGCCCTTATCAGTTAGAAGGTAATTTCTATCGTACCGATTTACAATTAACCTTCCCTATGAATGAAAGTGCTTCTCTTTTCTCAATGGAAGGTGAAGACTGGATTGGTGTAGTAGAAGCTCGGGGTTATGTTAATGTATTTGCAGAATGGTCAGGAACTGACATTCACTAAGTAAAATAAGAGCATCCTCTCTTTATATTAGGGATAATTTTCCTCTAATACGTAAACAAAAAGTTGAAGATCAAGACAAGCATCCATGTTTGCTTGATCTTCGATTGCCGTTATTAACATCCGTTGTTCTAACGCTATATTATCTCGATGCCATCCTTGAGCAATCCAACCCAAACTAAACGCCAGTAGTGCAATCCATGCATATAACGCTTGTGTGTTGAACATGACCTAACTCCTTAGTCATTCGAGACAAAACTGAATTTATCGACTTTTATTATGATGAAAACGTGTTGCATTTTTTACTTGGTATCATCTTTTTCTTTCCCTGAAAAAAATTGATTACCTCGTTTACGTAACCAGATTTCGACTAACTGATAACCCACAATACCGAGCGCTGAACCTATTCCCATTACTGCGACAGAATCAATTCCAGGCCATAAAATAAGCAGTGCGCCAGCAACAACAGAAACCGCAGAACCTAAAATAATTTTGCCGATAAACAATCTTAATGTAATAGTTTCATTCGCAACGAGCATCTTCCCTAATGCAATAAAAGCGCCCACTATGACTAATGATATCAATGTATTGTCATATTCATCCATGAATACACCTCATCTCTGATTACACTTTTTTAACCGTAAAAAGAACCCTCCCCTCCCAACATTCATCAGATAATCTGTAAAGAATTAGCAGTAAGCCACGACCCTGTGTAACTGAATAAATTCCCGATTGAGATAACGTAAGTTCCTTTTATTTCAACTACGCGCAACATCCATTTGCGATAAACAACAGACGATTCAGTTATATTACTGCTAACTTCCTTGTTAACTTGTAATAGACATCCTTGTCTATTGCTTCTACTTACACTGAAAATCAATAAAAAAATAAACAATAAATTCAATATCTTGCTTATCTCCATATCATTTAATGTGAAGCTATTATCTACAAAGTTTGTATTTCAGGCTAGTAAGTTTGTTCGGTTAACGTCGGTTATCACTGTTTACCCGACAATAACCGAACTATTCACACAAAATAAAACAAATAAACTTGTTGCCAACTTCTTAAACAACCTTAAAACAAAGTTTTATATAGAAAAACAATAAATAGACTGGTTATAATACAATTTTCAGCTAATATAGAAGCTATCTGATAGTCCATAAAAAAGAGAAAAACGATATGCGTGTCTTAACTATTTTTTGTCCTGAATGCGGTGAAAAAGCGCTTATAAAGAAAAGTAATCGTAAACACAAAGAGTTATCCGATCTCTATTGTGCTTGTCGTGATCCTGAATGCGGGCATACCTTTGTTTTAAACCTCACATTTAGTCATACCCTTATGCCAAGTGCAAAAAACAAAGATATGTTGTTATTAAATGTGATTAAAAACCTCTCTCCAGAACAAAGAGAGAAAGCACTCACTCTTTTGCAAGGTATGTAACCATCACTAACAGACACTCTTTTTTCATTTATTTTTATGATCTTGCTCCCATTCTGATAGGTTATTTGACTAACCTATACTTATAGAAAGATAAATGATGTAGATTCATTTTTAAGCTAAATAAAAATAATTCTTATGTTTTAAATAAAACAAATACCGCTTATTGATGCCGTGTTTGCCAATCCTTTAAAAAATAATTTGTCAGCCACCAAACCAGAGATCAATTTTTGGTTTGAAAACTAAACACAAATTTCAAATGGAGCATTTAAGATGAAAAAGCTGATTAATCGAGTTGATGATGTGTTATCTGAACAACTACAAGGCTTTGCAAAAGCCCATCCTGAAATCAAATTTCATCCCTCCTCTTTTTATGTCACGCGAAAAGATGCTCCAATAAAAGGTAAAGTTGCTCTATTGTCCGGCGGTGGCAGCGGACATGAACCGATGCATGCAGGTTTTGTAGGTAAAGGGATGCTTGATGGTGCATGCCCGGGTGAAATATTTACGTCACCAACACCGGATAAAATGTATGACTGTGCCAAAGAGATCGATAGCGGTGAAGGTGTTTTAATGATCGTAAAAAACTACACCGGAGATGTGCTGAATTTTGAAACGGCAACAGAACTGCTTCATGACGATGGTGTAAAAATTGCCACAATATTAGTCGATGATGATGTGGCAGTAAAAGATAGCTTATATACCGCAGGACGTCGTGGTGTTGCCAATACCGTATTAATTGAAAAACTACTGGGTGCGGCAGCTGAAAGAGGCGACTCTCTTGATGAACTGGTTAAATTAGGTCATCACATTAATAACAATGGTTTCTCTATCGGTGTTGCCTTGGAAGCCTGTACAGTTCCAGCAGCAGGAAAACCCTCTTTTACTTTACCTGAAAATGAAATGGAGTTTGGTGTCGGTATTCACGGTGAACCAGGTATTGATCGTCGTAAATTTACTTCCCTGAACGATACTGTCGATGCCATGTTTAATACTTTAATTGAAAATGGCCACTATCAACGAGTGATCCGCAATTGGGATCGTGAAAACGGCACTTGGATCGATGAAAATCAGGAAAAACAGCCTTTAAAATCTGGCGATCGCGTCATTGTTTTAGTTAATAACTTAGGTGCCACACCACAATCTGAGCTTTATGGTGTTTATAACCGTTTAACTCAATGCTGTGAAAAATTTGGCTTAACCATCGAACGTTCTTTAATTGGCGCTTATTGTACTTCACTCGATATGTCAGGGATCTCCATTACACTACTCAAAGTGGATGATGAATTGCTCTCTTTATGGGATGCCCCAGTGAATACACCCGCAATGGTGAAATAAGTTATTAATAAAAATAAAAAGGAACAAATTATGGCATTAACTCAAGCGCAAATTATTCTTTGGTTACAACAATGTGCACAGCTGTTTGAACAAAACAGCGATTATTTAACGGATTTAGATCGTGAAATTGGTGATGCTGACCACGGTTTAAATATGAACCGTGGCTTTAGAAAAGTGCAGGAAAAATTACCTGAATTTGACGGGCAAGATATTGGCACCATCCTCAAAACCACAGGCATGACATTGCTCTCAAATATTGGCGGTGCAAGTGGCCCTCTATTTGGTACCTTCTTTATTCGTGCCGCCAAACCCACGGCTTCATTGCAAAATCTAGAACTTAACCAACTCGTTGAAATGGTAACAGAAGGTGTGGCAGGCATTGTAAGCCGAGGAAAAGCAGAGCCAAATGATAAAACCATGTGTGATGTTTGGTGGCCAGTGGTTGAGTCATTAAAACAATCTAATGAACAAAATCTTTCTATTAAAGAAGCCCTCAACCAAGCACAAATTGTCGCTGAAAAAGCCGCTGAAAATACTATCCCGATGCAAGCTCGAAAAGGACGAGCAAGCTACTTAGGTGAGCGCAGTATTGGACATAAAGATCCCGGCAGTGCTTCTGTGGTACTGATGATACAAGCCCTTGCAAATAGTATTAATGCATAACTGACCAAACAACCAACACAAGCAACCAATAAAGGTCTACCATGATAAATATTGTTATTGTTTCTCATAGTAAACATCTCGCTGATGGTGTGGCAGAGCTTGCCAGTCAGATGCTTAATCCGGCTCATTGCCAACTTGCCGTTGCCGCAGGTATCAACGATGAAGAACATGCAATTGGTACTGATGCCGTTAAAATTATGACGGCGATAGAATCACTTTCTCAAGCACAATCTATTGTTGTGATGATGGATTTAGGCAGTGCAATATTAAGTGCAGAAACTGCGATTGAGTTACTTGATCCTGATCTCGCTGAAAAAGTTACTCTCTGCTCAGCTCCCTTAGTTGAAGGTACGCTTGCTGCGGTTGTCGCGGCATCTTCAGGAGCGTCATTAGAGAAAGTAATTGAAGAAGCTTCAAATTCTTTATATCCAAAGAAAATTCAGCTGGGTGAAAATTTCGTTCAGCCTAGAAATGATATTAATGCCCCTGTCAAAATTCATGGCAAAGAGGCAAGTTGGGTTGTTCGCAATCCTCATGGATTACACGTAAGACCGGCTGCGACTTTAGTTGAGGTGCTTTCTGCTTTTCAGGCAGATTATCAACTAGTTAAAGGGGATAGACGTATTAATCCTCTCAGCTTAAATCAGCTGTCATTAATACAAATTCGCCAAGGTGATGAGATAACGTTAATCGCCTCTGGTGAGCAAGAAGATGAAGCGATAGCCGCTTTTCTTGAACTTGCCAAAAATGGCTTTGGTGAAGAGCTACCTTCTGATTCTAATACCATAACATTAAAAGGTATTTTGGCCCCGGTGTCTCAAATTAAAGCCCCTGCTTTTATTTGGCATGAAATAGAGCTATCACCGATAGAAAACTTATCTGAACCGATTGATATCCATGCCCAAATTGGCAAACTTAATTTTGCAATAAAAGAGACGATAAAAGCTCTAAAACAGACAGCCAATAAAGCAAGCCAGACATTAGGTGAGCATATTGGTGCTATTTTTAACGGCCATATCATGATGTTAGATGATGATGAGTTAATAACGAGTGTGATTGATCGCATTAAAGAAGAGAAGATCAGCGCCCAACAAAGTTGGTCGGATGAAATGCAAGAAAGAACACAACTGTATTGCGCCCTCAACGATCCTTATTTACGCGCGCGTGAACTCGATCTTCGTGATCTACGTAATCAGGTGCTTTATCATTTACAAGATAAAACACGCCCAAGTTTCACCCCTTCACAACCTGCTATTTTGGTCGCAAAAGAGCTTTTCCCTTCTACATTAATTCAGTTAGCTGATAGTCAATTAGTCGGTATTGCTTTAGCAAAAGGTGATAGTCACTCTCACAGCGCCATTATCGCGGCGGAAATGCGCTTACCGATGTTAGTCAATTTAGGGCCTACGTTATTAAAAGTCACAGAATCTCAAAAGCTAAAATTAGATACAAATAAAGGTGAATTAGTTATTGAACCTATAACGCTATAAACCTTTTTCACATTAAGCACATAAAAAAACCCGCACAAGTATGTGCGGGTAAGTCAACGAAAAACGCTATCAATCTAGGTCATTATTGACTCTTCTAATTTTATTAAGGTATTGATAATACCAATGTCGTAGTACCACTAAAGTTACCTAATGAAGGCGTTCCATAGGTTTGAAGCTTTGACATCACTCTCACATAAGTATATTCATTCTTTATTGCGTTAACCTGTGTTCCAATCGATGCAGGTGAACCATTTAAGGTTAAAAAAGAACGAATGCTACCATCTGGTTTTAAGTTTAAAAAATGATCTTCCATTGAGCTGGTAATTTTTACAGGCATAGTTTCATTACAAGTAAGTGCAAATTGCTCTTCGGCTTCATCACCATTAACTTGTGTCACATCAAGTACGCCATGTGAAATATTTAAATTACTAGAAATAAATGCACATTTACCTTCAGGCGGTGGGGCAATACCACATACACCGCCAGGCACCATTCTTCCACTTCCTCCCGTTGGACTACTCGTCATAAAAAAAGCAATACATTCATCAACCTTAGGTTTACCAAGGTGATCACTAAAACCAACAAAAGGAAGTGATAAACCACATTGATTCATTGCGACATCACGTATCTCGGACATACTAGCCAATTTTTGTAAATCAACATTACAACGCCATGGAACTCGACGTTCTGTCCCCGTTCCACCTTTATCAGGTAGGCTATGGAAGTGATTTATTTGAATATAACATCGACCATTAAAACCCAAGCTTTTGCAAGGATTTGGCGTAAATCCTATCTCAGTCCAATATTCCATAACAAAATCATAACGAATATCACTTGACTTATCAGGAGAAACGCCAGATTTAGTAATATAAGTAAAATAACCTGCCTGTGCGCTAAATAGCGAAAAACCACATACGACAATCAGTAACTTTAAAATTTGCTGTATTCTTTTCATTATTTGTTACTCATATTTCAAAGAAAACACGGCGGTAGCAGAAAAATGCCCCGGTTTAATTGATTTATTTGCAATGGCAACCGCTGTTGCTTGCAGATAAGCAACAAAATTAAGCTCAAAAACACCATTATTAGGAATATTATATAAACTGGTATAATCCCCTAATATCACGGGTACACCTTCTTTAGTGGTAATTTTTATTCCTAAATCAGGGTTGTTTGCGCTGTCGTCTAATGCCAATAATCCAGCAAGTTCATTATGTGTAGCCCCTTCAAACTTAATCTTCACTTGCTTGGCAATAGAGATATCACACTCTGATAAAGTAATTTTGAAATCCTTTTTCTCAAATTCAAAATAACTTTTATAAATATCATCCAAGCGAATTTCATCAAATGTCACATCAACCTGAGAGTGTTCAGGCAAGACTTTGCAAGGTGCGATAATTAATGAACCAAAAATATTAAGATTTTCAGCTGCAAAAACAGAAGAGGAAAATAATAAACAACTACCAATAATAGAGCGAAACACACTTAATCTATTCATTATTGGTACTCCACAAATAAAGTGCCACCTGAGGTAAAATTACCGGGCGTCAGTTCACTATTTTCTTTTTTAACCAAGACAGCCCAAATCTTTTCGGGGTTATTTAAATTAACTGAATACTTTTTATTTAAATCAATAATAGAATCACCCATCATAAATTTTACGGCTAATTCATTAATATTGGTTCTCAATCCATTGGTATCGAAACTGCTTTTTTTCCCATCTATCGATAAATACATATTCCAGTTATTTAAATTTTCTTCACAAGTAATTTGGTAATTAATCTCGCGTTTTTGGTCATAGCCTTTAATCGTTTTTATTGCCACGGGGCCAAAATTCACCTCAATCATATTGCCATCATTCACTTTACAAGGAGGTGGAGTTAATAAATTACCTTTAATCAGTACCTGTGTTTCATTATCTTTTGCCAAACTGGGTAAAGAAAATGCAGAAAATAAAAATAACATAATGAGGAATGGATAATAATGCATATTGTTTATTCCTCTGTTAGTTGTAATAAACCTGCATAGTTGCAGTTGCAGTAAAAGCGCCCGTTGGTAATGTGGCACCACTTTTTTTCACGAGTACAGCATAAAGCTCAGGTTTCGTTTCATAGCTAAACTTAAACGGTGTTGTCATATAAATATTGGTATCAGCGGTTTTAAATAATACCCCTAAATCTGTCACACTTGTTTTTAAATAACGTGTATCAAATCCTGCACCATCACCGGTAAATTTCAGAGACATACTCGGATCACCTGTTGTTTTACAATCCAAGGTGTAATCCATTTTTTGTTTATAATTTTCGTTTTCTATTCTTGTGGTCATCACATCATTAAAATTCACTTCGATAGGTTTACCATCGTTAATTTTGCAAGGACGCGATTCCACACTCCCGCTCACTGTGACTCTTAAAAAGCCAGAAGCAGCCCATACAGAAGGAGTGAGAAAACTCATACAAAGAAAAAGTATTACACCTCGGAATATAAGCATAATATTACGCCTTCTTATCTTTGATATTTGCTGAACAAATATCTCCACGACATTGGAATGTTAATTCAACTAATCCACCGAAATCATTAAGATATTCAATGGCTGGCGTTACACCTAAATCAACCACTTTTGCCCCTAATGGACGTTGGCCAAAAGGCTCAATCATCACCGCTTCAAAGTCTTTTACTTCGACATTGTTCTTTCTCACTTTGGTAATAGTTAAATAATAAGGTGAAGGGTTTTTTACATTGTAATTAGCACCTTGTTTTTCAATCAAAATGTCTTTTTCCATTGGGTTAGCTTCTAAGCGACTAGGTGCAACAATGCTTTTTGGTCGATAAAACACTTTAATTTTTGTCTGTAATGCAATTTGCAAAACATTGGGAGAATCACTACGAGGAGGAATTTCACGAACATTAAGGTAATAAATACTTTCTCTGTCTGTGGGTAACATATTGGTTGCAGGTAATGCCTGTATCTTAATTTGGCTTTTGTTACCGGCTTCAATACGTTGAACTGGTGGTGTTACCACAAAAGGAGAATTAATTTTTTCATCTTTACTATTCTCAAGCCAAGACTGTGCTAAATAAGGTTTAGATTCATTTTCATTTTCTAAAACCATACTAACTGAGCGCTCACCTTCATTATATAAAACACGTGTTCTATCTAATGCGATAGCGGAATAAGCGGATTGAGAAAAAAGGCAAAGTGTAACGATAGCGCTTAATGTTTGTGTGTTGATATATTTCATTTCATTCACCGTTGACTTAAATTTAATTACTTACAAGGAAGCAACAACATGTTGCTTAAATTATTTTCTAGTACTTGAGGCAATTGGAATTGGCAAGTTTCACCACTCCAAGCAAGATCTAAAGTTTCACCTGCTTTTACACCTGATAAATAAACAAAACCTTCGTCTGAAATAATGCCTACTTCTAATTTATCTTTGTTATAAACACTAGCTCCAAAAGGAGGATGTTTCTTATCAGCCATGGTGATCACGGCTAAGACTTTCTCACCTTCGATCACATTAAATTTACGATAACCAATCGCCCCTTCGGTTAAGGTCGCATATTGTGACGATTGAACGGCATCGGCTTTTTCAGGAAGGTTATTAATATCGATGGTGATATTGCTACGAGAGTAGTTTTGCACACCCATTAAAACCGCTTTACCATGTCGGTTAGTTTCAATTGGCGTTAAACCTGTTTTAATCGGAATATCTTGAACATTATTGGTATCAACCAATATACGTGAATTTCCCATTGAAGTGACTCGGTGGAATGCTCCCCCTTCTGGAGTGACGGTTATTCCACCCATTAATTGCATTGATAATGCACTTTGATTATTTTGGGTATAAGTACCACTTGTAGTCAGTTTTGCTAAATTACCGTCATAATTATAGAAACCTGAAAGATTAACTTTATCGCTATCCCACGTTCCTGCCGATAAATTATACGTGCTACGATCATTAAGTCGTTCATAATAGCTAACACTGTTACTGGTATTATGGCGATTAAACGATCCAGAATAACTAATATTAGCGTCATTACGCTCAAGTGGTACACCTAATGACACATAAACTCCTTCGTCATTATTATGGCTCGATTCCACTTTATAAGCTGATAAATTAACAGATAAATTTTTAAAGTTGGCCCAATCAAAATAACTAGAAATAGTAAAGCTATAATTATCCGTTGAAGGTCGATTCCAATATGTTTGGCGAGAATAGTTTAAGTAAGTATTGATATTATATTCAGGAAAAGCCGTACCAAATATTGCGGTATAAAGCTCTTTACCACTGTCAATATGAAGTCCACGATAACGACCATCTAAAAACTGGGTCATACTTAAATAGTCACGTTGAGAGAAGCGATAACCCGCAAACGTAATCTGACTATTTATTTCATCGAATTGCTTTGAATAAGTAACGTTATAAGAAGTTCCTGATAGGGTTTTATCATCAAAGTTACTTCCCATCTCAGCCCGTGAAGCTGAAATATTAAAGGAGAGAACCCCGAATGGCGCTAAATCTTGCCCTAAACCTAAAGCAATATTTTGATATTCTGTTGAGGCTAATAACCCACCATAAATTGTGGTGTTATTCGCAGCCCCCACGAGAAAGAGCCTAAAGAAAATGCAGGACCTTCAGTATCATGTTCATTTTTAGTGGGTTTGCCCATTACCAACTTATATAAAAACTGCCCAGGTCTTGTTAGTGTGCCTAAACGCGATGTTTCCACTTTAAATGTTTGAACAGAACCATCTTGTTCTTCAATAGAAACATCTAAGGTACCGCCACCGAATGTATTGACGTCTTGAATTCTAAATGGCCCTGGACTTACTTCATTTTGATAAACAATACGACCATCTTGACGCACAATAACTGTGGCGTTAGTTCTTGCAACCCCCGCAATTTCAGGCGCATAACCTTGTAAGCGAGGTGGGATCATCGCATTATCGCTCTCTAATGAAGCCCCTAAATAACGGAAGCTATCAAAAAGCTCTGACGAGAGATATTGCTCACCTAAAGTTAATTTAGCACCCAAAGAACGAATAGCACGGAAGATATAAAGCTGATTCCAACGCCATGATTTATCGTCATTATTTAAATTACCGCCAGAAGCTTGCCAATCGGAGCGCAAACGCCAAGCCCCCATATTAATACCCATCACACCACTAATATTGGTACCTGTTTCAGTGCCTTTTCCATTATTTTCATATCGAATAAGGCGATTACTCATATTGTAATCAAGAAAGAATCCTGCAATACCATCATCCCAACGTGAAGGCGGATCCCAACTAGGATCTTGATATTCCATAAAGGCTTGAGGAATACTGATATTTAAAATACTGGTATAGAGATCACCCACTGCATTCATATTAGGAACAGAACGAAAATCAAGGCACTGGATATTATTAGTGGTTAGCCAAGTGACTTTTTTTTCCCATTCAGACTTTAAACCTAAAATGGGATAAACCTCTGGAGTGATACAAGGAATGGATAATTCTGCGTTGTAATCTGGGGCAAAAAATAAAGTAGGCTCTTCGTTTCTTACTCTTTGTTTATTAACGTCGGTCGCCAGTAAATGAGTACCCGGCTGAATATAGTTTGCGTAAGAAAATTTAGTAAAATCGGTATTTTCAATACCTTTATCTGTTAAAAAGTCGGTATTAAAATCGACTGCTTCTTCTGCAAAAATAGGCAACGAAAAAGGAACAAAGAATAAAAGCATTACTTTTGTGATCTTATTTATTTTCATGCTTTTCATTTTGCTATGCCATCCTCAGCATTATTAACAGAAGACAATATTGATGAGATGCATGGCGCTTAAGCGCCACACATCCTATTAAAAAAACAACAATTATTCGTAGATAACCTTGAAGTTAGCTACTGTGTCAAAAGAACCTGTTGTTGCTTTCTTATCGTCTGCTTCATTACCTTTCACGTAAGCCGAGAATTGCAATGTCGTGGTAGAGCCGTCGCCATTATTTAAAGCGTGGCCTGCCACTGGAAAGCCTTGACCAAAAGTAATTGGGTTATTACCGCGGTCAGTGATAACGATACCTGCGTTTTGTACTTTGCCACCTAAGCCCAGTAATTCGCCGGTATAACCATCAAAACCACTTACAGTTGCACCAGTAAATGATACTTTTGCAGTTTTGTAAGTTTCAGTTGAGCAATTTTTCAGGATAATATCGAAGTTTTCGCTATCTGAACGGAATTTATTGCTGGTCAGTTCATGCAATGCGATTTCACCAAACTTAACAGTTTGATCTAAACTTTTATCATCGATTGAACATGGAACATCATTGATAAAGCCAGTAAAACGCACTTTACCTTCACGGCTTTCCGCTGGATCTGCAGCTAAAGTAGGAGCAGCAACAACTAAAGACAACGCAACACCTAAAGCTAATTTAGTAAATTTCATAAAATTTCCTTTATACAAAATAAAGATATTGATATTTCTTGGCTTCGAACTAAACAAGCGATAGGTAATAAAACCTAACCGCCTTTCTATAATTTAAATTTTACAGCTCCATTGATATCTATTTATAAAACCAAGATAGGGGATATCCTACAAATGCATCCTTTTTGCATTCATATTCAAATTAATTTATGGAATAAATTAATCTTATTCACTTTTTTAAACGTCAGTTTTAAATACTTTAGAAATTAAATTCCTTAATTAATAAAAACATCTTAATTAGACATATAAATAAGTAATAAACTTTAATAAGAAAGTAAGAGTAAAAATTTAAAGCAAAAAAACAAATTTAAATTATGTTCTTTTACTTGTTTTGCAATTAAATACTCGCAAAAGGCGTAAATTAAGTCAAAAATCGAAAAATGATGCTATTAGTAAAACCTAAAGATAATTACCAAGCGAAATAAATCTTTAAAAGAATAATTTTAGAATTTAAATCTAAAATATAATATTGATTAGATATTATTACTTAATAAAGGAGATGAATACCACAATTAACGCTTTCATTGAGTAAATTAAACATAAAAACCATAAAAATAATATTATTTAGTTTTTTATTTTGAATGACTTACAATATACAGAATGTTAATTCTGACTGAAACGATAAACCTAATATATATACAAAAACACTTAGGATTCATCTCAATTAGGGAATTATATTATATTGTCTAATTTATTTAAAAATTAGACAATCTAATTTTGATGATATTTTAAATATAAATTTAAAATAAATATAAACATATTTATAAAACAAACTTTAAAATAAAATTCTTTTTATGATTAATCTTTTGAATATAATCATACTTAGATTGTCTTTAATCGCATTTTGTATAACCAAATTCTATAGTTAATAAAATGTTTATTCGTTTTACTCCTTCTAATGCCTTAATTATAATTATGGCATTATCTCTAAAGAGATGGTTAACAACCCCTCTAATAAAGGAAAAATGGGTAACAAAAAAGCGCCAGTATGGCGCTTCTTTGTTATTTAATAGCGTGTAAATCAAACCTTCGGTTTATAGCTATCTTTATCGAGATCATGTTTTTTCATTCGTAAATACAGCTTCTTACGTGGAATACCCAAGTAATCCGCCACATCACTAACCCTGCCTGCAAATAAATATAATGCGTCTTCAATTAACCGACGCTCATATTCATCAACTAAGTTATCCAAAGGACCTTCTGGTGGAATAATGGCTCTATGTTGTTCACTATCAACCATTTTCACAATGCCTACCGCATATAATTCAGCAACATTTCGTAGCTCACGAATATTACCCGGCCAATCGTAACGCTTTAAAATATCAAGATAATTACGATCAATTTTTGGTACTGCAATACCAAGTCGCTGTGCGCTTTGCCGTAAAAAAGCTCTAAATAACGGAATAATATCAGGGCGTCTTGCACTTAACGGAGGCAATGAAAAAGTGATTTGTGAAAAATAGTAATAGAATTCAGGAATTAATCGCCCTTCTGTTACCAATTGCTGTGTATTATTTTCTAAAATTGCAATCGTTCTAAAATGACGCTTTCCTTGGCGTTCCATATCTAACAAGTAAGAACTCAACCAGCGTTGTGCTTCTGAGGATAAATCATAAGGAGAACGCAAAATCAGCGTTCCTACTTCATCGGCTTCAATTTGAGCAATAACCTGTTTAATATCAGATAAATTCTGACAATCCACAGTTTGGATCGCTTTATCGCTATGCGGGCTTAATTCATGTAATAGTTGAGCAAGAAGATGACGCCCTGTTCCCATCTCGCCTTCTATCATTAAATCTTTATCGATATCGGCAATTTGTTGCACTTGCTCTCTGATCGCGGTGATTTGTGCGCTGTCTCCGACTAATCGCTCTTGTGTCGTGCTTATCACAGCATTTCTAAGAGAAAGAATAGATTGACGCTCTTTATGCGCTTTTGCCACTAACTCTAAGAAAACAGGCGGATTAATCGGTTTTTCAATAAAATCATAAGCGCCTTTTTTTACCGCTTCTACTGCTAACGGTATATCTCCATGTCCTGTGATCATGATAACTGGAATGCGAGCGTCAATTTGTTTAATGCGCTCTAAAACCTCCATGCCATTCATTGCTGGCATATAGATATCAAGAACAACGGCACCCTGCCATGCTGGTGTTAAAAGACTTAATGCTTTTTCTGGCGAGTTGGTTACTCTGGCAACCATCCCCGCAAGATTGAGTAAATGACGATAAGATTCAAGAATATCTTCATCGTCATCAATTAATAAAACGTCGATATCAGGCATGTGTGATTGTGTCATCTGTAAACTCCAAAACAACCATGGCGCCACCATTTAATGTAGAGGCCAAGTAAATTTCATAACCAAACCGTTGCATAATTGAACGGCAAATGGATAACCCTAACCCAAGCCCCACATCTTTTGTGGTTGTAAATGGGGTAAATAGTTTTGGTAAAACGGCTGAATTAAACCCTTTTCCACTGTCGGCGATCCCCACTAATTTTCGTTTAGGATCAACAGATAAAAGATCAATCGTGATCTGACTTTCACCAACACCTGCAATCGCATCCATCGCATTAACAAACAAATTAACCAAGACTTGCTCAATTTGTGTCGGGTCTGCACAAATGGTTAACTCATCAGGAATATTATTCGTAATGATACATTGCTCTCGTTTAGAACGAGACTCCACCAGCACCATCGCACTATCTACTAACTCTTTTAATGGCGCCGAAACAAAGCTAATTTCAGACGAAGATTTACGTGAGAAATTACGTAATGCCGTAATAATTCGATTCATTCGTGCGCACAGTTTTTCAATACGTTCTATAGAATCAGGTAATTGATCATACTTTTGCATCTGTATAGTCAGCTTTGCACTGTACAGATAAGTGTTGATTGCAGAAAGTGGCTGATTAAGTTCATGCGCAAGACTGGTCATCGCTTGCCCAACAACCGCCATTTTAGCCGCTTGTACTAACTCTTCTTGTGTTTGAATTAAGTGTTTTTGTGCCTGTTCACGGCGCAACATCTCTTCATTTAATTGCTGATTTTTGTCCTGCAAATCTTGTGTTTTTAATGCTACAAGCCGTTGAAGCTCTAAGCGACTTAACTCTTGGCGCGTAATATCTGTGATAGTTACAATATATTTATGCTCATCTTTATGAGGATATTCACGAATATTAAATTGCAAGAAATGAGGCTCACCTGCTTTTACCATACGAATAGTACATTCACTTTGCCCTAAGCGATAAAGCTGACTGCTTGAGCTAAATTGTGCTTTAAGCATTGTGCTCGCCTCACCACTAAACAATAACCAAAGTGGTTTATTACTTTGCTCTTTTCCTGTTCCTAATAACGTTGCTGCACTTGGATTGACAGTTTCCATTCTGCCATCGTGGTGACAGGTAATTAAACTCGCATCAGTATTATTGATAAGATTTAACGCATTACTGGTTTCAACTTCTTTCATTTGACGCCAAAATCGGCGAAGCCGTCGACTTAATAAACCAATTTCATCTTGCCCTTCAATCAGTACAGGCTCCGTTAAATTACCTTTGGCAACATGCGCTAAGTCATCACTGAGTTTATTCAATCTTGCGATAAGTCTTCTATCAATCAATATTTTCATCACAATAATACTCAGCAATAGTGATGCAATAATAATCACCACAATCACAATTTTCCCCGTCGCCATTAGCTTGCGGGTATTATCATTAAGCTTGTTTAGTGCTTCACTCGTGGCCAAAACATTCCCACTGACTGCATTATCAAACTGAGATAATTTTTGATTTAAGTCGGGGGTTAACGCTTTTAGTTTTTTCTCATTTTCAACATCATCAATTAATGTTTGATAAATATCACCGTCATAGCGAGTAATGGCAATAATTTCTTGTAATACTTGGCGATGAGCAATAGTTGATGGATAACTTTTTAATTTCTGATTTAACGCGATAATTTCGTCAATTTTAACGCTGATATAGTGGAAAGCGACATCAATATCACGGCTATAACGCTGATGTGCAATTTCTTCTACCAAACTAATCAGCTCATTTTCTGTGGTGAATAATTCTTGTAATAATGTAGATTCAAGTAAAAGTTGTAAGCTGTTTTCCTGTACATTTTTCTCATTAATCATTTGGCTGACATGCCACTCAATTTCATTAAGCAGTGGCTTAATATCTTCGCCAACAGCGTCATGCATCCACGCCAATTGCCCCAATAATTGTGCAAGACGATTTTCTAATTCGCGTCGTTTATCTAATAACACATCTTGCTGATTAATAAGCTCTGATAACTCATCAACAAGTTGAGTATAAAAATCACGTTGTGGTTTTTGCTCTATAGGAAACTCGCGCAGATTATCTAATAACCGATAAATTTCCTGCTGTTGTTGCTCTGAAACTGATTTTCTCTGTGTCTGCTCTCGCTCTTTTAATAGCATTTGTAAATTGGTGCTATAACGCTCCATATTATAGCTGGTGGTTAACATCGGTAGAGATTCGCCCACTGACGCATTAATTTGTGTCGCCAGTTTTCCCCACATAAAAAAGATAACCACACCAATCAATAAGGTGAGTAAAGAACTAAAGATAAACGCCATATACAGGCGTCTACCTAGTTTGCCAAATTGTTTAGGCACTAATAATTTCATCCGTAATACCTTTCATAAAAACAGCGCTTCCTGCTGTATATTTGAACCACAAGGCGGTTAGGGTGATTTAGTCTCTTTCAATAGAACCAATGCTTGTTCAAGCTTTTCAGCTTCTAATGTACGCCATTGATACAACACAGCCAACGCTTGATCAGAATACTCTCGCTGATCAGCTTCTTTCATAAATAATGCTTGTAATGTTGGTGAATTAGCCTCTTTTTCGCTAATAAGCACCGAACTTGCTATTTTTCGAGCTTTACTGATCGCAGAAATCCGTTCTGGGGTTTTATTTTCTTGTTTTTCTGCTTCGTGGATATCATTCCAAACTTGGCGCATTAATGGGAAGTTATGGGTGATCATTTGATCAAATAACACACTAACCACTTCACTACGACGATAAGCCTCATTGCTGTTTAAAATAAATTCCGTGTTATTAGCAAGTTCATCGTTATTACGTAAGATCTCTTTACTTAATGGGATCTTTGCCATATCACTTTTATAGATGATCTCTTGTCCTTCATCCGATAAAAGAAAGGCGATAAATTTGGCGGCTGTGTCTCTTTTACTGCTTTCTGCCACAATCGCGACATAAGCCGGTAAAATAATCGACTTATCAAAATAGCTAAACTCGACAAAATCAAAACGTTTTTGATGGTTAAAAGCGTAGTTATCAATAATTGGCCCAGCACCGACAATGCCTCTGGCAATAGCATCACTAACACGTGAACTACGTGCCGAAATGGAAGAAAGATTGCCACTGGTTTCAAGTAAGATCTGCCATCCACGCTCCCAGCCATACTCTTGTAGCACATTTTCCACCATCAATTGCATCGTGCCGGAGTTTGCCGGCGTCGTCATGGTTAAATGTCCTTGATAAATAGGATCACTTAAATCAACCCAACTTTTAGGTGCCGGAATACCGAGTTTTTGTAGATATTGCGTATTACTCATAATGCCAATACCGGAATAGCCAACCGTGGTTATCTTATCGTTTAAGATATCACTATGGCGCATTAACCATTTTGGCGTTTCATACTTGACAGGTAATCGTGTTAGTAGCCCTTCTCTATCTAGATGATGGAAAAAATTAGCCGATGACGACATCACAATATCAACAGGCTGTGTGGGATATTGTTTCATCATCCGTGTCGCAATCGCGACACGGCGATAAACCACTTGCACCTTAGTATCTGGATAACGCGCACTAAAGGCCTCAGTGAGTGGTCGCATTGGTGTATCTGAAAGTGTCGTCAGTATAACAAGTGGCTGCTCATCACTACGTACTGGTGTGATAAACAGCCAACTAAACAATAAACAGACGAGGCTTAGTGTTATTTTTATTCTCATGACATACCCCTGATTTTGTTTTGAATAAACATAAAAATGTGTCGAACTTCAAACTTCTGATATTTAGCAATATTTATTATTTTGAGCTAATGAGTCCTTAATGACCCATTTACAATAATGATACGACGATATCTTCACTCATTTTCAAACCAACACCTAATAGCGATGTTACAAATTTGACTCACCGATTCAGCAGAATGTGTCATCGATGACTCAAATTCCTTCTTTTGCACCAAGATGACCCAAATGAATAGCATCAGCTCTGAAAACCAAAATCAGCTTCAGACATGAATAATATTCGGAGTCATCTCTATGCTAAGTTTCTTTAAAACCAGAAAGGATCTGCCGCTAATAGAAGCGTCAAGTGAAAAGATCCGCGCAATATATAAAAAGCACCAATGGCAGGTCTTCTTTGGTCTTGTTCTTGGTTATGCCATGTTCTATGTGGTTCGTATGGCACTCGGTGTGGTGAAAAAACCTATGCTGGATGCAGGTATCGTAACCACCGCTGAACTTGGTTTAATGGGTTCTGCGTTCTTCTTTACCTATGCATTTGGTAAGTTCTCTAACGGCTTCTTGTCAGATTATGCCAATATTGGACGCTTTATGTCCATCTCGTTAATTGCCTCATCCTTTGTTTGTATCTTCATGGGAATGTCAACGGCGAGCCTATTCTTTATCCTGTTATGGGGTATTAACGGTTGGTTCCAATCTGTTGGTTCAGCACCTTCTTGTGTCTCTATCTTCCAGTGGTTCTCACCAAAACAGCGCGGTACGGTTTATTCCATCTGGGGTGGCTCGCGTAATATTGGTGAAGCAATTACATGGGTCTTGACTGCAACCATAGTGAGCTTCTTCGGCTGGCGTGCAGGTTTTATCGGTGCAGGTATCGCAGGTATTGCTGCGGGTATCATCTTACTGATGATCTTAAAAGACCGTCCTCGTACTTATGGCTTGCCTGATCCAGCAACTGCGTATGGCGAAGAGTCAGAAGCGGTTAAATCAAGTGATCCTAAAGAAACTCGTCGCGCTCAGTTATTCGTATTAAAACAACCAACAGTGTGGATCATCGCAGCAGCATGTGCGGCTATGTATATCTCTCGCTACGCAATCAGTTCATGGGCCGTTCTTTACCTACAAGGTTCAAAAGGTTACTCACTGATTGATGCGGGTTTCGCAATGTCAACTTATCCAATCGCGGGTTTCTTCGGTGCAATCTTAGCGGGTATGGCTTCTGACAAACTGTTCAACGCTAACCGTCATATTCCAACACTGATTTACGGTATCGCCAACATCGCTGGTTTTGCACTGATGTTCTGGGGCCCACAAAGCCGTGTTATGGATGCTGTTGCATTAAGTATGGTTGGTTTTGCAATGGGTGGTCTGGTTGTGTTCTTAGCAGGCTTAACCGCTTGTGACCTGATGCCGAAAAACGCAGTAGGTGCAGTAAAAGGCTTTATCGGACTGTTCGCTTACATTGCAGCATCCGCTCAAGAACTGATTTCAGCATCATTGATTAAAGTAACTCAAGTGGGTGATATCACTAATTACGACTTCACCACAGTACAGTATTTCTGGATAGGTTCTGCCATCGTTTCCATGATTTTAGCGACGCTAGTCTGGAATGCGAAAAAAGTTACCATGGATTAATGAATTAATTAAGTTGTCATCAAGGGATACCGTTGGGTATCCCTCTTTAAAAAGAGAATGTCATTATGCGTAAGACAAAAATTGTTGCGACTCTTGGCCCAGCTAGCTGTTCAGAACAGATGATTGAAAAGCTGATTATGGCAGGTGCTAACGTATTTCGTTTAAACTTTTCACATGGCACTCGCGAACAGCATCAAGCCACTGCCGCAACTATCCGTCAGGTCGCAGAAAAACATCGTGTATTTATCGGGATCTTAGCAGACCTGCAAGGCCCAAAAATTCGTATCGCTAACTTTAAAAATGATTCAATTCAATTAAAACAAGGCGATAGCTTTATTCTAAATGCAGATTTAGACAGCACATTAGGCGACGAGCAACAAGTTGGTTTGGACTACCCACAACTTGTTCAAGAAGTCACACCAGGGAATATTCTGTTACTTGATGATGGCAATATTCAATTACAAGTCAGCGCCGTCAATAATAATAAAATAGAGACTGTCGTTACTGTTGGTGGAAAATTATCTAACCGTAAAGGTATTAACTTACTCGGTGGTGGTTTATCTGCACCTGCATTAACAGACAAAGATAAGCAAGACATACACACAGCAGCCGCTATTCAAGCAGACTATATCGCTGTTTCATTCCCGCGTAATGGTGCAGATATTGAATATGCCCGTGGTTTAGTGATTGCAGCAGGAAGTCACGCCAAAATCGTTGCTAAAGTTGAACGTGCAGAAGTGGTTTCTTGTGAAGAAAATATGGATGACATCATTAAAGCATCTGATGTCATTATGGTGGCACGAGGCGATTTAGCTGTAGAAATTGGTGATGCCAGCTTACCGGGCGCACAAAAACAATTGATTGCACGCTGTCGCGCATTAGGCTGCCCTGTGATCACGGCAACCCAAATGATGGAATCAATGATTGAAAGCCCAATGCCAACCCGTGCAGAAGTTATGGATATTGCGAATGCGGTTGGTGATGGAACAGATGCCGTCATGTTGTCAGCTGAAACGGCGGCAGGGAAATATCCAGTGGAAGCTGTTAGTGCAATGGCACGCGTAGCTGAAGGCGCAGAGCGCTCTTTTGCGGCTAATGCTGAAAATCCTTGGCAATCACCGTCTTACTATTCACAAACTGGTCGTTGGATTGCACTAGCTGCTGCCACAACGGCTTTTCATGACGACAAGTATTTAAGCGTTGCCGCATTAACAGAAAACGGCAAATCAGTGACCTTATTGTCACGCTTTATGCCAAACAACAACGTATACGCATTAACGGATAATCCCGCGCTTGCTGGTCAATTGACTGTATTACGTGGTGTAACGCCTGTTGCTTATCAACGTCAAAACAACAATGACTGTGATGAAAGCATCATGCAAAAACTGCAAGCAGAGGGATTATTAACAGACATGAATTCACTCTTAATCACCCGTCTATCAACCTTTGAAAAAACTGGTGAAAGCGATTGTTGTCATCTTGTTCCTGTAAAACAAGTTGAAGCAGCAACGGCTTGAGTGTCTTCCATCAAGGAGCTTATGAGAGAGGCAACCTGAAGTAAATAACAAGAAAAAGAGCACACCAAAATCATTTTAGCCACAGGGACTGTGGCTATTTTTCGTTTAGAGACTTCCATCAGCATGGCAAGGATAGGCATCTTGTAATGCCAAAATATAAATTAACTCCAACGGCGTTTCTTTTTGTTTTTTCTTCACTTCAGGATTTTTATCTAAATAAGCATCGATATGCTTAACCATAAAATCGCCATTTTGTTCTACTTTCGAAGGCGGACAATAAAGAGGTCGAAAATCATCGTTATTTTGATTCTCAATTTTTACGGCAACAGCATAAAAATTAAATCCATTCGCAATACCGTTTAAATACGCTTGTGTCACTGATTCTAGTTGTTTATTAGAAGGATGATCTAAAGCTAATAATCGTTTTACCTCAAGATAACCGCTTAATGTTACTGCCTGTGAATACAGTGGGAATAGCAATAACATTCCTATTAACCCTTTTAATAATATTCCTTTTTTCATGCTAATTTTCTCTTTAGTTCAATAGATACTGATTTCATTCTAGTCGTTTTATTGCCCTAAGAATATGTGCAACAAATATATACATTGAAGATCTTTTGGATGATCTCATTGTGCAAATCAGGCTCATCAAATTGTGATCACAAACGCATTTAGGATGGTTTCTAAACTAATTAGTTGTTTTATACTTTACAAAGTAAGTAAAACGGTGCATAACTATCAATCACAGACGATTTTATATAAAAAAAACATCTTTTAGTTTTGTTTCTAAACAAATGGAGTAGTAACGTGACACCGAACGTACCCAATACATTACGGCAAATGAATGCCTCGCTTGTATTAAATGTCATTCGTCATCAAGGTCCTTTGTCACGGGCTCAGATAGCCAAAATTAGCGGAATTACAAAAGCGACGGTGTCTGAAATTATTAACGATCTACTTGAAGAAAAAATCGTTTATGAAAGCGGTGTCAGTTCGCCTGCTGGACAAGGCAGAAAAGGTATTTTAGTTAACTTCGATCCTCAACACAGTTTAGGCGTCAGCATTGACTTAGGTGGAACCAAAATCGCTTATGCGGTTTTTAACTTAGATGCCGAATTATTGTATGAATATCAAGAACCTACCTTTGACACTGACGATCGTGATTACTTTATTACGCAATTTGCACAAAGTATTGAAAATGTGATCGAAAAAAGCGGCGTAGACCGTCAAAAGATCAATGTTATCGGTGTCGCCACACCAGGGATCATCGATATCAAAAATGGTGTTGTGCTAGAAGGCTCCCCTAACTTACCTCAATGGGATAATTTGCCTCTAGCACAACAACTTACAGAAAAACTCAATGTACCCGTTGTACTCGAAAATGATATTCGTGCAGCACTTGTCGGTGAAATGTGGAAAGGCCGTTGTCGCCATACACACAGTTGTGCGCTGATTGGCATCGGCACAGGGTTAGGCTCCGCTTTGCTGATGGATGGAAAAGTTATCCGTGGCGCAAACAATGCAGCTGGTGAAATCGGCTATATGATGTTTGCTCGTGATCATCTCTTTCGCAATTGGCGTAATAAAGGATGCTTTGAGAGTTTCTGCTCTGGCTCAGGTTTAAGTGAGCGAATGGCAAACTTACGAGGAGAAAATCTTAGTGCAATTGAGATTATTCAAGCCTCACAACAAGGCGATCCGCTTGCTCAATCCTTAGTTGAAGAAATGGCTGATTATCTTGCTATCGGCATTATGAATTTAGTCGCCATTGCAAATTTGGAAAAAGTGGTATTAACAGGTGGGCTCACCCGCTCTGCTGACACCTTTTTACCGCGTGTTCAGGCAAATTTAGATAGACATTTATTTGCTAACACCAAAGTGAATATCGAGCTTTCTGAATTATGGGAAAAAGGCCCGCTTTATGGCATTGCTATTCTCGCCTTAGCCACGGTTTATCCATCAATTCAATTTATGCCCGAGATCCAATTGAGATAACCCTAATAAAAAAGTCTTTAAACGAGATGGGAGCAACTCATGGCAGGAATACATCTTCACCCACACGATATTTTAGACGAAGGCATGCCCGCTATTCTTCAACGCCTTGACGGTATGAAGCATGTTGAGCATTTATTTGTCGAAATTAATACGATTTTTGAACGTAACCCTTACCCTATTGGTGATCTGCCTCATAACCCTATTCATAATATGGTTATGGGAACAGGTACACTACATATCAATACTCATACTGATTTTCCTCGTCTGAGCCAACGAGTCGATCCCACTATTTTAGCGGGTGCAGATCCACTAATGACGATAAAAAAAGCCACCAACGGTGGAAAATATAAAGTCATTCCATGGGCAAATATTCTGAATGGTGATTTTATTGGTGATGTAGAAAACAATCAGGTTGTCGATTTTAAAGGCCGTCCACAAGCACATTGGCTCTGCCCTAATGCTCCTGATGTTGCTCAATTATGGCAAAAGACATTCACAGCATTAAAACAAAACTACGGTTATGACACCTTTTTAATTGACCGCATTCGTTTCCCTGATTGGGCAGGTAAAGAAGTCAATCCAGCGGGATTATTTACCTGTTTTTGCCCCCACTGTGAAAAGAAAATGGTGCAACAAGGCTTACCTGTTAATGAAATCAAACATCGCCTCGCCGCTTTAGCAGATTCATTAAAACAAGGGGATTTTGAAACACCTGTTACAGCATTAAAAGAAGAACCTCTGTTAAAAGCATGGCAACTATTTCGCCAACAAAGTGTGACTCAATTGGTTGAGAAATTACTATCTGATGCCAAACAAACGGCGGGTGGAATTACGTTATGGCTCGACTTGTGGCCACCTGCTTACAGCTGGATCTTAGGTCAGAACTATCATGAATTAACGCGTTACTCATCCACACTTAAACATTTCCCTTATCACAAATTAGGGGGTGGTGCGGATGTTCAAGGACTAATTAATCATTTTGCTCATGATAGTGAAAGCCAAGAGAGGGCATTCACTGCGTTTAAACGTTTATTTGAATTACCTTATGATATTTCATATGAAACCTTTAAACAGCAGGGTTTCCCTATTCACTTTGTTGCAGAACAAAATAATAAAGTTCGCCAGCTTTCACAGCCAAATACCTTTATTTATAGCGGTATTCAAATGTGGAATTTGCCTGCCTCTCAATTAATTGAAGCCGTTATTGCCGCAGAAGAGAGTGCTTGTGATGACTTACTTTATTATTGCTATGGATGGGCGACTCAAGAATTATTTGATGCGATTGGTGAACACAATACACCTAATAATAACGCTTATAACAACAACACAATTAAAGAATAATACACCGCGGAAAATCAGGATCAAATTATGGCTAAACAACAAAAATGGAAAGTCTTTTTCCTTCTGTTTGTCACGATGTTTTTACTCGGTGGCATTCAAAATACAAAAGGGCTTATTCTCGAACAAGTTCAACATGATATTTCATTAAATATGAGCCAAGTCGGCTCACTAATTACCTTTTTCCAAATCGGTTTTTTAGTCGCCAGTTTATTAACGGGCTATTTTACTGATAAGAAAGGGTTAAAAGTCATGATGTTTATTGGCTCATTAATGATGGCGGTTGGTTTAACAGGAACCAGCCTTGCTTTCAACGTGATGCTATTTTTTGGCTTTTATCTGGTCATTGGTTTAGGGATTGGCTCAATGCTTGTCTCTATCGTGACTGTTATTCCAACTTTCTATAAAGAGAAAGCAGGAATGATGTTTAACGTCTCTAACGCCATGTTTGGTGTAGGGATGATTGTTACACCTCTTATTTTACAATATTTATTCTCACACTCTATTTCATGGCGTACCTTTTATGTTGGTGTTGCCGTTATTGTTGCTGTGATTATTTTAGTATTAAGTACGTTAAAAATAGAAAGTAGCGCACAAGTCGATATGAAATTCAGTGACTTTTTAGAGTTGCTGACACAAAAATCACTGTTGCTGGTTATTTTATTTATCACTTTATATGTGGCAGCCGAAGCCGCATTCTTAAACTTCTTCCCTATTTTCTATACCTCTATGGATATTGGGAATATGAGTAATGCACAAAAAGCAGAAACTGCCGCTTACGTTATTTCTAGTTTTGCATTCTTATTTACTATCGGCCGTTTTATTGGTGGCTTTATTAACCTTGCACTGGGTGATCGCAAAACATTGATTTTATTTTCACTGTTCTCGCTTATCGCCATTATTGTTAGCCGTATCTTTGTGCAAGATGTTGTTTATCTATTTATGGTATTTGGTTTCGCATTATCTGTGCTATTTCCAACAGCAGCAGCAGTTGCCACAAAATTAACCAGTAAAAGTGGCTCTGTAATGGGACTTATTTATGTAGCTTCAGGATTGGGCGGTGCGTTAGCAGGTTCATTAATCGGTCAGGTTTCAGAAAGCTATAATGTTTCTGTTGGCTTTAACCTAATTATCGTATTCGTCGCCCTCTTCTTTATCATTTCTCTGTTTATTAGAGAACAAAAACAATAACAACGACATATTATGCCTCTGAAATTTCCCCCTCTTTATGAGGGGGTTTTTATTTTTATCACGATATCTTAGCAACCTATTTTCTCTTTTAATCTGTTGATTTTTTCACCACTGCCCTAATAATAGTATTTATATTCACTGTTAAAATAGGAGAATATGATGGCAAGTGGATGGGCTAATGATAGCGCTGTTCAAGAACAAATAGATGCCACCATTGATGATGCAATTGCAAGAGCTCGTAATCAAATGGCACAAGGAGAAAGTGCAGAGTTTTGTGATGAATGTGGTGAGCCAATCTCTCCAGCTCGGCAAAAAGCCGTTCCTGGTGTACGTTATTGTTTACGTTGCCAAGAGGCGTTTGATAAAAAGAATAATGCGTTTAGTGGGTATAATCGTCGCGGTAGTAAAGATAGCCAACTCAGATAATCTGCAATTATTATCCTATAAAACAAAAACTGTACCTTAATATGAGTTTCCTCTATTAAAGTACAGTTTGTTTTATTTAATCAGACAATAATTTAATTAGATTTTCGCAGCCTTTTTTGAGCTCAGATTTTGACTCATTTCAGTTAAAATCTTCATAAAATTATCAATATGTGTACGTTCAGTATTTGGATTCATAAATACTGCTTTTTCACCCGGAAGATAAACATAACGGTTATTTTTCGCATATTTCGAGCAAGCAATAGAATCCACCCAGTTAGTAAACAATCCTTCTCTACCACGCTGTAAGAAAAGTTTTCTATGCCATTGTGTGTTATGAACCATAAAGTCATACGCTTCTTTATCAGTAGAACATGTCAGTTCTAAATCAAAAGCAACATTAGGATCTTTGACTAAATTAGGATCATACAATTTAAAACCAACACTTGGCCCTTGGTTTTGCGGAACGATAACTTTTGCGTTACCCATCTCTAATAGTTGGTGGCGCATGTAGTTCGCGTTTTGCAGGCAGTGAGCAATAATGGTTTGGTAACCTTCAATCCCCATATAGTGCATTGCCGAATAAGCGCCAAAAATACCCACACCACTACGTGTACATTCAACAGTAGATTGTAAGTGAGTCTGCCCTTCTAACTCATGCTCAAAATAGGTGAAGTTTTCAGGATCATTTTCCAATGCCACGAAGTCATTACCGTTTTTCACCAGCACTAAACTTGAGGTGTAAGGCACATAACCCCATTTGTGGAAGTCGATAGTGATAGAGTCGGCATATTTTAGATGTTTAAATTTCTCAACATTCTGGCGTAAACCTTCTAAAGTGACATCGTTAATTGCCAGTGGATTACTGCTAAAGTCATATTCTAAGAAGAAGATAATCGGCCAACCCACTGCGGCATCTACGTGTACATGTGGCTTAACAGGGATCTCGAATTCTTCACATAAACGGTCACGTAACTCACAAACACCTTTCACATCATCTACACCAAAAGTATCTGTTGTTCCGGTGGTTAACATGATCGTTGGCACTTTGCACTTAACAGTAAAGCACGCTCTTAGTTCACGTTCTAAGTGTTCTAAATTAATGGTGTTATCTTCAGAGACCTTAATACGGATGGTTTTGTTATCAACATCAACACCTAACAGTGCAAGGTTAGTCATATTTGAGTAGTGACCACCTTGAGAGTTAATGATGCGATAATCTTGATCTGCTGCCATACCTAAATGTTTAGAATTAGGCATAGATTTGCGTAAACCAAATAGATAACCATATAAGTTACACATGGTGCCACCTTGAGTGAACACACCAGATGCAACTTCAGGATCGTAACCAACCAATTTAGCGACTTTTTTAATCGTCACTTTTTCTAACGCATCAGCGACACCTGAATATTCACAATACACCATGTTAGGGTTGCCCATTAACCCTAAGATTGAACCATAAACACCCGGATCACTCGGCATTGCAATAACGTTTTCAACCGCTAATGGATTTTCCCAGTTTTTACACAGTGTCGAAACTAGCATCAGTAGTTCATTAGGATCGTTTTCTGGGTAATTAATATTTTGTTGGATTTGCGTATCCGCCATTAAACGATCGAATAGCTGTTGCCCATTTGAGTAACGCTGTAATTGGTCATTATCGTTAGTTGTTGTTTTTCTAAACTGTGTAATCGATTGGATTGTTTTATCCTGAAATATCGGCCAATACTTCGGATCTCGGCTGAAAAAGTGAGCAATAACGTCGTGGTATTTCTTCTCAAATTCCACATTCAGAATGTTAGCAGAAGATAGACCTAATAAATCTTGATTTTTCACTATATTCTCCAAATAGAAACCGACAAAAATTTAAATTGATTGCATAGCAATACTATACATTTTCTAATTAAATTAGTTAGTGCTTCATGTGATCACATTAGCTCTGCTTGCAACCACATAAAACAAAATATTTTATTTAATATCAATACAATAGAAATCTTCGGAAAGTTAAATTTACAGATGTTATTATTTCATTTATATGCTTATGTGACTGACATCACAGTGAAAATAAAGCTATAAACAAAAATAATCACCTGCAATACTATTAACTATTTGAAATATAATCAAAACATAACAATCACATGCTAACCAACTGATATTGCTGAATTCTCAATTTAATTAATTGAATTAATCTGTTATTTCCACAATTGGTACAGCAAAAATTACATTTAATTTAATTACAACGAACAAAATCAAACGAAAACACTACTATATTTTTCATAGCTAGCAAATTAATTCCAATTTTAACCAAAATTAGGTACAAAATATGGGTTAAGACTAAGTTCATAGATAGCGTTCAATGAAAATATAAACAAAGAAATTATCACAGTTGATTATTCTGGTAATAACACAAATATTGGTTAAAATGAAAATTAGTAACCTAACTAAATAATCAGAATATTTACTCTACATATTTTGTGTTCTTTGCCGATACTTAAAGTAATAGAGTAGGTAATTAACGGAGAACACAATATGAAAGCACATATCGCTGTTGCTGCTGTATTCGTATTATTATCCGCAAGTGTCCATGCTGAAAAATTTACCTGCCAACTTGAAAATGGTAAGTATGTCAGCGTGTTCGTTGAACATGGAAAACCTCCTGTTTATCGTTATGGCACACTTGCTAAAACAGAGATAACACTACCAGTACCTCAACAACCTAATAATAATGTCTTTTATGGGCATCAGATGTTTGTTGCAGGGGCATCGACCTATGTTCGTTTTAAGAATGGAAACTATAGCTACGTCGTTTATGACGGCGAAGGGAGAGGTTGGAATTTTAATGGTATTATTGTTTATAAAGACAATAACATTATCAGTAAGAAAGAGTGTAAAGAGCCGTTATCACCAAGTTTGGATAATATCAAAAATTATGCCATCAAAATGGATCCTTACTTAGAAACGTATATTTATGCTCCTTAGTTTCTAACTTTATTAATTAGACATAAAAAAACCCAATTTAAAAATTGGGTTTTTTACTATTTTTAAGCAACAAAATGTATTGATTAGTCTTCTAGTAGCAGAACAGATTCTAATGCAATTTCAATCATTTCATTAAAGGTAGTTTGACGCTCTTCTGCTGTGGTCTGTGTACCTTTTTTGATGTGGTCAGATACAGTACAGATAGTCAGTGCTTTTGCGCCGTATTCAGCTGCAACACCGTAGATACCTGCTGCTTCCATTTCAACACCTAGGATGCCGTATTTTTCCATTACATCAAACATTTCTGGATCTGGTGAGTAGAACAGATCAGCAGAGAAGATATTACCAACGCGAACTTTAATATCTTTCGCTTTTGCAGCATCAACAGCATTTTGAACTAATTGGTAATCAGCGATGGCAGCAAAGTCTTGGTCTTTGAAACGCAGACGGTTAACTTTAGAGTCAGTACATGCGCCCATACCGATAACAACATCACGCAGTTCAACATCTGGTAATACTGCACCACATGAACCAACACGGATGATAACTTTCACGCCGAAATCTGTAATTAATTCTTTTGCGTAAATTGAGCAGGAAGGAATACCCATACCGTGGCCCATTACAGAAACTTTACGGCCTTTATACGTACCTGTAAAACCTAACATACCACGAACATTATTTACCTGACGCACGTCTTGTAAAAAAGTTTCAGCGATGTATTTAGCACGAAGCGGGTCGCCCGGCATTAAAACGACATCAGCAAAATCGCCCATTTCTGCGTTAATATGAGGGGTAGCCATAATTCTTCCTTTTAATTGATCTTTTTACTATTTAAATATAATTCGGTAGGCATATTGCTATACCTACCGAAGTAAAATTAAAACATTGCTTTACCGTAATCGACTGGAGACAAACCGAAGTATTTAACAACAGTTTGGCCGATATCAGCAAAGGTTTCACGGTGACCTAATGAACCTGGTTTAACTTTTGGACCATAAACAAGAACAGGGATGTGCTCGCGAGTATGATCAGAACCAGGCCAAGTTGGGTCACAACCGTGGTCTGCTGTTAAGATAAGAATGTCATCTTCTTTTACCAGTTCCATTAATTCTGGTAAACGACGGTCGAATAACTCAAGAGCTTCACCGTAACCCACAGCATCACGACGGTGGCCGTAAGAAGAGTCAAAGTCAACAAAGTTGGTGAATACAATTGTGTTGTCGCCCGCAAGTTTCATTTCTTCGAGTGTCGCATCAAACAGAGCATTAATACCCGTTGCTTTCACTTTTTTAGTGATACCTACATTTGCGTAGATGTCAGCAATTTTACCGATAGAAACAACGTGGCCTTGTTTTTCATCAACCAGTTTTTTCAACATAGTTGGTGCTGGTGGCTCAACCGCTAAATCATGACGGTTACCTGTACGAGCGAAGTTACCCGGTTTATCACCGATAAATGGACGCGCAATAACACGACCAATGTTGTAATCGCCTTTGTTTAGTTCATCACGAGCAATTTCACACAGCTCATATAATTCATCTAAACCGTAAGTTTCTTCATGACATGCAATTTGGAATACGGAGTCAGCAGAGGTATAGAAAATCGGCTTACCAGTTTTCATATGCTCTTCACCCAGTTCATCCAAAATCACTGTACCAGATGCGTGGCAGTTACCTAAATAACCCGGTAATTTTGCACGTTTAACGATATTTTCTAACAGTTCTTGCGGGAATGAATTTTTCAGATCTTTGAAGTATCCCCAATCAAACAGAACAGGAACACCTGCGATTTCCCAGTGGCCTGACGGAGTATCTTTACCAGAAGAGATTTCACTCGCGTAGCCATAAGCTCCGATAATATCTGCGTCTTTATCTAAACCAATAGGAAATTTACCTGTTGATTCTTCCGCAGCTTTACCTAAACCTAAACGGCAAAGATTAGGTAAATGAAGAGGACCTTTACGACCTTCTCTATCTGCTTTACCATCAGCAAACGCTTGTGCGATATGCCCTAAAGTGTCTGAACCTTGGTCACCGAATTTCTCCGCATCACCGGCAGCACCGATACCGAAGGAATCTAATACCATGATATGTACACGTTTCATAATTCTCTCTCCTGTGTCATTCTCCGTAGACCACGGATATGTCACTTATAAATCGTAATTGAGTTCTTATTCGCTGATTTGGCGGTACACCATTGGTGAAGCTTCGCGTTTGCTGTCACCAATTACCATCGCTTTACGGACTTCAGCCGCAGCTTCTTGCCATGATTTTTCACTGTTAGCATGGATCATCGCTAAAGGTGTATCTGTATTGATTTCAGCACCAAGCGCTACGATATCGCTTAAGCCAACACTATAATCAATAGTATCAGTTGCTTTACGACGACCACCGCCTAATGTCACAACTGACATACCTAATGCACGCGTATCCATTTCAGTGATAAATCCTGCTTTCTCAGCGAATACAGGTTTACTTAATACCGCAGTTGGCAGGTATTTATTGTAGTTTTCAACAAAATCAGATGGGCCTTTCTGTGCTGCAACCATACGGCCAAAGACTTCTGCCGCTTTACCGTTGTCCAACACATCTTGCAGTTTTTGACGAGCTTGTTGACGATCATCCGCTAAACGGCCTGATACTAACATTTCAACACACAGCGCCATAGTGACTTCAAATAGACGTGGATTACGATATTCACCTGTTAAGAATTGAACAGCTTCACGTACTTCAACCGCATTACCTGCGCTAGAAGCTAATACTTCATTCATATCCGTTAACAGTGCCGTAGTTTGACAGCCTGCGCCATTTGCTACTTGAACAATTGACTCAGCCAGCTCTTCAGATTTCTGATAAGTCGGCATAAAGGCACCCGAGCCCACTTTAACGTCCATCACTAATGCATCTAAGCCTTCAGCTAATTTTTTACCTAAAATAGATGCAGTGATAAGCGGGATTGAATCAACTGTAGCAGTAATATCACGGGTAGCATAAAAGCGTTTGTCAGCAGGTGCTAATGAATTAGTCTGTCCGATAATGGCAACACCGACATTGCGAATAATGTCGCGGAATTTCTCATCATCAGGGAAAATATCAAAGCCCGGAATTGCTTCAAGCTTATCTAATGTTCCACCTGTGTGGCCTAATCCACGACCAGAGATCATAGGAACATAACCACCACAAGCCGCAACCATTGGCCCTAACATCAGTGAAGTTACATCACCCACACCACCAGTTGAGTGTTTATCAACGATTGGGCCGTTTAAATTTAGGCTTTTCCAGTTCAGAACTGTACCGGAATCACGCATAGCTAATGTCAAAGCAACACGCTCTGGCATTGTCATATCGTGGAAATAAATAGTCATTGCTAATGCAGCAATTTGACCTTCAGAAACAGTATTATCTCTGACGCCATTAATGAAAAAACGAATTTCTTCCTCAGTTAAAGGATGACCATCACGCTTTTTACGAATAATCTCTTGGGCAAGAAACACTGCAACCTCCTGGTTTTATAGCATTGGTAACGCCCACAATAATGAAGAGTGGGCGTATTTCACGAATGGATTAGTAACCACTAGACGATTTTTGTTCGCCATGACCTAAAGTGGCTAATAAATTACCTAACAGGCTTGACGCGCCAAAACGGAAGTGACGGGCATCAACCCAGTTGTCACCCATAATGCGGTTAGCTAATGCAAGGTATTGAGCAGCTTCTTCAGCGGTACGTACACCACCCGCTGGTTTGAAACCAACTTCTTTGCCAACACCCATATCGTGGATCACTTGGATCATTAACTCAGCGCTTTCCAGTGTTGCATTTACAGGTACTTTACCTGTGGAAGTTTTAATAAAGTCAGCACCTGCTTTGATTGAAATTTCAGATGCTTTACGGATAAGTGCAGGATCTTTCAGCTCACCCGTTTCAATAATTACTTTCAGTAAAGAACCTGCCTCTGCACAAGCTTCTTTACATGCTTTAACGATATCAAAACCGATTTGCTCGTTACCTGCCATAAATGCACGGTAAGGGAAAACTACGTCAACCTCATCTGCGCCATAAGCTAATGCCGCGTTGGTTTCTGCTAATGCGATATCTAAATCATCATTACCATGAGGGAAGTTAGTTACGGTTGCAATTCGAACGTCTGGAGTACCCTGTTCGCGTAACACTTTACGTGCTAATGGAATAAAACGTGGGTAGATACAAATAGCGGCTGTATTGCCTTCTGGGCTTTTAGCCTGATGACATAATGCAGTCACTTTTGCATCAGTGTCGTCATCATTTAATGTAGTTAAATCCATCAAAGACAGCGCAAGGCGCGCTGCAGCGGTTAAATCTGTCATAAAACTCTCCAACGATGTTTCTCAAGCCCTTTTGGGCGTACGCTTAAGGTTAGCGATTAATTTGTTGGCGAGCGGACTTGGTTCCTTGAAGATGTTGCTGTAACTTGCGCTACAACGACAGCTGAGCTCCCTCTCACCGCGCTATGCTCACTTCGGCGACCCGTCATTGAGCCTTCGCCATTCCATGAAGTTTCAGCACATCTTATTTGAACACGCTAAGGAACAATTAGATGTGCTTTACGTCACACTAATCAAATGCAACTTGCAAACAATGACATAAAAATGTGACAAATATCACGTTTAGGTCATTTTCTGGTTTAATGTTACTCGAATAGCGCCTTTAAGTCGTCTTTATAACGCAAAAAAAAGCGTGATCAATATAAAATGATATTGCTATTGGCCCTACTCAATACAAATTGCGAAATATCTCACACAATAAAAATAGTTAACATTACAACAGAAAACAAACATAAAAGAGCAGATAGGTAAAACCCATCTGCTCTTCACAATAAAAATCAATTAAGCAGCAACCACTGCCATTGCTGTTAATGCAAAGAAGAAACCTGCAATTGTTGCACTCATTAAGTTAGAGAGTGTACCAGCAAGTACGGCCTTCATTCCTAAACGCGCCACATCTTTGCGACGGTTAGGCGCCATTCCACCTAAACCACCTAACAGTACGGCAACAGAAGAGAGGTTAGCAAAACCACACAATGCAAAGGAGATGATTATCTTCGTTTGCTCTGATAGCACCATAAGTCCAGAACCTGCAACTAATGCATCTTCTTGTAGATATTTACTAAACTCAGAGTAAGCATAGAACTCATTAATAACAATTTTTTGTCCAATAAATGAGCCTGCAATAGTTGCTTCACTCCAAGGTACCCCGATAAGGAAAGCAATTGGTGCGAAGATCCAACCTAACACTAATTCTAATGAGAAATTCTCATAACCAAACCAGCCACCAATACCGCCAAGAATACCATTAACTAATGCAATCAATGCAACGAAAGCAAGTAACATGGCACCGACGTTCAGAGCAAGCTGTAAGCCTGAAGAGGCACCCGCTGCGGCAGCATCAATAATATTGGCAGGTTTCTCATCATCTGCCATTTTATCAAGTGCATCTTTTTGATCATCAGGTGTTTCTGTTTCAGGGATCAATAATTTAGCAAAGAGTAAACCACCAGGAGCGGCCATAAAGGATGCAGTGATCAAATACTCTAACGGTACGCCCATGCTGGCGTATCCAGCAAGCACAGAACCTGCAACAGAGGCTAAACCACCACACATAACAGCAAAGAGCTCTGAGGTTGTCATTCTTGCAATATAAGGGCGAACAACCAGCGGGGCTTCTGTTTGCCCAACAAAGATATTAGCTGTTGCAGACATCGATTCTGTTCGTGATGTGCCTAATACTTTCTGTAAGCCACCACCAAGAATTTTAATCACAATTTGCATGATACCGAGGTAATACAGCACAGCAATTAGTGAAGAGAAGAATACGATAACAGGCAGCACGCGTAGGGCAAAAACGAAACCACCACCACCAAACAACTCAAACATTTTGTCTGATACTAGGCCGGCAAACAGAAAACTCATTCCATTTTCACCGTAATCAATGACATTTTTAACACCATCAGAAATAGCCATTAATACTTTACGACCACCATCTGAATAAAGTACAAATGCGCCTAAGCCAATCTGAATAAGGAATGCGCCACCAACTGTACGTAATCTAATTGCACGTCGATTGCTGGAAAACAGAATGGCTATCAATATTAATGTTGCCATTCCGACCAAGCTCATAATGAGTTGCATTGAAGGATCCCTGTTCACATAAAAATTTAATGGATTATCAATAACGCTCTAACCAGAGCTTATTGACTCTTTTTGCCGGATAATTATACCTAGTCTAAGAAAAGAACCCTCAATACCCATCACAAATAGAGTCTGAAAAAAGTAACACAAAAGTCATAAATGAGAAGTAGATCACACAAAAAAGAAAATTGCATTGTTGAACAGGCTAGGGAGTTTTTAACCTTTAGATAAACCGCATTTTCATTCAAGCGCTAGGTAATATTGTTGAGCCCAAATAATTGTAGGCTATTGAGATAGAGTTGCTCTGCGATCGCCTCTGGTGATCCTTGACGCAGCTCACAGAGTTGGGAAAAAACGTTCTGAATACGTTCTGGGCGATTAGGTTTACCTTGAAAACCACTTACAGGCATATCAGGAGCATCTGTTTCTAATAACAGATATTCTAGTGGTAACGAGGCAATTGCACGGCGAGTTTTTTGTGCTCGCTCATAAGTAATGGTTCCACCAACACCAATAAAATAGCCTTGCTGAATAAACTTTTCTGCCTGTTGCAGACTTCCTGCAAAACCATGAATAACCCCTTTGCGAGGCACATCATAACGGCGTAAAAGTGCACTTAGCTTATCGTGGGTTTTACGTGAATGTAGGATCACAGGTAAATCGAATTTAATCGCTAATTTAAGCTGTGCAATTAAAAATGCCTCTTGCTTCTCTGACTGGGGATTTTCCATATAATCATCAAGCCCAATTTCGCCGATAGCAACACAACGAGAAGTCGTTTTTAATTTTTGTTCCAATTCCAAAAGATGCTGTTCAGTATGCTCATTGATATATAAAGGGTGTAATCCCAATGCACAATATAATTGATGGTGATGGTTAGCGAGCTCTGCAACAACATCTAAATTCCAACGTGCAACGGCGGGAATAATGATTTTTTCAACATGAGCCTGACGCGCTAGTGACAAACTGTTAGCAATATCATCATAAAAAACCGGAAAATCAAAATGGCAGTGGGTATCAATAAATTTATTCATTCTGAATCTGCCTCACATCAGGGTGTACGCTGCGAGTTCCTTGTTGAATTATAGAGGCATTCTCTGCTTTATCAGCCTTCGCTTCTTGTTCAAACAAACTAAAGACTTTTTTATCGTGTTGTTTGAATTTTTTCTTAGAAAAGTGCTGACCAATTGTTGCCAGAAAATAGCGCCCACAACGTCTGCCCACATGATAATCATGATTTAGTGCACTTAAACGACTTCCTAGCGCGCTAGATTGCAATGTGGTTGGTGGATATATTTCAATAACCACAACATCTTCTGGGGGCGATTGGATAAATTTAATTGTCTCGGTATAGGTTTCGATATGCACTTGTGCCATCTCCATAAAGCGCTGTAAACGGCTATTTTCAAACCATTTTCCCATACGCTCAACCCATTCAGTTGTGTATTGATATTCAGAAGGAACAGTGCGAACAACAACAATAGTACGACAACCACGCCTATAAGCTTCTCTCACAGGGATAGCATCACTAATGCCACCATCATGATAAACAACATCATGAAATAAAACACCATTACGATAAAAAGCAGGAATAGCACTAGATGCTTTGATTATCTCAAGCCAAGTCGGTTCATCGGGTTGAAAATAATTTGCCTGAAAATTATCGGAACGACTTGCCACCATATAAAATTCACGCCCTGTATCAAAACGACGTAGCGCTGTTGGCATATCAAGAGGCATTTCTTTGGCAGTCGTTTCTATATACCAATCAAGATCCAGTAAATTACCACCACGGACAAAGCGAAGGGGATTAAAAAATTGATTATTAGTTGTATAGCGATTAATAATTTTACGTGCATATCCACGCTGACCACAGGCAAAAGCAGATAAATTTTGCGCTCCCGCAGACACCCCAAGTAAAATATCAAAGGGATCAAATTGTGATCGCATAAATTCATCAAGGACACCCGCAGTAAAGATCCCGCGTTGACCTCCGCCTTCACAAACTAAAGCGACTTTGCCTTGTGGTAGTGAGGATTGAAATTCGAGTGCAGTAATATTATTTAATGTGACAGGTATATACTTCCCCATAATGTCTCCTTTATACAACTTATCAAAGGATACCCGCACATTTTTTTGTCGTCATTCTTTTTACGTATTCATACAAATAAATCAGACAATATCTTCTTAGAATATGACGAATATAAAAGAAAATCATTTTTATGATTTGATATTTACATCTGAATCTACGCTTTTAACACCTTCAATTTTTTCAATAATTTGTAAGATTTTTTCTTCTTGCGCTTTACTATCAACAAAACCTGAAAGAAAAACATGTCCAAACTCAGTGCGAATAGAAATATTTTCACTATCAATATCTTGCATTGGTAATAGCGTATCTTTAATCTTATTCGAGATGGAAGTATCACTTAAATAATGCCCCGTGTTATTCCCACTGTTATTGATTTCGCTATACCACGATGTTTCAGCTGATGCGCCCATACTGACAAAAGCCAAGCCCATTGACATTACTAACGCTAATTTCAGCGTTTTATATTGTTCCATTGCTCTCCCCCTAATCACAATAACTGCGACAGGAAATATGTGTGTTTTAATATCTGTATTTTTATGAATTACTACAAAACTTTAACAATCTAAGCTATTACACTAATAAGCTATTTGAGTTAAATAAAGTAAAAAATAACAAATAAAGACTAATCCTAGTAATTTTATTCTAATAATAACGAATAAAACTATAATAAATTTTACATATATTTATAAATAAGTATAAAAACGAGCATAATGTTAACAGAAAAAAAAGAGATTAATTCCAAATGAAGAAGGGCTTTTGGGCTGGATATTAGAGATATGTTGAGTAGATTTAATAAAGAAAAGCTAAGAAACAAAAAAGGCTATATTAAAAAAACATAGCCTTTTCATTAAGTTAAATACTCTAAATAATTCAAGATGTAGCTAGGCGACAAGTAAATGAGTCGCTAGGAGCATACATAAGTATGTGACTAGTACGAATGAACGCAGTCAACAACGCTACACCTTGAAGTATGACGAGTATCATAAGTATGTGGCTAGTACGAATGAACACAGTCAACAACGCTACACCTTGAAGCAGAAGAGTAGATACTCTAAATAATTCAAGATGTAGCTAGGCGACAAGTAAATGAGTCACTAGGAGCATACATAAGTATGTGACTAGTACGAATGAACGCAGTCAACAACGCTACACCTTGAAGTATGACGAGTATCAGTGTTCACGTGTCTGATGAAACTCAACATCAGGATAACGCTCACGCGTTAAATTCAAGTTGACCATTGTTGGTGCGATATAAGTTAAGTTATCGCCGCCATCAAGTGCCAAGTTTTGTTCATTTTTACGTTTAAACTCTTCGAGTTTTTTCTCGTTATCACACTCAACCCAGCGAGCTGTTGAAACGTTAACGGATTCATAAATCGCTTCAACGTTATATTCACTCTTAAGTCTTGCAACAACCACATCAAACTGAAGTACACCCACAGCCCCTACGATTAAATCGTTATTTGCCAGTGGTCTAAAGACCTGTACAGCACCTTCTTCTGATAACTGCACCAATCCTTTAAGTAACTGTTTCTGTTTCAACGGATCACGTAAACGAATGCGACGGAATAGCTCCGGTGCAAAGTTTGGAATACCGGTAAATTTCAGAATTTCACCTTGAGTGAAAGTATCACCAATTTGGATTGTACCGTGGTTATGAAGACCGATAATATCCCCTGGATAAGCATGTTCAACGTGAGAACGGTCGCCAGCCATAAAGGTTAATGCATCAGAAATCACCACATCTTTTTTGATTCGAACTTGGTGTAATTTCATGCCTTTATCATACATACCAGATACAACGCGCAGGAATGCAACACGGTCGCGATGTTTAGGATCCATATTGGCTTGGATCTTAAAGACGAAACCCGTGAACGTTTCTTCAGAAGCGGTAACTTCACGCATATCGGTTTGACGAGGCATTGGTGCTGGTGCCCATTTTACAAGGCCATCAAGCATATGGTTAACACCAAAGTTACCTAATGCTGTACCAAAGAACACTGGAGTTAATTCGCCAGCTAAGAATGCTTCATGATCAAATTCATGAGATGCACCTAATACTAACTCTAATTCATCACGTAATTGGCTTGCTAAATCATCACCAATAGCTTCATCAAGCTCTGGGTTATCTAATCCCTTAATGACGCGAGAATCCTGAATAGTATGACCTTGGCCTGTTTGATAAAGATAAGTTTCATCTTTAAGGATGTGATAAACCCCTTTAAAGAGTTTCCCGCAACCAATAGGCCAAGTCACAGGGCTACACGCAATTTTCAACTCTGTTTCAACTTCGTCCATGAGCTCCATTGGATCACGAATATCACGGTCGAGTTTATTCATAAAAGTCAGAATTGGTGTATCACGTAGACGCGTTACTTCCATTAACTTACGAGTACGATCTTCAACCCCTTTAGAGGAGTCAATTACCATTAAACAGCAGTCAACAGCAGTTAAAGTACGATAAGTATCTTCAGAGAAGTCTTCGTGTCCTGGAGTATCTAATAAGTTAACTAAGCAATCTGCATAAGGGAACTGCATGACTGAGGTTGTAATAGAAATACCACGTTGTTTTTCCATTTCCATCCAGTCAGATTTTGCATGCTGATTTGAACCACGACCTTTTACGGTTCCTGCACGTTGAATTGCTTGTCCGAATAACAACACTTTTTCAGTGATGGTTGTTTTACCCGCATCGGGGTGGGAGATGATAGCAAAGGTCCTTCGCTTATTGATTTCATTGAGAAAATCTTGGTTTGCCATGTATAAATTCTTTTAGTTTGTACACGGATTTGTACACACTTTTGGAAGTACTCTCTTTTCAGTTCTTCGCTTGTCAAATCCGTCGTGTTAATCGTAATTGGCCGCTATTTTCGCTGATCTTGACTTTATAAACAATCAATGGTTATCTAATCGGCTATCATTTACTCTCAGCGTGCGCCAATGCTCAGTTGTAGCTGTTTGCAATCGTTGCTTCTTCAGCTCATGAACAGCTGTGGCTAAACCACAAATTCCTTCGCTACCAGAAATCGATGATAGCTTGTCGTACTACACCGATGATGGTGCAGTTGCCGTTGATCGGTATTGCAGGGTATTGCGGGTTCAAAGGTTTTAGGTACTTCTGTTCACCATCAATAACTAACTGCTTAAAGGTTGCTTCTTTCGAATCATCCAAACGCGCAACAACCAATGAACCTGAAGAATAAGGTAACTCAGGATCAACAACGATCACTGCCCCCTCAGGTATGGATTTTTTTCCGCTTGGATTTTCCATACTGTCGCCTTTTACGCGAAGTGCGAAACAACCCTCATGTGCTTTCCCAGTGACTTCACGCCACTCCTCAGCATCTTCATGGGCAAATCCCTCCGCTATTTCAGTCCAATCACCGGCCTGAACCCAGTTAATGAGAGGAATTCTTCCCTTAATGTCAGGCCCGACTTCTACATTACCGACTCCCAAGCCAATCTCGCCATCACCTGTGGCGAGCCAATGAGCATTCACGCGAAGCGCCTCCGCGATCTGCATGGTGTAACGAGACCTAGCCGATTTACCAGAGCAAATCTGGCTGATCGACTGCTGTTTGATACCAATGCGACGAGCCAACTCAGACTGAGTCACCCCAGTAAGCTGCAAGGCATGGTTTAGTCGTTCGGATAAAGTTTTCATAAGCCCGTATTCTACAAATAAAACTGTAGCCTTTCAACAATTTTAACTGTTGACTAATCTACAGTTTAAACTGTAACATTCAATCTTGTAACAGTTATTATTGTAACAGGAGACGGTATGGAAGTGTTCAACACGACACAAAAACATCTCCGCCGTGCCATTGACTTGGTCGGCGGGCAATCAGCATTAGCACGAGCCATCAACTCAAAACAGCAAAACGTCTGGTTTTGGTTGAATAAATCAGGGCGTGTTCCCGCTGAATTCGTTTTACCCATCGAACAAGCTACGCAAGGACAGGTAACCCGATCTCAGTTAAGACCGGACATCTATCCCGCATGCCCAAGCGAGCTGAAAGCCAGTAACCAGTAGGATTAAGGGCAAATAATGGTCAGCATTTTACGTAAACACAAAAGCGAGTTCCTCCATGCGTGACTATGGCAAGGTCTATACCCGCTTTTGGCTAAAGCAAAACGTTTTGTCCTGGAGTGACTCAGCGAAGTTGCTAGGACTGTATTTGCTTACATGCCCACATTGTAATTTGCTTGGCTGCTTTCGACTGCCGATTGGTTACGTTGCTTCTGACTTGAACTGGGATGAGCAACAGGTTGCCAAGGCTCTAAAGGAGTTAGAACAAGATCAGTTCCTCATTCGTTGCGAGGAATCCGGTTGGACTTTGATTCGGAGCTTTCTGAAGCACAACCCAATCGAAAACCCGAACCAAGGTAAAGCAGCCTTTCGGTTGCTTAAAGATGTACCTGCCGACTTCATTGGTATGGCATCGCTTTTGAAATCTCTTGCCGCTTTTCAAGCTCGGCTACCAGAAGAATTTTCATCATTGTTTATGCCTGATGGCAACCCGGTAAGGGACTCTCAACGGTCGGATGACTCTGAGAGAAGCAATAAACCAACAGTTAAAACTGTTGACTACATACAGTTTGAAGACTTCTGGGATGTACAAATACGCAAAGAAAAAAAAGCGAAAGCCAAAGAAGAATGGCTACGCATGGGCCTCAATGAAGACCATGAACTCGCCTTGGAAGTGCTAACACGCTGGAAAGAGCAACGAGACAACCGATTGCAGTATCAAGATCGGACTAAGACCCCTATGCCACATAACTGGCTTTTAAACCGCCAATGGGAAGACGAGTACGTTCGCATTGATGAAGTACAGCAATCATCGACGAGCCTAAAGGGCAGCAATCACCAGTTGAACATTGAAGAAAGCAATCGCCGCATTGCTGAAAGCTGGGCCGGACCAGGTATTCGGGAGGTTCGTTCAAGTGCAGGAGGTTGATAAACGCGAGTTTGCTGAAGTTTGGGGAGCTGCTTGGGCCATGTATGGCAAAAGCGTATCACCACAATTGCTATCCATCGCATTTGAAGCCCTTCGTGCTTATAGCATTGAAGAAGTGCGAATCGGTCTGACTCGGCATATTCAATCACCGGATACTGGGCAATTTTTTCCAAAGCCCGCTGACGTCATCAAGCATATCGATGGTAACTCGGGTTCAAGAGCCATGGTTGCTTGGAACAAAGTTGACAAGGCTGTTCGTCAGGTTGGCGCTTGGACATCCGTGATGTTTGACGATGCGCTTATTCACCGCGTTATTTCAGACATGGGGGGATGGGTTGAACTCTGCAAGGTAGATGACAGGGAATACCCCTTTAAACAAAAAGAGTTTTTAACACGCTACCAGGCTTACTTGTTGCGGGACGAAGTGGGTGAATACCCAAGGCTATTACAAGGTATTGCAGACCATCAGAACCAGCAAAAAGGGTTTGATATGCAAGCGCCGGTTGCCGTGGGCGACTGGTCAAAAGCAGCACAAGTTTATACAAGAGGCATCACCGACTTTATCGCAGTGCCTTTGAAAAGAATAAGCCCGAAAGCCATTCAGGCGCTTCTCGGAAATCAATTAGAGGACAAAAATGAAAACGATTAAATCAAAAACCATTGCCCTAGTGATAGCCATGTCCGCAAGCACTTCAGTCTATGCGTTTCCGGGCTATCAGTGGGAAAAAGCAGCACAAAGCGTTGGTATTGATCCAGTCATGCTCTACGCCGTTGCCTTGGCTGAGTCGGCCTCACATCGTGGTCTCAACATGACCAGTCCATGGCCATACGCAATTCGCAATGGTTCAAACGCAACCTACGCCAAATCTAAGACAGAAGCAGAGAAACTGTTAAACCAAGCACTGCAAGAGACTGAAAAATATCAGCTCGATATTGGCCTTATGCAAATCAATTTGCATTGGCATGGGCATCGGGTGAGCTCAGCAGCGGAACTGCTAGACCCCATCACAAACCTTACGGTCGGCTCCAGTATTTTGGCCGAAGCAATCAAGTCTTCACCAAATGATTTAGAGCTTGGCATAGGCCGCTATCACAGTTGGAACGAAGAGCGTGCACGCTGGTATGGGCAAAGAGTGCTTTCTATCTATCGCAATATTTTACATGAACTGGAGGTCCGTCAATGACAACCAATCAACAAGACTTCTATCAATTAAATTTGGCGTACCTGCACGCAGCACGCGAATTAGCGCGCATTGATCCGCAAGAGGCTGTCTTGCGCTTTGGACTTACACGCGATGTGGTGGATGCACTGATTAATGCCGGTGTTGACGACCTGCAACGAGTGGCGACCTCATCATTCATGCTGTTTCAACCAAGGGGTAACCAAAGCCAACTGATTGAGATGGTGAAGAGCAAAGGCACAGGTATCCCAAGAATCGCTTATTTATTATCAACCCTAAACAACAAGGGGGATGCATGATTGATAACCTGTCCAAAAGTGAGCTGTTTACCCGAGCCTCACTGCTTATTAAATACGGATTTCGAACAACGATCATCGCGCTCGATACTGGTTTGCCAATCCACATTATCAGAAGGCTGCACAAAGAAGTGACTGGCAAGTCACCTTGTCCTGGTCAATTACCAGAATCTGATGCCATTGTTAAAAGCAGAAGAGCCCTAGTTGAAGGCTCCCTGCTGATGGCGCTTTATGTCAATATTGGTGGTGATAATGTCTACAAGCAATTAAATATTGATGCTTTGATGAAGGCTTACGATGCGTACTTGGTTGCAAGGGAAGAAGCAGATCTTCCATCTGAGATCCCCTGGAAAAAACTAACCATTAATGAAGGTTGGGTTCTAGCTCGTGATTTAAGATCACAGCTAGCATCCTTACACCGGTGTCGATGCGGCAGTCTGTATTTGACGGTATCTCAACAGCGCATTCAGCTTAAATGTCCTGTGTGCGAGATTATGGCCGAGCAAACCACTAGAGCACTTTTTGAGAACTAACATGCTGATGCATGATTTGATTGTGCACCGCCCGTGTACTTTGAGAGTACTAAGATGACAAACTTACTTAAATCTTTACCAGCACGCTGCTGGGTTATATCACTGGGGCTTTTTCTGGCGACTTTGGCTGCGGCTCATTTTTTTCCATCAGAAATATTAACGGCATCTGCCAAGTTCGCGGCTTTGCCATTTCTGTTCTGCACCATGTTTTTTTTCAGCTACCTGGGATTTAAAGCAACTGCTAGTCCTATCGGACTTATAACCATCACCACTATGCTTTTAGCAATCGCATATTGGCAAGCGAGTTGGACAATTGTTGGCTTGGGACTCTTTTTCTTAGCTATTTGCACTGGAATTAGATTCTTGATTAGCCAAGTTAAAGATTCGGGTAGAACTTTGAGCATTGAAGAAAAATGGTATTGGTATAAGCTCCATTCGTTTTTTGATGGCTTTTATCCAAGGTATCCCAAAAAGCCAAAAAAATAGCCAGCCAACCACAAGCTGGCTACCTTCTATTTTCAGTTCCTTCCTGATGCCTGGTTATAAGCCCTAATATCGATCAAGTTGTTCTGAGCATAATCTCCCGCAAGCGATGCATTTGAGATCACCGCTATCTGCTTATCCACAAATGCTTTATCTTCTTCGGACACACTGTCAGAAATGTAAGCGCCACTCTCATCCTTTTGACGATACTCATTTAGCATTTGCTCCCTTAGACCTAGCATTTCAGGCGACCAACTCGATGAGTCTTCAGAGTTGAATACGCGCCCCGCCAAACCTTCATTGAAAGCTTGAGCGAACACTTGACTTTGAATCGGGGTCAATCCCATTCTCTGCCCTTCGCTGTATGCTTCCTGTTTAAAATCATCGGCGTACTGTTCTAAAAACTCACCGTATCGATTGTTAACTGCCGCACCGAATGCCCCAGCCAACATGGCTTCAGACTTAGTGCCCCAGTTAACTTCGGAGGCATACTGCGAACTCGATCCACTGTATGCATCATTAAACGCCGTCAAAGGATTTTCCAAAGAGGTTCCGGCATCAACGGCTGCTTTTAACCCATCCCAGGTTGATTTGCTGGCCACCGTTGCATTGTGCAAGAAACCTCGTGAGCCAGGTTCTGCAAGGGCTTTCTCCTTGTAACTCTCATAGTCTTCGCCAAAATGATTCAAGGTATGCAGTGCTGCATCAGTATGCTTACCACTGAAATCACCAATAGCACTGGCGCTGTTGAAGAACATTTCAGCACCAGAGACTCCGCTATCATCAGCCATAATGCGAGATCGCCACTGAGAGCCAGCTTCACTGTTTAGTCCAGATTGATAGGTACTTGTGTCAGAAGCTACGGCCTGCTGGGCTTGTTGCTGATGCGCATTCAGCTGTCCATCTACACCAGAAAGATTGGTTTGGTAAGCGGATTGAGCCGAATTGAACTGCGTTTGAACTGTTGCAGCATCCCCATAGCCTCCCAGAACACCGGATTCAACTTGGCTTTGAGTGCCACCAAAAGTAGGTGCAGTTGATGACAACCTTTCATTAGAGCGTGGCTGAATAGATCGTAAATCGGCTCCGGTAGCCATGGCCATAACAGTCATTGCTGCTTGATAGTCATTGTCTCGTTCAGCGGGCGTCGAGGAGTTGCTATAGGTTAAAGACTCCATAGCTGCGGCCACATACGCCTGATTATCATCAGGTAGCAAGCGCTGATACATTGGAAGGTTTTCACGTAATCGGTTACCTGCTTCAACATGCTGGTTCATATAGCGACCTAAATAATCCATGACTTCAGGATTATCCGCTGCTAATCGAGTTAACGTCGCACCATCCGTGTTCCTTTGTCCTGATAGACTGTAGCTGGCCTGATCAAGCTCACTAAAGCGGTTTGATGCCGTGATAACGTCTTGTGCTGAACTCTGAAGTGACTGATAGTCTTGATTAGACAACGACATCTCAACGCCAGAGCGTCTTGAATCTGAAAGGTCCTTAACCATCGCATCGCGAAACTCAGCACGTCGTGAATCACTTGATGCCAAGCTTTGCATCTCCCCAGTGAGCGTATTTGCGGTCGTAGATCGAGAACTGCCCTCTGATGACTCAACTTGGCCACTAAAGTTACCACCTAAATCCAAGCCTGCTCGTACCCTTGATAGTTTTGGTACACGAGATGAGTCTGGCTTATCGACTCCTGGCAAGTTGCCCTGTGGAGAATCATTGCCGCCAGTACCAAGAAGCCTTCCAAGAAAGCCCTTATCAGCAACTTCTTTCTCACCGGGATTAGTAATAGTTCCATCGCCACCGATCCTTAGGCCTCCCGATAGCACGCCCGATACCAAGCCACGTACAGCGTCTTTTTTATCGTCTCCGAAACCATACCGTGTTTGAAGGTCATCAGTGACCTGATTAACAACGGCGCTAGATGCGGAATTAGAAGAACCGATTTGACGTCCAACTGAAGATAGATTGTCGTAACTTAGCTTTTCACCAAAAGTTCGACTCATGGTATTGCCAACCTGACGGCTAAAGGCTTGAGTTGCCTGAGTCATGGATTCTTTTGCAGAGCCGACCATTGACCCCACTGCGTTTCCGACAGAGAAACTGCTTAGTAGGTTTGACGCGCCGGTCATAGCAGAACCCGTAAGGGCTGAATTTTGGAACATTGACTGTGATTGCATTACCGGGGCATTTTTCGCGACATCTGGACTAGCCAGCTTTTCATCAATGGCATCACCGTTTTGAAGACGCCCAGCCAAGTGGGTAGCGGTTATTGCTGAGCCATAAACGAGCATGAGCGAAATAGCCGGAACACTCGACGCCAACATGCCACCAGTAGCTATCCAGGTTTGCAGCACTGAATCCATCTGCATCATCCCAGCAAAAGATGGCACTTCTGTACCTGCAAAGGCATCAAGAGCCGACATTTTCCCTGCAACGGTTAAATGAATATACAGGTTAATGATGGCCATGACAGGCATCCAAAGTTGAATCCAAAGCAGGATTAACAAGTACTTCCCGGCCATTCGCATCCCGATTTGGCCAAGGGCTATCACAAAGGCCATCAATGGGGTGATGGCGTAAATGAAACCCTCAAAAAACGTCATCATCGGACGAACGATACTTTGGAACAAGGTCTGCTCCGCCGCCCATTGCGTATTGCGCTGCTCAATCGCTTGGTTAACCATAACGGCTGCGGTGAAAGCTTGATCATCCATATACTTGCCCGTCACGCTTTGCTCATAAATAGGCAAAAGCACTGACGCGCTCATGTACTCTTGGGTGTTAACCGAAGCCAAACCAAGATTATTCAGTGCATTTCGGATCACGTCATCAGTGTCCGTTGCTGACGAAGTCCCCAATGAGGCCGACAGAACCTGTTTAAGCCTTGGAATGAAGGTTGATTCTGTCATGAGTTTCAGTTGGCTGTAAGCGTCGGTGCAGTCCAGATCGCTACTGCTACCACTGAGCATGATTCGAGTGCCATAAATGCGCGAATCAAACCTAATCGCAGTCATCGGGTTAGGATCACTCAGCACCTGATCTAGATTCTTTTGGCCAATGTCGATACCAATCAAGGTGCATTCTTTGATGTAGTTAAACCACGATTGCTCGATGTCCGAACCGGCGACACGATTTGCATCACCCAAACCAGAGCGATCCATCACCTGTTTTCTCACTTTAATCAGTGACTGTAAACTGGATGCAAAGCCGTATTCCGTCATGGCGGGAGTTGAGAACGCCGTTTCAAACAATCGCGTGATTTGAAAGCCAACAGTCGAAATCGTACTACCTGCGGCAGCAACACCGATGGGCACATTATCAACCACTCGAACTTGTCCCGTGTACGCATCCTCAATGCTCACTCGGGTACTGGGTCCAAACATGGTTGCAAAGACTAGCCATGAGACTAAAACGTGTTGAAAGTTAATCCCACGACCGCCTTGCATTAAGGCCTGAACAGAGACCATCAATACCCCAATGAGCAAGCCAATGCGAACCATTGAAGTAAAGTCGCCTGTACCAGTTATCATCGCGACAGCGTTCAGGACCTGCTCTAAAAATGCCGAATCCCCGATGGAATAGATCTCCCACATGACCTATTCCCCCAGTGCCGTAGATTTAACGGTGTAATAACGCTGTTTGCGAATGGTCTGAATCACCTGGTTAAAATGTGCCAGCAACTCTTGCTCTGAGCCGTATCTTCGCTGCAACGCAGCGTACTCCTCATTGATTTGGCGACGTGCACGTTCAAGGTCTTCCGTTAATAACTTCGCATAGGCATGATCTTCCACACCGGAGGTACTTCTAGCTGCATTGAGCATGTCTTCAACCAATGCTCGGGCCATCTCAACAGCAATAAATGGCGCAGCTCTTGAAGCAAACGACCTAGCAGCCCCTTCATTTAATGCAGAAAGTGTTCGAATCATGCCGCCAATGCTTGCAGGAGCCGAGGTCATAAAAGCCTTTTCGGTGGTGCTAGCTGCCCCAGTATTTCGAGCAAACTTAAAAATAATGCCGTTACTAGAACCTGTACCAAGAAGTAAATTTTCGACCTGAGTTGATAACCCGGCTAGGGTCACGTTAGTGATTGTCGGATTTAGACAGCCGTCTTGTGTCACTGTGTCACATCGGTACATAGCGACGTTACCGCCATGAATTAGATGCTCAATAGTCACTTTATTGCCATTCAGTCTGGTCAGTTTTGGGGCTTTACCTTGACCATCAGCCGCATTAGCTAGATCACCAACGATGATCGAGCCCGTCACGGACATAACCGCTTCAAGAAAACGGTCATCCCCAGATGCAAACCAGCTTGATGCCGAGTGACGTTTCAGTGCTCGCCAAACCAAGTTGCCTTTAATCGTTTTGTTCACATCAGATGCCGCGACACTCGAAGCATTCTCATATGGGTTCTTACCATTGGACTCACTCCAACTGGTAAAAACGTCTCCAGCCCCTTTAAGTGAGCTCAACATGCTGGCTTCTGTTTGCCCCTTTTTACCAAAAGCGGCCAGGGTATCGTTCACGACTCCCTGAGCCATTTGACAGGAATTGCCAAAATACTCGTTCAACTGCTGGATTTTCTTTTGCAGTGTCTCCATGTGCTGGGAGCATTTCTCACACATAGCACTGAGCGCCAATTGGAATGCGTACCCCTTGGCGTTTGCAGCAACAGAGCGAAGTAATTGAACAAACTGATCCGCGTTAACAAATGACAAACTTCCCGCGAACATATCAATGCCACCACAACCGGCTTGGAATGACGGAGACACCATAGAGACGAGGTTCTCGTTCATGATTCTGTTACGGACAACAACGCTTCCACCAGATATAACGCCACGCCGCTGACTCTCGAATACACCTGGCGCAGTGGTGTTGGTCATTGAACCAAACAACTGGTTCATCTCCTGTTGCAAGCTTGCTTGGCTCATAGATGAAAAACCAATCGCACAGGCGATTAGCGATACTCGGATTACTTTTTTCATCGTTATAACCCTCCTTGTGCACGCAGATAGCGAACAAGGAACTCAGGGTCCTGTAATATCTTTTCGTTAAGCTCTTGGGCTGACATCGCGAGTGACACGCCGGGTTGAACAGGTCTGGTGGCATAGTAAGTTTGATCGTCAATCCAACCGGCTTGATGGGCTGCGAGAATAATTCGATTATTGAGCTCATCAAGGCTCATTGCACCCTGACCAATGGGAGTGATGACATTAGGTGGATCAACTAAGAACACGGCAGGGACAGTCGTAACGGACAATGATTGAGCTTGTCCTGAATCGACTTTGAAATTGGGAAACTCTCCACCCGGTAAAGGCAAGCCATCGACAGCAATAGCAAATACCTCGAAACCGTAGTTTAAAGCCATTGATTCGATGATAGGCGCTTGAGCGTGGCAATAAGGGCAATCCGAACGATAGAAGAAGAACAAGCCAGCCCGTTTTGCTACCTCACCTAAAGCAACATCCCGTTGAGCGCCAGCTTCTCGATCCATCCGATTGGCAGCATAGGTCGCCAAGGGTCTGCGACTGATTTCATCCAAAACTGGATCACCCATGACCACCTGCTGACTAACATCAGCAAACTGTGAGCCCTTATCCATCATGACGCGCTGGAGGTACAGATAGGCTCTGACGTTCTCATTCGTAGGCTCATCAATTGCCTTGTCCATGAACGACTGCATGTGCTCACGAAACCAGGCAGCACTGAAGGGCTTCAGCTCGCTCTGAATCGACTCTGCCGCACCAGATTCCGGCTTAATAAGCTCTTCAGCCTCCGCTGGCTCAGGAATGACCTGATACCAAAACCAGCCTTCCTGGCCACGCTGATAGAATTGCCCATCACTAGCATGGGCGGGCAAGATGAATAGAAAGAAAATAATGATTGGGATGGTCACCCATAGGATGAACCAAGGTAACAAAGGGGTTCTCATTGTCAGCTCCAGAAAATTTCACAGAGCTAACATGCTAAAGATCCCCGCCAGTGCCATTGGCCAGATAGATGAAGGAATTGTGTGTGTTTCTGACTATAGGGAACTGTCAACCCAACTCAGCTGACTTGTCACTATCTCGATAATGCCTATGATATAAAACTGATACCCAACTCAATAAACAATCTCGACTTCAAAAAAATGACATTTCGTTGAACAATGGCCTTTCTCCACAAAAAAACGTCACCGATTAAAAACCTTAGAATAAAGGGCATTAATAAAAATGCTGCACTGCTCTTTCATTTTCCTATTAAAATCAATATACGTATCTTCAGGGATTTTTAGAAAAAGCACATGGAACGGTATCTCTTGTCCTTGCTGGTGAATAATATCTGAAATCACACCCTGTGTTTTTTCAAGGTTAAGTGAAGCCCATCGTTCTTCTGATATAGGGTAAATAAATCCACATCCCTTGATTGCGGCAACATTTCCATACTGCCCTATGTAAGTATGTAGCTGAAAAAGATCTTCACGCTTCACCCCAAATTGTGAATCAAATGCTTTATACTTCACATCAAATACGAATAAACTCTCATCGATTTCTATAACAAGATCAGGTTCAAGTTTTCTCATATAACCACTGAGAGCACCAGATGCTATTTGCTGACGTTGCTCGAACTTACCTAGCAGGCGTAGCCCATCTCGCTTAATGAGCTTACGAATGAAATATTCAAACAACATCGAAATATCGAAAAAGAAAGCACTCGAATCCTGCTGCGAATCAAAATCAGAGCCCTTCCGGTCAATGACTTGCTTAGATAAGTCAATGAGCACGTTATAATCATTGTAGAAAGGGTTGGTGAAATGAGAAGTCCTCAAAATTTCTTGCTGTGACCTTTTAATCCCCTGATTGGCAGTCAGAAATGCACTATAGATATTTCGTGTTTGGTGACAAAATGAGTAATGTGCGACTGCTTCATAAGCTTTTATAAAAAGTGAAGTTGCAGGGCTGTCGTAGCTGTGCTCTCGGTACGAGCATAAATATTTTCCAGATGACTTATTCTGGAAATAATCTGTAGCATTTATAGTTCCCCTTACGCGGGAAATACGATCATTTCTTGTAATATAAGTCTTTGGCAAGCCCAGGCGGTATGCTCTCTTAAACTTAATGTTCCATAGATATGCTAAAAGCCACTCGTAACCGTCTGCGTGACTTTCTCCTCCAATGTTTTCTAATTCGAGAAATCCATCGGCATCTGCAATGATGTATTGAAGGAAAGCATCACCAAAACGTGAGCTGATCTTCAGAGAGTAATCTCCTCGCTTAACAAATCCGATTAGATTGCCCGTGTCGAGATTAAAATTTCTTGCATCCGTACCAGAGACACCGATGAAACCGCCATCTGTATTGTGTTCGTAATCTTCATCATTGAAGAGTATTAAAGCATCGGAAATATTATCATTCAGCGTTTTTTCGACATCACGAGATACCGAATTCAAAAAGTGCCAAATTGCAGACTCGTCGTTATGAGGATAGGTCCATTGTCCTTTTGATTTGGCACTAAGGGTTATCGACTTTCCTAAACGTCTATTTGTCAAAATGCCTTCGCTGACAAAATAGGACTGGTTATCGACCAGTGTGCCGTTCTTAATGATATCGAAAAGCCACACAGTTTAAACCCCAAATGCCTTTCCGAAGGAGCTAATCAGTTCAGTCTCCTTACCTGTTCCACGAAGATACTCCTGTAATAACGGACGAATACAATCATCCCATACACGCTCTCGTACCTCCGAAACTGTAAGGCTGGTTGCATACTTCAAGTCCATCAAATAGGCATGACCAATTTGGTAATCATTACCAAGCAAAGGTTCTTTAGCTATCAATTCATTCAAGCGTTCAAGGTTATCCACCAAGGGCAGCCAAGCTTTGCAAAATTGGTTCAAATGGTATTTCAATAGCGCCATATCAGGCACCACTTCTTCCCAACGGAATCTTCGACGCAAAGCGAAGTCAAAACTTTCGACACTTCTGTCTATCGTGTTCATCGTTCCAATAAGATAGATGTTTGTTGGGATGAAGAACAAATACCCTTGTGCGTCCTTAAGCATACCAGTATGTTCATTGTTCAGATTGGAATATTGGGTTTTAACGCAACCTCTAGTGCCTCGGTATTCCAGACAGTACATTAACTCACCAAAAACGCGAGACAACTCAGCTCGGTTTACCTCATCAATTATAAAGAAAAATGGTGGTACTGCTTCCGATACAAGCTTGGATATATCTGATATTTCGAAAATATCCTGCCAATGCTCGCCTGATAACTTTTCTCTAAACGGGAGAAGTTCCTTGATAGTAAGAGACTCCCACTTCTGAGTAAGTCCAAGCCCATACACATCGATTTCCCACTTACCAGCGCTTCGGCAAAACTCTTTAAAAACACCATTTTGCAACGTTAATTGAGAGTTCCCATCACTGTCCAAAACAGGACGTAGCCCTTCCATAAAGTCTTCATAACTGAAAGAAGGATGAAATTGAACCAACTCAATCTGACTTGCATGTGTGAGACGGCTGTAGGGAGCAAATTCCTCTTTCCAGATGTCAAACAAGAGCGAAGTTTGCAGGCGAGCTTGATAAGTTTTCCCTGTCCCCGGCGCACCGTATTTAACAATCTGCTTCTTTAAACTGAATGGGTTTGACAAATTCTCGTAAAGCACCCAAACAAACTGACTAAGATAAAACTCATCAGTTTTACCTTCCCGAAGCTCATTATCAAACTCGCTTTTGATGCTCTTTAATAGAAAAATGTTTTTAGCAAACCAACTTTGATTTTCTTCTGCTGGGTATGCTGGAATTATTCCTTCGCGTATAAGCCAACTAAAAACCTGATTAAATTTACCGGAATCAACCGTTGTGGAGACTTCGAGCGTACAAGCTGCTGCCACTCGATTAACGAGAACAGGGTTGTTGGATTTACCTTGGTTAGACCACGAATCAGAAAAAATCGTGAAGTTTTCACTGTTTGGAATCAATATAAATTTTTCTAATGCGGATATGAAATTCTTGTTTTTAATGAATGACTGGAAGTTGTCATTGCTCAACACTGACTGTCCGCGAGAAGCGATACCGTTGCTCTTCTCATAGAGTAACTGCTTCAGAAAGGCTTCATCATTTTGAGACAAGCCTTCTCCAGATGTGATTCGCTCACGGATTTGAGCGACCTGACTGTAAAAGTCACGATAGGCTTTGTGCCATCCATTGACTTCATGCTTCCTGTTCTCAATAAGATATTTATATAGGTTTTTCAGTCTACTTTTCATTTATTCCCTTGTTACTGGATTATCGGACACACATCTTGAATTCATTTTGCGCTTTTGTGAGAGACTCATTTAGCCTGTAAACAGTAACCAAAGTCTTCATCGCTCCTGACGGAACGACCACAAAATGCAAATCACTGTTACTGTGCCGCCAAATATCAGCTTTGTTACTATATTTTTGGTTCTTATGAAGAGCTACCTTTTCAGGCAAAATTGCTTTTGTCAATGATGAGCTAAATAACCTTGAAGTCAAAGCCTTCCAAGGATGCTTAGGTACGCCGTCTGAAAGCCGTTCCACAAATCGTTCTAGCGCGTGACGAGTCACCACGACAGGCCCAATATTCGGAACGTTGATGACCTCATCGATTTCTCTCACTGTAGCATTATCGACGCTGTATTCTTCGAAGGAATGTGAGAGCCAATCGTCCCGCTTCTCTACCGAGATCTGTGCTTCCTGGTATCGAGTGAGCAAAAACCTAGTCAGGCTGTAAAGTGAATGCTGAGTTGAGCGTTGTTTCTGTAACTTTTTGATAGCTCCTTTACTGACTCGGATTTGAAGCCCATTACCGCTTCGGTTACTCCCCATCATCTCTTTCACTGACAGTAGGTGATGAATAGCATAAAGCTCAGCTGCAATTGGCTTTTGCTGCTCAGGTAGCTTGTCGTATTGCTCACCTAAATCGACCTTTAGCTCACCACCTCTTCGAAGTCCGGTCTTCCAGTAAACCTTAAACTCACCATCAATCTGCTTTGTTAACAGGGTTAATACCATCATGTTTATTTCTCCTATTGGTTATCTATTTTTCATTCTCCATGTTTTTTCAAATATGCAAGGCGCAAAAAAAGGGGCCGAAGCCCCTTGGATCAGATATGAACTTTAGGAAAGCCCATGGCACCGTAAACATTCAGCACATCATTCCAATCCCAACTTTTCACGCCGAGTGACGTTGGTATAGGAGGGATCAAGACTTGTGTCAGAATGCCTTTTTTCCAGGCTTTTTTCTTGAGTTCATTCGCTGCATTCAGGCCGGTCTCAGAGAGATCGTGATCTGCCCAGATGTACAGCATTTTCACATTACTTGGTGGTTCAAACCTAGCCAGTAGCGTTGCATTCACAACCGACCAACATGTTTGCCCCGTTGCTCTGGTAACCGCTAAAGCCGTTTCTATACCTTCAGAAACACCTAGTACTTCACCAGGCTCACCTATAGGAATGGCACCACCAGTGATTGTTCTGTCACTTGGTATCGGCATCATCTTTTTAGGCTTTTCAACCGGCGCTTTGAATCCATCTTCACTTAGGTAGATCCGATGAAACGTGGCCGAACGCCCTTGCTGAGTAACGATTTTACCTAGCAGCGCTGGGTAGCTATCGATAAACAGGCCATCTTCATCATGGTAAGGCAAGTTTGGATGAAACCTCAGCACCGAATCCCATTCAGGACGAAGCCGCGTCACAATGCCACGACGATGCAAGTAGTTCCAAACTGGTTGCGCACGAGTATCTGCAAGAGAAAACGTTTCTCCCCAGGTTTGATTCAAGCGATGGATAATCGCTTTGTCCTCGTCCTGCTTTCTAGCCTTCCAATCAACAGCGTTACTCGGTATTGGCCGAGTAGGCACTTGTATTTGTCCGGGTTGAATACCTAGAACTTGGCCGATTGCTTCAATAGACTGAGCAAAGTTCCATCCATTAATCCAAGACAACAGTTCAAAGCCATCATGAAAGATACCGCAGGAGTTACAAACGCCACCTCCGGTATATTCAGCATCTTTGAATAGCCTAAAGCCATCACGACCGCCATGAACAGGACACGCCACATGACGGCCTTTTCGAGCAATGGCGGCATCAAGTTCTGGCACCAATGCCGCTAATACTTGAAGCCATTGGCCATTAAGATATGGCCTTACTGTTTCAATTTGTAAAGGTAACGCCATATAACCTCCTTAAGTAAAAAGCCGACTCCTACCACTGGTGGTAAAAGTCAGCTTGGGTCCTGCATTGAGCCGTTTGGTTAATGCAGGAACGTTAGTCAAGCTGGATACCATGTCGTCTTAATAGCCACATGATGGACTCACGAAGCACATCAGGATCGACAACCGCAGCCATTGCGCAAACACGAAAGCAAAATGGCGTTAATTCGTCATTTTGAATCCACGACAACACATCCTTGCGCAACCGAGTACTGACACGACCGTCCAGCAATACACGGATCGCATCCAAAAGAATGCCTTCGCGTAACTGCCAGATTTCCGTGTCAGACCAAGTGACTGGGGCATCATCAAACTCAAATATAAATTCGAGCTGTGATAACGTGTGTTGATGGGACTGCTTTTGTGATGAAGGTGAATGGGCAATGCGCCCATTCATTAAAGATAACCGCGTTCGGCAAGCGAAACGCAGCCCTCGTATGCGACCACGACATGGTCAAGCGTTCGAATATCAACAAGTGACAAGGCGTCACGGAGTCGATGAGTGATGCGTTTATCAGCTTCACTGGGTTCAGGATCACCCGATGGATGGTTATGAACCAGTATCACTGCTGCCGCATTAAGTTCTAGCGCTCGTTTTGTTACTTCCCTTGGATACACGCTCGCCGCATCTAAAGTGCCTTTGAACAGCTCTTCAAATCGAATGACACGATGCTTTGTATCAAGAAACAGCACGCCAAAGACTTCGTGCTCATACTCGTGCATCAGTGTTTGCAGGTATGAGAACGCCGACGATGGCTGTTCAATTTTTCGACCTTTACTCAATCGACCACGGGCAAGCTTGAGCGCCATATCTAAGATATCCGCTTCAGTCACTTGCTCAGGAACGATATAAGTACCGGCTTCTTCGCCAGCTAAGAACTTTTTGTTTTTCATAGGAGTCTCCCCAAAAAAAAGCGGAGACGAACCCATGCCCTGAAGGGGACGGAATCGTCCCCGCAGGGTGGTAAATTTGATGTGGTTACTGAATTAACAGTTGTTGTGTTACTTCGAATAACTCACGCTTCAGATCTTTGACGTCGTTAATCACGATGCTTTGAGGAAAGAATTTCTCAACACTGCGTGTTTGAATCCCTATTCCCAGCAGCTCAAAGCCACTTCGTCTGCATCGGTCAACAATGTCATGCGTGGCAGCCCAATCATCTGGGTCACCATCCGTTAGCACTATCATTAGCTTTCGCTTCTGTTTTTGCGCTAACAAACTGTTTGCCGCAAACCACATCGCTTGTGCCATAGGCGTACAACCTCGTGGTTTTTGGTCAAAACAGGCGGCCCGATGTCGAACCGATTGCTTGGGCAATAACGCGATAGAAACTTCCTGATGAATACCAGGAAAATAACTGACCGCAGGTACAACACCCGGTATGCCTTCCAGTGCCATGGCCAAAGCCAAAGCGGCTTCATTGGCAACATGAAAGTACTTGCGATTACCTTCGCCAATGGGCTTACCCATTGAGCCCGATATATCGACAAGCAAGTGCACAGCAGCATTAGGCGCAATGCGGGGCTGCCTTTGAATAAACAATCTCGACTCACCTGCTTGTGAAGCGGCAAGACGATGTGTTGCAACTCGAAGACCGTGCTGTTTGGCATGATTCCGATTGTCCTGACTGGACTGAACCATGCCCCTAAGTCGGGCTCGAATTTGAGCGGACTCAGACGCCGATAAGCTCAAGATGGCCTCATCACCCAACATAGCCTGCTCTGCTTGGGGCAAACTGAGTGGAGTGACGCCCTGATGTCCTTCAGCTTGTTCCGACAACACTTCTGCCACTTGTGCAAAGGTATCGGGTTCAAACTGAGCGGCACTGGCCTCTAAGGCTTGTCGCAAATTGTCAGCTTGATCAGAGTTATCAGAATCACCCGTTTCAGCAGCATCCCCTGTTGCAGACGAACCTGTTTCCGGGGTTTGACTGTCACTACTGCTATTGCTGTCATTACTCGCATCTTGTCTAATGTCATTACCGCTATCAGCATCCGACTCATCCTGAGGGGGACGAGATTCTTCTTCCAACATGGCAACGATGGCATCGACAAGTTTTAGCACTTCACCTGTAGACACCAGGCTAGGCACTGCTGTCAGCATGGCGCTTAACCGGCTCATCGCTGCGGTAGGAAAGAGTTGTCTTACTCTTTCATCAACTGCTTGATACAAAGGCGTCAGCGCTTTCTGGCCCAGAAAATGGCATCTCAAGCGGAACAACAACCAGGCTTGCAAGTTAGATGCAGGCTCAAGCTGTTCAGGTACACTCATTTGCTGAGTGTCCACCATGTACTCAATCACTTGCGAAATACTGCGCCGGGTTCCGGGGTAATCCTTTGCCAATTCGTTTTCAATGCGAACATCCTCAATAATATTGAGAAGTGCCTTACGGATCGGCTTGGACGACGCCTTCTGCACCATGTCAAAATTGGTATGCCGAATATGCGCCGCTTCATGAGCCAGATAACCCCAAGCTATCTGTTGATAGTGTGGGTCGTCTGGGTTTGCTGTTGGGATCACAATCCGCTCACCATCTGTAAACGCATCTTGTCCTTGAATAAGCACCTTCACACCAAACTTTTCGCCATAAGCGGCGGCAACGATTGGCAGTGCATTTTTTAATGGATGATTCATGGGAGTCTCCTAATCATTAGGGGGAATACTCCCTCAGCGGGAGCGTTTCCCCGCTGGGAATGTGATTGTTTAAACCTGTGCTTCTAGCTTATCCAGGTCGTATTTTTGACCTAACCAAGCCACCAATTGAGCTGGACTCTCGTGCTGCTCAAATGACGTTTTAAGCTGGTCTAAACTCAGGATGTCATCCAATGTCAGACCGTACTGGTCTTGTAACTGAGTAGACACCTCGTGTTGATATTGCAGCCAGGCCCGCTCAAAAGCGGTTTGCTGCAATGCCATGTTTGGAACAAATACCATGGCCGTTACCCAAGCTCCTTGTGCGTCCGCATCTGCGATCAAAACAGGGTTCTTGGGGATCACGACACTATGTGTTGAGTACGACCGTTGTACTAACGTTCGACAACACGCCACTTCTGGTATCGATTCACTTTCAACCGCATCAGTCACACCACGAAAATGTGCTTCAAACTGGTTCAGTTGGCTGGGGGTATGGATGGTTGATTGCATAATTTCCTCTTACATAGTTCAGAGGACATGCGCCCTTCAGGGCAACATGCCCTCAAGGACGTTAGAAATAAAATGAGTTTGGTACAGTCGAACCAAGGTTTGGTCTGACGGTTGGTTGTGGTATTGCACGTAAGTTATCTGCCTGAGCAGATACTGGCTGTGCGGGTTTAGGTTCAGGTTTGGGCATCAGTTGTCTGATATCCAATTGACCTTCACCGTGCATTCTCATCTTGTCTGGATCAGACAAAATTAAAATGGTCGCCATCAGTTCGTGATAGAGATTGTCTGTCACAGGGCCAGTCTTCGGCAGACGAACAAATAAATTGTCCATCGCTTCAACCATCGGCTGAACTCGATGATCCAGGAATGACAAACCATCCAACTTGTCTCTTAACCGCTTCAGAGGATTAAGGGCACGCTGACTGATTTGATTCTTTCCTGCAACGGAACGCTCAAACAGTTCATTAGCATCACGAGCCACCTCCCTAAAGAGGGTGTGTCCCATGCCATTGACCTTGTCATCTAAGCCACCAGCTTGTTCAGCCGGTTGCATTCGATAGATGGCATAATCGAACTGAAGCCGTTGTTCCACGTCTTCGATGGGTGACAGCGCACGCCGGATTGCATCTGCAAATTCCGGGTGTTTTGCAACCCAGTCAAACGTCACCTGATCATAGTTGTCCAAGAACAGCTGCTTGCACTGCGCAAACTCCTGACCGATCCGGTCAAGCTCTGGAACAATCTGATCAATTCGGTCTTCAGGGACGGCATAGCCACCTAAAAACCGCACACCGACTTGCTCACACAAGCGCTGCGCTTCTTTCTTAAGCCTTTCAAAGTTCGCCAATGCCTCTGGGTCGCAAATTTTTTTACTCCCTAAGCTGGCAACATCCTTCGGTGGAAGTTGACTACCATTGGCTAATCTGAAATCTTCAGGCCTTAGTTTTTTTCTACCGCTCCAGATGGAACAGTCGATGTGACAAATCAAAAGTTTGTCGAGGGTTTGAATACTCATAGTGCATCCTCATGCGAGATGGGGACGCACCACTCCCAGCAGGAGCAATGGCCCCCGTTTGGGTGGTAGTAGTTGACGCGCTAATGGCAACATCACTATCAGAAATAGTAATTTTGCGAATCAGGCGACGATTGGTTGAGATCGATTTTCGCAGGCATTAAGTCCAGTGCTTCAGCAATCGGGCGAACCCGCTCTAAATCACTGCCTAGCAACCGCAATACATCTTTTTCCAACTTCAGTTGGTCGGATACTTCTATCCCTTCAGGACTCGCTACTGTGAGCGAACACAGTGGTGGTAATTGACGCTTAAAGGCCAGTAACAGCAACAATGGCCACGGGCCATCATCCGTGTTAACAATGCCAGCGCCTTCACCTGACACCATGCTGATTTGATTGGTACTAGGTAATCCGCTTTTGCAAAACCCTAATGACCATTCTCCAATCCTGACCTGGTTATCATCAATAACAGCCAAGCCATAGGCTTCAAGCAGCTTTGCCATATCGAACAACGCTTTTTGCGCCAGCGAGATTTGGCCATTGACGTCCTTGCGAGTACGAAACTCCCAACTGACGTTATTGGCGCACGCGACGCTATCTAGCGCATTTGAGAGTTCAAATGGCCGCCCTTGATGATCAATGCCGACTTGTCCAACCAATCGATAACCCTTGTTGATTTTCTCATTAATTCGTCGGTCTGCTTCAGCGTTAGGATCAGTCGAATCAATCAATCGCTGCTGCGACAATTGACCAGCTTTTCCAAACCGAACTTCAATCTCCTGGGTGTCTGATCCAACGTAAATGGCCCATTCTTTGGCTGTCCCATCAGAATGACTGTAACGGTAAAGAGCAAAGCACTTTTCCATCATCAATCCTCCCAGTGGTCACCGAAGACATCAGCGGCAATACGGTGAATGGCTTCACGTTGCTCCAACTCAGCACGAGCCGTCAAAGACCGAACCAGTGCATACTCCACTGCGTTAGGAGCGCCTTTAAAAGCAAGTGTTAACTTTGCCCAGCGCACCAAAGTCCGAGTGGACATGGTGATACTAAGCTCTGCACCGCTATCCGTACCCCCAATAAAAAGACGACGGATGTCACCAGCCACTTTCACCATTTTTTGGCGAAAGACTTCTGGCAAGCCAGGCGCAACGTTCTCCAGAATGGCTTCCTCTACAGAAGGCTCTGCATAGGTCGCTTCGATGATTCTAAAGCGATCAAGAAAAGCCAAATTCTGTTGGAGCACACCTTGATACAAGCCCGTTTGGTCACCGCTGCCCGCACTGTTGCCGGTTGCGATAAAACGAAACTTGGTATGTGGCATGATGATCTCTCCGCCATTTTGTGCGATGACCAACGGGGCACCTTCCAAAATGTCATTGAGTCCAGCCAGTTCAGCAGGCTCAGCAAGATCCATTTCATTAATGATCAGCAAATGGCCATGCTTTACAGCCAGTGCTAACGGTCCATACACAAAGGTCATGTTGCCATTAACCAGCGTGTGGTGACCGATAAGATCGGACAACTCCAATCGACCATGTGCAGTAATTTGCTGAACAGGCCAATTCAATCGAGAAGCAACTTGGCAAATTAGCGAGGTCTTACCGCATCCCGTGGGGCCTGTAATATACAAACCGTCACCGTCGGGGTTAGACAAGAACGCCAATACGTCACGTAAGTCTTCTTTTCTAAAAACATACTCGTCCTTGCGAACGGGAATGTTTGGATGGGTAGTGTCGGCACCAAATCCTTCCAGAACGAAAGCATCAGGAGCCGGAACATTAAACGCTTGATTCACTTGAACCAAAAATGGGGATTGTTCAGTCATGGTAAACCTCATCTGTTTTGACGAGGCCCCATGCCCCAACAGGGACTGAAGTCCCCGTCGGGTGGAGTGTTGATTGTGGTATGGCTGTGTATGTAAGAGTTCAGCTCGCTCTATCATTCGTACCCAGCATTGGCTACGAGTGAAACTGCTTTCTGATGCACTCGATATAAGCGCATGAGAAAGGAGCCGAAATCGGCTCCAAGTGAACGTTAAAAGTAAAATGAGCTCGGCGAGTCACCTGGCAGAACCAAGTTTTCTTGCTCAAGACTGATTTTGATTGGTGTTTCAACGGGCTGCTCTGGCTTATTGGTGCTAATGCGCAACCGCTCTTGTGGCGCTTTTCGGTAAGCGGCTAAAACCTGTTCATCCAGCTCGCCTAATTTATCGGTGGCCAATTGCTTATAGTCCACCGTACCTGCCATCATGTAGCGGCTGAGTTTGACCCCAGCATAGTCGGCATGAGCGTAGTTACCCATCATAGCGACCAATTTCGACTGAGCTTCTCGCATTTCCTCTTTCAAAGATTTAATGTGATTTTCCAGTCGAACCACTTCGGCATGTGCTGAGCAATACTGCCGAGACAGCGATGTCCAGCGGTATTGGGCTTCACCCTTGGGAACAAAACAATCTTGCTCAGGGCATTTTGACGGTTCTTTTTTAGTTTGAACTAACTCCCAAAACTGAAGCGCCGTTTCTTGCAATTCAGTTAAGAACGCAGCGTCTCGTTGTATTTCAAACTCAATCAGTTGATCCTCAAAATAGAATACCAACCAACCACGCGTGCTATTGGCGACCAGTATTTGATGCTGTACTTGCACCCAATACAACTGGTACGCCTCGCTTTGTTCTCGGTGAGCTTGCACATCCTCAAAAACTGACTGGCAAGGACATTTCAGTTCAACGGGTTCGCCCGCATCGTTGATGCCATCAAAGCTGGCTCGAAAGATTGCGTTATGATCGGCTTCTGCACATAACGGCAGAAGAAAGTCATTATGCGCATTCTCAAATGCTCGCCTTGCTTGAGGCTCCAACCGAATACCGCGAAGCACATTAGGATTATTCGACAGGTCTTCCGGTAATACGAATCCGGTTTTTTCTGCCCATAATCGCCAAGGTGTTTTGTAGGGTGAACGCCCCATAATAATTGGGGCTTCAGATGCCGTAACCCCTGCAATGCGCCACTGGTGCCATGCAGGAGTACGCTGTGATAGGTCGATAACCTTCATATTGCCTCCTTTGAGGGGAGACTCCCCCGAAGGAGAGAACTCCCCTTCAGGGTTAAGTGGTTACTTTGCAGCTTGTGCTAACGCTGTTTGGTGCTGAACAACACTTGCTTGAACCGAATCAATTGCCGCTTTACCGGCTTGAATCGAACCTACGACAAGGGCAACAACCAATACCAAGCGAAAAAGTGAGGCTGATTTAGTCATGGAAGATCTCCAAAAAAAAAGACGAGACCTTCCCCCTGACGGGAGAATAATCCCGCCAGGGTTCGTAAAATGAATGCGTGGCGCTAAGAACCTAAAGGCTGTGTGAGCGCTTTGGCTGCTTGTTGCTGTGCATTAAATATTTCTTGTTTCGCAAACGTCAGTTCAACACCTTGAAAATGTTCATTGGCATATTCCAATGCACTATTCCAAGCGTTTGAAGCTTCCGCCCGCTCGATAAGCTTGTAAACAAGCCCTCGGGTTCGATCATCAACTTGCTCGGGTGGAATCAACGATGGCTCAACAACGTGTGTTGCTTGGCCTTCGATAATTCGCTCCGCTTCGTCTTGATCGAAAATTCCCACAAAGCCAAACGCAATGCGGGAACACTGGATCATGGATTTATGTCTTAGCATTCGCTTAGTGTGCGTCTGCCATGGACCATCTACACGGTAAGGGCCATTTTTTCCGTTACCCTCAAAAGGCGGTCGATAGACTTCATCCAGGTATTCAGTGATTTTGACTGGGTGCGAACGGTCGCGCCGGTAGATAATGCATTCCATCCATTCCGGGCATTCTTTCGCGCCATCCAGGGAGACTTTGTTTTCTGAAGTCTTAAACTCCATGCCATCAAACTGGTCGTGTTGATTGATGATGCGAGACCATCCATCGACACCTACCACTGGAATAATTCCAGCTTGCTTATCAGGGAACGCAAAAATCTCTTTGGTGAAAGGGTTCAAGCCGTACTGATCTGCAACCACCAAGAGCGCCATCATCTGCTCATTGGTCGGTGCACTACCGTCACGTTGCTTGAATGCTGTTGCTTTTAGGGTATCGAACAGTTTGTTTGGATCGACACTAAAGCGCTCAGCAAAGCGTTGGATTAGCTTTGGTTTTTCCATTGTGGACTCCGACAATCAAAGTGGGAGTCTGCCCCTGACGGGAAAGTACTCCCGGCTGGGTTAAAGCGTTTTTGCTCGGTTAAAAATCTGGTTCAGGATAAGTTTGTGCCCAATTAGTTTGGGAGCCTGCATCATCCGCCGCTGATGGCTCAGATGCTTTGTTCACATTATCAAGAAGCAGAAACTCGTCCGCGTCCACTTCGGTCAATCGATGCTTAATGCCATCTTTCTCCCATGAGCGCGTGCGCTGAGGCCCTTGAACAAAAAGCTTCGCTCCTTTTTGGATTAAATCTTTTGCCCTGAGCCCTAACTTAAATCCACCACGATCTCGAAAAACGACCCGATGCCATTCCGTATGCTCTTTGAGCTCATTGGATTGACGGTCGCGCCATTTCTCAGAAGTGGCCAGTGAAATGCTGGTCACTAAATCACCTGATGGATAGGCTCGCGTCTCTGGCTCAGAGCCAACATAGCCTATGAGTGTTACTTGGTTTTTCATGATGTTCTCCTCGTCTTAGTTGAACTCAGTGCACACAGTTGCTTCTACCCGGCTGGGCAAAGAAGACTGACGGCGCAGATAGGTTGGTATTTCGAGTAAAGCCATGTCGTACTGATGTGGCTCTTTGTAAAACGCAGATGTCAAACGGGGCATACCAGGAGCTTTAGGCACTGCCATTGGACGACGTTTTGGTGTTGGTGTGAACAACCGCTTGATTTGAGTAAATACAAATCGAAACGGGCGCACGCTTTGACGAGCAAGCAATCGCAAAAGCGACCAGCTCAGTTTTGCAAGCAACATAATGCCTGCGATTTGGATAATAAATCCGAAGATATATTCCATTGGTGACTCCTTATGTTGGTTTTGAAGGAGTCACCCCCAACTGGGGAAAACTCCCCCAGTTGGGTGGTGAAAAGGCGAACCGTAAGGAACGCATGGTTGAGCATGTAAAAACATGCAGGCTATTTGTTTAAGGAGGCTAGCTACCTCTTAGTACCACTGAGAATACTCAGCGGCGGGCTTCCTTTGAGCTCATGCTCTCAGGCGCAGATATCACTGAAACAGATCAGCAATATTTGATAGTCAGTGTAACCGTCTTATCCAGACAGGGTAGTTAGAAAGATGCTCAATTCTTCCACCTAGCTGAAAGGCCAATACCTCACAGAGGATTAGGCTAGGGACTGATTATTGTCATATCAGGAGCAAACTTATGGCCCAAGCAAAACCCAATTACTCAAAACCCATCTTTGAACAATCATTCACAATTAACAGCTTACAGGCGCAACGTGTCGTTGACCGTGTTTTTAGGCGCACGGTCAGTGCGCTTTACGGAATCGATGTCATCCTACGCATCATTGGTGATGAGAACGAAATCGATGAAGTGGAACAGATCATTAGCCAGTTGATCGAGGATTGCGCTAAGGCGGTAGACAGCGAACAAGCTCGTTTGGACAAACTAATGGAGTCCAACGGCATCGATGAAGTACCTGACTACACCGACCCAATTACCTTCAACGCCAAAATAAGCTCGCCCCAGGTTGGCCAGTTTGTTGGCTTAGTTCGCAAACTCGATGCGTTGATGATCTCAATGGACACACTCTGGTTATCTAGCGTGCTTAGCAACAAGCAACGTGTTGATGGTAACTACGCATGGCAACAGCGCATCATCAAACTGGCTCGACGCATTATTGATATCGAAATTCGAGCACGAAAATCAGCCCAAGCGAAGGGTAAAGAAGCAGAGGTTGAGCAAGCGGTGCCTTCAACCGATGACGGTATCACTGAAGAGGAAACAGATAACCCCGCCAGCTAGCCAATTAGGCTCCCATCACACAGCCCCTCTCGAAGGGGCTTTTTCAAGATACGAAGCAAGGCTAGCGCTGCATATAACTATTCAAGCATTGGCTATACATGATTTTTGTAAGCGTGGTAGTTATCAAGTACTTGATGATAAAGCATGGCCGACTTTTTTCTTGCAGCAGGATGGAAGGCATTGATGAAGACAACCCCCTCATTAACATGCACTCGTTCGCTAACTTTTTTAAGTTCAGGGAAGACGTAACGTTTAACTTGATTATATGTGCCGCAAAGTACAACAATGTCAGGGTTAATCAACTCAATTTGCCTTCTAACAAAAGGGGCAAATTCTCTGGCATGGGCGTCAAACGATTTTTGGTCGGTTCGCGCACTTCCCGAGGTTTTCCTTATGTTTATGTATGCAATACTCTTAACGGCAATTTTTTCATTTAATTTGGCATCTCTCAGGGACGGCACAACCCCATCATATTTTTGAAGTCCGTAAGCCCAACGCCCCACCCGACGGAGAACATTTCCTCGCCACCATCCACTTGCCTTCACTTCAATAGCTCTATTAATAGCGTTGACAATATTTTGCTCTGCCTCATTTGTTTCCTTTAAAACAAACAAAACTTTTTTGCCACAACTATCCCAGTCCTCAGCTGAAATCACTCCATCGTAGTTGAAATACCAATCCTTCGGGAATGCCTCTTCCCATGCAACCATCAACTTATCAAGACAGTCTATTTCTGAAACATATTTATCATCCATAGGAAAACTCAGGCAGGTTCTTATGAAACATCATTTGGATAGATGGGTAGTTCCATCAGGTAGCCATTCAATATTTAAAGTGCCACCACCGAAACGTACAATCCCTTCCTTTTTCGGAAGCTCGTTACATTGACCTCGGTATTCTATGAAATTATCCAGAAGTTCAAGCAAGTGTAGTTTGAAGCCTGATTCGGTGACCTGATCAAAAATGTCATCTTCAAGAGTCCAAGATGTTCCGCTTAGGCGGTCTTCGTCATCTTCCGCACGAAACACTACCTCACCCGACACCTTCACAATGTCAGGGTGTTGTTTTGAAAGCATAGCCAAGCGAGTAGCTTCAAAGTTTTGATCGAAATTAGGCATTATTAATTTTCCTTTTATCATAAATTTGATATGTGCCAGACTATCAGCTTTTCCTTTTTGCAGCAGCCTCCTAAGTCTGAAAATAGTAAAAAAATCAGAGCAAATTGCGCACAAGCTGAACAGAAAACATAAGAGGCACAAAGTGCCAAATTGGTTACCTTAAGGCAAATTACGCTCATTAAAGTAACCAAAATGGAACATTATTGGCGCAGCTATTTTAGAAGGACGTGCTCAATTGTTCCCCGAAATTTCTTCCGTCGCCTCCTGACGCAGTTTCTGGGCATCCATTCCGTTTAGCCTTTCAATAGCTCTGTCTGCGGCACTTTGACGGTTTCCATCCACGTTTAGCGTACTTCCTGAGCCTGTGAGTCGTTCCAGATCCAGTGACGGTACTTCGGGTAGGTTGCCCGTGATCGATAAGATACCTATCCATTCATCCAGATTGACTTGGCTCCAATCCACCTGGTTTAACTGACTCGCGGTCAATCCTTCACAGTTGGGAGATTTCGCACTGCCCCAGCCAAGGCCCAATTGCGGACGCACTTGCTCTTGAATGATCCGTGAAAGCGGCGAAGTAAAACAGCAATATGATTGCCGTTTCTCAACACAGGCACCTAAGAACTTAGACTTGCAGTAAGAGCCTACATAGTGGCAACTCTTCAATACCCGCTTGGCGTTCATCTCAAACTCACTCTGCTCACATTTCCAGATAAGCTGAATGAGGATCATAGTGACTGAATAAATCATGTAGGCCGTCATAACCGTACTCAGAACCGCGCCCGCAGCGCCACCCAGCGCAAAGTTACCGCCCGAAACAACACCATCGGCTCCAACTGCGCCACCAACGTTGCTAAATAGTGCCGATTGCGCCCCCGAACCAAAGGTCGTGCCTACCCACTCAGCCGTTTTGTTGGTCAACACCTGCATAAAGCCAGTCGCAGCTTGCTCCGCTCCCGCGCCAGCAGCCGTTGATGGCCCAGCCCCCATGAGAGAGTCCCATGCAGACACAAAAGGCTCTTTGACCGCACTCCAAGTGCTCGTGATTGGCTCCCTGAGCGTATTCCACGAACCATAGATAGCTGACGACGGATTCATGGCCATGACTGCCGTATCAAGCTTGTTAACCGCCACTATCATCGTGATGTAGTCCGATAACGACACGCCACTTGGCTTTTCACAGCAATCCACTATGCCGCCAACGGCTTTTTTGCACTGGCCAGCATTACCTTTAAAGATCGTACACTCAACGTTATCTTGGCCATCAGCTCCCGTACAAGACATATCATTGGTCATAAACTGCGCCGCATTAAGCATCGCAGCGGCCTCTGCAAAGTTAGCCTGCTTGATTGACTCTGGCTCTAAACAATCAGTGCCCATACAGCGAACTGGCCCCTCACAGTTGTATTGAGTTTCCATTCGTGCATTTTGCACTTCAACGCTTTGTCCGCAGTCATACACCAAACTTTGGATATAACAGAAGCCTTCATGACCAGCCCCGCCTTCAGTGCATTCGGTTCTGACATACTGGCAGGCAGGGTTTTGCTCTAGCGCGGCACACGTATTGGTGGTCGTGTTTTGTCCGTTATTGACGATGGTTTGTGTATTACCATTGGCATCTACCCAGCTATCTGAGCTGCCCATATTGAACTCTGGATGAGCAGTCGAAGCATTGTAGGTCGCTCTTGCCCTCCAGCATGAGAGCCCCAGCCCATCAGAACTGCCGCGACTGGTTAAATGAGCAGGAGACGAAACAACAGACGGATAAAGACTTTCAAGATTCGCCAACTCTCCACTACCAACCGTTAATCCGTCGATTCGTTTTGTGCCCGTATCTAAACACTGCCACTGCACCGCAGTAAACTGATCCGTTTGCATCAAGCATTGGTCTATGCCTGGGTCACTTGATTGATGAACAACGTCCTGCTCTAAGTACTTGCCGGAGAAGGTCAAGGAAGCACTCAGTTTCGCAGGAGCCAAACACTTCTGAACTTCTCGGCTGCAAGTATCGAAATCGACTTTGTTCCAGCCTGTTTCACATCTGGAACGAGTGACTTCCTGAGGTTCATGCCACGAAATAATCGACCCATTAACGACCTTGCACAATGAGCCAACCAAGGTTCCTTTTGGACAGGTCATTTCAGGGTATTTAATGGACGGTTTCGTCTCAGTCACCGTCTCCTTATTGCCCGTCAATGAGAGTGTCGTTTTCCAACCATTTGCCTTGGACGGCGACTCGGTGATTTTTATCTCAGTATTTTGATTATCAAAAATCCTCAGTGTCGCGTTTCCAGTTTGCATAGTATTGCTGTGCTGTGGAACAAAACTGAGCGTTTCAGAGCTAAAGCAACCACGCTCAATGGACCAGCTTTGTTGATGGGTTTCAGCGGATACACGTCGCTCTAACTGACACTGAGTAAGCGTGCTGATCTTCTCGCACACTTGGTAATCCGGTATATGCTTGGTTTCAGTAAATGGCGTGATCGTCTGCGTAGGCTCACAGGCCTCAAAACTACTCGGCATAAGGTTGGATACCACACACTTTGGATCGCTGGTTTGCAATCCACAGTCATAGGTATCGGTAAAACGAATGCATTCACCTCTATCATTGGTTTCGGCACATTCTGACGACATGAATCCACAGGAAGGATTTGCTTCAAGCACTTGGCAGGCCTGATTTTCAATCCCCTTATAGCTTTCGTCATCCACACTCACTTGAACACGCCGACACAAAGGCGATATGCCAGCCACAGGGCTTGGGGCAAAGTAGGATTCACAAACTGAAACACCATTGACCACCGTACATCCGTTGGTTGAAGACGGCTGATCCGTGCATTGAATGCTGTAGTCTGAAAACTTCGTCGGGATATCCGCTGCTTGTTCAATACAGGATTGTGGCGACCAACTATCATTCATCACCACCTTGGTTGGATCAAAGCGCACCTTGATGCGTGCATACCCCTCACCACTACCCGTAACCGATACGCGAATTTTTACCGGCACATCCAAACCTGGTTCTACCGCTTTTAGCTTGGCAGTGAGGTCAGTATTAGGATTGCGTTCCCAACTGGTACTAAGCTCGCAGCGACCTGCCGTTTCTGGTGGAAAGTTATTGTTCGGCCCAGACCAGACTTTCTGATCACCAAGCCACACTTGCATGTAGTCATCCCATTTGGCGTACTCAAGTACGGCTGAGGTAATCGCATCGGGGTTCACGACTTTGAGTGTGATGGCCTGTTCAAACACTTTACAACGGCCACTCCAGTAGTTGTCGCCAATACGTCCTATCCAAACTTCAAGACACCCCTCACCACAAGAGCGAAGGTTCATCGGTCCTGAAACATGCTCAATAATGCCTGCCGTGTAATCGTGAGTAATAGTGCAACTGTTAACCGCTGTATTGAGCCTGTCGCATTGCTGGTAATTTGGGCTACCTTCACCTTGAGACTCACAGCCTGGGAAGCTTTGCGTTAATAGATTGGGGTCAGTTTGAACCGCATCACTTAATGCCCAAAGTGGATCATTGACCATATCTGGCCGAGACCTGTCTTTGATTTGCTGTAGCGAGCGAAATGCTTCACCCGTAGCGCCACTTTCGGATGCCATGCTCTCTTGGCGCTGCGTCCCCAATTGATTCATACTGGCATCAGAGCCATAAACGCCCATTAAGATATCCAATGAGCCCTGATCCATACCAGGGAAAAGCTCTTGCAAGTTAATCGTCTCATTACCACTGCCATTCGGCACCGACAATGTATTGCCATTGAGTGCGGGCATCGTCCAGTTTTGCAGCAATTGCTTACCTTCTTGTTGTCCGCTTAAGCCGGATTGGCGCTGCACATCAGCGGCGACACCATGTAGGGGCAAGCACGCCATAGTGATAGATAAAATACCCGCTAACACTCGGGTGAAAAGTGTTGGTTTCATGGTTAACCTCCCGAGTTACAGCAGTCTTGCCAGCGCCACAAAATGTAGAGCGCATCTTCACCGGCACCGGGGATCGTTCGCCACTCTCCCCATTTCATGGTGCTTTCACCGATGACATGCGCACTTTCAGTTTCTGGTACAGGGAAGAACATACTCATCTTGTATTGGGATTTCGGCAGCATGGGTTCGATAACAGGTCGGCATAGCGCACTGTTCCCCATTGTTCGCCTTGCAAGACCACGCCTGTGTTGAGCCGCGATTGCACGCGCCGCTAAATGGCTGGTGTTTTCTGCTAATGAACCAAAGGCTAAGGTGTGGCCAGATAACGGATAGAGATGGCCCCAACTGCCAGCACACCAAAACAACTGATCGATGGGTTTACCAAGCGTTGATGAAGCAGCGTCAGCGGTACAAGCAGAGATAGCCAATGGATTAGCAACAGCAGCAGCTTCAGGCTGAGTAAAAAAGGCCAGTTCATCGTTCAGCCATGTTGGGTCCAATTCCGACAAATACATCAAGTCAAAATCCATGTAACCATCGGCATTGCAATTGCCATCCATGAACAAATCGAGCATGACCAAAAGCGGAAAGGCGTAATAATGGTAATGGTAGAAAGCAAGATCACCGGTATCGTATTCACCTTCACCATGACCACCTTGCAATCGCCTATCACCTAACGGTAAGCGAATCCCTCCAAGGGAAGGCGAACAACCCGGCGTTCTGACCAGTTCAATCAGACGCGCTGGCTCCCACATGCTGGTAACAATACCTGGCCTTGGCACACCTAAGTTGTCTTCACATAAGCAAAACGACTTGTTTGATGCGCCGCTTGGGACACTGCCAGAGCCAAGAGGAAGACCCGCCACTCGGATAGGAAAAATGCATGACCAGCAAACATCCGTCAGCAACTTACCGGACAATAAACCCGCGTCTGGGCAGGTCAGTTCGGCTTTAGCAGAAATAGATGCGCCCAGGACAAACATGACAACGAGAGTCCGCAACAGACGATACGTATTATTGAGCTTTTTCATGAACAAGCTCCTTTGCTGGAATTTCTTCTATTTCAAACGCGAGCCCCTTTGCTTGAACAAACGATGGGGTGACTTGCAAATCAAAGCGCTGCTTTAGCGAGGCATTGAGAAGGTAAACCGGACTATCCAATGTCTTTTCGAGCGCATTGAGGCGATTCCAACCTTGAGTACGGTCGAGCTGCGTGGTGATAAGCGTAATGCGGCGCAGTGTCCTATCTTGCGTCTCAAGCCAATGCGCAACTGCGTCCACTTCTTCAGCGTTCGACGCATTAAACACCACAAGCTGCTGAGTAAACGGCAAGGCTTTGAGCGGGTTAATACGCGTTCCTGCTGGGATCAATGTTCGGCCATTGGCATCCAATAGTGGCCGCTGCATGACGATGGTTGGATCAACCGTTCTTATCCGATACTGCGTGGCTTTGGGTAAGTCAGTGAAAGTTTGGCGAGACCAGAAACGCTCAATGGCTTTTTTCTTTAACGCGCCCAGGTCAAGCGACTGTAAACGCTGCATCGCCACTTGCATTAAATCCGGTTCTAAAATGGAATGAATAGGACCGCGTTGACCCAATGAACCGGTATTGCCTGTTTCAATTTGACGCTGCAACCAGTCCTTGCTGTAAACCCCTAGTGCACTTGCAGTCACCTTGTCATCTTCTATGCGGAAAATGGCAGGCACGCTAGTCACCCGCCAGTGCACAAAGGCTTTCGGATCGATTCGAACCTGAGGAACAGGATCAAGTCCCACCATCAGCGTATGCCAATCACGGATAGCCGCCCCCAAGGTCTTTCCTTCAGGAATTCCCCGAAACAACACAATAGCGCCGGTTGCACTGGCCTCTTTAAATAGCTGCTTCAGTGAGGAATCCCCCAGTGAAGACGACGCAAAAATCAACCATTCATCGTTGTGTTTGAGCGACGCAGGTTGTTCAATCGGTGAAAAAGGCTCGATAAATTCAGATGAACCATCCACAACACTTTGTAAAATGCTGCGGCTCATTTCGACGATCTTTTTGTCCTCGTCAGACAACGGATAAGGCTCTTGTGCCCAGGACACTTGACGAAAAGCCAATGGCGCAACCAACAAAAATAAGAGGCATAGTCTTCTCATCTTCCACCTCCTACCAAAGCGGCCAAGCGCGACCAACAATCTGCTCGCGCTTAACGGCATTCCAATAGCGGGAGTCGAAACTCGTTGCTGCCTCACCGGAAAACCAATATTCGTTTTCTTGCAGCGTCAATGAGCGGCTAAATTGTGATTCCGCCACACCAAGACGCTGGGCTAATGCCATGCCATTTGAGACTTCAGCACCGTTCACCAGTACATGCTCAGGCGTCACCTTGACCTCATCCCCAGGCATCCCTGTTAGGCGTTTCAGCATACGAGTACCGTCGTTATATAACGGAGCAAGTCCTTTTGAGTGGAAGGCATACAAACCATCCTTAACGGGCTCTTTATTCCATAGGTCAATCAGATACACCGTGGTATCAGGCAGGCATCGCTCTTGCTGGGTATCAATACCTATTCGGTAGCGCATCATGGCGTAGGTGCCTACCAAGGCCATGATTAACGCAAGAATGGTCAAACGGATGAGATATGGCCGCCAAGGCATTCTTTTACGGAGTATCTGCATGAGACACCTCCTTTGATCCTACTGGCACGAATACAGAATCATCTGCACCCACCACCGCTTGGGCATCCAGCACGATAAAACCGGCTGCTTTTAACTTTTCAATTTGCTGATTGGTCTGAAGCAACCTGGATTCGATGTCTTGTTCGCTGGCATTGGGGCCCAGTGACAACACCGCCTCCCCAAAATCGACGACTGCAATGGGCGTACTTAACGCCAACTGGCTGTGGATGGGTTCGAGTGTTTTCATTAAGAGCCAGCTGGTCATTAAACCGCTACCAGCAATAGACAAAGTAATAGAGGCCATAAATGGCCAAAGCGTGGTCTTATTCATAGCCTCGCTCCTTCAACAACTGAGAGATGGCATCAGCAACAGAAAGGCCTTTGCGCGTTAACTGTTTAATCGCGTTTACATCTTCTGCACGGGACGAGTACAACAGCTTGTGAAACGGATCGACAATGAGGCGGCCAATCCCGGTGCCCATTTCGGTAATAAAGAAAATTTCGGAATAGACACCCGTGACGGTATGAACCGTTTTTAGGTACTCATAACCGCCTTCACCTAGTGGCAAGCGGCCTTCTTTTTTGAGCGCGTTGATGGTTTCAGCTTTTTGACCAAGCAGGTACATATTGGCCGAGTTTTCAGCGATGGCTTTACCTGTTGGGCTGTCATACAAATCGTTGACCGATTGCGTTACCGTTACAGCACTGCCGCCATATTTTCGAAATCGACGGTAACCCGTCTCAATGAACTTACCGACATCACCTTGAGTCAGCAGATCCCAGGCTTCGTCAATGAACACAATCTTGCGACGATCCCGCTCACCTAAGTACATCTCTTGTTGGATTTGGTAGATAAGCTGAAGCAACACCACTTGTTGCAGGTGCTTGCGTCCCTTGAGCTCTTCTAACTCCAGAACGGTGAAACGGTTTTTGAAGCGAATATTGTTGTGGCCATTAAAGAAGCGGCCATATTCGCCCTGTGTCGTAAACGGATAGAGCTGCTCACCCACGTCTTGCACACGACGGTCTTCATGATTTTTTAAGGCCTCTGCCACATCATCAACCAACATGGCACGACCTTTTTTCTCCCAAAGTTCACGGGTCTGACGCTTTAGGTTGGCCATCTGAAAATCAGTTAATGACTGCGTAGGCGCGGCCATTGCGGCCAATAATCCAACCAGTACATCCGCTTCTTCGTCATAGTCCTCAACGATTTCAAACGGATTTAAGCAAATGCCACTGTCCCGCCCGAACTGTAAGAACTCACCGTCATAGACTTCACACAGCTTTTCATAAGAGCGGCCAACATCAATCACCCAGCATTGCCCGCCTTCTGATAAGTAGGAGGAGATGATTTCGTTCACCAGGAAAGACTTGCCCGACCCCGATTGCGCTGCTATGCAACAGTTGTAATTACTGCCCGAGTCATAAAGGGACACACTCATGATCTGGCCATTACGGGAAACAAAGTTAATCACTGGCGTGCCCGTGCCTTTCCAATCCGCAAACAAAGGCAACAGAGGGATCACATGTCGTGTCGCCATAGTCTTGAATCGAAACAAGTCGTTCATCGCCTGGCGGTCAGCACCAAATGGCAGGGCATTCAGAAAAATGGGCAAACAGAAGTACTTGTCTTCCATCAGCTCAAATCCGAGTTCTTTGAAGTAAGTTCGAGCATTTGAAACAGAGCTGATGGACGCATCTTCCGTTGGTGAAAACAGCGTTAAGGTCATATTTGCCCGAATAGGGCGATCACCTTCTTGCAAGGCTTCAAAAAGAACATCAAATCCCTTTTTCTTGGCTGCAAGCACCGGCACAAACTTGAGCATCGGGCCATAAGCCTGATTGACCGCCCATTGACGCTTCGTCTCTAAACGAGATCGCATCGCCTCGGCTGAAGGAAAGTGAATGGTGACATTCAGCAAAAAGCTCCCGCGTAAACCGCGACTGCCCGTCATCATATCGCCCGCAAAACTTGCGGCATGGCCAAACCAGATCCGCTCAGGCAGGCGCTTAAACGATAGGGTTTTAACTCGGTAATCACCCAGCATCAGACCTTGACTATCCACTTTGATACCCCGGTCATAATCCAACACTTGCTCTCGAAGTGGCTTATCTGCCTCACTGCGGATTGGTGATGGATTACGCCAGGAAGCATCTTTTCCCCAGTTAAGCTGCGCACTTAATGCCGAGAGCCAGTTTCGGTCAGTCATCTCAGTAACGCGAAAACCAACCGTTGCCAGCGCTTGAGAGAAAGAAGCCCGAAGCGCGGATGCTCTACTCAACTCACGCTCCGTCGGTATAGGATTTTCCAAAGGCAATTTGCAGGTGACGATCAGTTGAAAGTTGCGTACCTGAGTCTGGGTCGATTCTTCTATCGGTTGAACCGTACCCCCATCGAGAAAATCCGCACGTTTGCGTATCGACGCCCTAAGCAATGGATCGGATTGACGATGCCGTAAGCCCATCATGCGCTGAAGGTCGGTTTGAATATCAGGGGATGCGTACAGACCAAATTGCAGCAAAGTGTCTTTTGGCCAGTCGTTGTTGAGTAGAACATTAACCCTGTCTGCAACAGACTCATCACCACCCGGCAATGGGTCACATAGAAAACCAAAGCCAACACTCTGGTCTTCCATGAAAAACAGTTGCTCATCGTCTGAATAGGCCAATACTGGCAATAGCTCAGAAGCGCGTTGCCCTGAATAAAGAGAGGCTTTCATTAACGCCCCTCCAACCAAGCAGAAAGATCATAAGGACGGCCTCGGCTGATGCGACCATCATTGGCGACGATGAAAGGCACACCTTGAATGCCCAGGATTTGAGCCGTCACCAGGGTACGCTGCATTGGCTCTAAGTTGCAGGCATCATCCTGTTCTAGGTTACCAATCCGGCCATTGAGCAATGCATCGGTGGCCGCTTTCTTGTCACGCGCACAGCCAAGCTGGCGAACCTGACGCTCTGAATCAGGACCAAGCACTGGCACAGGGAGAATTTGGAAGGTGTATTCTTTGGTTAACGGTAAGGCTTGCTTCAAAAGCTCATGGCAGTGCGGGCATCGTGGATCAACAAAGACCACCACTTTCTTTTTGCCTTCGCCCAGCGTCAGTGGGTTCAAATCATCCATTTTTAAGCCAAGACGACTTAAGTCCAGCGTGTTTCCCGCTTCACGAATCTCTTCAAGGCTGGTAAGCGGCTTTTTCGACCAGGCATCATAGAGCGTGCCATCAATGACGAACCGGCCACTGTCTGACATGAAAACAATACGGCCATTGCTTTCGACCGCTTTCATACCCGTGACAGGTAAAGAAACCATGCCGTCAATTTTGCCAACGGGCGACACTTCAGACACAGGTTCAGCTTGAACCAAAGGAGACAGCGCAAGCGCCAGAATGATTGGAGATAGTTTTCGCATGAGGAGTCCTCGTTAATGTAAATCGAGGCTCCAGTCTATGCAGTTGTCCTATGTGGACTCGGTTAGATAGATTGAAGAATTTGTCGTCTTGCTAAGCAGCACCAACACCAAATATTAATGAAAACAATCACACACTCAAATAACTCAATTGTCTCTCATATACTTTTGCAAAGTTTTTTGATCCACCTTCAATGCTTCTGCGGCTTTAACCCATGTACCGAATTGCTTTTTGGCAGCTGTTGCAAATTCCTTATGAAACGCTTTCGTTAACTCATCCTTAGTTGTCTTGGATAAATCACCAAATGCAAACCTTGTGTCAGGACTATCCTCCTGGATAACAGGCTCGCCCAACGCAGCTAATGAGCTAGAGATTGCCGACTCTGAAGTTTGAGAGCTCAAAAACGCACAAGACATGTATGCCAGCTTTTTTAGGTCACGTAAGTTACCTGGTAAATATGCCGAGTTAAAAAACTGGATTAATTCATTTGACACCGGAGCTTCCGCAGGCAGATTGGGGTTAACATTAACTTCCTGCCAGATTCTTTGCCAATCCGACAGAATATCTTCTCTGCATGCACGAAGTGGAGGTATTGTTATTGTGAGCATGGATACACGATCAAAGAAATCAGCATCGAGTATCGTTGCCAATTGCTCAAGTGATTTATTACTCGCACAAACTAGCTCGAAGTCAGATGCTTCCTCAGTGTCACTTCCAACAGGGCGAAAACTGTGATAGTTATCTTGAAGCACTCGAACCAGCTTTCGCTGAACCGAAGTTGGTAAATCTTGAATCTCATCCAAAAACAAAACTTTTCCATTTGCTTCTTTCAAAAGTCCATTGCGATCCTTTTCTGCCCCAGTGAAGGCACCTTTTACGTGGCCAAACAACATACTATCAACCACTTGAGAATCTAGTCCTCCACATGCAAGCGTAACAACCTGCTTTTGCTTTACCTTACCGACAACGGTTTCAATTAGCCTCGTTTTCCCTGTACCACGTTCACCCAGTACAAGTAACGGAGCTTTGGGAACACAAGAGAACTGCTTTAACGTTTGTAATGCATCCTGCCTTGCTTTTGATTTAGGGTCTAAATCGTAAAGGGCGTAACCGCCCTCTGAACTTGAAATAGCAGAGATCTCTGCCAAATACGTATTTACACTGAAATCAACTTTGGCAATGCTGGTTCTTTTGGTATCGGGGTTATATTGTGATGACCAGAGGATTGTTTCGCGTGGAAAATGCCCCCGAGCATGAAGAATCAACCAAACCGCATGCATCGCCGGAGTTCCCGGCGATACATTGATATGAAGATTCTGTTCAAGCTTTAGCTCTGGAATAATCTCAGACTCTATTGCGTGATAAATTTCGTTGTGATCAGCTGGGTTCTCGATAGCTACAGTTCGAAAGGTAATCTGTATATCGCCAAATTCATGCTCTTTGTACAGACTGTTATCCCCAGCTGACTGAGTAAGAACAATTACTTTGCCAACATAAACTTTACGATTCTTAAGCCGCTTTAACGCTTCGTCTAATACCTCAACCCCAGCTCTTTTTGAGTGCCAACAAAGCAGTGTGTTTTTGTTATCCAAAGCTACGCCTCCAATACAATTCGGGCGTTTGGCAATTCACTTTGCTTCAGCCTTTTTGCCATGGCAAGTTCGTATTCTTGACGAACTGTAATTGCTAACTGTTTTTTTGTCAGTCGAACAACCTTTGGCTCATAACTCTCTCTAGGCGATCCTGAATCCTGCTTCTTAGAAGTTTCATCCTTAGCCGTTAAAGGTTTGAAATACTCTGGACTGGCGTTAGTGATAACTGGCGGCTCTATACGCCATTTATACTCAATCTTGTGCGATGTTTTTTCCCGCCAGTTTGCATTGGGTATTTTTGGGTGCTTATCCATATCAGACAAACAATCTGCTTTTATAGGTGATAACTCAACAATGTCTACTTCGCTGACTGAGTACCTCTTGAATGTATTATTTTCCCAAGCTTCAAAACCACCAGAAATCATCCCTAGACTCATGTCGATGCTCAATTCATTGTGGCTATTAGTTAAAAACATATCCAAGCAGTTCATCAGCTCTTTTACCTGAGTACCGGTGAGTTTTACGCCTAACTCAAAGCCTTGATCCATACCATGCGCTTGAAAATTGGCCGACATCACCATGCCATGCATTCCATCTACTACAATAGCTTTGGCATGTAGCCATTTAAAACACATCACCGATGCACCAGCCTGTTTCATAGCCATCAACGCTGGCATGGCTGCGGGTCTTTGGCGAGATAGAATGGTGACTTTTAGCCCCGACTTCGCACGTTCACATATTGCTTTTACAAGCTGATGGTCCTCTTGCCATCCAAAACTCGATATGATGAGTTCATTTTCCGCTTGATTGATCAACGCTAATGCGTGTTCCCTAATTCGAGCGTCTTCACTCGATGTGACCAGTATTTCAGTTAATTCCCTTGGATATCTGACATTGCCCGGCGACTTATATGCTGAGAATTCACCACGGCTTGTCATATGGTGCTGCGCACTCTCGAAGATTGCCCAACGGAACACATTCACGATCTCAGCTATTTGATGGCGTGAAAGCGCGACCCCCAGCTCTTCATTTCGTAAAAGTGCTTCTTCTGTAAGGTTTGCCGTTAAAAGCAACCCTTTAGCATTTACCAGTTTCATGTAATGCGTCTATAACAACGGCTTTTGCGTGGAAATGCGGCGCAGATGCAAAGTGAACATGTCCAGACAATTTGTTTAACATTTCCTTATGCTGCACAAGACACTTCTTACCAAAGTCATCGTCAGGCACATCGCCATCAAGACGAGTCTCACATGCCAATAGTATGTACACACGAACTTTGCGCTTTGCAGCTTTTAGGACAGCAGATTCGACATTCTCATCAGCAAGTAAAAACGTACTAAGAATAACCGAGTGCTCAGCATTATCGATTAATTCGACAACTCTTGATTGCAGCTCATTGCAGAACAAAGAGCTATTTATAGGTTGCGGATCAGATACCTGTTTAGGTAAAACAGGCAAAAGCACAGGGGGCAACTTGGTATTTGATTGATCAACAATCTTAGTTTCAGTCTTAGTAAACTTTTCAATTAAATTCATCACTATTATTCCTTATAGGTTCCAATCATGGGCTGCAATGACATGCCAGGTATGCTGATTTTGCTGGTCTTCTTCAGTCCAAAACTGATTTGCCAACTCAGCCCTATCAGGTAGTGTGAAATTCCAACTTTTAAAAGGTTCGAGTGCTTTTTCTCTCCAAACTTGGTACTTGCTATTAGTGGCATACATATTGATATTTTTCTCTAATCTCCATTCAGCCCACTTTTTAGCATCCAATTCAGTCAATGCTGATATAGAAATATTGTGTAACTTCATCGCATCAAACGAGCCCAACTTGTGAACAGATGGTCTTTTTACGTTTACCGAGCGCTTCATATTGATTCGCTCAGATTCAGTAGTATTTTCGAAAACCACTGACAAGATTTCAGTTTGCTCATCCCATTGTTCAAGCAAGCCCTCACTATGCAGAAGTACCTTCAAAACTTGCTGACGACTGATTGGTTCAACCCGACGTGAAAATATAAGATCCTTTCCGCGCTTCACATCGACATTGCCTTCAGTCACATTCCACTCGATGTAATACGGTTTTCCTTGCGGTGAGATGCGCTCACCTTTGAGTTCAATTTTGTCAACGCGTACTTCCGAACCTCCACCTATTGGTTCAACCTTCAGGCCACGAACGTCTTTGACTAGTTGAGGAACCTCAACTAGTCGCTTTGCTCTTTCATTTAGCTCATTTCTGTTTTTTCCAAGTCCGATCGACGCTGCACTAGGCTCTGTGTGCGCATCAATAGTAAGAAGTGGATGAGGCAATAAAGGCTCATGACAAACGCAAAGGCTCCAACACCCATCTTCTGGCACTAGGATTTGATCTTTCTCAAGAGCAATCAGTCCTGATTCAGTAAGCCTGTATTGGTCTCGATTAGACTCAGCAAGCCCATATAATCGACATATGTTTAGTAACCTATCAGCAACGACACGACGTCCGATTTTGTCCCCAAATAAATGCTCGGAGCACTCAGCAGAACTCGCATTCGGATAATCTTGAAGGAATTGCAGCACGCAGTTAATTTCTGGACGGCTATCTGCCAGCGCGATTTCACCCTGTATGAGCCAACTTTCAGTCTTAATTTCTCGTTTTAGTATGATGTCCTGGCTCATAGTGCCTCCTGTGATTCAGTCTCGATTGTTGTAGACCAGTAAGAATTGCTGGCAAAAGTACCTAACACACCCGATGCCTTTTGCATTGCAGGGCGGTTTCCGTACACAATGAGCTGATGCTTGGCCCTCGTAATTGCCACATTCAAGCGATTTGGGCTTTCAAGAAAACTCGTGGGATGGTTATTTGCGAAACTAAGCATGACAAAATCAGCCTCATGCCCCTGAAAACGGTCTACGGTACATATCTGAATATCAATATACGGTGAGGATTTTTCACCTCGATAGAAATGCCTTACTCCGTGATGATTTCCCGTCCACTTTCGTAAAGCTCGACGTATAGCTCGCTCTTGAGCCCGATAGAATGCCAAAACAGCAACTTCCCAAGGCTTTTGTTGGTTTTTCTCAACATTTGGGTTTGATTTGTGGGCGGACAAAATAGTTGGGAACTGGGAGGGGTGGAAATGGGGTTTTTAAGGATTATTTAGGGGAGAGTGACAAAATAGATGGGAACTGGGTGTAGCGTCGCAAGCTAATGCGAAAATTAAAAATGACAAAATAGTTTGGAACTAGATTTCACTTATCTGGTTAACTAATCTAGCTAACCTGCCGCTCAGCTTAGTACGATCCTATATCCAACTGATCATAATCCTTTCATCAGTATCCCAAATTAAATCCCCCTCCTAGACTGCCTCACCAACACTTTACAGTGATCCCGTATTTCTGGACAGGTGATTGATTTTTTTCGCTTGTACAGGTATTAAGCCACAGTTATCTTGATGTAGACATTATGCATTGTAATAGCCCATTAACATGCGCTAAGAGCATAAATTAATATACAGTAACAAGCATTACGATGTGCTAATGTTTGGAAAGCAGCCTCTTCCAACTACAATAATAAGTTAACTATCCTCCACCCACAAATAATTACAAATGACCCCTTTCCGCTATAACTCCGATCTCACCAGCGGCTCGCTACAAACCCGAAAGTGTCGCATTATTACTGGCTTGTTACTCCAAGAGCTTGATGAAGCTGCCTGGGATAAAGCCATGTATGAGGAAAATGTGATCCCCTCCGCCAATATCGGACACCTTAGAAACTGAGTAAACTTACTCCAGAGGTGATCCATGAGCAAGAAACCAACCCCAAAAGAGAACAAGAAGTATACAGCTGAGTTCAAAAGTGAGGCTATTAAACTGGCCGAACGATTGAGCGTAGCGGAAGCCGCCGAAAAACTGGGCATCTATGCCAGCCAAATTTACAGTTGGCGCAGCGCACTCAACAACAGCCGCACTGGTGTCGAAAGAGAATCGCTCCTCGCCGCTGAAAACGCACGCCTCAAGCGTCAGCTCGCCGAGCAAGCAGAGGAGCTCGAAATCCTAAAAAAGGCGGCCACCTACTTCGCGAAGCATCAAAAATAAAACGCTACGAATTTATGCTGACAAATAGCGAGCTCTATTCAATAGCGATGATGGCGCGCGTTCTGTTAGTTTCGCGAAGTGGGTATTACAGCTGGCTTGATAATCGTGAAATGGTTAGTTGGCGCATGCAGCAAAGAGAATCGATTGATGCGTTGGTAAAGGCTGCATTTGAAGCTGGTAAAGGCCGGTATGGTGCCGAACGAATTTTTTATGATTTGGCGGAGCAAGATAATCCGCTCGATATAAAGACGATTCGAAAAAGCCTGAAAAGACAGGGATTAATTGCAAAGGCTGCCAGGTTATTCAAGGTGACTACTGACAGCAATCATTCACTACCTATTGCGCCAAACCTGTTGGCGAGAGATTTTTCTGCGCATCAACCTAATGAAAAATGGGTAACGGATATTACGTATATTCAAACGACAGAAGGTTGGTTGTATCTCGCCGTGATGATTGATTTATATTCGCGTAAAATTGTTGGTTGGTCGATGAGTAAACATATTGATGCGCAATTGGTTTGTGATGCGTTGACCATGGCATTGTGGCGACGCAAATTCCCCAAAGGCGTTATTGTTCACAGCGACCGAGGCAGCCAATATGCATCGCACGCGTTTAGGGGGTTATTGGAAAAATATTCGCTCACACAGAGTATGAGTCGCAAGGGCGATTGCTGGGATAATGCGTGTGCGGAAAGCTTTTTCCACTCTCTTAAGGTTGAGCTGATTCACGGCGAGCCGTTACAGGATGGAAAGCAAACGCGCGAATTTGTTTTTGAATATATCGAAGTAGATTACAATCGGTACCGCCGCCACAGCGCAATTGGCTTTATTAGTCCTGAACGCTTTGAGGCAAGAAATGTATGTTAGTTAACTGTCCGATGTTGGCGGCGGGGATCAATGTGCTTCAGAAACGCACGCAATCTACGGTAAGACGTATTTCTTCAGCGCTTAGAAAACGCCTAGAACACCTAAGCTCTAACTTTTGGGCTTTTGCGTTTTTATGTTAGGCATTGTCTGGCAGCTGGAGGAAGTGTAATGACCATGAATGGTCACTGTGATTAACAGTATCTTGCTTAAACTTATCTGAACAATAGTAGAACTGGCTCATATTTATCCCCTCTATGATTGTTTATCTTTTTCACCATAAAAAGTATCAGGGGCTACTCAGGGCTACATAAAGATATTTATCTACTTTTACTGATTGATAAGTAGCATCAGTCCATCCGCAGGACTGGTGGTGCCGGCAAAATGCTGACCCAACACATGCGTATAGATTTGCGTGGTCTTAACATCGGTATGCCCTAAGAGTTCTTGCACAGTGCGAATATCACGCCCCGCTTGTAATAGATGCGTAGCAAACGAGTGACGAAATGTATGACAAGTGACACGCTTGCTAACGATGCCTGCTTTTTGTACGGCTGCCTTCAATGCCTTTCGCGCAACGGAGTCATGCAGATGATGGCGGCATAATTTGCCGTTATACGGGTGGTTGCAGAGCGTGCTGGAGGGAAAGACAAACATCCACGCCGCTTGTCGATAAGCAGAAGGGTATTTGCGATCTAAAGCAAAAGGCAGCGATGGCCCTACGCCTTGTAAGTTGTCGTCTTGCTGAATAAGCCGCGCTTGCTCAATGAGTTGTTTTATTGCTGGGATTAGGCGCGTGGGCAGTAGGCTGTTTCTGCTTTTCCCACCCTTACCGTCATGCACAGTGATGCAGCCATTATCAAAATCAAAATCTTTAACCCGCAAACGCAAGCATTCATTAATGCGCAAACCTGCACCATACAGCAGCGCAAAAATAACTTGGTTGCGAGTATCCATAACCTGCAAAATGCGTTGCACTTCATTTGCAGAGATAACAGAGGGTAGCCGTCTAGGCTTGCTTGCAGGGATATAATCAATATCGCCCAACGGCTGTTGTAAAAACCTGTTGTACAAAAAAGCTAGGGCATTTAAAGCGATTTTCTGCGTGTTTATGGCTACATGTCTGCTGTTTGCTAAGCTGGATAAAAACAGCCTGACCTCTTCACTGCCCATGGTCTGAGGATGACGTTTTTTGTGAAACAGAATAAAACGCTTAATCCAGTGCAAGTAAGTTTTTTCAGTTTTCAGCGCATAACCTTTTTGCCGCATATCCGTGCGTATAGAATTTAAAAATGGACTGTTAGACATAAAACGCTCCTTGTCTTGCAACTGTCTGCCTATACAGCCTATTCTAGCTGGGATTTAAAAAAGTGCCTGTTTTTTACGCCTAGAGATGCTTGTTTACCGGTAGAGTTTTAATTTAATGCTAAATAAATTAAAGTGTTATGAGTTCTTTGGGTGAGATAATGTGCATCATGCAAATAGGATAGACGGCATGCACGATTTGTAATAACAGAGTGTCTTATATTTTTAAAGAAAGTCTATTTAATACAAGTGATTATATTAATTAACGGTAAGCATCAGCGGGTGACAAAACGAGCATGCTTACTAATAAAATGTTAACCTCTGAGGAAGAATTGTGAAACTATCACTAATGGTAGCTATATCGAAGAATGGAGTTATCGGGAATGGCCCTGATATTCCATGGAGTGCCAAAGGTGAACAGCTCCTGTTTAAAGCTATTACCTATAACCAATGGCTGTTGGTTGGACGCAAGACTTTTGAATCAATGGGAGCATTACCCAACCGAAAGTATGCGGTCGTAACACGTTCAAGTTTTACATCTGACAATGAGAACGTATTGATCTTTCCATCAATTAAAGATGCTTTAACCAACCTAAAGAAAATAACGGATCATGTCATTGTTTCAGGTGGTGGGGAGATATACAAAAGCCTGATCGATCAAGTAGATACACTACATATATCTACAATAGACATCGAGCCGGAAGGTGATGTTTACTTTCCTGAAATCCCCAGCAATTTTAGGCCAGTTTTTACCCAAGACTTCGCCTCTAACATAAATTATAGTTACCAAATCTGGCAAAAGGGTTAACAAGTGGCAGCAACGGATTCGCAAACCTGTCATGCCTTTTGTACCAAAAGCCGCGCCAGGTTTGCGATCCGCTGTGCCAGGCGTTATGTTCTTGTCGGAGAGCTAAGAAAATGACCAAAGAAGTATCCAGTATTAGTGAATTGAAAGCAGCAATGAAGTCTGATGCTAACGAGATAATCACGCATGATGATGATCTGGTCAAAAAGCTAAAGGCTGTAAAGCTGGCCAAATCTTGGGGGCCTGCCGCGGTAGGAGGAATTATCGCCGCCATTCCTCTTGTGATTACAACTGGTCCAGTCGGTGCGGGAGCGGTCGCAGCATTTGCACCATCTGCTGGTGTAGCAACGTCAACGATCGTGGCTTTGATAGTAGCTGTTGGTGGAACGATCGCGATCAGCCTGTTTTCCGACTGGGAGTATGTCGAGATTGGAGCCGGCGGAATAAAAATGAAGCGTAAGAAAACATAACAATCGCAGGCACGGCGACGGCTTTTCCATTGCGGCTTCGCCTCCATTTCAAAGCCGCGCATGCTGCGGGCGTTATGCACGTCCACTAAAGAAGTTTTACATGCCTGAAAAATTAATGCAGCAATAGAGTTAGCGAACGTTGGTACGTACTACAACGTCCTTTTGAACGTGTAAAGCTCAAAAGGGTAAACCGGCTGATAAAGAGGATGTATATTATGTCAAAAAATCGAAGCGAGGACGTTTGGTTAGATCCTGAAACCGGGCTGATGTGGCAAACGGCAACAAGCGATAATAAGATAGATTGGAAAGATGTAGGTAGGTATGCTGAGCAATTAAACCAATTAAATTATGGAGGCTATAGCGATTGGAGAGTGCCGACTGTATTTGAATTAGAAACGCTAAATACTGAGAAACCTTATTTCATAAAAGGTGGCCCTAGTTCAGGAATTTTTATTAAAGAGCCGCTTTTGCATTCTATGGATTTTGACCGTCAGTCTTTTTGGACATCAAGCCAAGCTGATGAAATAGATGGAAATAGAGCGCGCACATTCCTTGTCAATTTTTTTTACGCAAAGAGAAAGCCACATAGTGAATCACGTAGTGGCTATGCTTGTTATTCCAAATATGTCAGGTGTGTTCGTTACTGATATGAAAACCTTCATTTTCAACCACGTTTCTTAATAAAACTATTTCGCAGCTGGTTGGCAAAAAAGTTTCTAATTGGTCAAGTAACAAAAAATATTTTGCATGGCACAAAGATCGATGGGCAGAAAATGCATAACAAATCGCTCAAGCACCGCCACTTCGTGGCTGGACAGTTTTTAAGTTGCGCTTTTGTGGATTTGCTGCGCAAAAGTATTCCACAAAACCACAACTTAAAAACTGCCGCTTAGCTCGGCGTTAAAGTAACTAGGGTTTCAGTCATTCCTTTAATGCGTAAATTGCTCTCTAACCACTCTCTCAGCCCACCCATCCATATCCTCTCTCGACACTTGCAGCTCACCCAGCCCCTTCGGATGATTCACCCCTCTATGCCCCCCTTGTCCATATAATTGACCCAGCAAACCATTCGGCCAGTTCAATGAGTTCTTCACTACCCCACGTCGTATTCGCTCAAAATCATTGCGCCATGTTTCGCTATCAACACCAGTCAATACTTTGGTAGAAAGCATTTTCACCCCATCCGATGCATCCACCTCTAGCAAAACAAATTCACTACCATTACGTCGCAACCCAACCGCTTTAATCACTCTTGGTGAACCATCCTTACACAGATGTAATCGGCTACGTCCAACTTTTGGCAAAACCAAGGTTTCTTCAAAAAGCACCCGACATGCAAATTTAGTTTTTAGAATTGAAAGTAGCTCATTAAAGGCTGCAAAACGACTGGCGAAAATGCTGTTGTAATTTGTTGCATCTTGTTTTCCACCCACATCTGCCGCTGCTAGTACACCGCCTAAGTGTGGTTCGTCAGTACTCACTAAATTACTATCTTCATCTGTAGTAGCCTCTTCTTTTTCTAAGATTGTTTGGCTACTTTTTCTTGCCCTGCGAGATTTTTCAATTCGACTAGGTCTACTAAAACTTATCCATGTCGGCTCAGCCTCTATGACTCGTGTGTCTGTGTCTATATTGGCCGTCTCTTCATCATCTAACTGTAGGTCCTCATCATCAACGATTGACTCAGTTGGAATTGCTACGTGCTGCGTACTGCCGCCACTTTCCTCTTTTTCCTGAAAAGAGGCATGGCTAATAGTTGTTGTGCTAGGAAGCATAGCGTTGATTTCTAAACCTACTATTTCCTCAACTAAATAATCCCTACTCTCATTAGAAAAACGTCCTTTTACATGTAGTTTCCATCCTTGCATGGGCGGAGGATCAAAGCTAAAACACCAACTTTCAACGTTGTTTTTAATTTCTCTATTTTGTTGATAGTGCTTAAAAATGCTTTCGTACGAATCCATGACATCTGGATCAGAAAATAGCCAAGCTAAAAGCTGCACTACGGCCGACTGCTCTAACGCCTCTTTAGGAAACGAAGAACTAGGCAAAATCCGTATCTCTAAATGGTCTCGTTCAACCTCATAGTGAACATCAAACTCTTGCTGTAAAGCGGTACTGCTCAAACAACTTCGACAGAAATAGGAATTAATTAAAAATAACGACCGAGCTAACTCTAACTGCGGAATGTGATAACGAATCTTGCTATATTGTGTTTCAGCTTCATAAATAAATGAACTCTGCGCTCCATCCTTGTTGCGTACGGAAGCAAAGGACGAGAGATTAGGAAAATCGATCATTTTGGCTCGTTGAAGATCCGATGCACCAAACTCAATCACACGATCCGCCTTATTTATTTGCTTTGTTGTACTGTTAACCACCTTAGCTCGACTTAATAAAGGCAAATGAGTAAATCGAGTCCATTTCCGTTCTTGCATTGGATTAAACCAAACAAAAATACGCCACTCCTTATGACCCGAGTTACGGAATAAATGACCAATATGTACAACCTGCACATTGTCATTAAATTTAGCTAGCCTAACCACTCACTCTTCCCCATAAACCATTTCCAAGAATCTTTGTGCTTCCTCAGTTATCCGCTCTTTAGATAACGTTGCACTTCTTAATAATCGCCAGCGCCTAAGCTCAACATCTTCCTGTTTAAGCTTAATAAAGGCTTGGCTAATCCGTCTAATTTGATAATCTTCCACACTCTCTGAGTAACGCTTTAAGCAAAGCGCTACCAAAGGCAGTTTCTGTAGATTTTTAGCAAGTGAAGTTCCATTCGGGATTTGCTTTAGCAACCAATTCGCTGTCGCCCTTGGATGGTCAAGGCTGCTATCTAGACGCTTTATGATTCTTAATATTTGTCGTACAGCAATTCGATCTCTTTGGTTCCAATCAACTCTAGGGGCGGGTGCCAGACGCTCTTGTTTATGCTGTTGATTCCAGTGAACTAACCAATCCCTGTCATGTCGGTAAAGCCAAGCGTATAGCGCCCCACCCTCTAAAGACTGTCTTGCCTCGTTAATCCCTTGGTATAGATGCACCAGCTGCTGCCATTTTTTACGTTTAATAGATAAATCTTCAGAGTTAGGTTGCACAGACTGGCTGACAGGTCTTGTCGCTATAGAGTGCCCAGTAATAGCACTTGCCTGCTGTAGCACCTCTATAACCGTTAGTTTTGGCAATAAGGCTTGCCACACAATACTATGCTGTAAATAACTAAAGGCTTTTCTATGCTTACGGAATATACTTTTCAGCCAACACGTGTCCTTGTTCTCTGCCAACGTTAAATCCAGTTTCTCTAATGCCTCATCACTAAAAGTCTGCCTCACTCTCTCCGCCACCAAGTCATGACGAATGTGCTTGCTTTTGATTAGCCCTAGATCCTGCGCTAAGCGCTGATAAAACAGCGTCCACTGTCAAGGCTTGGGGAAAGCTCTTGCGCTCGTGGAGCGTCTAACAGAGGGGCTATATAAGCAGCTAGTGCTGTTAATTGAGATAGGGAGTCTTTGGGGTAGTCTGAAAGCAGCTCAGTATGACTCACAGCCCAAAATTGATGTCGGTGATCATCTACTGCTCTATCAAAGAAGACTAAAGCACCGTGTTTTGGACAATATGGCAAAGCGGGCAAATACCAATCTCGTTGCCAAAAGGCTTCCCCATACCTATTTAGCTGAAGAGCAACGCAATCAGGGCAGTATCTAAAGCGGTTATCACTCTTAACTCTAGAGGCAGCGACTCCTAGCATTAAATGCACTGCACCTTGCGCTTGGTACTCCATTAACCAAATCGCTTCGTCTCGGCGCTCTTTACCCACAAATGGGGCATATAAAGGGAATAAGGTATGCTCATAAATAAGCTGCTGAACAGCGTAATGTCCTGTTTGATGTAGATGTCTTGCTATGACACCTAAATGCGAGGGCAGATCTAAGGTAGCGATCACCTTGCGGTTGCCATACACCTCATCCAACAGCTGCTTAGGGCTAACAATCCCTTGATAAACGCCTGCCCGTGCAATAGTGCTATAAATCAGCTCATTCGAGTACGGGACAGGAAAGTTTCTCATCGTTAGCCTGCTTGTTTGAATAAGCTCGCCATATCCACTATTACCCCTTTCCCTTTTAACCGTTCATGCATGGTTTTTTCAGGTTGGCGTTGTGAATAGATATAACGTAAGTCCGTATCAGGAAAACTATCCCAGTCGCTTGGTTTGACTACCTTTGTAGCCGAAACCTTTTTACTCTTGGAAGGCTTTTCTAGTTCTAACACTACCGTTTCGCCTTCCATCAACCACTGCAAAACAAGAGGCAGTAGCTTTTGTCTTGTCATCGTTGGATTCTGGCTAAACGCTTTTTTAATAGTGGGAATTAACAAGCTTGAATCATAATCCTCTCTTAGCATCAGATATAAGTGGCGCTGATCTTCGGTATCTAGCTCCTGAAGCGCTTTTTCTTCTGGTGTTTGTTCTTGTATCGCTGCGATGTCTAGCTGAAGTTGAATTAACCGTTTATCAATCTCAGGAACCACTAAGTCAGAGTAACGGGCTATACGTTCTGGTATGCCCGAACGTAATGCCTCTAGCATGGGGTGCACAGGCTTTAACTCATCTTGATACACTTGCCGCAATAAACTAGGGGTAATACGCTCATTGCCTAAAGCTAGTGCACGGAGCTGAGCGAGTACAAAAAGTTTTACTACAATATCCATCACTCCTTGGCTCAGCTCATACCAGACATCCCGAATCTCCTCAGACAACAACTCATCTTTACGTTGTAACAGCTGTAATTGCCAAAGATTATCCGTAAAGGCAATCCACTCTTGATTGGGCTTTCCACGTTGTGTTTGTTGTATAGGATCCCAGAAAATAGCCCCAAACCCTGCACCTCTACGGGCAGACCGCAAGTCAGCCTCAAAAATCTCCCGTGCTTTAGGCGTACCAATCAGCATCACTGGTACGCCAATAATATTCACCATCGTTACAAAAAAATTCAGCATCTCTTGAGAGCCTCCCGAGCGAGAGCGGCTTAAATGCTGAATTTCATCAATAACCAACACCCCTAAAGCATGTGCATTGGCTATTTGTGACATCAAAGCCAACATGGTTTCTATACCATGACGTTTTAATCCATAACGACGCTCATAGTTCGAGCCTAAGGCTCGATCCAACGCTCTGAAAAAATTCAAGCAGATCTCTTTTAGCGAACCATTATGCGAGCAGTCTATTTTCAAATACACCACTTGCTCTACATTAAGCTCGGGGTGATAAATCACTTGAGGGTAAGTAGCTAAGATACGATGTAGCGAGGTAGTTTTACCGCTACCAGAACAACCAATTAACAATAAACTTTGTGCCGTGGACCGAGCCTCCTCAAAGCGAAATGCCTCCAACTCTCCCTTTTGAACACGCTCATAGCCATTTTGTAAGTGCTTTTGCAAATCACCTGTTTTTGGATTTCTGCCTACGTAGCCACCTCGAATCATGACCGAAATACGCTCACTCAGTAGCAAATGCGTACCTAATGGCTGAAAATAGTCATCTGGAATACGACAAATGGTATGAGCTCTGATAACACGGGGCTTTTGCAAGTCAGAGGAGGTAAGCTGTAAAGAGGATTTCAGTGATGCAGCACTATTCACTGACTCTTGCAGTGGTGGTAAGGCCTCGATAAAAGGATTGCCACGATAAGCCTCTACCCCCGTATCACGATAAACCGCTTGAATCTGGGTAGCACTCATGACTCATCCTTTTCTGGTGGATCCTGAAATAACTCAGGCACGTATGTGGGTAGGCTGTAATCCTCTTGATCATCCGCCTCCACTGCGATGAAAGGAATCACTTTCGCCTCCTCTCCAGACGAACTAGGCTTCAAAAGCTCTGCACGCTTTTTACGCTCTGAAGTCACGGCTTCTTTTTTATTGGTTTTAATCTGCTTAATGCGTGTTGATTTGGACTCAGTGGTACTAGGCGTTAGCTTGTTGGCTTTCTGAATAGTTTGCTGAATAAACGCCTCAAGCTCCCTGCGTTTAGTTAACTCATCCTGCTTCGCATTAGCTTTATTGTGTTTTTCTTGTGCTTGTATATCCCAAACCTCCCAAAATGAGAGACCTTTAAACTGCCGACTACGTTCCGTTAGATTACAGCGCCAAAATACACGGCTGCCAACTTGCGGAAACAAATAAATCGTATCAACCAGCACTGGGTCATAAGCCGCTTCTAAATGTTGAGGTCTAGCTATATCAGTGCTCCGCTGCAACCAACCCTCACGTAGAATCTCTGACCCCGAGTAATACAAACCCCACAAATTAACGCCAAATGAAGAAATAGAGACCTTTCGGCGAGGTAGTAACGCTACTCGCAACTGCTCTTGCTCCACAGCCCTTAAACTACCTGTACGATGCTGCATCCCCCATTGCCATAACTGGACAGGAATAGACGGTAAATCTGTAGGAAAATCAGCATCTCGATCGTATTTATCCATCACCAGATGGTTATTTCTGAATAAGATCGTACGCAAAATAATTTGTGTGAACTCAAATACCGACAGAGATGCATCCAACCTATAGTCTGTTTCACCATGGCTTTTGATCCGACTGCCCTCTACAATGCCTGGAGCAAAGGATTTAAACTCAGCTTGAAGGGTTCTAAACGTACTTTCCACTATGCCTTTAGCATCGCCACGTCTAGGTGGAGCACTTTCCACTCGCACATTAAAACTAGAAACTAAGGCTTCGACCTGATGACTCATTAATTCGCCACGGTCCGCTAGCAACACATCTGGCAAACCTACACACGGCCAGTCTGAGCTACTAATCTCAATATCATGCTGGGCACAAATCGCCGTTTTGTCAGAGCAAGCATTTACAAAAGCCTGCATCGCCACCACATAAGACGGATTTTCAAAGCCGATATAAAAGCCCGTGATCATCCGACTAAACACATCAATCACAATGTAAAGCGTTGGTCTTCCTATGATTTTTTGGCGATCATGATGATCCACTAAATAAATATCAGCAATCGTGGCATCAATCTCATAACGACTCCCTGGGCCTAACGCCTGAGAAGTGGCTGTACTACTTAAGGGTCGTACGTCTTTTTTATATACCCCTGCTTTAACTCTGGACTTTAACCGCTGAGCTTTAGGGTATTCTCGATCATAAAAATAACGAAACTGACGTAGCGTTGGATAATCCTCTTGGGGAATGCGAGGAAAATACTGAGCAAACAAGTCCACAAATCGTCTATAGGCAACGGTGGTCTTTATACCTTTTTGATTTAATAGATGCTTTTCTATGGTCAACCTAAAAAGCCGTTCAATCTCGGGCGTTACCTTGGTTCCTTCACCCTTACCATATTCTCTGGCTCGGCCAATTTTTGCTGTTCCTGTCGCTGAGCGTCTTCCCCCTGGTGCACCGCTGTTTTTGTAGTCGGGAATTAATGCATTAGGCGTTTGACCACGCTGCCAATACCTTCTTAATAATCGATAAACTGTTTTTTTCGAAACCTGCTTAGACTCCACAACAGCATCAATTAAACGTGCTCTTTCAGAAGCATCAAAAATACCCTTATGCTGCAAGAGTGGTAGCAATACCTTAATATTTTCTTCTCTACGAATAAAACGTACAGACCCTATTTCTGGATCCTCTTGGTCTAGGTAATCAAAGGGATCCGTACTCCTCACTAACTGACCTGAGTCCAAGGCAGCCAAGAGACTCAACTCCAAAATCCTTTCTGGCAACGCCTTCGGATTTTCAATATCAATCCAGATCAACTCCCCCTGACTAATATCTAAAACCCGATAAAAGCGGCTTTCTACTTGAAGCACCTCATTAATTTGCCACATAAAGCCCCCTTTGCGCTGCTCCATCGTGCTCTATATCCAGCTCAGCACAGGTACTCAATCTAAACGGCTTATAAATATTAAATTTAATAAAGCCATTAGCGACTAATGCTCTAACATCACTTAACGTTTTACCTAGCTCCAAATCATAAGCAATATCAACCTGCTTACAGACATTGATAATGTTTTCATCTCCTTTTTCCTGCAGAATATGAGCTAATGTTGGCAGTTGTGCTAAAAGCTCCGCAGAAGCCCCTTCTGCTTTCACCGAATAAAGCCATTCAATATTTTCTTTTACTACGGGATTTATTTCTTTATCAGTAAAAATGAACCAAGGAATTTGTTTTTGCTGCCAATAACGACGCTCTAGTTCTAATTTTTCTAGGGTGCGCTCGTCTTGTAAGGCTGCTGCAGGTTTGACTTGAATAGCAAACTGCTCAAAAGGACCGTTTTTGCAGTCCACCAAAAAATCAGTAGACATAACCTGATCTACGCCGCGAATAGCAGGATGCTTAATGCCACTATCTATTGCAATCTGCTTGGTGTCACTAGGTAATAGGGGGAACTGCTCGCGTATATCTAGCACGCTGCTCTCCCATTCAAGGCTAAGAAAAACAGCAAGTTCTAAGTCAGAGAGCAAATGATGAACTCGTCCCGTTTTATGAGAATAAATACGGTGGGAACGACCTAATGAAGGGACTTCTTGTACTGTTAGCCATGGAATGTAGTCCTTACCATGCCCTTGGCCACGCCCCTCTTTAATACGACGGGCAATTTGTACTTCTGAGAATGAAGATTTTGCTTTAGCCATAATAAAAGTCCAGTATGCTTTTTCACAGCATAACTGGACCGATTTCAGTTTACAACTATTTTGTCTAGATGCAATCTATACTGTCACAGGCGCAAACTATTTTGTCTAGGCGCAATCTATTTTGTTACTCTACATGATTTTGCCCAAGAATCAAAGCGACTTAATTCTTTTAATATTTCTTCTAATTCAGCGGTGATTTCACCTTCTTTGCCTTTTCGACCTTTAACATCGTGCCATATACAACGATGTGAGCCGCTTCGGAATCCCCAGTCCCGCTTTTCAGCTTGGCCATCAGGACTTTGCAGTGCTTTTTCATGGTATATATGTACTCGGGAAAACTCGGCAATGTCTGGATGCATTCTGTGCTGGTAACTAAGCCGTATTTGTCGTTGTTCCAAAACACTGGCTGGAAGTCCATCAGACAGAGCGGTGCCTTGTTTCTGATACTCTGTTCGTTCAAATCCAACTTGTAGTGATTCAAGGATAGAAGGCAGTGCGATCCTACGTACCCTGTCTATTGCAGTGAACGTATCTTTTTCTGAGTCAAATGGTAGTAGCGCTTTGATATCTTCCTCTAACTTATTAACAGTTTTAGAACTTCCGTTAGATTCTGTATTTAGGCGCTGTTCGTACATACGAGCCAGTCGCCACGCTAACTGGGATTCCCAGCTATCGGACTCGGTCTTGATTTTTGTACGAGTTAATCTCGAATGCGCTGCAAGTCGCATTTCTAACTTTTCCGGTAACGCAGGCAGCCCCCTTATGGTCGTCAAATCCAGGGGTAGGTGATTAGCATTCTGAGCGATGAACGCTGACGAACCAAGGACTACTGATGCGTAAGGGAGATCTGTCTTCGGACCTTTAGATGATGCAACCAATACATTTTTGGACTTTGCTTGCTGATGATAAAATTCAATTGTCTTTTCATCGTCAGTGCAAACCAAGGATACTTCTCGTTTCTGAATATTGATTTGTCGAGCAGAGAAAATATCTGCGCATGCTTCTCGCTGATAACTATCCTGTAAACATGGCTGCAAATTTACTTCGGTAGCTTCATCATCAACATAAGGTGAAAGCTGTTTTGGGTCTCCCACCATGATCCAACGCTTGGCAAGTACCGCTGGCACCAAAAACTCTTGAAAAGTTGTTTTTGATGCTTCATCAATAATCATCACATCGAAGATTGGCGATGTTGATTGTTTATTTTTGATATCAGGATGCTGAAGCAAACCAATAGTTGTCCCGCAAACTAAATTCGCCGCTTCAAGAACAAGACGCTCAACAATATGTTTACCTTCACCGACCTTACTTTTAAGTAACTTCTGACTAACTGAAATGTGCGGTTGTTGCTGAAGATGTTTTAGCAATCTTGTGCGTTCAGTTTTAACAAACTCTTCCAATTGCCATGGCTTTGCCTTTTGAGAAACGCTTGATTTATCTCCAATCCGTACAGGTAACACCATGTCGCGATAAATATTTTCTTCAGACATCATTCGTTCAAGAACATTGTCAACAGCAACGTGTGTTGATGCACAAAGTAAGATCCGCTTACCTCGCTTTATTAATTGAAGAATCAGTTCGCAAATGGCTGTAGTTTTGCCAGATCCAGGGGGGCCTTCAAGGAAGGCAAAGTCTGGTGTATTGAGTGCAATATTTACAAAATCACGCTGCTGAGATGTTCCCTCTCTTGCTCCATCGGTAAGAACGTAGTAGTCATCGTTAAATAAGTGCTCATCATAAGGAACATTCGGCCACTTAGCATGATCCTTACCTTCAAACAGCCTCAATAGCGGAAGATGGTGAATAGAAGGGGTGTCTTGTAAGCTTTGTAATGCATTAATCTGACACTTTAACTGGTATGTGTTTGGACGAATAACCAAATAGTCGTGGTCAGGTAAACGATCCAATAACAAGCTGTCATTCTCTACATTTCTGTCCAGGACTGAAATTGCGTTGGATTTATTGAATCCAACATTGCTTTGTGATTTACCCGTCAAATGCCAACCATAACCGTCTGGACACTCATACGACGACAGCCCATTGCCTAATTCACTCGCAATTTCGTCCGCGTGCTCCTCAGTTGCATAAGCCATTTTAGGTTTACCGTGACTTCTACAATTTGGGCATTCTCTAGCGGCACTACCCACGGCTTTCCATCTAGCGGGGCTTGCTTCGTATACCGTGTCGGTACTTTCATCTAAAAAGAGCTTTAAGTTCTTTTCGAAATCACCGCAGTTATCGGCAGGCTCAACTAATTGTATCCATACTCCACTTTGAGCATCGTCCAGCTTTTCCCAAGCTATCGCTTTAACAGCCTTCGTACTTTCTAGGTATTTTCGAGTGGTGTCTAAATACTTATAAAAGTCACCAAGACCACTCACTGCTTTACTAAGCAGGATGTCTGGCCTGTGAATTCCTAAGTTTGCGTATCTTAATAACGCCATGTTTCGTCCTTTGATCGAATAAGTTGTTCATCCTAAATATCAAGCATCGTGCCAACAACCTTCGATTCAAAGGCCTTATTAATTGCGCACCACCGAACAAATAAAGGTTTTTACAGAAAGGTATTTTTCACACCCTTTGGGTAAATTTATAACCTATAAGTACCATTTTGTACATCACATAACTCTCATGAAGCCAAGACAATGAAAAGAACCCAAACAACTTTACTTTGACTACTTTTAACTGAAACGCCGTCATGATAAACGGGTACGGGGTAGGATGACGCCCAAGCCGTCAGATATCTGGCCGCTTGGGCATTTTTTATTGTTATCAGGTGCACAGTAAAACGGCGCTGATTGCTGGAACTGTTGTGCTAATGACTTCTTGAGTGCTGGCAACGATAGGTTAAGGTTGCAGACATAACACTTTTATCGCCTACAAGCGATGACAGAAGCGCCGTTGCTAGCCAAACGGTTTAGCTGAGCCCGTTTTTTTACACCTATGTGGACTCGGTTAGATAGATTGAAGAAATCGCAATCTAACTAGGGGGCTTATAGCTCGTTGAGGATTGTTATAAACGAATTACTCGGCGTTTGCGTTAACAAGCCAATCATCAAGCACTTGCTTTAATTTATCTAATTGCTCTTGATGTTTTGCTTGATTCTTTGCCAATTTGTTAATATTCTGCAACTTCCAACGAATCGCTGGCAAGTCTGCTGCATTAGGATAGTCAAACAATGCCCAGTCAGGTTGCCCTCTTTTGAATGACATAAGGAAAGCATGATCCCTTTCTGTGAAATGTTTTTGCAGTTCAATTAACATCATGGGCCTAACAGAGGCTAAGTCTTCGCATTCAACTTTTTCAAAAGTCATTCCGTCAAATTCTGCCTGAAATTTCTCATTTAGAGGCTGCCAGTTTGGCGACATGACTTCATTAATAGGCCGAGGGTGACTTAATGTATAGGTTAAAAAACCCACCAAAATCTCTCTCGAAATCCCTTCACTGCCAAGTAACATACGCACATCAAATAAGTCGCGAGGATGTTGGCGATCCATTGCAGCACACAATTTTCCACCATACAGATCGGGAAGACTGACTACCTGAATCTCAGCATAACCAAACTCGTCTTCAACAGACTCTTGAACTGGCATTATTTCTGCCCTATGCAATGTACCTCTGGCGACGGGCGACACTTCAATTTTGATCGTCGCAACCGGACTTGATACAACGATTCTCAGTTCATCAGCTTTATTATCCTGAAATGCCGCTCTGATATCTGGTTGAATATTGATTCTGTCTGTAATGCGCTGCAATGCAGCCCTGACATTAATCAATGCCTCATCTCTTGGTTCAAGTGGAAGATAAGCAAGATCAATATCTACAGATAGCCGAGGAAAATCTCTCACAAATAAATTAATGGCGGTGCCACCTTTAAGTGCAAAAACCGTCTCTGTTGCTACCACAGGAAGCATTCTTATGAGCAAGGAAACCTGTTTGTAATATGGGCTATCTTTATCCATTATGTTGTTCACCTTTTTTGACGCTTAATATCTCTGGCACTGTGATTTGATATCGCTCATCAAAACGTCCTTTTTCGACAACCTGCCGCTTTCCTGCACCCAATTTAATTCTTGTTTCATCTATGCGATTGACCCACTGGTGATCGTAGTATCGACCCAGAAATAGAAATATTCGGTTTGCCTGAACAGAGCTGCTTCGCTCAAGAATATCTTGTACTTTTCTAGGGCTAAGATTGACTAAACCCTGAAATAATTCTGCGACATGCTCAAATGAAATCAGCTTCCCAATAGCGTCTACCACTTCATAGGCAGCAAGTTCTGCACAGCTGACAGTGAGTTCTTTCTCTTTAACCGTGATCCTTTTCAAATCTTTCTCGGGATTCACTTCAAGCTTATGATTTCCACAGTAAAACCAATTCTGATAAGGGAATTCACGAAACCATTTTGGTAAGGACGACTTATTTTTAACGCAAATCCAAACTTGCTCTTTGTTCAGCTGTAAATAGTGACTCAGTCCTTGGTGAGTTAAGCTGCTCAATCCAGCCAAATGAACTGAAACGCCCAATTGCACATCTAATGCTTGAATGGCATCAACCCAAGTTGGCTTTATATCGCCCTGCGCATCTGGACGATAATACACGCCAGAACATAGCTTCTTTAGCCAACCGTTCTGCGCGTACTTTTGAGCCAAGGAATAGCTCACACCGTTTTCAGTCAGCCATTGCTGAAGTACTAGCGCACCAGGAGAAGTATGAGCAACAAGCCAGTTTATTTTAGATGACATTTTAACACCAAAAGTATGAATATCACGAACAGTATAAACCATATAGTTTATTACGATAGGAATTTTAACACTTTAGGTATTAATATACCAAATACTGTAAACCAAGTTCGTTAATGTGGCGTCGCTGAAATGAAAAGGTCTACACAACATCACCAATAACCCGATGTTGTGTAGACCTAAGTTTGATTGCCTTAAGTGAACTGCCTACTGTGGTTCACATTCAGGGGCCCAGTAAGACGGCGCTGATTGCTGGAACTGTTGTGCCAATGACTTCTTGAGTGCTGGCAACGACAGGTAAAGTTGCAGACATAACACTTTCAACGACTGTTGGCGTATTGTAGAGACCCATACCGCCACCAATGCCCAAGGCAAAGGCCATCAAGCTTTGGCGAGCGATACCGCCCACAATACCCACCAGAACCATGGCTCCCGCTACGATCCGTCCCAAAGTACCTTGGGTCCAATCTTTTAGGGTATCCCACACATCGGTGAAAGCATCACCACCGGTGCCCGCAAATGAGGGCTCCGAAATCATTAACGCCATCAAACCAAGCGCACCAATGGTCATTAGGCGCTGAGTCTGAATGCTGCGAACTGCATTTGTCATTCGTTAGTTTCTCCGTAGATACTCAAGTTATCGCGCTTACCATCAGCTCCCGCTGAGGCTGAATCGCTTTGAGTCTGAAGTGGACGTAGCACTGGCGAAACCGTTCGAGTTGCGGACACCCCAATATCCCACCGGCGCGGTTCAATTTCGGTAAACACGTAGCTGGATAAATTCAGATCTCCACGGTCATCCTCCCAAGGCGCAATCCAAATTCGCATCACCCTTGAAGGAATGCGAATAGGTGCAGATTGCTGCGTCTCAGGTAATGCTGGATGGCTCAACAGTCCTGTTTCTAAATCAGATTGTGAATACCCAGAGGGAGAACCAATTCGAGTCGCCACAGCATCAATCGTCTTGGGTGCAGCGCCATTACTGGTAAGCTCATAGACTTCTCGAGCGGATAAACAGCGCACACCGTCAGGCATACCTGGGCATCCATATTCACTACTCCCAAGACCCAATGAACTACAGCCAGACAATAAGGTTGAGCCGACTGCCAATAAAAGTAATCCAGCTTTAGACCACTGTTTTGACTGGTGCTTTGGGTTGTTCTGCATTGATGTCGTCATAGTTAACTCTCCTCTGGATACACATCTTATTGTCTGAAACGAACTTCGATCGGTTAGCAACATGCAGGATTTTTTCATCTTCTTGCACCTCCCCCTTGCGAAGTGGCCAACGACAACGAGGCACCACGAGTGACGATTACTTCAATTTTCCTTGCAGCGTCTATCTCTATGACTGGGAACATATTTTCAGCCATGTCCAAATAGAACTTGGCCACTCGATCCAATGCTTTACCTGTGCCTTTAATCGCAGCGCCTTGTAATGCTTCTTGGCTCATGACTTGCTGGTACAGCTGAGTATCACCGGCATTACCCGTCTGAATCGTCGGAACAGGATTTACATCAAATGCGCCAGCCAAGCCCTGAAGGAATCCGGCCATCATCGATTTGGCCACCAGCTGGCCTTGTTTCGACACCAATCGGCCACGAATACCGGCTTTGCCGTCTTCACCCACGGCATAAGAATCCAGTCGTGTTTCAATGACGCCACCATCTTCTCTCACACATGAAATGGTCTCGCCTCGCAAATAAGCACGCTCAGAGCTCAAATCACCGTAACCTGCGGCGATCAAGAAACACTCTTTGATATCCGCTCTAAATCGGTTGGGTAAAATGGCTTCCTTTTGAATCCTCAGCAATGCAGGAAAAGGTTCGCGTCTTGCGGACTCGTGAGTAGGTGCATCCAAACCCGTGATCAAAGTACCCGAGATAATGCTGCCCGCCGGTAGATACAAAGGCGGCGCTTCTTGCACAACAACCTCTGGTTCAGCAACCACTTCAGGCTCAATCATACGAATCGTGATTGGCGGCAATGGAACATCTCGTGCTCGTGTACCTTGACCATTGACTGGCTGCTGATAGAGCGGATCAGGCAGCGGCGCATTGGCAAAATAGTCGTCTGGGTTAGACGGCAGTGGCTTTTCTTCTTTAGGCAATTCCATGGCAGATAAAGGCACTTCAAAGCGGCTATTTGTGCCTTCAACTGCTGCATCACCTCCAGCGCGAACATCATCAAGTTCCGCTCTAAGGCGGGCCAGCTCCGCATTGACCTCACTTGGTATAGAAGGCGAACCTGGGCTTAGCCGTCCTGAATCGACGTCACGACGCAAGCGCTCAACTTCACGACGTAACTGTTCATTGCGCTCACTGAGTAGTTTTACGTTTGCAGCCAAACTATCGACCCCAACATCACGAGTATTGGTATCCGTTAGAATGTGCCGGATCGTTTCCTGTCGGTTCCGACTGCTTGAGCCATCGTCAGGATTAGGTGAAAACACCATCACCATCAGGATGAGACCACCAGCAATACCGGCAACCGATAGGCCCCGCTTCATGTTCGGGCTCATTTGTTCCCATTGTGCTTTCATCGTTATTCACCTCCCACAAGAAGTGAAGGTCGCTGACTTTCCAACGCTTCTTCACGATGATTGCGAACAACCACATACAACTCAGTCTTTTCACCCAGCAACAAGATATTGCGAGGCCAGTAGGCGCTTGCCACTATATCTGGTGCATGACAGGCTATTTCACTGGCTTCTATCGGCTCATCGGCAAAGCTTTCAACCAGTCCTACATAGACGGTGAAGTAATGTCCCGTCACAATTTGCCCCTGCTTAAAACCAAACTTTAAGCCCGGCTGAAAACATTTCGGGCTTGTGTCAGTTTGGCCAGCTAAACGGATGTCATAGCCTTGTGGTAACTCATTTAGTGCAAGGCGTCTGAGTAAATCACGTAAGCTATCGACGTATGGCTGAGCCGTTTCCCAAGTGGCGGCTTTTCGGTTCACGACGCCCTTAATGGGCCACTGCTGACCATCAATAGCTAAGGTGATTTCACGCGGTGGAATACGACGAGGTACTAAGGTGACAGATAACGCAGGCGCTTCCTGACCAGTCGGAGTGATGTAAAGTGAAACCGGTGATTCTTTGTCCGTGGCCACATATACAACATTCCCCTTGATTTGCGTCTGAGCATCACTGGTTGTTCTCACCTGAGGCGATTCAAACGGCGTCACAATTCGATTCAGATGACCAAGTGCTACAGGGATCAGTTCATTAACCCCCGGTGTCATCAGTAGCGTTGTTGGCGTATCCGCTGCAACCGAATTGCTTTGAACCGGTGGATTTGCAGTAGCAGACTGCTTCATCACACTGGCTGGCACAATCGGCAATTCCACGTCTGCATACGACGCTTGAGATAACAGGACGCCACTCAAGCTCATTGCGATTAAGCTTGGTGTTATCCATCGACTAATTTTGGTTCGCATCATTCACCCTCCGGTTTTGCTCTTGGGTCAACTTTTCACGAACTCGCTTCGTTCTAGCTTGCCCCTCATACGTATCCATCCAACTGAGCTTTGGACGGTATTGCTCAATATCGATGTCAAACTCATAGGTGCGAGTTTGGCGCTGTTCATCTCCAGATGGCCCAGAAACCAAGGAATAACCGGTCACAAAGACATGGCCGGTTTCATACTCATACTCCACTTGTCTGGGTTGGAATTTGAGCGTGACTCGGTCTTCACGGATCTGTCTTGCCTGAATCTCCAGTGCATCGACCACTTGCTGGTACACCGCAGGTGAAAGTAGCGGCTCAATGGCAACCCGGATGAAAGACACATTACCCGGCGTCACGTTGCCCATAAGCTCAGCCAGGTAGAGTCCCCAGGATTCAAGGTAAGGTTGAGTGGCTTGGTTTCGTGACACTTCAGCCGTTTCAGACAAGGTTGGTGGTTGAATAGCTACCACGGTATTGCGAGAAAATGCCGCTATCGCAAGCAGCAAATTAGATAGCACCAGCACCGCAATCAGGAACCGTTGCCATCGGTTCTCTAATTGCGTGCCTTGCCATGATTTTAAAAACACGTCGAACTTCACGGCAGATAGCTCCTGATAAATGGGTTAGGGATTGTCTTGGCTTTGGTTGGCAACAGCCCGGCCCAGTAGATGGCGTGAAGAATAAAACCATCTGGGCGACCATCACGAAAACGCCGATAGAGCTTGGTTGTCACCAACCCCAACAGGCATAAAACCAAGGCATTACCGGTAAAAATGCCGATCACTAGCCCCAACAGGATGGGAGCCATCTCATCGGCACTCCAAAGCAGGAAGTGCGGCGGGTCATCGATATAGGACGGAATACTCACAGGTTCCATAGTCACTCCTTGTTGTTTGAATTGAGAAGTGAAGGATGCCTTGGGATTGGCAGGTTAAGTGGTCAGCTAGATGCCGAATTCTTGAAGGTTTTGAGGGTTCTACTCAGACAAGACGGTTAAGTTCTAGACAAACCGCGCAACCAGAGTTATCATTTATGATAACCTAAGTTAAGGATACCCATGAGCTGGAAGATCGACTTTTACGATGGCGTTGAGGAGCAGATCCTCGATATGCCACCCAAAATACAAGCTCGCATGATTAAGCTTTTAGAGCTGATGGAAAAGCATGGTGCAAACTTGGGGCCTCCTCATACTGAGTCTATGGGCGATGGGTTATTTGAAATCCGCGCCAAAGCTCATGAAGGTATTGGTAGAGGCTTATTTTGCTACTTAAAAGGGAAGCACATTTATGTGTTACACGCTTTTGTAAAAAAATCTCAAAAGACGCCCAAAAATGAGCTCAATCTTGCCAGAGATAGACAAAAAGAGGTTCAAAAATCATGAGTCTGCAAAAACTGAAACAACGTGCTTTAGCCAATGCTGAAGTTAAGAATGAGTACGATAAGCTTGAGAGTGAGTTCAGCTTTATTGACCAATTGCTTACCATGAGAACAAAGGCAGGACTTACTCAAGAACAAGTTGCTGAAAGAATGCATACCCAAAAGAGTAACGTCAGTCGTTTAGAAAAAGGTAATGCCAATCCAAGTTGGTCAACTCTTCTAAAATATGCTCACGCATGTGGCTTTGAATTAACACTCAAGCCACAAAAAATGAGTTAACGTAATTCATGAGGCCTAACTGGCCTCATATCTTCTTCTGCAAGTGGCTTAATGCCAACCCTGCCATCAATGCCAAACCAATGATCAGCGACGGTAACACCACTGGAGGAATGGCCAGCGGGGCGAACAATCCCATAAACAGCAAGATGACGCCTGAACCCAGAATTATCATGCTATAGCGGTGAATGATAGGGCTCGAAAAATCAAAGGTTGTTTTCTTAATCTTCCAGGTCATCAAGCCGTCCCACAAAGCCGGTAACATGAGAATAAACGCAAAGGGCAACCAGACCATCAGCAAAGCAAATCGAGTGAACACTTGGTACAACACATCAAAAAATGCCTGAATACGGTCTTCTACCCACACAAACCAAAAGCCTCCCATGTTCTCCATCCCTTTAGAACGCTGTCGTTGCTCTTCAGTGGGGATTAGAAAATCACGCACAGATTGCTCCATCTGCGTATCCACAACCCATGACTGATACCAGCGATGGCTAGTTTGACCAATCCAATAGCTTGTTTGTGCGCCCAATTGATTTTGGATCATCTGCTTCTCTTTACTAATGACTCGGCCAGTCCAATCACCGGGCACTAATACGCCAATGGCAATAATCTCCAGCATCAGTGCCAGACACAGTAGCCAAACCGACTTATGCTTGCTCATGCCAAACATCCTCTTCTACTCGTGCCAGCATGGCTGCAACGGTTGGCGTCATAATCCGGGCTTTAATCACTTGTTGAAGCCGCTTTGTCGTCGTATGACCACTGACATAACGCACCTCGATGCGTCCTTCAGCCAAATACGTCATCCGATTTGGACGATTACGAATCCAGGTGTAGAAATACACACCATCCACGGCGGCCCACTCAAAATGGTCAGGATCACGCAGGCGAATCCCCGTAAAAGCACTGGCGGCAGTCCAGGTCAGTGCCTCAATGAAATGCCAAAGGCGTACACTGTCATCATCACAACTGACTTCTTCATAACTGCCCAAACCATTACACAGACACAAATCAAAGATGGAATGGCCATCTAACGTGAGCGCATCTGTTAAATAGTCCGCCAAACAGTGCACTGAAGCCAAAGCATGAGGCCAGTCGGTTTCAAGCAGTCTTAAGGTTTCCTTGAACTGGGGGTTATGTTGCTGCCACTGAGCGAGCATTTCCTTACTGGTAAGTGTTGTCATTTTCAGACAGACAGAATGATGCATACAGACTCCTTATGCTGCCTGTGTAGAGCTGGTTAAAATAGGAATGCGACCTTTAATGACGCGGCCACCTGAAAGCTTGGCGATGTACTCTAGGTTGGGGAGCTGGCCTAATAACTGCGGTGGAAACATATCGCCTTCTTCCTCCATCAAGCGTTCGCCATGATTGCCGGTAAATAACGCGGGGCTGTCCGAGTTGGACGACATACCTTGAGTTTGCATGATGTACTGCAACCGAGTCTTAGGCAGATTGTCAGTAATGTACTGCTGCGTTTCGGTATCCATCACCCGAAGAGCTATCAAGTTGTTAATGTTACCTAACACCTGGCGTGCCTTAGCTTCGCTGCCTGTACGGGCTGCAAAGTCAGCAAAGGTCTGAGTAGCAATCACACAACGCATTTTTGCGCCACGGCCTTTGTTGAGCAGTTGAATGAAGGGATCGTTGACGACTTCAGCCGCCTCATCGATGAAGATATTTACGGGTCGATTATCAACACCATAGTTATAGCGGTCACCGGCCACAGCAGTGAGATCGGACAAAAGCAACGAGCCAATGGCGCTGCCAACCATGGCGTCGGTCAATGAATCCAAGCCGATATAAGCCACTTGGGCATTGTTGATAATACGGCCAGAATCCGTAATTAACCGGCTGTCATCCACGTCGTTTGCAATCGGTGATAGCAATGGACCTAGTTCACTTGATGTGAGCATATTGAGCACCGGCATCAATGAGGCCACCATCTTTGAATAGTGGGTTCTGTCATGCTCAAACATACTCAAAAGGCCCTCCAAATCAGTATTGGCGGCAACGGGCTGAATGCGTTCGTAGTAGAAAAGCAGCATCGCCATGGCTTGTTTAGCCAAGGTATTGGCCTTTTCGGTAAAGCGCTTGATCTCCACACTAAAGTTCGGATACACCTGCTCACCCCATGCCGTGACGGCTTTTACTACCAAGCCTTCTGGGCCACCTTCCAAGAATCGTCTCAGTGTTTTCAGATCAGGACGCTGAGAAGTAAGCAACAGACCTTGCACGATGTTATTCAGTGCCATTTGGCCAAAGGCTTTAAATGGATCAGCACCGGTTTCAGATGGAATTAATGCCGCAATTCGGCTGGCAATTTCAGTGCCCCGGTTAAAGTTTCTCAGGGGATTAAGCCGTACTGAATGCTCTGGAAAACCCGGATGAAAATACACAAAGCGCTCAGGACTACCGGCGGCAATACAGGCTCGCTGCGCATTATCCTTAAGTTCCTTGTCTCCCTTAGGGTCAATAATAATCACGGCTTCATTACGCAAAATGGCCTGGGTAATCATCGTATCAAAGCATCGGGTTTTTCCGGCACCGGTCGTACCGACAATTAAGGTATGGCCTTCTGTGTGACCAACTGGCTGGTACACATCTTCTTCTTTGGGCTCGACACCATGAATCCAGGTCGAACCCATTTGTTTGCCGTGACCTTGGTTAAGCAAGGTTTGCTTATCCCGCTTTAATATTTCATAAGCGCGTTGGGCATGGCGTTGGTCCCACTCAAAGCCATACCCTAACCACAGTTCATCAGGATGTTTTGCCATCACCTTTTGTAAATGCGAAAGCTCCATAAAAGCCAAAGGTTTGCCTTTTAGCCCCTTCTGCAACTTATAAAGACGGTAAGCCTCAGGCAGGCGATACAACGCCATGCCCGAGGAAATCCCTGTCATCCACCAAAATGGCTCAGGTGGTAACTCAGTGAGTATTTCTGCTGCAATTGCCCCAGTTGCCCCAACTAGCCAACCTGCTGCTGCCATGGCTTCATAGTTCGTGCGCCAGGGCATCTCGTATGCGTTTTCTTTCATTCATGCTCCGCAAAATAACCGTTTGCAATCCGCTTAATTTCAAATGGATTAATGCTTAGCGTGAGCGGTAAACAGAACCGTTTCCCCCTCATCAAACTGGCATTGGTCACTGGCCGAGATCCCCCGAAGCAATTGCCCGGCTGGAATGCCATGTGCATTGGCGACTTGGCGTAAGGTTTGAATCGTGACGCGAATACCATCGGCACTATGATCCACGTACGGGTAATCGCCATCGGTCAGTAAGATGGGCAAATCTTTCACAAAATTAACCATCTGTTGCCGCTGCGCGTGTTTGGGGTCTGTACTTGAGTTCGCATTGGGCCCAATCGGCTTTTGCTTACGCTCCGCTCTTGTGGCGGGCTCTTTTGCTTGGGTATTAGTTGTCTTAGTTCGACTCGGACGCTGTAAAGCCTCTTCATTCTGAATTGCTGCCGCCGGTTCTGCGTCTTGTTTGGGAAGGTCTATCAGTGCAGTTAGCCCTTTAGAAATCGATACTTTCAACAGCAACCCTTGCTCCTGAACTCCATCATTTGTAGTCACAGTTCTGGCTTTACGCGTCGGGTTTGCCGGATCTAGTTCAAGCCAATCTAATCGACTGAGTTCAGCAAGCAGTTTTCGGGGAGCACACCAATGTCTTACGGCATCGGGATAGCGGATCAGTATCTGTTCATCAACCATAACCAACGCACTACTGGCCTCTGGGAGCCATGCCAAAGATTCAGGCAGATTCAATGCTTCTGCATCGTGCTGGTTTACGTTATTTGAGATAGCGCCATCATATGAGTTGTTAGGCTTTTCACATCCATCACCTGGAGCATTTTCAGTTGCCTGAAGGTGATTAACATCACTGGCAAGACGAAGTTCATCATCTTGGTCGGACGATTTTGACGATGGCGACTCAGCCGAATTGCTTTGTTCGATTGATGATGACGCTTCAGGCAAGTCTGAATGCTCACTGGAGCGACTCAGTGGCTCTGCTTGTGTTTGCTGTGTTGGTTCCCACTCTGATTTGCTGAACAGTTTCACGCTACTTGGTACATTCGAGCTGAACAATAAATCGGCCTCAGATATATGCAGCATGGGTAGCCAGATTGGCTTGCCGTCTTTGATCAGCACTTCAGGGGCAAGGCTTTCATATCGTTCATTTGAGGCGGATTTTTTGGCCAATCCTCGCTCAATGAGGATGTCCGCAAGGGTATCGGGATCTCTTGGAATGCCAGGTATCTTGTCTTTGGCCAACAGTTCAATGATGTCCTTAGCAGCGCTTTTCCAAACCAGGTAAAGATGGGTTGATTGATTTGATTTTCGTACCCAGACTCTGGCGTCTCGCTGATTGACCAGCCACTGGGAACTGGCAAGTAATCGCCTCATGGCATTAAGTAGATAGCGTTCGACTGGGAGACCAAGGGCATTGTCGTCAACGGAAATTCGTTGAGCTTTGAGGTCTCGCTGTACACTGGTTTGGTCAGCGTCAATGACCAGTTTAGACAGGACATGCTCTGGATCGGTATTGCCAATTGCTTCCAGCATGGCTTGCAAAATTTCAGGGCCCGGCTGGGTTAACCATGCGAGCAACTCAGGCGTCATCACCCGGTTTAACACCAGAATTGAAAATTGCTCGTGCCGTTTGCACCGTCCGTCGCGCCAGCGAATGAAATAGCGTTCAATGCGGTTATTAGTGGCCCACTGGGATAAGGTTTCTAAAAATGGGTTCCACTGATAGCGTCCATCTTCGTCTGTGATGGACAAGTCTGAAACAGGTTTACCAATATCATGGAACAAACCGCCAAGAGCCGCAGCAACACGCCACCTTGGTTCCAGCTCTTTTTTTTCAACAGGTGTGCCACTGGCAACAAAGATGATCCCTTCAGCTGCTTGTGCCGCCCAGAAAGCAACTTCCAACGAATGACGTAATAAACCACCCGCACCACTGTGATGATGATGCTCAGATGCTGGCAGCAAGTGGACATAAGCCGCCAGATGATCAATGCAGGGCTGAATCAGCCTTTGAAACTCACGCTGATTAAAGCCAAGTATCTGGCGCAGTTTGGCAATTAGCTCGTCTTGTGTGGACTGCAAATCCTCGGGTGACGCAGCTGGCAACCCCTTCAGAAATGGCGGATAGCGTGGAATGTCTGTAGAAATTAAATCTACCTTTTTCTCAACATGCTTATCGAACAGCTTGAACATAAGAAAGCCCAAATAAAAACATTATTTGGGCTTTCTTACTGAGCGGCTATTCAGATAGGTTATAAAAATTTCTAACTATCGCCACTATCACGCCAATTTAGTCACTCTTTGTACTCAAATTCACTCAAAAGGCCATCAACAGTTCTTGATAATGTAATAGCATCATGAGGTAACAAAACGTAATGCCAAGGTTTTCCGCCAACTTTAGCTGCGTTTTCATTCGCATAACTACACCACCTTGTTGCAGCTTTTGCTTTAGCAATTACATCAACATCTTCCAACTCTCTCGCTTTCTTTGGCTCCATTAACAGGAAAAGTGTTTCTGTTTCAACAACAAAATCTGGCTCATAGTTTTGGCCACTTCGGTATTCTATGCGAAACTGTCCTGGGCTTGGTTTCATCCATCTAACAACTGTTCGATCTTGCTCTAGCACCTGAGCTAAACGAAGCTCTCCATCTACTGAATCAAATTTCTGATATGGGTAACAACAGCGGTCAAAACCAGTGAAAAGCATCTGCCTTACTTTGTTCTTTTGCCCTGGTGGTATTGGTGCACGGAAGTCCCTAGGTTCCTCATCATTAGCAAAGTTGAAAGTAGTAGGTTTTAACACATCAAAACCTTGAGTCACACTACCAACATAGTCAGTTGGCGTTGTCCACATGTGCTGTTTTATTTGCGACCAAATAAAATCCGCTAAAATACGGCCTGCCGACTTAAGCACTCCCTCAGCATCAACATCGCTCAAATAGCTTTTTAGGTGCGCAACCATTTGACCAGATAGCTTATAAAGCATTCCTGCATGCTCATCGTAATCAATCTCGTCGTGATCCATGAGGTAAAATACCAAATAGTTTTCAAGCCGTGCTTCTGAAACAGCACTTTTCTCCCAGTTAATTGAACTTATTTGACTGGTCTCCAGATTGCTTATGATGATTTCATTAGACTGTGGTTTAAGAGAAATACGTTCCAAACCTGAAAGATCAAAGTCATTAAAACCATAGTTAACATCACGAGTAGGAAGCACCACGATTTTGGGAATGTCTATGGTATATTCTGCAATTTTATGTGTAACGGTTGAAACAATTTCATCTACAGTAGCGGCATCAAATAATTCGACTTGCTCTTTTTCTTGTGCAACAGAGTGGTTATACCCTTCAGTCACCCTGTTTGATCCCTCAGCATTCATAACAAATAATTCTTTCGCGACTTGATGAACACGCTGAGTAATGTGTTTTTTAACGTGCTCCGCTGTCAGTTGCTTACTGCTGTCGAGATTTTTTGCTTCTTGCTGAACTATGGCAACAGTAAGTTCAGCAATCTTCTTCTGCGTTGGGCTATATACTTTGCTTGTTGCATTATCGCTTGAATCAGAGTTATCAATTTGTTTCGAACTTCCTACTTCATAGCTCGCTCGCCCATCCCCTATTGAACTGTTCTCAATGTAAATAGGCTTATTGCCTAAAGCGTAATCCACCATTGAAGGTACGAAAATCTGCTTTGGTTTTTTTTCTGGAATATCATCTTCATCGCTGGAACCTATATAAAGAGTCTTTTTGATGATGGACTCTTTGTCGTTCGCCTGATCGATAATCTCTTGGAATCGGTCGTGCGCAATAATCGTCAACCGATCAACAGCCTCTACATTAGTTCTCTTACCGTAAGGTAAACGAAGCCCTCGACCTATGGTTTGCTCGGTTAAAATTTCAGATGCAGAAGCGCGAAGAGGCACAATAGTATAGAGATTGGTGACATCCCATCCTTCTTTTAGCTTGTTAACATGAATCACTATTTCAGTATCTTTATCATGCTCAACTGCAAGTAATCTCTGAGTCGTCTCCTCTGACTCCTCACCAGTTTGATTGGAGTGAACGGTGATGACTTTCCCTTTATAAGCACCTTCAAAGAAAGAATCATCTTCAATTTTTTTCTTCAATACTTCTGCATGTAACGTATCCTGTGCCACTACAAGCATGAATGGCTTAACTAGCTTAACTCCTGCATTGTTTGCATAACTAGCCAACTCTGTTTTCACATACTCGTGATGGTGAATGCCATCTTCTAATTTAATTTCCTCCAAGCGTTCTAGAGAGTAATCACTAGGTTTAAATTCCTTGCGTGTTGCAACAGCTGGTGTTTTGACATAACCATCATTCAAAGCACTTGCTAATGGATAATGATAAATAATATTTGTAAACTCTTTCGGTTTTGAGCCAACAGTTTTGGGCGTTGCAGTAAGCTCAATACCTAATACAGGCTTCAGATCATTTAATGCTTTTGCACCAGCAGAAGCATAGTATCTGTGTGCCTCATCCATAATAACGACAAGATCAGGCAAATCAGCAAGATAGTTGAAATACGAATCACCGATGTACTCTTGCAATCGCCGCATTTTTGGATCATTAGATTTGTTAGCGCCCACTTTATTGTCTTTCGCGTTTATTTTCGAAACGTTGAAAATATTAATATGTGGCGCTTCTTCGCCTGCAAATAAATCACCTGTCATTGTCGCAGCAACAGCATAGTCTAATCGCACACCGCGGCCATCTTCATAGTCATCACCAGTGATGATGACAGGTGGTGTTTGAACTAACTCCGGAATCCCTTGAAAAACATACTTTGGATTCCCCATAAGGAAATCTTTTTTCAGCTTCTCATAAATCGTCAAGTTAGGCGCAAGCACAAAAAAATGTCTACTACGGCCAGTCAAATACAACCAAGCGATCATTGCTCCCATCAGACGTGTTTTGCCCACGCCTGTTGCAAGAGCAAAACAGAGTGAAGGGAAGTCACGTTCAAACATTTTCATTGATGGGTATTGCGGTTTCAATACCTCAATCCAGCGATTCAAATCTGGATCTTTGCTCAATTCCATTTGTTCAAGAACATCACACAAAATTTGCAATGATTTTTCTTGTGGATTACGAAGAGAGAGTCGAGCACTAATTTGGTTGGCTACTTTTACATCGTCACTCATTTATTACGCTTCCTCTTCATCGTCGTAAAGTTCAACATCATCTTCAGCTAACACATTCAAAGTAAAGCTGTAATCATCATTATCCCATTCACACTTATTCAAGATTGATTGAGGGATTTTCTTAATCGTTAAGTTCGGGAAGTCAGCGCCTTCGCTCATAAAGGCTTTACAGCAAATTAGAAGGGTGCGATCTTCACCAACATCCTCGCTAATACGCTTGAGCTGGTCATATGCCAACGAGCCTGTGGTTACATAGATGAAATCAGTCTCGGTGCTATAACCGTGATTCCAGAATTGAGTTTCACTAGGAGCGTAAGTAAAGCCCATGTGTTTACACATGGCAGCTGATAGCATCTCAGCGTTATACTCTTTGTTGATGATCCAATTACCCCATTCATCTTTTTGCAGAAGAGATGGAGCAAGACGGAGATAACGGAAACCGCCGCCACCTTGCCAGTTAACTGCTTTAGATATGCCGCCTTGGTCTTCACCATCAATCACCTTTTTAAGGCGAGGAACGATATGAGTTTCACAGTGGTCACCCAACTCAACCATGATCCAACGACGGCCCATTTTGTGTGCTACTGCGCCAGTTGTACCGGAGCCAGCAAAAGAATCGAGGACAATATCTCCTGGTTTAGTACTTAAACGAATAACTCTCTCTAATAATCGTTCAGGTTTTGGAGTTGAAAAAAGCTTATCTAAATCTGGTAAAAGAGTATTATTTTCAGCCTTTGCTTCTTGATTGTGGCCAACATCTTCAGAAAGCCATAATGTGGATGGAACTACACCTTCTTTATTATCTTTAATAAATCTTTTTAAGCGCGGTTGATTATTTCCATCTTTCCCCCACCAAATAAGATTTTGACTTTCAAAGTCTTTTATTGTTTCAGGGGAATATGCCCAACAACGGCCCTTGGGGGGATAAACCTCTTGTCCATTAGGTCCAACTATAGGATACAAGCCTGTACTTTTCCCAGTAATTGCATATTGTTTCCCCCTCTGTCCAGAAGTTAAACTTACATGTAATGGACTTGATGCCCATGGGCCTCTAGGATCATCATCTTGGTTTTTGTAATCTTGCGTGTTGCGTTCAGATCTTGGAATTCTTCCCATTGAGAAAAAATCAATATTTTTGGCGTAAGCCAAAACCATATCAGTATTTGACGAAAACAATATCGCATTATTATGAATGCTTGTAGTTTTCTGCCAAGTAACTTGACCTATAAAGTTAGAACGACCAAAAATCTCATCACAAAGTACTTTTAAATAATGCCCCTCAGCATCATCAATTGTAATCCAAATACTCCCTTCTATAGATAACAAAGACTGTAAAATTAACAACCTATCACGGATAAGGGATAACCACATCGAGTGCTCTAAACCATCATCATAGTGAGAAAAAGCACTCCCCGTGTTATAAGGAGGATCAATAAAAATGCATTTAATTTTTCCAAAATAATCTTGTTCTAATGCTTTTAAGGCCAAAAGATTATCACCATGAATAAGAAGGTTATCATTAAAAATCCCTTCTTTTTTCTCACCTTGAAAAGACAATTCACTATCTTCAAGAAAAATCCGTGGCTCCAAACGAGGCCGTTTTTGTTTACCAATCCAAGTAAGTTCTAGTTTTTTTTTATTGGTCATCTTCGTCATCCAGTTCGTATTCTTCAGGCTCTGCGAGTACATTTAAAGTAAAACTGTAATCGTCGTTGTCCCACTCGCATTTATTCAAGATTGATTGTGGGATTTTCTTAATCGTTAAGTTCGGGAACTCCGCTCCTTCACTCATAAATGCTTTGCAGCAAATCAGGAGCGTTCGATCTTCACCAACGTCTTCGCTAATACGCTTGAGCTGGTCATACGCTAACGAACCTGTGGTAACATAGATGAAATCAGTCTCGGTGCTGTAACCGTGATTCCAGAATTGAGTTTCACTAGGAGCGTAAGTAAAGCCCATGTGTTTACACATGGCAGCTGATAGCATTTCTGCATTGTATTCTTTATTGATAACCCAGTTACCCCATTCATCTTTTTGCAGAAGAGATGGAGCAAGACGTAAATAACGGAAACCACCACCACCTTGCCAGTTAACTGCTTTAGATATGCCACCTTGGTCTTCACCATCAATGACTTTCTTGAGGCGAGGAACGATGTGCGTGTCGCAATGCTCACCCAACTCAACCATGATCCAACGACGCCCCATTTTTTGAGCAACTGCACCTGTAGTGCCTGAACCCGCAAATGAATCTAGAACCAGATCTCCAGGGTTGGTAGCGATGGTTAATATACGCTGAATTAAACGCTCGGGCTTTGGCGTATCGAACACGTCTTTACGCCCAAACAACTGAATGATTTCCTTTTTTGCTTCGTCTGTATGGCCTACGTCCTCATGTGGCCACCAATTATGAGGCGTCATACCATCACGAACTTCAGATAGAAACAACTTTACAGCAGGTGTAGTATTCGTACCATTAATGCCCCACCAGATGCGCTTTTCTTCTATGTGTTTTCGGTGAGTTTCTCGATCATACTTCCAAGCTTTTTTCGTATTCTTAATCACTTCACCGGTATTAGGATTTGTAATGTCATAACACAAATTAGGGCGCTTTTCAGGGGTTGCTTGGTTCAGGTAATCTACTGACTTCCAAGGTCCCCTCGGATCATTATCTGGATTTTTATATCTAGCAACAGAATCCTCCGTACGAGGAAGCAAGTTGTTAACAAATTTATCGGATTTTCTATAAACAAGAATTCTGTCACAGATTGAGGCTATGCCTTTAAAATTGTTACTTACACTATATTTTCGCTGCCAAGTAATATCAGTAACAAAGTTTGCTCTTCCAAATATCTCATCACACATAACTTTTAAATAGTGAGACTCATTGTCATCAATTGTGATCCACAACGAACCATCTTCAGACAAAAGCTGATGGAGTAACACCAATCTATCTCTCATCAATGTAAGCCACATTGAGTGCTCTAATCCATCATCATAATGTGAAAAAGCACTCCCTGTATTATAGGGGGGGTCAATTACTATACATTTAACTTTACTTGTGTAATCTTGCTCTAATGCTTTGAGAGCCAATAAGTTATCAGATTTAATCAGTAAATTGCTAAACTCCTGTTCGCTGTCCTGGCCAATGTCTACTGAAACATTGAAATAAGAGTATTCTTTACTTTCCAAGAAAATGCGAGGCTCGAGTCTTGGCAACTTGTCCTTACCAATCCAGCTGAGTTCCAACTTGTTATTTTTAATGTTATTCATCTCACAAACCTTAATAGTGGATCGTTTAATAACCATCCATTGCAAATTATTTATCCAGCATCTCACGAGCAATAGCATTCAAAAAGTCTTGGGTTTGAAGTCCATCTTTTATTAACACAACTCTAAAATTCGTCTTACCCTGCTTCAAAGTCTCACCCTTTTCATCCCAAGCTTTACTGCTAGACATTATTTCAGTAGTAGCTCCACCTAAAATATATAGATCTACCTCTCCATCTTCAAAAAGCCTTAAGCCATCGGAACGATCGTAAGTTTTCATTGGTGGCATATTATTTTGATGATCTTTTTGGTAGTCTCGGTAATTCTTCAAGTGAAACATTGGACGTATATAGAACTCCTTTTCAGACTCTGTTTTGCCTTTAGACTGAGACTGGTATGGTCCCAATATATGCCAATCGTTAATAACCCCAACTAGGCTCTTTTGCACACATAAGGAAGAGCGAACCTCCACTATAGACTCTGCACCACCAGTTTTTATTTTAATGTCGTATAAATCATGCTCTTGGAAATCGTCTGTTCGAACTTGGTCATAACTTTCTACTGTTATTGGCAAATTATGCTTTTCAAAGAACTTTCTCAATAAGTAGCTACATGAAATATCAGCCAAAGCACCCAGAAAGTTTTGGCTGAATCTTTCTTGTTGGCTTCTTGGAGACCCACTTGGATCTCCATGAGCCACTTTAGGGGCTTTTCTGAATGCTCGATGCTTTGCTAGCTCAATTAATTCCGGTTCATCTAAAACTTCCACTTTGTAGAAGTTCCAACCGTTTATTGCGGGCATAAGAGTGAATTTCATGATCAATTCACGCTCCATGTTGCTTCAAAAATGAGCTCTAAACGAGTATCCAGTTTCAACCTTGCCTCAATTTCTTCTAGCAAGCGGTCTTCCTCTTGCTCAATTAACTTTTTCTCTTCATGGTAATTGAGCATCACTTGATCCCTTTCCCGTTCAAGAGACTTTAATGCTCGCTTTGCCGCCATTTTCTCTTGCAGTGTACCAAGTTGCCGAGATGCTTTTCTTGCCTGCTTTATTTCCAGGTCTAACTGCTTAATACGGATATCTAAGGCAATTCTCTTATCTTCCGCCCAGCGTTCTAACTTCTCAACTTCTTCCGCATAATACCGTTCATTGTCTTGCTCAACTTCACTGATGAACACCTGAAGCTGGAGACTGGTATCACCATCCAGTCCAACATAAGAATCAAGTAGTTGAGGTTTACCTTGAAGCGAAATTGGCAATTGCAGGATGCGTTCTACAGTTTCAGGATGAACAATCTCACCAGTATCGGTAATCGCTGCGAGAATTAGTCGCTCACGTTTTTCTTCACTAGAACCAATACTCACTTTTGTTACGCGCAACATACCCTTTTTGGAAACTAAATTCCTTACATCAGCCCAGTGGGTGTCTTCAGGCGTATATACGAAAGCCAAATGGGTGCTTTCAAGTTTATCAACCTTGTAACGCTCTAATAACTCCAGGCCCAAGCCCTCTGATACACGAAACAGATTGTGATCATGTTGCACTGCATGATGCCAATCCAAAGAGTAGAACGAGTCTCCCACGGAAAAGCCATGTTCTGTCACGGTAAAAGAGCTATCTGACGCAAACACCATTCTCGCCAGTAACAGTAATTTCTTCTGATAATGGGATAACTGAGCCGTCACTCTATTACGGCGAGTATTCAAACGGTCAACAACATCTGCGTCAAAGTTTTCCAACAGAGAACGCCGCGTCTCATTCACCTTTACTTCGAGCTGTTCTTTTAACTGCTCTTGTAACTGGTTAAATTCGTGCTCAATTTGGTCATCACTTCTACAGCTCTGATAAATGTCATGGATTCTCCGTTCAATATCCACACCTGACTCGATTGAACCTAGAATCTCATCTGACGCACCAAAAACCCCTTCAAACAACTGAAACTTTTGGCTCAGTAACTCAAAGACACGCTCGTCGGCCCGATTACCCTTGTTGATAAAGTTAACCACTACAACATCATGCTTTTGGCCATAGCGGTGGATACGCCCAATACGCTGTTCAACACGTTGTGGGTTCCATGGCAAGTCGTAATTCACGAGTAGCGAACAAAATTGTAAGTTAATACCTTCTGCGCCAGCCTCGGTACAGATCATCAAAGTAGCTTCATCTTTGAATTTATCGACCAAAGCCGCCTTCATATCCGCAGTTTTGGAGCCTGATATCCTTGTTGAACCGTGGTGTTTTTCTAGCCACTCTTTGTAAATAGCTTTCGAGGCAGCATCATTGTTGCTTCCATTGAGCAAGACAATCTGCCCACTATATCCATTGCTTGTGAGCAGCTCAGCTAACCAGGTTTGAGTTCTGACGGATTCAGTGAAAACAACCGCTTTCCTACTTCCGCCTAACTCACTCGTCTTATCAAATGCTCTTGTCAACACACGAAGTAAAGCCTCAGCTTTGGCGTTACCGCTGATTTTTGCTGCGAGCTCTTTAAATGAACGTAGCAACTCAATTTCAGCACTTAATGCTACTGGATCGATATCTTCGTCTTCTATTGCATCTTCATCTTGATAATCATTCAAGCAGTCAAGATCTTGCAAAGCCTCGATGAGAGGTAGCTTTTGCTCTAACCGATTGATCATGGTTTCAAGTGTACCAAGTACAGCATAGGAGGATGACGCAAGTATTTTGCGGATAACAAGTGTGACTAAATGCCTTGCACCTGATTTGATAGAGAGAAGATCCTCTCTCTGCAAGTACTCAGATACTTCTGTATAAAGCTGTTCTTCTTCTGCTGAGGGACGAAAGTCTTCAGTCATTGAATAACGACGAGTGAAACTAATGCCGCCTTCTTCTTGCACTTGTCGACGTAGCGTACGATTGCAAACTTTGCTCAATCTTGCACGTAATAGGGCTAGCTCAATTTCATCCAAATTTTGTCGGCCATATCGGGCTTTAAATGAATTCAAATCACCAAAAAAGTGAGGATCTAGAATAGAAACCAACCCATAAAGCTCTAATATACTGTTTTGCAAAGGGGTAGCAGAGAGCATTACTTTTTTTCGTCCTTGCAATGCAAGCTCTAATTTTTTCGCGGTTTTTGCACCATCAGTTTTGTAGATATTTCGAAGTTTATGCGCTTCATCTAGGACGACAAGATCCCAAGAAACCCGTGCTAACTCAACTTCTTTCCTAGCTGCAAATTCATAGGAGCAGATACATATTGCTGGCTTTCCTGTGCTAACTTCCACTTCAAAAGGATTAGCGATACCACTTTTTATCGCGGCGTTAAAAGTTGTTGCTTCAAGAATTGCAGACGGTAAGGAAAATTTTTCTTCTAATTCTTGGCTCCACTGCTTTCTTAAAGTAGCAGGTACAATCAATAAGAGCTTTCGTTTACGTTCTGCCCATTTCTGAGCTAGAACCAGACTAGCTTCTATCGTTTTACCTAATCCAACCTCGTCGGCTAAGATAACTCCACTAGACAGCGGTGATGATAAGGCAAACAGTGCAGCCTCAACCTGATGTGGGTTCATATCAACTTTGGAATTAGCAATAGTTTGAGTCATTGACTCTTCTGCTTTTCCAGAGAGCGTTAGAGTGTGAGCTAACCAAGCTTTTTGGTGCGATGAATAATTCAATTTAGCACTTCCATTTTTTTAATTCTGACTAGTTCTATAGCCGGGAAGTAATGCATCATTTTTTACTCCATACAGCGCCTGCCCATTCCTTAACCAAAGTTGATACTCAGGACCAATTAATGAGTAATTATTAGAACAATCTACATTCCAAAGACGAAGCAAATACCCAGCGGTTGCGGCTCTAATCTCAACCTTTAGAACGCCACCCGTCATACCATAATCCAGTTCAATCGCTTCGCTGTGCTTAATACGAGGATGCGGCACTAACTCTAGCTCTACAAAGCGATTCCATTGCCGATCTTGGGTTTCGAGCTCCGTTTCAGACAAATTGGAATCCTCAAGCACGACCGCTGCTTTAATTCGGGTCAGCACAAAGTCACGGAACTCACCATGCTTGCGGTCAAAACCACGAACATGCCAACGCAGGCCATTGTCCACCAGCGTATGCGGTACAATTTCACGCGTGGTTTCACCACTCGATAACGACACATAGGTGATACTCAAGGCTTTGCCTTTGTGTATGGCCTCGGTGACTTTCGCTACTATCGATAAACTCGGCTTGTTAAGGTGATAAGGCGCTTCACAAGCCAGAGGTGGTTTTACCTTTCCAGTGAAGCCATCGCCGTACCCTTGGCTAATCGTCGCCAGCGTTCTCACAACGTCGTAGTCGAACAAGGGCTCAAAAGCTTCACCGCGCTTATGCAACTTGAGCTTTTGGTCATATTCAATATTGCCTGGCGCAAGCTCTCGGTACATCGTGAAGTCTTTCGTTGCTTGTGCAGCGGCTATGCTGAAGCGATCGACTAAATCCGCCCGTACCGCTTCGCCCTTAAACAATAAAGTGAAATCGATGTGGGCAATGCGATCCCTGGTTGCTTGTGGCAACTGCGCTATCTGCGAAAGCCTATCTGACTTCGCCACTACCGTTTGTTTCAGACCATCATTTGTCATGCGTCTTGTTTATCCAATTCAACCAGATTCTTAATACTCTGCTTATAAAGTAAGGACCGTCATCGCGTAATCACATTGAATAGTGTCACTCAATGCTGCTCTTAATCCGCAATGACTTAGCAATCTCTACCGGTTGAAGCTGGACAGATGGCCATAAAACACTGAATAGGCTTCAACCTAATTAATTTTATTAGGTATCATCCTATCACAAATTATTTTGTAGGGAAGACTAAGCGGCAACTTTTTGATCTGGATTGCAATTGCCGCTCAGGTATGGGCGTGAAGACCTTGTTTGGTGCCATCGATGATAGTTGCTATCAATCAATGCGCTACCCGAACCAGTGGCACCACGATGTAACTGCAATGAGATACCCCTTTGTCCGACTCTGTAGACATCAGGGCTCGTTGCTCACTCTCCCGAATGCGCCTGGCGACTTCTGCCTGGGCTGGTAGCAATGGCAGCATCCCTTCAGCAATCGCGTCCGGTGCAGACTCTTGGCCACAGGACATCAAGTGCTTCCATGGATCTTTAAGAAAGCGCTCGAACGTGATGCCAAATTCAATGATGCGGGCAGAGACGAAGATTTCGCCCCAGTATTCAATGTAGGTGTCTTGGTACATGGAAAGATTCCTCTTGTTGGTTAAACCATGAGTTCACTTTCCATTTTCCAGAGATTCTCAAATATGCAAGGCTTAACTTATAGAGAGCTACAAAGCTTTAAATCGATTGCGAGCATCTTTGTAGTCATAGTGGGCATGTTCTGAGCCACGATGGTACAAATCATCCAGGTAAGTTTGTTCCTGCGGTAACTCGTCTTCGCTGATTTCGCGCCACCAATGCTTGTTGGCACCTTTAACACCGTCATGCCAGCGGTAACCACGCTCTTTTAAATAGTCCTTTACGTCAAACGGCGCACCAAACGCACGAACTAACACAGTTCGCCTGTCCGCTTCAGACAACAAGTTTGCAACGGACTCGGGCAACAAATGGAACAACCAGGCCATCGCCAAACAATCGGTTGCAGCTCGGTGTCCTTCATAAAACCAACCTAAGCGAAGCAGCAGGTACTCAAGCTTTCGACTTTCAAAACCCAGTGCCTTCCAATCTATGCCACTGGCTGAACAGGCCCAAGATAGATGGCCTAATGCAGCAAACCGCTTTTCAAAGAAAGGACGATCAAACTGCGCATTGTGTGCAACCACCAGCGGATCATCGGATAACCAACTCGCTACCAGTGAATCATCAATGTGCTGGCCTTGCACCATATCATCGGTGATACCGGTTAACTCGGTAATCAGCTCGGGGATAGGCTTACCGGGATCTTCATACAAGCTGATCACATCAACAATCGACACAATCCGCTGAGCAGAGGGGCTGTAAAGCACCTTAACCATACCAAGCTCAATAATGGACTCGTCCTCGGCAGACAGTCCGGTTGTCTCTGTATCGAGCAGCACCATTGGCTGTTCATCACCAACCATAGGAGAAAGTTCAAGTGGCCAGGACTGCGGCTCACGCGTTAATGGAATACGCTCCAGCAATCTAAAATCTTCTGGTCTTTCTGGAATATCCGCGAGGCGCTCTAGCGGAAATGGCGCAGGGGCTCTTGTCATTGATGGTTCCTCTTCAATTCTATTGTTCGCTTTGGGTTATTTCACTGTGCCACAGGTTTCTCTAAATGCACCTTGGATACCTCAGCGTTTTTTTGATCTTTCTACTGGGTGACCCATGTATGAAGGCTTTGGCTAAGCCTTTCAGAAAGCCTTAGCTAAACCCTTTAGGTAACCCTTACCGATACCCTTTAGGTATGGCTTAGCCAACCCCTTTTCAAACGGTTGAAAAAGGCTTGAACTGAGTTCGACTGAGCATTTTAATGATGCTCCTGACTTCGCTTTAAGCCAGTAAATTCAATACGAAGCAGAATTTTACTAACTGTTTTTAAACCCTTTGCAAAGGGTTCAACAAGCCTTGTTTGACGGTTACTTGACCCATGCGTTAACCAGTAGCAGTAACAGGATCAGTAACAGAAACAAGAGCAGTAGGCAGAAGCAGTATTGTCCAAGCCTTGCAGGCTTTGACGAGGGCGAGCAATCCCCACATCAAGCTTTTCAACACAAAAAAGAAATCACCCACGACACAACGTCTTACTCGAACAACTACAGTTTTACCTACAATTTTACTTGTAGAAATCAGCATAGCATCAGATACTGTATAAACAAACAGTATTAATTCTATTTTTTCGAGGTTCGTCATGAGTGTCTCGCTGATAGGCCGTAGCGGCGCACTTGCCTTCATCAAAGCCAAGCGCCTTCGTATTCCATTGTTCATGGAACGTGTTTCTGCTGGTTTTCCCTCACCAGCGCAGGATTATGTTGAGCAAACGCTCGACCTCAACGAGCTGTGCATCAAGCGACCGGCTGCAACGTTCTTTGTGCGTGTTGAAGGTGATTCAATGATTGATGCTGGGATTCACCCAGATGATATTTTGGTGGTTGATCGTTCTGTTCAAGCAGAACACGGTGACATTGTCATCGCTGGCATCCATGGAGAACTCACGGTAAAGGAGCTTCAACTAAGGCCGTGCGTCAAGCTGATCCCAAGAAACCAGGCGTATGAGCCCATTCATATTCCTGAAGGGGCAGAGTTAGAGATATTTGGTGTGGTCACCAATGTGGTGCGAAACATGCGCCGTAAGTCGTGACTGTCCCATGCCTGTATTTGCCTTGGTGGACTGCAACAACTTTTACGCCAGTTGTGAGAAGCTGTTTCGTCCTGATTTAAAAGATACGCCGGTTGTGGTGCTGTCCAACAATGACGGCTGCGTGGTTGCACGCTCGCGTGAAGCTAAGTTACTCGGTATTAAAATGGGCGTACCCGTCTTTCAGATCAAAGCCGAAATGCAGCGCCATGGCATTTTGGCATTCTCCTCTAACTATGCGCTTACAGTTGGGAAATACTTTAGACATCACATGTTGTAATGTTTCAGGTTGTATAAATTAGACGTCGAGATGAGGGGTGGTTACAATTTTTACTATTGGTTAAGAAATATCTTGAAAAAGTAGATGTATGAACGCGTAACCCCCTGGGGGAAGGCTTAGCAGTGTGAATAACGGATGATTTAGGTGTTAATGTGATTGAACAAAATAGGTCGTTTCCAGATGACTTCGGCTTTGACTATTGTCTTATGTGGATTAGTACGGAGAAATATCCCTCATTTATAAGTAGGCCACACCCTGACAGTGGCGAGATCATCCATGACGTTAGGGACAACTCAAAACCATTTGCTCATAAACTTCCAATTTTAATAGACCCCGATGGTATCAATGTGGTGCCAGTGAATCTATATCTTCACTCTTTGTTGGCAGATCCAGATATATCCTCCGATAAGACGATTCAATCCCATGCAGTTGCGTTATTGAGCTTCTATCGGTGGTTGAGCACGGAAATCCCCGAACATACACACCCAAGGACTGGCCTTCTGGTTGATGAAAAACCTCCGTTAACAATATATGACTGCACCGAGAAGGTAGAGGAAAGTCCAATCGTGAGATATCGAGACTATTTATTGGAAAACCTTTATACCAAGGATGAAACTGGAAAAGTCGGTGGTTCTCCAAGTACAGCCTCTCTTCAGTGGTCCACCGAATGCGATTTCCGTCTGCATCTGTTGAAGTTGGGCGACGACGGCTTCTGAGCCTTTACCGGCCTCACATTCAAGGCACAAGAACACCTGCCTTAACAGTTGCTCCAGGAGATTGCATTGTTCATCGTAATGTTGCCACTGGTACTCTTCCACGGTCCGTTTCTGTTTTTTCAGGTAAAGGCAGAGGGTCTGGATATCCCTGTCATTCATGACCTTCAATGCCTGTTGTCTGACTACTGAGAAGGGTTGATTATCATCAATGTTCTCATCCACAAACAGATGCAGTAACTCTGCCGCTTTCGTGACATTGTCCGCGGCTGACTGCCAGGACAGGAACACTGCTTGTTGTGCAAAGGTGTTGGCAGCTTCTTGTTGCTTGCGGATATGGTAAATGAACCCATCAGTTAACCGTTCCAGTGCCAGTTGTATCCGCTCTGTCAGGTGACATAGCAACCATAGATGCTGCTGTGCGCGTTTGAATCGTTTGAGTTTACTACCGTAATAGTTGATGAGCTCACCGAAGTGTTGTCGATTTTTAAGAGACAGATTAAGCCCATCGATAACGCCATTGATTTGCGTGCGCCATGGCGCTAACTGATGATAAAGGGCAAGCTCTTTTTTAAGTTCAGGTACGGTCAGACTTTTTGCACCGCCTCTGAGCTGGTTCAGGCTTAGTCCGTCATCAATGGCTGTTATGCTGTCCAGAAAGACGTGAAGTTCAGGACTGGTGAGTTGATTAAGTTGGTGCGCCAGGTCTTTTCTGACCTGCTGCATCGCTCTGCTTATCAGTCTCTGGAGTACGGTGTACCTAGGGATAGCAATGCTGTGACTGGTTAGGAATTCAATAGCAGTATCAAAGAGGTAACGCGGCTCCAGCCAGGCATTGCCCACCTGAACAAGGTGGTCGAAAAGAGAATTGAAGTGCTGACTTTCGTCCCATTTGTGATAACCAGCAAGGTCTAATACTTTTGCGTAGAGTCGATCTTTTTGTTTTTGTGAGGGAGTGAATGGTCTGAGCCCCTTGCCGCCAAGCAGCTCTTTACTGATGAACATTAAATCCTTAGAAACCTGCGAGTAAGCGATATCTAGGATGACGGGCTTTGATTTGAAGTATCCCAAAATCGCGACAAAGTAACATCTATGAGCTCTGAGACGAATTGACCGAAAAACTGCCAATTCCGCATCGTTCAGAGAAAAGTACAGACGTTGTTCTTCGATTGAAAAAATGGGTGGGGAATAAAGATCTGCCTGTTCTGCTCTCGTGAGAATAGTAATTTCGTTTTTGATGGCCATATCAGGGCTGTTCCGTATTAAATGTACGATATTTACCTAATTTGCCACACTTATAAGTAGTAACCCACCTCCGCAGCCATTTATTGGTGTGGTCTACAGAGGATTAAGTCTTTTTAGAGGGGAAAATCCCTAGAACCCCATCTCCAAACATATCAAGCGTGTCTGTATCCCACTCTATTGTAAACAAGACATTTTTATCTTTTATATTCAATGGCTTATTTTCCTGCTAATTGGTAATACCATGAAAAATACCATGCTCAGAAAAGGCTTAACAATATTTTGAAAAATTGCCTACTGAGCGCTGCCGCACAGCTCCATAGGCCGCTTTCCTGGCTTTGCTTCCAGATGTATGCTATTCTGCTCCTGCAGCTAATGGATCACCGCAAACAGGTTACTCGCCTGGGGATTCCCTTTCGACCCGAGCATCCGTATGAGACTCATGCTCGATTATTATTATTATAGAAGCCCCCATGAATAAATCGCTCATCATTTTCGGCATCGTCAACATAACCTCGGACAGTTTCTCCGATGGAGGCCGGTATCTGGCGCCAGACGCAGCCATTGCGCAGGCGCGTAAGCTGATGGCCGAGGGGGCAGATGTGATCGACCTCGGTCCGGCATCCAGCAATCCCGACGCCGCGCCTGTTTCGTCCGACACAGAAATCGCGCGTATCGCGCCGGTGCTGGACGCGCTCAAGGCAGATGGCATTCCCGTCTCGCTCGACAGTTATCAACCCGCGACGCAAGCCTATGCCTTGTCGCGTGGTGTGGCCTATCTCAATGATATTCGCGGTTTTCCAGACGCTGCGTTCTATCCGCAATTGGCGAAATCATCTGCCAAACTCGTCGTTATGCATTCGGTGCAAGACGGGCAGGCAGATCGGCGCGAGGCACCCGCTGGCGACATCATGGATCACATTGCGGCGTTCTTTGACGCGCGCATCGCGGCGCTGACGGGTGCCGGTATCAAACGCAACCGCCTTGTCCTTGATCCCGGCATGGGGTTTTTTCTGGGGGCTGCTCCCGAAACCTCGCTCTCGGTGCTGGCGCGGTTCGATGAATTGCGGCTGCGCTTCGATTTGCCGGTGCTTCTGTCTGTTTCGCGCAAATCCTTTCTGCGCGCGCTCACAGGCCGTGGTCCGGGGGATGTCGGGGCCGCGACACTCGCTGCAGAGCTTGCCGCCGCCGCAGGTGGAGCTGACTTCATCCGCACACACGAGCCGCGCCCCTTGCGCGACGGGCTGGCGGTATTGGCGGCGCTGAAAGAAACCGCAAGAATTCGTTAACTGCACATTCGGGATATTTCTCTATATTCGCGCTTCATCAGAAAACTGAAGGAACCTCCATTGAATCGAACTAATATTTTTTTTGGTGAATCGCATTCTGACTGGTTGCCTGTCAGAGGCGGAGAATCTGGTGATTTTGTTTTTCGACGTGGTGACGGGCATGCCTTCGCGAAAATCGCACCTGCTTCCCGCCGCGGTGAGCTCGCTGGAGAGCGTGACCGCCTCATTTGGCTCAAAGGTCGAGGTGTGGCTTGCCCCGAGGTCATCAACTGGCAGGAGGAACAGGAGGGTGCATGCTTGGTGATAACGGCAATTCCGGGAGTACCGGCGGCTGATCTGTCTGGAGCGGATTTGCTCAAAGCGTGGCCGTCAATGGGGCAGCAACTTGGCGCTGTTCACAGCCTATCGGTTGATCAATGTCCGTTTGAGCGCAGGCTGTCGCGAATGTTCGGACGCGCCGTTGATGTGGTGTCCCGCAATGCCGTCAATCCCGACTTCTTACCGGACGAGGACAAGAGTACGCCGCAGCTCGATCTTTTGGCTCGTGTCGAACGAGAGCTACCGGTGCGGCTCGACCAAGAGCGCACCGATATGGTTGTTTGCCATGGTGATCCCTGCATGCCGAACTTCATGGTGGACCCTAAAACTCTTCAATGCACGGGTCTGATCGACCTTGGGCGGCTCGGAACAGCAGATCGCTATGCCGATTTGGCACTCATGATTGCTAACGCCGAAGAGAACTGGGCAGCGCCAGATGAAGCAGAGCGCGCCTTCGCTGTCCTATTCAATGTATTGGGGATCGAAGCCCCCGACCGCGAACGCCTTGCCTTCTATCTGCGATTGGACCCTCTGACTTGGGGTTGATGTTCATGCCGCCTGTTTTTCCTGCTCATTGGCACGTTTCGCAACCTGTTCTCATTGCGGACACCTTTTCCAGCCTCGTTTGGAAAGTTTCATTGCCAGACGGGACTCCTGCAATCGTCAAGGGATTGAAACCTATAGAAGACATTGCTGATGAACTGCGCGGGGCCGACTATCTGGTATGGCGCAATGGGAGGGGAGCAGTCCGGTTGCTCGGTCGTGAGAACAATCTGATGTTGCTCGAATATGCCGGGGAGCGAATGCTCTCTCACATCGTTGCCGAGCACGGCGACTACCAGGCGACCGAAATTGCAGCGGAACTAATGGCGAAGCTGTATGCCGCATCTGAGGAACCCCTGCCTTCTGCCCTTCTCCCGATCCGGGATCGCTTTGCAGCTTTGTTTCAGCGGGCGCGCGATGATCAAAACGCAGGTTGTCAAACTGACTACGTCCACGCGGCGATTATAGCCGATCAAATGATGAGCAATGCCTCGGAACTGCGTGGGCTACATGGCGATCTGCATCATGAAAACATCATGTTCTCCAGTCGCGGCTGGCTGGTGATAGATCCCGTCGGTCTGGTCGGTGAAGTGGGCTTTGGCGCCGCCAATATGTTCTACGATCCGGCTGACAGAGACGACCTTTGTCTCGATCCTAGACGCATTGCACAGATGGCGGACGCATTCTCTCGTGCGCTGGACGTCGATCCGCGTCGCCTGCTCGACCAGGCGTACGCTTATGGGTGCCTTTCCGCAGCTTGGAACGCGGATGGAGAAGAGGAGCAACGCGATCTAGCTATCGCGGCCGCGATCAAGCAGGTGCGACAGACGTCATACTAGATATCAAGCGACTTCTCCTATCCCCTGGGAACACATCAATCTCACCGGAGAATATCGCTGGCCAAAGCCTTAGCGTAGGATTCCGCCCCTTCCCGCAAACGACCCCAAACAGGAAACGCAGCTGAAACGGGAAGCTCAACACCCACTGACGCATGGGTTGTTCAGGCAGTACTTCATCAACCAGCAAGGCGGCACTTTCGGCCATCCGCCGCGCCCCACAGCTCGGGCAGAAACCGCGACGCTTACAGCTGAAAGCGACCAGGTGCTCGGCGTGGCAAGACTCGCAGCGAACCCGTAGAAAGCCATGCTCCAGCCGCCCGCATTGGAGAAATTCTTCAAATTCCCGTTGCACATAGCCCGGCAATTCCTTTCCCTGCTCTGCCATAAGCGCAGCGAATGCCGGGTAATACTCGTCAACGATCTGATAGAGAAGGGTTTGCTCGGGTCGGTGGCTCTGGTAACGACCAGTATCCCGATCCCGGCTGGCCGTCCTGGCCGCCACATGAGGCATGTTCCGCGTCCTTGCAATACTGTGTTTACATACAGTCTATCGCTTAGCGGAAAGTTCTTTTACCCTCAGCCGAAATGCCTGCCGTTGCTAGACATTGCCAGCCAGTGCCCGTCACTCCGCGGTCTTCACTGCGTGATCGAGTTGATCGACACCCGCCGTGACACGCTCCATGAAGTGCCTGCCTGCGTCTGTTAGCCGAACGCCCCGCGCATGGCGCTCAAATAGCAGGACACCAAGGTTATCCTCCAGCGCTTTCACACGCGCGCTGACGCTCGACTGGCTGATACCAAGTGCCTTGGCCGCATGCCGAAAATTCAGATGCTCGGCGACGGCGATGAACTGAACAAGGGAAATGAGCGGTATCCTGCCAGACAGGATACCGACATTCACGAGGTTTCGATGGTTAGTGCGCCGCATCGGAGCGGGCCTGCTACCAGTCGTCGGTTAGACGACTGGCGACTTCTCGGTGGCAGCCCCACGGAGCCGAAGGAGCACCAGCCCCAACGAAACCAGTACCGCCATCGCCGTGGCGTAACAGATCACGGGCCACGCTGTGTCACCGTTTAAAAGTGCCACCGCCAATGTCCCGACAATGCTGACTATCAGGCTTTGAACGCAGAAGTAGAACGCGACCGCTGATCCCGCGATGTCGTCGAACTCTGCCAAAGCGCCGTTCGCGGTAACGGACACCGTGAAGACAATACCGACCGCGACAACCCACATCGGTAGGATGAAGGTGAGGAATGACGGCGAGCCGTAAAGTTCGCCGATCCCCAACAGGACCGCTCCGCAAACAAGCAACGCCATCCCACGCGCCACGCATCCTGCGATGCCCCATCTGGCGACAAAGGACTTCGCGAAACGGGTTGTCACGATCATTACAAGCGCGACAGTGGCGAAGGCAAAGCTGAATCCGATCTCGGAATATTCCGCTTGGCCTATGAGCACACGGGGAGCCGTCGAGAAGAAGACGAAGTAGGTGCCCATACCGGCGCTAAAGCCGACAGTGTAAACCCAAAAAGCCGGACTCGCGAAGATCGGCAAGACAGATCGGCGCGTCTTGACTTGATCCAGAGGGCGGGTTTCGTGCCACCTGAAACCCGCATTTAGGAGTGCGAGCATCGCCAGTATAGCCAAAGTAATGAATATCGCCTGCCATCCCAAGAACTCGCCGATCAATACTCCGGCGATAGGGCCGAGCGCAGGCACGAACGCCAGCATCGAACTGAAAAGGCCGTAGATGACGACACCCTCAGGACGGTTGGCATAAACGTCGCGAACCGTCGCGAACGTCGCCACCAGCATGGCCGACGCGCCCACTGCTTGAAGTAGACGGAAAGCGACAAAGGCCGGTGCAGTTGAAGACCAAGCTGCTCCCAGAGACGCAATGACGAAAGCCGTTGCGCCCGCAAGTAGAATTGGCCGTCGCCCGATTCTGTCTGAGAGCGGACCAAAAATCACCTGGCCCACGCCGAGCATCACCATATAGAGGCTCAACGTGAGTTGGATCATAGCGGGCGTCGTGTTCAGGATGCCGGGCATCGCTGGAACGACAGGGAGATAAATATCCATCGCCAGTGAAGCGAGGATGTCGAAAGGAGCCATCAGCAGCAGTGCTGCCGGCAGCGTATAGGCCCACGCGGGGCGTGTGGTGGTCATGACGAATCAACCCTCGATTAAGATTAAGGAATACCGGGCGACGTCTGCTCGTCAGCAATCAGATGAGACTAGCCTTACAGAGCGCCGCAACAACAATACTGGTTGTTGCGGCTTACTTGTCTGCTGACTTGGAATTTCCCATCTGATTACTCCACGCTTACGAATATGAATTGCTACATTTTATCAGATTATCTTTTGCTTCGCAATGCGGCATGGGCGCACTCAGCGTTCCAGCCCCCTCTGCCGCCCTAACTGCCACGACACCGACCCGCCCTGCACGATGCCCATAACCTCGCGGCCGAGTTGGCGGTCGATGATCGGCCGCCACGGGACAAGGGTGAACTCATGGGATTTCTCGACCACGGCGAACTTGCCGCTCGATAGATGCACGGTTCCGGTAAACTTGCCGCTGACGCTCTCGCCGTCCGTGGCGGCGCGGAACGGCAGGCCCTTACTCAAAGCCATATCCGATCCGACGCCGGCTACCTCGCGCTCCCGCAGGATGGCGAGAAGGTTGCGCCGGTAGAAGACGCGGCTGTCCCGGCTGCGGGTGGCGTCGCCCTGTTCGATATGGTGCTCGCGGCGCTGGTCCATGGCTTCGCGGACTTGTTGCCCGAAGCCGGTTGGCGCAAGGTCGGCCGTCTCGCCGTGGATCAGCCGCCGGTCCAGCCAGGTCGCGCCGTCCGATCCGATCTGTTTGTTCAGATCGACCGGGGAAAGGACGCGAACGCTGGCCTGACTGTCTCGGCCGGCGTCATGGGCGGCGGCACGGCTGACCAGATCATCGGGGATGCGCCATTGGTCGGCGTCGATCCGCTCGACGATACCGGCCCGGCGTAGCGCCTCCAGCCGGCGCACATGGGCATCGACATAGCCCTCATAGTCGCCGCCTGGAACGCGGCACGTATAGGAAGAATAAACGCCCTTTTCACCCAAGTCCAACAGCTTTGGACCGCAGTTGACTCTTTCGACACCCCTGCGATGCAACCCAATCCGGCTGACGGGGAGCCAGCAACGCTGAAAATTTACCCTCCTCTTTCCCACTAGCGGCTCCTTTTCCGACAACCAGCACGGCGGATCCCTGCCGCGGCGCTGTGAACGCAGCATTTTGATTGGTATCGTTGGCCTTCAGGCTCGTCAGTCAAACAGACCCAGGAGCAGCTCAGCCGGTGGCGCCCGGCTTTCGGGTAACGCCCTGGTCCCGCTGGTTTCGGCTTTGTGCTTCAGGTGATCAAGGATCTGCTTGATCACTATAGGGTCTTCAATGCAGGCGATGACTTTCATGGCGCCGCCGCAGCCGCTGCAGGTCTCGATGTCGATATTGAAAACACGCTTGAGCCGTTGCGCCCATGTCATCGACGCTCGCCGTTGTGCTGGTGTTGCCGGTTCATCAGCCACCCTGACCTTGTTGCCCCTGCCCCGTTTTGCCGGCGTGACCAACGCCCGGTGCCGACTGTTGGGTGCGAACACCCCGTGGAAGCGGGTTAGGTTGACTCTGGGCTTCGGTACCAGGGCGGCCAGCCTTGCAATGAAATCCAATGGTTCGAAAATGACGTGCGTGGTGCCGTCCCGGTACGGCGTCTTGAGCTGGTAGCGCACGTTGCCGCCTCGTGTTAACGACAGCCGCTTCTCGGATACCGCCGGGCGGCTGATGTACCGGCACAGCCGTTCGAGCTTCTTGCGTTCATCGGCCCTGGCCGCCACGCCGGCGTGCAGGCTGGACCCGGCTACCTTGCCAATCCCGTCACCGAACGGATCACCACTGGTCGGCAGAGTTTGCAAAGTGAACACCTTTCGCCCCGCCTGTGAACCGACAGCGATACGGTAAGTGATCGAGTGCCCCAGCAGGGGTGTCATCGGGTCGTCATCCACCGCATCCGAGGCCAGATAGCTGTTTTCGACATCCCGTTCCAGCAGGCCTTGCCGTTCCAGATAGCGACCCACCCGGTGGGCGATGGTGTGCGTCAGCTGGGTGAGCTCTGGGCTGGTCGGCGCCTTGACCCAGCGGAAACGCGCTGAGCCGTGGGATTGCTCGACATACACACCGTCGAGAAACAGCATGTGGAAGTGAACATTCAGATTGAGCGCCGATCCAAAACGCTGGATCAGGGTGACCGCGCCCGTCTTGGCCACTTGGTGGGTATGGCCCGCTTTCTTGACCAGGTGCGTGGCAATGACGCGGTAAACGATGCCCAGCACCCACCCCATGATCTCGGGCCGGCTGGCAAACAGGAAACGCAGCTGAAACGGGAAGCTCAACACCCACTGACGCATGGGTTGTTCAGGCAGTACTTCATCAACCAGCAAGGCGGCACTTTCGGCCATCCGCCGCGCCCCACAGCTCGGGCAGAAACCGCGACGCTTACAGCTGAAAGCGACCAGGTGCTCGGCGTGGCAAGACTCGCAGCGAACCCGTAGAAAGCCATGCTCCAGCCGCCCGCATTGGAGAAATTCTTCAAATTCCCGTTGCACATAGCCCGGCAATTCCTTTCCCTGCTCTGCCATAAGCGCAGCGAATGCCGGGTAATACTCGTCAACGATCTGATAGAGAAGGGTTTGCTCGGGTCGGTGGCTCTGGTAACGACCAGTATCCCGATCCCGGCTGGCCGTCCTGGCCGCCACATGAGGCATGTTCCGCGTCCTTGCAATACTGTGTTTACATACAGTCTATCGCTTAGCGGAAAGTTCTTTTACCCTCAGCCGAAATGCCTGCCGTTGCTAGACATTGCCAGCCAGTGCCCGTCACTCCCTGTCGTCTGGGCGTTCCTCTGGGCTAAACATCGACATGATCCGGCGCTTAATATCGCCGTCCTTGTTGACCAGCGTCTTGGTCACGAAGGCCGCGTATTCTTTGGCGTTGTCGTACCCTTTCCAGACCTCGTGGGGGTCAAGAGCGTAGGCGCAAACCCGCCCAGCGACTGGGATTCTGACCAAGGCGCGTTCTGTCTCAAGGTGGGGTTCTAGGGATTTTCCCCTCTAAAAAGACATAATCCTCTGTAGACCACACCAATAAATGGCTGCGGAGGTGGTTTACTTTCAGCTTGGAGCCTAATCATCCACTATCGGCCTTGTTATTTCGCCAATATTGGGCAATTTCCCAGTATTAGTGAAGTTATACGTTCCGCTTAAGTTGATATTTTGCCACGCAACGGGCGAAACAGCACGAGTGATACCCGCTTTCTCTTCATCTCCTCTCGCTTCAAAGTGTCCCAGAAGATGACTCAGTATCGCGGAGTTGAAGTAGATGATCGCGTTGGCAAGCAATCTTGCGCATTCATTCCAGATAGCGATTTCAGACTCGTTTTTGCCACGGAACTGATCACCATTCACCGACGCAATGGCTCGTCTAAGGAAGTGCCATGCTTCTCCCCGGTTCAGGGCACGTTGCACATACTGCCGCAAACTGGCATCGTCGATGTAGTCAAGTAAATATTGCGCTTTAACCAGTCGATTATACTCCGTCAGAGCCTGTAATATTGGGTGTCCAGAAGGGTAACCAGACAACTTTCTTACCAGCATTGCTTGTGTCGTCCGCTTTGTCTGAAGTGACAGAACAATACGCCTGATATCTTGCCATCCCGTTGTAATAACATTCGTTCTGATAGGCTTCTTTAGCGCCAGTATGGTGCTGCCTTGTTCACTTTCAGTCACATCAAACAGATCATTGATGACACTACTGAACTGCGCGTATCGCGGTGCAAAACTGTAACCGCATAGATCCAGTAAGGCGAAGTTAACATGATTGACACCGTGTGTATCTGTCGAGAGTACGTCAGGTTTGATTTCACTGCTGTTGGATTGTAACAGGTCATAAATATAGTGTGATTCGTGCTCGTTGGAACCGATGATCCGAGCATTGAGGGCGCTGTGGTTGGCCACCAGTGTCATGGCCGTGATCCCTTTGTTGGTGCCGAAATACTTAGAGGAGTACCGGGTTTTAAAGGTTTCCAGATGGGTTTCGAATTTCTGACCATCCGCACTGGCATGCAGCTGGTCCTCCTGAATATGGTAGTGGCGGAAGATGGGTAGCGCTGCAACCGCATTATTGATCACGTCGCTGGCGTCATGCAGCGTTTCAGGCCGGATATAGTTGGCCTGCACCGTACTCAGGTGTTCATAGCTTCGATCGGAGATCTGCGCCATGCCATACACACCACGGTGAGTGGCGTTGGCAATCAGAATGGCCAGTAAATCATCCTGATGAGTGAACCCTTGTTTTTGTATCGGAAGTACATGAGTCAGACATTTCATGAACCCGGTTTCGCGCTCTACATACCGCAGTACATCCGCGATACCGACCGGTTGCATTCGCTTAAAAAAGGGATTGTTGACCAGAGATGTAGCGCTTTTGGTCGGCAGACGCCAGCGGGTACCGGTACGATTTTTCATGATCACATTTCGATTGTCTCCCTCATCAATATGGAGAGCAACGTCTTTGAGTGCACTTTCCAGCCGGTGTTGTTTCTCCTGTAACAATAACTCTGCGGGCTGTTTTAGTCTGTCCAGTGTTGATGAGGCCAGCAAGGTATCCTGCGATGTCTGGGGGATCAGGTCGTCTTCCAGTGCGCGGTATTTGGTAACATTTGGCAAATAAATGCGTCCATTCAGTCGTGAGGTTAACTGCCGGTAGAGCAGCCATTCGTAACGTTGCGGGTTAACGTTATCCTGTTTAACCAACCATGGGAGGTGCTTTTTCGGGATGAGCGACGTATCCATCGTCTTCAGTGGTCCACCGAATGCGATTTCCGTCTGCATCTGTTGAAGTTGGGCGACGACGGCTTCTGAGCCTTTACCGGCCTCACATTCAAGGCACAAGAACACCTGCCTTAACAGTTGCTCCAGGAGATTGCATTGTTCATCGTAATGTTGCCACTGGTACTCTTCCACGGTCCGTTTCTGTTTTTTCAGGTAAAGGCAGAGGGTCTGGATATCCCTGTCATTCATGACCTTCAATGCCTGTTGTCTGACTACTGAGAAGGGTTGATTATCATCAATGTTCTCATCCACAAACAGATGCAGTAACTCTGCCGCTTTCGTGACATTGTCCGCGGCTGACTGCCAGGACAGGAACACTGCTTGTTGTGCAAAGGTGTTGGCAGCTTCTTGTTGCTTGCGGATATGGTAAATGAACCCATCAGTTAACCGTTCCAGTGCCAGTTGTATCCGCTCTGTCAGGTGACATAGCAACCATAGATGCTGCTGTGCGCGTTTGAATCGTTTGAGTTTACTACCGTAATAGTTGATGAGCTCACCGAAGTGTTGTCGATTTTTAAGAGACAGATTAAGCCCATCGATAACGCCATTGATTTGCGTGCGCCATGGCGCTAACTGATGATAAAGGGCAAGCTCTTTTTTAAGTTCAGGTACGGTCAGACTTTTTGCACCGCCTCTGAGCTGGTTCAGGCTTAGTCCGTCATCAATGGCTGTTATGCTGTCCAGAAAGACGTGAAGTTCAGGACTGGTGAGTTGATTAAGTTGGTGCGCCAGGTCTTTTCTGACCTGCTGCATCGCTCTGCTTATCAGTCTCTGGAGTACGGTGTACCTAGGGATAGCAATGCTGTGACTGGTTAGGAATTCAATAGCAGTATCAAAGAGGTAACGCGGCTCCAGCCAGGCATTGCCCACCTGAACAAGGTGGTCGAAAAGAGAATTGAAGTGCTGACTTTCGTCCCATTTGTGATAACCAGCAAGGTCTAATACTTTTGCGTAGAGTCGATCTTTTTGTTTTTGTGAGGGAGTGAATGGTCTGAGCCCCTTGCCGCCAAGCAGCTCTTTACTGATGAACATTAAATCCTTAGAAACCTGCGAGTAAGCGATATCTAGGATGACGGGCTTTGATTTGAAGTATCCCAAAATCGCGACAAAGTAACATCTATGAGCTCTGAGACGAATTGACCGAAAAACTGCCAATTCCGCATCGTTCAGAGAAAAGTACAGACGTTGTTCTTCGATTGAAAAAATGGGTGGGGAATAAAGATCTGCCTGTTCTGCTCTCGTGAGAATAGTAATTTCGTTTTTGATGGCCATATCAGGGCTGTTCCGTATTAAATGTACGATATTTACCTAATTTGCCACACTTATAAGTAGTAACCCACCTCCGCAGCCATTTATTGGTGTGGTCTACCTGAGGATTAAGTCTTTTTAGAGGGGAAAATCCCTAGAACCCCATTGTGATACTTGGTAATCATTCCCCCCACGAAATTTATTGCCATTAACTGAAGTAATAGCACGTTTTAACTGATGGTATGCTTCACCTCTGTTCAAGGCTTGCTGGACGTAATGACGCAACGTTGAATTATCAACATACTCCAAAACATAAATAGATTTAATTAAACGGTCGTACTCATGCAATGCTGACAATCTTCGGCTCTTGCCGTTACTCAACTTTCTAATGATTGTGCTTTGAGTGGTGGTTTTACGACTCAATGAACAAACAATATGCTGAATATTGTCCCATTCTTCAGCAATTAGCTTATGATTAATATCTTTCTTTAATTGAATACGGCCTCCGTTCTCTTCAGTCACTTCAAATAGCTCAAAAAACACCTTTTTCATTTTCGCGTATCGAGGGGCGAATGTGTAACCAAAGAAATCTAATATAGCGAAGTTAACATTATTGGTACCATGCGTATCGGTCGATAAGGTATTAGGCTGTATATCTGAAGAGTTGTTATAGAGTAAGTCAAAAGCAAAGTGACCTTCATATTCGTTAGCGCCAATGACTTGCGTACTCACCGGAACATGACGTGGTCAACCAAAATTGACCAACCCAGTTAAGCTACTTTTTTCAATTTCTTCATGTCCGCCTCATATTGATTTGAAATTTCCATACTTTATCTAATTCATGTTTTTCTAAATTAGATAAAATGCAACTCAGAAATGTCCAGAAGTGAGTTGTGTGGTGTCGAGTGGAGATTGTACGATTAAGCCCCTAAGTAATTAGTCCGTCAGTCTCCCTCGGTAATCAAATTAGTACATCTTAGCGATCAAATTGGTAAAAAATTAGACATGTAGATGAATGCCCACCTTAAAAAATAGACAGCGGGTTGGGCTGGGTGATTTTTCTGGTGTTAGACGCCAGCAACCCATGCGGCAGAATGGTTGCTCACTTACTCGTCTATTTTTAGCGGGAATTCTTAGCCAACTGTACGCGCTGTATGCAGATTTAAGCAGTCGAGTGATGCGCACTTTGGAGGAGATGGCACCACGAGTAGAGGTTTACTCTATTGACGAAGCGTTTTTGGATTTAACCGGTATTGAGTCTGCCATATCTCTTGTCGAGTTCGGACAACAAGTGCGAGAGCGCATAGGCCACTGGATTGGGATCACCGTCTGTGTAGGCATTGCACCGACTAAAACACTCGCCAAACTGGCTAACCATGCCGCCAAAAAATATCCAGCTACTCAGGGGGTTGTAGACCTGACCAATCCAGATCGGCAACGTCGATTGCTCGCATTAGTCCCGGTTGATGATGTTTGGGGCGTTGGTAGACGGCTTTCTAAGCGTTTAAATGCGTTGGGTATCACCACAGCCTTAGATCTCGCCAATGCCTCTCCTAGAGCCATCAGAGACCAGTTTTCAGAGGTTTTAGAAAGAACCGTCAGAGAGCTCAATGGTGAGTCGTGCATTGAACTTGAAGAGATCCCGCCAACTAAGAAGCAAATCGTCTGTAGCCGTTCATTTGGCGTAAAAGTGACGCACTTTGAATTTTTAAGTGAAGCCGTATGCGAATACGCAACCCGCGCCACTGAGAAACTTCGCAAAGAACAGCAGCAAGCCAAAGTGCTGACCGTGTTCATACGTACCAGCCCCTTTAAGGACAACGAGCCGCAGTACAGCAACTCTGCATCGGGTGAATTGCTAATCCCCAGTTGCGACACGCGGGATTTTATCGAGCTGGCCAATCACTTACTCAAGCGGATATGGAAGGATGGTTTTCGTTATGCCAAAGCGGGCGTCATGCTGTCTGACTTTTACGATCCTGGCATGTTTCAACCAGGACTATTCGATGACGTATCGACCCGCTCTAATAGCCAGCAGCTAATGTCTGTATTGGACACCATTAACCAAAGCGGTGCCGGAAAGGTTTTCTTTGCTGGACAAGGACTCAAGAAAGATTGGTCGATGAAGCGAGAGCATTTGTCTCCCGCTTATACAACACGCTGGGACCAGTTACCGCGAGTGAAGTAGCGCAGTTGACTCAATACGCATTCACTCTGCGACGCAGCATGTTGAGCTTATCAACCTGGCGTCGAATATCACTGAAGAATTCCTCTTTCTCCATGGCCAGCGCTAGCTCCCATTCTTTGGCCAAACCTTGGCAGTCTAAAAATGCGTATCTCAGCTTCGTCTTTGAGATACGCAGCCCCTTGCTAAAGACCACGCGTTTGCCTCGTTGACCGTGAAAACTGTTGATATACCACTCTATGCCAAAGCCATACTTAAAGTCTCTGATACGGACACCAAGCAGACCCCAGTCTTTAAAGGGCTCATTCTCTCGAACCTTGTAATGGGTAACCCAAAAGTCATCAACTTCAGCTCGTGCCAGCGCTTTTAGCCTGTCCGTTTCTTGCTGAAGTAAATCTGATACATCTGCTTTCCATTGTTCATTGACGATTTCTACCAAACCAATTTCCCCATCCAATTAACCCCTAAAGCCAAAACCACTATCCGTTTGGCTTTTGGATCGAAACGCCAAACGTAAAACTGCCGTCACAATCACTGTTTGGCGTCTCGATATAAATCGACTCGCTCAATCCCATACCCGACAAGGGATACAGGCTGATTTCACTTAAAAACACCTAAAAAGACGTATCGCCATGAAGATACAAACCGTTTGGCAAGTTCAGGCCAGAATGCAAACGACGTTTGGCGTCTCAATTTTTTTGGCTAGGTCACCAGCCGCCAAACAGAGCCTATTCTCATACTTTTGCAAAAATGCAATAGGCAGATAGATGAAAGGATTTGTCACCTTTCTGCCCACCGCCAGTGCACCGAATCCTGATAATGACATTTGAGTAAACCGCCAGAGCACTTGGAAATGCCCAAGCGTGAACAGCGCGGTTGATTGAAAACCGTTAGAGCACTTTGAGTGCACAGGAGATAAGTATGTTTGTACTAGGCGTAGATATCGGTTACTCAAACCTGAAGCTGGCAATTGGCCAATCAGGTAGTGAACCGAAAACCATTATTCTACCTGCGGGTGCCGGTCCAGCGGATCGTATGCCGGAGCGTATCGGTGGAGGCGATGATGAAACTTGTTTGTATGTCTCTGTCGATAATGAGCGCTGGGCCGCTGGTGTTCCTGCTGGACGCCTTCAAGGCTGGGAACGAGAGCTTCACCCGGAATATCCCACCACAAAAACCTATAAGGCACTTTTTCATGCCGCCTTGTTAATGGCTGAAACAGAATCCATCGATTTGGTTGTCACTGGATTACCGGTTTCCCAGTTTCATGAACCACAACGTAAGTCTGACCTTGTGCAGCGTTTAAAAGGTGTCCATCAAGTGACGCCTAAGCGCAGCATCACCGTTCATGACGTCAAAGTACTACCACAGCCTGCCGGTGCCTATATGGATCTGGTTCAAACGGGTGGTGATCTGGGCTTGATTGAAGAAGGTCGTGTCGTCGTCATTGATCCCGGCTTCTTTTCTGTTGATTGGGTTGCCCTTGAGGCCGGAGAAATTCGCTACAGCTCATCAGGAACCAGTCTTCAGGCAATGTCCGTGCTACTGGAAACCATCGATAAGCTGATTTCGGAAGATCATGGTGCCAAAGTCGGAATGGATCGACTTGAAAAAGCCATGAGAACCGGCGACTTACAGGTCCTGCTATTTGGAGAAAAAGTCGATATTTCACCTTATCTGAATGCTGCCATGAAAAAGGTAGCGCCTGTTGCTCTTACAGCCATGCGTCAATCCATGCGTGACGAAAGCATTAATGCGGACTTGGTATTGATCGCCGGAGGTGGAGCCTTGGCTTATAAGGAAGCGGCCAAGGAGATTTTTTCACGAAGCAAGATCATCGTGCCTGAGCAGTCTGTTTTGGCGAACGTCCGAGGCTTCTGGTTTTATGGGGCATGATCATGAGAGTTGTCGTCAACATTCCCCCAGGGAGCCACCCAGAACTACTCAAAGAATTGGAAAAGACGCCACCACGGGAACGCGCTGAGCGTCTGCGGATGCTGGCAACCTTTGGGTTAATTCAAATGAGCCAACCCAATCTATCCACGACATCTGTACCGGTGGATGGCCTTGCACCAGATGGTGAAGTTACTTCTATGAGTACAGCGCCAGAACCCAAAGCAGAAACACGTAAACAATCATTAAAATCAAAACTAGGGCTGGGCTTATAACATGGCGTTATCAGTTAGCTGGCTCGATGCCAGGTTAAATAAAGAAGCAAAAGAAACCGTAGTAAAAGCCGACCGAGATGGGCTAAGTGCTCGGGTATCGCCCAAGGGCAAAATTGTTTTTCAGTTTCGTTATCGGTTCGATGGCAAGCAACAGCGGGTAGACATAGGTACTTACCCCCTTATGAAGCTGGCTGAAGCCAGGAATGAGCTGGATAGGTTAAGGGCAGTACTTGATCAAGGCCGAAACCCCAAGCTTTACCTACAGCAGGAACGGGCTAAGTATTCTGCTAATCAAAGCTTCGAATCGATTTTTCGAGACTGGATAGACTCTGCCGGTAAGCAAGGGCTAAAGGAGAAAACGTGGCACTACCAAAAACGCAGCAGTGAAATATATTTGCTGCCCCGACTTGGCAAGTATCCATTAACTGACATCACTGAATTGTCCTTGCGAAACTGTCTTCGTGAGGTTTCGGAATCGTCTCCGTCAAACACAGAGCGCCTAGTGTCTGTACTGCATAAGTTCTATGACTGGCTGATTGATGAACAAATTTTGGAAATTAACGCTGCCGCTGGGATCACAGCAAAAAAGGTTGGCGGTAAAAAAGGAAAACGAACTCGGGTGCTAAATGACAACGAGATCAGGATACTTTGGCGCTATTTGCATGAGTCAAAAATCACTGAGAAGAATCGCATCTACATAAAACTGCTTCTCTTATTGGGAGGGCGCAAGGGCGAACTCATTCAAGCTGAAAAGCATCACTTTGACTTGCAATCTGCAATGTGGACAGTGCCCATAGAGATCCGCAAACAAGGTGAGAAAATTGGAGCGCCGATCATGCGGCCATTGATTAAGCCAGCTATTGAGCTGATTGAACTGGCGATGCAGATGAGCAAATCAACTTACTTGTTTCCCGCGAACGGACAAGAAGAGCTTGCCACAAATGGCTTTGATACCACTATTCCTAACAATGTGAAAATCTGGGCTCGCAGATCGCTTGGTATTGAGATGGAACACTGGTCTATGCATGATCTTCGCAGAACGATGCGAACGCGAATGTCTGCCATCACGACGCAAGAAGTTGCCGAGTTGATGATTGGCCACAGCAAAAAAGGGCTGGATGCTATCTACAACCAATATCAGTACCTGGACGAAATGCGTCATGCTTACGACGTTTGGTATCAACAACTAGAAACCATCATCGAGCCGACAGGCTTTCCATTCAACTGGCGTTTCGGACAATAAGGGGTAGCTGAATTAAGGAAGAGACTGAGCTAGTACAAATGACCGAGTCAAGTAGTGCATTTGGCTCGGTTTAGATTAGTTGTTTTTCCAGTTACAAAAAAACAACTTATCGAATAATTATTATAAGTCTCACGACGCCTCAGAGAGAGGTATTTGCAATTCATCCACAAGGGTTTGCTTAGATTTATACTCTAGCTCGCTTCTCTTTATTTTTAGCTTTTGTAATAAAGCACTATGAGTCACCTCGAAATCATTAAAAATTGTAGACCAACTTTTAACGTATACTCGAATTCTTTCATCCGCCCCGGAAACAAGGCCCGCGCCGCCCTTACCAGCAAGGTCTTTCAACCGCCTTGTAATTTGAGTATCATTCTGGGAGATTTTAGTTCCAACAAGAACAACATCAAATCTCATTCTCTCATCATTAAAGGCAGGATGCTTATCAAGTACCTCAGCATAACGTTCAGCTTGAGCTAAATGTTTCTTATTCAATGCTACACTTGGTCTTTTTATTTCAATGATCGTACATTTAATAAATTCTTCTTGTGTAGAATGATCAATTGTGACCATTTTGCGTGCAAGAAACAAATCTACTTGGCCTTTTGCCCCCTCTATGGTAGCGCCTTCAATAAGATCACTGGTACTGATATCGTCCCCATCCAATATTTCAATATCTGAATTCCGAAGATTTCTAGCTGTATTAGAAAAGTCATCCTCTTCGGCACCTATAGTTGTGTACTGAGGGCCAAACAACCATGTATTAGCCTCAATAATACCTTGTAAGTCTGGTGTTTCTAGAACTTCTTTAGCGTGCTCTTTAAAAAGGTACTTCATTTTCTGTACGACTAGATCTCGCTTATGAATGTGTCCAATCGTGCTAATTATATAATCAAGTTTAGATTTACTTATTTGAGATGCAAATTCATCCATTTGCTCCTTATTTAAGTCTAAAACGCCTTCCAATATATCTATCAAACTATCATTTTCACTTGATGTAGATAGCCTATCAAGCAAACCGATTATAATTTTTGTTTGCTTAGCCTTTAGCCCATTAAAAGCTGCTGGATCAGCAACGCAGATACTAGTTACTAATTTCTTCGTATGTGCAATTCTAAAGGAACGATCTTCGTCAGACTCCCAATTGTAAACAGGAAAATATCCTTTTTCTTCGAAAGAATCGACAAGCTGAACAGCTCTTTCTCTAAGGAACCCCTGATAAATCTCGGCTGTTTTGTTGCGCAGTTCTTTTAGCAGCATAGCTAAAACTTTATTCCCATCACTCTTTTCACTAATGAAGAGATCAGCATTTGGAGATGAGGTATCTTGAAAATTATCGAACCACTCAGATTGTATATATCCACTTATGAAAAAATTGTTTTTGTAGTTAAAACCAGTCAGATTTCTATACTTCTGATGTTCTTTTGAATCTCTAAAATAATTGTATGACTTTTCACCAGATGGTTTTTTTATCCACTGAATGATACTTGAACTAAATATATTTCCATCAACATCTATAAGCTCTTGAAACAACCTATGTTGGGGAGGCGTCACTCGGACTCTATTAACTGATATTTTAAGGTTAGAAAAAACTATTAGCTTCCAACCAAATTCATTTGAAAGCTCCTCCATGATATTTTCAATATTAGGGATTTTTTGAGATTTTTCACTCGTAATGCCCGTAAGAAATACTGATGTCCCACTTCCATTTGAAAGAATACTACTATGCTGTTCTTTATCGTCGATCAACTCAACTTTGTACGTTTTAATACGAGACGAGTCTATGGTAATACGTGCATTCTCAGATTGTCTTCTCGTAAGCCAGGTTGCTGTTGCAGCATATTTATGAAATGAATACCGCCCTCTGCCTTGACTGCCTTTTTGGGTAACCTGTTTTTTGGATGAGTCATCCCAATTATCAAAATTTCGGTCTAGGTTATGAAAGTCAATTCCTTCACCATTATCATGGATCTCTATTGACTCCACCCCGCCGAGATCACAGGTGTTAATAATGACATCAATATCTGATGCACCAGCATCCAAACCGTTCCAGATATATTCACTCAACATCTTCCAAGCGGGAATTGAGCCGAAACGTTTTTTTATCGACGCATTTGTAATACCTGTTGTCCGTTCTTGAGGAGTCGTCACTTACCTATCCATCCAATCAATAAAAAATCCATGCTGCTATCTTAGCCTAAGTTGGTGTACATATTAACTATATTGTTGGCACAAGCCGGCGTTTCAAAGCGTTAGTCCAAGCTCCAACAGAAAAACTAAGCTACGCTATCTATTCCTAATTCTTCTCATACTCCTCCAAGTCTTCAATGTGCCACAGCTTGTTTCGTGTATTTCGGTTGATACGAGGTTGCGGCAAGCTGCCATCTTTTATTCTTCGCCAGAGCGTCGTATAGCTAATGTGGTAACGAGCCATAACTTCGTAAGACGTTAGAAAAGGGGTTACTTGGTGCGCTACTGCTGTCATCTGCATTCTCCTGAAAATCAATGTAAAGCTATCATCGCCTGATTCATCACTTGTTGATGGTCAGAAAGATGCATGATTTGTTCAGAAGATCAGGCCCATACAAATGAACTTTTAGGACAGCAAGAAAGCAACCGGTAACCAACTCAACCGGCAAACAATTAGAGATAATCGCGAACGTCTTACCATCATTTCTCGATTTTTGGCATAAAAAATATAGGCAAGTTTTGGCTAAAACCCAGTAGGAACAAGGCCTACAGCTAGGTTTGTGTCATGGAATTTGGCTAAAAACGGTAAATATGGCGATTTGTACTCAAGTTTGTACACATTTTCCGAGGTTACGCTTGAACATCATTGAAAAGCAAAGAAACGAGAAAAAGACAAAAAGCCTTTAAATTCAGTACGTAGAGATGTGATTGTGGTGTGCAATGAAAGGTGGTTTTAAGCGTTGAAAGGCTGGGCGGCATCAGGGTGGGAAATTATGGCAAAAGTTCTACGACGAGCAACTTCTTGCTGAAAAATAGGATTAGACATCAATGGTGATCTTCTAGTTGATAGACGAGAGAATGTAAGGCACTGATATATCGCTATAAGTAATAATTAAAGTGACTATAAAGACATTCAACCCGTAAGTTAATCTTAATTGGCGCTTATTTTCGCCTATCTTGTCTGTATAAACAATCAATGGTTACTATTTTATCTGCTTGAGGGAGTGATGCCTAGTGTTTGAAAAAATTAATCGTGCCTATTGCTTTATAGGGTAACGCTGTTTTCATTGATACTCTCAAAATACTTATTTTACTAAAATTTCTACAAACTGACTTTATGAGTTACTAATAAAGCCCTGAATTAGCCTATTTATTTTCGGTTAAAATCGGGATTGAATATAAGTTCCTAAATAAATACACCTTCATTTAGATTTAATTTTGTCTATATTTAGAGACTAATCACTTTATTTAAAACAAAAATAAATACTCAATTTACTTATTTTAAATGCCATTCACCTTTTTAACACTGTTATAATCACCTAACGTTTTAAAATTAAACAATGACAAAAGTGAAATTAACTTGATAAATTTATATTAAGTGAAAATAAAGATAAATTTTAAATACAATTAATAAAAAATAAAATTTTCACACTTCAAATAAAATAAAAAAACGCCTAATAGAAGGCGTTTTAAATTTAACTTAAATAAAGATTTAATTAGAAAGAAATAGGATAAGCCATGATAATCGCATCTTCATTGCCTGTCTTTGTTGGGTAATAGTTTTTGCGTTTTGAAACGAAATTAAATCCTATAGATTCATAGAGATTGAACGCTTTTTCATTAGATTCCCGCACCTCTAACCACAGGGTAGTAATATTTTTTTTCTCAAGCGTTTCAATCAGTTCTAATAAAAGTTCTTTACCGTAACCTTTCCCCTGATAATCAGGATGGATTGCGATATTAAAAAGTGTTGCCTCATCTAATATTAATTGCGTAATTGCGAAACCTACAATAATATTATCAATGCAAATTTTCAGATTAAAATAATGACTTCCTTGGTTACTATAAAATGTTTCTTCACTCCAAGGGAATGAATGACTTAATTTTTCAATTTGCCATGCTAAAGGTAAATCAGCAGGGTTTAAGAGTGAAATGGTCTTCATATTGATAGATTTGTTTCCAAAGATCGCGTTTTGCATCAGCATCAAAATATAACTGATGTAATGAAGGGCTTCTCAGAGAAGTATATTCAGAGGGAAGTATGAGATCAGTGCCTAATAACCAGCAGGGAAGATCAAATGATTCTGTGAGCATGCTCACATCATCTGTTGTAATACAATAGATTTCGTTTTTATCTATCCCCATGGCGCTAAAAATATCAGAGAAAAGCCCGTTATTTAGATCAACGGTATCATCAGTAATGATAAGTAAACGTGTTGTATCCGGAAATTGAACAGAATGCTCGCCTTTTAACACAGCAGGCTTATGAAGTACCCACTGACGAATTCCAAGTTGGGATAACATTCTGTCTTTACGGCTCATTATGCTTACCTATCAAGTGTAGAACAACGGTACATAGTATCAGAGGGCATAAACTACGCCAATAAATAGCGTCGGTTTCTTTATATCTGATATCATGCGTCTCATGTTTTTTAAGGAGTAATAATCATAATGTCCTCACTGTCCCCTGCTAGCGAAGTTATTCTTCGTCACCTAGATCATTTCGCAGACAGGCATGTACTTATTGCAGGTGATCTCCAAGATACTTTCGCAGCACAGATCCAGGCAAAAAGTGTCAGAGCATATACCAACCAATATCACCAGTGGCTACCATTACTAAAATCAATGGGTGATAACGCACTCTTTGGTTTAGTTGCAGATCAGTCCTTTGTGAAATATTGCAATACCTTGATCTACTTTTGGCCTAAAAATAAAAACGAAGCCACTTTCCAACTGCGTAGCCTTTGCTCTAACTTACAAGTGGGTACTGAAATCTTTATCGTCGGTGAAAACCGTAGCGGTGTTAAAAGTGCCACTGAATTAATGAACGGTATCGCTAAACTTAAAAAAATAGATTCAGCACGCCGTTGTAGCTTATTTTTTGGTACTCAAACATATCAAACACTGTTTGACCGTAATAACTGGTGGCAAACTTATCGCCATGATGATCTCACTGTAATGGCATTGCCGGGTGTCTTTAGCCAAAACGCATTAGATGAGGGTAGCCGTTTATTACTTTCAACTTTTGATGATGCAATGGTTGGCGATTTACTGGATATGGCATGTGGCTGTGGTGTACTCGCCACTGTACTTGGTAAGAAAAACCCAATGTTGAAACTGACACTATGTGATGTGAATGCGGCGGCAATTTCTTCTAGTATCGCCACCTTAAACGTGAATGAATTAGAAGGTCGAGTAATTGCAAGTAATGTCTATTCAGCGGTCGAAGAAACTTATGATTGGATAATCTCAAACCCGCCTTTCCATGATGGTTTAGGCACAAGCTATACCGCTGCTGAAGATATTATTCGCCTTGCTCCAAATTATCTGAAAAGAGGCGGTAAATTGCGCATTGTAGCGAATTCATTTATCCCTTATCCAGATATTTTGGATCACGTATTTGGCTCTCACGAAGTACTTGCATCAACAGGTAAATTTAAAGTTTACCAAGCAACCAAGAAAGACTAATCACAAGCCCTGTTATCTCAAACAGGGCTTTATTTTTGGGGCTGATTTTAAGTGATAACTCAAGGTGTTTTATTTTTCATCACCAAGATAATTTATTGATAAAAAATAATTGACGCCAAAAATAAAAGGCATAAAATTCGCTTCCTGTCTGAATGCGAGAGTGGCGGAATTGGTAGACGCGCTAGCTTCAGGTGTTAGTGTCCTTACGGACGTGGGGGTTCAAGTCCCCCTTTTCGCACCAAACAGACAATATCCAGAGTAAAATTATTGAGTAAGACTGCGAGGATGGCGGAATTGGTAGACGCGCTAGCTTCAGGTGTTAGTGTTCTTACGGACGTGGGGGTTCAAGTCCCCCTCTTCGCACCACTCAATAACCTTTTTTTCTTGTGATAACTCCCCTCCAATCACTCAGCGAATATTCTCTATCCATAATATGCGACTAAAAGTGTCATCAAACTGTAGGTTAATACAACACCTGCGGGTATCATCACCCACATCTGTAATTTTTTATGGAACAGCATCAAGGTGGATAACAGCATTGAAACCACTAAAATCAGCGTAAAGGCTGATGTTCCTGCAATATAATGCGTGATCACTGTTAGCAAAGAAGAAACCGCCAACATTTCCCATAAATTTATACGAGATGTCCAAGATGTCACTGGAGGTATACGTGTTGGTTTAGCCATAATAACACACCATTAATGATAATGATTTTCATTATTATATATAACACTTATACCAAATCAACTTATATAAAGAAAAAAACTTATTTGATATCCTTATTTTTTAAAGGGTTATGTGTATCTTTTAGAATAATAAATAAAAAACGTCTTACCATTTTCACGATAAGACGTTCAATTTTATTATGTTGTTATAGTGGTCAATAAACGAAACTAAGCGTTATTTAGATTGATAAAATGAAAGACTAAATGAATATCTTCAGGCTCTCTTTCATAAAGCTCAGGATCAGGAGTATCAACTAAACGACACCCTAAATGCTGATAAAAATTCACACTATTTTCAGAAGGTGTTGATGATATATATAATCCATCCGCCCCTCTTTTCTTCGCATATTCCACACAATAATCAAATAATATTCGTGCTAAACCTTGCCCACGTTGCTGGTGGCTAACATGTAAAAAAGAGAGTTGCAGTAAGGTACCATTTTGACCACGTTTTTGCGGATCAACACTCGCAGCTGCAATCAATTGACCTTGTTTAAAAACACCCCAGAAAGGTGCTCCTCGGTCAAAACTTTCGAGTAAAACAGGAGTGTAATGCTCTGCTTCACCTTCTGGCCAACCTTTCATATCAAAACGTTGCTCTGATAAAAGTAACTTTCCTTCTTTTAATACATACAGCTTTTCAATAAGCTCAGTTCTATCAATTTCCCATACTTGTGGAATTTCATTCCTTGTTAATTGACGAATATTGTTTTTCATTATTAAAGATTAACCTGTTCTGATGATGCTTCACTTCGTTCTAATGCGTGGTAAGCCACGGCACAGAATAAGGAATTCAACCGTTTCATATCACCGAGCAAACTGGTATGCAGAGAACTAGTTTCAATACTTTGCATATTATGCAAATGAAGACGTTCTACATGAGCAAACGAGTAACGCTGGTTGAGTAAACGGAAACGATGTTTTGCTCGACGTAATTTACGAGCATGTTCCATGTTGCCGGAAACAAATACCGACATCGCCAGATTCAGATTACTTTGCAGACGCTCAAGGAGTGTCTGTAATTCACGACGCCCTTCCTCCGATAAAAATAAGTGATGATTTAGACCTTTACTCACCACTTCAGATGACATACGCGCTATGATAGCGGATGATTGCTGTAAATTCATCGCTGTATCAATAATTTCAGCCCAACGTCGAGAGTCTTCAGTTCCTAGATCATGCTGTTGAATTTGTGCCATATACAATTTTATGCTGCTATGGAGTAATTCGACCTCTTCTTCTAACTGGCTAATTTCCCTTTTTTGCTGACGATCACCTTCCATTAATGCAGTAAAACGTTGCAACATTTGTTCGACAACATCACCTAATCGTAGGGATTCTCTAACCGCATTAGCGATAGCTAAAGAAGGTGTATCAATAGCTGATTGATCCAAATAACGAGGTGCCACTTCAGATCCTGTAGCAGGCAATTCTGGGATCAGTCGCTGACATAATTTTGCCATTATGCCGACAAAAGGGATCATCATTACACAGCGTGCAAGATTATAAATAACATGAAAATAGATAACGACTTCAGCCGGTGAAAATCCATATTGCTGAATTTTATTTGCAATGATGGTTATCCAAGGTAAAACCAATAGCGCACCAATCAATTTAAAAAATAGACTTCCTAGTACTACTTGGCGTGAAACAACATTCTGCCCTCGGCTACTCATTAACGCCAACAAACCACTACCAATATTAGAACCAATCACAATGCATAAACTGATGTATAAAGGCATTAGCCCAGTTGCACTTAATGTCGCTGTTAATAACACAGCAGCCAGACTTGAATAACTCACCATAGCAAACAAAGCGCCCACTAAGAGAGCTAAAACAGTGTCTCCACTTAATGATGTGAAGATAGCTTGTACCGCACTGGCATGGGTAATTGGTTCTGCGGAAGTGACTATCAGCTGTAAGGCTAAAATAATTAAACCAAGACCAATTCCTACACGCCCTAATTGCCCGACCCGCTCTTTTTTACGGCTTAGAAAAGTGATCACCCCGACAAGAATAAGTAGTGGAGATAACCAAGAGAGATCAAAGGTTAGCACTCGCGCCATCAGTGCAGTACCCACATCTGCACCTAACATAATAACCAGTGCCGGTGTAATCGAAATCAGCCCTTGCGTCACAAAAGAGATAACCAAAAGTGCCGTCGCATTACTGCTTTGGACTAATGCCGTTACCCCAACACCCGCAAGGAAAGCATTGGATTTCTTATTAATACTTTTACCTAAAATTCGGCGTAAATCAGAACCAAAGACGCGCATAATGCCTGTACGAACAATATGTGTTCCCCAGACAAGAAGTGCGACTGATGAGAGTAAATGAAGCAGTGTCAGCATAGAAATAATAACCTTATTTTTATCGTTGTTTGTTTGACTCTGTTCTCCTTCAATCTCATAAAAAAGAGAAAGACCACGAGCAGATAATCTATCTGAGAAAAATTTTTACGGGTAATGCCTTAAATAACGTAGAGTGTTATTTGACAAAAAGATATTGCAACTTAAGTGCAATAATCAATGGAGAAGTTGAGAATATTACATAGATTAGTTTGTAAGTTCTGTTAATTATAACAGAGAATGTGTAACTTTCAAAATCAGCCTGTAAATAACCTATTGATTTATTATCATTTTATTTTAAATAGACTAAATTATTAATAAAAAAACGCGACCAGAGGGTATCTCTCTAAGTCGCGCGAAAATACAACAATTTAGTAAGGCAATTCGACTACAAGTTCAGACAGACTATAAATTCAGCTTAAATTTATTTCAGACCCATTGCATCACGCATCGTGAAGAACAAGTCTGTTTGGTCAGTTAATCCAACCACATTAGCTGCATGCGGGCCATAAGCAGCCACACGCAATTGCGCACCAGTATGCTCTTGAGATTCCTCTTCAGAGTTACCGTAATTCACCACCATAACCGCACCATCTTTAGTGATAAGTGCTTGTGTTAACCCGCTTGATTTCACATCCGCTTCAATAATTTGGCTTGAGTGAGCATGGTCTGCAGTCACGATAATCAGCGTATCACCGTTTTGCTTAGCGAAATCTAAACCGATTTGTACGGCTTCATCTAGCGCAACCGTTTCACCGATTTGTCCACAAGGATTAGCGTTATGATCTTGCTTATCAATAGAGGCACTTTCGACCTGTAAGAAGAAACCATTTTCATTGGTCTTCAGTAAGTCGATCGCTTTTTTGGTCATTTGTGCCAGTGTTGGCGCATTTGGATCGAGTTTAGAGTTAGGTTTGCACTCTAATGGTGGATTGTTCAAATTACCATGATATGTCGCTTTAGGGCCTTCCCATGCCACGGCCATATTGCCCTCATGGAACAAACCTAATACTGGTTTATCTTGGTTTGCCAGCGTAATCGCATCCAGTGATTTTGCATCCTTCACTATTTGATAACCACGCTCAATCGCTTGCTGTTCTAACGTTTTGCCTTTGTACTCACCGGCAGCTGCAGTTTGAGCAAAACTTTTCGCTCCGCCCCCTAATGTAACGTCTGCTCGAGTCACTAAAAGCTGCTCAGAGATAGAGCCTCTACCACCATTTTCTAATGCGTTTGTTGAGCATTTTTCTAAAGTCTCAACGGGGCCATAGCATTTACGTCCTGTCACATGCGAGAACAATGCCGCAGGTGTCGCATCTTGAATTTCCGACGTTGTTACGTTCCCTGTTGCCTTTCCATTGGCTTTTGCTAATTCCAAAATAGTTTGGTGATCCTTACCAAACACATCAATTCCTAATGCACCATTATAGGTTTTCACACCCGAAGCCCATGCCGTTGCTGAGGCTGCCGAATCGGTTACATAGTTAGGTTTTTGTGTTTTTCTATCTAATGAATAGTGTGTGTATTGACCCGTTATCGGTAACGCATCAATGCCTTTAAAGAAACCACCAGCACCTTCAGCGTAGTTACGTGCAACAGTGATTTCAGAATCCCCCATACCATCACCAATAAAGAGGATCACATTTTTTGCCTGGTTGTTATTTAAAGCGGCTTTTAATGCCTCAGTTTGATCTTGAGTCATACGGCGAGCACCGCCAAATTCCGTGATATTACCTTTTGCTGCGCGATCTTGTGCCAAAATTGTATCCGCAGCAACGGGAGCTGCAAAAGAAGAGAAACTCGCACCAGCTAATAGCGTTGTTACAATAACGGATAAAATAGAACGTTGGTAACGATGAGACATAGCTTTTTCCTTGCACTCTAAAATAAAAAAAACAGGATTAATGTTTTAAGTCAGGAAAAGCTTACGGCAGTTAAATGACAGAGAAATGAAGAGTAAAAGCGATTTCGATGACAGCTTTATGACAAGTTGATGACAAACAAAAAGCTTATACCGCGAATGCGTATATAAGCTTCTGTTGTATTAAAGCATATTGTTAAGGCGAGATCTTAAACTAGTCATTCTCTTGGGTTAATGCTTTTGCGCCCAAATACAGGGTTTCACACCAAGAAATATAATCATGCCCACTGGCCATTTCGAGTGATTTAACAGGATAGCCTTTTTGCTCTAAAACCTGCTTAAGATGGCGATTATTATTTAAAATCCCCCCTTTATCACCACGACTTTCAAATAGCCCTGCTTCTAAGAAAAACTGCAATGGCTTTTTATCTGCTTGCTCAAATTGTCGAATAAGCCATTCTGGCTCTTCATTTTCAGGTGCCCACCAATAAGAGCCAGACATACTCAGCACTTTACCAAAACGATCAGGGCGATTAAATGCGGCCCATGAAGATGCTAATCCACCATAACTTGAGCCTGATATTATCGTTTCTTCCCCAGATACGTGAATACCTTTCTCTTTTTCTAGCCAAACAAATAATTCATCAGCCAAGAAACGATAAAAATCAGGGTTTGGCGGTAATTCAACACTACGGCGATCACTATCAATACTATCAACAAATAGGATCATCATCGGTGCCAATTTACCTTCCTCGATCTGTTTATCAAAAAACCGATCAATACCATATTGGCGACGATAAGTTTGACCATCAAATAACACCAAGATCCGCGGTATTTCCATTTTTTGGGCTGGCAGATAAAGTGCAATTTCACGACCATTATTTAAGATTTCACTGTGAAAACGAACAATCTCGGTCTTGCCTTTCATTGTTCTATCAAGAATATCGGGCAATTGGCATTCACGTTTACTGTCTAACGACAATAACGAAAAGTGATTATAGATATCCTCAGACTGACTTGGTGAATTTTGGGAATTAAACGGATCGGCTTGTGCCGTGGTTAAGATCGCACGACGTTGTTCAAAAGGCTCTGAATTTTCAATAACAGGCACATCAGGCGCTAATTTATATTGCATTAATGTGTCGTTAGGCACGATATAACTGCGATACCAAATATCGCTATTGGCTAAATGGGTTAACGGATCATGGTTACCATCGGGTGATCCCAATAAATAAACATTCTTTTTGGCACCTTGCCATAGAAAAGTGACTCGCTTTTTATCATGATCATAAGGCTCAATCAGAGGAGTTCCTTCCTGATGTATTTGTTGCCAAAATGCCTGAATATTTTTTTGATCAAGTTGTTTGGCGAGTGTTTGTAAACGAGGGCTAGTTGGTGCAATACCTGCATCTTTATCTAACGGTTGATAAGGCTGTGTTATTAGCGTGAATTGCCACTGTTTTTTGGCTTCGCCTTGTGCAACCAATTGATAATGTGTCGTTTCGGGTAATAAAAAGCGTACTTTCTGTTGCCCATCAGCAGGAATATCCTTTAATAAACTACGAATATGAGTGCCATCTTGTGTCTCTAACCGTAGGTTTTGTATCCCTTTTACGTTTAATTCAACATAACGTTGGCTTTCTAAATAAGCGGTAAAACACAACGTATTATTGTTATCAAAATGACCTGTCATTTCTTTATTTTCAGTTACTGCTAAGCAACTTGCAAAGCTGGGAAAAGAGGCCATCAATGCGCATATCATCAGAGGAATTCTCACTTTATTTCTCATTATTAACTATTGTGAGAAGCAATAGTAATGATAATTGTTATCAATTCAATGAAAATTAAATGAGTATAGATAAATAAAAGCCTCCTATTTTATTATTGAGGAGGCTTTCTTTCTAATTAATTACCTGAGAGACTTTCCTATCAACGTTCTTCTAATGGATAACTACGGAAGCTCCATAATCCTAATGCTTTTAAGCCATCACGATAAATGCCTTGTATATCTGATTTACTTGCCTTTTGTAATTCAGCTAATGGCTTATCTGGTGCAACAACTGTTAGGTAAGAGATATCACTTGGGCCACTTTGCCAGCTTGCAAGTGTGAAAATCGCATCGGCACGACGAACATGACTACCAGAGCTAATAATAACAGCTGTTTTAATACGATGTTTGGTTAAGGCATAGCGGCTAAATAACGCATTCTCGACTGTTGTACGTGCATAGTTCTCTTGGAAAATACGCTCTGGTGCAATACCATTTTTCACCAACCAATCCGCCATTAACTTTCCTTCTGTTTGATGTGCTTTAGGCACACCACCCGTCACGATAATCATGGCTTCAGGTAATTGTTTAGCGACTTCTAAGGTTTTATTTAGACGTTCAATTAAAATTTTATTCATTGTACCATCAGGATTTAATGCATAACCCAATGTCACAATCGCATTGTTATCTTTGGTTTTATTTAGTTTTGCCAAATCTGTTTGCGTTAATTTATCACTTAACGGCATTTTGCTGACACGATCTATCTCAGCAAAGAAACGTTTGAGTTCATCCGCTTTCGCCGGATTTAATGATTTTAATTTATTGAAATAGGCTTCACTTTCTTTATCTTTACCTTCGAAACGTGTCCACGAAGTCACATAAATTAACGCATCAATATCATCAGGAGCGGCTTCTAAAATCTGTTTATAAATCGTAATTGCGCGAGGAACATCATTGTTATAGATATAAGCGCTGGCAGTACTAAATAATAAATCAAGGCGGTAAGGCTCTAATTTATAAGCTTGTTGCAGTTTTTGCGCCACAATTTCCATATTTGATGGCAGTTTTCCCGTAAAACCAGCATCAGAGACACGCGCTGGTGACTTAAAAGCATCTAATGCATCTTGGATCAAACTATCAACCGTTTGGCGCTGAGAGACATACTGCTGATAACTATTATCAGGTTGATGGACTTTTTGATAAGCCAATGCATTTGATGAGACGGTAAAACCTAAAGCAGCAATCGCTAACGAAATGACTGTTTTCTTGATATGAAGTGAAACACGGGAAGGTTGCGCCATTATCTTGTCCTTTTACGAAAAATAGTCTGCTTCTTCACCTAAGCGAATGAAGATAGAGAGTGTGACTCCTCACACCTAATGGCAAAAGAAATACACACCGATAAATCTATACCTATTTTCTATAATAGAGATCCCTGAATTAATTTTCAGTAACCTTTTTCACCTTATTGAAAAAAATAGCATTATTACGTAGATAGCTTATTTGACAGATTTTTTTATATATTTTTATCTTTTGGCAAGAGATTTTGTTCTGATAGGTCATTAGTAGTAAAGAATAAAAGAAATTTACTCAGGAAGAAAAACATTAAGTTTTGAGACAAGCGATTATTATCATTCTTCAATGTAAAAAAACGCCACTAATGGCGTTTTTTAATCATAATGTTACTCAATATGTTTTGATTGCATCATCAATAATTCTCTGACTAATTCAACGCAACTTAAGAAACGTTCGTCATAATCAGGGGAGTTAACTTTGATATACTCAATATTGTTTTTATCGAGCATTTCCATTAATAAGGTTTGGAAACGACGACGATCTTTATCACTCCCTAAACTACGCAAACCATCGGCTACCCATGGCGTGTTATTTTCTAGCAAAATAACTAAATCAAAACGGTATTCATCAATCAGAGCTTGAACAAAGGGGTGCTCTTTACCCTCATAACGTAAACAAAATGCCTGTGTTGTGACAAAGTCCGTATCAACAAAAGCAACTTTATTTGCATATTTAACAGCAAAATCAATATATTGAGCATGCCCTAATGCAATTTTATCGTAGTCGGAATATTGTAATGCCATTTCATCACCACCAAGGTGAGAAAATACATAATCACGACCATATTCCCATGCACTCGTCGTATTGAAAATATTGGCAAGCTTATTCACTAACGTTGATTTACCGCTGGATTCGCCACCTAAAATCGCTACTGTACGCACAAAGAAAGGTTTTACTTCTGTTGGAATATATTCCCAATATTTAAAAGGCGCTTGGCGGATTTGACTGCCACTGATATTCATAAATGAACGTTCAGGATCAATCAGAACCGTTTCAATACCCAAGAAAGCATTATATTGATCCGCATCTTCCCGTTCACTAGTATAGATAAAATCAGGGGTTATCTGCTTTTCACGCAAAAATGTTTTGATCCCATCACTCCACATTTCCCAACCATGAGGCTGTGGCTCTATACCGTGTTCATCAAACTCATGAATACGGATATTCTTTTGATATTTAAAGGTTTGTAATAACCAGCGCAATCTATCACTGACCGTAGGTTGTTGTGACATCGCACTGTTGATAAAAAGGTTTTTATCACGAGGCTCGTCATGACATAAAATGACATGCAATTCATCTACTTGACTACAAGCACGTTGAATTAAATAAATATGCCCGGTGTGAAGAGGATAAAATTTGCCAAAAATCACACCAATGGTTTTCTTTTTCACTGGGTATTCTAACCCTAAAAATTGGTGTAATGCCGACATCTTTTGAGCACTGGGACTCTTGATTTTATTATTAATCAATTGGCTAAGATAGCCTTTCGTCATATCACTTTCATCAGCAACTTTTTGTAAAGTATATCCATTTTTTCTGATAGCCTGTTTGATATAATCAAAAGAGCCCATACTTTTCTCCTTTAGAAATCTTCCAAATCATCAAGGACAGATAACGCATCTGACAGCTTCTTCACACCATACACTTTCATATCAGGGGGATTCTTTTTCGGCATATTTGCACTAGGTACAATTGCACGTTTAAATCCATGTTTTGCTGCTTCTGCAATACGCTCTTGCCCACTAGGTACAGGTCGAATTTCTCCCGCAAGTCCCACTTCACCAAATATCACTAAATCACGCGGTAAAGGACGATTACGAAAACTTGATACTAATGATAATAACAAGGCTAAATCTGCACTGGTTTCTGTGACTTTTACTCCACCAACTACATTCACAAAAACGTCTTGATCAGACATTTGTAATCCGCCATGGCGATGTAAAACGGCAAGTAAAATGGCAAGGCGATTTTGCTCTAATCCCACCGCAACACGCCGTGGATTAGACAACATTGAGTGGTCAACTAACGCTTGGATTTCCACCAGCAAAGGTCTTGTACCTTCCCACACCACCATCACAGAACTGCCTGAGGTAATCTCATCACCTCGGCTTAAAAAGATAGCTGAGGGATTGCTCACCTCCCGTAATCCTTGCTCTGTCATGGCAAAAACGCCTAATTCATTAACGGCGCCAAAACGGTTTTTATGACTACGTAAAGTACGAAAACGAGAGTCTGTTTCACCATCCAACATAACGGAGCAGTCGATACAGTGTTCCAGCACTTTAGGCCCAGCCAATGTGCCATCTTTTGTTACATGACCTACCATAATAATGGCAACATCATTAGTTTTAGCAAAACGGGTCAGATAAGCGGCTGTTTCGCGGACTTGAGCAACACTGCCTGGCGAAGATTGAATATCTGCCATATGCATCACTTGAATAGAGTCAATCACCATTAATTTAGGTTGTTCTTGTGAGGCAATTAAACAAATCTGTTCAATACTGGTTTCTGACAACATATTCAGTTCGGCTGTCGGTAAACCTAATCGGTGAGCGCGCATAGCGACTTGTTGTAGCGACTCTTCACCCGTGACATACAGTGTTTTCATTTCAGTCGCTAAACGGCACATAGTTTGTAGCAATAAAGTACTTTTACCTGCACCGGGGCTTCCCCCAATTAAAATGGCACTTCCGGGAACAACGCCACCACCTAGTACGCGGTCGAACTCTTTAAACCCTGTGGAAAATCGAGGTAATGCTTCAAGGCTAATTTCCGATAATTTTTGAACTCGGCTAACCCCTTTCGCATCACCCGCAAATCCACTAAAACGCTCGTTGCGGGAAGAAGGGGCTGCTGCAAGGCGTACTTCTGTAATTGTATTCCACGCATGACAAGCAGAACATTGCCCTTGCCAACGAGGGTAATCTGCACCACATTCATTACATACAAAGGCTCTTTTTGCTGCTTTTGCCACACTTCTCTCCCAACAATAACTATTTAGAAAAACACCCTTAGCGCTCTTCGTGTTTTAAACCACCACTTAAAATACACAATACACCCATTAGATCGGCGTGGCGGATCGCAACTTTTGCCTGAGCATACACTTTAGGTTTTGCATGATAAGCAATACCAAGCCCTGCTTTTCTCAACATTTTAAGATCGTTTGCACCATCCCCAATGGCAATTGTTTGCTCTATTGGGATCTCTAAATCTTTAGCTAAACGTGCAAGGACTTGTGCTTTATATTTCGCATCAACAATAGGGCCTTTAACTTTACCCGTTAGTTTGCCATCTTTAATTTCAAGATGATTAGCAACAGCAGCTACTAAACGTAATTTTTGTTTTAAGTTATCAGCAAAATACGTAAAACCGCCAGATGCGATAGCAATATGCCAATCCATCGCCTGAAGTTTTCGAACTAAGCTCGTTAACCCCGGCATAAGAGGCAAATCATCCATCACTTTTTGTAAAATAGAAGCGTCAGCACCTTTAAGTTCAGCAACACGCAGTTTTAAGCTTTCACTAAAATCCATTTCACCTTGCATTGCTCGCTCTGTTATCGCAGCAACTTTATCCCCCACTCCTGCTAATTTAGCGATTTCATCAATACATTCAATTTGAATTGCCGTTGAATCCATATCCATCACTAAAAGCCCAGGAGAACGTAAACGAGGAATTTCACCTAGAGGAACGACATCTAGGCCACATTCATCGGATAAACGGCGGATCCGGCGAGTTAGGCTACCTGCAATACGCACAACTTGGTAATCATCAATGCGCCATGAAGAAACCACGACGATTGCCACACCTAATTTATGTTGGAACTCACTTATTCTTTTCTTATCAAGTTCACGTCCATAAAGTAACCACCCACTATCTCCAGCACGGTAATCTAGTGGCATTACCTCTTCACCACTGAGTGATAACGGCAGACCTGGCCATTTACGGATTTCATCCGGTAAATAGCAATAGGTCAGACTATTTGACATACTTATTCTCCTGTTTTCCCCTGTCTGAACAAAATAATCGTTATTCAGCCTATTCTATCTCTGGCTCATCTGGCAACATGCACATACTTGCTTACGCAAAAGGATGAACATGCTTAAAGACAAACTAAAATTCAAACTACAAAAAACGGCGATTATACTGATTTGTATCGCACTATTGGCATTTCTTATGCAAGGCGCGTCTTATTTTAGCCGTGCAAACCAGCACGCCCGTATTACTCAGTTTGAAGAGCTTGCAAAAACGCTGGCAGAACAAGTTGCGTTCTCTTTATCCACTTATATAGATGACAGTAGCAAAGATAACGTAAATCCCCTCATTATGGCTAATTTAAATCATCTGACTCACGATAGTCGGGTGCTTGATGCCAGTCTTTATTTAGAAGATGGTACACAAATAGCGCATAGCGGTGAAAATGTCACTGTTAAAGAGCGATTAGCACTAGAAGGGCAAAAAAGTGGCGGTTCTTTTAATCATCAACTTGTTGTGCCTGTACCGGGCAAAGATAAACCTAAAGGTTTTTTAAGGCTTACGCTGGATACTCATCAGCTTGTCACTGAATCAAGCCAAGTCGATAACACAACAAATTTATTACGTGTCATGTTATTAGTTGCGCTTGCGATTGGCTTTTTGCTTTCTCATAACCTTCTTCAACTAACCCCCGTTCATTGGCAACAATCTCCTTATTTATTAACTGCCAATTTACCGCCACGTACTGAAAAAGAAGAGACTGAAGAAAACGAGAGTAATGAAGAAAAAGGATCTATTGAGGAAGATAACGACACGGAGAATAAAATAGAGAAGTCATAATTTTTATTCTATTGAGGAGTCACTAAGTGGGTTGAGTTATTCATTAGCTGAACTCACTTTTTTATTTCTAATTAACCATAATTTGAATTAGATATATCTAATTTATACGTATTTTCGTGCTATTTCCTTAATCTTTAAAGGGGTTTTGTTTAAAATCACGGTAAATTTTCACTAAGTCATTAACCTAAAAAGATAGGTTTTAAATCTTTTTCTGGCTCTTTGAGTACTGAGGTGGTTATGACTGAACAATCTGTTATCCAACGTTGTCAACAAATCGTAGAAAACCCAACCCTTTCCCCTGAACAAAAACGTCATTTTCTCGCTTTAGAAGCTGAAAATATGTTGCCTTATCCCTCACTTCCTGAGGATGCGGCTAAAGCACTGAATGAACGGGTTATCTGTGATATGTATGAAGGTCACGCCCCTTATAAACCGCGTTATGTGTTACCTGATTACGCGAAATTTTTAGCAAAAGGCTCTCGCTATTTAGAACTTGAACCTGCACAAGATTTTGACGATGCCTTAAACATGCTGACTATTCTTTATCATCATGTTCCTTCTGTAACCTCTATGCCTGTTTATTTAGGCCGCATTGATAAAATCTTACTGCCTTATGTTGGTGAACTGACTGAAGAACAGCTTTACCCTAAATTAAAACGCTTCTGGCGCTATCTTGATAGAACGCTACCAGATGCCTTTATGCACGCCAATATTGGCCCAGAAGACTCTGTTCTTACACGTCTAATTCTTAAAGTAGATGTTGAGCTTCAGCAAGTCGCGCCTAATCTCACATTTATTTATGATGCGAAATCAACACCTGCTGATTTACTTCACCAAGCTATCACCAATATTTGCCACAGTAGTAAACCGCATATTGCTAATGGTGCTTTGCAAGATGTGGTATTTGGCAAAGATGAATACGGGATTGTGAGTTGTTATAACTCTCTGCCTCAAAGTGGTGGTGGTAGCACCTTAGTGCGTATAAACCTCAAAGAGGTTGCACAGCGTAGCCAAAATAGCCCAGATTTTCTTGATAATGTATTGCCTTTTTATATGCAAAAACAGATTGAGATCATTGATGCTCGTTGTGAGTTTCTCTATGAAAAATCTAACTTCTTTAAACAGAGCTTCTTAGTTGAAGAAGGATTAATCTCACCTGATCGTTTTGCTCCTATGTTTGGTATTTATGGAATGGCCGAAGCCGTAGCGCTTTTACTTGAAAAAGAAGGTAAAAATGTTGCTTATGGTGATAATGAATCAGCGAATAAACTTAGCTATATGATCAGTGAAAAATTGGCTCAATTTGTTACCGAAACACCAGTAAAATACGGCTGGAACCACCGAGCAATGTTACATGCTCAATCAGGTATTAGCTCTGATATTGGCACAACACCTGCGACTCGTATTCCTTATGGTAAAGAGCCAGATCCTGTTACGCACTTAATGACCGTTGCTCCTCACCATCAATTTTATACCTCAGGGATCAGCGATATTTTAACGGTTGATGAAACCATCAAACAAAACCCTGATGCCCTAATGCAACTCTGCTTAGGCGCGTTCTCTTCTGGATTAAGAGAATTTACCGCCAATGTGGGCGGAAATGATCTCGTCCGTGTGACTGGTTATATGGTTCGCTTATCTGATTTGAAAAAGTATAAAGATGAAGGCTCTCGCCTTAACACTACTTGGTTAGGTGATGAAGCCACGGCAAATTGTCATATTGCTGAACGTAAACCACGAGTTATCAGTCATGAACAGCAGATGCGCTTCGATAAATAAGATACTCCCTTTCTCTTGCGTGGATGGCCCAGGCAATCGCCTGGCCATCTTTCTGCAAGGGTGTAATCTACGCTGCAAGAATTGTCACAATCCCTACACAATGGGGATCTGTGATAATTGTGGCGACTGTATTCCTACCTGCCCACAGCAAGCACTTTCATTACAAAATGGCGTAATGAGTTGGAACAGTACCAGTTGTGAACAATGCGACACTTGTATTCAACAATGCCCACGGCAATCAAGCCCAATGACCTTAACCTATACCGTTGATGAATTAATGGTTATTACACGTAAATATGCAGCATTTATTAATGGCATAACTGTAAGTGGGGGTGAATCTACATTACAACTTCCTTTTTTAATTGATTACTTTAAGGCAATCAAGAAAGCACCGGATCTTAAACACCTTACTTGTTTAATCGACAGTAATGGCACACTTTCACTTAATGGCTGGCAAAAAATCGCCCCTTATATGGACGGTGCTATGATTGATTTAAAAAGTTGGAATGAAGATACTCATATTTATTTAACAGGGCGTAGTAACCAACGAATTAAAGATTCAATCAAATGGTTAGCTAATAATAATTTGCTTACAGAATTACGCCTTTTATATATTCCAGAAAAAACAGATTATTTAGAGAATATTGAATTACTTTCCCAGTTTATTAATTCACTTGGTGAATCTGTATTAGTCCGTATTAATGCATTTCATCAACATGGTATTTATGGTGAAGCGAGTAAATGGGTGTCGGCACAAAAACAACATATTGATATATTTAGTAAAGAATTGAGAAAAAGAAATATTACAAATATTAACACCCCAGGGATATATTCATAATAAAAATCAATGTAAAATAAAAACAATAATTTCTAATTATTATGAATATAATTAGAAATGCATTTTAAAATAAAATTCATTTATATTGACAGAAAAAGAAGTTCAAATTAGTCTTCAAAAAAACCTGCCAAAATAAACGGAATGATATTTTATGTTTATGAATAAAAAGAAGCTAAAGCTATCGATTATTATTTCAATTATAATTAATTCTACATGTAGCTATGCTTTAAACGATCCATCAGAGCTAGTCTCCACAAAAAATATTGAATTTAATTTTGAATCTGTTGATAAAGATTCCCTTCTAAGATATGACAGCAATAGGCAAATTCATGGAAGAATGTTCCCACGAAATCTTCCAACAATCTTAGCATCTAAATATAATAATATAATAATAACATCAGATAAATATAACACTAATATCAGCCATGATATTGGTAAAACCTTTACTTCTTTGAAAATAAAAGATTTTAATAACATCAGTGCTCTTTCACTTTCAGAAGATGGTCATTATTTGACTGCTCATGGTGAGTATAATAACAACAGTGTGTTTTTTGTTTATGATGTTTTTTTAAAAGAAATAAAATTATTTAATCATAAAGATGATATTTCATATTATATTGAAGATGATTATTACTTTACTACTAATGATGGATTATTTAGCCTTTACTCTGAGGATAACGATCCTTATGCAAGGTATACTTCACCTAGCGAAAAGAAATTTTTTATCTTTGATAATGAAAATAAAAAAAGCATTTCACTCAGTGAGTGGAATAAAACAAAAATCAATAATCACATAGAAAAAAATAAATTTATTTTATTTGAAGATTTAGCTTTTATTAATAAATTAATCAAATTAAAACCTAATATTACTGCTCCATCCTTTAGTGGAAAATATCTTTATGGTACTTTACAACGGGAAAACCAAGAATCAAAAAGTGTTAGATTAGCATTTATTTATGATAAATCGAACGATGATGTAAAAATCATTTCGGATTCAGATTATGGCTCATCAAAAATCAATCAATTCTCTAAAAATGATCTAGCCGTTGGTTGGATTGAATCACGTATTAAACGCAGAAATGAAAGCAATGATAGATTAATTCGTGAGGCTTTTATCTATGATCCAACTAAAAATAAAATTAGAAAACCAATAATTAATAATACTGGATATGATCGTTATTATAATTCAGAAGCAACTGCTATTTCAGAAAATGGTGAATTTTTTGTTGGCTGGGTAGAGTACGGTAACAACATTATAAATAAAACGTCTCCATTATCAAAATATCTTAGAAATGCCTTCATCTATTTCGTTGAAGAAAACAAATCCCAATTATTACTAAATCTTAATAACGATATTAAAGAATCAGAAGCTCATTCTATTTCTAAAGATGGTAATACTGTATTTGGAATATCAAAAGACATCGATAGCACATGGAGAATGGTTGCATGGAACCTTGGAAGAAAGACTGATCAAGAAATAGAAAAAAACCAAAGAAAAGAAGCAATAAATATTAAGTTTGACACATTATTAGCAAATAACGATATTAAAAAAGTTACAGATAACTCTAATTTATTATTAGAGAAAATCGCTTTACTTAAAGAAAACATCAACACACAAAGAGAGGAATTATTAAATAAATTAGAAACAACTAAAAATGAAATGCATAAGGCTAATAAGGAAAGAGTAAGAATTGAAAATATCATTGATAAAGGTGAAGAAAATGGCGATCAAGATATATTTAACAGGTACTCAGATGAATATCATAGAAATAAATATAAAGAAGAAGAATATCAAAAAAATGTCGAAGACCTTAATACTAAAATAGCTAATTTCGACAAAGGAGAACAAAGTACAGAGTTAAAATTAACAGAGTATGAATATGAAAAGAGTAAAACCACTCTTAATGCACTAACACAAAAAAATGCGACAATAGAAGTAGATAAAAAACAACGTTTGGATGACGAAGCCAAAGCGGAGCAAGAGCGCTTAGCCAAAGAGCAAGCCGATAAAACCAAAGCGGAGCAAGAGCGCATAGCTAAAGAGCAAGCCGATAAAGCCAAAGCGGAGCAAGAACGTTTAGCCAAAGAGCAAGCCGATAAAGCCAAAGCGGAGCAAGAACGTTTAGCCAAAGAGCAAGCTGATAAAGCCAAAGCAGAGCAAGAGCGCTTAGCCAAAGAGCAAGCCGATAAAACCAAAGCGGAGCAAGAGCGCTTAGCCAAAGAGCAAGCTGATAAAGCCAAAGCGGAGCAAGAGCGCTTAGCTAAAGAGCAAGCCGATAAAACCAAAGCAGAGCAAGAGCGCTTAGCTAAAGAGCAGGCCGATAAAACCAAAGCAGAGCAAGAGCGCTTAGCCAAAGATCAAGCTGATAAAGCCAAAGCGGAGCAAGAGCGCTTAGCTAAAGAGCAAGCCGATAAAACCAAAGCAGAGCAAGAGCGCTTAGCCAAAGAGCAAGCTGATAAAGCCAAAGCGGAGCAAGAGCGCTTAGCCAAAGAGCAAGCCGATAAAGCCAAAGCGGAGCAAGAGCGCTTAGCCAAAGAGCAAGCTGATATTAAAGCTAAAGAAAAAGAGAAAGAAATAACAAAACCATCGATCATTATCAGCAAACCTATCGACATTGAAAACACCTATAAATCAATGCAATTAATGGCTGAAAACGGCTATAAGTTTATGGATATGCAACAAGGGCAATTGCGTTATCTAGCTTCTGCAACTTGCTCTGTAGGTGCTGAAAATGCGTGTATTAGTGGTTTTACACATTATCAAAATCTAAATAAAACTAATGCAACCCAAACAGGATTGAGTGGAGCTTATCGTTTTGATATCAAAAATATTCCACTCGTTGTCGGTTTGGCCATTGATACCGATGTCTCCTCTTCATTACCTAAAGGTTATCAATATCAAGGCTATGCATTACCTTTAATTGGTTTTAGTTTAGATTTAATACCGTCATTGAATGCTGAATTAAATAATAATGCACCACATTTTTCTTTAAAAGGTGCTTATTTAAATCGTAAAGTTTCTATTGAAAGACCTGCATTAGCAGGTACTGAATCGGGTAAAGGAAACGCCAGAATATCTGGTTATCATATTGATTTTCAAACTTATTACCCTTATTCATTATCAGATAATTTACTGCTAACGCCATTTGTAGGAATTACTTTTAATCAAATATCACGTTCAGCTTATAGTGAAACTCAAAATGCCCAATTTGCAGCACACTATGATGCCCTTAAAACGCATTCATTATTCGCCAAAATGGGATTAGGTATGGAGCATTTATTAGGTTCTTCTTTCATACTTAATACAAAAGCGGGCTTACTGTGGAACTTATCGCATTATCAAGGGGATTTTCGTAGCCATATTGACTATTTAGGTCAACAACAAATTGATTATTCAGAAAATAAAAAACAGGTAAAACAACGCCCATTTGCTAATGTTGGGATCACTTATCAGTTTGATAAGCAATCTTCTGTCACTACATCTGTAAATTGGGAAATGACAACCTATCGCAATCACGATATGCAAATTGGTGTAAGTTACACTTATCGCTTCTAATTCCTTATTGTTATATTTGGGGTTACTTTTAGCTGTATATTTAGCTTCCTATAAAGATATAGGGAGCTCTTTTTTATTAACTGATTGAATAATTCAAATTTGAAATAATAGAATTGTTTTTTTCTTCATTAACCCACCACACTTTGGTAGAAACTTTCTCAAGTAGTGCTTTATTGTGACTAAAAATAATCAAACTTAAAGGACGTTTCTGACTTTCATCGATTAATACTTGCCAAATATCGGCTTGAATTTGTGCATCTAACTGCGCCGTGACTTCATCTGCAATCAATATTTGAGTACGAGGATCTAACGCGCGCAATAACGCAATACGTGCAAGCTCGCCACCAGATAATTCATTAGGTCTACGCGTTAACCACTCTTGCTTGATCTTGAGTTTTTCGAGCCAATATTCATCAGGTGACCAAGCATCACGAACACTATCCCCTGTTGTTCGAAATGGATTAAAACATTTATCAGGATGTTGAGGGACTAATTGAATAGGGCAATAACCCTTATTAGATAATGGCTTGCCATTAATAAGAATTGAACCTTGAGTGGGTTTTTGCCACTGTGCTAAAACGCGACCTAATGTCGTTTTTCCTGTGCCACTTGGCGCTGAAATACCGAGTCGCTCTCCCGCATCTAACGAAAAGGAGAGATCTTGCCATAACACCTTACCTGCTTGCTCCACAGATAACTGTTTTAACTCTAAAAGTGGCATAAAGATAACTCCAGAAATAACAAATGAAATGTATAAAAATAAAACTTAAGAGCTCAATATTATAATGGATTAAGTGATGCTTCTTTTGTATTTATAAATTGTTGTTCAGGTAATGCATTCCAGAGTGTCTTTAACCACTCACTACCTTCATGACGATTAAGCACATTAGCAGGAATGACTTCGTTAACTTCACCCTGATTAAGCACCGCTATCGTATCCGCAAATCTTGCGGCTAAGGCTAAATCATGTGTAACCCAAAGCACTGATTTACCTTGATTGCATAACTCTCTTAAATGGCCTAATAACAAGCAGGCATGTTCATCATCAAGCCATGAGGTGATCTCATCCGCCAAAATATACTGTGCATTAGAGAGTGTTGCATTACAGGCTAATACTCGCTTTGCCATTCCACCAGACAATTTTGCCGGATACGTTTTTACTAATGAGCCCGAAAGGTGATAAAGCCCTAACTGTTGCACAATATCATCAGACGAAACATCTGCGCCACTTAAACGCGCAGAGCGACTTAATTGATCACCGATGCAGATCAACGGATTGAGAGCGCTGACACCTTGAGGAATATAACAAAAGGTATTCCCACGATAAGCAATCAGTTCCCGTTCACTTAGTGTGTGCCCATTTAATTTAATCGCACCACGAACTCGCATGTTGGCAGGTAAAAGGCCTAACGCACTTTGTAATAACAGGCTTTTTCCTTCACCACTGCCGCCTACTAATGCCAGCATTTTTCCGGGCTTAATATCCAGTGAGATTGATTTTAGCAACGGTTGCCAATTTCGTTTTCCTAACCAACGAAATTGTGCGATATCAATGGAAAGCTGTTCAAAACTTAACATCCTGCCCCTCTTAACCATAATTGTTGCATTGCTTTAGCAAATTGATCGAAAATCAATACTAAGCACATCAAAATCAATCCAGGAAACACCACCATCCACCAAGAGCCTGTACTTAAATAACGTAATGCATCAGATAACAATAAACCTAAAGAAGGTTCATGAGCAGCCTGACCAAAACCGAGAAAACTTAACGCTGCACTGTGTAATACTGCGTGAGGAAACATTAACAAGGTTCCCACGATCCACTGAGGTAACAGCATAGGAATATAGTGTTTTTTTACGCACTCAAAAGGCGTGTTGCCAATACGACGCGATAACATTACATAATCAGCTTCTCTAATACGCTGAATTTCACCTCGTAAAATTAAAGCTAATTTAGGCCAATGGGTTAATGCCACAGCCCAAATCACCCCTTGTTGCCCACCACCTAAGGTAAAACAAATTAAAATCAACAGTAATAAATGAGGTAATGCTAAAAGCGCATCAACAACGCCTCTTACAAAAAAATCACAATAACGATTAATTGAGGAGATACCAGCAAAAATTAAAGCGATTGCACCACTCACAATCGCACTTGTTACACCGATATTTAAACTACTTAACATGCCTTGAAAACAACGTAGCCACAAAGAGCGACCTAAGTTATCAGTACCGAACCAATATTGATCTGACGGAGCCTGATTTCTAGCCAAAAAGTCCATTACGATATCAGTATGAGAAACAGAAAAACCATATGCAACTAGCCCAATTAACGCGAGGGTAACTAATAAAAGTCGTAGCAAAGGCTTGTTCGGATCGTAAATCATGAGTCTCGTAAAATTCCTTTATTAATACGTCTTAATAAGATATTAGAAATACTATTACCAAAGAAAATCAAAATAGTGCTGAAAACAACAATTCCCATTAACAGAGGAATATCGCCTCGTAATCCTGCATCAACCGTTGCTTGTCCTAAGCCTGGATAAGCAAATACTTTTTCAGCTAAAAGAGAGCCACCAAGTAATTCACCAATTGATGCAAACTGTAAGCAAAGTGCAGGCGTAATGGCATGACGTAGAACATGAAATAGCATCATAGCCCAACCTTTATCACCTTGGGCCTTAGCGAAATGGATAAATTCACTGCCCATCACTTCAGCGACTTTCGCACGAGTATGCAAAGCGATATTCCCGGTACCTAATAATCCAAGCGCAATCATAGGTAAGATAAGATGAGAAAGACGCTGGCTTAATGTTGCCGTTTCAGCACTACTTCCCATCGGCCAAGCACAACAAATTGGTGCCCAATGTAAAGTGACAGAAAACAGAGATAGCAGCAGTAATCCCACCCAAAACGTCGGTAATGCCGCTAATAGATAAGATAAAGTAGAGATAATTCTATCTGGCCAACGATTAAGATATCGACCAGCGACTAATCCCATCACAACGCCAATAACACCTGAAAATACCCATGCTGAAAAAAGCAAGATAAACGAAGGTCCTGCACGTTCACGAATAACATCAATAACGGGCATGTTATACAACATGGAATAGCCAAAATCCCCTTGAATGATTTGGCTAAACCAAAGCCAAAATCGCATCCATAAAGGCTGGTCAATTCCCCAACGTGCCGCAATTAAAGGATATTGTTCCGGAGGAACATTCAGTAGATCACTACCGATATAGGCCTTAATAGGATCTATCGGTGAAAAACTTAATAAAATAAAAACACCTGCTGTTGTCACCAACAGCAGGCAGAGTAATCGCAGGAAAAAACCTACACTTTGACGTATTACTGACAAGTCCACTTCCAAGTATCTACGCTATTTAATAATGACCATGAACCATGGATTTCAGGTGTTCCTGTACCCAGATCAACACAAGGATTAGTTAGGTAAGTATGTTGCACATTCATCAACCAAGCCCAAGCAGCATCACCTTTTACACCAACGCCATTTTTACCATCCCATTCCACTGCTTTCCAATGAGGAACGGCTTCTTGCCATGTATGGGCATCAAGTGCGGCTTGTAGATGTTTTTCGACTTCAGGATTTTTATAATAACCCGGATTATAATAACCAACACCAGCAGCATTCGCACTGTAGTGATGATATAACTCCATAGGATCAAGACTACCCCAGCCAAATAAAGTCGGATTTGAGTGCATATAGCGCTCTACAGTATCCCAACTGCCTGATTTAAGATCCATTTGAATGCCGAGAGGTTGTACTAGCGCACGAATTGACTCGGCTAAATCGCGACGAGTTGCATCACCACTGGTATACCATAAGGTGAGTTTCGCCTCTAAACCGTCTTTTTCACGAATACCATTTTTATTGAGTTTCCAACCGGCATCTTCAAGAATTTGTTTTGCCTTTTCAACATCACCATCTTTAAATGCAGCCTCAGTTTGATCCCAAGGAAGCCCTTTTACACCGGTATACGCAGGAACGGCATAACCATCAAGCACTTGCTCTGATAACAATTTGCGGTCAAGAGCATAGTTAATCGCTTTACGAATAGCGATATCTGCGGTGATATCGTTACCAATATCATAACCTTGTGCATTCTTTGCGCCTGATTTTACCATTGGAAAAACAATACCACGGTTTTCAACACTCGGCCTTTCCCACAATTTCGTATTGGGCAAATTCTTAGCCATTGTAGCCGTTGCTGGTGGAATACGCACAATACCCAGTTGCCCACTTTGAGCAGCAGCAAAAGCTGCATCTTCATCTAGGAAAACAAAAATGAGTTTTTCAAAATCATTTTTCTGCCCCGCATAATAAGGGTTAGCTTCAACAATTAATTGCTGACCAGGTTGGAAACTTACCATCCGATAAGGGCCTGCACCAATCGGCTTTTGTGCGTAGGTTTTTTCATCATACTTATCAGCAGAAACAATACCTAAAGAGCCTAGTACGTTCACAAAAGTACTTTGTGGTGCTTTTAACGTAATAGTGACATTTAAATCATCATCGGCTTTGGCTGAAAGGAAGTTACCCATATCCACTTTACCGCCACTGGCAGCCGCATTGTTATAGGTAAAGACGATATCTTTTGCTGTAAGTGGCAAGCCATCAGAGAATTTTAAGTCAGGTTTTAAGGTTAATTTCCATGTTTTACCATCTTCACTTGGCTGATAGTCACTTAACATATTGCTATACCAAGAGAGATCCGCCTTTTGCTTCAATAATGGGCTATGAAGAAGTAAATAACTACCATGGCTCCATCCCAGCATTGGGTCAAAACCTTCGGTTGGCTCTTCACCAATGGCTAATTTCAACGTTTGAGCAGATGTTGCAAAAGGGGCACTTAATGCAGCTAAGCAAGTCAACGTAATTAATGATTGACGCCAACCAAACCGAATAGACATAAAACATTCTCCGATTTTTTTAGATACAACTTATCATCAGTCTCTATCTAAATAAGATGAAGAGGCTGAAACAAGATAAATAACAATAATAATTATGATGTTCTGCAACTTGGTACAGATAAAGGCTAAACCAGCGACATCATAATAAGTTTTTTTATTCAACTACTCGAATAATATTCGACAGTTTATTGATTTCACATAAACTTTTATTAAGCAGTAATACTCATTATGGCAAACTTCTAGCAAGTGCACAGTATTTTTCTAATAAATAAGTTATATATTTATCATTGAATTTATCAGTGAGCGTAAAACGAAATAAAGTGACTTTTTAACGAAATTAAATTATTTCTTTTTATTTAATTTACACTGAAAATAAAAAAGGCACATTATTGTGCCCTCTTGTGATCATGTATTTAATATTCTTTTTAATTTGAAATAGCGTCGTCCTAAACGCCAACGCAATCTAAAATCTTTCGCATTCTGCCAGATAAGTGTCCAAATTCCTCTATCAAAAAATTCTTTAACTATTTGTTTTTTAACTTCAATAGATTGAATAGAACCGATTGAGTGAATAATGCCTAAACCTTCTTTGGCAATTTGCCAATAGCATGCATTGATATTTTTAGTGACATCCTTATGCTTTTGATTAATAGCATCAAGCATCTCTAATATTTTCATGTAATTATGAATTGTTCGAACATGAATAGCATCATCCGGTGTTGTATGAGAAACAGATCCAGAGTGAATAAAATAATCGTAGTAACGCTCATCAATATATTTAACACGTTTAGCGGTTAATAATGCTTCTGTTGTCCACGGAATATCTTGATGATGTAAACCTGGCTCAAAATAATAACCATGAGCAAGTAGAAAATCGCGACGATAAATATTTAACCAAGTTACATGTAAAAACTTTTTCGATTCAAGAGCACGCTCAAGCCATTGAGGCCCCGTTAAAACATCTGTTGTCTGTAAGCGGTTAGATGGAAATATAGGTCGTGAAGGGCGCCCATCTGCATAGACATAATTACCATTACAAGTTGCAATATCTAAATCATCAGCAAGCGCGATTTCAAGTAGACGTGGATACATTCTGGCATCAATGACATCATCAATATCAGGAAACGCCACATATTGGCCACGAGCTATTTTAAACCCTGTATTTCGAGCAACGGAAACACCTTGGTTTTCTTGTGTCAAAATAGTGACATCAGGAAATTTATCCTTCCATTCATAAAGTAATTTTAATGAATTATCGTTAGAACCATCATCAACAAGAATAAGCTCCCAACTTGGTAGTTTCTGCGCTTGTAAATAACTAAAAAATTCTGATAAAAACTTCTCGCCATTATAAACGGCGACCACAATACTTAATTGAGGTACAAAAGAAGACATAACCAACCTTTTATTCTTTCTAATAAGCAACTTTCGTTCTGAACATATTGGGCAAGGATAGCAAAGATACTAGCCTCAATATGGAGCTATTCTTGCTATTCACTCGTTATGCCTAAGTAAAAAGCTACTTTTTTGCTAATTTGAAGTAAAAATCATTATTAATAAAGAATAAGTATAATTAACTTTTAAGATACCCTATGAAGAACAGGTTAAGCAGGATTGTTTTTTAAAAGAAATTACTAAAGGAAAAATTAAGGTTAGTGCATAAAAAGCATGTTATTAGCCACAACTTTATTTTAATGAGTAATATAAGTGTCATTAAGTTCTTTTTTATGCTTTAATGAGTAATATAGCACTCATTAAGATATGAAGGATAATTGATATGGAAAAGATAACATTACAAGCTTTCCTGAACCAAGAATGGGTAGATATTGCCATTATTAATTTTCCTAAGTATGACCGTATGTTATATGCCAGTAAATATGATATTACTTATCCAATTACTGAGTTGGAATATGAAACAAGTTATTCAATAGAGCATCTTTATCAAGATGATCAACATGCCGTTTCTATTAATCATCCTGTTGAACTTTATTTTGATGATAGTGGCTCACCTGGCTGGCTTAAATTCTTAGATGATATTGTGCCTAGTGGAGCAAGTCGACGATATTGGCTCCAATATCTTGATATTGCTGAACTTAGCACTGAGCAACAAAATTATGAATTACTTCATCACGGTACTATTTCTCCCATTGGAAACTTAAGAGTAAAAGAGTCATTACCCGCACCGTCTCCCTTAAATAGAAATCTTTTTTTCACTATTAATGATGTAAAGAATCGTGCGAGTGACTTTTTAGATTATGCTCAACGTAAAGGAGCGGCAGCTGGTGGTGCAACAGGTGCTGGAGGTGAGGCCCCCAAATTATTATTAAGGTGCAATGATAATGAGGAAGTTTGGATTGATACTTATCAAGACGATATATCTAATCTTGATAAATATTATTTAGTTAAATTTCCTAGAGGGAGCCGTTCAGTTGTAGATTGTAATATTTTAAGAACAGAATATCATTTTTATCATGAACTTACAGATATGGGATTCGATACGATCCCAATTAAAGATATGCGTTTAGAAGAAGGTGATAATTATCCTTCTTTATGGTTACCTAGGTTTGATATAAAAATAGAAAATAATAAAATTATTCGTTTAGCTATGGAGTCTGTCTATTCCATATTGAATAAAGCACCAGGTACAACGCTATATCATGAAACTGTTATCAAAGAATTAATAGATAAAATTAACCAAAGCAATATGGTTACTGAGTTTGGTTTTCAATTTAATACGGCAAATTTTATTATCGAGTGGGTAAGGCGAGATTTATTAAATATTATTTTTGGTAATAGTGATAATCATGGGCGAAATACTTCTTTAATAAGATATAACAACGCAATTTATCTCGCACCTATTTATGATTTTGCACCGATGAAAGCGGATCCAGAAGGTATTGCTAGAACGACAAAATGGGGCTCTCACAGTGAAATTGGCGGCGAGTACAATTTTATTAATATCGCAGATTCTTTATCTGATTTAATAGCACCAGAACAATTACTTAATGCATTACAAGAAACAGCACAACAATTGCTGACTTTAAAAGAAAGATTAGAAATGAGGGGTGTACCTACGCAAATTTTAACCATGCCTTCATTTGGCTTTGATTTCATACCTAACAAATTAGAACGCTGGGGATTATTACCATGAACAATGTTGAAAATAAAAATCACATAGATAAATTTCCCACCAGAGCTTCTAGAAAGCATCAGTTTGTAGCAACAACTGATAGAAAACAAGTTATTAGCAAGATCATGGCTCATCTGTTATTCGGAGAAATAACTCAAGGAGAAGCATTGAAAATGTTAAGGATTAAAGTTCTAGGTTTGAATCAAGATCTTTATGCAAAACTCATCAATGTTTCACGTAAAACCTTGTCTGAAATAGAAAATGATAGAGGTAATTACTCTGCTGATATCATTAATAAAGTATTCAAACCTTTTGGCTTAAAAGTAGGACTTGTTCCTTCTTCACCACATATTTTATCTTCACTATTAAAAGAATCCCCTCCAATTAATGAGTAATATAAGTGTCATTAACGCTTTTTTTTGTAGCTAATGAGTAATATAGGTGTCATTAATGAAAAACATCCGCAAAGCGGATGTTTTAATTTTTATCTATAAACTTTGGATACTTGTTTTATTTTTATTCTTCGATATCTTCTTCATCACAAACTTCAAGCTCTGGAAAGTAATCAACTCGCCAAGACTTGATCCCTTGATACACTTTATCAACGGCATTTTTTACGGCTTCAGTCATTGGGTAATAAAAACCGACTAAATCAGGTTGGATCCCTAGAAAAGTAATATCAGGAATATCATCTTTTAATTGATCAATAAGAAAATTCAGCGGCATATTATGGGTGCTCATAATAAACATTTCCGCTATATAATCAGGATCTATCACCCTGATCTCACCTGGATTTAAACCAATGTCAGCAGCATCAACAACGACAACACATTGCGGTTGTAACTCTCTTACTTGGTAAGAAACATTCTCAGGCGCACTTCCCCCGTTGATAACAATCCATCCATCAATTGGGTTTGCTTCCATTAACTCAGCAAGCAGAGGGCCTGCACCATCGTCGCCCATCATGCTGTTACCGACCGTTAATACCACTTTAGGTGCTGTCATTGTTTTACTCATGGTTTTCTCTTCACAATCAAATAAATAGCAGGTTCTGCGTGGATCTCACCCAGTAATTTAATCAGCGTTTGACTCCATTCACTAAAAATAGGATCGTCATTTTTAATAATAGGATCAAATGCTAACGCTAATAAGTGAGTATGCTCCGAGTTAATATTGATTTCACCAAATGTCAGCAATCCCTGCATTTTGCGTTTTGCTTCACCTTCAGGTAATAAATCAATCCATGCTTTATATTTTTCTAAAGGACAGACTAGCTCTGTTTTTAGACAATCAATCATACCCACGTGGTGACCAATCGCGAGCGAATAGTACATCACCTGTTGCGCTTGCTCAGGAATATCATCGTCGCTATCAACAAACTTTTGTCTTAGTGACCAAAAGTAAACTTTAGCGTCATCAGGCATAAATTCCCCCTTGGCTTAATGAATAGACAAGACGTTTTACAATCTCTGATAAACGAGGATCGTTAGCTTGTCGTAGCCATTCATCAACACGTCCACTCACTTCTTGAATAGTGGCACCTTCTAATAAGGTAAGGAAATGATCACTGATTTGTCTTCCTTGATAATAACCAGCAAGACGACGTGCTTCACGCTCAATCATCACTCGAGCATCTAGAGGAATAGAAGGCAGAATTAGAGATGCTTTCTCATTTTCTACTTCAATATGTGATTCGCCTTTTAATTTTTGGTCTAACAAACCCAATGCAACAGCAAAACCATAAATCGTTGCAGCTGGCGTTGGAGGACAACCAGGGATCCACACATCAATAGGTACGATAGATTCGCTACCACCCCATACGCAATACAGATCGTGGAAAATACCTCCACCACAACCACAAGCACCATAAGAGATACAAATTTTTGGATCTGGCGCTGATTCATAAGCACGTAATGCAGGAACACGCATCTGGCGCGTTACTGCGCCAGTGAATAATAAAATATCAGCGTGACGAGGTGAGGCTACCACTTTGATACCAAAGCGTTCAGCATCAAAAACCGGTGTAATTGCGGAGAAAATTTCAATCTCACAACCATTACAACCACCACAGTCAACACGATAAACATAAGCTGAACGCTGAATATCTTTCAACAATGTCTGTTTTAGCTTTTGTACCTGATCATCAAGGGTGATCGGTTGGCTAACATGATGATTAATGGGAATTTCTGGTAGACTCATTTTATTGTACTCCCAATTTCGCCCACACTAATATTTTCACGACCATCAGATAACAAGTTATGTTTACGCTTACATTCAGGGCAAGTTTCAAATTGTGGGCGCATTGCTTCTACTGTTTGCTCATCCCAACCTGATTGCACTAATAGCTCCATCGCATATTCAACTGATTTTCTAGGCGTAAATGGTTGATGGCATTCACGGCAATTTAATAATTTAAAAGTCCCTTTAATATAAAGATCTGACTTTTTAGTCACTGCCGTTTCAAACATATCGGATAAAACAATCGCTCTTGTTGGGCAAACTTCTTCACAACGACCGCAGTAAATACAGCGACCAATGAATAATTGCCAATGACGCTCGCCTGTTTCCAAATTCGTTTCCATCGTTAACGCATTAGCAGGGCAGGCTGCGGTGCAAGCACCACAGACAATACATTGCTGTGCATCATATTCAGGCTTTCCTCTGAAACCATCAGGTAAATCCAGAGGCTTAAATGGATATTTGGTCGTTGCTTCGCCTGTTTTGATTATGGTTTTAAACAATTTTAACATCGTTCATTCCCTCACTTGAGCGGCGAATTTTTACGTTCGATGCTGTAACGTTCAATTTCTTTATAAGAAACTGTTTTAGATTTACGTTTTTTCACATCGACGAGCGTTACCCTGTCAGTACAGGAATAACAAGGATCAAGACTACCGATAATTAACGGTGCATCAGAGACAGTATTTCCTTGCAACATATAGCGTAATACAGGCCAGTTAGCATAAGTTGCAGCACGGCAACGCCAGCGGAATAATTTTTGGTTATCACCCAACATACTCCAGTGAACGTCTTCGCCTCGTGGCGCTTCAGTAAAGCCTAATGCAAATTTATAGGGTTGATAAGTAAAGCCTTCGGTTAATAATGGGCCTTCTGGTAAGTTATCTAAGGCGTATTCAATCATTGCCATTGAATCTAAAACCTCTTTGATACGCACCATCACACGAGAGAAGACATCGCCGCCTTCATAACTAAAGAGAGTTAATGGAAGATTGCCATAATCTGCAAATGGGTGATCAAAACGCACGTCACGTTTAAAGCCACTCGCTCTGATCATTGGACCTACTGGGCTAAAATCACGAGCGACTTTCTTATCTAAGATACCTACGCCGACAGTACGTTGTTCCATATTTGGCGCAGACAGAAGTATATCCACTAATTCAGTGACTTCTTTACGCATTTCTCTAACTAATTGAATTGTTTTCAGACGCTGATCTTTTAAAATATCGCGACGAATACCACCAATTAAGTTTAAGCCATACGTTTTACGCGCACCGGTCAGCATTTCTGCAATCTGCATTGATTTTTCACGAATACGGAAAAATTGCATAAAGCCAGTATCAAAGCCTGTAAAGTGGCTAGCTAAACCAATATTCAATAAATGGCTATGAAGACGTTCAACTTCTAATAAGATTGAACGAATAGTATGCGCACGACGAGGCACTTCAATGCCTAACGCATTTTCAACAGAAGTCACATACGCCACACTGTGAGTAAAACCACAGATACCACACACACGGTCTGATAAGAATGTGACTTCGTTATAACCCATGCGGGTTTCAGCGAGTTTTTCCATACCACGATGAACATAGAACATGCGGTAATCAGCATCGACAATATTTTCACCGTCTACGAATAAGCGGAAGTGTCCTGGTTCATCTGAGGTAATGTGCATAGGACCAATTGGTACAACGCGCGCATCTTGCTTACCTTCATTCAAGAAAGGATAAGTTTCAACTTCAGTCGCTGGTGCTGGACGTTGGCGATAATCCATCGCATCTTTACGCAGTGGATACATCTCTTCAGGCCAGTCATCTGGAAGCACTAAACGGCGTTCATCAGGTAAACCAACTGGGATAAGGCCATACATATCACGGATTTCACGTTCCCCCCATACAGCAGCGGGTACACGCGGTGTTACTGACGGGAATTCTAAAGTGATTGGGCTAACGTGGGCTTTTACAACCACCCAGCATTTTTCACCCTCTTCCATTGATAATGCGTAGTAAACAGCATAGTCCCCGTTTAAACTACGTTCGTCGTTACCAAATAAAACAGGTAACCAACCGCCTAAGCCGTAATACAGGTATTCCACCACTTCAGGAAGTGATTCCGTTTTTACTGTTATCGTCAATTGATCAGCGGTTTGTCGCTCTTCATCAAGAACAGCTGATGGGAATTTTTCACGAACTTTGGCAACATAATCTCCACCTAGTTCTTTTCCCTCTTTTCTACTGACATAATTTTGGTAGCTCACGTTACATCTCCTGAACCGATGTGGATGGATTGCTGATTAAAGCCGTTGGCCATGCATAAGTAGGTGACTCACTTTTATCAATATTCATCACGATATTAGCGGCATTTTCTAACAACTCGCTGACAGGCTTAGGAATGTGAGTTCCCATTAACAGCATAAGTGCAATCAGAATGACCATTGGTAATGTGGTTAAAATTCCCAGTTCACCTTTAGCAACAACATCAGGTTTTGGACCAAAGACAGTTTTAGCCACCATACGAACTAACCCACCTAATACTACTGTCAATAACAATAATAATAGGATAGTTAAGCCAATGTGCTGAGAAGCTAAACCTGCTACAACAATCATAAATTCACTGATAAAGACGTTGAAAGGAGGCATACCGCCTAACGCTAAAGCACCACCAGCAAAAAGAGCGGCACTTAATGGCATCACTTTAAACATGCCTTTCACGACATTTAAATCACGAGTACCGTATTTCAATAACACGTTACCGGAGCCACAGAACAACAGTGCTTTCGCCAGGCTGTGGTTTAAGGTGTGGAATAAAGCGGCCAAAATACCAATTGGTCCGCCAATTCCTAACGCAACGGCAATTAATCCCATGTTTTCCACACTGGAATACGCTAAAAGACGTTTCATATCACGCTGAATAAGAATAAAGAACGCCGCGATAGCAACAGAGAGGAAGCCAAAGATTAACAGTAAGTTACGTGTAAATTCAGTACCGATTGCCGCATCAATAATAATGTAGTAACGAATGATGATTAATAGCGCGCAATTCAGTAGTACAGCTGATAACAGCGCACTGACTGGGCTTGGCGCTTCACTGTGCGCATCGGGTAACCATGCGTGCATTGGGAATAAACCCGTTTTGGTACCGAAACCGATTAAAATAAAGACAAAAGCTAAATGCATCAGTGTTGGGTCTAACTGGTCTGTATATTTCAACACTTCAGTCCAGAAGATGGCCTGATCTGGATCAGGCATAAAGCTTGCGGCATTGGCATAAACCAAAATAGTACCAAAAAGACCAAACGCCACCCCCACACTACAAATGATGATGTACTTCCACGCAGCTTCCAGAGAAGAACGTTGACCATAAATTCCGACTAAGAATGCAGAGCTTAGAGTTGTTGCTTCAATGGCCGCCCACATTAAGATCAAGTTATTACTCGTGATTGCTAATAACATGGTGAATAAAAAGAGGTGGAAGAATCCATAGTAGTTACACAAAGTGCGTACTGAGATTTCATCCTCATCCACTTCGTGATTCATATAGCCAATAGAATAAAGCCCCGTTAAAAAGCCGATAATACCTAAGATGGCAAGGAATAATGCGCCTAGGCTATCCACATGAACCCAATTAGCAGCAGCCAATATTTCGCCATGAGACATGACATCTGCCACAGTCCCTAATGCAGCGATTAACAATACGGTGATACCAATAGCATGAATCCCCGTCACAACAGGACGCGCACCCGCTTTTAATAACGGACTTAGAAACGCCAGTATTGAAAATACCAACGGTGCAAACATTAAAATTGTTAACATGGTTGTTTGGTTCATCTCCTCACCCCTTCAGCGCGGTCAGTTGATCCACGTTCAGTGTGTTGAGCGTGCGGTAAATCTTACGAGCCAACACTGCCATAACAATCACAGCAAAGATGGCGTCAGTGGCGATACCGATTTCGACCAGTTCTGGTGCTCTCCACGCTAATAGTGCCAGTGTTAAGTGAGAGCCGTTTTCCATTAAGCAGTAACCAAAAGCTTGTTTTAGGATATTTCGTTGAGTCACGATACAAAGCAGACCCAACATAAAATGTCCTAAAGAAACTGCGAGTGCAGGTTTCAAATCAACAACCATTGGTATTTGAATTGGCTCAACCACAAACCAACTTAAAATAACGATAACAGCAGCCAACAACATTAAAAGTGCAGGGCTAATAACACTGATATTCGCACTAGGATCGGATAATTTACGGAATGCAAATCCTAAAATAAGTGGCACAAGCAGAACTTTAGTAAAGAAGGCGGTGATCGCCCAAAGTGTGAGTTGGTGTGCATCTAATGTATTGGCTAAAGTGACGAAGATCATCACTAAAACGAAAGATTGCAATGCATAGAACCAACATGAAGCAATCGGCTTTTTAGCGCCAATTACCAGCAGCGAGGTGATCATCATTAACCCCGCTAGATTGTTTACGATAAGTGCTCCAGTCATGATTTATCTCCCTTATCCTAGCCAAGTGACTGCGATAACACTGGATGCAAAGGACATCACAATCAGTATTCCAATCACAATTTGCATTGCCATAGGAACAGGTTGCCCTTGTGCAACTTCTGTACTTGGTTTGCCAGGAACAACACGACCAAACCAATAGATAAACCAAGTGAAGCTAGCAACAGATTCAATCAGTACTAGCACCATAATTGGTGTCATCACCCAGAAAACACTCGACAGTTCAAAACCTGCGGCAAAAATTGGGAATTTACTAAAGAAGCCATTCATTGGTGGAACACCTGCGATTGCCAGTGCAGCAACACAGAAACCGACACCCAATAATGGATATTTGTTAATTAACCCTTTTAAGCGAGGCAACATACGAGTACCACAGCTATAACTCAACGCACCCGCAACTAAGAAGAACAAGCTTTTAGCGAAGGCATGGTTAAAGATATAAGCGATACCACCTTCAAACGCTTCACGCGGTCCAAAGATAGAAATAGATAATGCAAGGAAGATATAAGAGAGCTGAGTGATGGTTGACCATGCTAACAGGCGTTTCATATCTTTTTGTGGCAGATACATCATAAAGCCATAAATCAACGTGATAACCGCCATGGTAATACCCACCCAACCAATAAGATGAGGGACATTACCATCTGCTGACATAATCGCACGAGCAAAGATGTAAACACCGACTTTTACCATTGATGCTGCGTGTAAGTAAGCACTCACAGGAGTTGGTGCTTCCATCGCATCAGGTAACCAAGCTTGCAGTGGTAATTGAGCTGATTTACCCCAAGCAGCAAAGAGAATTCCACCAAACACAATCAATTTGGTTGGTTCATCTAAGGTTGCAATTGCGGTTAACTCAAAGGTACCTGTACTCACAAACAGGGTTGCTGCCGCAAGATAAAGACCTATTGAAGCAACGTGAGTGATCAACAACGCTTTCATTGCTGAGCGAAGTGATTTTTCAGATTGGTAGTAGCCGATTAATCCCCAAGAACATCCCCCGGTGATTTCGAAAAACAGGAGTTGCCCTAAAATAGTCGATGAAAGGACTAAACCCGCCATTGCACCAATAAAAATCAGCAAGAAGGCATAATAGCGACGAGTACCATCATGTGGATGCTCACGGTTGCCATTGGTCAGATAGCCAGTAGAGTAAAAACTTACTAACAATCCTAAGAACACAACAGCGAAAGCAATCAATGTACTGACACGGTCAATGGTAAAACCAAAGAGCGCAACATCACCATATTGTACTAGCGTAATTGTGGTATCGACTTTACCTTCAGCGAGGAACTGCCAACCTAAAACAACCGTTCCTAATGTGGCTAATAAAGCGAACAGTGTACATAACCACTTCGCCATCCGATTTGGCATTAAGGACGTAATCAACGCCCCCGCAAATGGGATGAGTAAGGTCGCAAGAGCTATATTTTCCATTGTAATCATCGCTCCTTATAGACCGGTTAAATAGAAAACAAGAGCCAGTGCCGCAACACCGAATCCTAACCATGTCACATGGTGAGTCAGTAAGAAGCGACCACGCGCTAAACTGTTTTCAACCAATGACGCTAATACAAACACCACTAACAATTTCACTGCCATTAAAACTAGCGCAATGAGCAATGCAATAAAGGTGAATTCTGTTGCTTTACCGAAAGGAATAAATATGGCTAAGAACAGTTCAGCCACTACCACTTGTTTTAAACCAAGACCCAGTTTCACCATCGCAAAACCAGAGCCTGAATACTCAGTTAATGGCCCTTCTTGTAACTCTTGTTCAGCTTCCGCAACGTCGAATGGCATTTTGCCCATTTCGATAAATGCGGCAAAAGCACAAGCTAATAAAGCTAACAGTGTTGCAGTGGGTGATACCCAACCTTGAGCCAGTGTTGCACTGATAGTGCCAACGTTGGTTGAGCCTACAATTAAAGCCACCACAATCAGTGATAACACTAAGATAGGCTCAACTAACACCCCCAGTGTTAATTCACGGCTAGCACCAATGCCAGCAAATGGGCTTCCTGAATCCAAACCAGATAAAGAAAAGAAGAAACGATAAAGTGCAAATAGATAAATCAGTGCGATAAGATCCGCCGCACCTGCAAACAGTGATGTTGCTGTAAAGACAGGCAACGCCATAGCAACCACCAGCATGCTTCCAAGTAACACATACGGCATCACTTGGAAGATCACACCAGATTGCTCAGGTGCTACTGATTGACGTTTAAATAACTTAAAGATATCTCGATAATCTTGCAGAATTCCGGGGCCTTGACGCGAATGCATCTTAGCGCGAATTGTGCGCGAAATACCTGTACATAATGGGGTTATCGCCAACAAAAAGAGTGCTTGTATTAGCGCGAATATTCCCATCATTAACGTAGGTGCTTCTTGGAAAGTCATAAGTCCCTCTCCTTACGCTGCGATGACTAAAAGCAAGATGACCAGCGCTGCGACAACGTATAGACAATAGAGTCTGAAATCCCCGCCTTGTAGGCATTGGATACGTTTTGCAAAGCGTTGGATACCACGAACCAGAGGATAAATAATGCGTTCATCCCAGAATGGTTCGACCTTTTCAGCACCGAGCTGTGTTTTATTAAAACCACGAGACAGCAATGGAGATGGATCAAGTTGTTTACGCATACGATAAAGTGGTGCAAACATGCTACGTAATGCTTGAGTAAAGCCACCTGCTGACACTGCCATATCTTTTTCCCACACATAACCACACGCCCAAGGATTACCTTTACGACGAAACGCTGGTTGATTGCCTTTCAGGCCGAGGTAAATCAGGAATGGGATAAGCGGTAGAGCAATTAATAAAACAAATGTTAATGCTGGAGAGAACATTGCTTGCGATGCAGCATCAGGAACAAGCATTGAGCCTTGAGCTACAGTTAATGCACTGGTTTCACTAAGAGACATTGCAATATTTGCAATAATCGGTGCGACAAAAGCAGCACCCACACCTAACACAACACAGAAAAGCGCTAATAAACCCATCGCAATCGTCATTGGTAGTGGTACTTCTTTTGCTTTTGTTGCTTGCTCACTACGAGGGCCACCACAGAAGCTAACCCCATAAACTTTCACGAAACACATTGCCGCTAATGCCCCTGTAATTGCCAACATAATAATGGCAATAGGACCACTCAAACGCATCACAAAGTTACCTTCGTGACTCATCGTGAATAGAGACTGATAGGTATACCATTCACTCACAAAACCATTTAATGGCGGTAACGCAGAAATTGCCATACAACCAATTAAGAATGCTGTTGCAGTGTAAGGCATCAGTTTGGCTAATCCACCCATCTTATCCATATCACGAGTGTGAATTTGGTTAATAATGGCGCCAGCACCAAGGAATAATAACCCTTTGAACACCGCATGGTTTAATAAGTGATATAAAGCACCTAACAGACCAAGTGCAGCAATAACAGGATGGTCGGTTGCCATTCCTACCATGCCAACACCCACACCCATTAAGATGATGCCGATATTTTCAACGGTATGCCATGCAAGTAAACGTTTTAAATCGTGCTCTGCTAATGCGTACATAACACCCAGTACGGAAGAAACTGCACCGAATGCGAGGACAACAATTCCCCACCACATTTCTGTGGCACCTAATAAATCGATACCGACTTTGATTATCCCGAAAATACCAATTTTAACCATCACACCAGACATTAATGCCGATGCATGTGAAGGTGCTGCGGGGTGAGCTTTTGGTAACCAACTGTGTAATGGCAACATACCGGCTTTGGCACCAAAACCAAAGAAACCCAGTAAGAACACCACAGAGGCCATTGCAGGAGAAAGAGAGAGTTGACGGAATGAATCAAAATCAAGGCTACCACTTTCACGCCACATCAAGAAGAAGGCAATCATGATTAACACGGAGCCTGCGTGAGCGATAAAAAAGTAAAGTAAACCTGCGTGAATAGATTCGTCATCTTGGTCAGCAATCACTAAGAACCAAGAAGCCAGTGACATCATTTCGAATAGGATAATAAAGTAGAACGCATTATCCATCACCACTAAGCCAACCATAGAAGCAATAAACAGATTCATAAAGAATCCCATGCTCCAAGCGCCACGTCCTTTATATTCTTGTACATAAGCAAGAGAATAAAGTGCACACACGCTGACCAGTAATGAAATGACGAACACCATAAAGGCGCCTAACATATCCATACGCACCACAAAGGCGGCAAAATCGAAAGGCCCTGCGGCGGTAAAAGTGGCGATTTCACCACCAAAAATAACTGGTAATGCACTTAAAATACCTAAGACACCACCAATGATTGCGCTGATCCCTGAAATAAGGATTGCCAACCCTTCCTGTTTTTTTAAAAACAGTGCAATAACGCCACCAACAACATACAGGATGACTGACCACAGCAGTAACTGAAGAGGTTCCATATTACTTCCGCTCCTGTGTCAAAGTAGATAAATCGTCAAGACTGGTAATTGGTTCCATCACTGAGCCTAAGCGACGCGTTTTCATCTGCTCTTCAAGTTTGTCTTCTTCAACTAAATGCAATGCATCGGTTGGACATACGTTGACACAAGCAGGGCCTTCATCTGAGAAAGCACATAAATCGCATTTCACTGCGATTGCGCGGACACCCACATTCCATGCAAGGAATGGGTTGGTTGTTGGAAGGCTTGCTGGTACATCAGCCAACATTTCTTCAGGCACAAAGTGTTCAAAAACAGCCGGTAAGTTAACGGGTTTACTGCCTGATGGTGTAATTGCACCAAAAGGGCAAACCAGACCACACAACTTACAGCCAATACACAGGCTCTCATTAAGAAAGATCATATTATCTTCATGAGTGATGGCATTGACTGGGCACACGCGAGCACAAGGAGCATCCTCACAGTGCCGACAAAGCATCGGTGCTGTCTGATCCTCCACTTTTACCACTGTAAGACGCGGATGCGCCTGTAAACCCACAGCTTGGTGAACTTCTGAACAAGCTGCCATACAGGTATTACACCCTATGCATCGTTGTGGCTCTGCAATTACAAAGCGATTCATTCGCCACATCCTCCGAGAAAAACGTTTAACAGCATTACTGTCGTCAATTTTTCTTTAGATGAAGCATATTTCGTGCCAAGAGAGAATTTAATTTATTTGTGATAAAAATCATTGAGATAGAAATACAAGAAAGGATTAAGAATGACGTGTCGACAATAATGACGTTGACAGTAAGTGGTGAGTTCTAAACAGTAATTTCGTCGTCACTATAATTAGGTATCAAAAATGGCGGAGCACAAAGAAAAAAATAGCTGAATTATCTTTAGGTAACTCAGCTAAGTTTAAATACGTAATATTGATATTTTTTATAACATAAGATTAAGGCATTAAAGGCGATACCAGAGGTATTCTTTCATCATTAACCACTTTACCAAAACGCTCACTGCCTGCATTCCAATCGGTGATTGCTTGTTGAATTTCTTCTTTGCTACGACCAATAAAATTCCACCACATCAAAATTTTTTCATTTAAAGGTTCGCCACCTAAGAAAAGAATTTGAGCATTATCACTTAGAGCAATCGTTAATAATTCAGTGTGTTGTATTCCAATATAAGCAAGTTCATTCGCAGCAAAGCTTTCCCCTTCTATTGTCATTTCTCCAGTTAAGACAAAAAGCCCATATTCATATTTAGGATTTAATGATAAAGGAATGCGAGTGGCATGTTTTGCCATAATATCCATGCCAATCATGGGTAATAAACGTAATACTGGGGAATTGTAGTTTTGATAATCACCAATTAGTAACGTGAAGTCAGCGCCATCGGCTTGCCATTTAGGGAGATCAGGATAGTGATCAAAGCGCGGTGGCATATTTCTTTTATCGTTTGGTAGCACTATCCATAATTGTGCTAGATGGACTTCTTTTTTATCACCGTGACTATCTTCTGAATGGCTAATACCGTGACCTGCTGTCATTAAATTCACTTGTTGAGGTCGAATAACTTGCTGAAAACCGAGGCTATCGCGATGCAAAATCTCCCCTTCTAACATCCAAGTAAAAGTTTGCAAGCCAATATGGGGATGTGGAGAAATAGCTAATTTATCGACAGTGTCATTAAAAACAGTGGGGCCTAAATGGTCGAGAAAACACCAAGGTCCAACTAATCGTTGTTTTTTATCAGGTAAAGCACGATAAGTTTCAATTCCTCCAACATCACGGGTTTTAGAGGTAATACGTAATGGGGCATTTACTGTATCAGCGTGTTGATGTTCCATTGTTCACCTACTTTTAATTTATTGTTAAGCCATAAAAATGCTTTATTTATTACCTAGTATAGAGACTAAACCTTTATCTATTTAATAAGCAAAATATATTACTTAAGTAAAAAATAAGCCTGATAATTCAGGCTTATAAAAGTGAATAATAATGACTTAAATTTTATAAATTTTCTTTTCTATTTGTCTCATTGAATTTAAGCCAGATTGCAAATCTTCTGGTGTTGCTTCAGAAAAACCTTCTGTAAAATTTGCTGATAAATAAGCATCAACCATCATTTTAGCTTTAAACGGTGTTATTAATAATCCACCCATTGCCATCATATTACAGTTATTAATGACCTTACAAAAACGGGCGGTTGTGATACTTTCACATACACCACAATAAACATTTTTATGTTTATTCGCACTAATACTCACGCCCATTCCTGTACCACAGAACACAAAGCCAATATATTCAGGATGCTCAGAAATAATTGAACCAACTTTATCACCTACATCACAATAGCCAATAGGCCCTGATTCAGTGAGATCTTTTATTGTGTGATTTTTTTCTAACAAATACGATTTAATCGTATTTTTAAGTTCAAATCCTGAAGGATCAGCGCCCATAATAATCGTTCTATTTTCCATATAGCCTCCTAAATTAATTCAAGCACTACAGGCAAACATAAACCGTTGATAAAATTGAAATTAAAAATAAAATCAAAGACTATTATTTATATTTAACCTAAATAAAGTATAGATTAAAATTCTGTTATTTGTGTTTAAGTATGAGGGATTTATAAAAAACAAGAAGAAGTAAAGAAATGGAAATTCATTCCATAAAGAAGGTAATTAACCTATAGAATATCGCTAAATTATTATTTCATAAATTGAATTAATAAAAAAACAAAAGAGATATATCAAAGTAAATGTCTATATTGAAAGGGTTTCCCTAGTACAACTAAAATATAAAATAAAGATCAATAATATTACAGGATTAATGTTTTTATCTATACTCTTCAATATCTCTTAAAGGAAAGTCAAAATAACTTAAATAAATATTGCTGTGGATTATCTTTACCAAAACAACCTACACACCCATTCTAAGAAAACGGTTATTTTTTACCAATTCCAATATTGAATATGGCATTCTATTTTGGCATCAGAATAATAAAAGGATAAATAAATCAGAAACAAAATAATAACACAAAAAATTAAATAATGCAGTAATACAAATCACTCAAATTTTTAGAAAGAAAACACTGCCTATTAATCAATATTTATAAATTAAAATAAAAAAATACCGCAGATATTTAACATTATCTGCGGTAATTATTTATTGTGCTTAACGCTACACTCAGTAAAATAATCTATGCGATTATTTTACACGCGATACATATTCACCTGAACGAGTATCAACTTTAATAACTTCACCGATTTGTACAAACAGTGGAACTTTAACAACAGCACCAGTGCTTAATGTTGCTGGTTTACCACCTGTACCCGCGGTGTCACCTTTCAGGCCTGGATCAGTATCAACGATTTCTAATTCAACAAAGTTTGGTGGAATAACAGCAATAGGACGATTATCCCACAGTGTTACGATACACTCAGCTTGGTCGATCAACCATTTAGCATTTTCGCCAACGGCTTTCTCGTCTGCAGCGAGTTGTTCGAATGTTTCATTGTTCATGAAATGCCAAAACTCACCGTCGTTATACAGGTAAGTTAAGTTGATATCCATGACATCTGCACCTTCTGCAGAATCGGTAGATTTAAATGTTTTTTCCAGTAATTTGTTAGAAATCAGTTTACGCAGACGCACACGAGCAAATGCCTGACCTTTACCTGGTTTAACAAATTCACATTCAGTAATGACGGCTGGCTCGCCATCTAACATGATTTTAAGACCTGAACGAAAATCGTTGGTATTATAAGAAGCCATGAATATCCTCTAACTTTTTTAATTTAAAATGGCATAGCCAAAAAATGGCACACATTGTAACTCATAATCACCCCACCAGAGAAGTCTGGTTAACACAACTCGCGCAGGCAATCAGTGATCCTGTTGAATTACTCCAACTTTTAGCATTGGAACATCACGCTGATCTCCAAAAAGGGGCTCAGGCGCGACGGCTTTTTCCGCTACGGGTTCCCCGTGAATTCGTTGCACGCATGAAAAAAGGCGATCCTAACGATCCATTACTTTTACAAGTATTAACTGCAAATGCTGAATTTACCATAACACCGGGATTTTCTACGGATCCGTTAGATGAGCAACAAAATGCGGTGCCAGGTTTATTACATAAATATCAGAATCGTGCATTGCTTCTGGTCAAAGGTGGTTGCGCTGTCAATTGTCGCTACTGTTTTCGTCGTCATTTTCCTTATGAAGATAACAAAGGAAACAAGGCGAATTGGCAAAAGGCAATAGAGTATATCAAAAATAACTCAAAACTCGATGAAATCATCTTCTCTGGGGGCGATCCTCTTATGGCGAAAGATGATGAGCTTGATTGGTTAATAACACAACTAGAAGCGATCCCACATCTTAAACGTTTACGTATCCACTCTCGCTTACCTGTGGTTATTCCTGCTCGCGTCACTGATGCGCTATGTAAACGCCTGCAACAATCACGTTTGCAAAATATCATGGTATTGCATACCAATCACGCCAATGAGATTGATGATGCATTGAGAGAAGCCTGTGCAAAGCTAAAAAATGCCAATGTCACTTTATTGAATCAAGGTGTGTTATTACGAGGGGTTAACGACAGTGCTGAAGTCCTTGCAGATTTAAGTCGCGCCTTATTTGATGCAGGTATTATGCCTTATTACTTACATGTTCTAGATAAAGTACAAGGGGCGGCTCACTTTATGGTGCCAGACAGTGAAGCTAGAGAAATTATGAAAGGACTGATGAGCTTAGTATCAGGTTATATGGTGCCCAAACTCACACGTGAAATCGGCGGTGAACCGAGTAAAACTTTGTTAGATCTTGGGTTACGCCAGCAATAATAAATATCACAAAAACAAAAAAGCTGTAGCTCAGTTCAAACAGATGAAGTGACTACAGCTTTTTATCTATTAGCAGACTAATAAATAGTGAATAAATTAAATGCCCTTACTGGCATTTATAAACTTGCCCACTCATTTTGCTATCTAATGGTGCAAAGCTATCAACAAAGCTACCTGCGCCAGTACCAACGTTAAAAATAACGTTACCACCCATTGCGGCTGCTTTATTACGTAAGTCGTTAGCAGCACCTCGCAGTGATTGGCTTTCAGTACGGGAACCTGATAACCAGTTATTTTGAACACCTGTCACTGTTCCTAATAATTGGCATTCACTGCCTGGTTGCGTATCAGTGATTTGTACCTGTGAGCCAGCAGTGCTTAATGTGTTTGTTGCAGAACAGCCTGCTAGTAACAACGCTGCAGCAGCTCCCAATAACAATTTAATTCGCATGATCCCCTCATTTATTTGAGTGTCCGTTTAGTCACGACAACAATATACCTTGTCATCCCTATTATGCGCAAAAATAAATCATCATCACTATCTCACATTAGCCAATAGCCTTAAGATATTATTTTCGCTTCAAACTTATTTTAACGTACAAATTCGGCTTTGAGATAGACAAAGCAACAATGCCCTTATTCTACACTGCTTTTATGCTTTTAAAACGATCTGCCTTATTTTCGGTCTGTACAGTGCGAGAATGAACACACAATTAGTTCATTTTTTAAAAATCTTCAGACAGCAAACCGCTATCTGAAGATAATATTGGCCAAATTAACTCAAATGATGATTCAACGCTTCTTCTTTTAAATCTAATTCATGGCGTAAACGATGAAAAATATGCTCGCTAATATGACGTGATTTACGTAACTGCTGTAATGTATCACGCTCTATTTTTAACGCACTACGCGACAACTGGCGTTCCATGCTAAACAAGCGTTTCAGATCAAGTGCGCCTTCTTGCACACTGTCTTCACTATCAAGACGACGACTGTAGATTTCTAATAAATGCGAACCCGCTTCATTGCGTAGTGACATCTCATCAAGATCTTCACAAGGCTGGTTCATCAACTCATTAATATGCGCAATCGCCGCTTCGTTTAATGCCAGACGTGTACGAATTTCATCATTCTCATAAGGTAAATCTTCTGATAGCCCTTTGGTTAAAATCGGCAATGCAATAGTTGCAATTAATAATGAACAAAGAATAACGCCCATAGCAATAAAGATAGCGAGATCACGGGTTGGGAAAGGTGAACCGTCTGTCATTAATAAAGGAAGGGTTAAGATACCTGCTAGTGTAATTGCACCTCGTACTCCTGCAGTTGCCATAATGGCCATTAAACGCAGATCATGGCGAGATAAACGTTTATCAGGAGAGCGGAATACCGTCAGTGACATAGAGATCCACACCCATGTAAAACGCAATACGGCAAGCCCTATTGTAATAACGATGATGTAACCTACCACCGCCCAAGGATTAGTCGCACCTGCTGATTGCGTCACTTCAGGTAACACCTTCCACATCGCAGGAAGTTGTTCACCTAATAAAATAAAAATCATCCCATTAAGTGCAACTTGAACAGTATCCCAAACCGCTTTACTTTGCATACGTGTAGCGGCTTGCATACGACCCACAATTTTTTCGTAGTGCATTGCAATACCAGCAACAACTGCGGCTAAGATCCCCGATACATGGAAATGCTCAGCCAATAAATAAGCAATAAATGGCATCAATAAGCTTATCAAGATTTGGATAGCCGGATCTTCACCAGTACGTTTAACCAAAAACTGATTTAATCGACCAATCACGCCAGCCACAATCAAACCAATTGCTGCACCACCTAAAGCCACTAATAAAAATTGCCCTGTTGCTGATGCAATAGAGAAAGAGCCGGTTAATGCAGCCACAACAGCAAAGCTAAAGCAGACTAAACCTGTGGCGTCATTAAGCAATGATTCGCCTTCTAAAATATGCGTCATACGCGAAGGAAGTGGCGAGTTGACAGTCATTGCTGAGACTGAAACAGGGTCGGTTGGTGACAAAATTGCTGCTAATGCAAAAGCGATAGCAAGCGAAATTGAAGGAATAAGCCAATGAATAAAAAAGCCCATACCAATCACTGTCACCACAACTAAACCAATTGCCAGCGACATAATCGGTTTAATTTCTTGGAATAACGCCTCTTTGGGAATACGCCAACCATCTAAAAAGAGCAATGGAGGAATAAATAGGAATAAGAAAAGATGCGGATCAAAATCAACTTCAAAGCCAAAGATAGATAAACAGGCTCCGACAGCAATTTGAATTAATGGCAAAGGAATTTTTTCTGACAGCAATCGAGAGATAAATACACTCACAATCACAGCAAAAAGAAAGATAAGCACAATGGCGACAACAGACATGGTGAACACCCCAATTTATTTAATTATTTTTTAAGCTGTGCAGTAAAAACGATCTGTTGTCTAGTTGTAAAGAAATAAGTTGTTTCTAATTATATAAAAAATAAATTATCTGATAATTCTGAAATAAAACGATATAAAAAAACCCGAGCCTAAGCTCGGGTTTTTCGTGTAAAACAGTTAGCTGATGAATTACATCATGCCGCCCATTCCACCCATGCCGCCCATACCACCAGCGCCACCTAAATCCATTTTGTCGTCTTTAGGTAAATCTGTGATCATCGCTTCTGTTGTGATCATCAGACCTGCGATAGACGCAGCAAATTGCAGTGCAGAACGAGTAACTTTAGTTGGATCTAAGATACCCATATCAATCATATCGCCGTAAGCATCAGTTGCAGCGTTATAACCGTAGTTACCTTCACCCGCTTTCACGTTGTTTACAACAACAGATGGTTCTTCACCTGCGTTAGCAACGATTTGACGCATTGGAGATTCCATTGCACGTAATGCAACGCGGATACCTACTGTTTGTTCTTCGTTATCACCAACCATCTCACGCAGAGCGTTAGCAACACGAACCAGAGCAGTACCACCACCAGCAACAACGCCTTCTTCAACTGCTGCGCGAGTTGCATGCAGAGCATCGTCAACACGAGCACGTTTTTCTTTCATTTCAACTTCAGTTGCTGCACCAACTTTAATTACTGCAACACCGCCAGCTAATTTAGCAACGCGTTCTTGTAATTTTTCGCGGTCATAATCTGAAGTTGCATCTTCGATTTGTTGACGGATTTGAGATACACGACCGCTGATTGCGTCTTGATCACCTAAACCATCAATAATTGTTGTTGTATCTTTGTTGATAACAACGCGTTTTGCTTGACCTAAGTCTTCTAATGTCGCTTTTTCTAACTCCATGCCGATTTCTTCAGAAATCACAGCACCGTTAGTTAATGTTGCAATATCTTGCAACATTGCTTTACGACGATCACCAAAGCCAGGTGCTTTAACAGCAGCAACTTTAACGATACCACGCATGTTGTTCACAACTAATGTTGCCAGTGCTTCACCTTCAACATCTTCTGCAATAATAAGCAGAGGTTTGTTAGCTTTAGCAACGGCTTCTAATACAGGCAGTAATTCACGGATGTTAGAAACTTTTTTGTCAACTAACAGAATGAATGGGTTTTCTAATTCTGCTGTACCCGTTTCTGGTTTGTTGATGAAGTAAGGAGACAGATAACCGCGGTCAAACTGCATACCTTCAACAACGTCTAGCTCATCTTCTAAGCCAGTACCTTCTTCAACGGTGATAACACCTTCTTTACCAACTTTATCCATCGCTTGCGCGATCAGAGTACCGACGGTTTCATCAGAGTTAGCAGAAATTGTACCAACCTGAGCAATCGCCTTAGTATCTGAACATGGAACAGACAGTTTTTTCAGTTCTTCGACTGCTGCAATAACAGCTTTATCGATACCGCGTTTCAGATCCATTGGGTTCATGCCAGCAGCAACTGCTTTTAAGCCTTCAGCAATGATTGATTGTGCTAATACTGTTGCAGTTGTAGTACCATCACCTGCCGCATCATTGGCTTTAGAAGCAACTTCTTTCACCATCTGTGCACCCATGTTCTCGAATTTATCTTCGAGTTCAATTTCACGTGCAACAGATACACCATCTTTAGTAATAACAGGTGCGCCGAAAGATTTATCTAAAACAACGTTACGACCTTTAGGGCCTAAAGTTACTTTAACTGCATCTGCAAGAACATTAACACCACGTAACATTTTATTACGAGCATCTACACCGAATTTGACGTCTTTAGCTGCCATCGTATATTTCCTTTGAATTCGTTCAGTTTAAGAAGATCTTAAAAGAGAAAAATTATTCTTCTACAATTGCTAAAATGTCGCTTTCAGACATGATAAGCACGTCTTCGTTATCAATTTTTTCTGTTTTAACGCCATAACCGTCGTTAAAAATTACGATATCGCCAACTTTAACATCTAGCGGTTTAACGTCGCCGTTTTCCATAATACGGCCTTGACCTACGGCTAAAATTTCGCCACGAGTAGATTTACCCGCCGCTGTGCCTGTCAGTACGATACCGCCTGCTGATTTAGCTTCGACTTCTTTACGTTTAACAATAACACGGTCATGTAATGGACGAATCTTCATTAATAGTGCTCCTATAAAAAAGTCCATATCAGGATTAAGGTTGATACCAGTGCCCAAGATGAACCAGTACCATGACGATACAGGTGGGGGCATCCGGTAAAACTTCAAGGGGAGAAGTGTGATTTTTTTTCAAATTTTCCCCATTTCAGTTGATTATGCTTTGGGCTAATTATTTTTTATCAGAAAAATGGTCGTTATCCTGATCTTCAGCCTTATTATTCAGCTGGTTACTCGGTGAATCCTCTTTACGCTGAAATTCACCTTCGAATGTTGTTCCATTCTGATTAGAAGAAAATCCACTTTGACCATGACCTGCTGAATAAACTCGAATTCGAGAGATCAGTTTCGTCACTAATAGCGCTTGCAATGGTGGTAATAACAACAGCAAGCCCAAGAAATCCGTAAAGAAGCCTGGGATCAACAATAAAATACCCGCCAGTATCAACGAAACGCTTTTCACCATTTCTGCTGCGGGGACTTCACCTACTGCGAGTTTTTGTTGCATTGAAGCAATATTTTTTACGCCCTGATTTTTTACCAGTGAGACACCAACACAAGAAGTTAGCACCACAAGGAATAGTGTTGTAAGAACGCCAATAGAAGATGCCACATTGACGAAAATAACAGCTTCTACGTAGATAAGAAGGCAGATAATAATTAATGGGAGCCAACGCACTTGGTTCTCCTTTTTATAAAAAAAGATTCATATTATTAATAGAAAGGAGTGTGAACTACATCTAAGGTGATGGTTTACGAACTCGCTTTTTCTTAGTTTATCTACATAATAATGGGGAGCCTAACACTCCTTTTCAAGGGGCGTTAAAAAGAGCAGTAGAACTGTAAAATCCATGAGATAGATCACAAAAAGAAAATATTTAGACGTTATTTACTTATAAAGTGATCCAGCTTAAAGGTATTTGTTCACAACCCGAATATGATCATGCCAGTACCAAGCAAAACGGTAAGTTATATTACATTATTAACCGTTAACGATATATTTTATTAACAAGCGCATAACTAGACAGTTAAAATTTTAATAAGAAGGTTCTCATGTCAAATAAAACTCGTATCGAAGAAGACCTGTTAGGTAAAAGAGAAGTTCCTGCTGATGCTTACTACGGCGTCCACACTTTACGTGCAATTGAAAACTTCTACATCAGTGATCGTACCATCAATGATGTTCCAGAATTCATCCGCGGTATGGTAATGGTGAAAAAAGCTGCTGCATTAGCAAACAAAGAACTTCACACTATTCCTCGTGAAATCGCTGATACGATTATCAAAGCCTGTGACGTAGTATTAGAAACAGGTAAACACATGGATCAATTCCCAGTTGATGTATTCCAAGGCGGTGCTGGTACTTCATTAAATATGAATACCAATGAAGTTATCGCAAACATCGGTCTGGAATTAATGGGCCACCAAAAAGGTGAATACCAATACTTAAACCCAAATGACCACGTCAATAAGAGCCAATCAACAAACGACGCTTATCCTTGTGGTTTCCGTGTAGCGGTTTATAACTCTGTTATCAAATTAACTGAATCTATCGAACTGCTGAAAGCAGGTTTTGATAGAAAAGCGGTTGAGTTCAAAGACATCCTGAAAATGGGTCGTACTCAATTACAAGATGCTGTACCAATGACTTTAGGTCAAGAATTCCACGCTTTCTCTGTACTGATGAAAGAAGAAATCAAAAACCTGAAACGCACTGCTGAGTTACTGTTAGAAATGAACTTAGGTGCAACAGCTATCGGTACTGGTCTGAATACAGCACCGGGTTACCAAAAACTGTCTGTTGAAAAACTAGCAGAAGTAACTGGCTTAGCTTGTGTTCCAGCAGAAGACTTAATTGAAGCAACTTCTGACTGTGGTGCTTATGTAATGGTTCACGGTGCATTAAAACGCTTAGCTGTGAAAATGTCTAAAATCTGTAATGACTTACGTTTACTGTCCTCTGGTCCTCGTGCAGGTCTGAAAGAAATCAATCTTCCAGAACTACAAGCAGGCTCTTCAATCATGCCAGCTAAAGTAAACCCAGTAATTCCAGAAGTTGTTAACCAAGCTTGCTTTAAAGTTATCGGTAATGACACATGTGTAACAATGGCAGCTGAAGCAGGTCAATTACAATTAAACGTAATGGAACCAGCAATCGGTCAAGCAATGTTCGAATCAATCTCTCTGTTAAGCAACGCTTGCCGTAACTTAGTAGAAAAATGTGTTGATGGTATCACTGCGAATAAAGAAATCTGTGAACACTTCGTATTCAATTCAATCGGTATCGTTACTTATCTGAACCCATTCATCGGTCACCATAACGGCGACATCGTTGGTAAGATTTGTGCTGAAACAGGTAAGAGTGTACGTGAAGTTGTTCTAGAACGCGGTTTATTAACCGAAGAACAACTGGATGATATCTTCTCTGTTGAGAACTTAAAAAACCCGGCTTACAAAGCAAAACGCTTCGATGATTAATAATTGTGTTTTATAACATGACACTGTTAAACATAAGAATGAGCTCTTAAAAATACAAGGCACGGACTCTTTAAGAGACGTGCCTTTTTACTTGATTGTAAAAACAAAAATTTAACTTATCTTTCTCATTTTTTTAATTATCTCAAGGAGTAAACGCTATGTTAGCCGTAGAATTGATTATCGTTCTGCTGGCCATTTTCCTCGGTGCGAGACTTGGGGGAATTGGTATCGGGTTTGCCGGTGGTTTAGGGGTTTTGGTTTTAGCTGCTATCGGTGTTAAACCTGGTTCAATCCCTTTTGATGTTATCTCCATCATTATGGCTGTTATTGCCGCAATCTCTGCGATGCAGGTTGCTGGTGGTTTGGATTACCTTGTTGGCCAAACTGAAAAACTGTTAAGACGTAATCCAAAATACATCACAATTCTTGCGCCAATTGTGACTTATTTCTTAACTCTATTTGCAGGTACAGGGAACATCTCTTTAGCAACACTGCCAGTTATCGCAGAAGTTGCAAAAGAACAAGGCATCAAACCTTGCCGTCCTTTATCAACAGGTGTTGTTGCAGCTCAAATCGGTATTACTGCATCTCCAATCTCTGCTGCTGTTGTTTACATGGCCTCTGTCATGGAAAATCCAGCAATGGTCGGTGAAGGTAATACAGTAAGCTACATCACTCTGCTGTCTATCTTATTACCAGCGACTTTCCTTGCAATCATTCTGATGTCATTCATCATCTCCTGGGTATTTAACTCAAAACTATCAGATGATGCGGTTTATCGTGAACGTTTAGAACAAGGTCTGGTTGAGTTACGTGGTAGCCAAGAACGTAGAGAAACATTACCTGGTGCTAAATCATCTGTAATGCTGTTCCTACTGGGTGTTATCGGCGTTGTAACTTATGCTGTTATCAACAGCCCAAGTTTAGGTATCGTGAAAGAGCCGTTAATGAATACCACTAACGCTATTCTTATCATCATGCTGAGTGTTGCAACCCTTATCACTATCTTCTGTAAAGTGAAAACGGATACTATCCTCAATTCAAGTACTTTTAAAGCAGGTATGAGTGCATGTATCTGTATTCTGGGTGTTGCATGGTTAGGTGATACTTTCGTTTCAAGCAACATCGATTGGATCAAACTGACTGCAGGTGATTTAATCACTGGCCATCCTTGGTTATTAGCCGTTATCTTCTTCTTCTGTTCTGCGCTGTTATATTCTCAAGCAGCAACAGCGAAAGCGTTAATGCCAATGGCTTTAGCACTAGGTGTATCTCCATTAACTGCAATAGCTTCTTTCTCTGCAGTTTCTGGTCTGTTCATTCTGCCAACTTACCCAACACTGGTTGCGGCAGTTCAAATGGATGACACAGGTACAACCCGTATCGGTAAATTAGTCTTCAACCACCCATTCTTTATCCCAGGTACTATTGGTGTGGTATTAGCTGTCGGATTTGGTTTCCTCTTCGGCGGTATGATCCTGTAGTTTGAAGTAAAAAATTAAAACATTGCAAAAAGCGCCTTGCGCTGACAAGAAATAAAAAAACAAGAAAATACCCCATCGCAAGATGGGGTATTTTCATTTTACCCTCTCGCCTCTTGCTTTCATTTTTAGTTAAAGTCTGCTAATTATGATGTTTTCGCGACAACGTGATTTAAGGAGATTTCCGTGCAACGTGAAGCGTTATTAGACCACGTACTTATCCAGCTAGAGCAATATGGCTTAGCGGCGACTTTACCCGAGCTTCTTCAAGATTCGGGTATCAATGAATCTGACCTTCACCCTTTTTGGCCTGATAGAGACGCATTGATTTTTGATTGTCTTCGCCACCACGGACAGCAAATTGATATTTGGCAACGCCAAGTCATGCTAGATGAAGAATTGACTATCGAACAAAAATTACTTGCCCGTTATGATCAGTTGGCCATACGTTTAGAGAAAAACCGTTTTCCTGGTTGTTTATTCGTTGCAGCATGTAGCGCATACCCTGATGAGCACTCTCAAATTCACCAATTAAGCCAACGTCAAAAACAAAGCTCATTCGATTACTCTAGAACGCTACTACGCGAGCTTGATATCGAGGATAGTGAGTTAGTTGCTAAACAGATGGAACTCATCTTAGAAGGCTGTTTAAGCCGTTTAATGGTGAATCATCACGCTGATGATATTATTACAGCAAAATTATTGGCGGAAGATATTCTTAAGATTGCTCAATGCCGTAAAAATGGTGCGCTAAGTTAGTTTTGAGTGTTGAAAAACGAAAGAAATGAGTTATTTTTTCGCTTGTGCTCAATTTCTATCTATTGAGTAGCAAAAATAAATTAAATCATCAAAAAAAGAGAAAGATTTCTCTTTGATATGCAAAAAAGTGAATATCTTTACTGATTGTTATTTAAGCATTTTTTACTAAAAAACAGCTTATGATGAAAATTTAAACTCGAATAGAATAAAAAGAAAGCAAACAAACTTATTTTTGCATTTTTTATTAAAAAGACGTTGACGCATCACGCTGAATACGGTTTAATGCGCCTCGTTAGCCCGAATAGCTCAGTCGGTAGAGCAGGGGATTGAAAATCCCCGTGTCCTTGGTTCGATTCCGAGTTCGGGCACCATATTTAGAAAAACCAGCCTTAGGGCTGGTTTTTTGCTTTCTAGCGGTTTGAAAATCATTCTCAAGATCCTAGCTATTTTCTTTTCTTACTATATTTAACAACACTGACGTAATCTCACATCAATTCATACATTAAAAACATAGTCGTATTCATAGATTTTCAATTAATTTTAGAGCAAAAAACAATGCAATCACATTGCAATGCATTTGCATTGTTTTCTTCTATTATCTATAATCAGTTCATAAAACATACACCGTAAGTAAAAGGAGCAAATCATGCTAACCCACGTTTGCACTGACAACATCGCTCTTGAAGCTGATTCAAAAATAACAGAACGTCATCAAACCACAATTCCCGCGTCAATTAGAGAAGCTCTACATCTTAGTGGTGGAGATCGTATTCACTACAAATTACTAAGCACTGGTGATGTACTTATCTCACGTCACAGCGATGGATCTGAAGATCCTGTTATGGCATCGTTTCTTAATTTTCTCGCTCAAGATATAACTAATCATCCTCAAACCATTCAACCTCTCGATATATCTCGTGGTTTTGAATTAGTTGAAGGTATGGATATCAACCTTGACGATGACATCACCGATAACGAATAAAATAATATGGATTTCCCTACAGATTTGAATGGATGGACAATCTACGCACATCCTTGCTTTAAACAACAATATGATGAATTACTACAAAAAGTCGAAGCTCTGAAAAAAAAATATCCCGAAGATTATCAGAAAAAAGCAGATACAAAAATTTTTGCTCATGTATTGAAATCTATAGTAAACATCACAAATGACCCACGGGCACCAGAGTTTAGGTTGGGTAATACTTTAGGAGAAGAAAATAAAAATTGGTCACGAATTAAATTAGTAAATGGAAGATATCGTTTATTTTTTAGATTCAGTTTTAAGGAAAAGATCATCATTCTGGCATGGATAAATGATAATGATACTTTGCGAACTTATGGCAATAAAACTGATGCTTACCGAGTCTTTGAGAAAAAACTAAAGAAAGGTCATCCACCTAAAAATTGGAATGATTTATTTAGTGACTGTATAAATGAAGCTGACTGTCAGGATCCTTAAATTTCTATCTCTTATCACCTTTTTAATGTGATAAGTTTTTGTTTACAAAAAAAGATAATTCTTATTAAGTCAATAATCGATTGAATATTTGCCTATAATTTTTAGAAATACAATAAATCTCTTAGTGAAGAACATTATCATTTTTTGGAAATGAAAAATAGAATATACAAAATATTTTATAATTATTGATTTTCATCTTAATTATTAAAGTAGAGTAATATCATTTTCATTAGATATAATTAATATCTAAACTCTGTTTTCTATAATATCGCTCTAAACGGTATGATTTATCACCCAAGGATCACCAAAAATGGAATTTCCCAAAGACCGGATCTCTCATTCCTTTATCTGCGCACTTGCCTTTGTAGGTTATTTTTTCTCATCGTTTAGTCTATTGCTGACTCCCTCTCCTGTTGCACTATTTCAATCGCCTTATATCATCTCATTGGTAAGTTTTTTTATTTATCTCCCCTACTGCTTGATTATTTGGCTTGCCTATCAAAAACATATTAAATTAATGCCATTAGGTCGCCTTCAATGGAACACACTAAAAGCCCCTTTTTTAGCCTTAGTGGGATTATATTTTATTAGTTTATTTTTAGGCTCTGAAGATGATTCATGGATTACAGAAATCGAATCTATTACAGGCTTTGCCTTCTTCTTATTTGCTCTTTCTGTTATTTTTATTGCTCCAATTACTGAAGAAATCATTTTTAGAGGTTTTCTACTAAATGCAGGTATGTGGTATGGCAATATAGGCAAATGGATTGCCATTATTCTCTCGTCACTTCTATTTGCAGCGATGCACACTCAATATGAGTCAATCACTACGTTTATCCTTATTTTTGTTGTGGGTGTTGTTTTTTGCCAAATCAGAATAGGAACTCGTTCATTAATCGCGCCGATAGTGTTACATGGAATACACAACACAATCAGTATCGTTTTTTTAATGTTATAGAGTTTTTATTTAGTATATTTCTATTTTTTATAATAAAAAACTTATTAACTTAAAAAGAAATGATACTTAATAGATGAAAATGTTTTTATTATTTTTTAGAGAATGATCTGATTCTATACACAATAATACCGAATATTATTTATAATCATCTCAATAAGTTATATTAAATTCTATAAAAAATAAAATTGAAAAACAAATAGAGAATGTGATTATAACTACATGCTTTTTCAACGTTTTAAAGTATGATAAGAGATATTAATATGACAATAACATTGCCATTTTCTTAAATTAAGAGAACCTTTATGAATTTGTTTTTCCAAAATAGCCTAGCTTTTCCCAGCATTATTTTTAGTGCATTACTTATTATTATCTCTTTCTATTGGCTCTGCGCTGCTTTTGGATTATTAGATATTGATTTATTTAATATTGATAGTGAATTAGATATCAATGTTGATGCAACAGGGCTTGCTGGTTGGTTAACTAAATTAGGATTAGCGGGTATTCCTGTCACCATTATTTTAACTTTATTCACCCTTTTTGGCTGGTTTATCAGTTACTTTACTAATTATTGGATTATCAATGCTATTGAAACAAGTTTTATTCGTTATTTAACGGGTTTTATTGCCTTTATCATTACTTCTTTTATTGCACTTAATCTTACTGCGGTTTGTTTAAAACCGATCCGTAAAAAACTGATGTCACGTAATAAGCCTAAATCAGTACACCAACTGATAGGTAAATTAGCCATAGTACGATCAGCGAATGTAACAGAAAACAAAGGTGAAGCTGTTTTAGAAGATGGAGGTGCGGGTTTAATTTTACAAATTAGAGCGCCTGAAAAAGAAAATATTAAACGAGGGGATAGCGTAGTTATTATTAGTTATGACGCGCTCACTCACAGTTATCAAGTCGTAACGGAAGATGAATTTCATCGTTAATATCCACATTGATGAAAGACAATTTAGTTAACAGACAAACACTATTAAAAAATGACGGTATCGTCTGAACCTATGGAGAAAAAAGTATGGATTTGGCTTTCGTTATGCCTTTCTTAACTGTCGTTGGTTTCGCAATCCTAATTATTTTAGGGCTATTTGGATTATTTAAGGCTTTCTATATTAAGGTGCCTCAAGGCACAGCCTTAATTGTCAACGATATGACCTCACAACCTAAAGTCCATTTTACGGGTGCCTTGGTTTATCCTGTTATCTACAAAAAAGAGTTTATGCGCATTTCTCTTTTAACGTTAGAAGTAGACCGTCGTGGTAAAGATGGCTTGATTTGTCAGGATAATTTACGTGCAGATATCACAGTTGCTTTCTATCTACGTGTTAATGAAACCACCGAAGACGTACTAAAAGTCGCGAAAGCCATTGGTGTTGATAGAGCTTCTGATCATCAAGCAGTCAGTACTCTTTTTAGTGCAAAATTTTCTGAAGCATTAAAAACCGTAGGTAAACAATTTGAACTGTCGAAACTTTTTGAAGATAGACAAAATTTCCGTGATCGTATTGTTGATGTCATCGGTAAAGATCTCAACGGCTATGCATTAGAAGACGTTGCGATTGACTATTTAGAACAAACACCAAAATCAGCGCTTGATCCTAATAATATTTTTGACTCTGAAGGTATCCGTAAAATAACGGAAATTACCGCCATTCATAATATTGAAACCAACCAAAAAGAGCGCGATCAAGAACTCGCGATTCAAAAGAAAAATGTTGAAACTCGTGAAGCAAGTCTGGCTTTAGAGCGCCAACAAGCCGATGCAGAAGCCCGTCAAAAAAGAGAAATTGATAATATTCGTGCTCGTGAAAATTCGGAAACCTTACGTGTTCAAGAAGAAGAACGTCTTAAAGCCGAACAGGCTCGTATTCAGACTCAACAAGAAATTGAGATCCGCGAAGAAAATCGTATGCGCGAAGTGGAAGTTGCACAACAAAATCGCACTCGCGCAGTTACTATTGAACAAGAGCGTGTTAATCGTGCGCGTGAATTAGAAATTGTTGCTCGTGAACGTGAAGTTGAGTTGCAACGTATTGAGAAAGAAAAAGCGTTAGAAGAAGAACGTAAAAACATCTCAAATGTTATCCGTGAACGTGTTGCCGTAGAAAAAACCGTAGCTCAAGAAGAAGAACGCATTAAAGAAGTACGTGAAGTTTCAGAAGCTGAACGTATGCGCCAAGTCACTGTAATTAATGCACAAGCGGAAGCAGAAGAATCTTTAGTTCGCCAAGTAAAAAGAGCAGAGGCCGATGAATCTAGTGCTAAGCATAAAGCTGAAGAAATCAGCACCATGGCGAAAGCGGAATTAGAAGCCTCAGTAAAACAAGCTGAAGCGAAAAAACGCTTAGCTGAAGGTATTGAAGCAGAGCATGCAGCATTAGGTCTTGCTGAAGCTCGTGTACGCCAAGCAACCGCGGAAGCTGAAGAGAAAGAAGGCTTAGTGCTTGCTAATGTCACTGCTGAAAAACTATTAGCAGAAGCACGAGGCATGAAAGAAAAAGGCTTAACTGAAGCGCAAGTGATGGAAGCTAAAGCACAAGCCCAGCAACAACAAGGCTTTGCAGAAGCGAAAATTTTAGAAGAGAAATTAGCCGCCCAAGCGCGTGGTGAAGAACAACAAGCCAACGCAAAAGAAAAATTAGGTCTTGCTGATGCGAAAATTCTTGAAGAGAAACTCGCAGCTCAAGCACGTGGTGAAGGGCAATTAGGTTCAGCACAAGCCGAAGTTATTCGCCAACGCTTGAAAGCAGAAGCCGATGGTTTAACGGATAAATTTAAATCGATGGATCACCTTAGCGATACGGCTCGTTCGCACGAAGAGTTCCGTATGCGTCTTGAAAAACAATTTGAACAGGCAATGGCATCTATTGAAGCCAACAAAGAAATTGCACGCGAACAAGCTGATGTATTGGCAGCCGCTCTAAGCAAAACCAATATTGAAATTGTGGGCGGTGATGGCAACTTCTTTAATACCTTCTCTAAAGCATTAAGCTTAGGTAAAGCTGTTGATGGTTTTATGGATAAAAGCAGTTTTGCCAAAGAGAACGTTGAAAAGCTGATTAACCGTACTCAACAAGATAAAAAACTCGATATCGCTTCTTTATTAAAAAATCCTGAAGTTCAAGATTTACTTAATGGATTTATGGCAACAAAAGGCGCCAGTCAGCTAATTAAAGATGTGACAACTAAATCAGACTCCTCTAAAGAAGAATAATTTTATTTAAAGGAGGTGAAAAGACATAGCGTTTATCTCTGTGTCTTTTCTTTTGTTTTTATCGTTTAAGCCAAGGAAATCCGTTATACCATGTCTGAAATTCTGGATACGAATCGTGAGCAGGAAATACTCGATAGCGCCGTTGCACAAGGTGGTGCGTATGAAATTTTACGCAAACGCCTCACTGAGCAAGGTCAACAACTTCATCAAAAAGCTACTGAGCTCAATCAGCATCGCTTAAATGAATTTGGTCAAAGCCAAATGGATATTATTGGCCGTATTCGTATTCGCACTGAAAATAACTGCCAAGCCCGAGATATTGTTCGTGTAGGTGAGTGGTTACTATTTGGTTATAACGTTTTCCTTGGATTAAAACGTGAAATACATCTTGAAGATGTTTTTTCGCTTTATCGTTTAATTGAAAATGAGGGCGAATTTGATGTTGAAGCCGTACCTTATGAAAATACGTTCTTAAACGATAATCGCTTTATTCAAGATTTTACTGAGCTCTATACTTACTATAAAAATACGCAACTATTACAGCTAGTTGAGCGTGACGGAAAGTTACTCGCCAGTTTCCAGATTGGTGCCCGTATTACTGATGTGCGTGTTTTTCGTTGGTCAATTTCAAGTGATAAGCAGCGTATTGAATATATTGATAATCGTGGTGAGCGAGATATCGCTCTTCCCCCTGCTTATGATTTTGAATGGACGAAAACCCAACGTGAAGATACGGTTAATGGTCGTTTTCCTCATATCAATATTCTTGATACCGTTTTTGTCGAAACAACCGGTGGCGATCTAACAGTCAAATGTGAAAATAATACAGAAGACGGTTTAGGTATTTATCGTGAAGCCGTATTAGATAAAAACCAATCTCTTGATGATGCACAAATTGAATATGCTCAAACAGGCAGTTTAATTCTATTAAAAATCTTACCGTATCGAGAAGAAAATTGGCGTTATTTGGTCTACAACATTTTGACGCAAACTGTCCAACGCATTGATGCAATTGGGCAAGCTTGTGTTCAACTACCTGAAGATCATGGCATTATTTTCCCTGGCGGTTATTACCTGCAAAATGGTGAATACAAAACCTTTGATCAACCTATGGAAGGTATGTATTTCCGCCGCCTACGCCGTTCACCTAATGGTGAAGACGTGTTATATGTTTTCTACTCGCCTTCACAAGGTCGCCTTGCGCTTTTCAATTACAATATGATTGAACGCAAACTTGCTGTGCCTCTAGTTGGCCACGGCTATGCGATGTTAGAAGACGGAAAAATGGTACTCTTTGAAGGTGAAGGCGAAGAGGCAACACGTGTTCATCCAATGCAAGTTTGGCAAACTCCCTTCTATTCTGAAGAATTTGCCGATAAACAACCGCCTCGTAATGGTTTCTATGGACGCATTGGTAATGCCGATTTAGTACGAGGGATCTCTGAAATATTGCATGTCGCAAAAGAAATTGAAGGTAATCAAGTTTCTATTGCTCGTTATGAGCAACTCAGTTCACAACCTAAAAATTTATTAGATCTCTATTATTGGTTTAATGATGAACACTGTTTAGGTATTGGAAAGCTCCTCAAAGATATCGCTCAAACCAGCGAGTTAGTCCTTGATGAATATGAAAAAGTAGAAAGTATTCGTCAGCAATCTGCGAAATCCATGCTTGAAGCGGTTAATCGCCAAAAATCACTACTCGCCTTAACACTGCCTGATAGTTGGACTGATATACAACAATTTGTTGATAGTTTAAATTCACTGAATGCTCATCGAGGGCATCTGATTTCATTACGTGAATTCCGTTATATGGATTTAACCAAGCTCAACGCGATGGAAACGGAAATTACGGAAACTCAGCAACGCGTTTCTCAAGCTACAGCGCTTTTTCTTGCCAGTGATAAAGCATTACAACCGTTTAAAACTCAGCTTGTTGCCTTTGAAAATCTCATTGAAAAAGCACAAAACAGCGCACAGTTAGATATCCCGATGAATGACATGGAAAAAATGTCTGCTGATTTGGATATGCTTTCTAATTTAATGGCATCTTTAACATTCCAAGATGTCACTCAACAAACGCATATTATTGATGCGATTTCACAGATCTATGCTCAACTAAACCAATCCCGCGCTCGACTACAACAAAAACGCAAATCACAAAGTAGTGTCGAAAGCGTGGCCCAATTTGGTGCACAATTTCGCTTGTTTAGCCAAGGGATCACCAATGCATTATCCCTTGCAACCGATCCTGAGCGTTGTGATGATCAACTTTCTCGCTTATTGCTTCAATTAGAAGAGCTGGAAAGCCAATTTAGTCATCATGATGAATTTCTTGATGATATTCTCGCTAAACGTGAAGAGTTAGTTGAAACCTTTGAATCTCACAAACAAGTACTGCTTGATGATCGTCAACGTCGATCACAAAGCCTGCTTACTGCGGCAAACCGCTTGCTGGAAAATCTGCAACGCCGAACCTCTCGTTTGCAATCACAAGATGAGTTAAATGCATTCTTTGCATCCGATCCACTATCATTAAAAACACGGGAAATCATTGAAAAACTAAGAGAAATCAATGATAACGTCAAAGCTGATGATATTGATGCGCGTCTAAAATCCTCTCGTGATCAAGCCATTCGTATTCTGCGAGATAAAACTGATATTTTTGAAGACGGCGGCAATGTCATTAAATTAGGGCCTCGCCATCGTTTTAGTGTTAATACGCAAGAGCTTGATCTCACTATCTTACCTAAAGAAGATAAACTCTGGTTATACCTAACAGGAACGGATTACCAAGAGCCGATTGAAAATGCAGAACTTGCCCAATTACAGCCTTATTGGAATGCTTCACTTGAGTCAGAATCGGATACGGTTTATCGCGCAGAATACCTTGCTTACTCGATTATTTATGCGGCAGCAAAACGTCAAGATGGTCTTGATTACGAAACGCTAAAAGAAGCACTCCCTATTCCAGAAAAGCTGGAAAAGCTTGTGCGTGATTTCGCAACGCCACGTTATAAAGAAGGTTATGAAAAAGGGATCCACGATCACGATGCGATCGCTATATTGAAAAAGCTGATCCCAATAGGTGAAAGTGCCGATCTTCTACGTTATAACCCCACTGCACGCGCAGTAGCCGCACTATTTTGGGAAACCAAACAAAATGAGCAATACCCTGCCCTGTGGCCTGAACGTGCAAGAACAGCACTGAATATTCAACAATTATTCCATACAGATGACGCATTAACCGACCTACAAGCCGAAATTGAAGCGGATATACGCCTATTCCTTCATGATAATCCGATTGAGTGCGAACACTATATTCCGATACAAGCCTCTGAATATTTAAGCTTTGCTTTGGCGAGAACCCCCATTGAATTGGTTTATAGCAAATACGCTAAAGAGCTAGTGATTGCACTGCAAAGTCGATTAGAAGAAGCTCATATGTGGATAGACTTTAATCGTTCACAACAAAATTTAGGTACGCGATACGCACAACGTTGGGCACTGATCCAAAATTGGCTACAAGGGTTATGCTCTTTACCTGATTATGCCGATCTTACGCCTTATATTCCGGGTGCTATCGCTATCATTATTTTAGATAAAGTCGCATCAGCCCGTTATAGTGAAGCCGATTTATACTTTACAGTAACGGGACTATTAGGCTCTCATCCAACGATTGAAAATCAAGCGTTATCACTCAGTTTAGATGATTATTTCAGTCGAATGCGTGGGCAGAGAAAGAACTTTATTCCTGCATTTCGACAGTACCTCACCTTGCGTCAGAAAATAGTCAGTGATGAACGTGAGCGCTTAAAACTACATGAATTTAAAGCCAAACCGTTAAGCTCTTTTGTCCGAAACAAGCTGATTAATGATGTTTATTTACCGATTATTGGCGACAATATGGCAAAACAAATTGGTGCTTTAGGAGAAGGTAAGCGCACCGATTTAATGGGATTATTATTAATGATCTCCCCTCCGGGTTACGGCAAAACCACATTGATGGAGTATGCGGCCGCACGTTTAGGTCTTATTTTTATGAAGATCAATGGTCCTGCGTTAGGACATAACGTGCTATCGCTCGATCCGGAGCAAGCGCCCAACGCAACAGCGAGACAAGAGCTTGAGAAACTCAACTTAGCACTAGAAATGGGTAATAACGTTATGCTGTATGTGGATGATATTCAGCATACTCACCCTGAATTCTTACAAAAATTTATCTCACTGTGTGATGGAACAAGACGTATTGAAGGGGTATGGAAAGGAAAAACCAAAACCTATGATATGCGTGGCAAAAAATTCTGTGTCGTAATGGCAGGAAACCCTTATACCGAATCAGGCGAAGTCTTCCGTATTCCTGATATGCTAGCTAACCGTGCTGATATTTATAACTTAGGTGAAGTATTAGGTGGTATGGATGAAGCCTTTGCGCTCAGTTATATCGAAAACAGCCTAACATCTAATGCGGTATTAGCACCACTGGCTCTGCGTGATCTTAACGATCTCTATGTTTTAGTGGATAAAGCAATGGGGAGATCCGTTTCTACCAACACATTAAGTTACCCATATTCAGATGCTGAAATTAACGAAATAGTGATGGTACTTAAGCACTTAATTACCTTACGAAACGTTATCTTAAAAGTGAATCAGCAATATATTGCCAGCGCAGCGCAATCAGATAAATATCGCACAGAGCCAGCATTCCGTTTGCAAGGTAGTTACCGCAATATGAATAAATTAAGTGAGAAAGTATCTGCGGTAATGAATGATGAAGAAATTGAACGCTTGCTAGACGATCACTATCTTGGTGAAGCACAACTGCTAACAACGGGTGCTGAGGAGAATTTATTAAAACTCGCAGAATTACGTGGAAAATTAACCGCAAAAGACACCATTCGTTGGGCACAAATCAAGAAAGACTTTATGCGTAATAAAGCATTAGGTGGTGATAACGCCGATATTGGTGACCGTGTAGTATCACAGTTAGCCAATTTGGTGGAAAGTGTGCAAGGTCTACGTTAAAGATAGAGAATTGTCGTAGCCCACTGATTTTAGTGGGCTGTGTTTATTTCGAGTGTTTTATAAATTATAACAATTTAATAAATCAATATAGTTAACAAAAATAGAAATTTAAAATACTCATTACTATTAATAGTTAAAGATATAAAATACAAAGTTGTACATAATATATCACTATATTAATATCAAAATTCATAAACAAACCAATTATATTATTAAAATTAATAACGTATTATATTTTAACCATAAATTATAAAATATTTTAACAACTATACTTATTCAGTACATAAAATCTATATTAACTCACACTCTGAAAAGAATGAAATAAACGAGATATTAATAAGAATCACTCTTAATCTATTTATGAGATCTCTCTCTAAAGATAGAAAATTAACTTAGGATTAATATTATAGAAATGATAGCATTAAAAGTGCTATAAATTAATTATATAATTTAAGTTTAAATAAATTAAAAAAATTTAAATATATTGTCTTCAATTTATTAACAATGAAGAGAGTAGATATTTTCCTTAATTATTATTTAAACCTACTATTCTAATTTTTAGATTAAAGTTACTGAAAAAATTATTCTATTTTTGTCTTGTTTAAGCCATTTTTATACTCGACAGGTAGCAACACAACAAAATACTTTCAATAAAAGTGGGCGTACTATGAAAAGCATGTTTACGACTCGGGAACTCCCTGACGTAGATCGGTTTTCCGTATTCAGGGATACAATAAAAGACCGCTTTTTATCGTCTTATGAATGCAATGAAGTTGAATTGCCTCCTCATTCTCGGTTTTATGCCAATATTGTCGAACAGAAGGTAAAAAATATTCGCTTTATTCAGCTAGAGTCTAATGGACACTGGGCAAGTAGCCGTCCTTTAACGCATAAGCTTAGCTTAGAAGAGCATTTTCAAATTGAGATACAGCGTTCAGGCACCAGCCATCTGACTCAAGATGGGAGAACCGCCTTTCTACGGCAAGGTGATTTTTGTATTTTTGATATGGCAAGACCTGTATCATGGTCTTTTGATAACGATTACTCATTATTTAAAATTTTGATCCCAAGAGAAAAACTGGCACCACGCTTAGGTAATACCCAAAACCTCACCGCAAGAGCAATACGTGGTAATAGCATTACCGGCTCTCTCGTTTATAGCTTTGTGATGCGCTATATTCCGTTCTTAGATTCAATGCCACCACAACATGCACAGCAACTTGCCGATATTTTATTGAATCTAATTACATCTGCTTTCAGTGAATACAGTATTGCGACACCACCACAAAGCTTAGGAAGATCAACGCTATTTTATTTTGCTCAGCATTATCTTGAGCAACATCTTTCTGATCCTGATCTCAGCGTCAATGAATGTGCAAATGCTTGTGGGATTTCCGTACGCTATTTACAGATGTTATTTAAAGAACAAAATACGTCTGTACTTCGTTGGATCTACCAAAAACGTCTTGAGAATTATAAAACGGCTTTGGTTAATCCTCTCTTGGCAGAGAAAAATATTACACAGTTAGCTTATGAATGTGGATTTAGCGATATTTCTAATTTGAGTCGAAAATTTAAATCTGAATTTTTTATGACCCCTTCCGAATATCGGAAAATACATTCATTAAGATAAATAGACTAATTATCTCCTCCCCTAGTTTACATATTGGAGGTTATTCTAGAGGGAGAAGATAAAAGTTATCACATCAGCCGTAACGAAACTCAATGCCTAATGTGCCACACGGATACTCCCATTTTTTTAAAATGGTATCGCCACATAAAACACGGCAAGTACCACACTCTAAACATCCTGCATAATCAAAAAGATATTGTCCTTTTTCATCTTTTTTATATAACCCTGCGGGGCAAGCTTTCATTAAGATTTCAAATTGTGCAGGATCGATATCATCCTTTAAAACGATATGTGGATTTTCCTCATCCACATTAAATTTATTGACGCCTAATTTAACGTCTACGTTTACTTGACTCATAAAGAACGTACCCCCTTAAATCCATCTTTAATTAAGTTCATCACACCGACTTTCTTAACTTGAGACAGTATTTTCTTACGCACAGGTTTTTCTGGGCCATTAATCACGAATAAATCATGCATGACATTGGCAGCCATTTGCGGGTAATCCGTAAAGAATCTTGTATTATCAAGGAAAGAAGGTAAGCCTTTGTATAACTTCATATCTTTCATAACAAAACTGTCATTTAATAAAGATTGGTAGCAACTTAATTCTTTTTGGTTATAGCTGTTTTGCTCTTTCGCCATCAAGACTGCTTTTGCAGCCGCTTCACCAGAGGCAATTGCTAGATCCATCCCTCTTACGGTATAGCCAACATTAAGGCAAAATCCAGCAGCATCTCCCGCAACTAATACGCCATCTTTAACTAATTCAGATACCATATTCATGCCACCTTCGGGCACCATATGCGCTGAATATTCTAATAATTTGCCGTCTTTGATAAGTGGTGCAACAACAGGGTGTTGTTTAAAATCTTCTAATAATTGAGGAACCGTTTTTTCGAATTTATCGACGTTATGCAGCCCTAAAACAAGACCTAAAGAAACGGTATTTTTATTGGTATATAAGAATCCACCACCTAAATATCCACCTGATGGCGCGCCAGCAAAAAGCCAAGCTAAACCTTCATCATTAGTACAACCAAATCGGTCTTCCATTTGTTGTGGCGTGAATTCCAATAACTCTTTAACACCCACAGCCACGGTATGGGGATTAACTTTTTGTGTCATACCTAACTGTTTTGCTAATAATGAGTTAACACCATCAGCGAGAATAACAACGTGGGCTTCAATTTCATCATCACCCGCTTTTACGCCACACACCTTGCCATCTTTTACCAACACTTCATCGACACGAACCCCCGTGATCACTTGTGCGCCAGCGTCTTCTGCTTTTTCCATCAACCATTGATCAAATGAAGAACGCAATACAGTATAAGAGCGCGCGGCTTCCTCTTCTTGCTGAGTGTGTTGATAATCTAAAGTGACTCCATCGGTTTCCGTTAGCATGGAAATTTTTTCGCGTGTCACAAGCCGTTCAACAGGGGCTTCTTGGGCAAAATTAGGAATAATTTTTTCAAGACTGTGTGCATATAAGCGCCCACCAGTCATATTTTTACTGCCAGCGAAATTACCTCGCTCTACGACTAAAACATCACACCCTGCTTGTGCTAATACATAGGCAGCAGTACCACCAGCAAGTCCACCACCCACAATAATGGCGTCAAAAATATCGTCTGACATACTTTTCTATCCTTTTATTATGTGTGGTCGCTTAGCAAATCATCACTAAGCGACCTACGGTGATTAGCCGCCAAGCTTCGCGGTTAATGCAGGTAACACTTTGTAGAGGTCACCAACAATACCGTAATCCACCATATTAAAAATTGGGGCATTTTTATCTTTGTTGATACCAACAATGATTTTCGCTCTATCCACACCAACCATATGTTGGATTTGCCCTGAAATGCCGACAGCGACATAAACATCTGCACCTAAGGTCACGCCTGAAACACCAATGTAGCGATCGTGTTCCATCCAGCCTTCACCTTCAGCGATTGGACGAGAACAACCCACTTCACCTTGAAGAGCTTTCGCTAATGCTGACGCTAATGCAATATCATCTGCCTTAGCAAAACCACGTCCGACACCAACAACACAATGCGCTTTACCTAAATCAACGGTACTACCTTGTTTTGGCTTACGTGCTAACACTTTTAATGTATGTGCGGGGGCGATAAAGGCACTTTGCACCACAGGTGCATTGGGAGCATCTGTAATGGCCTCCACATCTAATGCACTACCAACGGTAGCAATCGCATAAGGTGAGCGAATTTCTGCTTTCGCATGTGCTAAACCACCATAGACTTGGTGTGTCGCGATCACGGTATTGTTTTCAATAGCAAGACTTAATGCATCACTGATAACACCAGCTTTTAACGTCACGCCAAGGCGAGCTGCTATCGCTTTTGCACGTTTTGATGAAGCAAGGAGAACCAGTGCATTCGCGCCCGCTTCTTTAATAATGGCGGCAAAAGAGGCAGCATAATCTTCAGCAATTACACCTTCTTGTGGTGCGAAGCAATAAACACAGTCAGCGCCTAAATTGACACATTCACGCGTACTTTCATCATCACCAATAAACAGCACATTAACCTTTTCACCAAGACCACGAGCAAACGCAATCAGCTTTGCTAAATCATCCGCTTTTTCGGCATAAACAAAGGTAGTAGGTAGTAAACTAGCCATTTTTAATCTCCTTATTGATTAACCGCTTGGCGTAAATGTTCAGCAAAAGTGGCAATATTTTCATCTGAATCACCTTCTAAAATAATACCGAGGCGGTCAGTCTGTTCTGGTGCACACACTTGTGTTTGCACAACGGTCAGAGCAGAAATATCAACACCGATATCTCCCAAATCCAACTTTTCAACAGGCTTTTTATTCGCAGCTAAAATGGCTTTCATTGAAGGGAGTTTTGGTGTGTTAATACTTGAAGTGACACACACAACGGCAGGTAATGTCAGCTCTAGTTCTTCCGTGATATTTTCTAAGTCACGTTCAACAATGATTTTTTCACCTTCAACGGTGATTTTGTTTACTGCATTGACGCAAGGTAAACCTAAATATTCACCTACCGCTAAACCTGTTTGTTGAGCGTATAAGTCACCAGAACCTTCACCGAAAACTAATAAGTCAAAACCAACTTTTTGTGCCGCTTGCGCAATAATATTGGCAGTATCCGTTGAATAAAGAGCGCTACATGCATCATCAGAAACCAGTGTTAATGCATCAGGGCCACGCGATAAAATATCTTTTTTGATCTTCGCGTTTTCAACCATTGCACTTGTACCCACACTTAATGCAGTTACGGTGCTATCACCAAGGGTGGTGGCAATTTCTACTGCGGTTTCAATGGCATTCAAGTCATACAAACTAATTTTTAAACCCGCATTATCGGTTGCGAGTGTACGATCAGGCCTTGTTGTGATGTCTTGTTCGTCATGAACAACCTTACAGCAGGCAATAAGTTTCATAATTCACATTCTCCGTTTTGCACAATGCAACAAATTAATAAGCTCAAATCTCATTACGCTAAAATATGTTTAGCGATAACCATGCGTTGCACTTCACTTGTGCCTTCAAAAATTTCGGTAAGTTTTGCTTCACGCATCAGACGTTCAACAGGATAGGATTTGGTGTAACCCATGCCGCCATGTAATTGGACGGCTTTTTGAGTCACATAAGTGGCAGCTTCTGCTGCATAAAGTTTGGCTTGAGCAGATTCACGGGTATAAGGAAGACCTGCCATTTTGGCAGCAGCCGCGCGATAAACCAGCATACGAGCGCAATCAACACGGGTTGCCATATCCACTAATACCCATTGAATACCTTGATTAGCAGCAATTGGTTTACCAAATTGAATACGCTCTTTGGTGTAAGCAATCGTGGCATCTAATGCACTTTGCGCGATCCCCAATGCAAGCGCAGAACAACTTAAACGCCCGCCATCTAAGGTTTCCATTGCGATATTAAAGCCTTTACCTTCTTCGCCTAACATAGCGTTGGCTGAAACAACGCAATCACTAAAACTCACAGAGCAGGTTTCAGAGCCGTTCATACCCATTTTATCTTCAGGTAAACCAATGCTGATACCCGGGTTATCACGCTCAACTAAGAATGCGGTGATCCCCTTAACGCCTTTGCTTTTATCTGTCATAGCAAACACGATAAAGAACGCACCTTGAGGTGCCGCGGTGATCCACAATTTAGAGCCATTAATCACATAGTTATCACCTTGGCGAACAGCGGTTGTTTCTTGAGCAGCAGCATCACAACCCGCGCTAGGTTCAGACAAACAGAAGCACCCTAATTTTTCGCCAGACACTACGCCTGGTAAAATGCGTGCTTTAGTCTCTTCATCAGCATATTTTTGAATAATTGGGCCCGTTAAAGAGCATTGTGAACCCATGATCATCGCGTGAGAGGCACTGACTTTTGCCATCTCTTCTGTTGCTAATACATAGCTAATTGCATCCGCCTCTGTACCACCATAAGCTTCGTCAATATTGAAACCAAAGAGTCCTAATTCAGCCATCGGGGCGACACTTTCACTTGGAAAACGGTGCTCCTTATCAATTGCACCCGCAATTGGTTTAATATCGTTTTCAACAAACTCTCTGACCATATCGCGGATCAGGACTTGTTCTTCTGTTAGCTGAAAATCCATGTTTATTTTCCTCTGAGAATATTTATGGTTATCTCTATGGCGTGCGATTTCACGTTTGTCGTCTTATCGCACGCATTAATGGGTTAACGTTATTTCTACATCGTCGCTATAGATGCAGGTAAAAAGGTGTACAGCAACAACATAAACATCATGGCTAACAATGGGATAGCGAGGGTTAATGTACCCACAGGACCGTATCCCTCTTTATGGCTGACACCACAGACGCTAAAGACAGTAATAATCAATCCGTTAAATGGAGGTGTTGTACTCATAGATGCCATTGTGGCTACACGGTGTAAGGAGCCTTGATCAACCACAGTTGCAGGGAACATTGCAGCAATCATTGGCATAGCAATACTTAACGCACCAGAACCTGAACCACTGATAAACACCAAGGCACCGACTGAAATGGCAGTCACAACAAGTGGATTAAGACCCGATTGAGCAATTGCTTGGAATGATTCTTTGAACGCAGGTAAGGTCATGACTAACGCACCAAACCCAACAATAACCGCCGTATTAAAGAGGGAGGTCACCCCTTCCATCGTTCCTGCGGCTAAATTAGGGACGAGTTTTTTCCAATCGAGATAGCGTAAATACACAATTAAGGCGGCAATAATCGCGCAGAACAACGCAATAGCAGGGTCCCACTTCAGGATATTCAGCACGACAAGCAGAATAAGCATAGGGAGTAATGCGACTAACACATTAGGTAGTTGGCGATCTTTCTTACCTTCCTCTGCTTTTGCTGTTTTTTCGTCTTCAACCCAGCCTTCACCTTTTGCTTTTACACGCTTAAATAACCAAGTGAGATAAATAATGACTAAGGTGACTTGGAACAGTGCAGTCAACATCCCTGGTACTAAACCAGCAGTAGCCGAAGTACCTAAGAATTTCATTGGGATAAGGTTTTGAATTTGAGGAGATCCCGGCATTATCATCACAAACGTACCCGCACCTGCAAAATAGACAGCCGGAATAAGTCTGCGAGGAAGATTCGCTTTGCGGAATAAACTCACCATCATTGAATAAACGGTAAACAGCGCAACAAACACTGAAACACCGCCGTAGGCTAAAATGGCACAAGCCGCAACTAATGAAGGAATAACGGCTCTTTCACCAAATTTACCAATAATAAAAGAGGCAACACTATCAGCAGCGCCACTGATAGCGGTTAGTTTGCCAAAAATCGCACCGAGTACGAAAATGAAGAAGAAGCTGCCAAAATAACCACCTAATCCGCCGGTATACACTTGTAATAGTGCATCGACAGGATTAAGCATATCTGGCGATACAAGCCATGCAGTCACAGCAAGAAACAGGCTGGTGGTAAAGACAGAAATGAAAATATGTATTCCTTTCATACACATAATCATTAATATCGCTAGCCCGATGATTAAACAAATAATACCCATGATTGCCCCACTTATATGTGTTAGGGTTCAATTGACCTGCGTACATGACGCAGGTCTTTTGTGACTATTGATTAATGTTGTTAAGCAGAAAGCACATCTGCAAAAGTTTGCAGTGCCGTTCTCGCCTGTTCATATGTTTTAGTTTGCTGATCGATTTCGATAATGATGGAAGGAATGCCTTCTCTATCGAGGAATTTCTTCACAATAGGGGCATCAAACTCTTCGGGATCACAGAACTTCGTCAGTAAATAGACGACACCATCAGCGCCTGTGTTTTTCACCATATCGGCAATTAAACGACCACGTTTTTTCTCTGGATCATACAAAAGTGAACACCCTTCAAGCTGAGCGATTTGCTCTGCCATCGCTTCATAAGGTGCTTTGTTTTCAGGGATATCTTGGCGGAACTGACGAGACTCATGTGCGACTTCATCTGCCACAATCGCCATCTTGTTATCAGCCAAAATTTGTAGAATTGAAGGGCTATCCGCAATAATGCCTGTTACAACAATCTTGTGCCCTTTCCAAGGTTCTGGGGATAAGGTTTTACATTGTGCAACAATGGCTTCAACGGCTTTTGTATGTTCAACGACATCCATAAAGTAACCACTTTTGATCACGGTATTACGGCGTTGTGGTGTGATTAAGTTTGGATGAAGCGCAGCCATCTCTGAAAACTCACGTAACACGGCGCGACGCTGATTAAACAGATGAATCGCATTTTTCAGTGCATCATCTGTCACCGGCTGATCTGAAATTTCCCCTAATTGCAGTGCGATTTTTTTGTATTGTTCGGTTAAGAAAGCAATACCTGCTGGGGTTTTACGATTTTGTGGATGCACCAGTTGGATAAAAGGCACTTGTGGCACACCGGCTTTCCAGTTTTGCCCTAAGCATTTTAAGGTGTCACACAAAGAAGGAATTATGGCTGCTGATAGGTTATTCAGCGCACCATCTAACCCCATTTCAAGAGAAGAAAGTGCTAACGCACAATAGAAAGGAGGAAAATATTTCTTCGCTTCTGAGATCTCACGTCCTTCTGCACCCCAAATACCAAAAGGCACCATACCCGCCGCATAGACAATCTCATTTGGGGTATATTCAGGAAAACAACCAATAACCTTTTTGCCACTGCGAATAAAACCATCTAATTGAGCAATAGGGTTATCCACCACGGCTTGTAACTCATCAAACAACTCCGTTAATGTTTTCATTAGATGTCTCCCTTTTTCATTTCTGCTTTGTTAGCAGCCATAATTTCAGTCAATGCTTCAACACGGGTGACATACTGCGCTTCAGAGAAAACACGAGGATCAGCTTGGTCGCCATCAAAAGTCACTGTTGGGATCTTAAGTTCATGGCGAATACGGCGCTCAATTTCAGGCATAATGCCACTCCAGAGCTTACAACTGCGGTTAACGTGAATAATCGCGCCGTCCACTTTATTTTGACGACTAACGTCAATACGCATATCCGCAGCACGCTCAACAGAGACACAGTTAGGAACATAAGAGTAAGCGCGCATCATCTCGTCGCTGTTTTGATAAATCACACCAAACGCGGTGGCATAAACAGTAGCGGTAACGTTGATACCTTGCTCTTTTAACGGAGTCGATGTGGCACGCAAATAAGGCCAGCAGGCAATACCTTCAAAGAGAACACGGTATTTTTCTTCTCCGCGATAAGTCGATTTTTTCTCTTTGATGTTTTGTTCCATCTCTTCACACAGTTGCTCAAAAGCCAGTGCAGCTTCTAATTTACCGCGAGCACAAACCGCAACAGCCATGTGATTAAAGAGATCAAAACCATTCATTGGAGAGGGTTCATATTGGCAATATTCTGCCGCTTTCAACCATGCGCGCCCTGTACGTTGTGAGATCTCACAAACTTCTTTGAATTTCTCTTCGGAGAAAACTTTGCCAGTGACCTTTTCGAGTTGTTTAATCGCATCATCAAATTGAGCTTGAACGTATTTCACCGTGACATCATCGGTGTCATAGTCATTTTTATAAGGAATATCGATAAGGATCATCGGGATATTCAGCTCATAAGCGATATTTTCATACCATTTGATCATGCAGTTACAGATGTTGTTACAGCACAGTAAGAAGTCTGGCTGTGGCATATCCATCTCTTCACACTGTTTAATATCCATGTAAGAGAGGCTGATGCGAGCATAAGCACAGATGTCGTTGGAATATCCCATGCTTTCTGCGTGTTCACACATTTTTAAACCCGCACCTTTCGCTGCAATTGCAGCGGCTTGGTTTTCAGGGTACACCACACATAAACCTAATGTTTCAGCGATTTCTTGAGGGAAGTTAGAGGCACACCACCCTATTTTTTCACCGCTATTTTTCGCATCCCACGCACGCTGATAAGCATCAGCAGCGATTTTTTGCAGTCGTTTTTTCGCAGGAATATAATCCGGCGCATTCATATCTACATTGCTCATTTTGATGTTCCTATTGTTAACGCATCGTCTTCCAGTTGATGGCGGTACGCTTCAAAGGCATAAATGGCGGCACCTATCGCCCCGTTGTATTGTGATAATGGAGAGGTGGCGATAGAGGCGTTCAACTCTTCGCTAACATAACGAACAACTTCAAAATTACTGGCAACACCGCCTGTCATAACAACAGGAGCTTCAACACCAACCCGTTTTGCCAGACCAGCAATACGACTAGCGACAGAGCGGTGAATACCATTAATCACGTCGGGTATTGTTTCGTTATTTGCGAGATGGGAGATAACTTCCGATTCAGAGAACACGGTACAGGTTGAGCTAATTGTGACTTTTTTAGTGGACTTAGCGCCCTCTTGAGCGAGATCGGAAATTTTGGTTTCTAATACTCGCGACATCACATCGAGAAAGCGTCCGGTACCAGCAGCACACTTATCATTCATCACAAAGTTTAATAAACGGCCAGCACCATCCATATGAAGTGCCTTAACGTCTTGACCGCCGATATCAATCACCGTTTTCACGCCCGGGAAAAGAAAGTGTGCGCCTTTCGCATGACAGCTCAGTTCGCTCACTTCTTTATTGGCTTCTTTCAGAGAATTACGGCCATATCCTGTTGCGCAGATCCAGCTGATCTGACTGAGATCGCCACCAAATTGGCGCAATACTTCAGAGATCGCTTTTTCAGGGCCAGATGTCCCAGCACCGACTGATGCCAACGACTTCGCGACAATAACGTCACCATTTTTCATGATGATGCATTTTGATGCAGACGATCCGATATCAACGCCCATTGTGAAAATGTCTTGTTGCATGCCTTTGCTCTCCTGAAAATTAAAAAAGTAAGTGGATTATTCTTTCCACGTCATCACGTCTTTATTGGCTTCAAGGTTTGCTATCTCTTCAGCGCTATACCCTAATTCAGCTAATACAGACGGTGTGTCTTCACCTAACAAAGGACCACGGCGATATTCAGGTAAACCACTCTCTAAGAAATCAATTGGTGGACGAACTAAGGCTTTTTCACTGCCATTTTTGTATTTCATGTTGTAGAAAGTGTTGATTGCCCAAGCTTGTTTGTCTTCCAACACTTCTTCCCAAGTTTGTGCAATGCTGAATGGGATATCGTTTTTGGTGAAAATATCTGCCCACTCTGACGCTGTTTTTTGCTCAACTTGTTGCCAAATCAGGTCATATAATTCAGGAGAGCGATTATTTTTTGCCACTTCTTGTAGACAGGTATAACGTGCGTCTTCCGCTAAATCTGGGCGACCAATACAAGAAATAAAGGTTGGATAATAAGCGTCGTAAACAGGCATACAGACTTGAATAAAACGGTCATCTTTTGTTTTATAAGCCAGAATAAATGGGCTGGTGGTATTACGGCGATCGATTGGATACGGCTGACCATAATCAGGGTATTGTGCCGCTTGGATCATGATTGCTTGGGTATAAATTGAGGTATGCAGCAAGTTAGTTGAAACATACTCACCTTGACCGATATTTTTAGCACGAATATAAGCAGCTAACACACCTGAAACCAAGCCTAATGCGCACTGGTGATCGCCAAGTCCTGGGATCACGTTCATAGGTACTGTGCCTTTTTGGTACAGCGAGCCTAAAATACCACCACGCGCAAAGAATGCGGTGTAGTCAAATCCCGGTAAGTCTTTATCTGGGCCTTCATCACCATAACCTGTCACGCTAGCGTAAACTAATTTTGGAAAACGTTGTTTTAACGTTTCATAGTCTAAACCTGCGCGCGCTCTTGCACCGGGACGCCAGTTAGTTAAGAAAATGTCTGCTTTTTCTAACAGTTCAAACAGGATTTTTTTCCCTGCTTCTGTTTTCGTATTTAACACGATCCCACGTTTATTGGCGTTTTCTAAATCAAAACTGGTGTTTTCATGTTGATCTAACGGGCGGCCTTCTGTTGGTGCGGTATAGCGTAAGTTATCGCCACTTGGAGATTCGATTTTGATTACATTCGCACCCATATCAGCCAAAATACGACCCGCTGCGGGTACTGCGATAAAGGTCGCCAACTCAACTACGGTGACGCCTTCCAGTGCTTTATGACTTGTCATTTCTTCTCCTAATTATTTTTAGACTTCATACTGCTGTTGTCAGAATGTGGATAAATCCGTTGTCACTTAACCCGCTACTTTGGTTTTTTCATCCTTGATTGAAACGCTATAACCCAGTTGCAATTTCAGCGCTTGCACATCAATTTTTCCGCAAGGGGTATGAGGAAATTCTGTAAAGAAATGGAGTTCTTTGGGGATTTTGTAGCGAGCCAGTCGCTCTTGTAGAAATTCACGTAATGCACTTTCACCAATGCTGTGGCCTTTTTGCACACAAATGGTGGCAATCACTTCTTCGCCTAAATCAGCAGACGAGATCCCAAATGCTTTTGTCGCATCAACACCGGGATATTCAGCAATCGCTTCTTCTATTTCACAAAGACTGATATTTTCACCGCCGCGTACCACAATCTCTTTCATGCGATAGGCATAGTGATAATTTCCTTGTTTATCGACATAACCAATATCACCCGTGTGTAACCAACCCTCTTCGTCTAACGCTTCTTTAGTTTTATCTGGCGCATTGTCATAACCCATCATTACATGGAAGCCACGCGTGCAAATTTCACCTAAAGTGCCCACTGGCACAGGTTTGCCTGTTTTTGGATTGATAATTTTCATTTCAACAAAAGGTAAAGGCTTACCAATAGAGCTGCGTTTGATCTCTAAAGCATCATTAGGGAGAGTTTGAGTGCAACAAGGTGAAGCTTCTGTTTGGCCATAAGAGACGGTGATCCCTTTCATGCCGAGGATATTTTCAATGTCATCGATTAACGCAGGAGGAAAACTCGCCCCTGCGATAATACCTTTATCAAGACTCGATAAATCGTAGTGAGAAAACTGTTCATGCTTCATTAAACGGCTAAAAATCGTTGGCACGCCATGCATAACAGTGCAACGATAGTCTTGGACGACTTTTAAAACATCTTCAGCACAATAGTTATCAAGAAGAACTAATTGGCATCCGGTTGTTAATGCAAAAAAGAGGCAAGAAGAGAGCCCAAAACAGTGGAACAGAGGAACGGCTAGACAAATTACATCGTCATGCATAACACCTAAGCGCTGTGCTGACAGCATGGCATTATTAATGACATTATATTGGCTTAGCATGACACCTTTAGGCATTGCTGTACTGCCAGAGGTCATTTGGATGGTCAGCAAATCTTTTACACTGACTTGTGCAACCGCATGTTGATATTCTTTATCTGATATTTTTGGGCTAACTTCTTTTAATTGAGATAAAGAGACACTTTTTTCTGCATGTTCATTTCCCATGCTAATAAATAACTGAGGTAATACATCTTTATTTTCAGATGCCTTTTTAGAAAGACAATTAATAACCTCAATAAAATGATTACTTTTAAAACCATCAGAAAAACAGAGTGCTTTAATTCCGGTTAATCGACATAAATCTAATAACTCTCTTTTCTTAAAATGAAAGTTAATACAAACAACAGGAACACCAATTTGAGCAGCAGCAAGAAAACAAATTATCCACTCTTTACTATTGGCAGACCAAATACCTAAACGATCACCTTTTTTTAAACCAATCGCTAAAAAACCACGCGCAACACTTTCTACTTCTTGTTGTAATTGTTGCCAAGAAAGTGTCTTTTTACTTTGGTTTTCAATCAAGGCTATTTGTAAAGCATGTTGCTTTACTACATTGTTTAGACATTCTTTAACTGTCATTTCTAATAAGGTCATAAATACCTACTCAACCGCTTCTTTGCTGGTGTTTACGTCTGTAATGACCTTATTCTGGGTAGGGGAAATTATTCATTCTTGGTAAATAACGAACTGTTTTTCGTCATTTGAATAGTCTGAGAGAGATTTGTGATTGAGGTCTAGATTTGGTGGGTTAAATATATTTTGTAATTGAGGAGTAATTAATAACAATGAGATAAATTTGAAACTAAGGCGTTATAAAGGTGTTATTTTTAATAAAGAAAAAGGAGAGTCACTTTATTTAAATAAAAAATAAAACCACTCTCTTTTTAATATAAATACACTCAGTTTACTTAAAGATATAAATAAATCTTATCAATAACCATTGATGTGATAATTTAAATTAAAATAGTATAAAAATAAATACAATAACGATTTAAATTTATAACATCTAAATAAAAAACGATTTAAATGATTTAACTTATTTTCTTGTTTATTAATTAAAGGAGCTATTTACCCCGTCGCATTGGCATGGTTGAAGTTTGATTGAGTGTTAATCCTTTGGTTTCTGGTGCAAACAACACAGAGACTAGCATGCCGAATAAAGAGATCGCAGCCCCCACCAGCATCGTGGTGTTAATACCATAAGTGGCGATAAAGGCAGGAAGAGCACACGTTGAAATAACCGTACCAATACGGCTTATTGACATAATGATCCCCACTGCCGATGCACGAATATCAGTCGGAAACAATTCGTTAGGATAGAGCCATTGTAAAATTCCGGGGCCACCAGAAAAGAAGGCGTAAGTCGCAAAGGCTAAGATAACAAATAAGATAGGTAAATCAGGAAAGACACCTAACACTAATAATGCCAATGTCATCATGCCAAAACTACCAATCAATAGTGGACGTCGCCCTGTCTGATTTAACCAAAACATGGCAGGAATACACCCAAACATAAAGAACAGGCTAATCACCACATTCCCCAGTGCCGCACTTCTTCCTGCATCCCATCCCAATAAACCGACAATCTGTGGCCCAAAGGTATAAATGGCAAACATCGGGATAACTTGGCAAGTCCAAATGACCGCAACAAACAGAACAAAAGAGAAGTGACGTTTATTAAATAGCTCGATAAAACGCGTTGTTTTGGCATCTTCCGCTTCAAATACTACGGGTTCACCAAAGAGTTTTATCATCATCTCATTACACTCTTTAAGACGCCCTTTGCGTATTAGCCACAGCGGTGATTCAGGTAAATCAAAACGACCAATTAAAATAATCACGCAAGGGATAAAAGCACTACCCAACATCCAACGCCAACCATCTGCAACATCATATAAAAGATAACCGACTAAGTTGGCGCAAGTCGCTCCGATATACCACATTGCAGCAATAAAACCGACGGCAAAAGCGCGTTGTTTTTTATTGGAAAATTCAGTGATCATCGAGGTCGCAATAGGATAATCAGCACCAATCACAATCCCAATAAGGAATCGCATCACCAACAAACCCACAGGCGTGGAAACAAACATTGTCGCAATCGAAATAATGGCAATAGCCACAATATCCACAAGGAACATTTTACGGCGACCGACTTTGTCACAAATATAACCAAAAAGTGACGTACCAATAAAAAGCCCTGCTAATGTTGCCGCACCAAGCAGACCAATCCATTGTGTATTAAGCTGTAATAACGGTGTGAGTTGCTCTAGCGCCACACCAATAATCACTAATACATAGCCATCAAGAAAAGGGCCGCCACTCCCCCATAACATCACTCGACGATGTACAGAGGTAAAACGAATATCATCAAAGTTTCTGGGTTGCATGACTGCGTCCTGGTATTTTTTCTAAATAAAGCAAAAAGAAAAGCTCCCAGGCCGGAGTAGCACTGGGAGAAAAGTAGCGATACATCATCCGTAACGATATTCCACGCCAAACGTTCCACGTGGATATTCCCATTTTTCAAGCGCACTATCTAAACCAAGAATTCGACAAGTTCCACACTCTAAGCACCCAGCATAGTCAAAGCTGATGGTGCCATCTTCTTGCTTTTTATAAAGGCCTGCTGGACATGCTTTGACTAAGGTTTCCAATACCTGCATATCAGGCTGCTCTTTAACGACGATATGTGGATTTTCCTCATCGACATTAAATTTATTGATGCCTAATTTGACATCGACATTTACGGAAGAACTCATATTGCTTTTACTCCTTTGATCCCATCTTTGATCAGATTCATCCAGCCCACTTTTTTGGTATGACGCATCATGGTTTTACGCATCGGTACTGGCGCTTCACCCGTTACAGTGAAGAGATCTTTTGCAATACCAACTACCATTTCAGGGTAAGCGGTGAACATACGAGGGTTATCAAGTAAATCAGGCATACGCTGATAGGCTTTCATATCGCGTAATGGGCCATCTTCTAAATGTTTGAGATATTCATTTAGCGTTTGCTTGCTAAAATCATTTTTCTCCATGGCAGAGAGCACGGTTTTTGCAGCGGCTTCGCCTGATGCCATTGCTAAATCCATGCCACGGATAGTAAAGCCTAGATTCATACACATCCCTGCTGCATCACCGGCAATCAATACGCCATCACGTACTAATTCGTTTTGCATTCTTAACCCAGCTTCAGGAACAACGTGTGCGCCGTATTCCACCATTTTTCCGCCTTCAATGAGCGGAGCAACAACGGGATGCTGTTTAAAATCTTCCAGCATTTGTGGTACTGATTTTTTCGCATCTTTAATATGGTGAAGCCCACAGACAAGACCTAAAGAAAGCGTGGTTTTATTGGTATATAAGAAACCGCCCCCCATTAGTCCATCGGTAGGCGAACCTGCAAATAACCAAGCCGCACCTTCGTTATCTTTTAGGTTGAAACGATCTTTAATGACACTTTCAGGCAGTTCGATGATCTCTTTTACACCCACGGCTACATTTTCAGCCGCAACACGTTTTGTCATCCCTAACTGTTCAGCCAAGATAGAATTCACACCATCGGCGAGGATCACCGCTTTGGCTTCTAACACATCACCGTCTGCCTCGACGCCGACAATCTTGCCATCACGCTCAACGAGCTTATCAACACGAATACCCGTAATACATTGCGCCCCTGCGTTTTCCGCTTGCTCCATTAGCCATTGGTCAAACTCACCACGTAATACAGACCAAGAGGCGGTTTTTGGGCTCTTCCCTTCTGTATTTTGGTAATCAATGGTCATTGCGCCTGTTTCAGTCATAAATGACAATTTTTCATGAGTAATAACCCGTTCAACAGGCGCTTCTTGCGCAAACTCAGGAATGATGCGCTCAAGGGTATGTGCATACATACGACCACCGGTTACATTTTTCCCGCCAGCGTAGTTACCTCTTTCTATTAGCAATACTTGTGCGCCTTCCCTTGCCAAAACAAGTGCAGCCACAGATCCGGCTAATCCTGCGCCAACAATAATGGCATCGAAAATATCTTCGGAATCGGACATAACATCTCCAGAATTTGCGATAAACAGCAGAGAAGTTTCCTTCCCTGCTTAAATAAATCAGTTAGATAATTGACGAGTTAATGCAGGTAAAATCTTCATTAAATCACCGACAATGCCATAGTCAGCAAATTGGAAGATAGGTGCATTTTTGTCTTTATTAATAGCAACGATGGTTTGTGCGCCATTAGCGCCAACCATATGTTGAATTTGTCCTGAAATACCCGCTGCTAAATAGAGTTCAGGCTTTAGCATTAGGTTAGAAATACCAACATAGCGTTCGTGTTCCATCCATTTTTCATTTTCAGCAACAGGGCGAGAACAGGCGATTTCAGCACCAATGGCTTTCGCTAACTCTTCTGCAATAACGATGTTTTCTTTGCTACCGATACCGCGACCAACGCTAACAACAAAACGCGCTTTATCTAAATCAACTGTGTTGATTGCGCGTGGTTGAACTGAATTACGAACGATAGTTTGAGCTGGAGCAATCCATGCGACTTTTTGTGCATTACCTGTAGCGCCAGTTTCTGATGCAACATCAAAAGCACCCACGCTTGCAGTTACCACACAGTAAGGGGTTTTCAGGGTTTCATCACCAAAAGCAAGACCGCCGTAAACCATGTGTTTTGCCACTAATGCATCACCCTCTGCTTTTAAAGATTGGGCGTCGTTAGAAACGACTGCTTCTAAACGGTGGCCTAAACGTGCAGCTAATAATTTTCCGCGACGTGTATTAGGCAGTAGCACTAATCCTGCATCACCTTTTTGTTTAATGGTTTCAACCATGCTTTGTGCATAGTCTTCAATAATGCGATCGTCAGGTTTACCTTCTAATTGGAAAACCTCTGTTGCCCCTAATTTAAAAGCAGCAACGCTTTGTTCATCATTCAATGTAAATACATTGATAGATTGCCCTAATGAAAAAGCGCCACCCATTAATTCTGGTAAACGGGAAAGTGCATCACTAAATACCCAAACAGTTGAAAACTGGCTCATAACTCCCCCTATTACTTAAGAATTTTACGTAAATGTTCTGCCAACTCAGCAATCTGATCATCGCCATCACCTTCAATAATGATGCGTTGACGTACTTTCTGTTTTGGTGCCGCCACTTTTTGCTCTGAACGCGCAGTAATCGCATCCAGACCAAGATCGGCAACACTCCATTGCTGAACAGGTTTCTTGGCCGCGCCAAGAATGGCTTTCATCGAAGGAATTTGAGGTGTGTTAATGTCGGTAGAAACGGCGATAACAGCAGGTAATGGAATGGTCAGTGTTTCGATTTCATTTTCTAACTCGCGCTCAACCGTAATTGAGTCATTAGAAAGAGAAACAATTTTGTTAATACCATTTATCGCAGGAACATTTAATAATTCACCCACCAGCAAACTAACTTGTTGTGAGCTAAGATCCGCAGAGCCGTCACCGCAAAGAATTAAGTCATAACCTTTTTTAGTCGCTGCCGCCGCCAATGCTACCGCTGTTTGGTAAGGTAAAGAGGCTTCAAATTGCTCATCAACCACAACTACGAGTTCGTCAGCACCACGAGAAAGAACGTCTTTACGTGCTTTCGCATTTGTCAGTGCTTTACCACCAACACTCATTGCCGTGATTTGAATGCCATCAAGCTGAGACTTTAGCTGATTAGCGGCTTCAATTGCATTTAAATCATATTGGCTGATTTTGGTGTTAGCACGAGAAAAATCCAGCGAACTGTCTGCGCTATTTACCGTAATATCCTGCTCATCGGGAACACTCTTGTAACATGTAATAATATTCATTACATCTCCTGAAATTAATAAATAATGTCATTTGCTCTGGCAATGTAATATAGAATTAACACAATTAAGAGATTAAAAAATTAAACCTAGGTCACCAATATTGAACATTACTAAATAAAGAATAGATAGGTTTCAATATTGCTAAACATATCACCAATATTGAAATTAGTTTTAATTGAAGTGAACAACTTTCAATATTGCTACATCGATCAACAATATTGAACATAATAAATATAACGGTATTTAACGTTCAATATTGCCACCAAGATCAACAATATTGAAAGACAGAATATAACAACCCTATTACATACAAATAGATAGATATAATTATCAATCAGTTACAATGAAAACGAAACGTTATAAAACGTAACATAAAATCGACAAAAAGAATAGTGTGAAGTGAATAACAGAATGGATTTCTTATAATATCCATTATTCATCATCATTAATCGATTTGTGGATTAGCCAATAAGTTTATTTATCTATTATGATGAAACACCAATAGACGAAACACTCATAAATAAACTCAAATGCTTTATTAGATATTAGGAATTAACACTACTTAAACTTCTGCGTTAAATATATTTGGAAAATTTACCTATGAGCAAAGATAATAAAAAGGCAGGAATAGAACCGAAGGTTTTTTTTCCGCCATTAATCATTGTTGGTATTTTATGCTGGCTAACGGTACGTGATCTTGACGCTTCAAATGAAGTGATTAATGCCGTATTCAGCTATGTTACCAATGTCTGGGGTTGGGCCTTCGAATGGTATATGGTCATTATGTTCGGAGGTTGGTTTTGGTTAGTCTTCGGTCGTTATGCCAATAAACGCCTTGGGGAAGATAAACCTGAATTTAGTACCGCAAGCTGGATCTTTATGATGTTTGCGTCTTGTACGTCGGCTGCCGTCCTCTTCTGGGGTTCGATTGAAATATACTATTACATTTCAAGCCCTCCTTTTGGGATGGAAGCTTACTCAACTCAAGCTAAAGAAATTGGTCTTGCTTACAGCTTGTTCCATTGGGGTCCTTTGCCTTGGGCAACTTATAGTTTCCTTTCTGTTGCGTTTGCTTACTTCTTCTTTGTTCGCAAAATGGAAGTTATCCGTCCAAGTAGTACCTTAACCCCATTAATCGGTGAAAAACACGTTAATGGCTTATTCGGTACCATTGTTGATAACTTCTATTTAGTTGCTCTGATTTTAGCGATGGGAACTAGCCTCGGTTTAGCAACACCGTTAGTCACCGAATGTATTCAATATTTATTTGGTATTCCTCATACCCTGCAATTAGACGCCATCATTATCTCTTGCTGGATCTTATTAAACGCAATCTGCGTGGCATTTGGTCTACAAAAAGGGGTGAAAATCGCCAGTGATATTCGTACTTACCTGAGCTTCTTAATGCTGGGTTGGGTGTTTATCGTCGGCGGTGCGAGCTTTATCGTCAATTACTTCACAGACTCTGTGGGGACATTGATGATGTATATGCCTCGTATGCTGTTCTATACAGACCCAATCGGTAAAGGCGGATTCCCTCAAGGTTGGACTGTCTTCTATTGGGCATGGTGGGTTATTTACGCCATCCAAATGAGTATCTTCTTAGCACGTATCTCTAAAGGCCGTACTGTTCGTGAATTATGTTTAGGGATGGTTTCAGGTTTAACCGCAGGAACTTGGCTAATTTGGACAATCCTTGGCGGTAACACCATACAACTGATTGACCAAAATATTCTCAATATTCCACAACTGATTGAACAATACGGTGTACCTCGCGCAATCATCGAGACATGGGCGGCATTACCGTTGAGCACAGCGACAATGTGGGGCTTCTTTATCCTCTGCTTTATTGCCACTGTCACCTTAATTAACGCCTGTTCTTACACACTAGCAATGTCCACTTGTCGCTCTATGAAAGAAGGCTCTGAGCCACCTTTATTAGTGCGTATTGGCTGGTCTGTGCTGGTCGGTATTATCGGCATCATTCTGCTCGCACTTGGGGGTTTAAAACCAATTCAAACCGCCATTATCGCCGGAGGATGTCCACTATTTTTCGTCAATATCATGGTCACCTTGTCCTTTATTAAAGATGCCAAAGTACATTGGAAAGACTGATCCGCTATACGCAAAGAATGACATATTAAGAGGTTATTAACATGGATTTTAGATTGAATGATGAGCAGGAACTGTTTGTTGACGGTGTCCGCGAATTAATGGCCAGTGAAAACTGGGAAGCTTATTTCGCACAGTGTGATCGCGAAAGTAAATACCCAGAACGTTTTGTCAAAGCCTTAGCGGATATGGAAATTGACAATCTGCTTATTCCTGAAGAGCACGGTGGCTTAAATGCAGGTTTTGTTACTGTTGCTGCAATCTGGATGGAATTAGGTCGCTTAGGTGCGCCAACTTACGTTCTTTATCAATTGCCGGGTGGATTTAACACCGTCTTGCGTGAAGGGACTCAAGAGCAAATTGATAAAATTATGGCGTTTCGCGGTACTGGTAAACAGATGTGGAACTCCGCTATCACAGAACCCGGCGCAGGCTCTGACGTAGGTAGCTTACAAACCACTTATACCCGTAAAGATGGCAAAGTTTACCTCAATGGTAGCAAGTGCTTTATCACTAGTAGTGCCTATACCCCTTACGTTGTTGTGATGAGCCGTGATTCAGCGTCTCCAGATAAACCTATCTTCACTGAATGGTTTGTGGATATGAGCAAACCAGGTATCAAAGTCAACAAGTTAGAAAAACTAGGTTTACGTATGGATAGCTGCTGTGAAATCACTTTCGACAACGTTGAGCTTGAAGAGAAAGACATGTTTGGTCGTGAAGGTAACGGCTTTAACCGTGTGAAAGAAGAGTTCGACCACGAGCGTTTCTTAGTGGCACTCACTAACTACGGTACAGCGATGTGTGCATTTGAAGATGCTGCGCGTTATGCCAACCAACGTGTGCAATTTGGCGAAACAATTGGTCGCTTCCAACTTATTCAAGAAAAATTCGCTCATATGGCGATCAAACTCAATTCAATGCGCAACATGTTATATGAAACTGCATGGAAGAGTGACAACAACTTAATCACTTCTGGTGATGCAGCTATGTGTAAATACTTCTGTGCAAACGCGGCGTTTGAAGTGGTTGATAGTGCAATGCAAGTGCTTGGTGGTGTCGGTATTGCTGGCGAGCACCGTATTTCTCGTTTCTGGCGTGACCTTCGTGTTGACCGTGTATCTGGTGGTTCAGATGAAATGCAGATCCTGACATTAGGACGTTCAGTACTTAAACAGTATCGCTAATTAATCACGAATAACTCTCTCATCCAATGATGAGAGAGTTTTCACTCAGACCACTTACGAGGTGACGCTATGACAGAACATTTACCAATGCCACAATTCGGCCCACTTTCAGGGGTTCGTGTTGTGTTTTCAGGAATTGAAATTGCAGGGCCATTCGCAGGACAAATGTTCGCAGAATGGGGAGCTGAAGTGATTTGGATTGAAAACGTTGCATGGGCTGACACCATTCGCGTTCAACCTCACTACCCTCAACTTTCTCGCCGTAATCTTCATGCACTATCGTTAAATATCTTTAAAGACGAAGGTCGTGATGCGTTCCTAAAATTAATGGAAACAACCGACATCTTTATCGAAGCGAGTAAAGGCCCTGCCTTTGCACGTCGCGGTATTACAGATGAAGTATTATGGGAACATAACCCTAAGTTAGTTATCGCTCATTTATCGGGTTTTGGTCAATATGGCGATCCGCAATACACCAACTTACCCGCTTATAACACCATTGCTCAGGCTTTCAGTGGTTACCTTATTCAAAACGGTGACAAAGATCAGCCAATGCCAGCCTTCCCTTATACCGCAGACTACTTCTCAGGGATGACCGCAACCACTTCTGCGTTAGCTGCGCTGTATAAAGTTCAACAAACAGGTAAAGGCGAAAGTATTGATATTGCTATGTATGAAGTGATGTTGCGTATGGGGCAATACTTCATGATGGACTATTTCAATGGTGGTGAGATCTGCCCTCGTATGACAAAAGGGAAAGATCCGTACTACGCAGGCTGTGGGCTTTACCGTTGCCAAGATGGTTATATCGTGATGGAAGTTGTCGGTATCACTCAAATTGAAGAAATTTTCAAAGATATCGGACTTGCTCATCTGCTTGGTACACCTGAAGTTCCTGAAGGCACTCAACTTATTCACCGCATTAATTGCCCTCATGGTCAATTATTTGAAGACAAATTAGATGAATGGTTAGCTAAGCAACCCATCACAGAAGTACTCAAACGTCTTTCAGAGCTCAATATTGCCAGCGCCAAAGTGCTGACTATTCCAGAGCTTGAAGACAATCCGCAATATGTCGCGCGTGAATCGATTACCGAATGGCAAACCATGAATGGCGAAACCTGCAAAGGGCCAAATGTGATGCCTAAATTCAAAAATAATCCGGGAAAAATATGGCGTGGAATGCCTTCTCACGGCATGGATACAAACGCGATTTTAAAAAATATCGGTTATAGCGAAGAACAAATCAGGGGGCTGGTCGATAAGGGGCTGGCTAAAATCGTAAAATAACACTGTAAAATTCAGACGTTTATAGACATAAAGCACGTCTGAATTTACAGCAAAAGATAGGGTAACAGTTTAATGGATGTGATTGGCAAACAAAACTTACGTCAGATGTGGGATGATTTGGCAGAGGTTTATGGTACAAAAACAGCGCTAATTTTTGAATCCGCACAAGGACAAGTGAGACAATTTAGCTACAGTGAATTAAATGAAGAGATAAATAGAACCGCAAATCTTTTTCATGCTGGTGGCATAAAAAAAGGCGATCACGTTGCCTTACATCTTGATAACTGTCCTGAATTTTTCTTTTGCTGGTTTGGCTTGGCAAAAATTGGCGCTGTTATGGTGCCAATTAATGCGCGCTTTATGTATGAAGAGAGCGCATGGATAATCAATCACTGCCAAGCTCATTACGTGGTTACTCGCGATAATTTCTATCCTATTTACCAACCTATGTTGCAGGATGAACAATGCCCTTTAACACAACTGTTTTTAATAACAGAAAACAGTCTGCCTGCTGAAAAAGGCGTTATCGACTTTTTAAAAGAGAAAGCCAAGCACCCTGCTACGCTTAATCATCACACACCATTAAGTGTGGATGACACTGCTGAAATTCTTTTTACCTCAGGAACAACATCTCAACCTAAAGGCGTAGTTATCACACACTATAACCTACGTTTTGCGGGTTATTACTCATCATGGCAAAACGCATTACGTGAAGACGACGTTTATCTTACGGTTATGCCTGCCTTTCATATTGACTGCCAATGCACTGCATCGCTCGCCGCATTTTCTGTGGGTGCCACCTTTGTATTGTTAGAAAAATACAGTGCCAGAGCCTTTTGGAAACAGATCCTTAAATACCAAGCAACGGTCGCGGAATGTATTCCAATGATGATGAGAACCTTAATGGCGCAACCTGTTTCATCAGAAGAAAAGCAGCACAAATTACGTGAAGTGATGTTTTACCTCAATCTTGCCGACGAAGAAAAAGATGCCTTTCTTGAACGGTTTAATGTGCGATTACTCACCTCGTATGGCATGACAGAAACTATTGTTGGTTTAATTGGTGACAGACCCGGTGATAAACGCCGTTGGCCATCAATTGGTAGACCTGGTTTTTGCTATCAAGCTCAAATCAGGGACAAACAAAATAATGAAGTCCCTGATGGAGTTGTAGGTGAAATTTGCGTAAAAGGCGAGCCTGGAAAAACCATTTTTAAAGAGTATTACAACCGACCTGATGCCACAGCAAAAGCATTAGAGCCCGATGGTTGGTTACATACTGGCGATTATGGTTATCGTGACGATGAAGGCTTTTTCTATTTCGTTGATCGTAGCTGCAATATGATCAAACGCGGTGGCGAGAATGTCTCTTGTGTTGAGATTGAAAACATCATTTCTTCACATCCTAAAGTTCAAGATGTGGCTGTAATTGGTGTTCCTGACAACATTCGCGATGAAGCGATCAAAGCATTTGTTGTACTGGTTGAAAATGAGACCTTGAGTGAAGAAGAGTTCTTCTATTTCTGTGAGCAAAATATGGCGAAATTCAAAGTCCCCTCTGAAGTTGAATTTAGAGACGGTTTGCCTCGTAACTGCTCAGGAAAAGTGATTAAAAAGCATTTGAAATAAGACATAGGTAGATTTAACCACAAATTAATAACCTCAATCATAAATGCTTATTTTTGATGACGAAAAGGAATACAACATGAGCCAGTCATTACACCTAACAACTCGTGGTTCAGTACTTGAAATTGTATTAGATAGACCAAAAGCGAATGCCATTGATGCGAAAACAAGCCATGAAATGGGCGAAGTTTTTCTGCGTTTTCGTGATGATCCCAACTTACGTGTTGCGATTATTACAGGTGCAGGTGAACGCTTTTTCTCTGCAGGATGGGATTTAAAAGCTGCAGCTGAAGGTGAAGCACCTGATGCTGACTTTGGTGCCGGTGGTTTTGCTGGTTTAACTGAGCTTTTCAATCTGGATAAACCTGTCATTGCTGCAGTTAACGGCTATGCTTTTGGTGGTGGTTTTGAATTAGCACTCGCTGCCGACATGATGGTGTGTTCAGACAATGCTTCTTTTGCTTTACCTGAAGCACAGTTAGGCATTGTACCTGACAGTGGCGGTGTTCTGCGTTTACCTAAACGTTTACCACCCGCTATCGTCAATGAAATGCTGATGACAGGTCGTCGCATGAATGCCGACGAAGCGCTTCGTTGGGGTATTGCAAACCGTGTTGTCAGCTCCGCTGAACTTATGGACAGCGCACGCGAACTTGCAGACCAAATTGCCAACAGTGCCCCACTGGCTGTTGCTGCATTAAAAGAGATTTACCGCGCTACTAGCGAGCTTTCTATTGAAGAGGGTTACAAACTTATGCGCAGTGGTGTGTTAAAACATTACCCAAGTGTTTTACATTCAGAAGACGCCACCGAAGGCCCACTAGCCTTTGCTGAAAAACGCGCGCCTGAGTGGAAAGGCCGGTAATTATCGTTAATCTCGATAATACAACAAAGAGGAAAACTGATGAGTATCTACGCGTTTGAAGGTCTTATTCCTGTGGTTCATCCAACAGCTTATGTTCATCCATCTGCTGTATTAATTGGTGATGTGATTATCGGTGCGGGTGTTTATATCGGCCCCTTGGCATCACTAAGAGGGGATTATGGGCGCTTGATTGTTGAAGCAGGTGCTAACCTTCAAGACGGTTGTATCATGCACGGCTATACCGATATGGATACCATTGTTAGAGAAAATGGGCATATCGGACACGGTGCCATTCTTCATAGTTGTATTATCGGGCGTGACAGTTTAGTCGGCATGAATAGCGTGATTATGGATGGTGCAATAATCGGCGAAGAAAGTATTGTTGCCGCCATGAGCTTTGTAAAAGCAGGCTTTCAAGGGCAACCTCGGCAAATGCTGATTGGTAGCCCTGCAAAACATGTGCGAGATATTACTGACAATGACATGGAATGGAAGCGTATGAACACACGCGAATATCAAGACTTGGCGGTTCGTTGTCGCCAAAGCTTAGTTGAAACCACACCTTTAACTGCACCTGAACCTAATCGCCCGCGTTTACGCGGTACAACAGATGTAAAGCCGAAAGGTCAGTGACAAACTACGACAGGCGTTGCAAGCGCCTGTCGTCATTGTTCAAATTGTTTAGTATGAAACGAAGTCACGTAATTAGCGACGTTGAGATTTTGACAACATCCATTGCCATTTTTGCTCATGGTTCAACCCATGAGGGATCATTGCCGCTATTTTTTCAGGAGAACTTTGACTACTTTTACCTTGAACATGGCCTTTTAAGCGTGAATAAAGTTGAGGATCGATATGACTCACTTTGATCATTCGTTGACACTGACAGCCTCTACCTTCTAGTTGGTTAGGTACACTTTTCGTTTCACACTCAATTTCTTTTACATCAGAAAGAATGTAAGAAACGATATTAATCGCATTGCATTGAGGAATATCGAATTTTTTTGCGATTTCCTTTGCACTTACCCAACGTTCTTGCTCTTGAACCCAGTCAGCAATTGACAGATAAAGTGGCTTACTCATGTATTCTTCACACATAATTACTCCAATATCACAAATGAAATTTATTTATTGCTAAATAAAGATAATAACTATATATGTTAATTATCATTGCACCGCGGAGTATCGGTTTTCCCTGTTAATTTGAGAAGTTAACAAACTAATCAAAATAATATTTAGTTTACTTTTAACAACCAAACTCTTTAATTAACACACCCGTCACAATTTATTATTTTGTTATTAAAGCCAAAGTAATAACAATTAAACCGAGTAAAAACAAAAAATTAATTAAATATTAAAATATAAAACACACCTTTTAAAGAACCACTTATCAAATTGATTTTAAAGGAGTTTTAATAAACAAAATAAAAAAAGAAATAGATTATATTAATAATCCATTTATAGACTAAGATTATAGTAATAGATTTTAATTTAGATTGCCAGAAAGGTGGCTTATTATTAGATATAAATCAATAATCGTTTATCTTCACTTGCTGATAGGTCTATAAAAAATTCATTAGAAAAATTAAAGATTAAATAGAGTGATAGGAAAGAATTTAATTTTAATACTCATTTCCCTATTACATTATCAATAATGTACCCAGATAATAATAATTAAAAATCATGTATCTATAATATAATCCTATAAAATTAGCAAAAATAAGCAGATGATCGCTCTATTTATAATCACTAATAAAAGAAGATTATTTCAATAATAATTATCTATTTATCTTCATTTAAAAATAATCAAATATTATTTCAAATAAGACTCATTTACGCTTATCTCAAATAAACATCAATTAAGCGCTATATAAATAGAATAGCGCTGATCATATAATGTCTAAGTAGATCCTACTAAAGAAGGCGACGATCAAATGCAGTTTGCCAGTCATCGGCGAATCTATTTACCGCATCATCCACAACCGGGGAACGAATAATAGAGTAAGCAAGCTCAATCGGTAATGTCACTGAAGAAGCGCCTGCTAATAAACAATCGACCACTTGTCGTGGTGTTTTAAAACTCGCTGCTAGGATTTTTGTGGGTAAATTATGCATAGTAATTAGAGTTTGTAACTCTTTTACCACTCTTACACCATCAGAGCCTTGTCTATCCATTCGATGCACATAAGGAGCAATATAGTCTGCACCTGCTAATGCCGCCATTAACCCTTGAGACACACTGTAAATTGCAGTGCCTAATACCAGCATATTTTTTTGCTTTAATTGTTTAATAGCGACAAGCCCTGCTTCTGTAACAGGAATTTTAATCACGGTATTATCTGCAATATTTCCTATACGCAATGCTTCTTCAATCATGGTATCGACATCACTGGCAATGACCTGTGCAAATACGCGGCCTTTACCGCCCATTGCTGCTTTTAATTCGGGTAACAGTATTTCAATATCTTGTGCGGATTTAGCAATAATAGACGGATTGGTGGTGACACCTGCAATAGGAAGAACTTGAGAGAGTTTTCTGACTTCTTCGATATCCGCTGTATCTAAATATATTTCCATAATCGCGCCTCAATAATGTTGGTTTTTAAGCTAAATAATTATAGGTATAACGTAAAAAGTAGCATTGTGCGCGATGGATTTCTAGTGGTTCCAATAAAAATAGCGCCCGAGTAAAGGCGCTATTAATTAAATAACGATAATAAATAGTCATGTTTTTTATTTAATAAAAGACATTAGCACTGTTCCAAATTTATAATTCGGATTTATGATCTATTTATAATTTAAAAATAAATAAGATTGAGTACAATGCCATTATTAATATTAAATAATTTCTTCTATTACGTTAAATTGATTATTTTTTAAAGTCAGCATCAATGACTTGATAAAATGCATTGCCTGTATCTGCAATATTCCAAACACCTAAAATAACCTGATAACCTGAACGCTCTGGTATATTACAATTTAATTTTACGGTTTCTGTTGGTATTTTCCCATTATCATCTTGTTGACAAAATGGTGTTAAATCAAAAGCAGCACGAGTCAGTGGTTTATTTACATCCCACTCTGGTTTGGTAATAAAGAATTGCCATGAAGCTGTACTGTGTTTAGCGGTTAATGTCCATTTAAAGGTATTTTCTCCACTTTTCATTACTACTTTATGCCAGCGATCAGCACTTTGTTCATTTAAAGCAGAAAAAGCGTCTTTTCCACCACTGGCAATTTGACCATCAGCAGGCCCGCCATTAGGAAATCCTTTTTTCCCTTCAATTGATTGAGGTTCATACTGTATTGGACCACAATCTTTATTTAAATTTTTCCCTTTTGCTGAACAAAGAAAAGCTCTACTGGGAGGGACATCAATATAGCCATGTTTTAACGTCACATCAGCTGACGCTGTTGAAATAAAACCCGCTGATGATAATAATAATGTTGCAGTGAATACCATAAGTTTATTTTTCTTCATAATAAAGCCTCATAATTATTAATAAGTGTTTTTAAATATAATGATTGCATCAATCACAATATATACTAGTCAAAAAAAGATAATTAAATATTGATTTATTTATATTTGTGAGCAATATCGCTATTTAATTTAATATTAAAATGGAACTAACACGGTAATTTAATATTTATTAGATGATGATATTTTACTGGAATAATAAATAAAAATAATTTCTTAATATTATTAAAAATAAAGTCGCAAATAAACACTTAAATAGAATATTTACGAACTGCTTAATTATTAAGATAAATTTTATTATAAAAAATCTTACAATAAAAAGTTAAAACAGCGCATTGATATAATCAGAGGTAAATCCACGATATTGTAGATAGCGAATTTGCTTGGCTCTCTCTTTAAAGTCTTTGGGTTTAGCTGTACCGAATTTTTTTTCTTTAAGATCTTGGCAAAGTGCGTACCAATCAGTATCTGTTTCTTCTAATACGCGTTCAATAATTTCGCTAGGAAATCCTTTTAGTCGTAACTCTTGGCGAATACGTAACGGCCCATAGGATTTATTTAAATAACTACGAAAGAAACTATAAATAGTTCGATTGTCATCGAGATACTGGCTTTCAAGTAAACGTTCGATCACTTGAGGCAAACATTCGGGAGCCGTCGGTGAATCTTTCTCAGTTTCGCGAATTCGGCGTTCGATTCGACGTTGTAGTTCACTTGTACTGTAATCACGACGAGACAGCATAAAAATAGCGTACTGATAAAGCTCTTGATAGGTCATAACGTTCCTTTATTAAAAGAGTCCATATAAAACGACTATTATCTTAACGGTTTATCACCGAAATAGCTTATTTCAGTGTTAATTTCATCAGTAATATCGAGAGAAATAAAACAATAATAATTAAAAGAAGAGTTACTATTCTCTTTTAGAATTTTAATCGACCAGTTTTATTGAGATTTTCTTAGGGAAAATAGGGGTATTAACTTAATAATCCCTTAATAATACTACAATAATGCGAAATACAAGCATCAATTACTGTATATCGCACTTATAGCTGGTGACCATCTATTAGAAAAAGATTAAAATTTCCGGCTACTCTTTTACTACTTACTTTTTTAATTTTCTGTGGGTTATGTATGAACTTTTCCAATTTAAATAAGGTGGTGTTGACCGCCTCCCTTCTTGCGACTGGCTTCTCTTATGCGGATAGCGATCGTCCACTGTTGTCTTTAAGTGTTAGCCAATCTGGTGGTACTGCTTTAAATAATGAAGGTTCATTAGATACTCGTACCCCAGCAAGCCAATCTCGTGTTTTACCCATTTGGGGCGATGAAGCTCGTTCCCGTGGTTATGATATTCCAGAGCCTTTTGGTGCTAGCTATAGTTATATGAATCTACGCCAAGATATTATTGTAGATAAGATCGGTTTTATCATGCCAGCAAACCCAGAAACAGCAAAAGCACTAAAAATAGATGCAGGTCATACTCGTGAAAAAAGTGAAACCCATATGCTAAAACTGGATAGTTGGGTCTTTCCATTTTTGAATGTTTATGGGCTATATGGAAAAACTAAAGGAACCTCCAATACTATACTAGCAGGCGGTAGTTTGGGTCCTATCCCATTAGATTTTCTACTTAAAGATAAGCCTTTTAAATTAGATTTTGAAGGTAAAACTTATGGTGCAGGCTTTACTTTAGCGGGTGGCTATAACCAATTCTTTACTACTTTTGACTTAAACTATACCAAAACAAATCTAGATATCTTAGACGGTGATATTAAAGCGTTAATAATCTCACCTCGTGTAGGTTATGAGTTTGTTTTTGAGCCTTTAATATCAGGCCAAGGTAATACTAAATTGCAAATTTGGACAGGTGCAATGTATCAAGATATTACCCAACGCTTTAAAGGGAATATTAATGGTTTAAATCTCCCACCAGATTTTGCTGGTTTTATTGAAGAAATGGGTGATCCTAATATGAAATTCGATGTTGAACAGCATCTTGCCCATAAATGGAACCAAACTGTAGGTGCGCGTTTAGAAGTGACTCGTAATTTTAATGTGATCACTGAGCTTGGTTTCAACAACCGTAATAGCTTCTTTGTTTCAGGTGAGTTCCGTTTTTAATGGTTAAATACCCCTTTATTTTTGGGCTGGCATTTGCCAGCCTATTTATTTCGCATACAGCACAAGCTCAACTCTTTCCCGATAGACAACAAATAGACCAATGGCTAGTTGGATTAGGGGGAGAAAATAACTTCGACCGCAGTAAAACTATTGACTGGGGCGTATTACCGGGCCCATTTTATACACCAGAACTTGAATTGGGTGTAGGTATCGCCCTTGTTGGTCTTTATCAAGCGGATAGTCGCCCTGATAGCAAAATCTCGTCTCTTTCGTTAAGTGGCTTTGGTTCATCAACTGGTGCTTTCGGTATGACCTTTAGCAACTACACTTATCTGGCTGATGATACATGGCGCTTTTATCTCACTGGAACACTAAATAATGTCCCCACTAATTATTGGGGAAAGGGTTATCACGAAGGGCGTGTAAAAGATCATTTCGGCGAATTTCGCTCTCAAGAATTGCGTCTAATTCCCACTTTATTGCGCCAAATTACCAAAAACACCTATATAGGATTAGGGTGGGATTACTCCAACCTACAAGCCGCGGCTCCAGATGCTCCCTTCAAAAACTATATGAATGCACGTAATTTACCTTTGCGTTCAACCAGTTCGGGATTAACGGCTCGCTTTACTTATGATAGTCGTGACTTTTTGCCTAATGCTTATCAAGGTCAGGCTTTTGATATCAGCTATACCCATTATTCACCGGATACGGGCAGTAATAATCGTTTTAATGCGACGCAGATACAATATAACTACTATTATCCTTTAAGTGATAATGCGGTATTAGCATTTGATAATTATGCTCGTTTTACATCAGGTGATGTGCCTTGGAGCCAATTATCTAAACTCAGTAATGGTCACCAAATGCGAGGCTATTATGAAGGGCGATATCAAGATAATCATGTGTTTTCAACCCAATTAGAATACCGCCAAAAACTCGATTGGCGTCATGGCATTGCACTTTGGGTTGGTGGTGGTACGTTAAGCGACCAAGCGCGTGATTTAGGTAAAAGCCATTGGCTACCGAGTGTCGGTGTGGGTTATCGATTTGAATTTAAACCACGTATGAATGTGCGCCTCGATTTTGGTATAGGTAAAGAAAGTACAGGATTCTATTTTCAAGTAGGTGAAGCATTTTGATGTTTAAGCGGTTTCTTTTTATCAACACCTTTGTCTTCTTCTTATTTATTGCAGGTTGCACTCAAGTCACTCCTGTAAAATCTCTGCATGCCAATCTTGATAGTGTTACCGATGAAGAAGCAACACAGCTTTGGCAAACCCCCACACCATTAACCGCACCCAACGGCTTAAGACCTTGTTGCGCCTTTGGTTACGACTTAAAAGTTAAAGCGTTCGAAATCCCTATTCCTTTTTATCGTATTGATAACGTTGTTGAGGCCTCAGCATTGGGTAATCATCGTTATAACGACAGTTTTTGGTTAGGTGCAGGTGCAGTATTGGGCTTAGGAAGTGAAAAATCTGGCTTAATTTATTCTCATAAAGGGGGATTTCTTGATATCGCCCATATTCGTGATACGGCGGATTATACTTATTATCTTTTTAGCCATATCTACCCAAAATTAGGGCAAGAGTGGACGCTAACGCTAAGTGATGAGTTGGCACAACGTAAAATCCACTTTAATACATTCACTCCACCTAAAAACGAATTAGAACGTTATACCTTAAGTGCCTATCTTGCCGCACATCTCGGTTATCGCCTTGCGGTATGGCATGAAATTGCACAATGGTATGGTTTTCGTTCTGTTCCCGGTTTTTCAGAAGGTATTTCTGCATTTTCACCCGAAGATCTCTATTCCAACTTAATTGGGGCAAGGCTTTCTCTTACGCTTATCTTAAAGGGTCATGCCACCAGCCTTGAACAATATAATCAATCAATGCAAGGTATTATTCCCTCTGCGCTCTACCAATTAGAAGCTCAACCTCGCCAATTAACGCAACAATGGTTTGATGTGATTGATGGGCAATGGTGGGATAGTCAGCAACGTGTACCTGATAAATTCTTAGTTTTATTGCGTGATTATCATATCTCAGACCAACGGTATCCAGTGTTACCTTTCGAGGAAATAACGGCCCCTCACTACCTCACTTTACCTAGTGCTTATTCTGGTTACGTTTTAGAACAATTAGCAGAATTTCAGCTTTGGCCAACAAAGGAGATGGGAAATTTGCCTCATACCCAAACCTATTTAAGTGAAGCGGATTTTACTGATTTAACAGAAAAAGCGCGTGAAATTGATAATAAAACTAGACCAAAAACAACAAAAATTGACTAAATAACCAACAAAATTGACACATTAAAAACGCTTAATTTTACTAAATTTAGGTTAAGTCATGTCTTTTTACATAAGATAAATTTAAGATTGCGCCAAAAAAGCATTTTTTGTTAAAGGAGAAAAGCGATTATAAAACGTGGCTTTCCAGTAAACCTTATACATTTATTTAACAAATCACTCGTAGTTATCCTAATGTGAGACGATATTTTGTAGCTATGAAAAAAGTAATTTGCTAGTATTCGTTCGATTTTTATCCAGTTAAACGAGGAGAAGCAATGCCCTCTCAATTGATGAGGACAAGTGCCGTCTTCGCTTTCTTGATTTCACTACTATTTACTGGTGTAAGTTTTGCTTCAACCAGTACCAGCAGTTCCCAGATACTGCAGGCGTATTCTTTCAAAAACACGTCAACACCGTTGCCAGATTTGAAAAGATACCCTTCGGGAACACAGCGTAAGAAAGCGTTTTTAAATGTCATAGTTCCTATTATTGATAATATTAATAATAAGATAATGAGAGATCGTGAGTGGTTAACTGCTCAACGTAAAGCCCAGCACTGGGGCAGCGCAGATTTAAAAAAACTGCGTGAAATCTGTCAATACTATGGCGTCACATGTACCAGCCCCAAAAAAGTAAATTGGGATTCGTTATTAACTCGCGTTGACATTATTCCGACACACTTTGTCGCAACGCAAGCTGCAACGGAATCTGGCTGGGGAACATCGAAGTTGGCACAACAAAATAATAATCTATTCGGTATGCGATGTGGGAGTCAGTCTTGCAATAACGTTCCAGGGAAAACCAAAGGCTATGCAGCCTACCCTGATATTGAAGGCTCAGTGATTGCTTATATGCGTAATCTTAATACGCACCGCGCCTATAATTCATTGCGCTCCTCAAGAGCACAGCAAAGAATGACGCAGCAACAACTCGACTCTCGCCAGTTAATCACTGACTTGAAAGGTTACTCAGAATTGGGTTCAAGTTATAACGATTATCTGACCGAAATGTTCGACTCAAATAAAAAGCTGATTACTCAAGTTCAGTTGCAGTCGAAACAAGATAGTTAAGCCTTTACAGGCTTTCATCTGACAAAAAGCCACTTTTCTTTCTAGAGAAAAGTGGCTTTTATTTATCACAAGATAATCTTTTGATTGAAAGCCTGCTTAGAATTCATAATATATGGGGTAACACATTTGGTATGACTTTTAAATCACACCCTTAGAGCCCTTTATGAATTTTTTTTCATTCGAGTTTCTCGGAGCCTTTGTTAGTTTTTTTGTTCTATACTGGCTCTTCCAAAAGCATATTAAGATCCAAAATATCTTACTGATAACAGTAAGTTACGCTTTTCTTTTTTATGCGGATTATCGTCCTGCGATTATCTTATTAAGTTACACTCTCTTTATTTATTTACTGGCGAATATATTAACTAAGTACACATCTTCTAAAGTCATATACTGGCTATTAGGATTATTAGTTGCGATCTATTTTACTGCCTTTAAATATTACTCATTCTTCCAAGAAACGCTGACACAAGCATTCCAACAATGGGGGCTCAGTATTGAGTTGCCTCTTATTGAATTGCTTGCGCCATTAGGGCTCTCTTTCTATATTTTCCATTCGGTTAGTTACGTGGTTTCTGTTTGCCGAAAAGAGATCCCTAAAGCACCGTTTTTGGATGTCGTTCTTTATTTATGCTTTTTCCCTAGCATAGTCGCGGGACCAATTAATCGCGCTAAAGAGTTTCTTCCACAAATTCAGGCTCCAACACGAAAAATCATTGATTATAAAGGGGCGATAATGCTGATTGTTTTAGCTATCGCAAAACTCTTTTGGTTAAGTGGTTGGTTCTCAACAAACTATGTTGATCCGGTATTTAATGCGCCCGATTTAGCGCAAAGCGGACAAGTGCTGACGGCAATTTATGCCTATGCATGGCATATCTATTTCAATTTCTCTGGTTACACCAATCTTGTTACAGGTATTGCCTTATTGCTGGGCTTTGTTGTCCCTCGCAACTTTAATGCGCCTTATTTAGCGATAAATTTAGCTGATTTCTGGCGTCGCTGGCACATCAGTTTATCTACCTTTATTCGTGATTACGTCTATATTCCTTTAGGGGGTAATCGTAAAGGGGTGATTAGACAAAATTTTAATGCCTTTGCCGCGATGGTAATTTCCGGATTATGGCACGGTGCTGCTATGACCTTTATTATTTGGGGTGCTATTCACGGGATTGGAGTCGTGTTATTAAATATTAAACACCGCCTCCTCCCAGCGAAGAAAAATGCCCCACCAAGCGCGTTATCGTCATTAAATATGTTGTTGTCATGGATAATCACTTTCCACTTTGTTTGCTTTGCTTGGATATTTTTCCGCAGTCAAACCGTGGGAGATGCTTTAGTTTTAATACAGCAACTCTTTAGTGTGGGTGCTTGGGCGTCATTACAAGCTGAAGGCTTAACCCTCTTTATGTTCTGGGGACTTTTCTTACTTTACCCTTGCTTTGTCACATTAAGGGATATTGTGGCTCGTTTTGAGAAAAGAGTACCGTGGTATGTTTATCCACTACCACTTGCGTTGATCCTCACAATTATTTTCATGTTGTCTCCAGATGGGGTGCCAGGATTTATTTATGCCAGCTTTTGATTTCTGCTCAAACTTAAAAAAGACAGCAAAAGTTGCCTTAATGGTGCTATTTAGCACCCTCTTTCTGATTTGGCTAAACCAATCATCACTAGAGCGTTTTTGGCAACAACAATATCATCGCCCTGCACCTTGGTCTGGGCTTTCTCACTATTATGCTTGGCAAGTGGGTGGACAACTGCGGGATGGCGTATTCGTTGCAGTAGAAAGTTATGAAAATTACCTACAAGTTAATCATCCGGATAATCAAGCTAAACCAATAGTGCCAATCTCAGCCCCTGAGCAGCTTCCTGAAGGCTTTGCTGTTGGCTTACACTTCTTTAATGGGTACACACGACCAGCGACTCAATTAACGCAACGCTTTCCTCAATTATTAGAGCGCAAGCAAGCAATGGGTGGATTACCTTACCATTCTGTTACTGACGTCTCTGATGCGGCATTAGAAGCCTTAAAACCTATTGTTCCAAAAACAGAAATTATCTTATCACCAAAAGATAAAGTGTTATTTGCAGGCGATTCAATGATGCAAGGTGTTGCCCCTTTACTTAAACGTCAACTGCAAACGGATTACAACATCAGCAGTATCGATTTAAGTAAACAAAGTACAGGACTTGCCTATCCACGCTTTTTCAATTGGCCACAAACCATTGCGACACGTTTAGCCAGTGACGACTCCATCAAATTATTAGTGGTCTTTTTAGGCCCTAACGATCCTTGGGATATGCCGCCTGATGGTGGAGGACGCTACTTAAAATTTGCCAGTGAAGCATGGGAATCTACCTACCGATCACGTATTGCAGGCATTATAGAAAATGCGAGACAGAATAATGTCACGGTGATTTGGGTTGGGCCTCCTAATATGCGTAAACAGAAATTATCTGAAGGTATGGCATATCTTGATAAACTTTACCGTGAAGAAGCTGAGAAAATGGGCGAAATTTACCTTTCCGTCAATGATATGTTTAAATATGAGAAAGATATTTATTCTGATTATATGGGTGATGGTAGCAGTCGTGTTAAGTTAAGAGCCGGTGATGGCATTCATTTTAGCTTAAAAGGTCAGCAAATTATTGCTCAACACGTATTCTCACGTATTCATCTTCAAGAAGAAATTAAAGAAGATAATGCAGTCGATGATGTAAAAGATAAAAACACGGTTATTGTAAATGAAACAAATAACGCACATCCTTGAGCGTAAAACTTTAGTCAGTAGCTCGATCATACTGGCTTTAGTTTCGCTCTTAGTTGCTTGTAACCAAGACTCTGAAAAAACAGTAAAGCTCCCAACTCCCACAGTATTACCTGCTGATGGTTCAAGACAGCTTTATAACTACCATGATCCCCATTTTGCAGGCTTTGTTAAGAAATTACAGCAAGGTCGCCAAACTGTGCATATCGTTCAATTAGGGGATTCTCATACTGCAGCTGATTTTTTCAGTGGTAAGTTGCGTGAACGTTTTCAGGCCGACTATGGTAATGGTGGTATTGGTTTTATTCCTCCGACGAATATCGCAGGTCAGCGTATTGCGAACGTACAATACCAAAGTGACAAAAAAGCTTGGACACTGCTTTCAAGCAGGAAAGATAGCGATCCTGATTTCCCATTAGGGGGCTTTATTAGTGAACCTCAAGCTAAATGGGCAAAATTGCAGTTATCTGAAAACCCAGTCACTCAGCAACGCTATCAATTACAAGCACTTTATAAAACGCCAACAACAGCGCAAGTGAATGTACAGTCATCGACAAGCAAAGTTCTTTCACTGTCGCAAACACATGGTAAATGGCAATTTTCGAATCCAACAGCCATGACATTCCCCGTCAGCATTACAGTTAGCAAAAATCAGCCAGTTAAATTAGGCGGTTGGTTGATCACCAATCAACAACCCGGAGTTATGCTTTCCTCATTAGGCATTAACGGTGCCACTATTAATATGATGGATAGATGGGGTACACAGTGGACCGAAACATTAGGGCAATTACATCCTGATATGGTGATTTTGGCTTATGGTACGAACGAAGCCTTTAATGATACTTTTGATTTAAATGCTTATCGCCAGCAACTTACGGATAAAATTCGCCAAATTCGCCAGCAAGCACCTAATAGCGCTATTTTATTAATTGGGCCTTCTGACTCAATCAAGAATAAAGAAGCCTCTGACTGTCGTTCACAACAGCCTCAATGGCTAAGTGATATAGTCAGAATTCAAAAAGAAGTTGCCCAACAAGAGAAAACGCTGTTCTGGGATTGGCGTGACTATATGGGGGGAGAATGTTCAATAAAAGCGTGGGCATTGTATGATTTAGCAAGACCTGATGGTGTTCACCTTTCTCGAGAAGGTTATGAAAGCAGTGCCAACACACTTTATAGCCAACTGAGCACATTAATGAATAAAGGATAATTCACTCTTTCCGACATACAAAAAGGAGCTTATCGCTCCTTTTTGCTTTTCTTATTTTTATTATTTAATTAATAAGACTCTGAATTTAATAACGCATCCACATATTTGATAACACCAACACTGGCTTGTTCCATTTGTTCTATATATTGTGTTACGGCTTCTTGATCACCATTTATGTTGGCACTTAGCGCTAAACGGCCACATTCATGGACTAACTTATGTGGCTCTTCTAAACGACGAAAAGCCTCTGTGCCTGCAAATTTCCGACCATCACCTTGGTAATACCATTTCCCTAATCGGCATTCGGTGTGTTGATTAACACAGTGCTCATCATCATTATTTAATAAATGAATATAAATAGCTTCTTTCCATAAAACATGATCGAGTTTGACGGTATTAAAAAACTGTTGCATCGAAATAAAAGTAAAAATATGTTTAAGCTCGCTCACTTGCTCTGATAATGACGTTAAATTTTGATGCCCTTCTTCTACCTGTATTTTGATTTGTTGAACCTGTTCTTGGTTTTTTTCTGTGGTTTCTTTAACGGGAATAAAGCGAGCACCTAAATTATTGTTAATGCTAGCAATAGAAAATGCCTGTTTCTGGATCTCTAATGACAATTTTTTCATCTCTTGAGCTAAGACTGAAAAACCTGCACCTTCTCGTCCTATGTGCCCTGCTTCAATTGCTGAATTTATCGATAAAATATTCGCCTGACTGGAAAGCCTATCGATATTGCTGGCGCTCTCTTTAATTTTTTTTAGCCAGCTAGAGAAATTTTCTATCTCTTCTCGGCTATGCGTAAAATGTGTATCAACTTCATTTAAGAATTGAGTTAATAAGCGGGAATTATCTAGCATCTTGCTAAATAGATGTTCCATCTCATCGAGCAAATTAAGCTTATCTTGTAGCTTATTGCTTGATGATAAAATCGAATCACGTATCAGTGTGATTGTGTGAATATTACAATCCGTGTGTTTAATAAAAAGTGAATTATAGTCAACCATAATATGACAACCCCAATGTGCCCCACAGAATAGAGAAACCTATAGGTTAATGAGACACGAGGTATTTTCTGTCATATTTGATAGTCATTTATAGCAATGAAAAAAGCGCGTCAAAGGACGCGCTAATAATTAAAAAAATAAAGATTAGATATCAAAGAAATGCAAAGAAAATCATACCGATTACAGCACCTGTTGTGCCAAGAATAGTTTCCATTAATGACCATGTTTTTAAGGTTTGAGCTTCTGTTGCACCCGTAAATTTACCAAACAACCAGAAACCAGAGTCATTAACGTGGCTAAGAATAATAGAGCCACCCGCGATACAAACTGATAATGCCGCCATTTGAGCACCGCTGTAACCCAGCTCATTGATAACAGGTAAAACTAAACCTACCGTGGTTAAACAAGCAACCGTTGCTGAACCCTGAATAACACGTACTGCACCAGCCAGAATAAAACATGCGACTGCGATTGGCATACCAGCACCAATTAAAGCATTCCCCAATGCAGGACCAACACCTGAATCTACTAATACTTGCTTAAAGACACCGCCAGCACCTGTTACCAGTAAAATGATCCCCGCAGGTTGGATTGCAGCGGAACAAATTTCCATCACTTTTTCTTTGCTCATTCCTCGGCGGATTGCTAAGCCGTAAATAGCAACTAAACAAGCGACAAGAATAGCGATAAAAGGATGGCCAACAAATTCAAGAATATTGTACAGATCTGTGCCTTTCTCAACGAAACGTGCACCAATGGTTTTGCATCCCACTAACACTAAAGGTAATAACACCAGTGCAAGGCTAAAACCAAAAGAAGGCATTTTGTTTTGGCCCAAACTTGGTTCAGTTAAATCTTTTGGTAATTCTAACGTCACGTAACGGCTGATAAAGTTACCAAAGATAGGACCAGCTAATAACATTCCCGGAATAGCCGCGCACAGACCAATTAAGATCATCCAACCAAAATCTGCATTCATTTGGTCAGCTAACAACATCGGTGTTGGCCCCGGTAATAAGAAGGCTGCAGCACCTGCAACACCCGCAAACAGAGGAATTGCCATTTTCACTACATTGCCACCTGTACGGCGAGCAACCGCAAATACAACACCAATTAATAAGACAACGGCCACATCAAAGAACAGAGGTAGAGCACAAATTAGCCCAGCGATACCTAAGGCATAATTAGCTCTTTTCTCACCAAAATATTTTAATAATCGTACTGCGATTTGGTCTAATGCTCCCGTTTCATGCAACACCTTACCAAACATTGCACCCAGTGCGACAACGATAGAAAGGAAACCCAATGTTCCCCCCATTCCGTTTTGCATGGTTTGTGTGATTTTTTCCAAGGGCATGCCTGAGAAAATACCCGCACCAATGGCAACAATCATTAATGCAATAAAAGCATGTAAACGCGCATACATAACAAAAAAGAGCAGTAATAAAACAGAGCCAACTGCCGTTAGCACAAGTGTTAATGTACTCATACTGTTTCCCCTTCAAAAGTCCCTTGCGTGACTGAATTTATCTTATTAATTGCACTTTCAATCACATCATCAAGTGGCATTGAAATGTCAATTTCATACACATCGTTTTCAGCTGTTGTTGGCTCTTCTAGAGTCTCAAATTGTGTTACCAACATTTGAGGTTTAAAAAAGTGCCCCTTACGTGCTTTTAAACGACTTTCAATCAGCTCATAGTCACCTTTTAAATATAAAAAGTGTAGGCATTGATTGCCGTCTCTTAACATATCGCGATACTGTTTTTTCAATGCAGAACAAACAATTAGCGAAACGTTATTGGTTCGTTGCATCGCAAATGCGGCATCATTTAATGCTTGTAGCCAAGGCTTACGATCTTCATCATTTAAAGCGTGGCCTGATGCCATTTTAGTAATATTTGAGCGAGGATGGAGGAAATCACCGTCCAAAAATGCAGCACCTGTGCGTTGTGCTACACCACTTGCGACCGCAGATTTACCGCTGCCTGATACCCCCATTAAGATGAAAACATGGTGTAGGGATTGGGTATCGTTCATAGAATGCTCCTTTAAGGCAGATATTAAGTCTTTTTTGTAATGTTACCCGTAACTGTTACGGGTAACATATCCGAAGTGGCAAGGTAAATACAACAACGAAGATTAACTAAGAAGTGAAAATGTGAAGCGACTCTCAAATGAAAGTAAGATGATCTACAAAATGACAACAAAATATCTGACCAACTTCTTTTTATTCACAGCCAAATTGGGAGTAATAGCGCTGAAAGAAGGCATCTCAATAAAAAACCCTACTGTTAAAAACATAACAATAGGGTTTTAAAAACATTATTTTCTAAATTATCAATAAGTTAATTTATTATATACTCTCACCAGTAATAATACGGAAACCAACATCAATCACTTGGCCACGAGCAATTTTACCTTTCATTCGTTTAAGTAATAAATCAGCCGCTTGTTGCCCCATTTCATCACGAGGGGTAAAGATACTTGCCAAACGAGGCGTCATCACTTGTCCAACATCGTGCCCGTGGAAACCCGATATCGCAATATCCTCTGGCACAGAAAGACCTAAACGTTGACACTCAAAAATAGCACCAATTGCGATATCGTCATTAGTGCAATAAAGCCCGTCTAAATCAGGATATTGCTTACGTGCAGCATGTAATAACTCAGCCCCTAACGAATAAGATGAGCTCTTTGGCGTCATCACATTTCCAATAGGTAAGCCTGCATTTTGCATTGCTTTTTCATAACCTTGTAAACGCATTAAGGTTCGTTCGTCCTGTCTTGCTCCAAGATAGATAACACGCTTACATCCACGTTTGATCATCTCATTGACCATCTGTTCTGAAGCATCAACGTTATCTAATCCCACAGCCGAATCAAAACAAGGTGAAACACTATCCATGATTTCCACCACAGGAATGCCTGCAGTTTCTAACATTTTCATTGTCTTTGGTGTATGCGTTCTTTCAGCGAGAATAAGCCCATCAATATTATAAGAGAGTAATGAAAGTAAGCGCTCTTCTTCTTTTTCAGCACGATATCCGTAGTGCGCTAACATAGTTTGATAACCGTATTTATCGGTTACTGATTCAATGCCACGAATAACTTCAGCAAAAACTTGGTTAGTTAAAGAAGGCAACAATACCCCAATCGCATGACTGGTCGAATTCGATAAAATATCAGGGGCGCGATTAGGAATATAATTGAGGCTATCTAATTCACGCGCAATTTTTTCTCGTAAAGCTTCCGAGACTTGTTCGGGATTACGCAAAAAACGGCTAACCGTCATTTTGGTAACACCAACTCGCGAAGCGACATCCTGTAATGAGGGGCGTTTTTTCTTCATTTTATATCGCAACTATCCAAAAACATTCGTATTAATACGCGCTTTAATTTTTCCAAGAACGCTGATTATAGCCCTAGGTTATACACTATTTCGAATAAAGTTTTTCAGATGTGTGCTTAGATTTGATTTTGACTGATGATCCCTTGACTTAAGCCAAAGGAAATATAGTATTTCTCGCTATATAATAAATGAAACAACGATACCAATATAAAACAATAAACAGTGTGAACTTATGGCTATCCGTAGACGACAATTTTTAACTTACCTCACAACAATTGCGGCATTATCAGCGCTTCCGCATTCTGTAAGAGCCACAATAACCTCACGTATTGCAGCGCAATTCGGTCATATTCCAGCATCAACCGCGATCCATCGCGTAATAAGTGCAGGGCCTCCTACTGATCAATTGTTACTTGCATTAGCGCCTGAAAAATTATTGGGATTTTCTTCACTTAATTTAGAAAAAAACCCTTTATTTTCAGATGAACTACGTAAATTACCTCATTTAGGACGTTTATCAGGACGGGGAAGTACACTCTCTTTAGAAGCTTTACTGACGTTAGAGCCAGATATCATTATTGACAGTGGCAATGTGGATGAAACCTATCGCTCATTGGCTAAACGTGTTTCTGACCAAACGGGTGTACCTTATTTGTTAATTGATGGCACATTAAAAGATAGTCCAGCTCAGTTGCGTCAAACGGGTGCTCTATTAGGCGTTTCAGAAAGAGCAGAAACATTAGCGCTGATTGCAGAGCAATATCTTAGTGATGCAGCCTTATTTGCTTCTACACAAAACATAAGCCCTCGTTTTTACCTTGCTCGTGGAGCAAAAGGATTACAAACAGGTGCAAAAAGATCTATTCATACCGAAGCGATTGAAACATTAGGCTTTAAAAACGTAGTAGATATTCCGAATTTCACTGGGTTAACGGATGTTTCACCAGAGCAACTACTGATGTGGGACCCTGAAATTATCATCACACAAGATGAAAATGCCTATCAGCAAATTATGCAAAACTCTGTATGGAAAAGTATTCAAGCCGTTAAAAACAACAAAGTCCTCCTGTTTAAAGGCTTACCATTTGGTTGGTTAGATGGCCCTCCGGGGATCAACCGTTTAATGGGAATGCGTCGCTTACAAAGCCATTTTGACGCTCGAATAGAAAAACAAGCTGCTCAAGATCTGCAAAATTACTTTGCTCATTTTTATCATACGCAATTAAGTGCTGAACAATGTCAGCAATTGCTGAGGTATTCATGAGTCAATCGGTACGCATCACGCTTTTATTTGCATTATTCTCCATCGTTGCGTTAATTGCGATTACTAGTGGTAAGTATTCACTTACTACTAGTGAGCTGTGGACACTGGTAAGTAATAAATTAACGGGCAATGTAGAGTATAACCGCACTGAAACTGTCTTCTGGCAAATAAGATTTCCTCGCGTTCTGGCGGCAATTTTAATTGGTGGAGGACTTGCAATTGCGGGTGCTGCTTATCAAGGTATGTTCCGTAATCCTTTAGTCTCACCCGATATTCTTGGGGTTTCATCAGGTGCAGGCGTGGGTGCTGTATTAGGTATTTTTCTTGGCCATTCCATGTTGTCGATCCAGCTTTTTGCCTTTGCTGGCGGTTTAGCGACCGTTGCCCTAGTCTATTTTATTGCAAGGCTTGCAAAACAACACGATCCAGTGCTTTCTCTTGTGTTGGTTGGTATTGCTATCAGTGCGTTATGTGGCTCAGCAATCTCATTAATGAAAATTCTCGCTGATCCTTATACTCAATTGCCTTCCATTACCTTTTGGCTCTTAGGCGGGCTTTCGACCATTACGGCTTCTGATTTAATTTCTGTTGCGCCTTTAATGTTAGTCGGATTTATTCCACTCATTTTATTACGCTGGCGTATGAATATTCTCAGCTTATCTGACGAAGAAGCCAGAGCGTTAGGTTTAAACGTCGAAGTAACCCGGCTTGTCTTTATTTTGTCAGCCACATTAATCACCGCAAGTGCGGTTTCTATCGCGGGTATTATTGGGTGGCTAGGTTTAATTGTTCCCCACATTGCAAGATTGTTAGTGGGTGCAAACTTCAGTCAACAGCTCCCTGTTTCCTTACTGGTGGGAGCCATAATGTTGTTAATTACAGATACATTAGCTCGCACAATTGCCAATATTGAACTTCCACTAGGCATTTTAACATCTGCCATTGGTGCGCCATTCTTCTTAATGTTGTTACTGAGAACGAGGAAAGGCTGATGATCATTGCTAATGCGAAACAGCTCGCCATTGGTTATAAAGGCAAAACTTTAATTAAAGATCTCTCATTTTATATCGAACAAGGGCAAATCATCTGCTTATTAGGCGCCAATGGCTGCGGTAAAACGACGCTAATGCGAACACTATTAGGGCTAATACCGTGTATTGATGGTGAGATTAATATTGCGGGCAAAACATTAAGTGAGTGGTCACCAACAGAGCTTGCTAAAGTCGTAGCCTATGTTCCTCAAGCCACACATATCCCCTTTTCTTTCAATGTCATCGATATGGTTGTGATGGGGCGAAGTGCACATCTCTCCTTTTTCTCTATGCCTAGCTCGCAAGATAGAGCGATGGCAATGAAAACCTTAGAAATGCTCTCGCTTTCTCATCTTGCTCATCGAACTTTTGATACTTTAAGTGGTGGTGAAAAACAGATGGTCTTGATTGCACGCGCGTTAGTGCAACAACCTAAGTTGCTGATCATGGATGAACCTGCAGCAAGCCTTGATTTTGGTAATCAAATCAAACTGCTTACCCAAGTTAAGGCATTAAAAGCATTGGGGATCAGTGTTTTTATGTCTACACATCACCCTCAACATGCTGCCTCTTTGGCGGATGATGTTATTTTACTGACACCTAATACCCCTGTTTTGCAAAACAGCCCTGAAGTTTTACTAACACCCGATAATTTAGCGCACCTTTATGGTGTACAACCCACAGATATTCAGGCGCATTTTCACGCCTACTCTGACAATAAAAATGACCATAGGCAAGAATATGAACACTATTGAAACCACGGATTTTGCTGAACTTTATAAAAACCACATGGTACAGGCGGAAAGAACCAAAAAAGAGCCTGAACATTGGGATAAACGTGCCGAAAAAATGGCAGAAACTTGTGCTAATCCTAATGATCCTTATTTAATAAAATTTCGTGAAATGATGGATTTTACCGGTGCTGAAACCCTATTAGATGTAGGTTGTGGCCCTGGCTCTATCAGCATTCATGTGGCAGATAAATTCAAGAAAACAATTGGTATTGATTACAGTACAGGCATGTTAGCTGTTGCTAAACGTAGAGCTGAACAAGCTGGTATCAACCACGCTGAGTTTATCACTTGTTCATGGGAAGATAGTTGGGATGCTCTTCCTCGTTGTGATATCGCCGTTGCTTCACGCTCAACTTTAGTGATGGATTTGCAAGCCGCTCTCTTAAAGCTGAATCGCCAAGCTAAATTACGTGTTTATACCACTCACACGGTTTCTCCAACCTTTGTTGACCAACGTATTATTCGCTTATTGGGTCGTGATGTACCCACGCTTCCAACGTACATTTATGCTGTAAATATGCTAAACCAAATGGGTATTCACCCTAAAGTGGATTATATCCGTAGCCGTAATTGTCAGAGTAATTTCAATAGCCTTGAGCAATTTATTGAGGGCATTAATTTCTCCGTAGGGCCTTTAAGCGAAGACGAAATTGCACGCCTAACAAATTACTATCATGAAAGCATTGAAAAAGGCGTTTCACTGATTTCACCCACTCGTGATTGGGCGATGGTTTCTTGGGATGTTGTTCCTGAAAGTGAGCTAACTCTATGATTTATTATCCTGATGCCTTTCTTGATAATTTATTGATGGAAGATATTCAATATGGCGATCTTACCAGCCGAGCACTCAATATCAGTGATCAGCTAGGTACAATGACATTTACCCGTCGTAAAGCCGGTTGTGTCAGTGGGATCACACTAGGTTGTCGTTTACTAGAAAAATTAGGATTGGTAGTAACAGCACATCTACAAGATGGTGAACTTGCCGATAAAGGCGATTGCTTAATCACCGCTGAAGGTCGTGCTGATGCACTACACCAAGGCTGGAAAGTCGTACAAAACGTGCTTGAGTGGAGTTGTGGCGTTAGTGACTATATGGCAAGAATGCTAGTAATCTATCACCGCTATCAACCTAAAGGGCAAATTGCGTGTACGCGTAAAAATATACCTAATACCAAATTACTGGCAACTCAAGCGGTACTTGCTGGCGGTGGTGTTATTCATCGTCAAGGTTGCTCTGAAACTATTTTGCTCTTTGCTAACCATCGTCGATTTTTATCAGAGCCTGATAATTGGGCGCAACATGTTAAGCAGTTACGCCAAGCAGCACCTGAAAAATGTATTGTTGTAGAAGCGGATGATATTGAACAAGCAAGAGAGGCGTTAAAAGCACAGCCTGATATTTTACAGCTTGATAAGTTCTCGATTGAAGATATTGCACAGTTACAACAAGAAGCGCCCCACATTGCACCTTATTGTCACTTATCTGTGGCGGGTGGTATAAACCTCAATACTATCGAAAAATATGCACAAACAGGCATCACCTTAATGGTGACGTCAGCACCTTATTATGCACCACCGGCGGATATCAAAGTTCGCCTTCACCCAAAAGATTAAATAAAAATAACAACTTATAAGTAAGTGAGTATTTACATATTTAATCAATAATAAATAAAGACAACATCGACTCAATGTAAAAGAAGTTATAACAAGGAAATGGTTGTCGTGGCATAGAGGAACATCTTTGCTGAGCTTCTTTTATATAAGTTTGTTGCTTTATTTTATAAAAACTAAGTGCTAACAGATTGTTAGCGCTCTTTTTATTCATTTATTTTTACGTATATCGCTATATAAATAATTATATAGTGGTTATAAACTGAGATTGGAATGATGAAATTAAAACCTCTATGCTACTGTTTATCACTTGCTCTATTGCCAAATATTGCACTTGCTGAAACCACTTATGGACAATCAACGCCTGATTTATTAACCGTTTGGAGTAGCCCTATTGCTGCAAATCCAGACGTATTAACACAAGAGCAGATGCTTGAACAAAATAAAGTGAATGCAGCACAAGCCATTGCAACATTACCCGGTATTGTTATGCAAAAATCAGGCAACCGTAATGAATACACGATTAAAGTGCGTGGTTTTGATAGCCGTCAAGTGCCTGTATTCTTTGATGGTATTCCAACGTATGTTCCTTATGATGGCAATTTAGACTTGGCACGCTTTACCACAAACGATCTGGCAAGTATCGAAGTTAACAAAGGCTATACCTCATTACTGCAAGGTCCTAACTTAATGGGGGGCGCAATTAATATCACTACTGCGACACCGAAAAAACCACTAGAAGGAAGCATTGCTTATTCTCAAGGTTTTGCTCGTGGTGCTGATTATGCACACAATATGAGTGCACGCTTAGGTGCGCGTAATGATTTAGGATTTATTCAAATCAGTGGTAGCCAATTAAAACAACGCTTTACGCCAATTCCTGGTACTGATGAAAATAATGCGGCTGCGGGTACTCATGGACGTCGTGATAATTCAGCAACTGATGATAAACGTGGCATGATCAAAGTGGGTTGGACGCCACGTGCTTCTGACGAATATACCCTAACTTATGTAAAACAAAACGGTGAAAAAAACAGCCCACCAAATACTTCTGCTAATGCTAAAGGTAGATATAAATATTGGGCATGGCCGGATTACAACAAAGAGAGCTATTACTATAGCGGTATCACACAAATCACTGATGGTATGAAATTACAAAGCCGTGCATACCACGATAAGTTCGAAAATACCCTTTATATGTACCCTAAAAAAGGTAATACACCCGATTACAGTCACTATGACGACTACAGCACAGGTGCAGCATTACAATTAGGTATCGATACACGTGAAAATGATCTGCTCTCCTTTGCCGCGCACTGGAAAGATGACGTTCACCGTTCTCAAAAAGAGAAAAATGGTGATTGGATGCGTTATAAAGACAGAACATGGTCTTTAGCAACAGAATACCAATGGGCTACTACTAATGATCTCGATTTAGTGGGTGCAATTAGCTATGACTGGCGCGATAGCATTGAGACTGATAAAGGCGCTGATGATAACAAACAAACTGCCTTTAACTGGGAAATGATGGCGAAATATTCATTAGCGAATAATGATAATATTCGCTTTTCTATATCTGATCGTAGCCGTTTCCCTACACAAAAAGAGCGTTACACAACTGAAAAACCTAAAGATGGCTCTAAAGGGATCATCAATCCCGATTTAGATCCTGAACGCGCATTATCTTTCGACTTAACCTATGAAGGACATATTACGGATAAATGGGGTTACCAAACCAGCATTTACTATAACCGCGTCAGTGATGCAATTATGGCACACACCGTTTATCGTGGTGGCAACGCATTCTTCCAAAACCAAAATAGCGGACGTATTGACTATGTTGGCCTTGACTTAGGTACGAAAGGAAACGTGACTGATTGGTTAGAGCTTGGCTTAAACTATAGCTATATCCATAGTGATCCTAAACAAGTAGCACATGTTGAAGGTTTACCAAAACATAAAGCCTATATGTGGATAACATTTATTCCTGTTGAACAAGTTCGCTTTACGATTATGGAAGAAGCGCAAAGTTGGACTTATAACCGTATCGATGAAAATGCCAAATTAGCAGGCTATGCTAAAACAGATCTACGTTTAGATTATGATTTTGGTTATGGTGTTTCTGCTAATACTTCTGTTAATAATCTTTTTGATAAGTCTTATGAATACACTCAAGGTTATATGGAAGATGGTCGTAATTACTGGTTAGGTATCGAGTATAAATTCTAATTTAAGCCATTATTTATAGATTCCAGAGCTGATATTATTAATATATCAGCTCTTTGTTATCCCTAAAATAGATTTATTTTCCATAATATCACTCTACAAAAAAATCAAAAACGCAAGAACCCCTTTGCCATTTCTAATAATGTATTCATAGTGCTGCTGACTATTTTTACGAAATTATCATAGTTACTATTTACTGAACTGTATTTTTTAGAAAGTTCATCTAAATTAGTATTAATATTTTTCTCAAAGGTATCTAATGTTTTTTTAATTAGCTCAAATTCCGTTTGTAAAATATCATGAGGATCTTCAGGTATCCCTTCTAAATAAAGAATTAAATTATCTAATTCAAATGAATTTATATTTACATTAAACAAAAAAGAAATATCAGGCCGAACAGATGATGATTTATCTATTTTTTCTGAAGTTACTCCTTTTATTTGACTCAGTAATTTTTCTATTGCAATAGCAGCCTTATCTACTTCAAGATTATTTTTATAATATATTTTCTCCCCATTAATTTCCCTATAAAATCGACCATCACTCTGTTTTTTAAAATACGTTTGAAGATTGAGAATATCCTTATCCTTAAAAGATGTCCTTAGATTCTTCAAATTATAAATTATAAAAGAAGTACTTATGTTTATATATCCATCCTTACTACCCGCATTTACTGACTCACTTAGTTTAGATAATGCTTCTCTCGCCATTTTTACAAAGTCCATATACTGAGAAAAAACATTCTTTAAAACATCTAGATAATCATTCTTACCAGCTGTAATCGATTGTTTTACATCATTAAATAAATCATTTAGTGAATCAGTGGGATAGCTATTACTCGGTTGTGCATTTGCAATAGAACGAGCAACACTACTGATTGTATTCAGACTGTTCTTTTGATTAATAGAATTCTTTACATATTGTTCATTTAGAAAAAGAGCCATATTACTATTTGATATATTTTCTAGATTTTTATTAATTTGATATTTGTCAATACAAATATCTTGGTACTCTCTTTTTACTTTTGCTAATAAATAATCAACTTCATTATAAAACTTTTCGCTCTCTATTCTATTAGAGGGATTATTAACATCAACCTTAGTATAAAAATGCTCCCCTACATTTAAATTATCATTTATATTAATTAAATTACTAACAGTAACCATAATATTAACCTTTTGTCATAGTAAAACTGTAACAAATAAAGCTATATACTATTAGAAATATTAGTTTATTTTCTATAAAATACCGTTTATTTATTTTTAATATAGTTTAGAAACGTAAGAAACCTTTTGCCATTTCTAATAATGTATTCATGCTACTACTGACTATCTTTACAAAATTATCATAATTACTATTTGCTGAGCTGTATTTTTTAGATAATTCATCAAGATTTGTATTCATCTTCTTTTCTAATGCATCAAGTGATTTTTTAAAGAGATCAAACTCTGTTTGTAAAATATGACTCATTACTTTTTCATCATTCTCTTTTCTCCATTCTTTCATTTTTTCATCTGCCTGAGCTTCAAATGATTGTTCCAGAATTTTTTTTGTCATTCCATAACTCATTTTGTAAAAAAAATCATCCTTAAGATCTTTTATATAATCTTTTCTTTTTTGTTGTAACTCTTCTTCTGTCAGTTTTTTTTCTTTCGACTCTTTTTCTTTTATCATATTTATAAATTTATCAAAGTCTGCAAATTCTATAGAGCCGATAAAATTAAAATTCATATCTTTACCTGATTTCTCTACTTTAATACCCTTTATCTCCTTTAAAAATTTCTCCATCACACTGATTGCACTATTAATCTGTTCTTTATTTTTATAAAATATTTTCTGTTTATCTATCTTCCTGCTATAACTACCTTTGTTTTCACGTACAAATAACATCTCAATATAAAAAAACTTCTCATCTTTTAATTTTTCATTGTACTCTTTTTTAAAATTTTCTAATTCCAGTCTAAAGTCACAAAAATTAACTGATAGAGTCCCATCCTTATCACCTGCTTTAGTATATTTTCCTATAGATGTTAATTTCTCTCTTAGCCCCCTTATATATTCCATATAATTTGAAAAGATTGTTTTTAATACATCTAAATAATCATTTTTACCAACAATAATGGATTGTTTTACCTCAGAAAAGAAATCACTCAATGAATCAGTGGGGTAATTCTTATTAGAATAATTATTTTTTATTAATGGAGAAGATTTATCCAATAAACTCAGGCATTTATTATGTCCAATGAGATTTTTATTATATTGTTCAGAGAGTAAAATAAATATTTCCTTCTCTGTTTTTCTATTTAAATTATTACAACTTTTCCAACTATCAAGATCGAAATTCTTATGCTCCCGTCTTATATTAATGATTAAATTCTCAATATCATTAAGAAACTCTTTTTTATTTTCTTCAACAAGAGTCGGCTCCACCGTTGGAGGATGGTTTGTTAAAGAATGAGCTATGCCAGCCATTCTTGAATTAATAGTCTGATTCATAAAATTATCCTTTTACATTTGAACCAATAACAGAAGCCGCGTCTTGTTGAGCATGAATAACAGCTTCAATAGCTTGCAATAAGGCCTTTATTACTTCTGTGATTTCTCTTAACATTTCATTGTTATTATTAATAACATGATTATTAATACTACCTCTTGCTTCTAATACTTTTTGTTTACCATCAAGTATAATTCCTTGAGATTGCATAGTTTGATCTGCAACTCTTGCCAAAGGATCAGCTGTTGAAGTCACTAGGTTCCCTATGACCATAGTAGGATTAGAGTGCCCTATTAGATTTTCACCCATTCCTTTAATAGAAATAAAGGCCCCCATGCCATGAATTGCCATTGAAATACCTGCGCTAGTAATAGCAGCACCTATCATAATATTCGCTTTTTTATTTAAATTATCTTTTATTTGTTCTGCTATATTTAACTCCACATTCATTAGCATAATACCCATATCTCTGGATACCTCAAACTTCTTAATCATCGACACGAGGTATTTAACCATTAAATTAATTAACTTCATCATATCATCAGAAATAAAATTAAATGTTCCTAAATTCTCCGTTTTAATGTTATCATAAACATCATTATCATTATCTACCTCAAGTGATTTTAATATTTCTTTTATATTAGGCGTTTTTATTTCAGGTTCTGATAAAATAGGATTTATGTTGTTTTTCGTTTTTTCTATAAACGCTTTAACTTTCGGTTCAATTAACTCTCTTAATTTATTTTTATCAATAGAACCTTTATTACCACCAACCTCATCACTATCTAACTTATAATTATTAAACAAATTAGAATTATCAACATTTACTTTTACGTTCATATAAAAACCTCAATAAAATAGACTTTATTAAATAGAATTAAATAGATATACTTTTTATTACATCAGATCTTAACTTATTACTAACGGACGTTTTTTCACTCATATTTTTTAATATTTCAGTTAAAGTATCAATATTTTCATGATAACTTTCCATTATCTTATCCATTAATTTTTGAATAAGATTTAATATAGTTTCTAATTTTTTACTGTCTGCCATAGACTGCAATATTTTAGCTGAAATGACACTACTATAAATATTAACTGCATTAGTTGCTGTTGAGTTTGCCAATTGAGAAATAACTACTGTACGATTTAGCATGGTAATTGCTTTTTGTGAAATATCTTTAGCTAATTGTTTATTAATTTTTTCTATTGCTTCTTCAAATGCCTGAACAATTATCTCTTTGATCATTTTACCAAGCATAACTTCTAGTGCATCATGTAATACTCTTTTTAATGTCTCTCTTACCTGTTGATTAAATATTTTCTTTGCAACATTTGTAAGACCTTTTACTGCAGGTCCAATAACAAAACTTAATGCCACTGCGGCAACAAATAGAATAATAGTAATGGCTATTTTTAGTGCCATTTTTAATTTTTCTTGAATTGAGTTTTTCATATCCTCAATAACTTTCTTATCTATACCAAATACTTTTAATCCTTCTAATGTGCTATTTATCACGTCAACCAGAAAATCAACAATTTTATCTATTGCATCCATAATAGCATTAGAAATAGGTTGCATGATTTCATCCATAAATGATTTGCCATGTATAGCTTGATACACTTCATCAGCCACCGTTAATGCTACATCAGCAACAAATAATGTTACCGCTACGGCCATTAATGCCATTGATGCACCCGCCGTAAAAATAGAAGCAATACCTGCGACAAGTGCAAGCAATCCTCCTAAAATTTTTAAGCCGATGCCTGCCCAATATTGAATTTCCTCTTGTTTTTTAATTTGAGCCTTTTGCTCTTCAATTTTATTTTTTAATGATTTTTCTGTTACTTCCTGCATTTCTTCAAAAAGTTTTTGCTCACTCTGAGTTCGCTGCAACATTACTTGTAATGTTAATTCTCTTGTTTTCGCTAACAGAAACGTTAATAATGCTATTCCTGATAATGAATCAGACACTATTTCAATCTCTAATGCACTTTGTGAAGAAAACAGTGTTCTATAGGTTTCTTTCGCTTTTTCCAGTTTACCTTTTATTGACTCATTTTCTTTCTTATTTATTAATGCCTTTAATTCCTCTTTATGTGACGTAATTTTATTTATCTTATCGTCATCCATAGGAACATTAGGCATATACTGGAAAGCATTATTAAAGAAACTGGATAATTTTTCATATAAAAGATCTATATTATCTAATGATATTTTTGAAATATCATTAGGAAAACTTAAAAATGGAAAAGTCTTTTCAAGTAACTTTCCCATTTCCTCTTTAGATTTTATTTTTCCAGAAAGCAATTTTTTTATTAAGGAAGCAGGAACCTCCTTATTATTTAAGAAACTTTCAACTTCTGATTCTGTTTTTAGTTTATTTTCTTTTATTTGATTATATACTTCCATCCAATAGTCAATGATAGCACCTTTATTATTTTTAATTTCATCCAGTATTGATTTCATTTGGTTTCTTAAACCATCAACACCTTTAGATAAAACATTCAGCTTGTTGAGGTAATAATCAAACTTATTAGGATCTTTAATTCTATCTAAAACATTTTTATTAATAATATTTTGGTAGGATAATTGTAAAAATAAGAAATCATAGTCTTTGTTTTTTTTCTTATTTTCTGATTGAGTTATTTCTAAAGGTATAGATGACAATGATTTATTTTCAGATATATTAATATTATTTTCTAATTTTTGATCATATAGGTGCTTCTTATTAGTAAGAATATCAAGCTTTTTGTTTTCACTTTCAGTTTTATTTAACTCCGCCTCATTTAACCTATCATTCCCATTAGAGTTTAACCTTTCATTTTCTTTTTGTGTTAAAAAAACATTTATTTTATATTGAGCATCATCTTGAACATTAATTCGTTGATTATTTCTTTTTTGTTCAATAGGTGCACGAAGAAAAGGTGCCAAAAAATTATTTTCTTTATCTTTAAGCTGAGATGCTACAAGATGTTCACTTGCAGCATTAATTTTTTGGGCTTGCTGTACTGTATCTTTAGTAACTTTATCTACTTCTTTTGATACTAAAGGTGTAGATAGAATTGAATTTTCATTATGAATAATCATACTATTCTTCCTTCTCGGTATTCAAAATAATAAGAGGAATATCTTTTAATGATTCTAAATAAACATTAGCCCTCTCTTTTATAGCGGTATCATTGATATTCTTTGAAACCTGATCAAAACAATATTTTGCTTTTTCTTTTTCACCTAATGATAGATTACATTGTCCTGCATAAAAAACAGGCCGGTAATCATTCTTTGCGTTTAAATAAGCTAATGCATAAAGATCAATTGCTGCTTGATACTGTTTTTTTAGTTGTTTAACTGCAGCGAGCCCCATAATATAGTCAACATTATAAAAATCATAGAGGCATAAAAATTTAAAAATAGCTTCTGCTTCATCCAGTTTTCCTTTCTGGTAAAAGTCATATGCAAATGAATAAATTCCTTCCATAAATCCTTCGGGGATAGCGCCTTCATCCTTTAGTGATGTCCCGTTTTGAACAATAGAAACAATATAGTTTGCTAATTGATCAAGTTCTTTTTCTGACATTTTTTCATATACTGACATAATGTTAATCCTTTCATCTATGATGAATAATTAATAGTAAAATTCTAAAGTAATTATTAATTAATTACTTTAATAAAACACACGTCTATATTTATAAATATAAATATATTATTTTTATAATTAATATGTGAATGCGGATAATAGATCTATTAGTGGCACGTATAATCCATTTCATCTCTCAACAAACCTTCAATTTCTATTTTCTTAAGCCAAATAAGAATATCCATAACATCCAATAAATCCTGATCTATCATTACATCAAACAAATGATATTTATGATAAAGTTTTCTCGCAAGTTCAGGATAACGAACAACAGGTGTACCCACTTTTTTAGCGTAAGCTTTCACAGCCAATGCTTTATCATTAATACACTTGAGGGAAACGAGTGGCATAATGCCATTATCGGGATCAAAATAAATACCTATCGCTACATGAGTTGGATTAACAATCACAGCTGATGAATCTCGAATAACTTTTTTCATGGGTTCATCAAGTAATTCTTGATGTAACTGTCTGCGTGTTGATTTTATTTCAGGATCACCTTCCATATTCTTATTTTCTTGCTTAACTTCATGTTTCTCCATCATCATATCTTTCATAAAAATAAAGAAGTCGGCAATAATATTTAAAATAAGAATGGGTATTGAGAGGATAAAAAAAACAAATATAAATTCAATGACAAGCGAACACCATTTATCAATAATAACATTCAGGCTAGAGCGATATAATATAAATATTTCGTGGCCATGTAAAATAACAAAAACATAACAAGTAACTAAAAATATAACTATAAATAATAATGTTTTTAAAAGATCTTTTATTGTTCTTATACTAAATATCTTTTTAAATCCAGAAATCGGATTTATATGGTTAAGATCAAATTTAATCGCTTCCGTAGCAAGTTTAAAACGAGATTCGAATAGTGAAGGAATTGCGCCAGATAAAAAAGTCACTGTAAGTATTGGCAATATAATATCAAAGAATAATTTCGATATAACATTGACGTAACTTTTTAGTGTGATATTTGTTGGATGCAACAAAAGAGATTGATAAAAACGGCTAAACTCATCTAAGTTAACCTGATGGAATAAATACATAACACCAATCAGATAAACCAGTCCTGATGTTAACTCTTTACTCTTGAAACTTTGCCCTTTCTTTGAAGAATCATCGAGTTTTTTCTGAGTTGGTTTTTCTGTTTTTTCAGCCATGATAAATACTCATAAAAATTGTATAAAAGTATCTATCATTAAAAAACTCATAAAGCTCTGAAGTCATTGCTGGAGCAAAAAAAAGAAGTAGTGATATAAATGCAATAATACCTTTGATACACAATGATAAGGAAAATGCATTTAATTGAGGGCAAAATAATGAGTAAACCCCTAATGCCACTTCGCTCAAAAACATAATAATAAGAACGGGTGAAACTAAAACGATAGCAGTGCGGATCATGTCATTAAGCCAATGACCAATAAATGAATAGCCAATTTCTTTATTAAAATAACCAATAGGAAATACATCATAGCTATCTTTTATTGAGCTCATTAACAACGTTAAGCTTCCACTAGATAAAAAATAAGCAGCACAAAATAACCCTGTTAATGAGGCAAATTCAGAAGATTCGATTCCTGTTGTTGGATTAATTGTATCACCGATACTTGCTCCTCGCTGATTATCAACAAATTCACCAAATGCAGAGGCTATCCAAAAGGGTGTTGCAAATAACAATCCGATTAAAATCCCAAGCACTAATTCGCTCAATAATACTATTTCCCAAGTATTTCTTATTTCGTCAGTGATTGTAATACTTGGTCTTATTCCCATCGCAATATAAAAAATAATAATATATTTTAACAATTGACTATTTAGCACTCGGCTATTTAAAAAAGGAATAAAAAGAAAAATAGGAAATAATCTTGTCACCAATAAGAAAAGGTCAATTAAATAAACCTGTATATACCCTAGCAGTATTAACATGTTATTTATCCTGCGGCTAATCCTAACATCATCATCTCTTTGGCATACACTAATATTTTATCGCCCATCCACCCCATCATAATTAATAAGCAAACAAAAACACCGACAAGTTTTACACCGAAAGGTAATGTTTGTTCCTGTACTTGAGTGATAGTTTGTAAAAGGCCAATTGCCAGCCCAATAAATGTTGCGATGGCGATAGGCGCAGCCGAAAGCAATATGACTAAATACACCGCCTTATTCGCCGCATAAACCATATCCATTATCTTACCGCCATGAGATCAAGATATTGATTAATTAATCCCTTAGCCAAAAGGGTCCAGCCATCCATAGCGATAAATAAAATTAATTTCAAAGGTACTGATAATGTAATTGGACTCATCATCATCATACCTAGAGCCAGTAGAATACAAGAGACAACTAAATCAATAACAATAAAAGGCAAGTAGAGATAAAAACCAATAATAAAAGCAGATTTGATTTCACTTAAAGCATATGCAGGAAGCAACGATAATAAAGAATTTTCTATACTTTCTTGATCCCCATAACCATTGGGCCGATTACCTTGTGCTTGTTCAAAAAAATCTAATAGTTCTGGCTCAGAATATTTGTACAAATAACGCTTATATTCCGCTAATGCATCATCAGAAAAGCGTTCAAACGAATCAGGGGAAGTAATATCAACCGGATTTTCAATAAGGTATTCATAGGTATTTTTTGCTATTGGTGTCATCACAAAAAGTGCCATCATTAATGCAATCGCATTGAGTACCATATTTGAAGGTACTTGTTGAACACCTAACGCATTACGAGTCATCACCAACACGATAGAAAATTTTAAATAGCAAGTCCCGGCAGCAATAATAAAAGGTGCCAATGTGGCTAATGACAATGTTAAAATGAGTGTTGTTGAGCTTTCCATATTATTTAATCTTGCTGTACATAAGCATGTTGAATTTCAACAGCAAATCGCTCACCAACTTTTATTAACTCCCCTTGAGCGATAGCAACACCATTAGCAATTAATGTGATATGGCGTAATGCATTATCTGGTAAAGTAATTTGTTGCCCTGGTGATAACTCTTCAATTTGATCAAGTAACATCACCTGACTTGCAAGTAAAAAAGAGAGAGTAACAGGAATAGATTGCACCCCTTTCAACTCTATATTTTTTTGTAATGACATTTCAGTATCTTCGGCTAACGCTTCACTCTCTGTTTCATGAGTAAATAACTTTTCATCTAAAACCACCGTATTTTCTCCTTCTTGCCACTGATAACGCATCCATTTTTTTTCACCCATAATAAGTGAAAAATCCATGCTATCAATCAGTACAATATCGCCCAAAGAGAGCGTTTTTAATAATGAAAATGACATTGTACTTTTGCCAAATTGAAATTGAGCAATAGCACTAATTTTATTTTTTAATGGTAATGCCCATTCATAATTCTTTTCAAAAGAACAAATAAATATATCACCGACTTCAGTATTAATAATCGGGTAACTAAAGTTTTCTTGTTCTCCTAAACAGATATTATCAACCATTAATGACATGGGCTCTTTCGAAAAAGGCAACAATATTTGTGAACATTTTTGAGAGAAAAGAGTATGAAGATAAACGTCCGGAACAATCTCCCAATCTATTGTTTTATTAGAATAAATTTTATCCATCACTTGACTTACTTCGATAATCCCCGTGAATGAACCTAATGTATTATTACCTTTTATCTTAAAATAATGGGCCGAAGAAATAGGTGATTTGGATGTATATAAAGATGATAAAATATCCATGAAATGACTATTTTTTTTATTAGCACTATTTTTAGGATCTAAAATTATCATTTTTCATCTTCTTTATTATCAGATGAAGGATCTATCGCATTAATATGCCAATGGTTATTGTCATTCTCTAATGAAAGGGATAATCGCCCTTGATATTGGCTAAAATTTTCTAGAGATGATTGATAAACTCGTCCAGTAGAAGCTATTAATTGGATCTTTTTATCAGTATCAAAATTCACTTTCATTTGATGAAGTTCGTTTCCCCATTTTTTAAAAATATAAGTAATACTAGGAGGTTGAGATAAGGCAGATACTCTTTTATAAAGGAGGCTAAAAGCAGGAATATCAAGTATTTTTCTATCAGATAATGGCTCTGGTAACATTTGCTGATATTCTGGTTTTATACTATTAAATGGGATTACATCACTAACATTCTCTTTCGCTTTTTCTTTATATAGATTTTCTATGTTTGAATTTTTATTTTCAACATTTATTAGTAAAGTATTTTTATTTATATTTTTACTATCTAAATGATCGATGTCTTTAGATGATTTACTCTTTTCAAAAACAACACTATTTTTAATATTAATTAAATCTTTTTCGTGTTTTAATTCAATTTTATTTTTAATGTTATTTGTTTTCAGCTTATCAAGATAAGGCTTACTATAAATATTCTCTTGAATTTTATCAGTATTTTTTCTCTTTTCTAGTTTTTGGATAATTTTATCCTTATGCATATTGGTCGTTAAGTCATTAAAATGAGTACTTACTTCTTTTTCGTCTTTAAATATATCAATAGCTTTTACTTTATTAGATTCAAAATTAATTTTTTTATTTAAATCATTTTCAATGACACTTTCATTGGCCTTATTCGTCTTATTTTTTTCATAACGAAAAAAAACCTTTTTCTCTATTTTACTTTCTTTTTCAAAATCACAAATTTGTGAATATATTTTTCTTTGGGTTAATAGCAATCCTTCTATATTTGAATAGTCAATTTCTTCTTCTTTTTCATCGTCTAATGTATTAATTGATTTATCAGTTTTTATTTTTAAACTTTCTTTTAAATCATCTTTTAACTCAATAAACTCTTTACAATCAAGATGATAAAAATCAGCTAGCTTTTGTTTTATTTTGCTGAGTTTTTCAGGAGAAAGTTGTTCTTTTTCAAGATGTAACAATGCTATTGTTGTAGAAAGCGATGATAATTTTTTAGAAAAAACAGTTTTACTTTCACTGTGTTTTTCAGTGATTAAACCTTTATTTAATCTTATATTATCTGTCTTTATGGACATCATACAACACCATCTCCTGTATTTCGTTTTGTTCTAGTCTTTCAATATATAACTCTTTTTCTCGCGCTTTTCTTTCAAGATAAAGCTTCATTTTATTTTGTTTTTTGATTATTTTTTCTCTTTCTTTTTTTAAAAATAAGCTTCCTTTTTTTAGTTTTTCTAATTGATACTCTATTTCTTTAATTTGGCTAATAGCAATATTTAACGAAGCTAATAAAATGGCTTGTTTACGTTTTTGTTGATTTAAAGAGAGTGTCGAATAACTTCCCACTTTTTCATAAAAAGGGATCTCTTTTTCTAATGCAGATGCTAATAAAGTTTGCTCTTCTTTTTTACTTTCTGCTTCTTTTATTAACCGTTGATATTTTTGTTGCTCTTTCTCTATTCTTTGTTGACGTTTTGCAATCGCATTTATCAAATATTGCTGATTAAGAGGTAAGCGCATAAAGTTGATTTAGTGTTTGTTGAAATTCTGCTTTTTCTTTAAATGACTGAATAAGAAAAGCCTCTATTGCTGATTGCTTACTGACAGCCATATCATTTAACTCATTTTCTCCTGTACGATATTCTCCTAGCTCTTGTAATAATTTGATATCCTGTAAACGCATCAATATTTGCCTTATTTTTAACGCAGCCTCTTGTTGTTCTCTATTTGTTATTTGCTGAAATATACGACTCACACTCCCTAAAATATCGATAGCTGGATAATGACCAGAAGCCGCTATTTTTCGTGAAAGATAAATATGCCCATCTAGAATAGAACGGATTTCTTCACCTATAGCATCTGGCTCATCATCACTTTCCAGTAAAACAGTATAAAACGCAGTAATGGAACCTTGATGAGTCACCCCTGGCCTTTCTAAGATTGCAGGTAATTTATCAAAAACAGAAGCTGGATAGCCTTTACGAACCGGAAGCTCACCTGCTGTAAGTGCAACATCTCTTAAAGCTCGACAGTAACGCGTCATAGAATCAATAAATAACACGACATTCTTACCTTGCTCTCTAAAATATTCAGCAACTGTAGTAGCAACTAATGCAGCATTACAACGTTCTATTGCTGGCTGATCAGAGGTAGAACAAATTAATACCGTTTTTTCGCATCGTTTGTCACTTTTTAATTCCTCAACAAATTCAGTAACTTCTCGCCCTCTTTCACCTATAAGCCCAATAATAAAAATATCAGCCTGAGAGAAACGGATAAACATATTCATCAACATAGTTTTACCCGTTCCTGCGCTGGCAAAAATCCCCATTCTCTGCCCTAATCCACAACTGAGTAATCCATCAACTGCACGAACACCTGACTCAAATATTTCTGTAATAGGGCGCCGTTCATTAAATGAGGGAGGATGACCATCAATAGGTAAATAGGAATAGAAATTTTCTTCTACCTCTTTATTATCACTGAATCGTAATAGGCAATTACCTTTAATATCGATCATACTCCCTAAAATATTAGGACTTAAAGCAACAGAAAAAGCATTACCCGTAGGTACTACGATTATTTGCAAAGAATAGCCTTGAGAGCTCCCCATCATACTTAAAATCGTAGTACCGTTGCGAAAGCCAATCACAATTGCTTCACCAATTATTTGCCCATTAGTAATAGAATCTTTTAATAGACAAATTTCTCCAATAAATACACCTCGCAACATCACTTCAAGAATATTGCCTTGTATTCGTATAGGGTGTGCTGCATGATGAAATATTGAAAATTTGTTATTCATTTTTTAATTAATAAGTTGTTGATGAATATTATTCATCATCTGAAAATATTCATCTATTGCTTTTGCCATTGATTCACCATTTTGCAAAGCAATAGGCATAAATGAAGCCCGAAGTTCTAATTCAGATTCGACTTTCACTAAAGCGGGTTGACCAGGATAAAAACTTTCTGTTTGATTGTTAATATTATTTAATAATAATGAAGTACTTGTTTGTGATAATAAATTTTCATTATATTCACCGAGCACAGACCAGATCATTGGAACTTCATCAACCACTAATAAATTGATATCCGGCATATCTCCTAAACTGATGGTTATTGTTGAATGATTATCCACAGATTTTCCTTCTGAGAATAAATCACTTCTTCCAATGACATTCATAGCATCCATAATCAAACTTGCTAGATCAAAAGACATAATTTCTCCTAAATAGATTGTAGAACGTTGATTTCGATATCTGATGTAATTTCATCATAAGACAACACAGATAATTGTGGATACTGTGTTTCTATTAGTTTTTTAACAAAACGCCTTATATCTATTGCTGTTAAAAATATATAATTTTGTATATATTTAATTTCATCAATAGTCGCAGATATTTTTTCTATTATCATGTCAAGCTCAGCAGGTTCTAAGTTTAAGAATGTACCTGAAGAACTTTGCCTTATTCCATTGCGAATTATTTCTTCTACATGATGAGATAAAATAATTACATTAAGTTTTCCATCATTTGAAAAAAAATGGCTAATATAGCGTGAAAGTAATGAACGAATATGTTCAGTTAAAAGTACCGGATCTTTCTCTTTACTTCCCCACTGCACTAACCCCCCTATAATTGTTTTTATATTTCTGATAGGAATTTTTTCTTGTAATAAACGTTGTAAAACATCATTAATTCGTTGAATTGAAACTTGCCTATAACACTCTTTTAAAAGTTCTGGCGAGTTTTCTTCTACTTTATCAAGAATATTTTTTGTTTCTTGTATCCCAAGAAATTCAACAATATTAAATGTAATTAAATGAGAGAATTTTCTATAAAAATAAACCTCTGGTAATTCTAATTGGTAACCTAACAATTCAACTTGTTCTTTATCACTTTTATTAATCCAATAATTTTTTATATCCTTATCTTGTATTTCTATTACTTTAAAATTCAAAGATAAAATTTCATCATTAGGATTTTCTATACGAATAAGAGGGAAAGGGCAATCAAATTCATCAGCCTTAACTTCATTTATTAAAACAATAATTTTATTATCATCAATTTTATCAGAATAATGAATAATAATATCGGGGAGCAATACACCATATTGTAAAATAAATTCTTTTTTTAACCATTTTTCAAAAACGAGTCTCGAAAGGTATGCTTTTTTCTTAGACGATACAGTAAGAATTAAAGGCAATGTTTCCGCTTGAGATAATGTAATATTTTCTTTTGATAAACTATTTTCATCTTCTGAATCATTTTTATTTGAAAATAGATTCGAAATTAGTCCTTTTTTACCATCTGTATCTAAATCACTATCTTCATCCTTATCTTCTTTATTATCTGTTAGCGTTTCTTTTTTCTTATTTTTCCATTGTTTTTTAAAGAAATATCCACCTAATATGACAGATAAAATAAGAAATACGGGTGTTGGAAATCCGGGCAAAAAACCAATGATAAAAGCAAGGATCGCAGTCACTAATAGTGCAAAATCTTGAGCAAGTAACTCGTTCATAATGCTAAAACCAAGATTATTATTTTCCCCACCTACACGTGTAACAATAAATCCTGCACTAATAGAAATAAGTAATGCTGGAATTTGTGCAACTAGCCCATCACCAATGGTTAAAAGCGTATAAGTATGCAGTGCCTGTGAAATTGAGAGATCCATTTGCGCCATACCAACCGAGATCCCTCCTATTAGATTAACAAAGATAATCACAATACCAGCTATTGCATCACCTTTAATAAACTTCATTGCACCATCAAATGAACCATATAATTGGCTTTCTTGCCCTAATTCTTTTCTTCTTATTTTCACTTCTTCATTATTAATAATGCCAGATTTTAAATCAGCATCGATGCTCATTTGTTTTCCTGGCATTCCATCCAAAGAAAAGCGAGCTGCCACTTCTGCAACCCGCTCTGAACCTTTAGTGATAACTAAAAATTGTACGATAGTAACAATAGAGAAAACCACAAAACCAACGACTAAGTTTTCACCGATGACAAACTCACCAAATGAAGTAATTATTTCACCCGCATCCGCATCTAATAATATTAATCGGCTTGTACTAATAGAAAGCGCAAGCCGAAAAAGAGTCGTAATCAACAATAATGCAGGGAAAGTCATAAAATTTAATATACGAGTAATATAAAATGAACTCATAAAAATAAGTAAAGAAATCGTAATGTTGAGTCCAATAAGAAAGTCTACAATATAGGTTGGTAATGGTATAATTAACATCATAATAACCAAAACCATAACCGATAATACGATTAACTCAGGTCTGTTTTTTATTGCCAAAAGAAATCTATAAATCATAGAAATTACCTGTGAATTATTTTACTTATTTTCTTTGTTGATATTGTTCTAATCGAAGATAATTATCTATAAATTTTTGCATGATTATTTGGCATTCATCTCTAAAATCATAAGATAAATACAATGACTCAGGATATTCATTAAACATTGTTTTCAACCCTTGTAATAGCTTCATCTTTATATTCGTTAAATAATTAAGCCACTCATTTTCCAAGAGAGAAATTAAGTATTTTTCCATTTCATCAGGAAATGTCATACCATAAAAAATTAATTGATAAAGATCCTTTTCAGTTATTGTATTTTTTAAATCTTTTTTTTCTAATGTTTTAACATTCATTTCTATAAAACTATATAAAGTACGTAACTTATTAACCCTCTCTAGTAAATAACCAAACTCTGAACTTTTCGAACAACTTGGCATTAATGATTGCATATCACAAATTAAGCTTTGAGTTAAAAAATTCAAAATAATAGTACACTGCTTTAGATCATATTCTTCAATCCACATTTGAAAAAAATAAATAGGTTCAAGATCAAGATTGATATAACTACGATAAAGATTTCTTAATGTTGAAGCATCGAGAGAAAGTAATTTAGCAAATGCTTTTGCTTGCAAAGCAATATTAATTCCAGCTCGAATTTGCTTTCCATTTTCACCTTCAAGTAGATTGTTTATCTCATTCTCAATTCCTGCATCTAACTGCGCACCTAATTTTTTTTTCCTTAATAATTCTCGTAAGACCATAACGAGATCACTTTCATCAGGAAACATTTTACGCAAATATTGAAGTAATTCTTGCAAACTTCGCCCTGATTTTCTAAACAACATCATCACTTTATCTAATTTTTTATCAGCCCCCTCTTCTGCAATATATAATGTATTTTTTCCTCTATTAGCTTTTTTCTCTAATCTTTGACCAAAGCGTTGCGAAAAAAGAGTGGCAACCATAGACATATCATCAGATATCTCTATTAATTGATTTTGATAATTTTGGCTTTCAGTGACTTTAGGTTGTTTATATTCGGTTTCTTGTTGGCTTTTTTTACCAATACTGGTAGACGCAGAATGTGTTGAAGTAAAGGTATTAATTGGCCCAATCATGACATTACCTCATAAAAGCCTGAAGTTGTTTTAATGCCTGAGATGTTGTTTTATCCATCGGTTGAAAGGGACTTTTAGTGACACCACCTAACGACTCTATTTGAGTTTTTTCTAATAAACGTGGCTGTAACATAAAAATTCGGATCATTTTTTTATTATTATCAGATTCATATTTAAATGCTCCGCCAATTAAAGGGATGGCACTTAGAAAAGGAACTTTAGTTTCTGCTTTCACGTTATCTTCTCGCGTATATCCACCAATTAATAAACTTCCTCCTTCAGAAACACGAGCCACAGTACTAATATTGGTACGGTTAATCACAGGTAATTTTTCAACACTTTCATCATTCCCGTTATCATCTTTTTTCTCTGCGCCATCTTCAAGATTAATAATCATCTCAATATCTTTATTTGAGTTACCAATACGTGGTAATACACTGATCATTGTGCCAAATGTTGTTGATTCTAATGAAGCAACACGCTCACCTTTTATTTGCGTATAAAAAGTTGTGTTATTATCAAAAATCGCGGGAGTATTTTCTTGTGTTAATAATATTGGGCGAGATACCATTTGAGCTTCGCCATCTTCACTTAATGCTTTTATTTTACCTAAAAAGTTAAAACCAGATGCGGCACTTAAACTTGCTGTATTAAAAAAGAAACTGCCTTTATCAGCACTATAATTTGCTTGCCAATTAACACCTAGACTATCTGCCTTATTTTTAGAGATATCGATGATCCATAATGACAATTCAACTTGTCGTTTAGGTTTATCTAATTGAGCAATAAGTGAGCCTATTAATGCTAAACCTTCTCGGCTTGTTTTCACTAAAAGACTATTTGAACCGGGTAAAGGGACTAATTCGACATTATATTGCCCGACTTGAGTGATAATAGGCGTATTAGTTTCTTCAATACCATTTACCTCTCCATCGTCTTTTGGGATATTGCTATTTTCTAGAGTTTCTCTAGGCTCCACATTTGTTGTTTTGATTTCTTTAGTGGACATAAAGAGTTGCTGTAAAACAGTAGTAATACCAGGTAGTACTACTTTTTCATCACGCAGACTATAAGTTCTATCTTGTACAAAAGTATTTTTTAATGGAAATATCTGTACAAATTCATCACCATAACGAGAACTTCCCACTGGTACTTGGTTATTTGTATTTTCATTAATTTGCTCTTGCACATCATTATCTAAAAACTCAGCAGCAGCTTTGACTAATTTAATATAAACAGGCGGGCCAGAAATATAAAAAGTGCGTTGATCTCGACCTGCACGTAGTGGATAACGTGGATCATATAATCCAACATCCTGTAAATACCCTTTTAGTTCGACTAGGCTTATATTTTTTACCTGAAAGAGTTCTTGTAAGATCTCACTACTTTCATAAACATAGACTGATTTCCCATCATTAAAATAGAGTAATGACAGACGTTTCACCATCAATTCAAATGCTTCTTCAGGTGAAGAAATATCAAAGTTTCCAGTTACTCTCTCCTTTTTTACAGCACTACTCAAAATAAAAGGTTTATTTAATTTATCTGATAGCACAAGAAAAAACTGCTCTACCCGTGTATCAACAGCGATAAACACATCAGGTTTTTTTACCTGATGTGTATAGATAACCTTTCCTTGCGTAGCTTGAATTTGAAAAGAAAAACTACAACAAAGTATTAGCCCAATGACACTATAAATTTTATTTTTTGTTTTCATAAAGATGTTGACCAATTCGACGAAATTCTGTTGGTGTAATGCCAAATAGCGTCTTAATTTCATTCGAAAAATGAGACGCAGAACTAAACCCATTATCGACAGCAATTTGTGTTAATGACTCATCAGTTGATAACGTCGTTAAAATAGAAGATGCTGCACGCCATGAGCGCAATTGACTTTTTCCACAATTACCTAAATAACGTTTACATAGTCGTCTAAAATGTGTACCAGATACTCCATACCGCTCTCCAATTTGTGCAATATTACTTTTCTTCTCATCTAGATAACTGATGAGATGTAAAATAAGCCAATAACTTTCACTATGTCTTATCGTGACAAATAACGGCTCTAATTGGCTTTCCGCTTTTATTGCTTCATTTATTAATACATATTCTAGAGATTTATTTGTATCTTCTATATAAAAAATCTGCTGATTAATATCAAATTCAGATCCTATTGCCGTCATCTTTGAAAAATTACGAGCATAATCAATAAATGCTAATAATCTTGCACAAATAAAAAATGATCGTTTTTCAATTTTCCATGATTGATTTTCAGATTTAAAGATAACATTTTCATTTTTGGAATTATAAATAAAAGCCTTTCCTTTTATAATTTTAGTCGTTTTTTCATCATATATTCTTACTAGAGAATCATTATCCTTAGGAATGCAAAAGAACAATGAATTTCCCAATAAAATATTTTTATCGCCACTTATTTTTATATCATTTATTAACATAAAGAATACCTTGTTTTATCTTGTTAAATAATAAAACTTAAAGAAAGTAAGCTATCAATCAACTCATTCTTATGTTTTTGCTTTATATAAAGCTACAATAATATCACCTATTATTAACTATAAAGATGAATACCAAATTTTTTCTGTTTATTATTTAAAAAAAGCATTAGTAATATATCAACACCTACTATCAAATAAAAAACATGTGCTTTTTTTTAAAAGAAATTGAGTAACCACTTCACTAAACTATATTTAAATCATGAATTGATAACATTTTATCATTAGGCTAAATCTATGTTTTATTACATTTATATTCTTTCTGGTCCATTAAAAGGAGCGACAGTTCCTTTACCGCCTAATCACTATTCTTTTTTTTTACAAAATAAAGAGCCTTATGATAATAAAGAAGAAAATGAAAATAGGGTGCTTTATATTCCTTGTGACAATAAGGAATGTGAAAAAAAGCTCGCTATTATACTTGATGAAAATAATAGTGAAAATAATAAATATAAAATAGAAAGTAGCTTTCTATCAAAAGAAGTCGATAAGGAATACTCATTATCATTAGAAAAACCCGTGTACTTCAATGATATTCCTATATTTCTAGTCAGTAAAAAAAGTGATTTCTCACTTAACTCATCTCATTTTAAAAAAAATAAGATGCCGTTAATTACTCGTAAAAAAATATTCACATTATTAATGTTATTTATATTAGTTCTTATTACATTTTTATTTTATATAAATAACCCAAAAGAAAAATCAACCACATCAATTATATCAAAAAGTTTAAATTTTAAAGGTTTTCAAGGAAAAAATAGATATTATTGTATTTTTGATGATTCATACTCTCCTTCAACAGAAAAAAACAGTTTAGAAAATAACGTTTTTTATATAGATAAAAGAAAAATAGAAAATTTAATTATTGAAAATAGTTATAAAAAAACACATTCAATTTTTAAAGATAAACACAAACCAATTATTAATTTTATTTATCATAATGATAAGGAAAAACTAAAGATTATTGATGCAATAAGTAGTTATTTTTCGAAAGATTGTTATCCCATCATTAAAGAAATTTCTATTTCAAGCATTATTAACGATATAAATGAACTAGAGTTAACAAAAACAATTGGTTATACCATTGAAGAAAAAAATAACGGTTTAACTTTTATTTTTGATGACTTATTAGGTAAGGAAAATAAAGAAAAACTTGATACTTATATCAAAAAACAAACGACTATTTTTGGAAGAAAATTCATCTTTTACCGTGAAAATATAAGTAATCCAATACTAAAAAACAAAGCAACCTTACAAGAAGAACGTGGGTATATCTTTCTTGACAATCAACATCGCTATTTTCCCCAAGGCTAATAGTGGTATTTATAAGCAATAACTTAGAATTAAAATTAGAGGAATAATATTATGCCAGCCTATCCAGTTGCCGACGATGTAAGCTCCATTGAAAAAATTGATGACTATTTTCAAGAGCCAGTTAAAAACCAAAGTGATGCATTAAAAACCGCACTAGATGCATTAAAAGCAGATACATCAAATGCCGCAGCATTGGCTGATTATCAAGCCAAGCTCGCTGAATATAATATTACGCGTAATGCACAATCAACATCGATTAAAGTTGTGAAAGATTTAGCAATGAGCATTATCGGGAATATGCGTTAATTTTTTTATAATGGAGATAATATATGGCAATTACCCCTGTAGTTACTGCGCATTTAACAATGCCACTAAATGATAACAATAATAGTGATAATAACTTATCTTCGATGATGATAAATACGGTTACAAATAGCTTTCAATATGAAAAACAGATCCAAGAAAAACTAACAACATTAAGTCAACTAAGTGATACTCAAAGTTATACCAAGCTACAAACCACACTTAATGACTATACAATTACAATGAATTTAGCGAGTACTTTAGCCAGAAAATCACTGAATATTGTTGAAACATTGCTCAAGGCTCAATAGTAATGAAAATGCGATATCTGTTATTGGCATTATTATGTTGCCTGTTCCCATTATTAAGTGGATGCAAGGATCAATCATTACTCACTAATTTGGATCAAAGACAGGCAACAGAAATTCAAGCTGTTTTGCAAAAACACCAAATAACCAGTACGCGTAAAGCATTAGGAAAAGGATTATTTGATATTTCTGTTAAGCAAGAAGATATGGGCATTGCGATTCAAATTCTAGAAGAATATCAATTGCCCACATTATCTCGAATTGAAGTAACGCAGTTATTTCCGTCAGATGCATTAGTATCATCACCACAAGCCGAAAAAGCACGTTTAATTTCAGCTATTGAGCAACGATTAGAACAATCATTACTCACTATTGATCATATTATTGATGCGAGAGTTCATGTGAGTTATCCAATCTCTCCTACTGAACGTATTATTCCACCTCCTCATGCCTCAGCATTGGTTTTTTATGAAGAGGGTATGCTTGATAATAACCAGCTAACTGACGATGTCCGTGCTTTTATTCATAATGCCTTTAGCGATATGAATGAGGATAATATTACTGTTTTGTTATATCCAAGAAATATCAATAAATTCAATATGACAAATAATCAACCTTATCAAAATCATTCTGATTCATTCTTTAATTCTTGGTTATTTCTAAGCTTAGTATTGGTTGTGATCGTCGCTATCATTACAGTTTCATTGATAATATTTCGACGCAAAAAAACACTGAAAGAAGAAAATAATGACAAATCTGACTTCTGAGCAATTCGAAATGATATCTAATGTGATGTATGAACCTCTTAGTTATCTTCATACAGATTACAATGTATTGGCTTCAAAAGAAGAAAGTGTAATCTGGCAGAAATTAGCTAATCGCCAATTAATTCAGCAATATCAACTTATTAATCAGCTTGATTGTGATATCGATATCATTGTAGAAAAAATTTTCACCCATTGGGCATTACTTCCGCGTTGCGCTCTATTTTTAGGTTATTTTTATTCTAGAGAGACTATTTTATTATCGGGTAATTACTATCAGCTAGAGCCACAATTAAAAGCATTTTTATCACTTTACCCTGTTTTAAATATCGATAAAAAAATAACGACTCTACAGAAAAATATCGTCCCAATGAATATCGGATATCAATTGCTATTCAATTTTATTGATCGCATTTCGATGGCACTTTCTCAACGCTTTGCATTACTTTTTGCACCACAATCGTCATCAATTGAACTACCTCAATCACTTTTTTTATCTCGCTCACTTTTTCTTTTGGTATTAGATTATGCTGCGCTCCCTGTCTAAGAATCTTTTAACATACACTTGTGAGGGCGTATTAATACGATCTCGCTATGTTCGACAGCTTGATGATATTTATAAAATAAAATCAGCAGCCAAACACGCTGCAAAAAAAATAATTCGAGATTTTAATAACAAACTAGAAAAACATAATAAGGAGATAATAAGCCAAGCCTATAGTAAAGGATTACAGGCGTTATTAGGGGATATTTTAAGTTTTGTCGTTCAATATCAAGAAAAACTAACACATTATGAATGTCAGCAAAGAAAACAATTAATAACAACTATTGCCCAATTTTTTGATTCACCCGAAATTCAAACTGAACTCACACACCGTTTGATTTCAACAATACCTTCAGATAAAAAAATCACTCTCGATATTCCTACAACATTACGCCGTTATCTTGAGAATAAGCTCAATCAGCTTGATATCGAACTTTACACTCATGAAAGTAAAACAATTGCTGTTCATGCCGGTGATCAAATTACTTTTTTTGATCCTGCAATATTCATTGATGATCTAAAAGCACAATTCCATCGTCCTTATACTGAATCTTATCAACCTGTTTTTACTAAAGAAATTAAAGAAATTCTACTGAAATATATTAATACATTCGATGTATTCGATAATATTTCCTCTCAAAGTAACATCTCTAGTGAGCATAATGAAAATGAAGATTGATGCTTTAAAACCACAAACGTTATATGGATCACAACTTTCTTTGCTCGAACCCAAACAGCTCGGCAATAAAGGATCCGACCCTTTAATACCCATATTAAATTCTTCTTTTTATCAATCTTTAAAAGGGGACAACATTAATAGTGCCAAAGATGTATTAGCATTATTAAACCAATTTGATGTCAAAAATGAAAATAACCAAACCTTAAAAGAGAAGCGTCAAGTTGCACTATTAATCTATGCGCGCCAAGCAAGTGAATTGGAAAATAGCGATAATAAAGAGGCTATTAATCAGGCATTAGTTTCAATCCTTTCTTATCAAGGTTTTTATCATCAATTTACTCTCGATTTATTAGGCATGAACGATAACCAAGAAGACTATGAGGAATTTTTTAAACCTGATAGCGCTTCGTTTTCGTTTTAACAGAAACTATAGGATCTGAGCTCCCGCACCCTTCTCACCTAAAATATCATCAGGATTACGTAATGGGCAGTCACTTAACGATAAACATCCACAACCAATACAGTGATCAAGTCCATTACGTAACCGCTTAAGACGGCGAATACGTTCATCTAATCGCACTTTCCAATCCGTTGATATTTCGTGCCATTGTTCTGCCGTTAATTTACTATTTGGTGGATATTTTCCTAGTATTTCCTGAATTTCTTTTAACGGAATACCTGTACTTTGCGCAGCTTTTATAATCGCCACGTAACGCAACACAACCGGTGGGTAACGACGCTGATTACCTGCACTTCGATAACTTTCTATCAACCCTTTTTCTTCATAAAAATGTAACGTTGAAATTGCAACGCCACTTCGTTTTGCTACCTCTCCGACGGTAAGTGCTCTATTGAAATCTATTTTTTCTTTTTTCATTTTTCACTTTTTCCTCTTGACCTCAACTTAACTTGAGGTTTTATAGTCCTCTCCTCAAATTAAGTCAAGTCAGAGGGATACTGACTTTTATTTTTTAAGAATGCTGAGGTCAGATGAATGCCTAATTCAATTGCACGTATTCTCGAAAGTCGCTCTATGTGGCTTATCGCCAGATTACTTATTCTTGTTTTGTTTCTCTCCTCTGGCTTTGCCAAGGTGTTTGATTACCAAAATAGTTTGGCTGAAATGCGTGCAGCAGGATTAAATCCGGATTGGTTTTTTAATATTGCCACCGCGATCATTTTATTTTGTGGCTCACTTTTAGTGCTTTTCGATCGCTATTTATGGCTAGGTGCAGGCGCTTTAGCTCTCTTTTTATTTTTAACTATCGTGATTGTTCATACTTTTTGGAATATGACAGGAGATAAGGCCATGTTATCTATGTATTTCGCAATAGAACATCTCGCTGTTATTGGTGGATTAATCACTACGGCAATAGCAAGTCATTTCAGAGCGTTATGGATAAAAACTAATGCATAAAACGATAAGAAATATAAAAACTTTCACTATGGGATCGGCAATAAAATGAATAAAAAACTGACTATTACAGTATGTGCCTCACTCTTTTTACTCAGTGCAGGTGCAATGGTTTACGCAACCACATCATCAGATGATGAAACACAGCAATTTGCTTATCCACCGACAAAAGTCGCATTAGCAACTGTACAATCATCAAAATTACCCAACAATATGCAAGGTGTTGGGGAATTAGAAGCCGCACGCCAAGTCTATTTAGCAGCAGAAACTAATGGTCGAATTGCTGTGATTAATTTTGAGTCAGGGCAAACCGTTAAAGCTGGCCAAGTTTTAGCTAAATTAAATGATGAACCTGAACAAGCCGAGTTATTACGCTTACAAGCGCAATTAACCAATGCAGAAAAACTCTATTCTCGAACAAGACAACTTTATAGTAAAAATGTCGCAGCTGCCGCGCAATTAGATAGCACCTTATCAGAGCGCGACATGATTGTGGCTTCTATTCTAGAAGTGAAAGCGCGAATTGCACAAAAAGCAATTAAAGCCCCTTTTGACGGTATCGTTGGGATAAAGCTGGTTCATGAAGGACAATATCTAAATGCGGGTGAACGTGTTGCTTCACTTGTCGATGCGAGCCATTTAAAACTCAATTTCTCACTTGATGAACAAACAGCACCCAAAATTTCCACAAAACAGCCTATCAATATCGAGGTCGATGCTTATCCAGAAATGGTATTTACAGGCTCTATAAATGCGATTGATCCTCTTATTGGCTCTTCTCGTACAGTGCAAATACAGGCTGTTTTACCAAATGCTGACAATAAATTAAAAGCGGGCATGTTTGCTCGCGTTCAAGTTACTTCTCCTGATAGTCCTATGGTATTAACCGTACCGGAAACGGCAGTCACTTATACTGCCTATGGAGATACCGTGTTTGTAGCGCAATCTGACAATCAAAAAAACCTTATCGCTAAGCGTGTCTCTGTGAAAGTTGGATTGCGCTACAACGGCATGATCGAAATAAAAGAAGGTTTAGCCCTTGGGGATCAAATTGTTGCATCAGGGCAAATTAAGTTAAGTGATGGGATCTCAATTGAACCTATTGAGCAAGATACATTAACGTTAGCTCAATCAGCGACAACTAAACCATAACGGGAGTTAATAATGAAGTTTACCGATATTTTTGTTCGGCGCCCTGTTTTGGCATTAGTTGTTAGCACACTGATTTTTTTACTGGGCGCATTTGCGTTCAGTAAACTGCCAATACGCCAGTATCCTATGTTGCAAAATTCAACTATTACGATTGCAACAGACTACCCCGGAGCATCATCTGAACTGATGCAAGGATTTGTGACACAACCGATCACTCAAGCCGTTTCTTCTGTTGAGGGCGTTGACTATATTTCTTCATCTTCTGTTCAAGGGAAAAGCTTAGTCACCGTCAGAATGGAATTAAACCGCGATCCAACTCAAGCCCTAACGCAGGTAATGGCGAAGGTAAATCAAGTACGTTATAAGTTACCTGAGCAAGCTTATGATCCCGTTATCGAGCTTTCATCTGGTGAATCTACTGCGGTAGCTTATGTGGGTTTTTCAAGTGAACAGCTTTCTATCCCTGAACTCACTGACTACCTTTCTCGTGTTGTTGAACCAATGTTCTCATCCATCAATGGTGTTGCCAAAGTACAGGTTTTTGGTGGACAACAATTAGCGATGCGTTTGTGGTTAGATGCAGACAAACTGGCTGGTCGTAACTTAACGGCAAGCGATGTTGCAAATGCTGTACGCCGTAATAACTATCAGGCCGCCCCCGGGAAAGTCGAAGGCGAGTTTGTGATTGCCAACGTTTATGTCAATACTGATCTCACTAATGTCGAAGAATTTAAAGACATGGTTATCATTAATGATGGCAATAATCTTGTTCGTTTACGTGATGTCGGTACTGTCGAATTAGGTGCTGTGGCTACTGAAACCAGCGGTATTATGAATGGTAAAAAAGCCGTATTCTTAGGTCTGTTTCCGACACCAACGGGTAATCCATTAGTCATTGTTGATGGTATTCGTGAACATCTTGTTGATATTCAAAAGACCTTACCCCCTAGTGTCGATGTAGAACTGGCATTTGAAACTTCACGTTTTATCAAAGCCTCTATTAACCAAGTAATACAAACCTTAATTGAAGCGATTTTAATTGTTATTGCGGTTATTTACCTCTGCTTGGGATCGTTTCGTTCTGTTCTTATTCCTGTACTTGCCATTCCATTATCGATGTTAGGTGCTGCCGGTTTAATGCTTGCCTTTGGTTTTAGTATTAATTTGCTCACTCTACTGGCAATGGTTTTAGCAATCGGATTAGTTGTGGATGATGCGATAGTGGTTGTTGAAAACGTCCATCGCCATATTGAAGAAGGGTTATCGCCTGTTCAAGCCGCTTTAGTCGGTGCGAGAGAAGTTGCCGGCCCAGTTATTGCAATGACGATCACGTTAGCGGCCGTTTATGCTCCTATTGGTTTAATGGCGGGATTAACGGGGGCATTATTTAAAGAATTTGCCATAACATTGGCAGGTAGTGTGATTGTATCCGGTATTGTGGCATTAACCTTGTCGCCAGTGATGAGTTCGTTAATGCTAAAACCAAAAGAAAATGAAGGCAGAATGGCTAAAATAGCCGAATATGTCTTTGATAAACTGGCTCATTATTATGGTTACGTACTCAATTTTTCTTTAGCTAATCGCTGGTTAACTATTGTTTTTGCCTTAGCTGTGTTTGTCAGCTTACCGTTTTTATATAGTCAGACAAAACAAGAGCTGGCTCCTTCAGAAGATCAAGCGAGTGTCTTAACCGCCGTAAAAGCACCGCAACATGCAAATCTTGCTTATGCTGAACGCTTTAATCAAAAGCTTGATGAAATTTATATGAGTCTGCCTGAAACAGACAGCACGTGGATAATTAACGGTACAGACGGGCCTTCAGCTAGCTTTGGTGGTATAAACTTTGATGGTTGGGATCTCCGAGATCGCAATGCAGATCAAATCCAAGCTGATTTGCAAAATCGCGTCAACAATGTGGAAGGTACTAGTATTTTTGCTTTCCAATTAGCCTCTTTACCCGGCTCGGTAGGTGGATTACCTGTACAAATGGTTTTACGTAGCCCGTTAGGTTATCCCGTTTTATTTGAAACAATGGAACAAATAAAACAACAAGCGAGAGAAAGCGGTTTATTTGTCGTGGTAGATAGCGATTTAGATTACAACAATCCTGTTGTTCAAGTTGCCATAGACAGAGCTAAAGCCAATAGTTTAGGCATTCGTATGCAAGATATTGGTGAATCACTCTCACTATTAGTGGGTGAACATTATATTAATCGTTTTGGTATGGATGGTCGCTCTTATGATGTTATTCCACAAAGTGTACGCCATCAACGCTTAACACCTGCGGCTCTTGCCGGACACTATATTCGTACTCAAGATAATGTGTTAATTCCATTATCAACCGTAGTAAATATTACAACTCAAGTTGAACCTAATAAACTGACACAGTTTAATCAACAAAACGCAGCTATTTTCCAAGCGATCCCCGCCCCCGGCGTCACGATGGGACAAGCGGTCGCGTTTCTTGAAACTGTAGCAGATTCATTACCAGCGGGCTTTAGTCATGATTGGCAATCTGACTCTCGCCAATTTACCCAAGAAGGAAATACATTAGTCTTTGCCTTTATTGCAGCACTTATCATTATTTATTTAGTGTTAGCTGCACAGTATGAAAGTTTGGTTGATCCTTTGATTATCTTAATTACTGTACCGCTATCAATTTGTGGCGCATTAGTCCCTCTCGCTTTAGGGATGGTGACGCTAAATATCTACACTCAAATTGGTTTAGTCACACTAATAGGACTTATTAGTAAGCACGGTATTTTAATGGTGGAATTTGCTAATGAATTGCAAGTTCATAAAAATCTAAACCGTCGTGATGCCATTATTGAAGCTGCAAAAATCCGTTTGCGTCCTGTCTTAATGACCACGGCAGCAATGGTTATTGGACTTATTCCATTGTTATTTGCCAGTGGCGCAGGTGCTAATAGTCGCTATGGATTAGGGCTGATTATTGTGTCGGGCATGTTAGTCGGCACACTGTTTACCCTATTTGTGTTACCAACAATGTACAGTTTCTTAGCTAGAAACCATCAAATCAGCGCTCAAACTGAGCGTCAAAAACAGTTACAGCAAGTTAGTGAGCCGTAAAACTAAAAAATAATAAACAGTAATGTCGTAAACTAATCCCCATTGTGAATGCAATGGGGATTTTATTTATTAATAGGAATACTTTGAAAAATAAACACTACCTTGCTACTCTGACGAGTATTGAAATATAAGCTGTAGCTTATTACCCTAAAAATAAGCTATAACTTATATGAGGTGAACTGTGTGGAATGTATTATTTACAAATAATTTCGATTCTTGGTTATCAGAACAAAGTAGCGAGTTACAAGAACGAATTTTAGCAGCCTTACAGAATCTAGAGGTTTATGGACCTAGGTTACCAAGACCCCATGCTGATAACATTAGAGGTTCAAAATATCCCAATATGAAAGAGCTCCGGATACAACACATAGGGAAGCCTATACGAATATTTTTTGCGTTTGACCCAACTAGAAAAGCCGTTGTACTGTGCGCAGGAAATAAAACTAACAATAAGAAATTTTACCAAACGATGATCCATATAGCGGATCGAGAATTTACCTCATATCTTTTATCAATAAGAGAAGACAATGAAAACACTTCAACAAGCTATCGCTGAACGTTCTCCTGAAAGCCAAGAGCGTATAAAAAAAATGGCTGATGAATTGATACTAGAAACAGGACTACAAATCTTAAGAGAAGAGTTAAATATTTCACAAAGAGAACTTGCTACTCACCTAGGGATTTCTCAACCTGCGATTACCCAAATCGAACAAAGAGGTAACGATCTAAAACTGGCAACATTAAAACGCTATGTTGAAGCTTTAGGCGGTAAACTTAGCTTAACGATTGAATTACCTACTGGTGAAGGTCGTGTATTTCATCTTTAAATTTAGATAAATAATAAACAGTAATGTCGTAAACCAATCCCCATTGTGAATGCAATGGGGATTTTATCTTTAAAGTTATCAAGATAAACCCAGATCTATTTTGAAATAAAATCGTTAACTGAAATCATTGTATAAAAATATCATATCGTGATTTTTATATTTCAAAAAAAATAGAAACACTGAATCTATTTTACCTAAAACTCAGTGTTTCCATTAAAAATAATTAATATACAACTACATGGTAGAGAATGTATTCATAATTATCCCGCCAGAGATAATCAATGCCATCGAGAATATAGCTGGTAAATCTGGTTTTTGTTTATATAAAATCATCGCAACTAACGTTACACCCACAATACCAAACCCACACCAAAGTGAATAAGCGACACCAACAGGGATATATCCCATTGCACGTGTTAAAGCAAAATAACAAATACAGTAAGCAGCAATAACTAAAACAGAAGGGGCTAATTTACTAAAGCCGTTGGTCTTTTTAATCATTGAAGTACCAGTGATTTCAGAACCAATAGACAGCGCCAGCCATAAGAATCCGGTAAACATAATTGTTATCCTTATTTATTTTAATAAATACTTATTTATCAAAGAATAGTTTTATTAAAAATAGATTTATCAAGAAATAGATTTATTTATTAACTGGCGATACTGCCTGTTTAATATTCGGAGTTTCAGTTGTCTCTTCTTCCTCTTCTTCTGATCCCATTTTGGAGAAGAGGTTCATAATGACAATACCACTGGCAATAACAGCCATACCGATAATTGCAGCAGTATCAGGATGTTGACCATAAAACAACATACCTAAAGAAGAAACCACTAAAATACCTGTACCTGACCACGTTGCATAAGCCAGACCAACAGGAATATTTTTAACTGCCCGTGATAATGAGTAATAACAAATAACATATAAAACAACAATTAAGCCTAATAATAATGTCTTGGTTGTTCCTTCACTATTATCAAACATTTTTAAAGTAGAGGTTGCTGAGGTTTCTGAAATAATAACCGCCAGCATCCAAAGCCATGATTTAGCTTTTGGTGACATAATAAGACTCCTGAGTTATCAGATATAATTTAAGGTTAATTTTTTAAACTTTTTAAATATTCAATAGCAGAATCTGTCAATTTATCTTGCGATAAACAGTATTCTCCAGGCTTATTCATTACCTCTTTCAAAGTAATATAGCGATTATTATTCTCTTGTTTAATTTCAGGTTTATATTCAGGTTTAGCTTGATGCTTAACATCATAGTTTATTAAATTAGCTTCAACATCATTTATAGGGTGAAACATAATACCCATTGATTTTAATCGACTAATATATTCCTGAATAAGCAGGTTGTACTCTTTATTTTTATTTAAACCTAAAATCTCATTTAATTCACTTTCTGGTTGGCAAAAATAAGGTAATGCAATAACAGGAATATTTTGAGCAAGTGCAGAATGAATTAGCTTTCCTTCTTCACTTATAAATAATCCGTTAATAATTTCACCCACCAGCTTTTTATCGAAATAGGGAACGAATAAAGCGTGATAAGAAGATAAAGTATTAATATCAAACTCGTCCGCTTTATGCATATCACCTAGATGACGCCATTTCGACAAATCATGGCACGCTTGTGCCGGTGTTGTGACAAATAAAGAAAATCGAATATGAGAAAAAGTATTGATACGTTGGCAAATTTCATCCTGGTATCCCGGTGCAGGAGTAAGCGCTAACAGCACCGGCTTTTTCATTCTTTTTTCTATTTCAGCAACAATCCTTTCGATTAATTGATTGTCCATTACGCCACCTCATTGTCTTAGCTGACAATAAATACGCTATCGTTGTTACGAAGCCCTGCTGCATTAGCTTCATCAGTATCTATATGAAATTCCAAAGCGAATTTTTCACTAACACGAACAACAACTTCATCAAAAATTAAACTGCGCTCACCTTCTGTTTTAACGTGTACTTTTTGTCCATTGGTGACATTTAACATTCTGGCGTCAATTTCACTCATATGAATATGGCGTTGAGCGCAAATCACTTGCTCTTTTAATTCAACATGACCCGCCGGCCCCATTAAAACAGCATTGCCAGAACCCACTAAATCACCCGATTCACGTACTGGCGCTTTGATGCCTAATGCAAAACAGTCAGCTTTTGAAATTTCTAATTGGCTTTGTGGACGAACAGGCCCTAAAACACGAACTTTGCTGATCGAACCTTTAGAACCCACAATAATCACACACTCTTTTGCTGCAAATTGACCCGGTTGTTTAAGATCTTTAAACGGAGTGAGTTGATAACCTTTACCAAATAACGCTTCAACATCTTTCTGTGAAAGATGTACATGACGATTAGAAATACCAACAGGGATAGCCATTCCTTGCGTCTCTCCCAACATCACACCATGTGTGGGTAAACGAGAGAGAATTTTCCCCATGAGTTGTTGATTAATCATTATTTTTTACCTTTACGGCTTTCTGGTTTGAGCTCTTTTTTACTGCTTTGTGCTTTATCTGTTACTGCTTTAGTTTCAGAAGCAATATTTTGAGCCTGCAAATCCGCAATTTCTTTTGTGGCTTCAATGTGCTCAATTTCGTTTTTAACAGGAGCTTCAACTCTTGCTTCAATGGCCGTCTCTTGCACTTTTTCAGCAACAATAGGTGCTTTTTTCTTACCTTTTATCGTCAGTAATTTAGTAATAACACTAGCCTCTGGTCTTGCGATAACCAATGAACCAATCACCAACTCTTTTTGGCTCACGACATCAACACCATGATCAACCGCAGTTCTTACTGCACTGATCTCACCTTGAAAACAGACCGATACCAAGCCAGATCCTACTTTTCGGTATCCAATAATTTCCACGTTTGCTGCTTTACAAGCCGCATCAGCGGCTTGAATGGCTGCGGTTAATCCTCGTGTTTCTATCACACCTAAACTGTTCATCTTTCTCTCCTACTTAGTGACGGACAAGACGGATATCGAAATCAAATTTCTTAAAGAAGGCTTCTAAACTGTCTAACTCTTCTGGCGTATAACTTGGATCGTTTTTTATCGGATAGATCATTTCCAATTTTTCGTATTTATTACGTCCAAACTGGTGATAGGGAAGAATATCGATACGCTGAATATTGCCGCGTTTTGAGAGCTCCTTCGCGTAATTAATCGCGCCGGTGATCGCGTCATAAGAATCGTTATAACCTCGCACTAAAGGCATACGAATAACTACATTGGCACCGAGATCCATTAAACGCTCTAGGTTACGACGGACATTCTCATTACCAATGCCAAATAACGCTTTATGCTGAGCAGTATCAATATGTTTGATATCAATCAGAAATTGATCAACGACTTCCGCTAATTTTTCATAATTCGCCACGTTAGTGGTCGCTTGTGTTTCCACAGCGGTATTGATCATCATCTTTTTACATTCTCGTAAAAGCGCAACCGCAAAATCAGTTTGTAAACTCATTTCACCGCCACCGATTGTGACACCACCTCCTGAAGAGATATAAAAATCATAATCTTGCATAATGATTTTCATTAGCTCAGAGACTGAAACATCTTTCCCTATAATATCAAGAGCATCAGAGATACAGACTTCTTCACATTTACGACAACCAATACAATCAACAGCGCGATCAACACGATGAACTTGTTTACCACTTTCATTGGTTGTCATGTAATGCACACCTGCAGGGCAAACATCAACGCATTTACCACAATCCACACATTTGTCGTGAGAGTACATCACCTGAAATTCACTGCTGAGACCTTCTGGATTTGAACACCAAGGGCAGCGGATATTACAACCTTTTAAGAAAACGAGAGTACGAATACCATCACCGTCATAAATAGAGTATTTCTGGATATTAAATATCCGCCCTCTTATTTCTGCCGCCGTCTCCATCTTTACGCCTCCAAATCTGCATCAAACATCCTTGTTCGATAAATTTAAATCTTGTCTTGTCGATTAAAAGGGATAGTCTGTGCCATCCCTATGGCTATGATTAGAATTTCTCAATCACAGTACGACTGATAATTTCATCCTGAACTTCTTTACATAATTCAACGAAGTAAGCACTGTAACCTGCAACACGAACAATTAAATCGCGGTATTTTTCAGGCTCAAGTTGTGCTTTTTTCAGCACTTCATTATCAACATAGCTAAATTGCATCTGGCCGTTACCCAGTATTGAAGCCGTTCTTAATAAGGTAATTAAACCTTGGCGTCCTTCATTGGTATCTAACAACCCTTTCAGGAATTTGAAGTTATGAACCATACCGATGTTCATAGTTTCAACATTCATCTTACTGATTGATTTGATAATCGCAGTTGGACCATGTTTATCAGCACCTTGCGTTGGGCTAATACCATCTGATAATGGTTTCCATGCTAAGCGGCCATTTGGTGTGGCTGCTGTTAACTCACCAATTGGCGTATTGTTAGAGATAGACAGCGTACCGTGGCTCAAAGTGGAATAGAGCATTTTGTATTTACGACATTCACGCTCAGTCCATTCCGTAATATCTAGCGCATATTGGTCAACAACATCATCATCGTTACCAAATTTCGGTGCATTTAAGCAGTCGCGTAGCAACTCTTCTTGGCCTTCAAAATTAGCTAATAACGCATCACGAATTTGCTCTAAGGTGTATTTTTTATCTTCATAAACAAGTTTGCGAATAGCGGCCATTGAGTCCACATAAGTCGCTAAACCTGAGAAAATAAGACCCGGACCATGGTTTATCATTGCGCCACCCGCAGTGACGTCTTTACCTTGTTCCATACAGCCTTCTACTAACAGAGACATTAATGGTTTTGGTGCTACATCGCGGTGAACACGTTGACTTATCACAGTACCAATTGCAGATAAACGAACGATATGTGCTACTTGCTCTTTTACAGCGCGGTCGAAATCTTCATAAGTACGCAGGTCACGTAAATCACCGGTGTCTAAACCTTGATAGCTATCAAACAGCACCATACGACCACGATTTAAGACAAACTCAATCGCGATAGGCCATTGGGTGTAACCTGTTGATGTCCATTGATAAATACGACCTGATTTTTGTGGTTCAACACAACCCATCAAGCAGTAGTCACGCGCATCTTCAAAGTCGAAGCCTTTACGTAGCATCATCTTGATATGAGAGTCATCGAAGTGACATGCAGGGAAACCCATACCGGCTTTAACTACATCAACAATTTTTTCCATATATTGTTGTGGAGATTGGTTATGAATACGACATGCTAGTGAGGGTTGATACACTTTCACAAAGCGCACTGCATCCATAATCAAGTAAGTTAAGTCGTTACACGCATCGCCACCAGAGCGTTTTTGTCCACCAATGGTTAAGTTAATAAATGGCTGATAACCTGCAAAATATTTCGCTCCTAGCTCACTCGACATCCACATTAACTCAGCACATTTGATGATAAAGGCTTGCATCATTTCCAGTGCTTGTTCACGCGTTAAACGACCTGATTTGATATCGTTTTCATACATTGGGAAGCAGTATTGGTCTAAACGACCTAAAGAAAGACCGGTTTGGTTTTCTTCTACTTCAAACAGTGACTCAACCGTCCAGATACTTTGCAGTGCTTCTTGCAGTGTTTTTGGTGGATTAGCAGGTACGTTTTCGTTAACTTGAGCAATCGTCAGTAACTCTTCACGACGTTGTGGATTGCTCTCTTTTGATGCTAATTCACGTGCATGTTCTGCAATGCGATGGGCGTAAGCAATCACACCTTCACAGCTTTCAATAGACGCTTTGTAGAAGTAGATACGGTCGATATCAGCAGGATTTTCCATGCTTAATTCAGCCAGTTTTGCTTGCGCATCGGCTTTAATACCGTTCATACCTTTGGTGAAAAGTAGTACGTCATAACCTGGGCAAGTATCACCACCACCGTTTATTTGGTGATAAGAAAGGTCACTGACAAAGGTTTCACCACTAAACTCCCACACACCTGCTTCGCGATATTGTGCTTCACAGATCTCATCCAGAGAACGCCCTTCCCAGAATGGAACAATCTCTTCACGAATAACTTTTTTGTCTTCTTCTGAAATTTGGAATGGATCTTGTGGACGCGTGCTCATGGTATCAAGTTCATCACGAACCCAACGCCATGCGATATCAGGAGAGAAAGCACCCGCACGCGGTTTTCCACAAGGATGTCCAACAATCAGCTCTTCATCTTGAATTAAGATAGGTGCTGTTTCACATGCACGACGGAACGCTTTAGCACGTAGTAAGATTGGTGGTAAACCTGGATTCTCGCGTGTAATTTCAGTAAATGCTAAAGCTCTATAGATAGAAACACTTGGGCGTGCTTCTAAATAGCGATTACGTAAACGCTGTAAGCGAGGTGTTAAACCTTCCATCACTTTGAATTCGCTCACGTCTGCCGTTGGTGCAACAACGTTTGCAGAAGGTGCAGCATATTGAGGCTGTGAATTCATACGACCATTGTATAAACGCACTTGCAGTGAACTGTGCAAAGTTGACAAGTTAGCGCGAGCTGATAGCAACATTTCTGATAATTCGTTAATGCTGACACGTGGATCGTTGATATCAACACCTTGCGTCATGGCATCAAACATTGGATAACCATCAACTTCTTTGGTCGCACGCACTTCTGAAAGCTCAGCTAATTTCAGCCATACACTTTCAACAATTTCATACGCTTGTGCTTGTGTTAAACGACCTTGGTCGATATCACGTTGATAGAATGGATAAAGTGCTTTATCAAATCCCATTGGATTAATGGCATAGCTACCATTTTCCAGATGTAAAACTAATTGCAATAAATAGAATACTTGAACCGCTTCTTTAAAGGTTTCTGCTGGTTTTGCAGGAACTTTACGTAATACCGCTGCGCTATCTAATAATTCTGCTTTACGATATGAGTTACCTTCCATTGCGGCTAAATTCTCTGCTTTTGCAGATAGAATTTGTGCAAAATACAGTGCTGCATCACATGCATAAATAGCTGATTTACAATAATTAGCTTCATCCATACTGCTACGATTTACGGCACTACCAATGCTTCTAATTCTGTCTTCAAGCTGTGCTTTGATGGCTAAGAAACCTTGGTTTACCACCAGCATATAATCAGGTGATGCAACGCTATTGTTAATACTTAAGAAACGGTAGATAGAGTCACTACGCACTTCTTCTTCAGTATGAAAAATCGCACCGCGTGGTGTAGATGACTGGCTGCCGATAATCAGTTCATCTTGTGCGATATAGCTTGGAAAATGGCGGATAAACTCATAAAAACGTTGTGCAGGTTTAATCGCTTGTGGAACACCTGCAATGCTGTTGTCTAATGAATCAAAAATGGTTGCACGCTCTGTACTGATTGAGCTATTACGTGAAACTAAACGTTCTGCCAGCATTTTTACGCGTGGCGTCAAAGAATATTTGGCCATGTGAGGCTCTCCTGATGTTCTTTACTTGACCTAATCGGTATTAATTCGGTTGAGCATTAACTGTGTAATACACCGGCAAATGCCTGACGATACAATGTTTCTAATTGGTGTGTGTTCACGTCACGTGGATTTGTCGGCGTACAGCTATCTCGTAAAGCCTGTCCGACCATTTCCGTTAAACGGGCATAAAAGTCCGTTTCACTGACACCGGTATCGCGAATACTCTTCGGCATACCCATTTCATCTTTCAATACATTAATGGCGACGATTAAACTGGTTACCCCTTCTTTTACTGTGTTAGCCGGAAGCCCTAAGCTTTGAGCAAGATAGGCGTAACGTTTTGCAGCTTCACTATTACAATCACCATGAAGATTGGCGTTAAAGGCAACAACATGTGTCATCAATAACGCATTTGCACGACCGTGAGGAACGTGGAATACACCGCCTAATGCGTGGGCAAGACTGTGAGTAATACCCAACGAGGCGTTAGTAAATGCCATGCCTGCAATACAAGATGCGTTATGCATTTTTTCGCGAGCAGATAAGTTGTCACCTTGATGGTGGCAATCAATAAGATGACCAAATACTAACTTGACGGCTTTTTCTGCCATCGCATCAGAAAAATCAGATGCCGCTTTAGAAACATAAGCTTCTAGTGCATGACAAAGGACATCCATACCTGTATCTGCCGTAATTGCAGGAGGTACAGATTTCACCAACTCAGGATCGAGAATGGCGACATCAGGCAACATAAACTCATCAACCAAGACCAATTTTTCACTGCGTGATTTGATCACTGAAAAAGAGGTCACTTCAGAGCCCGTACCACTCGTGGTTGGGATAGCAATAAATTGTGGTTTTGTTCTGTTGCTCTCTTTACGGGTATGCCAGAGGGAGTACATAACGGCTTTCGCGGCATCAATCACTGATCCACCACCGAGTGCGATAACCAAATCTGGATAATGCGCATCCATCATCTTCATACCACTTACGATGGCTGAAATATCCGGATCTGAAGCTACATCATCGTAAACTTGGAACTCGATACCCCGTTGCATTAACTTGTCAGTGACTTTATTTGCAAAGCCAAACTTCACCATTGCTTTATCTGTCACCACAAATGCGCGGCGGGCAGTTAACCCAGAAAGAAAATCCAGCGCATTGGTGCCAAACTGAATTTTGGGTTTTATCAGAAACTCACTCATGTCGTTATTACTCCTTACTGTCCCGATAAACCTTCTCAACAATGGCAACCACTGACATCGCTTTGTAACGTTCTTTGTTCAGTGCGAAGTATTCTTCAGCCAACACAACATCGTTGATACCTGCACCTACACTATCCACTGCAACATACGTTTTGTTCTTCAGTGGCTTAAGCTCATCATCTAAGGTCGCTATCATTAATAAATTGCTCCCTTTAAGTTCTGGGCTTTTTTGTGTCGCTACTACGTGTCCGATTACCTTTGCGAGGATCATGGTTTATATCGCCTTATATCAATGAGTTATTTACTCAGACGTCCGAGAACTTCCTTGATAATGCGTTCCACGTTTTCTTCGGTAATATCACCTTGTTCAATCACTTGTTGCGCACAAGTACTGACCGTCGTTGCATAAGGAGATGCACCAAAGCGATCATCACCTTGAGTTTGACGTTGTGCAGTTGCACATTCCGCATGAACAGGAGTTAAAGAAGGTGAACGAAAACGATCATCATCAAGAATGCTGGTCTGGTGATTTGCGCTAGAAACAGCACAAGCAGAAACAGCAGATTGAGCAGCTTCTTGTGCCAAAGGACAAGGCTGTTTCAACTCTTCAACGGTACGCACGCCATAACCTACTTTACGAATATTCAGTAGATTCATTGGGCCAACGTTGTCAGAGCTAGAACCGCCACCAACAGCACCGCAACCTAAAGTAAGAGCAGGAGTAATATTGGTTGTTGCACCGATACCGCCTAATGCCGCAGGGGTATTAATCAGAATACGGTTAACCGGTTTTTCTAAAGAGAACTGACGAATAACATCTTCATTTTTGGTGTGAATAACTAAGGTATGACCTAAACCTTCGTTAGTCAGTAATTGCACCACGCGATCGCACGCTGATTTCCAATCTTCTTCGATATACATCCCTAAGATTGGGCATAATTTTTCACGTGAATACGGATTTTTTGGTGAAACAGTATCTTGTAATGCGATTAATACACGCGTATTTGCGGGTACGCTAAAACCTGCACGCTGACTCAAATAAATCGCATCTTTACCCACAACTGCTGGGTTAATTGTGCCGTTAGCACGCAGTAACATTGAAGCCACTTTTGTAGCTTCTTCGTCATTCATAAAGTAAGCACCTTGCGCCAATAGCTCGCGGTGAACTTCGTTATAAATGCAACGTTCAACGATAATGGATTGCTCTGATGCACAGATAACCCCATTGTCGAATGTTTTACTGGTGATGATATCGCTAACTGCTTTTTTGATATCGGCACTGCGTTCGATAAAGGCAGGGCCATTACCTGGGCCACCACTGATTGTCGGAGTGCCTGATGCATAAGCTGCACGCACCATACCTTCACCGCCAGTCGCTAAAATTAATGACACATCTTTGCTGTGCATTAATTCTTTTGTCGCTTCCAGTGTTAGTAATGTCACACCATCAACGATCCCAGCTGGCGCCCCAGCTTCTAGCGCAGCTTTTTTAACAATTTCTAACGCACGGAAACTACACTGTTTTGCATTTGGATGCGGAGAGAAAATAATCGCATTACCCGCTTTCAGTGCAATTAGGGTTTTATAGATAATGGTTGATGTTGGGTTAGTTGAAGGAACTAACGCCGTGATAACACCTAAAGGCACGCCAACATCCATGACTTTTTTCACTTTATCGTCATTGATAATGCCAACGGTCTTCATGTCTTTCATATGTTCATACACACGCAATGACGCGAAGGTATTTTTCAGAACTTTGTCTTCCCACTTACCAAAGCCTGTTTCTTCGTTCGCCATTTTTGCCAGCTCTTCTGCATGACGAGCAGCTTCAAATGCAATGTGTTTTACAATACTGTCGATTTTTTCCTGCGAAAACTTAGCATAAACAAGTTGTGCATTTTTCGCGTTACGAACTAGCTCACGAGCCAGTTGTCTGGATTGCAAATCTTTATCTAATGCAACCATGTCTTCCCCCATACAGGAGTTAAAAAATTTAGCTGAATAACTTATTTCTTTGCTTTACAGCACGCCTGAAAATCAGGCTTTGTGCTGTTGTGCAATTTTCTCGATATCGTTATGCGGTCTTGCAATAACACGAGAAGTCACCACGGTGCCGATACGTTTTGCCGCTTCAACACCTGACTCAACCGCTGCATTGACTGCACCGACATCGCCTTTCACCATGGCTGTCACTAAACCTGAACCGACGTTTTCATAACCAATCAGTTCAACATTGGCTGCTTTACACATTGCATCAGCAGCTTCAATGCAAGCGACAAGACCTTTGGTTTCAACTAGACCTAGTGCTTCTTTCATATTTATTTCCTTCGTTATTCAGTCACTTTGTACTGGGCAACGATTTTTTGAATATCGTTATGTGGACGAGCGATGACTAATGAAGTCACAACAGTACCAACACGTTGAGCAGCTTCTAAGCCTGATTCCACAGCGGCTTTAACGGCACCTACATCACCTTTCACCATTGCAGTCACTAAACCAGAACCCACATTTTCGTAGCCGATTAACTCAACATTTGCCGCTTTACACATCGCGTCGGCGGCTTCAATACAAGCAACCAGCCCTTGAGTTTCAATAAGTCCTAATGCATCACCCATACGTTCTCCTAAGGCAAAAACTATGCCTTGTGTTTGATAACAATCTTGTTGATGTCATTGTGAGGACGAGCAATCACGAGCGATGTAACAACTTCACCCACGCGCTGTGCTGACTCCACACCTGAATCTACTGCAGCTTTCACTGCGCCTACGTCGCCTTTCACCATCGCAGTCACGAGACCTGAACCCACATTTTCATAGCCAATAAGTTCAACGTTCGCGGCTTTACACATAGCGTCAGCGGCTTCAATACATGCCACCAGACCTTTGGTTTCGATCAGACCTAATGCATCACCCATTTTCATTTCCTCCGAGAAGCCGTTTAACGGTTTACGTTTGCCCATTGTGTCTGCGTGGTGATTTTTTAAACGCAGACGTTGGTTTCAAAATCACTATAGCGCGTAAAAACGAAAACAAAATATAAATCCATGATATGAACGCATATAGAATTTAACTCTGTTATTTAGTGTTTTTTATGCCTGTATTTATATATCTATGCTGTTAATTTGTTTTTTTTATCGTTATAAATTTATTGATTTACGCAAAAAATAGATGAAAAAACAGGCAAATTAACTTTGTTAGGAGGATGTTGAAAAGGTGCAAAAAGGCAGTACATATTGACGAGAAAGATGTGCGAGATATCACTGATATTTCAATGTGAGATCAATAATTGAAAAAGGCTAAATCAAGTCTATATACAAATCGTGCTATTTTTTTGTTGATAACATATTTATTAAATCTAAACCTTCACTGCGATGTATAAAAATAAAGGTGAGCACTCTTATGTGATAAAAATCATGCAGACAATCTGTTCAAATTACGCAATAAGCAAAGCACTAAATCTAAGAGCTAAACCTAAGGCTATGTGAGAATAGAAAGTTAATTAGAAGGATGGGATGTATTGCGTGTTAGATAAACAAAAAGGCGACTATATAGAAGCCACCTTGCAAAAATAGAATCAGATAATCAGGACGATTAATCGAATTTACTACCCGGTTTTAAGGTACAAATATAGAGTGGTGAATTGAGCGAGCTTAATAGTAATGTTTTTTCATTTAGCTTCTGTGCATTAATAAATAGCCCATCATGGCTATCTGACATTTCACGCATAAAATAGTCAAAAATAACGTCTGGAGATTCATCGATTGATGATGCACTCGCATCCCATTGGCTAACAAAATAGTGACGTTCGGTTGGTGAAACACGTTTGGTCGTATAATCAAATTTCACATAACGTTGTAAATACAACCATCCTGCTTTTGAGGTGGTATAGCCTTCAACAACAATTGATCCTTTACCATTGGCACCAAATGAAAAATGAATATTGCCATTTACATTTTCATCTTCCATATTTTCAAAACGCATAATGCCTTTAGTTGAACAAACCATGACACCTTCATTTTTAATGGTTAATAATCTTGTTGCTGCATAAGTGGCGACCAAGATAAAAATCAGGGCCGATAAAAAACATAAAAGTTTCCCTGAGATTTTCATTAGTATTTCCAAGAATAGTAAAAGTAATTGTCGCAATAACTAAATGGATTATCTTCGTTCTTTGCACAGTGCGCTAAAAATACGCGCCCTAATCCATTTGTTTGTAATTTATCACCATAGAAGAAAACAAATCGCTCACCTTTCACACACTGTAAATTAAGCTTCTTTCTTACTGCGTCAAAATTGCGAACATAATTATCACTTACCGCAGAATTAATCATCGCTTCATTAGAAAGTAATTCACAATCATTATGTGTTAATGGTGTCAGTGAAATTGGCTTTGATTGATGTTGATTAAAAAAGATGATCACCGCAAGAAATACCGCACCTAATAAAAAACCAATGCTGGCTAAATACCAACAAATTTCTGGTTTCTGTTTCTGTTTTTGTTGCGGTGTTTCTTCTTGTGTAGACTCTAAAGGTGTTTGAGTTAAAGATAAAGGTGTCGTTGTTTCAACGGCTATTTTGTTTTCATCCTTAACTAAAATAGGTTCTTCTTCATTTGTTTGAGTTGAAGGTAATAACGTTGAATCATCAATAAGTTCAACTGAAATATCCGGATTGAACTCTAATCGCCCTTTCGCAATAGTGACAATGATATTTTCAATACCATAATGACGAAATGTTTTTCGTAATAAACTCAAATATTGGTTTAAATTACTGTTTGATGAAACCAGCCCATTATCATCCCAAACACGTTTTAATACTTCATCACGATTAACAACACCTGGATGCTGAATAAAATAAAACAGTAACGCATTTGCGGTAATAGAAAGATGTGTATCAACACTCTCTTTTTCTAACGATATCGCGCCATCCGTTGCGTCGTAATAAATTAAGGCATTTATTTTGTATTTCATTGTGCCCTCATTCATCCTGATTAAAATTACTGATTTACTGTGTTTGCCATATAGTCAAATGTCATCTCAGATAATCTTTCAACTAATGCATTACGCTCTTCTTGTGAAATCGTAGGGCCTTCTGTTAATTCAGATAACCAAAGACCATCTGCGGCATAACGAATTAATGTACCTAAATAGCTATTATCTAATTTATCGCCTTTGGCTAAATGATCTAACATCCAATCTCGCCAGCATTTACGCATAATAGGCTCGTTTGGCATTGCTAAAGACAGTATGGCTAATTGGCGACTTTCGTCTGACTGTTTTAAATCAGAAATATAAGTTAAATATGCGCGAGAAAAACGCCCCGCTTCAATAGGATCATTTTCCATAATAACTGCAATGCGACTATCCATAATACCTAATAGCCGTTTAAATACTGCCTGCACTAATTCTAATTTTCCGGGGAAATGATGAAGTAGACCACCTTTACTTACACCCGCTTCTTTTGCTACAGCATTTAAAGAGAGAGAAGCTATTCCTTCATTAGCCACAATAATACTTGCCGCTTCCAATAATTGCTCTTGAACTCGGATAGGGTCTTTTTTTCGGTGATGCGCAGTTGTATTCATGCACAGGATGATACCGACCAGTCGGTATGTTCCTTATTGATCGAAATCAATCTGATTTCGACTGAGGCTTATTATATGTAAATAATGCAGTTGACTTCACATTCCTTTATTTCCCAATCAAATTTAATTTAAAAAATTAAACTTATTTTACAAGATTGATCTAAATAATTAATTTAAAAATTAAAGGGATCTAAAATTTGATTTTTATCAAAAAACAAATATGTTTATAATCTTAATTAAAAAACCAATTTAGCAAAAATAAAGAAATCAATATCTAATTAATTTCTTTATTTTTAATTACGCTTATTTTTTCATCTGGATCATTATATCTTTATACTACTGTTTTTTATTAAAAATAGAATCACCACCAGTTAAATGGTATTAATTTGGGTTTTATCTTTAAGTAAAAAACCCCATAACTCCATAATTTCATTATCCGTTAGAAGTTTATCATAATTAACTTCGCCAGAATAATTATTACTGTAAGACTCAGAATAAACTTCCTCACTAGATATATTTATGCAATCAAAAATAACATAATATTCACCATTAACTATTAATGGTTCTTTTTCATTCCCTGATTTAGAGGAATCTCTTATTAAGTTTAAATATTTTTCATCTATTTCTTCATATATGTGATTTTTTACATCATCTATTTCTTCATATATGTGCTTTTTCACATCATCTATTTCTTCATATATGTGATTTTTTACACCATCTATTTCTTCATATATGTGATTTTTTACACCATCTATTTCTTCATATATGTGATTTTTTACACCATCTATTTCTTCATATATGTGATTTTTTACACCATCTATTTCTTCATATATGTGATTTTTTACACCATCTATTTCTTCATATATGTGATTTTTTACACCATCTATTTCTTTATATATTGTATCTTTTATGGTATTTATTTCACATTTGCTACCTAATAAATCCTTTAAAGTGTTGAATGATTTTTTTCCTGACTCATTATCATTACTATTAAATCTAAAAGGTGTATTACTATTAAATAAACCCGTTATACCCGAACGAAGACTAGAAAAAAAATCGACAACACTGTTTATTGCTTTTCCTGCTCCTGTTGTCAGTTGATTCACTGTATCTCTAAATATAGAATTAATATTCATTTATATCCTTATATTAATTAAAATAAATTTAAATTGATTGCCGATAATATTGAAATTAAAATCTTAAAATATAAAAAAACCTCCTTTAAATAAAGAAGGTTTTAAATTGATAATTGATAACTGTAATTAAATGCTGGCTTTTAATGCTTGTTCTAAATCTGCAAGAATATCGTCGATATGTTCAATACCAATAGATAGACGGATCAAATCTCGTGAAACACCAGCGCGTTCTAATTCTTCATCATTTAATTGACGATGAGTGGTTGAAGCTGGATGACATGCTAATGATTTTGCATCACCAATATTCACAAGGCGAACAATGAGTTGCAGTGCATCAATAAATTTTGCTCCAGCTTCTGCGCCCCCTTTAATACCAAAAGAGAGAATACCGGCTGGTTTACCTGACATATAACGTACCGCTAAATCATGCTCAGGGTGATTGCTTAAACCTGCATATTTAACCCATGCAACTTGAGGATGGTTTTGCAAATATTCTGCTACTTTCTGTGCATTTTCAGTGTGGCGATCCATACGTAGTGCCAGCGTTTCTAACCCTTGTAGGATCAAAAATGCATTAAAAGGTGATAGAGCCGCACCAGTTCCACGCAAAGGCGCAACACGACATCTTGCTATATAAGCCGCCGCACCAAAGTGCTCGACATAATTTACCCCGTGATAAGAAACATCAGGTGTATTTAAAATCTCAAAACGATCTTTATGCTCAGCCCAAGGGAATTTACCGGAATCAACAACAATGCCTCCGATAGAATTACCATGACCGCCAATATATTTGGTTAAAGAGTGAATAATAATATCCGCACCATGTTCAAAAGGGCGACATAAATAAGGTGTGGCAACCGTATTATCAACAATTAAAGGTACGCCATGACGATGAGCGACATCGGCCAATGCTTGGATATCGACAATATTTCCACTTGGATTTGTGATGGTTTCACAAAATACCGCTTTTGTTTTATCGTCAATTAACGCTTCAAGAGCGGCAATATCATCATGAGGAGCAAAGCGTGCCTCAATACCAATACGAGGAAATGTGTGCGCCATTAAGTTATAAGTACCGCCATAAAGCTTAGCGACAGAAACAATATTATCCCCCACTTGTGCAATAGTTTGAATTGCATAAGTGATAGCAGCCATGCCCGATGCTACGGCAACTGCCGCAATTCCGCCCTCTAATGCTGCAACACGTTTTTCTAATACGTCATTGGTTGGATTCATTATGCGGGTATAAATATTACCGGGCACTTTTAAGTCAAAGAGATCCGCACCATGCTGCGTATCATCAAATGCATAAGATGTTGTTTGATAAATAGGTACAGCAACGGCTTTTGTAGTTGGATCAGGTGAATAACCCGCGTGAACAGAGAGTGTCTCAAGTTTCATAGCAATTCCTTTTTTGTTGCATTTGTTCTTATAGTATTACTTATACTCTAAATAATTCGAGATGTGGCTAGACAGCAAGTGAATAAGTCACTAATCAGTAAAGCTACAAATTGAAATATGATGAGTATAGATAAGCCGATATTCCTCTCACCGCATAGTGAAAAAATTTCAACTTGCACAAATGCTTCTTTTTTAAATAGAGCTTATTAAGCCAATGATCTCTATTTACATCAATATTTAACTTAATAACCCTCTATTTTGCATTATTTTGCCGTTTTAAGTGGTTTTATCGTTTTTTGACGAGTTGCTAACCAGCAAATTAAAGAGCCCCCTGTCACCATCATTACCCCTTGCCAAAATGAGAAAGAGAGTGCGGTAGACAACAATATTGATGAGAATGCAGTAGAAATAACGGGAGTGAAATAAGAAAGTGTGGCTAATAAGGTCACATTGCCCCTGATCATACCGATTGTCCAAGCAGCATTTGCAAGCCCAATAGCGGCACCAGTTATTAACAATAGCGTGATACTTTTTGTATTAACGATCCACTCTACTGGCTCGGAGAATAGGTATTGCCCCCACAAGGCAAGTGACGTTAATAAGAAGAAAGGCACAATACCGTTATTCCCGCCAGACATAAGGCGCGTTAAATTACTATAAAACGCCCATAAAATGGCACCTGAAAATGCCAATATATAGCTTAATGGATTACTTTGAATATTCTTCCATAAACCGTCAATTGTTAGCGGATTATCACCACTAACAACCCAGACTAATCCACTAAATGCACATAATAATCCGACAATCAGTAAAATAGAAAATCGCTGCTTATTAAGTATTACAGCAAGGGCTAACGTAAAACTAGGCCATAAATAGTTAACCATTCCTAGCTCTATGGCTTGTGTTCTGTCTGTTGCAAATCCTAAAGCCAGAGATAAGCATACTTCATAAGTAACAAATAATAGCCCACCCCAGAAGAGATAGCGTTTAGGAAAGCGTGATAACTTAGGTACTCCTAAGATCAAAATAAGAAAGAGTGTGCCTGTGGTATAAATCAGTGCAGCACCTCCTACAGCACCAAAATACTCACTAATATTACGAATTAAGCCAACAATGGTGCTCCAAAGAAGAATAGCAACAATGCCATATAACGTCCCTTTTGATGAGCTAGATATCATTTTGTGCCTTCAGATTTAAGATTTTATCATTAGAACCGATATTAAAATAAAACCAGCATAATTGCTTTAATCACTTTTATGCAAAAATAATAAAGAAAAAATTGAATGGTGAAACATTTTGTTACAATTAATATCAAGCAGAAAACACATTGATCTACTCCCATAGGTAGTGAAAAAAGTATCATCAATTTTATATTTTTAAAATATGCCTTTTAATTTCAACTTAAAATGAATAAATAATATTTCTACTTTTTTTATAAAATATAAATTTAAAATTTATATTTGAATAAAGAAACAGACAATATTGTCTTTTTTGAACACAAAAAGTGTTATTTTTTGTATCATTCTATAAATAGTTTCACTATGAAATATATTTTATGAAACATCATCTTATAAGTATATTTACATCATCTTTTTAAGATGTTCTCTATTAGAGTCAAATAACAGAGTAAAAACAAAAAGTAAAAAAATGATAAATATCAACATGATACAAGAAAACATAAAAATCATTAGATAAAGTAATATATTTATCCACTTTTTAACACTAACTATTACCGATAGTTATCACGACATCAATAGATACCACCTATAAAACAAGCTAAAAACGATCGTTTAAAACGATTTCTCTATTTTTTTTAGCACATCTATAATTTTTGAAAATTTGACTTAGGTGTGAATATGACTGTTTTATCGTTTTTACGATAATTGCGGTAATCAGCGCTCTGTTAAATATATATAAATAGTCTTACGTTACACGTCTAAAAATAATTTATCCCCTTTTATTCTCTATCTAAGAATAGGAAATAAATAGAGTTAACTGTTAGCTTAATTTATTAAGTTAACGGTTAGATATATATTTAAAAAATAGGAACAATTAATGAAAAAGTTATTATTATCTGCAATTATTACTTCTGCAATGGCAGTTATTGCAGCACCTGCATTTGCAGAAGATACTGGTACTCCTGCACCAACAGAAGTAACAGTCAATGGCGGTACTGTTAACTTTGAAGGTTCTGTTGTAAATGCAGCCTGTGGTGTTGATAGTAGCTCAGCAAATCAAACTGTTCGTTTAGGTCAATTCCGCGTTGCCGAATTTACCAAAAAAGGTGACGAAACAGGTCGTATTCCTTTTAGTATTAAATTAAATAACTGCGATATTACAGTTTCAACATTAGCGGCAATTACTTTTAATGGCACTGCTTCTGATGGCGATGCAAATGCATTTGCATTACAAGGTAGTGGTGCGGCTACAAATGTAGCATTAAAAATTACTGACTCAAGCAGTAAAAATGTTATTCCAGGGCAACCATCAACGACTCAAAAGTTAATTGAGGGCGAAAACCAATTAAATTATAACGCATCTCTAGTTTCAACTGATGATACTGTTAAGGCAGGTAGCGCAAACGTTACCACAAACTTTATGGTTACTTACTCTTAATTGCTAATCATTTTTGATTGATATCTTATTGCCAAGGACGGCATATTTTTATCAAAAAATAATTGTCCTATATTCATTATCTAATGTATTTCTATTATGAAAAAAATACTTACATTCCTTATTATTTTTCTCTTTCCATTATTATCTTACTCTAATGGTGTTTCATTAGGTGCCACACGTATTATTTATAACTCGAATATTAAACAAACCAATCTTGTTATTACTAACTCAGATAAAGAAAATAGCTTTTTAATTCAATCATGGGTTTCTGATAATCAAGGAATTAAAAATAATGATTTTATAGTAACACCTCCTTTATATATTCTTGATGCCAATAAAGAAAATGCATTAAGAATTATGTATACCGGAGCACCATTACCTGAAGATAGAGAAAGTTTATTTTGGATGAATGTAAAAGTGATCCCTTCATTACAAGATGAACTTGCTAAGGAAAATACACTACAAATCGCAATACAGAGCCGAATAAAGCTTTTCTATCGTCCAGGAAATTTACCTGCATATAATGAAAAATTTGCAAATGAGATTTCTTTTTCTTACCAAAATGGTGAGCTTATTGCGAATAATCCAACACCTTATCATATAACTATGGTGAATTTAGCAGTAGTGGATAATCAACTTCCAGCAAGCATCATGATCAATCCGTTATCTCAATTAATGTTAGGAAAAATAAAGAGTAATGCGAAGCTAATTTCATTCCAAACAATCAATGATTATGGCGCACAGACAGCTGTATTAAAAAAAGAAATTTCTCATTAATGATTACATCGGCTCCAAGCTTTTTGGTCAAAAAACATGATTAATAAAAATACAGTTTATTTTTTCTTTTCTGGTGCTATTACTATATCAATGGCTTTGCCATTTTTAGCACACGGTGCAAACCGATTTAATCCTGCATTTTTGGCTGACTCTCCCGATTCTGTCGCTGATTTAAGCTATTTTGAAGCCGGAAATAGTATCAAACCAGGGGATTATCCTCTTGATATTATTTTTAATCATGAATATCTGAGAACAGAAAACATCCGTTTTATTAGCCAAGATAAAAATGTAATCCCTTGTTTAAATAAATCTTTTTATCAATCATTAGCCATTAATACTAAAATATTTTCTAAAATTGAAAATGCCTTAGATAATCAATGTATTAATATTGAAGACATTATTCCTGACTCTATTGTTAATTATGACATTGAGAAGCAAGCATTAAAAATTCAAATTCCTCAAGCCGCTTTAGATCTTAAAGCTCGTGGTTATATTCCACCAGAGAAATGGGATAACGGTATTACTGCGGGAATATTAAATTATACCTTTAGTGGAGCCAATAGTTGGGGAAACTCCCATAATAATAGTTACTATCTAAATCTACGTAGTGGGATCAATATTGGTGCTTGGCGATTAAGAGATTATTCCACTTGGAATTCATCAAATGGAAAAAACCAGTGGAACCACATCAATACTTATCTTCAACGCAATATTGTATCGCTAAAAAGCCAATTACAAATTGGCGACAGTTATACGTCATCAACACTTTTTGACAGCATTAATTTCCGAGGAATTTCCTTAGAAAGCGATGACACCATGTTACCTGATAGTCAAAGAGGTTTTGCTCCTATTGTTAGAGGAATAGCAAATAGTAATGCCAAAGTCGTTATAAGACAAAATGGCTATATTATTTACCAAACCTTTGTCGCTCCTGGAGCATTTGAAATTAAGGATCTCTATCCAACATCAAATAGCGGAGATCTCTATGTTTCTGTTGAAGAAAATGACGGCGGAAAACATGATTATGTCGTACCGTATTCTGCGGTACCCATTTTACAGCGGGAAGGTCAAAAACAATTTGTTATTCAAGCAGGTGAAATTCGCCAAAATAACCAAAATAAAAAGCCACGCTTTTTACAAGGTCACCTAATTTATGGATTGCCTTATGACACAACAGTATATAGTGGAGCTTTAGTTACAGCAGATTATCAATCTTATGCACTTGGGGCCGGTAAAAATATGGGCACCTTGGGCGCATTATCAACGGATATCACTTTTGCTCATAGCAGACTACCTGATGATTCGATATCTGAGGGCTACTCTTTACGTTTTCTCTACGCAAAATCACTTAACCAATTTGGCACTAATTTTCAATTATTAGGCTATCGCTACTCTACTGCTGGATTTTACACATTAGAAGAGACGCTCAACACGCGTATGTCTGGTTATCTCTATGAGGATAATCAACAAACACCTTCACGTTATTTTGATCTGCGTAATCATAAAAAAGGCAGTCTCCAGATCAATTTGTCACAACAACTTGCCGATTATGGCTCTGTTTTTATGACAACACACTGGCAAAACTATTGGGGAACAAATGAGAAAAATGTATTAATACAAACGGGTTATAACGGCAATATCAAAGGACTTTCTTACAACATTATTTATAGTTATAACCGCATGATGAATAGTGGAGAACGAGATCAAACTCTCTCTCTTGGAATTTCTATTCCGTTACAACTTCTTATGCCTTCCGGTTATCAACCCGTCAATAGTGCCTATCTCACTTATAACTACAGCCATAATAATAACGGCTATTCTGCTCATAATGCAGGTGTTGCAGGCACTTTACTCGACGACAATACATTAAATTACAGTGTCCAACAGGGATATAGCAATCAAGGTGGCAGTTATACAGGAAGTGCATCCCTTGGATATCAAAGCCGATATGGCAATCTCAATGCTGGTTATAACTACCATCAAGATGCTCAACAACTCAATTATAGCCTTGCAGGTGGTATGTTGTTACATAGTGAAGGGATCACATTAAGTCAGCCATTAAGTTCAAATACTATTTTAGTCGATGCTGGCAAAACAGCAGATGTACCTATTGATAATGCAACGGGGATTTATACCGATTGGCGTGGATTCGCGGTCATTCCCTATGCCACAGCTTATCGCCAAAACAAAGTTGCTCTTGATACCACCGCCCTCCCTGATAATGTTGAAATTGAGCAAAACATTCAGCAGGTTATCCCTACTCAAGGTGCTGTTATTAAAGTTAACTTTGACGCCAAAACAGGATATCGCTTATTACTGACATTAAGGCAACAAGGACGACCTTTACCTTTCGGTGCAATTGCCACTGATAAGCTAAATAATCTCTCCGGTATTGTGGGCGATGATGGTTTGCTCTACCTCTCTGGTGTACCACTCTCAGGCCTATTAGATGTTCGTTGGGGCAATGGATCGTCCAAACATTGCCAAGTGCGCTATCAACTACCTCTTGAGCAACTTAATGAGCCCTTTGTAAAAATGACACAGGAGTGCCAATAATGCGCAGATTAATGCTTATTTTGGCTTTATTGATGCTTTCTATAAGTAAAGGCAATACTTATGACACTTTAGTTCAAATTAATGCTCGAGTAACTGGCAACACTTGCACGGTAGAAACCAACTCAAAAACAATTACAGTAAAACTAGGTGATATCGCGACTAAAGATTTCACTTCAACGACAATTGCTCAACAACGTACACCTATTATCCCTTTTAGTATTAAGTTGGTAGATTGCCAACCCGAAGCCAGCGGCGTAAAAGTCAGCTTTAAAGGAACACCTTCTGCATCTGATAATACATTACTTGCAGTTAATAAGGATGGTGCTCAAGGCGTTGCTATTGCACTTATGGATAAGTCAGGCACACCTATTGCCATCAATGAAAAAAGCCAATCTTACCTGTTATTGCCTAATCAAGATAATACCTTGCAATTCTACGCCCGATACATCGCAACACATTTGCCAGTCAGTTCAGGGCAAGCTAATGCGACTACAACCTTTTTACTGGAGTACCAATAATGAAATATTCCCTTTCTTTCTTATCATTACTGGTTTTTTTAGTGTTTACTCCTGAAAAGATGGCATGGGCAGTGGCAGATCCTCTTATTGTATCACCTGTACCGATGAATTTTGATGGTGCAGCAGACGGAACACCCGCTGGTACCCCCATCACGTCAACATGGATTGGAGAGACATCTGTTCATAACGGCTTTAAATGTGAGAATAAATTTCTACAAAAATGCTGGGTTGAAACGCTCTATGCTAATGCACTGGGTTCAAAAATAAGTGGGATCTATTATTACGAAGGGAGTAATCGATATCCGGTTTATTCGCTAGCTGGTGTAAAAGGTATTGGTTACGCCTTTGGTTTAAAAGATAACAATGACAATGTTTCTTATGTCCCTATTGATGTCGGCACTGGCTCTAGTGCAACTATTATTTATCCAGCTGTAGGTTCTACCGTAAATAAAGGTGTAGACCGTGTTTCATTAAAAGCAAAAGTTGTCTTTGTTGTTACTGACGAACACTTAGAAACGGGTGTTTATAATATTCCTTACACCGTAATTGCCAATACTTGGTCTGAATATGGCGGAGGGCATAAAGGAAATAACACATCACTTGTCGCAATAAATCCTGTAACAATCACCATTAAAGCTCGTGGTTGCACCGTAAATACCAAAAATCTTACTTATGAATTAGGTGATATCTCAATGAGAGATATGAGTGCTATCGGCTCAACCTCAAAAACACAAACAAAACCCATTTCAGTAACTTGTGATACTAATGTTCACTTGTATGCCAGCATGACCGATCAATCTACTTATTCTAATAATACGGATGTTCTTACATTAACATCAGATTCAGATGCATCAGGTATTGGTATTCAATTTTTCTTTAATGATAACCCGACTCCAGTAACTTATGGGCCTGACATTAGTGCTACAGGACAACCTAACCAACGCTTACTTCATATAACAACATCTAATAACGAAAACTACACATTAAACCTGTCAACTCGGTATATCACGACTGGAACACTAAAACCTGGAAAAGCAAACGGGTTAGCCAGTCTGACTTTTTCTTATCAATAATGATTTGAATTTTTAAGGCTGATAAATGATAGATAACAGCAAAACCATTAATTTTCGTATAGGCCAGCGAATACGCCATTTACGAAAAAAATTAAAATGTTCGGGAACTGTATTTGCTAAAAGATTAGAGATAAGCCAGCAACAGCTTTCTCGTTATGAACGCGGAACAAATAGAATCAGTATCGAGTTAATTTATCGTATCTCTGAGAAATTTGATGTTCATATTAGCTATTTCTTACAAAGTAATCATACTACAAGTATTGAACAACGAAGAAAAACTCAAGAAAAAAATAATCGGTTAATTGCCGAAAGTTGTATTAAGAATGATTTTAATTAAGCGTAGTCTATTTACACTTTTCCTTATCACCGACTCTCTTTTACTTCTCTTTATTTTTAATTAAATAAAAAATGTATTCTCTTCTGTTATAAAAAAGCCACCTTAAAGGTGGCTTTAGCATAAAACATGAAATTTATTAACGACCCGCTTTTAGTTTCTGGTAATAACTTTCATATAACACGGTCGCATCACCAACATCATTTTGCCATTCACCTTTGTTGATAATTTCTTCTGTTGGATAAAGAGAATTATCTTTAGTGATCACATTTGGCAGTAATTTTTGTGCAGCTAGGTTTGGTGTCGGATAACCAATATTCTCCGCAACTTTGGCTGCTATTTCTGGGCGTAATAAGAAGTCGATAAGTTTATGAGCACCTTCAACATTCTTGGCATTGGCAGGAATAGCTAAGCTATCCATCCAGAATATGCCCCCTTCTTTTGGCCACACCATTTCAATAGGAGCACCCGCATCGCGAGCAATAAATGCCGAGCCATTCCAAATCATCCCTAAATTAACTTCCCCTTGCATATAAGGGTTAGCGGGGTTATCTGAATTGAAGGCTAATACGTTTGGCATCAGCTTTTGTAGCTCTTTATAAGCTTCTTCAATCTCTTTAGGATCGGTTGTATTACCTGAATAGCCTAATTTTAATAATGCCATCTGGAAAACTTCACGGGCATCATCGGTTAATAGCAGGCTATCTTTATATTCAGGTTTCCATAAATCTGCCCATGAAGTAATGCTACTGACATCAACTTCATCACTATTAATACCAATAGCGGTCGCACCCCAAATATAAGGGATGGAATAATCATTTTCTGGGTCGAATGACTTATGTAATAAACTAGGATCGAGATTATCAAAATGCGTTAATTTTGATTTATCGATTTTTTGTAGCATTCCTTCATGGCTCATTTTAGAAATAAAATAAGTGGAAGGAACCACCAAGTCATAAGCACCCTCTTTGTAGGTCTTTAACTTGGTATACATGCTTTCGTTGGATTCATAGGTGGAGTAAATCACCTTAATCCCAGTTTCTTTCGTAAACTGTTCAAGCAAACCAGGCGGCACATACTCCGTCCAGTTGTAGAAATATAATGTCTTACCATCATCAGCCGATGCTGTGCCGATACTTAATGCCATTACGCTGGCAGCAAGTACTGAGGACCACTTTTTCATTTATGTTTCCTTCAGTGGTTGATGCGTTAATATCAAATAGGCAGCGAGCCTACCTCCAACAGATTGGTCTTTAAGACCCCAAAAGTGCGAGAAACTCGCACTAATACATGATTACGCTTTGCCAGTTCTGTCTTTCAAAATCAACTGACTAATTAATACTAATATTAATGATAGACCTAAAAGGATGGTTGCAAGCGCATTCACTTCCGGTGAAACCCCGACTTTTACCATTGAGTAAATTTTCAGTGGTAAAATTTCATAGCTTGGGCCCGTCACAAAAGAGGAAACTACAACGTCGTCCATAGATAACGTAAAGCTTAATAACCAACCTGAAGCTACTGCTGGCATCGCCAGAGGCATAATGATTTTACGTAAAATAGTAAATTCACCTGCCCCTAAGTCTTTCGCCGCTTCCAACATTTTCACATCAAATCCACTTAATCGTGAATACACTGTGACCACAACAAAAGGTAGGCAAAATGTAATATGTGAAAATAGAAGCGACCAAAATCCTAATGAAACACCTAGGATCATAAACAGTACAAGCAACGAAATCGCCATAACAATATCTGGCGACATCATCACAACAAACAGCATACCACCGACAAATTTTTTACCACGAAAACGGTAGCGATAAAGAGCAACTGCCGCTAATGAGCCAATTAATGTCGCAAACGTTGCAGAAGTGACCGCCATTGTTAATGAATGTCCAGCTGCTTGAAGCAGACTGTCATTATTAAATAAAATGGTGTACCAATCTGTGGTAAATCCTTTCCAATTAATCCCGAAACGTGATGAGTTAAAAGAGTTAACTATCAGAATGATGATCGGGATATAAAGATACGCGTAAATAATGGACATAAATCCACCACGCAATAACCGTCCTATCATTCTATTTCTACCTTCTTATGCAGTAACTTCACAGCTCGGTAATACACAAACAGCATTAATCCCATCACTAATGTTAAGCAAATACTGGTGGCTGCACCGAAAGGCCAGTCACGAATATTTAAGAATTGGCTCTTAATTACGTTACCAATTAATAAATTTTTCGCGCCACCCATTAGATCAGCAACAAAGAATAAGCCCATAGCAGGTAGCATTACGAGTAAACAACCCGCAATAATCCCCGGCATTGTTAATGGAATAATGATACGAATAAAGGTCTGAAATTTATTAGCACCTAGATCACGCGCCGCTTCTAAACAAGGTTTGTCTAACTTTTCAATGCTGGAATATAACGGTAATACCATAAAAGGTAATAAAATATAAACCAGCCCCAGTACAACCGCTTCTGGGGTATAAATAATTCTGAGTGGTTTATCAATAAGTCCAATCCACAACAGGAATTCGTTAAAATAACCTTTGGTACTTAGGAATATCTTTAATCCATAAATACGAATAAGCGAGTTTGTCCAAAAGGGTACAATCAATAAAAACAACATCAGTGGCTGTATTTTTTTAGGCATTTTTGCAAGGAAATATGCAAAGGGATAACCTAATAATAAACAAGCTAACGTTGCGACCACCGCCATATTAATAGAATGCAGTAATACTTCTGCATACATAGGATCAAATAAGCGATAATAGTTATCGAGTGTAAAGACCATCTCGACAAGATTGGCATCATCACGCGTTAAAAAACTGGTCGCAATGATCATGATATTCGGCAAGAAGACGAACACCATCAACCAACCCACAACACCGGTAATTACGATGTTTTGAAATAGTTTACGTGTTTTCTTCATCTGCCAGCACGACCTCCCAGCTTTCAACCCAAGTTACTGCGATTTTTTGGTCTAACGAGTGATCAACATCTGGATCATCTTCATTAAAGAACTCACTGACCATCACCACCTTGCCATTTTCCATTTCAACAACGGAATCTAGCGTCATGCCTTTATAGTTACGTTCACGAACATAACCAATTAGCCCTGGAAGGTTTTCGAGATCGTGAATTTCTTCAACACGGAGATCTTCAGGTCGAAGCAATACTTTGAGTTGCTGGTTTTGTGTCACAGGTAATGTGGTATAAATATCACATTCATGGCCTTCAACATCAGCACGGATACGCGTTTCATCAATACGATGAAGAACGCGAGCATCAAAAATATTAATTTCACCTATAAATTGCGCAACAAACAGATTTGTTGGCTCTTCATAAATTTCACGCGGAGTACCATCTTGCTCAATACGTCCTTCACGCATCACCACGATCCGGTCTGACATCGTCAGCGCCTCTTCTTGGTCATGAGTCACGAAAATAAAGGTGATCCCTAATTTACGTTGTAAGGCTTTTAATTCATTTTGCATCTGTTTACGTAATTTGTAATCCAGTGCAGATAATGATTCATCAAGCAATAAGACCTTTGGTTTATTCACCACAGCACGCGCAATCGCGACACGTTGTTGTTGCCCACCAGAAAGATGTGCAGGGCGACGTTGTGCGAAATCTTCAAGTTGCACCATACGCAAAGCTTCTTCAACGCGGATGTTAATCTCATCAGCAGGTGTTTTCTGCATACGAAGACCAAATGCGACGTTTTCAAAAACAGTCATATGTGGGAAAAGCGCGTAACTTTGAAAAACCGTATTTACAAAACGTTGTTCCGCTGGAATATCCGTAATATCTTGCCCATCAAGGATAATTTGCCCATCGTCAACGTCTTCTAAACCCGCAATTAAACGCAAAACCGTCGTCTTACCACAGCCCGAGGGACCGAGGATGGTTAAAAACTCGCCATGGTTGATAGTGAGATCGAGGCGGGAAATAATTTGTTTTCCGTCGAAACCTTTACTTAAGGATTTTAATTCGACAACTGGTATCAGAGATGTTTTCTCAGTCATTTAAGGTAATACTCTATCCCGAAGAATAATGCAGATAGAACCGCCACTGGAAAAGACTGTGTGAGCTGCCGGAGCATTATGCTCCACAGAAGCCCAAAACCAGCGACGCCGTATGTATAGTACAAGCGGAAAATGATAAACGCAGTGGCGTGAAATTGAAAGCAAAAAGGCGCATAAACAATGAAAAACTATTCATATTTAAGTTTTTCATCATAAACTATGCTCTTTAGGGTTTATGCTAAAAATACAGTAAAATCAAAATGCTATTAATTTATATAAATCACAAAAATCACTTAAGTTTATGATTAAATAAATTTTCTCTCAGAAGTTATCTAATCGCCTTATTTTCCTATACAAACTTATTATCACGTTTATTTGTAACACAATTTTATAATTATTATTTACACAAAAAGTGGATTAAATTGTGCTTATTTTTAGATCCCAATCTTATTAGGATGATAAAAACTTTATATATCATATAGATGAAATTTAAATAACACCCCCTAATATTTAGGAGGTGCTAAAGGAATTAACACTATTGTACTTAATGACGTTTTATTAGTTTTTTTAAATACAGAATGGCGTTATTCACATTGGGTAAAGGTCCAATTTTGCCATTTAACAGTGGAAAAGTGCCTGTTCTAATTAATAAGTCACGCATTTGTATCGGTGTTAACACACTGTTTGTATGGTCTTTATACCAAGATTGGATCACAGCGGCAGCTCCCGCAACTAAAGCACTGGCTGACGATGTACCACTAAAATTAGCCGTATAAGTATGGTTATCATCACTTCGAAATAGATCACCATAACCCGCAGTTGCAACATCCTCTCCCCATGCTTGTACATGAATAGGTGAACCGTGTGTTGAGAAAGGTAATCGATTTAATGTATAAGGTGAGCCGGCACCAACACGTATTGAATTATTATCATGACGTTGTCGATAACTTTCATAAACAGGTAAATCTAGATCTACCCCTCCATTACCTGCAGCCATAATCACTATGATCCCAGCATCGGTTAAAGCACGAGTTGCTTCCCAAATATGCATTTCATAATCCGCAGGTACATAAGCCTGATGCTCACAGATTGTTTGCATTTCGTATAAAACAATATCACCAGCATGTAGTATGCGTTTACTCGCGATAATCGCATCGATACGTCCACAAGTTAATTCAGAGATGGCATAAAACATATCTAATTTATAAGCGAGTCCAGTGATCCCTTTGCCATCATTTTTCCCCATAATTAAGCCAGCGACTGCTGTTCCATGATCTGCCTGACTAGTTTTTTCATTGAAAGGTAATAATGATGTAATGTTATCCGTTGATAAATCATGATGAGAAAGATTGAAATCCCATTCAATATCAGCGATTTGTACTCCTTGCCCGTATGCTTCTTGTTTCCATGCTTCACAAATCCCAAGCCCTTTAATTTTATTAATATTCGCCGTTGTTTTTTCTGGCGAATTTAAATATTGCTGATATTGAGTAAAATCAGGCGTAATATTAGGAGGTTCAATAGGCTGTATAGGCACTGTTTGTACATATTCAATGTCAGGGTGTTGTCTTAATGCTTTAATAACTTCATCTAAAGGATAATGATTATTCTCCGGTAAATTTAGATAATAATATTTATTTAGATCATTAAAGTTTATTGAAATAGAATCAATATAACTTTTTGGTGGTAATTGATGAACAGATGATGTTACCGGAACTAAGGGTATATTATTGAAAAGGGAATGATGCATTTCATGGGAAGTAGGAAGTGACAATTTTTTATTATCACAATCAAGATTGTTTAATTTTATAAGGATCTTTCTTTTAATATTCATAATCAATGCTCCTCTTTTTATTTTTTTGCTTTATAGCGTAAAATATTGAGCAGTGACTATTTCCATTTTTAATAGAGATAATATAAATAGGTTATTTTTAAAAAAATTAATATTAAATCTATATTATAAAAATAGACTTAATATTAATTGAGTGATGTTTTTAACTAAAATCGATATGTAGACGTAGTTTTCCACAACAGCAACACTTAAATAAATAACCTTGGCAATGGCCTTCATTAGTTAAATTATTAGGTAAATCATCCAGATTCATACCTATCTCACCAATATCTTCTGCCAAAGAAACAAATTCATCTAATTTATCAGCAATATCTTCCCATCCAACATAACCAACAAATGCACAAAGATCGCCACAATGTGTAAGCCAATGTTCTTGTTGCCATCCTTGATATCCCGGCGTTCTACGGATCAACTCTTCAAGATTTTCTTTAGGTACACCTGACTGATAACCTGAATATTCACCGTTACTATCATAGGTTGATAATATTCCTTCAACAGAAGAGAGATCTTGAAAATCACCTTCAAATTTCTCACTGGCAGAGCCATCTGCAATACACCAAGGACAAAGCGCTTCAATATCATCAACACTAAAAAAAGGCCCTTCGTAATAAATATTGGTTTCCTTTCCACAACAATCACATATAACGGTATCATCTGTGATAAAAGCACCTGTTTTTATCGGTTCAGGATGATATTTGAAATAAGGTAATGCTCTTTTTTCTGTTGGCATTATGTTTTCCTATTTTATAGTTTATTATCACTTATCTTCAGCTTTATAAAATCATCCTAGCATCAGATCCAGCATGTGTAAGCTATCCTCTATGCTATAATGCGCGCTCATTTTATCTCCTTAACAATTTAGAGATAATCACCGCCTAAATAGACGAAAGAATTACAACATGTTAGAAAATATAGAACTTAATAAATCAACAGAAAATCATGATGTTAATAGCAATTCAAAAGAATATAGTTTGAACCGCTTCTCTGTTGCGCCGATGCTAGACTGGACTGATCGTCATTGTCGTTATTTCTTTCGTCAATTAAGTAAAAATACGTTGCTTTATACTGAAATGGTCACAACAGGTGCCATTATTCACGGTAAAGGTGACTATCTAAAATACAGTGAAGAAGAACACCCAGTTTCTTTACAGTTAGGTGGAAGCGATCCCCAAGCTTTGGCGCAATGTGCAAAATTGGCACAAGAGCGTGGCTATGATGAAATTAATTTAAATGTGGGTTGTCCTTCAGATCGCGTACAAAATGGGCGCTTTGGTGCTTGTTTAATGGGAGATGCGCAACTCGTCGCTGATTGTGTGAAAGCGATGCGCGATGTCGTTGATATTCCTGTCACAGTAAAAACACGTATTGGTATTGATGATCAAGATAGCTATGAATTTCTATGTGATTTTATTGATACGGTTAGCCGTGATAATAACTGTGATACCTTTATTATTCATGCACGTAAAGCATGGCTATCAGGTTTAAGTCCAAAAGAGAATCGTGAGGTTCCACCTTTAGATTATCCTCGTGTTTATCAGTTAAAGCGTGATTTCTCGCATCTCACTATGGCGATTAATGGTGGTATTAAGTCACTAGAAGAAGCGAAGGAACATTTAAAATATATGGATGGTGTTATGGTTGGTCGTGAAGCTTATCAAAACCCATCTATTCTAGCGCATGTTGATCATGAGCTTTTTGATAATCAGTTGCCTATTGCTGATGCCGTCGCGGCAGTAAGAGCAATGTATCCTTATATTGAAAAAGAGCTTTCACAAGGCACTTATTTAGGTCATGTAACTCGTCATATGTTGGGAATTTTCCAAGGTATTCCAGGTGCTAGACAATGGCGTCGTCATTTAAGTGAAAATGCCCATAAACAAGGTGCTGATTTATCTGTTTTAGAAAATGCTCTTAAATTTGTCACTGAAAAATAATTGAAGAATAAGTATTTAAAACCTGTCTACTTTATTTCAAACAGGTTTTAAATCTTACAAATAATAATTAAGGAATAAGTAAGCTTGATCCTTGGGATTGTCTACTTTCAAGATAACGGTGTGCATCTTTCGCATCTGCTAAAGCAAATTTCTGATTATCAGGTACACTTACATTAATTTTACCGCTACCAATTAATGCAAATAACGCTTCACTTGCAGCATCTAGCTCTTCACGCGTTGTGATATAACCTGAAATAGATGGGCGCGTGACATACAAAGAACCTTTTTTATTGAGGATACCTAAATCAACGCCAGTTACTGCACCTGATGCGTTACCAAAACTCACCATTAAGCCACGACGTTGTAAACAGTCTAATGAATCTAACCAAGTTGCTTTACCAACAGAGTCATAAACAACGGGTACTTTTTGGTTATTAGTCAACGCCAAGACACGTTCTACAATAGACTCAGTCTGGTAATTAATGACTTCCCATGCACCTGCCGCTTTTGCTTTGGCGACCTTTTGATCACTGCCTGCTGTACCAATCATTTTTGCACCAATAGCTTTCGCCCACTGGCTTGCAATTAAACCAACACCACCAGCCGCTGCGTGGAATAAGAAGGTTTCACCGGCTTGTAGTTTATAGGTTTCATTGAAAAGATAATAAACCGTTAATCCTTTTAAAAAAGAGGCTGCGGCTTGTTCAAAAGAGATGTTATCAGGCAGGCGTGCTACTTTATTTTCTGGTACATTATGCGTATCACTATAAGCCCCTAACGAAGACTGCGCATATACAACTCTATCCCCTTCTTTTAGTGAAGTTACTTTAGCGCCTGTTTTGATAATAATGCCCGCAGCTTCAGTGCCTAATCCACTAGGAAAGTGGCTTACAGGATATAACCCACTACGTACATAAGTATCAATATAGTTAATACCAATTGCCTTATTGGCAACCTGAACTTCGTGTTCACCAAGAGGAGCAGGTGTAAATGTTGCTAGCTCAAGAACATCAGCAGTGCCATGAGTCGCAAATTGAATACGTTTAGCCATTACTATCTCCTTTATAGGATAAGAGGTTAAATAAGCGAGCACAAAAAACCTTTAGAGATAATGACAAAGGATAGCTATTTCTACAAGGCACAGATAATTGGGTTAGCGTATACTAGAGCGTACTGACACTTTTTCGATTTTTATGCAGGATTTATGGCCAGAAATAAGACCACTGACAAGCTGATGTCTGATATCAAAGACCGACAAATGGAGGGATTAAAACTACCTCCCCATTCGCTGGAAGCAGAGCAGTCCGTGTTAGGCGGTCTGATGATAGATAATGAACGTTGGGATAATGTTTCTGAGCGAGTCACCGCAGAAGACTTTTATAGCCGCCCTCATCGTACTATTTTCTCGCAAATGCAACGCTTGCTGGAACTAGGTAAACCTATCGATCTTATTACGCTATCAGAAGCATTAGAACAAAATGCTGAACTAGACAGCGTGGGGGGTTTTGCTTACTTAGCAGAGCTTTCAAAAAATACGCCAAGTGCGGCGAACATTAACGCTTATGCGGATATCGTCCGAGAACGTGCGGTTGTTCGCGATATGATAAAAGTTGCCAATGAAATTGCAGATGCAGGTTTTGATCCTCAGGGACGCACTAGTGAAGATCTACTCGACTTTGCCGAATCTAGAGTATTCCAAATCGCTGAAACTCGAGCCAATAAAGACGAAGGCCCTAAAGCAATAGAGGCTATTTTAGAAGAAACTGTTGAAAAAATAGAACAGCTCTATCAAAAACCTCATGATGGTGTCACTGGGGTTTCGAGTGGTTATCAAGATCTTGATAAAAAAACCGCAGGATTACAAAAGTCAGATTTAATTATTGTCGCAGCACGTCCTTCTATGGGTAAAACCACATTTGCCATGAACTTATGTGAAAATGCGGCAATGACCGAAGAAAAACCTGTACTTATCTTCAGCTTAGAGATGCCCGGTAACCAAATCATGATGCGTATGTTGGCATCATTATCTCGTGTCGATCAGACAAGAATTCGTACAGGCCAGCTTGATGATGAGGATTGGGCTCGTATTTCAAGCACCATGGGTATTTTGCTTGAAAAACGCAATATGTATATCGATGACTCATCAGGTTTAACCCCAACAGAAGTACGCTCTCGTGCTCGTCGAATTTATCGTGAACATGGCGGTTTAAGCCTTATCATGATTGACTACTTGCAGCTAATGAGAGTACCTTCATTATCTGAAAACAGAACACTAGAAATTGCTGAAATTTCTCGTTCGTTAAAAGCATTAGCTAAAGAACTACAAGTTCCCGTGGTTGCACTATCACAGTTAAACCGTAGTTTGGAACAACGTGCTGATAAACGCCCTGTTAACTCCGACTTACGTGAATCAGGCTCTATTGAGCAAGATGCTGACCTTATCATGTTTATTTATCGTGACGAGGTTTACCACGAAAGTAGCGATTTAAAAGGTGTTGCAGAAATCATCATCGGTAAACAACGTAACGGCCCAATTGGTACAGTAAGGCTTACCTTTAACGGCCAATGGTCACGCTTTGATAACTATGCTGGCCCTGCTTACGACGATGAATAATCACTAACCTTGACTTAATTAAAGGAAGTATTGGAATAATATGAAAGCGGCAACCGCAGTGATAGATCGCCGCGCTCTGCGTCACAATTTTCAGCATGTGAGAGACTATGCCCCACATAGCCACCTGATAGCTGTCGTGAAAGCAAACGCTTATGGTCATGGGTTATTAGAAACAGCATATACCTTAATGGATAATGCTGATTGTTTTGGTGTTGCACGTATTGGTGAAGCATTAACCTTACGAAGTGGGGGTGTTGTAAAACCCATTCTCCTGTTAGAAGGTTTTTTTGATGTCGTTGACCTACCTATTTTAGTTGTTAACCACATTGAAACCGTTGTTCATAGCCAAGAACAATTAGAAGCATTAGAACAAGCTGACTTAGATGAACCCGTCAAAGTATGGATGAAAATCGATACGGGTATGCACCGTTTAGGGATACGTCCTGAGGACGCACAAGCCTTCTATTTACGGCTTTCCGCCTGCAAAAATGTACAACAACCTGTCAATATTGTGAGCCATTTTAGTCGTGCTGATGAACCCGATGTTCCTGAGGCGACACAAAAACAAATCTCGCTATTTCAAGATTTTATTCAAGATAAAGCCGGTGATAAATCTATCGCAGCTTCTGCTGGTATTTTATTTTGGCCTCAAGTCCATTATCAGTGGGTTCGCCCCGGTATTATCACTTATGGTATCTCTCCTACTGGTGATGAAAGAACGGGCAAAGACTTTGGCTTAACCCCTGCAATGACGCTAAAAACAAGCCTGATTGCTGTTCGTAAACATAAAGCTGGTGAGCCTGTTGGTTATGGTGGCACATGGGTAAGTGAAAAAGACACTTATCTTGGTGTGATCGCAATTGGCTACGGCGATGGCTATCCCCGCAGCGCACCTTCAGGTACTCCTGTGTGGATAAATGGTCGAAAAGTGCCTATTGTTGGTCGCGTTTCGATGGATATGATCAGCGTCGATTTGGGGACTGAACTGATTGATAGTGTTGGTGATGAAGCTATTTTATGGGGAGATGTGTTGCCGGTAGAAGAAATTGCCAAATATAGTGGTATTAGCGCCTATGAGTTGATTACCAAATTAACCTCGCGCGTCATCATGGAATACCTAGACGAACAATAATACACACGATATTGTATCCCTATGACACACTAAAAGTGATTGGAGAAGAAGCCGTGTTTCAACAGGTTGAAGCGTTTCCGGGAGATCCGATTCTCTCATTGATGGATGTTTATAACAAAGACCCACGTCAGGATAAAATTAATTTAAGCATTGGTCTTTATTATGACGAAGAAGGCAAGACCCCTATTTTAGGAACAGTTTCAGTTGCACGTCAGCAACTCAATGCCATGACACCCACCGCAACACTTTATTTACCAATGGAAGGGCTGGCGCCTTATCGTAGCGAAATTCAAGATCTCCTTTTCGGTGCAGATAATCCTCTAATTGCAGAAAAGAAAATTGCCACGATCCAAACATTAGGTGGATCAGGCGCATTAAAAGTGGGTGCTGATTTTCTGCATCGTTATTTCCCTGGTTCAGAAGTGTGGATAAGTGATCCAACTTGGGATAATCATGGTTCTATTTTTGCAGGCTCAGGCTTCAAAGTGAATCACTACCCTTACTTTGATCCTGAAACCAAAGGCGTAAAATTTGAAGCTCTGTTAGATTGCTTTAAAAAACTGCCTGAAAAAAGCATTGTATTGATGCACCCTTGCTGCCATAACCCAACAGGTTCCGATCTAACTAAAGATCAATGGGATCAAGTCACTGAAGTATTGAAAGCTCGCCAAGCCATCCCATTCTTAGATATTGCTTATCAAGGCTTTGCCGAAAACTTAGATGACGACGCTTATGCTATTCGCACTATGGCAAAAGCAGGATTACCGATACTTATCAGTAACTCTTTTTCAAAAATATTTGGGATCTACGGTGAACGCGCGGGCGGATTATCCATTGTTTGTGATAATGCCACTGAATGCGAACACGTATTAGGTCAGCTAAAAGCGGGTGTACGCCGTATCTATTCAAGCCCTGCAAACTATGGCGCGCAAATTGTTAATAAAGTGCTATCAGACCAAGTTTTAACTGCACAATGGCAAAAAGAAGTCGCGCATATGCGTGACCGTATTAAAGAAATGCGCGTGACTTTAGTCGAAGCTTTAAAAGTTGCTCTGCCTGAAAAGAATTTTGATCATCTATTAACTCAACGCGGTATGTTTAGCTATACCGGCTTTACACAAGCACAAGTTGATAGATTACGTGACGAATTTGGCATTTATCTTGTCGGTACGGGTCGTGTTTGTATGGCAGGTGTTAATACAGGTAATGTTCAGCGCATTGCCCAAGCCTTTGCTGCTGTGAGTATCTAAGTCAATCAACGTGATTTCATGATAAAAAATACCTGCCTATTCTCATAAGCAGGTATTTCTTTTTACTGCATCACAACATCACTGTCGCTTTAGATTTTCGCCTTTTATATATTGACAGCTTGCTTCTTTTCCCCAGCATTACGACGCGCTTTTTCTTCCATAATCTCAATGATTTGAATATCCGTATGTTGCATTGCACGACTGGCTAATGCACAGAGATTCGCTATTGAGCTATCGACATCGTCACTGACAATACCATCAGTACCCGCAACACTTTGATTTTGCATCGCCATTAATACGGCTTTATAAGCACTCGCTGCACTACTTGATACTTTCATTGCACAGCTATTCGATGCGCCATCACAGATAATGCCACTGATATCACCAATCATACTGTTGATAGACATACTGACAGTGGTGAAATCTTTTGTGAGTAACCATGCCATTCCTGCAGCTGCTCCCATTGAAGCGGTTGTTGCAGCACAAAGGGCGGAAAGAGGTGGAAAATGGCTATGAACATAAATTGCCATTAAGTGAGATAAAACCAACGCACGCAGTAAAGTTTCATCATCTGCTTTGATAAATTCAGCAACAACCATCACAGGCAATGTTGCAGCAATTCCCTGATTGCCTGAGCCTGAATTACTCATTGCCGGTAATACCGCTCCACCCATGCGAGCATCGGATGCAGCGGATGCTCTGATCATGATTTCATTAAGTAAGTCTTTACCTAACAAACCTTTCTCTTGTTGCAGAATTAAGGTACGACCAATGGCTAATCCATAGGTGTTTTGTAGCCCCTCTTCCGATAAAGCGCCATTTAAACGAGCGGCATTGAGCATAAACTCAATTTCACTCACTGGCACATTAAGTGCAAAGTTATAGATATCTTCAGCACAAACATCAGTAAAAGGTTTTTCATCAGTACATTCACAATTATTGGTAAGCGCTGATTTATCTTCCTCAAAAACAACGTTACCGTTACATTCACAGCGAACAACATGTGTATGCTCTCTTGCGATACTGACGATGGCATAACCAGATTGGCTATACACTTTCGCTTCAGAGTAAAGAACATCCTCACAAGGTGCTTTTACACCCACGGTGACTTTACCTTCAGCGACCAGTGTCTTAGCTTGAGCAACTGCATCAGCGGATGCTTTTAACAAGACCTCCAGCCCTGCATCAGGATCTCCTCCTGTTGCACCTAATGCTACTGCAATAGGTAGCCCAGCCATTCCCGTTCCCGGCACTGTTACGCCCATTCCGTTTTTCATCAAGTTTGGTGAAACCCAAGCTTCGATACGAACAACAGGCTCGCCTAAAAGTGCGGTTGCTTTCGCTGCTGCCAATGCTAATGAAATTGGCTCAGTACAACCGACTGCGGGCTTAACACCTTCACGTAACTGGCGAACAAACTGTGACCATAAATGAGAATTTTTGTTCTGGCTCATAATCTAACACCTTGGATTAATTTAGTTTTTAAAAACAACTCCTAACTAGAACCGAAGTTGGCGACTATGAGAATGCCAAGAACGGAGAGATAACGAGCAGTAAACCGGTAAAGATAATCAGGTAAAGTGACGCACCTTTGTATTTATGTAACATTGGCACTTTGTACACTAAGTATGCAGGGATAAGACAACCCACCATACCGAAGATTGGGCTACAAATTGAAGTGAAGCTCAATACTGGTGCATTAAGGATGATTGCGCCCCATGCCAGTAACACAGCGAAAATCATGATGCCGTTTTGTACCCATTTTTGGTTAATTTTCTCTGTTGGGAGATAACGTTGCAGGATGTTCATCACGATCCCTTGTGTCGCTTCACGGAAACCTAAGTAAACACCAAAGAATGCAGTCATTACGGCAAAGATGTTCAGCATTACGCTTACAACGGTTACCCAACCACCAGGGAAGAATTTCGCAGCAATCGCTAATGCAGAGATATTTTGCTCATACGCTTTAACTGCTTCATCGTGACCCATTGCCAATGTGAATGAGATTGCATAGAAGAAAACAGTACAGAACAACACACCGAACGCGATATTCATTGCACGTAATGCTTTGTGACGAGCAACTTCACGGTTTTTATTACGACCACGGTAAGAGATAACCATTGGGCTTAATGTTTGGATAAACAGAATTGAAGTCAGTGTAAAAGGTAATGTAATGATTGCTTCTTTGATTAAGCGTCCAGCCGGTGGTAATGCACCTACGTTATAAAGATGCCACATACCAATCATGGAGAGCCCTAACGCTGCAACAACAAACAGTTTAGTCAGTACCATAAAGCTTGATACTTTAAACAGTAATTGTTCACCACGAGAAGAGATAGCCACTAACGCACAAATCAGGATCAAACCATAGAATGGGTTTTCTGACAGTAAACCTTCTGTAACACCAAATGTTTGTAAGTAAGAAGCACTGTCATTGGTGATAGCTGTTGAGTAAACAAACATCCAAATGACTAACATCACAAAGTAGAGTGCACCTAATAAAATACCCCAGTTTTTACCGAGATAACCAGTGATAACGCTTGGGTAGTCTTTACACTCCGGAGATTCAGCCAACGTATTAATAAATAGACGTTGGAAAAGATACATCGCTGGATAACCAATGATTGAGGATAGTAGGAAAACCCATAATCCCATCAGGCCTACCTGTACAGGTAAAAACACAATGCCTGCACCGATAGCCATACCGATACTCATGATAACCCAGCCCACATCATTGCCGTCGAATTTAATTGCTGCACGCCATTCTTGTTCAGTCATACCTGCGCGGCGAGCGCCAGCACTAGTTGCGGGATAGCTTGTTGTCTCTGTTTTTGAGGAAGCCGTTTCCATTTTAGTACTCACTTTTTATATTGTAATTGTTAATAGCAAAACGAATTTTTGGGGGTAAAAAAAGTCTATCTAACATTGCGATGTCGAAATAGCCTTACTCTTTGCAGGTATTATTTATTATGGGTAAATGATAGGGAATATTACGGAGAAAAAAGTTGTTATAAATCGTGATAGCCTGAAATGATTTGGAAAAAAATTCTATCGTAAGGAGAAAAGTAGGATTATCTGTTCAAAGAGCATAGTAAATAATAACCTTCCCTCTACTGCACCCCTCAAAAATAAATAACTGATTGATTAATAATAAAAAACACCCATTGTTATACAATAATAGTCAAGTATAACAATTGAAACAAATCACCAAATAAACTGTGCTGTCCATCACGATATACTATGATAATCCTTTCTATTTAGCTTTGTTATCTCGTATTTGGTTAACATATCGTTACAAAACAGCATAATTAACCATTTAATCTGCTTTTTATAAAAATAGGCAGTTAATAAGATAAAAAATCGATAAGGAAGTGAATAGCCAAAAGAGAATACTTTTTTCAATAGAATTAAATTCTATCATACTCCGCGGATTTACTTTTCTTGAAGAAAGCGCGCTACAAACAGTAAAGTATTTATTGTCTGTAGCGCTTAGATCATAAGGGAATAAGTGACGTAATCTTAATAACCACGCTCTAAGATTGGTTTTAAGAATTTTGCAGTATGTGAACCTTCAAATTCTGCAACTTGCTCTGGTGTGCCTGACACTAAAATTTGACCACCACCACTTCCGCCTTCAGGGCCAAGATCTACAATCCAGTCTGCTGTTTTGATCACATCAAGATTGTGCTCAATGACAACAATAGTATTACCTTGGTTACGTAACTGATGAAGAACTTCAAGCAACAACTCAATATCAGCAAAGTGAAGCCCGGTTGTCGGCTCATCGAGAATATAGAGTGTCTGTCCTGTTCCACGTTTTGACAACTCTTTTGCTAACTTAACCCGCTGCGCTTCACCGCCCGATAAAGTCGTAGCTGATTGCCCTAAACGAATATAAGAAAGACCAACATCAATCAATGTTTGTAGTTTACGAGCTAATGCCGGCACTGCATCAAAGAATTCTCTCGCCTCTTCAATGGTCATATCCAACGCTTCGTGAATATTTTTTCCTTTGTATTTAACTTCAAGGGTTTCACGGTTATAACGCTGACCTTTACATTGATCACAAGGTACATACACATCAGGTAAGAAATGCATTTCAACTTTTAAGACGCCGTCGCCTTGGCAAGCTTCACAACGACCACCTTTGACGTTGAAACTAAAACGACCCGGCGTATAACCACGAGTACGAGATTCAGGTACACCCGCAAATAACTCACGAATAGGTGTAAAGACACCCGTATAAGTTGCAGGGTTTGAACGAGGAGTACGACCTATTGGGCTTTGGTTAATATCAATAACTTTATCGAAATACTCTAGCCCTTCAACATCTAAATAAGGCGCAGGTACGCTATTTGTAGCCCCATTTAATTGGCGTTGGGCAATAGGGAATAACGTATCGTTGATAAGCGTTGATTTACCTGATCCTGAAACGCCTGTAATGCAGGTAAATAAACCTACAGGTAATTTCAGATTAACATTTTTTAAGTTATTACCTTTTGCGCCAAGAATGGTCAGCATTTTTTCGCGATCAACCGGTACACGTTGCTCTGGAATTGCGATACGACGCTCACCACTTAAGAATTTCCCCGTTAATGAATTCGGGTTATTAATGATATCTTCAAGAGTTCCTTGAGCGACAATTTCACCACCATGAACACCCGCACCAGGTCCAATATCAATAACATGATCAGCTGCACGGATAGCATCTTCGTCATGCTCAACGACGATCACGGTGTTACCCAAATTACGTAAGTGGATCAGCGTTTCAAGTAAGCGATCGTTATCTCGTTGATGTAAACCAATTGAAGGCTCATCCAACACATACATAACGCCAACTAATCCCGCACCAATTTGGCTCGCTAAACGAATACGTTGTGCTTCACCACCTGATAATGTTTCAGCGGAACGAGAAAGTGTGAGGTAATTTAATCCCACATTTACCAAGAATTTTAGTCGGTCACCAATCTCTTTTAAGACTTTTTCTGCAATCTTCGCGCGTTGACCACTCAATTTCAGATTTTGGAAAAAGGTCATTGCATGACCAATGCTGTAATCGGCTATTTCTGGCAATGTTGTATTTTCAACATACACATGACGTGCTTCTCGGCGTAAACGCGTACCACCACAAGAAGCACATGAGCGATTACTAATATATTTAGAAAGTTCTTCACGTACCGCGCTAGATTCTGTCTCACGGTAACGGCGTTCCATATTATTTAATACACCTTCAAAAGGATGATGACGAACAACAACATCGCCACGATCGTTTGTGTATTTAAATTCAATATTCTCTTTGCCTGACCCAGTTAAAATGACTTTCTGGATATTATCTGGTAACGAATCAAATGGTGCTTCAACATCAAAATGATAGTGTTCACCCAATGAGCGAAGCATCTGGAAATAGTAGAAATTACGGCGATCCCACCCTTTAATTGCGCCACCAGCAAGAGAGATCTCTCTATTTTGGATCACTAATTCAGGATCAAAGAATTGCTGAACACCTAAGCCATCACACGTTGGACACGCACCAGCAGGGTTATTAAAGGAGAATAAACGAGGTTCTAGTTCGCTCATGCTGTAACCACAAACAGGACAAGCAAAGTTTGCAGAAAAAACAATATCGTCTGCATTGCTATCGTCCATATCAGAGATAACAGCGGTACCACCAGAAAGCTCTAATGCGGTTTCAAAAGATTCAGCTAAACGTTGAGCTAGATCGTCACGAACCTTAAAGCGGTCAATAACCACTTCAATGGTATGTTTCTTCTGTAACTCTAATGTTGGCGGATCTGAAAGATCACACACTTCACCATCAATACGAGCACGAATATAGCCTTGAGCGGCAAGATTATTAAGTAACTTAATATGCTCGCCTTTACGCTCTTTCACCACAGGCGCTAAAAGCATTAAGCGCTTGCCTTCAGGTTGCTCAAGTACATTATCGACCATTTGGCTGACTGTTTGAGCCGCAAGTGGAATGTCGTGATCAGGACAACGAGGCTCACCAACACGTGCAAATAAAAGACGCAAGTAGTCGTGAATTTCTGTAATTGTTCCCACTGTAGAACGTGGGTTGTGCGACGTAGATTTCTGCTCAATCGAAATAGCGGGAGATAAACCTTCAATATGGTCAACATCAGGTTTTTCCATCAACGAAAGAAACTGACGAGCATAAGCAGAAAGCGATTCTACATAGCGTCGCTGCCCTTCTGCATAAAGCGTATCAAAGGCTAAAGAAGATTTACCTGAACCAGAAAGCCCCGTAATAACAATTAGTTTATCGCGAGGAATGATCAAGTTGATATTTTTTAGATTATGGGTGCGAGCGCCCCGTACTTCGATTTTATCCATGAATATATCCCGGATTGAAAGAGTCGCCGAAAAAGAAAGAATCGGATAATTATGACACAAAGTTAACTGAATGGATATACAGTATATATAGTGAAATTGAATGGTGATGTAACTCTGTCATTTTGAGACAGAAAAATTTCGACAATGTTCACAATTGAGAAATTCATCACACGTCATATTCAAATTTTAGCGTACGTGATAAACTTATTCGCTTATGATTTCAAAAAATTTACTTTCGCAGGAGTACCTCACATGGCGAGCAGAGGCGTAAACAAAGTTATTCTTATCGGTAATTTAGGGCAGGATCCAGAAATCCGTTATATGCCAAGTGGCGGTGCAGTTGCCAATCTAACACTGGCAACATCAGAAAGCTGGCGCGATAAACAAACCGGTGAAATGAAAGAAAAAACCGAGTGGCACCGTGTGGTAATTTTCGGCAAATTAGCGGAAATTGCAGGCGAATATCTGCGTAAAGGTTCACAAGTGTATATCGAAGGTCAGTTACAAACACGTAAATGGCAAGACCAAAGCGGTCAAGACAGATATAGCACTGAAGTTGTTGTTAACATTGGCGGCTCAATGCAAATGTTAGGCGGCCGTGGTAACCAAGATGGCGCACCTTCTCAAGGTGGTCAAGGCGGTTGGGGTCAACCACAACAGCCACAAGCATCACAACAATTTAGCGGTGGTGCACAATCTCGCCCAGCACAACAACCAGCTGCCGCACCAGCGCCAAACAATGAACCACCAATGGATTTTGATGACGATATTCCGTTCTGACGGTTACTTGAGACCTAGTTTTGTTAAGTTTTATTATTTAAATTAAATATAACAAAGGCTTGAGATAAAAGTTTACAGTAAGTCTTGCAACTTCTGTAAACTTTTTTTATGCTGATTTTATGGTTACGGGTTACCTTGAGAATTTGTTAAGTTTTTAGTGAATTTAAGGACTGAATGAAGACAAAAGTATTTCAAATGGCGAGTGGAGAAAGCTACTCAATTCTTTTAGGTGAGGATGGTATGCCATTGCCTTACCATAACCTTTTTGTCACCCTGCATTACCGAAATCAATCAAAAGCAAGTAACACCTGTTCTCGTGTTTTTGATCACCTTAGCTTTCTTGAGGAAATTTGTCGGTTTGAAAATATTGACTTGATTGAACGATGTAAAACAGGTGATTTTCTGACAAAGAAAGAGTTTGAGAACATTAAGAAATACTCAAAGCATACAGTAGCGTCATTCCGTGAAATGGTTGCGAGACATAAATCCTCTAATGTCGTAATCATCAAGAAAAATAAACTTGAAACGGCAAGAGCCAATTTTGTCGTCAATCATGAGGGGAACATCTCACCCCACACGGTATACAACCGACTAACTGTGTTTGCGCAATTTATTGGTTGGCTTGAAGAAGAATTGTTTCCCTCTAAAGATTCCACGGCAGAGATCGAACTCAAGAAAATCAGGGGCAACAAGTTTGGCACCAGTGATGAAGCTCTTGATTGGGGAGATTGGCGCTCTCTAGAGCCAATTGAAAAAACTCGAGTCCTTGATGTGGTTCACCCTGACTCCTCAGAGAATCCTTGGAAATCAGAATCTGTTCGATATCGTAATCAACTTATCGTAAATATATTGTTTGCTATTGGCTGTCGCCGTGGAGAACTGCTTAAAATCAGAGTAAAAACAGACAGCAATCAATCTGATATCAGAAAGCGTGACAAAGATGGCCGTTACTTCGTTATGATCCGCTCACAAACTGACTACCGCGACAAACGCAAGCACAGGCCAGAAGGTAAAACCATGGGGCGATTCGTCCCAATGGATAAACGTTTGGCCGATATGTATGAAAACTACCTTACCCATCACCGTCCTAATGCTGCTGGTTCTGAGCATATCGAGTACCTGTTCGTTACTCATAACCATAAGGTGCAAACCAACACCGCCTTATCAATGGCTCAGGTAAATAAGATTTTTCGTGAGATCTCTGAGGTGGTTGGCTTTAGGGTTCATCCTCATGGGATACGTCATACGTGGAACGATGAATACAGTAGGTTTGCAGATAAACGTATTGCCGAAGGAAAAACAACGGAAGCCAAGTCGGAAGCCGATAGACGAAAATTGATGGGCTGGAGTGAAGATTCCAGTAGCGCAAAACGTTACTCAAAACGACATGATGATAAACGTGCAATGGACATGGCATTAGACCTTCAAGAAGAAGAGTTAATCACTATAAATTCAATTGTCCAACAACGTGATGAAGGGGTTTGGACAGGGGAATAATAAAAAATGAATCACGATCATGTGAATTTTGAATTTGCCAACGAAAGCAAAGTAACAACATGTATGTCATACAATGGCTTTGAGTTTAATTACCTTTCAGACCGATGGACTCTCAATCGGAATGTCACGGTATTGGTGGATTTCTTAGATTCATTTGTACAGCCGTTACAAGAGGATATTCGAGAAGTACTGGTGTTTTATGCTGAAACTTCATCTGCTAAACACACCCAAAATATATCCGTGCAGCTTAAACTTTACCAAACGATAACAGGTCAAAATGACTTAACTGAACAGGGGTTTGCATCCTTTAAAAATGCATTACCTAAGAAGGATTGGTACAAGGTCTCAGTTGTTCGGGGAATGCTGCGACAAATGCGCTATTTGGGGCTGGATAAACATATTGATGATGCAGTGTTTAAGCTGACTGATCAATGGAGTTTAGGTGGCAATGATAAAGGGGTAGCTGTACTTACTCTTGACCCTGAAACAGGGCCATTCAGTGATTTAGAGTTTCAAGCAATTGGTTTACATGCTGCTCATCGATATGCTGAAGGAGCGCTTAGAACAGATGAGTATGCTTGTCTCTCGATGTTTAAGGCGTCCGGTCGTCGTCCTGTTCAGATTGCATCTATCAAGTGTAAAGACTTTTCTTATTCGACTAAATATACCGGATCTCCAACGTATGTGGTGCTGATCCCTAGGGCAAAAGTACGTGGAGGAAAGTTCCGTAGTATCCTAAAGCCTTATGCTTTAGTGAATTCGGTTGCACAGGTTGTTGAACTACATATCAAAGAACAGACAGCTAAGGTGGAAGCAGCTTTAGGGCGGAAAATGACGTTTGAAGAAAAAGGTGAACTACCTTTGTTTATCGATGTTGGTACCACTGTAGAAATTCAATCAATACCTCCAGATTCATTAATGAACTATCTCAAATCCGAACTACCGCATATTAAAACAAACAACCTAACGAGTAAGTTAAACAGTGCGGTCAAAAAGCTAAAAGTCATCAGTGAGCGAACTGGCGAATCTTTAAAATCAACAAGCTACCGTTTTCGCTATACCTTGGGTACCAGAGCTGCTAGGGAGGGAGCTGGTATACTTACTATTGCCAATTTGCTTGACCAGTCTGATACGCAAAATGTAAAAGTGTATGTTGCTAACGCCCCTGAGCATGCTGTGCATATTTCAAAAATCATGAACCAACCGCTGGCTCGGTATGCCTCTGCTTTCGCAGGCAAACTGGTTGAAGACGAGGCTGAAGCCAATACAGAAAATGCAGGTGCGGCACGCATTCCTTGTCGAGAAAAAGACTGTGAGGTCGGCTCATGTGGCTCAAGCAGTTTTTGCCAAGATTATGCCCCTATCGCTTGCTATTTATGCCCTAAATTCCGTCCGTGGGCACATGCTCCGCATCACCTGATCCTCGAATGGTTGATTGAAGAGCGAGAGCGATTAAAAGTAGATGCCAATGGCGACATGCAAATCGTTTCAATCAATGACAATGCCATTCTAGCAGTATGCCAAGTAATCCAGCTATGCAAGGAGCATAACAATGGTTGATGTATTGATTTTTAAGCCTAAGCACGAGCTTAAGCATACTAAAAATCAAACCGATTTTATCAAATTAGGACGTCAGATAGCACCATTAAACGATGAGTATGTCTACGATGAAAATTACTGGCGTCAAGTAGGGAACTTCACCATTTTTGGTGCCAATAGTCGACAAAAAAATCCAGATGAGTTACTGGATGAATCTTTAATTCCCTTTGCAAAAGCTTACGTTACCTATGGCGGCGGAACCAAAGCAGGCATCAACGTTAAATTCCAAGCCTTACGCGCAATCAATGCAGCTTGGCAGCAGTTACACAAGGGCGAAAATTTTGAAACTACCAAGCTTACGGGAAAGGCCTTCGATGCAGCTCAACGCGCAGCTGAGGAATCGTTAAGTGCAGGAGCTGCTTATCAGACTGGTCGTGGTTTAAATAATCTTCTCAACTTCTTGATTGAGTACAAATTACTGAAGCCATTTAAGTGGAAAAGCGGACTAAAAAAGCCGGCTGAAAATGCAACAGGGGATGATGCTGACAAGAGAAGGCAAGACAAAATGCCTGACGAAAATGCGTTAATGGCTCTCGCCTCCGTTAATGCTCAAAAAACAGAAGACTTAAGTCCTCGGGATATTTTCACGACATCTACGATGACCTTGTTGCTGGTTGCCCCAAACCGTGGTTCAGAGCCTCTGTACTTGCTTTCCGATCCTATTCATACCGATGAGCTGAAAGTTTGGGAAGTGCTAAAAATGGATGGTTTTACTAAGGAGGATGTTAAGGAAATCCTTAAATACCAAAAAGAGAACAATATTGTATTTGAGGGTGACAATGGTGCCGTATTTGACAGTGCGGGGAATGAAACCGAAGACTCTCAGGATGCTGACGATGAAGAACTAGACCTTACCGCAACCATCCAAATTAAAGGCATAAAATGGTACTCAGGTAAGGGCTTTGGGCACGCACACAAGTGGATCCCTACGTGTATGTACGGCGCTGTAGAAGCTGCTGTGGAGCGTTTGAGAGCAATGTCAGAGCCTGCACGAAAGTTTGCAAAAATGCTAGAAGAGAATTCGTGTTTTCCACGGCACGAACTTTGTCCTGATGCCCCTGAAGACCAACTCCTAACGATGGATGAAACTGCAATGGCACTTGGGCTGGACTGGTCAGAGTATGGTGACATTTCTGATATTAAAAGTCGCAGACAATGGCGAACATCTAGAAACCAATTCTTAAAGCGTAAGGGGATCTTACCTAAAGATTACCAAGTTACGCTCCAAGATTTAAATGTAATCCTTCGAAAAGACCTTCCTAAGGGATTCCCTTATATACCATTTGATAAAGGTAATGGACATGTAAAGGTTAAATGGTCAGAGGCTTTGTATGCTGGTTTTGCCAATTGCTTGGACACTGCAAAATCAACCATTTCTACCGAGTTGTACATTCCAACCATTAATACGTTGAATGAAGACCTTGCTCCAACGAAAAAAAAGAACAGAACCACAGGAGAGCTAGCGACAGGTGTGCGTTCAGTTTTTCAGCGTTGGGGGCATGGTGATTTGATCATAACTTCGCATCAGATTCGTCATATGTTAGACACCATGGCGGCAGTCAATGGTATGGATGGAGAGCAACGTGCTAATTGGGCGATGCGAAGCGATCCTAGGCACAATCGTTATTACGACCACACAACTCCGGAGGAGTATGGTGCGGACTTTATTGAAGACCGAGAGGCAGATCTTGTCTCACAGGGTTTGATGGAGAATCCAACAACAGGCACTATACAAATTCAGGTGCAAGTTGCTACCCCAAGAACAGTGCAAGAATTGAACACCAAGACGGCTTTAACCGCACATACAAACGAATTTGGCATGTGTGTGACGTCCTACATGGAAGAGGTTTGCACTAAATATCGCGACTGTATTAACTGCGACCAGCAAGTTTGTGTAAAAGGCGATGACGGCAAATGTGAGCGCATTCGTAAGCGTCTAAAAGAGGAGAAAAAACTTCTCAAAATGGACAAAAAAGCGGTTGATGATGGTGTTCAAGGGGCTAGGCAGTTCTATGAGCGCAGGAAACTGACCACAGAGCGCTGTGAGCAACTGCTTGCCATGATGGGAGACCCGAATATCGAGGATGGATCTCTAATCAGGCTGCTTAACGTAGAGGATGTTACCCAGTTGGATCGTGCGATGGATGCGAATGGTAAAAAGCGTTTACCTAAGATTGAAAACTTTCAGCGCATCAAAGAGAGCCAGAAAACTATCGTCACTGTTGATGAAATGATTGGTATTGAGAACAATCCGTCATCATTTGATGATGAACTATTTGATGCTTTAGATGAAATGGATGCAATAGATTTTTTTGAGGATTGATTATTGTGGCTAAACACTTAACAGACACGGATATTAGCAATGTTTGTGAGCTTCTAGATGATTGGCCCACGGACTCTAAGCTGACATGGGATAGATTGGTAGATGCAGTAGCACACGATTACAAGCTTTCTACCACGAGGCAAACACTGCAAAAGCAGGTACGTATCAAGCGCGCATTTAATGAGGTTAAGGCGCTTGTCTCGGGTAATTCTCCTAAGGCTGTTGCTGCACGAAATAGACACCTTCCATCCAGTTTGAAGGCTGCGGCTGATCAACTAGAAAAGCGGGAACGAACCATTGCGCGACTTGAAGCCGAGAACAACAGACTACTTGAGCAATTCCATACTTGGTTGTACAACGCTACCCAGCATGGAATTACGATTGAGCAACTAAACGAACCATTGGAAACTAAACAAGAAAAATGAGTGCTCAATGAGCAAAATAGCTACGGAACTCCATGGCTCGCAAGCCGATGAAAGTTTAGCTAAAAAAGAAATACAGTCTGCCACGGATGTGGCAGCAATCAGCCGTGGTGCAAAACTAAATAGCACAGAAGTTTCTAAGCGTGTAGTGAATTAGTCTGAATGAAATCTGTCAGCTTCGTCACCTCGATGTGACTTGAACTGACAGGTCATTCTAAATCGGTTATGCCTCAAAATGATTTAGCCCAAATGAAGAGTTAGGCTCTGATGAATTTTTTGGGCGACTTGAACTTATCAATAAAAATCAGAAATGATCTACGCTAGTTACCGTTCAATACACAGTGAATACACATTTAAATTACATTCATCTTCAGAGGTTTTCGTGCTATATTCAACTGGTTAAAGTGCATTGGCATGAAGGCGGTAACGGCATCTGCTTGGCCTATAGCGTAGAAACATCATCGCCAATAAGCATAGAGTTAGAAGCATGTATACTTGGAAGTTCAAATCTTCCTGAAACAACAACCATCCGTAAGGATAAAACAACAGTTCTGAAAACACCAACTAAGAGGAATAAGCCTATGAATAATAGCCTGAAAACCAAAATGTTGCGTTGGGTCAAGGCGACCGTTATTGCTGTTTCAATGGGGTTATCTGGTTTACCCAGCCTTCAACCCAATGCACTTTAATTTACCTCAGTTAAATTAGTTCCTCGGTTCATCTTCTCTATTTAGTTCAGCTCACCTCTGATTCAATCTGTTCCGTGCTATGATGCTTTTGCCCAGATATGTGCTAGAGCCGATCACTGCAAACACATCCTTGGCCCAAAACACGCATTACAGTAAAGGTGCCACGTTTGGATTGGCGTTTCTGCCTTACAATAGTTTATGGTTTCGCAACAGAAAAAAATGATACCGTGAAATCATTTTATGGTAGATATAATAATCTGAATTTGCTATAAATGAGCTGGGGCTACCGCCTACTGCCAACAACAAATGCAACAATTACAGCTTGTAAATGGTTTGCAAGAGTTGTCAGTGACTATCACTGTCGCAGATATGCGAGGTAGCTAACATGAAACCGAAAGTTGTCAATGTTAGAAAATATCAACGCTATCGCCTAGGAAAATGGGAAGATGTTTGTCAACATCTTCGTTCACTCCCTAGACGATAGGTGTCATCGGTAGCCCCACCAAGCTTCAATTAAGCAGACTCTGCTTCTGCATCAATCTTAGTCGTGCTTTCAATCCCCATCATGCTGTTGTAGTGTTCTTCGAAACCAGTTTCTACAAATATCTGTTTGAATTTTTCAATGTACCTTTCAGCATTGATTCTTTCAAAGTCTACTAGGTTAATCGAATCAGAATGAGACTCTCTATTTATGTACCTAAACAAAGGCTTAAAATCTGACTCTGTTTGACCTAATTGCTCCAATGTTTGCTTTAGTGACTCTTTCTTATGAACAAAATTGAAGTAGTGCTCCAGTATATTTCTCATCGCGTTGGGTAGCATGTGTGCGTAGCTTGGATTAGAAGTACTGTCTTTGACGACTTGCCAATACATTTGGTAATCATTTTGAAGTTCATCCCTCTTTAAATCATAAACGAGGCTAAACTGTGATTTGGCAACTCTATACAGTTTATATCCAGCAGGGCATTTGTTAGATGCGTTCTTGAGCATTAATAATTCGTGGAAAAAGAATAGGTTATGCGTCAGTAGGAAGACTTGTTTGAAGTTTTCACTAAAGACTTTGTGATGTATCAGGGCTGCAATATCATAGACGTAGTTGTGTGACAAGCTAGAAATAGGATCATCAATTACAACGATTCGGTTGTTCAGCAAAACAGGAGAGGATTCGTTTGTTGAACCTGAAGCACACTCTAGGAAGTAAAGAAAGCTAATGAGTGTTTTTTCTCCTTCACTAAGGGTGTTATATACGTCAGCACTTTCACCTGTAGGGCGGGCAATTTTGTAACGTTGCTGATCGTTTGCTGCTTTAACAATTTTAAAACTGTGTATACCTAGCTCAACCAGTTGTTGATTGATATTGTTTATCGACGAATCAATGTTAGTTATTTTTTTCTGGTTTTCAGTAATGATAATTCTTTGAGCAATCTCTTGGCTACGAAACAGCCCGATTTCATCGGATAGTTTTTCTATTTCAGCTTGAAGGTCGTTAACCTTTTCATCTGAAGCTGCGATGAGAGCGCTAAACTGCTCATTCAGGATCACCCAAAACTCCGAATCTATTCTATTCAAATGGCTTTTTTTGTTTCTGACCCTATCATTGAATAGATCTATATCTCTTTGTATTTTGGCTATCGCAGTATTAACATCTGCCACTAGAGTGCTCGTATCGGTAAGCGTAACCACCGTACTCGGGTTGCTGATTTTAAGATCAATTTGAGACAAGTTAGCTGATAACTTTTCAAGCAGTAGATCTCTCTTGTCTACGAAGCCATATGTAACTACACCATCTTCAAAAGCGTATACTGGAGCCGATAATTTGCTCTGAATATCGTTAACTAAAGCTCTGTAGCTGCTAGATAACCCTTCTATCTGGCTGACTTTTTGGGAATATGTCTCGTCAAATAGTTGATTGATCGCTTCAGTAATCGATGAGCTTAACTCTTGCTGGCAAAAAGGACACGGATTATCGGGTTTCATATATCCCAGACCTGATTTTACCCAGTCAGAATTGCCTAGTTTTTCGACTAAATCGGATAGATATGAATCCTTAGATCCCACAATAATTTGAGTTAAAATCGGAGCATTTTCAAAGTTACTGACATCAAGGCTAATCTTGGGTACGCTTGGACGTAGACTACCGTCTTGCCCTGTTAACTCACGAGCCTCTTTTTGCAGAGATTCAATTGTAGATGTGACACTTCCACTACTTGATCTGACCTTGTTCAGAAAGCCAACTTTGTTTCTCCGTAATCCTTCTAGACAAAAATCTAGTGCGCCATTTTCATATGTGGTTTTTGCTTTCCAGACAGATTCCTTTAGTGAAGTCTCTTCATTTTCTATGTCACTTTGCTTGCGACTTATCTTTGTTTTGGAAACCTTGATACTTTGGTGTAGGCGAGCTATTTTTTCTGTTGCTTCTTCGATTGCTTGTTCGGCTTCTTTGTTTTCTTCGCTCAGAGTGAATACCCCCTGAAAGTCAGGAATTTCATAGAAGTTGCCACGTATAAAATCTTGATTATAAACAAAGATATCTTCAACCAACTCACGAGGTTGAATGGAACAGTTTCGATATTCGGGTAATTCAGGAGAATGTAAAAATTTACCTATTGTGGACTTACCAGAACCATTTAAACCATAGAATAGGTTTATCTTCTTGTTGTCAGTTTGAATAACCACTGGCGAAGTTGGTGAGTAACTAGCTACACCTTTTAATGTTATGGTGTTAATCATTTTTTAGCTCTTGTACAATTTAGTGAATAGTTGCAGTCAATTGCATTCTTATACTTCCCATTTAGAAAAGCAGTGACGTAGATCAGTTCCTGTGACTTTGGGCACTTACACTAAGCACTAAGATGATCGCAGTACTTAATCTAATCCATAACTTACTAATTAAGTAAATCGTATAGCTCACTTTCGCCATATTATTGGTTAGAACAGGCATCTCTATCTTACCTAATTTACTCGCCATTTGACCAAATTTTATTTATGCATGGATGTGTCTACAGAGTCGAGGTGCCCCCACCCCCTTTCCCATTTCAATAGGCATTAAACGCTACTTTTGATAACCCTTGATATATGTTTAGAGAAACAAGTGTGGTTACTCATATACGATTAGAATGGTATCATCGCATACAAGATAGCTTGATGTGTTTTTGTAAAGTTTTATTGGTTTTCGTGACTTTTTTAACGTAATTCTTTACGGTTTTGGTTGTGGTTGGTTCTTATTTGTTGTTTAACAATGACTTAATTGGCCATCCCTTTGCTCAAGGTAACCATAACCGTTCTAAATTTCAGAACAATTTATCTAAAATCACCTAAAAAACTAACCCAGCTCAAGCTGGGTTTTTTGTTGTTAATAGTTAGTACATACTCCATGTAAATAGTTTTACACGATAAAAATTTCTCAATTCAGAGGCAAAATATCTTTATTTCTCTCAATATCTTCATTTAAACGAAAATTGAGGCTGAGGTTATTTTCACAACCCCCCACTTTACACAAAGGTTTACTCTTGAAAAATATGATAGGATTGGTGCCATTAACAACGTCTGAGAGCATCTGATCCCCATGAATGAAGAGAAATTGCTCGCTCAGGCAGAAAAGATCTGCCAGAAACGAGGTGTTCGCCTGACTTCACAACGTCTGGCAGTATTGCGTCTGATAATACAGCAACCTTCTGCTATCAGCGCATACGACTTATTGGATTTATTACGCCAAGTTGAACCACAAGCAAAACCACCTACGGTCTATCGCGGGTTAGAATTTTTACTTGAGCAAGGATTTATCCACAAAATAGAATCCACCAACAGCTATGTGCTTTGTCATCACTTTGATGATGTTGAACATACGTCAGTAATGCTAATTTGTGATCGTTGTTTATCTGTCACTGAAAAGAATAGCCATAAAATTGAAGATGCAATTTCATTACTAGCAAAAGAGAGTGGATTTCATTTACGACATAGCGTCATAGAAATTCATGGATTATGTTCACAGTGCCATGAAGCACAAGAGTGTACACATCCTGAAGGTTGTCATCATGATCACAGTATGGATGATAATCTTAAACAGAAAAAAACCGGCGACTATAAGCCCCGTTGAGCTTATAAAAACAAAAAGCCAGCTAAATGCTGGCTAATACATGTTGTTCTTTTGAATTCTCACTTCAGCTAATGAATAAGCTTTACTCTCTTCACGCTTACCAATAGCAATAACTAAAATCACAACTTCAGAATCAATAACTTGGTAAACCAATCGAAAACCAGATGCTCGTAATTTAATCTTATAGCAACCCGCGAGATCACCTTTTAAGCGAGCTGACTCTATATAAGGGTTTTCCTACAATTTTTTTAATTTCTTTTTAAACTGCTCTTTAATGCTTTGATCGAGTTTCTGCCATTCTTTTAAGGCACGCTTATCAAACTCAATATTAAAGATCATCAATATTTACTCTTATACGTTTACTTGGTTTTTTCAAACGTTCACGTACAACAGCTAAAATATCCTCATCTTCATCCAGTTCCCCAACAACGACAGAAACTTCTGAGAAAGGTAATTTTTCATTTTCAGAAACATAACGTAGAAATAATCTTATGGCATCTGAAGGAGACAGGTTCATTTTTTCAAATACTTGATAAGCTTCTTTTTTGAGCTCATCATCTACTCTAACTTGTATCGTTGTCATAGGCACCTCCGTAATTAAAACACATCATATTGTAATTACATTTGTAGTGCGATGGTGTTTTTTTATACAAATTAGAAATAAAAAATGCAGATGATTTTGTGGTTTTACACATCATCTGCATCTTTTTAAAATAAGTTGTATTGACTTACTTTGGTACAAATTACAGCCATTCGCCGTTACGAATAACCCCTACAGCTAAACCTTCTACAGTAAAGCTTTGTTCGCGTAAATCGACGATAATAGGTGAAAATTCTGGGTTTTCTGCATGAAGTTCAATTTTATTACCGCTTTTCTTAAAGCGCTTTACTGTCACTTCATCTTCGATACGAGCCACAATAACTTGCCCGTTGTGAACATCTTGCGTTTTATGCACAGCAAGTAAATCGCCATCCATAATACCAATATCTTTCATTGACATGCCATTAACGCGCAATAAAAAATCTGCACTTGGTTTAAATAGCATTGGGTCAACTTGATAGTGGCTTTCAATATGCTCTTGCGCTAAAAGTGGTTCACCAGCAGCGACTCGCCCAATTAATGGCAGTCCTTCTGGCTCTTCTTCCATTAGCAAACGGATACCTCTGGATGCACCAGAGACAATTTCTATCACGCCTTTACGAGCAAGAGCTTTTAAGTGCTCTTCTGCCGCATTTGGTGAGCGAAACCCAAGTTGGGAAGCTATTTCAGCCCGTGTTGGTGGCATACCCGTTTGCGAAATGTGATCACGAACCAAATCGTAAACCTGCTGCTGCCTTGCAGTTAATGCTTTCATTCCGCCCCCTGTTTGTTTATACAGTCAGACTGTGAGTATATACAGGTATATGACGATTTGAAACCTTAAATGAATATAAAACACGCATCTTTGGATTATTTTTCGACAAAAATCGAATTTTTTAACTTTATGCGAAGAAATGCCCCCAAAGAATGGTTACCCAAGTAAATAATCCCAATATAATAGCTATCAGAACGGCGGCAGAACCCATATCTTTTGCACGTCCGGATAATTCGTGATATTCAGATCCAATTCGATCGACAACGGCTTCTATTGCACTATTTACCAGTTCCAAGATCACAACTAGTACAACGGAACCAATGAGTAAAATGCGCTCTAGACCACTGACATCGATGAAAAATGAAAGGATAATTGCAACCAAGGTCACAATTGCTTCTTGTCTAAAAGCGGCTTCATTAATCCAAGCAGCACGAATGCCTTTGTATGAATAGCCACCAGCTTTGATGATTCGGGTAAGACCTTTATTTTGATTAGCCATAATAAACTCTATCGAAAACAAACGATTATTTTGCCACTTTTCTCTATTAATATTGTCACAGCACCACAGATCTACGAAAGACTTTCTGTTATGCTTTCGAAGTATTGCTAATAAGAGGCTACAACTATTTATGTCAGCTTGGCGTAAACTATATTATAACACATTGAATTTACCACTAAAATTATTGGTAAAAAGCAAACGAGTTCCGACTGATCCTATCGCTGAATTAGGGTTAGATACGTCGCGATCTTTCCTTTATGTTCTGCCTTATCATTCAAAGGCGGACTTACTGACATTACGACAGCAGTGTCTCTCTTTAGGATTGCCTGATCCGCTACAACCTATTGAGATCGGTGGAACTAAGCTTCCTGCGTATGTCTTTATTGATGACGGCCCAAGAGTATTCCGTTACTACTCGCCCGATCCTCGTAAAGATTCCGTGAAGACATTCCACGCTTATCTGGATGCACATCGTAATAACCCACATCTTGATATCGAGATGTTGCCTGTTTCCGTGATGTTTGGGCGCTCTCCTGGTCGTGAAGGCCATAATGGCGTTCCACATTTACGTGTGCTTAACGGTATCCAAAAATTTATCGCTATCCTCTGGCTAGGTCGTGATAGCTTTGTTCGTTTTTCCCCCACGGTTTCAATGCGTGAAATGGCGAACGAACACGGTACTGACACCAGTATAGCCCGAAAACTCGCGCGTGTTGCACGTATCCACTTTTCACGTCAGCGTTTAGCGGCTGTTGGTCCGAAATTGCCAGCACGCCAAGATCTCTTCAATAAATTACTTTCCTCGAAAGCCATTGAAAAAGCGATTGAAGATGAATCAAAAGCGAAGAAAATTTCGCTCGATAAAGCGCGTAAAAATGCCACAGATATCATGGAAGAAATTGCAGCTAATTTCTCATATGAAGCGGTGCGTATTAGTGATCGTGTATTAAGTTGGACATGGAATAAGCTCTACCAAGGTATTAACGTTTATAATGCCGAGCGAGTACGTAAACTCGCACAAGATGGGCATGAAATCGTTTATGTTCCTTGTCACCGTAGCCACATGGACTACTTACTACTTTCTTATGTGCTTTATCACCAAGGCTTAGTACCACCTCATATTGCGGCAGGTATTAACCTCAATTTCTGGCCAGCAGGGCCTATTTTCCGTCGTTTAGGGGCTTTCTTTATCCGAAGAACCTTTAAAGGTAACAAGCTTTACTCCACCATTTTCCGCGAATATTTAGGTGAGCTATTTACACGCGGTTACTCGATTGAATATTTCGTTGAAGGTGGACGTTCTCGTACAGGTCGATTGTTAGATCCTAAAACAGGGACACTCTCAATGACAGTACAAGCCATGTTACGCGGTGAAACACGCCCTATCTCAGTTGTTCCAATTTACATTGGATATGAACACGTTATGGAAGTGGCAACCTATGCCAAAGAGTTACGTGGCGCAACAAAAGAGAAAGAAGGCTTTATGCAGATGGTCCGGGGATTACGTAAATTACGTAACCTTGGTCAAGGCTATGTGAACTTTGGTGAGCCGATTTCTGTTGTCCAATACTTAAACCAGGCTGTTCCACAATGGCGTGATGATATTGACCCAATTGAACCACAACGCCCAAGTTGGTTAAACCCAACAGTAAGCACACTGGCAGACAACATCATGGTTCATATCAATAATGCGGCGTCTATTAATGCAATCAACCTTGTTTCAACAGCCTTGTTGGCATCACGTCAACGTGCTCTCACTAGAGAACAGCTGTTAGAGCAAGTAGATTGTTATCTGCAATTATTACGCAATGTGCCTTATTCGACAGACATGATTGTATCTGATAAAAATGCTGAAGCCTTATTAGAACACGCGTTGCAATCAGATAAATTCCAAGTCGAAAAAGATAGTCTAGGCGATATTGTGGTGCTCCCCCGTGAAAGTGCGGTATTAATGACTTACTACCGCAACAACACAATCCACTTAATGATCACTCCATCATTAATTGCCAGCATCGTCTTACATCATGAAAAAATTCATCGTGATGATTTAATGAAACAAGTTGAGCTAATTTTCCCTCTTATTAAAGCGGAACTATTTATTCGTTATGAGAAAGAAGAGCTCCCTGAAGTCATTAATACTTTGATTACAGAACTGTGCCGTCAGCGCCTGATTTGTTGTGATACTGATGGCTTACTGCGCATTAATCCGGCGCGTATTCGTCCATTACAACTTTTAGCCGCCAGCGTCAGAGAAACACTGCAACGCTATGGGATTACGCTTTCCTTACTCAATTTTGCTCCTGAAATTAGCCGTGCATTATTGGAAAAAGAGAGCCGTATCTTGGCACAACGTCTTTCTGTCTTACATGGTATCAACGCACCTGAATTCTTTGATAAAGCGGTATTCTCTACCTTAGTTTCAACGCTACGTGAAGAAGGCTATCTCAATGATAATGAAGATATCCTAAAAGCAGATGCATCAACCCTCTACCAAGTGATTGCAAAATTAATGTCACCAGAAATTCGCTTAACCATTGAAAGCGTCGGTGTCACTGAAGATAATAATTCAGTACAAGCTATTGAAGAAAAAAGTGAGTCTAAAGCTGATGATTAATCAGTAAATAGCAGTATGATTGGAATAGAAAAGGGATAAGCATATGCTTATCCCTTTTTGTTTCTACTCAATAGTAGAGAATACTTCAGCGCTTACTTACCTTAAAAGTAACTAAATAAAATACCCGCAAATAAAACAAAGCCAACATAGTTATTATTCATAAAAGCTTGGAAACACGGCGCTCTTTCACGCTCTGCAATCAACTTCTGTTGATAAATAAACAGCGCCGTTGCTAACAATAGCGACCAGTAATAGATACCTTTCAAATTTAACAAAATACCAATACCCACTAATAGTGCTAACATCACCAGTTGTAAAATACCGATAATAATTTTGTCATAACGACCAAATAAAATAGCGGTAGATTTAACCCCTATTTTTATATCATCATTACGATCAACCATCGCATATTGGGTATCGTAAATCACTGACCAGACAATATTGACAAGGAATAATAGCCAACACACTAACGGCAAGCTTTCAGAAACGGCAGCAAATCCCATTGGGATTGACCAGCCAAAAGCCATACCTAAAATAAGCTGAGGTAGATTACTAAACCGTTTAACGAAAGGATAAAACCATGCCAGCGCAAGCCCTGCAACAGAGAGCCAAATAGTCATAGTATTAAGTGTTAGGACTAATGCAAAGGACAAGAGCACCAATACGATAAATAAAATTTTGCTCTCTTTTTCTGTCACAGCCCCACTAGGTAATGGTCGATTTTTAGTTCGTTCAACACTGCCATCAATTTTTCGGTCAGCAAAGTCGTTTATTACACACCCAGCGGCACGCATAGAAAACACGCCAATAGTAAAGACAATCAGAATATGCCAATCAGGAAAGCCTTTAGCAGCAATCCATAAAGCCCAATAAGTTGGCCAAAGTAATAATAGCGCTCCGATAGGTTTATCTATACGCATTAAACGGCTATATGCTTGCCATTTACTTTGCGTCATACTTCCCTCCAATTTTAGCTCCCCCTAATTACTTCTTATACACTGGTGATGCCGGTAGAAACATCTCGGTTAATAATAAAGGTTTATCTGAAAGCTGGAAACGAGAACGGCGTAGCCAATACCCATTTTGTTGCCCGATATGAATAAAATCGCGACTTAAGGTTGTTTCCTGAAACAGATAACGCCCAAGTGGAACGGTTCTTAGATTGACCAGTTTTCTATCTTCGCCTGTCAATGTCTCTTCTGGTACTAACGTCCGCCCTAATAACCAAGGAGTATCGTCACCACACAATACCACTTCTCTTAACCAATAACGCTGACTTTTGGGTAAACACGCGCATTCATCAGTTGATTCAATAACGTCAATAAATCCTTCTTGATAAGGCATTACAGTAACTTTCTGGCAATATTGTTCAAATCGCCGTGTCATTGAGCCTAATTCCATTAACCAACTTAATGTACTTTCTTGAATAGTTGCATGTTCCTCACTGGGTAGCCAATGAATAGGTGCAGGGGTAATTATTGATTTTTTGAACATTTATTCATCATCACGCTTTGATGATCCTAGCTTGTGTGAGTCATGATGCATAAGGATATCATGATGTGACTAATGGAAGTTAAAAGCTGATAACATTTCGCATAAATAATCTAAAAAAGCGTTAAAAGAAAATCAGGTTGAGCACTAAACAATCAAAAAGCAAAGGAGGTTATAAAAACCTCCTTTTTATCTAACCAACTACTTATATTCAGATTATTCGATTAACGCCATGCTTTATAACGATTGATCAGATTATTTGTTGAGCTATCATGGCTGTTAACACTTTCCTTACCTTTCAATTCAGGAAGAATACGGTTAGCCAGCTGTTTACCTAATTCAACACCCCATTGGTCAAACGTGAATATATTGAAAATAACACCTTGTACAAAGATCTTATGTTCATACATTGCAATCAATGCACCTAATGAATAAGGCGTAATTTCTTTTAGCAGAATAGAGTTAGTTGGACGATTACCTTCGAACACTTTGAAAGGTGCAACATAATCCATGGTTTTAGGATCTTTTCCTGCTGCGGCAAATTCAGCATCAACTTGCTCACGGGTTTTACCAAAAGCAAGTGCTTCTGTTTGAGCAAAGAAGTTAGACATCAGTTTTGCATGATGATCTGATAATGGATTATGGCTAACTGCTGGAGCAATAAAGTCACAAGGGATGATTTTGGTTCCTTGGTGGATCAGTTGGTAAAACGCATGTTGACCGTTTGTACCCGGCTCTCCCCAAATGATAGGACCCGTTTGATAATTCACTTTGTTTCCATCACGATCAATATACTTACCATTAGATTCCATATTGCCTTGTTGGAAGTAAGCAGCGAAACGATGCATGTATTGATCGTATGGCAGAATCGCTTCAGTTTCTGTGCCAAAAAAATTGTTATACCAAATGCCAATCAGAGCGAGGATCATTGGGATGTTATTTTCAGCATCTGTTGTTCTAAAGTGGTTATCCATAGCATGAGCACCTTCCAGCAATTGCTCAAAGTTGTCATAACCAACAGATAATGCGATAGATAAGCCAATTGCTGACCATAATGAATAACGGCCACCAACCCAATCCCAGAACTCAAACATATTGGCGGTATCAATACCAAATTTTGCCACTTCGGTGCTGTTAGTCGATAACGCCACAAAGTGTTTAGCAACAAAAGCACTCTCTTTCGCAGAAGCTAAGAACCAATCTCTTGCTGAATGCGCATTTGTCATGGTTTCTTGTGTGGTAAATGTTTTTGATGCGATGAGGAATAACGTTGTTTCAGGATCACATTTTTTCAGCGTTTCTGCGATATGCGTACCATCGACATTAGAAACAAAATGCATAGTAAGATGATTTTTATACGGGCGTAATGCTTCTGTCACCATATAAGGGCCAAGATCAGAACCACCAATACCAATATTTACAACATCAGTAATCGCCTTACCTGTATAACCTTTCCACTCACCACTAATAATACGCTCACTGAATTTCTTCATTTTATTCAGCACAGCGTTAACTTCTGGCATGACATCCTTGCCATCAACAATAACGGGAGCATTGCTACGATTACGTAATGCGGTATGTAATACAGCACGATCTTCAGTACGGTTGATTTTTTCACCCATAAACATGCTATTTATCGCACCTTCAACATCACATTCCTTAGCCAAAGCCTGCAATTTCTCTAATGTTTCTTTCGTAATACGGTTTTTTGAAAAATCCACTAGAATTTGGTCTGAAAACGTCTTTGAAAATTGCTCAAAGCGTGATGGTTCCTGAGAAAACAGTGTTTTCATCTCGGTATCTTTGATAACCGAAAAATGGTTTTCTAATGCCTTCCAGGCTAAGGTTTGGGTTGGGTTTACATTTTTCATTCACAATACTCTCTTAAGATTACAATCCAATATTCTCAGATTGTAGCCTGACATTTAATAGTTACAGTCAATTCTTTCTCATTTGATGATATTGGTCAAAACCATTCAACAAATCTAGTACTAATTACTTACATAGGTAAAACCGATAATGCGGAGCTGATTATTAATTAAATTGATTATTCTTCACTCTGCATTGACTCTCTACTTAATAACCGATATTCCTAAGTGTGTCCAACATCTCATTTTTGCCTAAAGGAATACGACAATGACTGATAATACTGCTACGCCTTCAACTGCATCATCACCATACACTATCGCTAAATTTGGTGGCACCAGTGTTGCTAACTTTTCAGCAATGGAAAAATGTGCAGATATTATTCTTAAACAAAAGTCAGTTCGTGTCGTCGTTCTTTCGGCATCTGCGGGAATTACTAATCTATTGATTGAGCTTGCAGCTGGTACTGAACCTTCACAACGAGAAGCTTTACTCTCACAAGTTCGTGATATTGAATACGCGATTATCAACCAGCTTTCTCAGCCAGAGATTATTTCTCAAGAAATAAACCGTCTGCTTGAAAATATTGAGATGCTTTCTGAAGCTGCTTCACTTGCCACATCGGATGCATTGACAGACGAATTAGTCAGTCACGGTGAATTAATGTCAACCTTGCTTTTTGTTGAATTATTGCGTGAAAAAGGCATACAGGCAGATTGGTTTGATGTCAGAAAAGTGATGAAAACGAATGATCTATTTTGTCACGCTGAACCCGATATGGCACAGCTTACTGAACTCACAAAAAGCCTTATTCAACCTCGCCTAGAAGAAACAGTTATCGTAACGCAAGGTTTTATTGGTCAAGAGCCAAAAGGCAGAACCACAACACTAGGTCGTGGTGGAAGTGACTATACAGCTGCCTTGATTGGCGAAGCTCTAGGAATGTCTCGTGTCGATATTTGGACAGATGTACCTGGTATTTACAGTACCGATCCAAGAATAGTGCCAGAGGCACATCGTATCGATCAAATCGCCTTTGATGAAGCGGCAGAGATGGCAACTTTTGGCGCTAAAATATTACATCCTGCGACATTATTACCTGCTGTTCGTAGCGGTATTCCAGTGTTTGTTGGATCAAGCAAAGCTCCCGAAGAAGGTGGTACTTTAGTTTGTGCGCAAACAGAAAACCCACCGGTATTTCGCGCAATTGCACTGCGTAGAAAGCAAACATTGCTCACATTACATAGCTTGAAAATGCTTCATGCGCGTGGCTTCTTGGCTGAAATTTTTACTATTTTATCGCGCCACCATATTTCGGTTGATGTGATAACAACATCTGAAGTCAGTATTGCTCTAACCCTTGATACTACGGGCACAACAAATTCATCGGGCAGTTTATTAACCAATGCCCTATTAACCGAGCTTTCTGCATTATGCCGTGTTGAAGTAGAAGAAGATCTGGCATTAGTTGCTGTGATTGGAAACTCACTTTCACAGGTAAATGGATTAGGTATTAAGATTTTCGGCACATTAGAAGATTACAATATTCGTATGATTAGCCATGGTGCAAGTACTCATAATTTATGTTTATTAGTTGATGGCAAAGATGCGGATAATATTGTGCGTAAATTACATGATACTTTGTTTTAATTAATAACAAATTCCAATATATAGAAGAGAGATAAAATTTTATCTCTCTCAAAATTCAACCTTTATTGCTGAAAGGGTGTAAGCTTTAAAGAACTTCATTTAATAATAATTAGAATCAAAATCTAACTTTATTAATGGAGTAATAAAAAATGAAGATAAATAACAATAACAACATAAATATAACTAGCAATAGCAGCATGAATATAAATGAAATTATAAATAATAAAATTAATCAGAATCCTAATACTCGTATTCTTAAAGACATAAAAAAAGAGATTAATTCTTTGTACAATAATTCAGTTACGCTGAATACTCCTCTCGACACTACGCTTTCTCTTTTAAAACATATAGAAAATAATCGTCCTATTTCTGAAAATATAGATGCTATAAACAATCTAGAATTAGTCGATAAGGATAGCCTTTTCTCTATGATTGATATACATCATAGAGAAAAGAAAAAAGACTATTCAGCTATTAGCATTTATTCAAATATATTAGAAAAAATACGCATAAATACTATAAATAAAGAAATTAAACTTACAAAGGAATTTATGAAATTATCTGATAAAATCATAGATAATCATACTATAATAAAAGACACAATAAAAATTCTAGATAGTTATTTTCAAAATCTTAAAGACAAACTAGATGAAACACCAGAACTCGAAAAGAAAATAAATGAATACGATGACCAAAATAAAATTCTATCAAGCTTAATTAAATACAATACATCACAGAAAAACATAGGGATGAAAATTGAAAAAGAAACAAGTAAAGCCAATAAGTATAATGAAAACTTAAATAAAGTCATTGATGAACTATGCACAATTACTTCAAATTATATCTCCATATTAGAAAATAGTGACCAATTAAAAGATCACAATAAAATATTAGAATTAATAACAAATCATAAAGAAAGCATAGAAAAAATAAATACTACTTATCTTAAATTTTAATATTTAATTAAGGCTTCTTTTTTTAGAAGCCTATTTTTTAATAATTTAATAAACCCTATAACCACCAAATTTCTTAGCAAATTGATTAAATTTACCAAAATCAATTAAGGCAATCTCTAAAGTTTTATGCGATAAATGAGACATCTTTGCAATTTTTTCAACAAAAAGTCGGTTATCTTCCAACAAGTTAGCGGTAAGTGTAGAAGCAATAATCTCACACTCTTTCGGCGTGACAATCCAACCATCATTAGTAGCGAATTTATGAATAGGGATATTCCCTTCTTTTTTACTCTCTTGAGCCAGCAACGCTTCTTCTTCTTTCATTGCCTGCTTAAATAATGCTATTTCTTCTTCAACAGGCTCTGGGGAAGTCGGAGTTTTATGATAAATATAGTCCCCGACTTCTTCAATTCGTGCAGGCGTCATTTCTGCTTTTAGCCAAATTTTATCAAATGCTTTTTCATCTAAAACAGCATCAGTGTCTAAATTTCCTGTTAGTTGCATCAGATTTAAAAAAGCATTAATTAAAACTTCACTTAGTGGATAATTTCCTTTTGCTAAAGAAGGAAACGGCACCTCAGCGCCAGCAGGTGGTGTTTTCTGAAGGTACAAAGTATAGCTCATTGTAATGTCCTTTTTTCTGATACAAGCTTATAGCTTAAACATCTTTAATGGGAACGGCTAGAGGAAATAACAAGAGGATATTACTATCCCCTCACTATTTATTACATTATTGAGATCTGAGAATAAAAATAAACTAAGACTCATACCCTAAATTAGGCGCCAACCAACGTTCAACTTCACTTATGCTCATTCCTCGACGTTTCGCATAATCTTCAACCTGATCTTTTTGAATTTGCGCAACAGCAAAATATTTACTTTCAGGATGACTAAAATACCAACCTGATACCGAAGCACCGGGCCACATGGCGTAAGCATCTGTCAGTTGCATCCCAATGCGATTTTCAACATCAAGTAATTGCCAAATTTTGGCTTTTTCTGTGTGTTCAGGACAGGCAGGATATCCCGGCGCAGGTCGCGTTCCTTGATATTTTTCTCGAATAAGTTCGTCATTGGAGAGGTTCTCATCAGGGCTATAACCCCAAATTTTTGTTCTAACCAATTGATGAAGATATTCCGCAAAAGCCTCTGCTAATCTATCTGATAACGCCTTTACCATGATTTTATTGTAATCATCATGAGCATTATCATAAGCATTTGCGAGGGCATCTTCTTCTAGTCCCCCAGTTACAGCAAAAGCACCGAAATAGTCAGGGATACCACTTTCCACTGGCGCAATAAAATCGGCTAAACAGTAGTTAGGAAACTCTTTTTTCTCTGTTTGCTGACGCAAATGGCAGCTGTGCAATAACTCATGCTGTCGGCTTTCATCTTGATAAATAATAATATCATCACCCAAACGATTAGCAGGGAAGATCCCCATTATTCCTTTAGGTGTTAATAATTTTTCACGACTTAGCTTATCCAGCATCGTGTTCGCATCAGCAAATACCCGTTTCGCTTCTTCACCGACCACGTCATCTTCTAAAATACGAGGATATTTACCTGCTAAAGACCACGTCATAAAGAAAGGTGTCCAGTCGATATATTCACGCAAGATTTCGATACTTGTAGTGATCTCCTGCACACCTAATTGATTGGGTTTTGGTGGTGTGTAATTTTGCCAATCAATGTATAGCGCATTTTTTCGCGCAATATCTAAAGAAACAGGCGGTGTACGAGGTTTTTTTCTGGCATATTGCTGGCGTACGACTTCATATTCACGGCGCGTTTTAGCAACAAAATCGGCTTTTTGTGTTTCAGATAATAGTGCAGCAACAACACCTACAGTTCTCGATGCATTTTGTACATAAACGGTAGGATGGCTGTAATTAGGTTCTATTTTTACTGCGGTATGCGCTTTAGAAGTTGTTGCTCCACCAATCATTAAGGGTAAAGAAAAACCGCGCCTTTCCATCTCTTTGGCAACATTCACCATCTCATCAAGTGAAGGGGTTATCAGCCCTGAAAGACCAATAATATCGACTTTTTCATCAATCGCTGTTTGTAGGATCTTATCGCAAGGCACCATTACGCCAAGATCGATGATCTCATAGTTATTACACTGCAAAACAACACCCACTATATTTTTACCAATATCGTGAACATCCCCTTTTACAGTAGCCAGTAAAATTTTACCTGCAGAAGTGCCTGCCTGTTTTGTCGCTTGGATATAAGGTTCAAGATAAGCAACAGCTTGTTTCATCACCCTTGCTGATTTCACAACTTGAGGTAAAAACATTTTGCCTTCGCCAAACAAATCACCCACAGTATTCATACCATTCATCAACGGCCCCTCAATCACTTCAATGGGGCTTGATGCTTGTTGGCGACAAGCTTCAGTGTCTTCAACAATAAATTCGGTGATCCCTTTAACTAAAGCATACTCTAGACGTTTCTCTACATCCCATTGTCGCCACTCAGCCAGTTGATGGTTTTGTTCATCACTTTTTATTCCGCGATAACGCTCTGCCAACGCGAGTAAGTTGTCTGTGCTTTCTTCATGACGGTTTAAAATAACGTCTTCAACCGCATTACGCAGTTCATCTGGCAATGAATCGTAAATAGCAAGTTGCCCTGCATTTACAATCCCCATATCCATGCCATTTTTTACGGCGTAATAAAGAAAAACAGAGTGAATTGCTTCACGAACAGGATCGTTCCCCCTAAATGAGAAGGAAACGTTAGATACCCCACCAGAAATTAAAGCATAAGGTAGTTGAGATTTAATATCTGCACAGACTTCAATAAAATCAACAGCATAATTATTATGCTCTGCAATTCCTGTTGCGACAGCAAATATATTAGGATCAAAAATAATATCTTCAGGTGGAAAACCCGCTTGTTCTGTTAATAATTGATAAGCTCGACGGCAAATTTCAATTTTGCGTTCTCTAGTATCTGCTTGTCCTACTTCATCAAATGCCATAACGACAACAGCGGCACCGTATTTACGCACCAACTTAGCATGTTCAAGAAACGGTATTTCTCCTTCTTTCATCGAAATGGAGTTAACAATTCCTTTGCCTTGAATGCATTTTAAGCCTTCTTCAATCACTTCCCATTTAGAAGAGTCAATCATCACGGGTACTTTAGCAATATCAGGCTCACCAGCAATAAGGTTAAGAAAACGCGTCATGGCTTCAACAGCATCTAACATGCCTTCATCCATGTTGATATCGATGATTTGAGCGCCATTTTCAACTTGCTGACGTGCAACATCTAACGCTTCTTGATAATTACCTTCTTTTATCAATCGCTTAAACTTAGCAGAGCCTGTAACATTAGTTCGTTCTCCCACATTCACAAACAGTGAATTCTCATCAATGATTAATGGTTCAAGACCTGAAAGACGACATGCTTTTTTCAAGGAAGGTAATACTCTTGGCGCAATACCTTCTACTGCTTGTGAAATCGCGAGAATATGCGCAGGGGTTGTTCCACAGCATCCACCAACAATATTGAGAAAACCCGCTTGTGCCCACTCTTTAATTTGCTCAGCCATTTCTTGGGCATCTAAATCATAGCCTCCAAATGCGTTAGGTAAACCCGCATTAGGGTGAGCACTGACATAAGTTTCAGAAATTTGTGAGAGTGTTTGAATATATTGGCGTAATTCTTTAGGGCCTAACGCGCAGTTTAAACCAAATGAGAGCGCATCAGCATGACGTAAAGAGTGGTAGAACGCTTCTGTTGTTTGACCCGTTAAAGTTCTTCCTGAAGCATCTGTAATGGTGCCAGAGATCATCACAGGTAATTCAATATTCAGCGCTTCAAATTCACATTTAATCGCAAAAATAGCTGCTTTCGCATTTAATGTGTCGAAAATAGTTTCGACCATAATTAAATCGACACCGCCTTTAATTAATCCACGCGTTGCTTCTCGATAAGCGTCCACCAGCTTATCAAATGAAATATTACGAAAAGCGGGGTCATTAACGTCAGGAGATATGGATGCTGTTCTGTTTGTTGGCCCCAAAACGCCCGCTACATAGCGAGGTTTATCCGGTGTTAAGGCACTCCATTTATCTGCACAGGCTTTCGCTAATTTTGCCGCCTCTTCGTTCAACTCAAAACAGAGCGACTCCATGTGATAGTCAGCCATCGCAATGGATGTTGAGTTAAAAGTGTTAGTTTCAACAATATCAGCACCAGCTTGAAAATAAGCATCATGTATATCTGCAATAATCTGAGGTTGTGTTAAGACTAAAAGATCATTATTCCCTTTAACATCACAGTCCCAATCAGCAAAACGCTCACCTCGATAATCGGCTTCTGTAAGTTGATATTGCTGGATCATCGTACCCATTGCGCCATCAAGTACTAAGATACGTTTTTCTAATGCTTCCACCAGTTGTTGTTTTATGTTTGCCACGTTGTTTCCTCTTAATCGAGAATGCTTTTGTACTGTTTTTCTTTATTGTTATTTCGTTGTTTTTTTATCCTACCATATCTTTTTGCAAAGATTTCTAAGACGAAGATGAGAGATTTTCACGTAGCGATTAACGTTTTTAATAAATATTTCTTATCGCACTTCTTGTTTTGATAAATGCAGTGATCGGAGGAGTTTTATTATGCGAGATAGTTCATAATAGATATTAATATGGATAGCATTTCTGGAGTGTATACATGACAGTTTCCCCAACAAATAAAAAAGTGCGTAAGACGAAAACAACCGCCACTCAAAGCACCGCACAAGGAGGTCCTGTTCAGTCGTTAAGTCGTGGACTGACATTATTGGAATATATTTCCGAATCTCCGGGTGGTATCGCCTTAACAGATCTTGCCTTTCAAGCTGGATTACCTAATTCCACAACACACCGCCTACTCACTACACTTCAACAGCATGGTTTTGTCCGCCAAGTCGGGGATTTAGGTTTATGGGTTGTGGGAACACACGCCTTTATTGTTGGTAGTAGTTTTCTACAAACTCGTAATCTTTTGGTAATGGTGCATCCTATTTTGCGTCAATTAATGGAAGATTCTGGCGAAACCGTTAATCTGGCTATTCTTGACCAAATTGAATTTGATGCGGTGATTGTCGATCAAGTGCAATGTAATGCACTAATGAGAATGTCTGCCCCTATTGGCGGTAAATTACCAATGCATGCATCTGGTGCAGGTAAAGCGTTCCTTTCTACTTTACCAGAAAATAAATTACTGCCTTTGCTCCAGAAAAAAGGCTTAATGGCTTATACACCTCACACCCGAACACTCCCTTCATCTCTAAAAGAAAACTTAGAGCAAGCTCGTAAACAAGGTTTTTCTTTCGATGATGAAGAACATGCTTTAGGTCTTCGCTGTATTGGTGCTTGTATTTATGATGAACACCACCAGCCTTTTGCGGCTATTTCACTTTCAGGTCCAGTTTCTAGAATGACAGATTCACGCATTACTGAATTAGGTGCGATGGTTATCAAAGCAGCAAAACAAATTAGCCGTGAATACGGTGGCGTAAAAAGTTAATCCAATTTTTGCCTTCCTTGTCATCAACAACAAGGAAGGTATTTTCCAAAATAAAACGATTCAGCTTGGTAAAAAACCTACTTTTTCCTCTTTATTCCCATCAAATATTAAAAAACTGTTACTTATCACCTTAAAAAATTGACGTCGATCACAGATGTTGTTTAAGACCTATTAAGAGTATTGCAACTCTTCTTGTTACCCGTAACAATGTTACCGGTAACAAATACTATAGCGAATTTAAATATTCTTTTTCTAAAGCTAATAGTAACGCTCATCACCCTTGTGTGAATAAAGGAAGCATCATTATGAACCCTAAAAATCATGACCCAATTCAGAACGACTTTGTCCCCCTTAACGAGACAGTAAAACAAGTGACTGAGCGTATTATTGCTCGTTCACAAGCGACTCGTCGTGCTTATCTGAACAAAATTGAAACAGCAAAAAGCCAAACCGTGCATCGTGCTCAATTGGCTTGCGGTAATTTGGCTCATGGTTTCGCAGCTTGTCAGGTAGAAGATAAAAATCGCCTGAAAAATATGGTTCATAATGATATTGCCATTATCACTGCTTACAATGATATGTTATCGGCTCATAAGCCGTATGAAGATTATCCTCAAAAAATTAAAACAGCATTACATGCTGTTGGTGCAGTAGGACAAGTCGCAGGCGGTGTTCCTGCAATGTGCGATGGTGTTACTCAAGGTCAAGATGGCATGGAGTTGTCGCTCCTTAGTCGTGATATTATTGCAATGTCTGCGGCGGTCGGTTTGTCTCATAATATGTTTGATGGCGCACTCTATTTAGGGATCTGCGATAAAATTGTTCCTGGGCTGACTATGGCTGCTCTCTCTTTTGGTCATCTTCCTGCTATTTTTGTCCCAGCAGGCCCTATGACTAGCGGTTTGCCAAACAAAGAGAAAGTTCGTATTCGTCAACTTTATGCTGAAGGTAAGGTTGATCGTAATGCTTTATTAGAAGCCGAAGCAGCGTCTTATCATAGCATTGGAACCTGTACTTTTTACGGCACCGCAAACTCTAATCAAATGGTCATGGAAATGATGGGATTACATTTACCCGGCGCTTCCTTTGTTCATCCAGATACACCACTACGTGATGCATTAACTGATGCGGCGGCAAATCAGATTGTACGATTAACCGAAAATTCAGGTAATTATCTTCCTATCGGTCAATTAGTTGATGAAAAAGTCATTGTTAACGGCATTATTGCGCTACTAACAACAGGAGGTTCAACTAATCTAACCATGCACTTAGTCGCAATGGCACGCGCGGCAGGTATTATTATTAATTGGGATGATTTTTCTGAACTATCACGAGTTGTTCCTCTTATTGCACGCATTTATCCTAATGGCCCTGCTGATATTAACCAATTTCAAGCAGCCGGTGGTATTGCACTGATCATTCGTGAGCTACTGAAAAAAGGTTTAATCCATCGGGATGTAAACACTGTTGCAGGATTTGGTATTGAGCGTTATACCTTAGAGCCTTGGTTAAATGACGGCAAACTTGATTGGCGTGAAGGCGCTATAAGCTCTTTAGATAAAGATGTGATTGCGGATATTAATACCCCATTCTCATCACATGGTGGCACACAAGTGATGCAAGGTAATTTAGGTAGAGCCGTAATGAAAACCTCTGCGGTACCTGATGAAAATAAAATCATCGAAGCGCCTGCTGTTGTGTTTAATAGCCAACATGATATTGCTGCTAAGTTTGAAGCTGGTGAGCTAAATAAAGATTGTGTGGTTGTTGTACGTTATCAAGGACCACAAGCGAATGGTATGCCTGAATTACATAAACTTATGCCACCTTTAGGTGTATTAATGGATAAAGGCTATAAAGTCGCATTAGTTACAGATGGCCGACTTTCAGGGGCTTCAGGTAAAGTACCCGCCGCAATTCATGTTACTCCAGAAGCGGTAAATAGTGGTTTACTATCCAAAGTACGTGATGGTGATATCATTCGCGTTAATGGTCAAACAGGTGAGTTAACGTTGCTTGTTGATGAGCAAACATTAAATGCTCGCCAAGATGAAATTCCTGATTTAAGTGCCAATAATACAGGCTGTGGTCGTGAGTTATTCGTTAATTTACGCCGTCATTTATCAGGTGCTGAACAAGGTGCTTGTTGCATTGATTTTTAATGTAGGCAAGTTTTGAAGCTTAACGAGGAGCAGATTAAATTCATTTGCTCACCACTTTCTGATTAGGAAATACAATCATGGATCATTGGAATACAAGTGCAGAGTCTGTACTAAAATCAGGGCCTGTTGTTCCTGTTATTGTTATCAACCATATTGATGATGCCGTCCCTGTTGCAAAAGCTTTAGTCGCCGGTGGTGTAAAAGTTTTAGAAGTAACATTACGTACAGAATGCGCAATTGAGGCGATCCGCCGTATTGCCAAAGAAGTTCCTGAAGCTATTGTGGGCGCAGGTACAGTAATTAATCCTCAACAATTAGCGCAAGTCACTGAAGCAGGTGCTCAATTTGCTATCAGCCCAGGATTAACAGAAGCGTTACTCAAATCAGCTGTTGCGGGAACTATCCCTTTAATTCCGGGCATTTCGACAGTGTCTGAATTAATGCTGGGAATGAGCTACGGGTTAAATGAATTTAAATTTTTCCCAGCTGAAGCTAATGGTGGAGTGAAGGCATTAAAAGCAATTGCAGGACCATTCTCAAAAGTCCGCTTCTGCCCAACAGGCGGTATTTCGCCAGAAAACTACCGTAATTACCTTGCACTTGAGAGTGTGCTTTGCATTGGTGGCTCTTGGTTAGTGCCTAATGATGCAGTGAAAGCAGGTGATTTCCAGCGTATTACTGAATTAGCTAAAGAAGCCGTCGCTGGCACTCAGCGTTAATTATTTCTGTATAAGAATAAGTTTTATCCAATAAAGGTAGGTATCCCCTTGTACCTACCTTTATTTTTATCTTTTCTCCGGATTATTTATTAAATAAATCGCTTAGATTGAGAATAGGCATAAACATCTTCGATATACCCTTCTTTAATCTTTTGCTGTTGTTGCTGCCAATATTCTGGGGATAAAAGCTCACGATGTTGAGCTTCAAAATAGTGGCAAACTTGCTTATCACTACATAAAAAATAGCGAAATTCTTCAGGAAATACATCATTGATTGCAACGCTATACCAAGGCTCGCTCGCTAATTCATCTTCAGGATAACGAGCCGACGGGATAGCACGAAAATTCATATCTGTCATATAACTAATTTCATCGTAGTCATAGAAAATCACACGATGGTGCCGAGTCACACCAAAGTTTTTAAACAGCATGTCGCCGGGAAAAATATTCGCCGCGATAAGCTCTTTCAACGCTTGCCCATAATCTTCAACAACAGCTTTAAGTTGATTTTCATCGCACTGCTCCATATAGATATTGAGCGGTATCATTCTACGTTCCATATAAAGATGGCGGATCAGTATTTTATCACCCAGATCTTCCAACTTATTGGGGATCTCTTGTTCAAGGATCGCCATTAATTCAGGGCTAATTCTTTTCTTATCGATCACAAAATTTTCAAATTCTTGAGTATCCGCCATTCGTCCAACACGATCATGCTCTTTAACCAATTGATAGCACTCTTTTACTCGCTCTGCAGTGATCGTTTTTTGTGGTGCAAACTTATCTTTAATCACTTTAAAAACACGATCATATGTTGGTAATGTAAATACCAACATCACCATACCTTTTACCCCAGGAGCTTCAATAAATTGCTCTGATGAAAAATTCATAAAGGCAAGATATTCTCGGTAATATTCTGTTTTACCATGCTTTTGGCATCCAATAGACATATAAAGCTCAGCAATAGATTTACCTGGTAATATATCTCTTAGCCAAGCAACTAATGCCGCAGGAAATGGGGCATAAACCATAAAATAAGAACGAGCAAAACCAAAAACAATACTCGCTTCATCCGCAGAGATAAGGCAAGTATCAATCAGTAGCTGTTGCTCAATATTATGAATGGGTAATAGGAATGGAATATATTGATTATCAATAACAATTTTACCTATTAGCCACGCAGCTTTATTACGATAAAAGAGTTCGTTTGCAATATGAAATATCGCATTGTGCAATTGTTCAGAAGTGAACTGAGCAGTAAGTACATCACAGATAGAGTGAATATCGCGTTGTTTATTTTGCCACGGTAACCGCAAAGGTAGGCGCGATAAAATATCTTGCACTAATGTCGGTAAATCACTCTGAATAACAAACTGCTTTGATAATGGTCGAGGTGCTTGTGTAAAGCGGTAAGCCGGTTGTGATGAGAAAACAAAAAGATTCTTTTTATTCAATTCACGATGGTAAAACAGACGACAATAAACAGAATTAAAAAAGCTTTCGGCAATCTCAAATCGAGGGTAATTGGGCAATAATTGCGTATAATTCTCTTTCACCTTTTGTAGAAAAAGACTTTCTTTGTCAATATCATGTCGAATACATTTAAGTTGTTCAACCACCAATCCCACATGATTATCGTATAAACGGATGCGCTCTTTCATCGCGATTTGGACACCATGCCAATCTGCTTGCTCAAAACGATATTGTGCTCCTGATGTTATCTCAAGAAAGCGACCATATTGAGCATCAAAGCCTTGTAAAATTGTTTGAGCAATCAAATTTTCTGGCGTCATTCACAACCTCACGAAAAAGAGGAGCATCCTGCTCCTGAATTATCACCACAAAAACAGATAATGATATTTTGGGATCTTAGAATTGTTGCTCTTCTGTTGAGCCTGTTAGTGCCGTTACAGAAGACATACCACCTTGAATAATTGTCGTTACTTTATCGAAATACCCTGTTCCCACCTCTTGTTGATGCGATGAGAAGGTATAGCCTTGATTAAGCGCCGCAAACTCTTTTTCTTGTACCTTCTCAACATAATGTTTCATACCTTCGCCCTTGCCATAATCATGTGCTAGATCGAACATGTTGAACCACATGCTGTGAATGCCAGCTAAAGTAATAAACTGGAATTTATAGCCCATCGCAGAAAGTTCATCCTGGAAATGCGCAATCGTGCGGTCATCAAGATTCTTTTTCCAATTAAAGGAAGGCGAACAGTTATAAGCCAGCATTTTCCCGGGATATTTATCATGAATAGCTTCTGCAAACTTAGCTGCCATTTTCAGATCAGGAAGTGATGTTTCACACCAGACCAGATCTGCATAAGGGGCATAGGCAAGACCACGGCTAATAGCCTGATCAATTCCCGCGTGAGTACAGAAGAAACCTTCAGGCGTACGTTCTCCAGTTAAGAACGAGCTATCATAAGGATCGCAATCTGAAGTTAAAAGATCGGCGGCATCGGCATCTGTTCTCGCAACAAGTAAGGTAGACACATCAGACACATCCGCAGCTAAACGCGCAGCGACCAGCTTTTGTACCGCTTCTTGGGTTGGAACTAATACTTTTCCTCCCATATGTCCGCATTTTTTTACCGCTGCTAGCTGATCTTCAAAGTGAACGCCCGCAGCTCCAGCTTCAATCATCGCTTTCATTAATTCAAAGGCATTTAATACTCCTCCAAAACCTGCTTCAGCATCAGCCACAATGGGAAGGAAAAAATCAATATAATCTTTATGTTGAGGACCAATACCATTTGACCACTGAATTTGATCAGCCCGTCTAAATGTATTATTGATACGCTGAACAACATTAGGAACAGAATCAACCGGATATAAAGATTGATCAGGGTACATACTTGCTGCCGTGTTAGCATCTGCTGCTACTTGCCACCCTGAAAGATAAACAGCTTCTAACCCTGCTTTTGCTTGTTGCAATGCTTGTCCACCCGTTAAAGCACCTAATGCATTAACATAACCTTTCTTTGATTTTCCATTTAATGATGACCAAAGCCTTTGAGCGCCGCGTCTTGCTAAGGTATGTTCTGGGTTAACCGAACCTCTTAATTTAATGACATCTTCAGCGCTATAAGGACGGGTAATACCTTTCCAGCGAGGTTGTTCCCACTCTTTCTCTAATTGGGCGATTTGCTCTGATCTACTAATAGTCATAAAAACAGCTCCTATAAATACGATAGTGATGATGTTTGCAGTTTATAAATACGTTTTGACGTATCTTTTTTAATTTAAAAGTTGGTAACCCGGTAAAGTCAGAAAATCGACTAATTCATCTTGGGTTGTAATCTTATCCATCAAAGAAGCCGCTTCTTTAAAACGCCCTTCTTCAAAACGAGTTTCACCGACTTCTTGGTGTATGACTTCAAGCTCTTCTTTCAGCATTTTACGAAAGAGATCTTTAGTCACGACTTGCCCATCAGACAGTGTTTTTTGATGGCGGATCCATTGCCAAATAGAGGTACGCGATATTTCTGCTGTTGCCGCATCTTCCATTAATCCATAGATAGGTACGCAACCATTACCCGAAATCCAAGCTTCGATATATTGCACAGCAACACGAATATTAGCTCTCATGCCCTTTTCTGTGCGCTCTCCAGTGCAAGGTGCCAATAACATTTCTGCTGTTATTTTTTCATTACGTTGCACATCAAGTTGATTTGAACGTGCCCCCAATACAGCATCAAAAGCAGACAATACTGTTTCAGCAAGGCCTGGATGAGCAATCCAAGTACCATCATGGCCATTTGTTGCTTCAAGCTCTTTATCATCAAATACTTTTTTCAAAATAATGCCATTTTGCTCTGGATCTCGACTTGGGATAAACGCAGACATTCCCCCCATCGCAAAAGCACCACGTTTATGGCAAGTCTGGATCAGTAAACGTGAATAAGCACTTAAGAAAGGTTGAGTCATCGTGATCCCTTGTCTATCAGGCAATACACGATCAGGATAATTTTTTAATGTCTTGATATAGCTAAAAATATAATCCCAACGACCACAGTTAAGTCCAACGATATGCTCTTTCATATGGAATAGAATTTCTTCCATTTGGAAAACAGCGGGTAAGGTTTCAATTAATACTGTGGCTTTAATGGTTCCTGTTGCTAAACCAAAGCGTTTCTCTGTGAAATGAAAAACATCACTCCACCATTTAGCCTCTTGCCATGTTTGCAATTTAGGAATGTAAAAATAAGGGCCACTCCCTTTTTCTAATAAGGCTTTGTGGTTATGGTAAAAATACAGAGCAAAATCAAATAATCCCCCTGCAATAGGCTTGCCTTGCCATAACACATGCTTCTCAGGAAGGTGAAGACCTCTTACTCTGGCAATCAATACCGCAGGTGACGCTTTAAGCTGATAACACTTGCCTTGTTCATTGGTATAAGAAATGGTGCCTTTGACGGCGTCACGCAAATTGATTTGACCATCAATCACTTTGTCCCATGTAGGTGCTAAGGAATCTTCAAAATCAGCCATAAAGACTTTTACGTTAGCATTTAATGCATTAATGACCATTTTGCGATCAACAGGTCCCGTTATTTCAACACGACGGTCTTGAAGATCTTTTGGTATAGGATTAACTTTCCATTCCGATTTTATAATGGAATCAGATTCCGAAATAAAATCAGGAAGCTCGCCATTATCAACTCTGTATTTCCAGCTATCCCTTTCAGCTAATAAAGCATGGCGTCTATCTGAAAATTGATTTACCAAATCAGCCAAGAATAACTTAACATCTTGATTTAATATCTCTTTTTCCTGATCACCAAAAGATTGCGTAAAATTTAATTCTTCTGTAGTTAATGATTGTGACATTCTGCATTCCCCTAAAAGCTTTTGCACACCTGATTAAGACTAATGCAGTTTTTACAAAAATCAAAAATGAATTCCATTTTTATTTAAATAATTTTTAACAATGTGATTACATCGGTGTTTTTTTATTGTACAAAAATCAGAATTTCAAAAATAACTCGAGGGATCTGGAAGAGATCGATAATAAACAGAGAAAAGGAATGGTTAATGCTTGATGATTTTAGCTATATAGCTTTTTCTTATATGAATATTCTTCATGCACAACATGAAGACCTCGACATTCAAAAGGTTATTAGCTAAATTTAGGCTTCTAGATGTCTAGAAGTTTTTAGAGGTTATTGAAATGCCAATTAGAGTACCCGATGAGCTACCCGCAGTCAGTTGTTTACAAAAAGAGAATGTCTTTGTTATGACATCCAGCAGAGCGAGTATTCAAGACATTCGCCCTTTAAAAGTACTTATCCTTAATTTAATGCCAAAGAAAATAGAAACAGAAAATCAATTTCTGCGATTGCTTTCTAATAGTCCTCTTCAAATTGATATTCAATTATTGCGTATTGACTCTCGTATTCCTAAAAATACACCTGTAGAGCATCTCGATACTTTCTATTGCGATTTTGACCAAATTAAAGAGCAAAATTTTGATGGCCTTATTGTCACGGGCGCGCCATTAGGGTTAGTTGAATTTGAAGATGTAGCTTATTGGGATGAAATAAAAGAGGTGATTACATGGGCTAAAGAGCATGTTACTTCTACACTCTTTATTTGTTGGGCGGCTCAAGCTGGATTGAATATCTTATATAACCTTCCTAAATATACGCTAGAACAAAAAATTTCAGGCGTATATAGCCATAATACTTGCTCACCATATTCACTGTTAACGCGAGGATTTGATGAGACTTTCTTTGCTCCCCATTCTCGTTATGCCGGTTTTCCTATCGACTTTATTCAAAATAATACTGATTTGGAGATCCTTGCAACTTCGGAAGAAGCAGGTGCTTATTTATTTGCATCAAAAGATAAACGAGTTGTTTTTGCAACAGGACATCCTGAATACGATCCTAATACACTCGCAGATGAATATCACCGTGATGTTAAAGCAGGATTAGATCCTCAATTACCAGAAAACTATTTTCCTAATAATGATCCGAACAAAAAACCTATCGCTTCTTGGCGTAGTCATGGACATTTATTGTTTGCAAATTGGTTGAACTACTATGTTTATCAGATAACACCGTTCGATCTTGCTCAAATGAATCCAACATTAGACTAAAGAAAAACCCCAAACTTAATTTGGGGTTTTAAGATAATCATTTGCCAAGCTAAGAATTATTTATAGCGATGAGCCAATGCGTTAGCTGCAATCATTGCATTATAAACATCTTCTTCAGTCACTCTCATTGGCATATTGCCCATTGTGTCGCCTTCAGCACAGGCAATTTTAGCAACAGTACGCCATTCGCTTTCAATAAATTCTTTCATACCCATATCTTCAAGTGTCAGTGGTAATTCTGCCGCTTTGATAATACGGATCACTTCATCAATTTCTTCTTGTGCTGCATTTTCTAACACTAGCTGAGTTAATAAACCAAATACTACTTTTTCACCATGTTGAACACGGTGTAAAGACTCAACTGCAGACATACCATTATTTACTGCGTGAGCAGCTGCTAAGCCACCTGCTTCAGCACCAACACCACTAAGGTAGATTGTTGCTTCAATAGTTTGCTCTAATGCAGGAGTGGTAATTTTATGGCGAATCGCATCCATTGCTTTATCAATATTTTCACTTAGCATTTCAAAGCAAAGTTGCGCTAAACCAAGGCCTGTACGTGATGGACGTTGATTAACTAAATTTAAGCCGTCAGCTTGATAACAAGCACGAGCTTCAAAGTAAGTTGCTAGTGCATCACCAACACCCGCCGAGAAAAAGCGTTGTGGGGCTGATGCGATAATAGCGGTGTCTGCGATAACAACATCAGGGTTTTGTGGTAAGAATAAATATTTATCAAACTCACCATTTTCTTTATATAGCACAGACAATGCAGTACAAGGTGCATCCGTTGAAGCGATTGTTGGGAATAAAATAACAGGGATGTGCTGATAATAAGCAACTGCTTTAGACACATCTAATGTCTTACCGCCCCCAATACCAATAATAACGTTCGCTTTATTTTCAACGGCAATTTTACCTAAGCGATTAACTTCTGCCTCAGTACATTCATAATTAAATTTTTCAACCATTGAAACAATGCCATTTTCTTTTAGAGAAGGAACTGCTTCTTTAGTTACTTTTTCTAAAAAAAACTCATCACTAATAATAAATGCATTATCACCAAAATCTTTTACATATTTGCCGACAGAAGACAGTAATTGGCTACCAATAAAGAATTTTTTTGGCGAGGTTACAGAGCGAGGTAATATAGATGACATAACTAAATTCCTTTATTTTAGATTTTGCTACAAACAGTAGCAGAATTAGTATTTCATCTTACCTCTCATCATAATATGAATCTAGTAAACTCTCTGATAGTCATTACCTAAATCATTTTCGTTCATCATTTTTAATTTATATAAAACAAGTGGTTATTTTTAAATAATTTTAAAAAAGCAGATTACCTACGTATTTATTACTATAATAAAGACATCATTTTACAACTAAAATAATGTTATTTAGGATCATCTATGACTCTTATACGAGAAAAGCTCACATTACCTGCAGATGCAAATAAGCTTTTACTACACTCTTGCTGTGCTCCTTGTTCTGGTGAAGTCATGGAAGCATTACAAGCTTCAGGTATTGATTACACTATCTTTTTCTATAATCCCAATATTCATCCCCAAAAAGAGTATTTAATTCGTAAGGAAGAGAATATTCGTTTTGCTAAAAAACATAATATTCCTTTTGTTGATGCTGATTATGATACAGATAATTGGTTTGAAAGAGCTAAAGGAATGGAAAAAGAGCCTGAGCGTGGTATTCGATGCACAATGTGTTTTGATATGCGCTTTGAAAGAACAGCCCTTTATGCCTTTGAAAATGGCTTTTCCGTTATTTCCAGTTCACTTGGGATCTCACGTTGGAAAGATATGAAACAGATAAATGGCTGTGGTGAAAGAGCAGTAGCACCTTATCCTAATATGGTTTATTGGGATTATAATTGGCGTAAAAAAGGAGGCTCAGCCAGAATGATCGAAATAAGTAAACGTGAACAATTCTACCAACAAGAATATTGCGGCTGTATTTATTCATTAAGAGATACAAATAAGCATCGAAAATCACAAGGTAGAGAACTTATTAAGATTGGTGTTCAATATTATACCCCTTAGATCTTCCTTTCCTTTTATTCTAGGCATCATTCCTGTGATGCCATAAAAAGAACAACACAATAAATCATTATTTGATATACAGTCATGTTATATTCACGCTATAACAATATATTATTTTATTAAGGTGATTTCTTGTGGAAGACGCTGTCATTCTCGTAGATAAAAATGATAATGAGCTGGGAACAATGCCAAAGCTTGAAGCTCATATTGTAGGCGCCTTACATCGAGCCTTTTCAATATTTATTTTTAATTCAAAACAGCAGTTACTTATTCAGCAACGTGCAATATCTAAATATCACTCTGGTGGTTTATGGGCAAATACATGTTGTAGTCACCCGCTTCCAAACGAATTACTTTCAGATGCTATTCATCGTCGTCTAGATGAAGAATTAGGTATGAAATGTGATATGCAATCTATTGGAACTATTCTGTATAACGAAAAAGTGACAGATGATCTGATAGAGCATGAATTTGATCACCTATTTCTTGGGTTTAGTAACGAATTACCACATAGCAATCCAGATGAAGTAATGAATTATCGCTGGATCTCTCTTGATTCTCTTTATCAAGATATTCAAGAGAATGCACAAAATTACAGTGTTTGGTTTCGTTATATATTGAACAGGATGGGGATTGAGCAATTTTCTCGTTGGAGCCAAGGTATTATTTAGCAATTATCCTATTAACAGCCTCAATATAAAACAAACAACTCGTGTTTTTAGACTTTTAAGCTATATAAAAACCCCAAACGCAAAAAAGCCAACCCATTGGGTTGGCTTTCTCGTCTTATTTAATGCCTGGCAGTTCCCTACTCTCACATGGGGAGGCCCCACACTACCATCGGCGCTACAACGTTTCACTTCTGAGTTCGGCATGGATTCAGGTGGGTCCGCTGCGCTATGGCCGCCAAGCAAATTCTGTCTAATTACCCGTTATTTTGTATCTCTACGCTATAACCAGCAATGTTCAATCTTAAACAAGCTTACTTCATCTACTGTCGTCTCTCAGACAAAACACCTTCGGTGTTGTCAGGTTAAGCCTCACGGTTCATTAGTACTGGTTAGCTCAACGTATCGCTACGCTTACACACCCAGCCTATCAACGTCTTAGTCTTAAACGTTCCTTTAGGTCACTCTAGGTGACAGGGAAGACTCATCTCGAGGCAAGTTTCCCGCTTAGATGCTTTCAGCGGTTATCTCTTCCGCACTTAGCTACCGGGCAATGCCATTGGCATGACAACCCGAACACCAGTGGTGCGTTCACTCCGGTCCTCTCGTACTAGGAGCAACCCCTCTCAATCTTCCAACGCCCACGGCAGATAGGGACCGAACTGTCTCACGACGTTCTAAACCCAGCTCGCGTACCACTTTAAATGGCGAACAGCCATACCCTTGGGACCTACTTCAGCCCCAGGATGTGATGAGCCGACATCGAGGTGCCAAACACCGCCGTCGATATGAACTCTTGGGCGGTATCAGCCTGTTATCCCCGGAGTACCTTTTATCCGTTGAGCGATGGCCCTTCCATTCAGAACCACCGGATCACTAAGACCTACTTTCGTACCTGCTCGAGCCGTCACTCTCACAGTCAAGCTGGCTTATGCCTTTGCACTAACCGCATGATGTCCGACCATGCTTAGCCAACCTTCGTGCTCCTCCGTTACTCTTTAGGAGGAGACCGCCCCAGTCAAACTACCCACCAGACACGGTCCCCGATCCAGATTATGGACCTAGGTTAGAACATCAAACGTTAAAGGGTGGTATTTCAAGGTTGACTCCATGCAGACTGGCGTCCACACTTCATAGTCTCCCACCTATCCTACACATCAAGGCTCAATGTTCAGTGTCAAGCTATAGTAAAGGTTCACGGGGTCTTTCCGTCTTGCCGCGGGTACACTGCATCTTCACAGCGAGTTCAATTTCACTGAGTCTCGGGTGGAGACAGCCTGGCCATCATTACGCCATTCGTGCAGGTCGGAACTTACCCGACAAGGAATTTCGCTACCTTAGGACCGTTATAGTTACGGCCGCCGTTTACTGGGGCTTCGATCAAGAGCTTCTCCCTAAGGATAACCCCATCAATTAACCTTCCAGCACCGGGCAGGCGTCACACCGTATACGTCCACTTTCGTGTTTGCACAGTGCTGTGTTTTTAATAAACAGTTGCAGCCAGCTGGTATCTTCGACTGGCTTCGGCTCCGTCCGCAAGGGACTTCACTTACCGCCAGCGTGCCTTCTCCCGAAGTTACGGCACCATTTTGCCTAGTTCCTTCACCCGAGTTCTCTCAAGCGCCTGAGTATTCTCTACCTGACCACCTGTGTCGGTTTGGGGTACGATTGTTGGTAACCTGAAGCTTAGAGGCTTTTCCTGGAAGCAGGGCATCAATTGCTTCACCACCTTAGTGGTTCGTCATCACACCTCAGCATTAAGTGACCGGATTTGCCTAATCACTCTGCCTACATGCTTGAACCGGGACGACCGTCGCCCGGACAACCTAGCCTTCTCCGTTCCCCCATCGCAGTTACCACCAGTACGGGAATATTAACCCGTTTCCCATCGACTACGCTTTTCAGCCTCGCCTTAGGGGTCGACTCACCCTGCCCCGATTAACGTTGGACAGGAACCCTTGGTCTTCCGGCGTGCGGGTTTTTCACCCGCATTATCGTTACTTATGTCAGCATTCGCACTTCTGATACCTCCAGCATACCTCACAGTACACCTTCGCAGGCTTACAGAACGCTCCCCTACCCAACGAACGTATCCTTAAATTCGCTTATCGGGCTTTCGCCTCGACTTTCATGGACGCATTGACGTCACTTCGTTCCGTCAATCGTGTCTCACTCAAACAAATTTAAGTGATACGTTCGCTGCCGCAGCTTCGGTGCATGGTTTAGCCCCGTTACATCTTCCGCGCGGGCCGACTCGACCAGTGAGCTATTACGCTTTCTTTAAATGATGGCTGCTTCTAAGCCAACATCCTGGCTGTCTGAGCCTTCCCACTTCGTTTCCCACTTAACCATGACTTTGGGACCTTAGCTGGCGGTCTGGGTTGTTTCCCTCTTCACGACGGACGTTAGCACCCGCCGTGTGTCTCCCGTGATAACATTCTTCGGTATTCGCAGTTTGCATCGAGTTGGTAAGTCGGGATGACCCCCTAGTCGAAACAGTGCTCTACCCCCGAAGATGAATTCACGAGGCGCTACCTAAATAGCTTTCGGGGAGAACCAGCTATCTCCCGGTTTGATTGGCCTTTCACCCCCATCCACAAGTCATCCGCTAATTTTTCAACATTAGTCGGTTCGGTCCTCCAGTTAGTGTTACCCAACCTTCAACCTGCCCATGGATAGATCACCGGGTTTCGGGTCTATACCCTGCAACTCATTCGCCCAGTTAAGACTCGGTTTCCCTACGGCTCCCCTATACGGTTAACCTTGCTACAGAATATAAGTCGCTGACCCATTATACAAAAGGTACGCAGTCACCCCATCCTCAAATGTCCCGCTTGCTTTTACTGTCAAACTGGCTCGATTTTTTAACTTCCGTTGCTCGTGTACTTCTATGTACACTGCGCGACGGCTTGAAAAAATCAATCCACTTTGTAGGTAAACGCTGCGCTGTTTTCGAGTGGTTTGTCCAATCACTCAGTGCGAGGCACTTGAGTGATGGGGCTCCTACTGCTTGTACGTACACGGTTTCAGGTTCTTTTTCACTCCCCTCGCCGGGGTTCTTTTCGCCTTTCCCTCACGGTACTGGTTCACTATCGGTCAATCAGGAGTATTTAGCCTTGGAGGATGGTCCCCCCATATTCAGACAGGATAACACGTGTCCCGCCCTACTCGTCGAGTTCACAATAACAGCATCTTCGGATACGGGGCTATCACCCTTTACTGCCGGACTTTCCAGACCGTTCTCCTGATGCTGCTATTGATTAAGACTCTGGGCTGTTCCCCGTTCGCTCGCCGCTACTAGGGGAATCTCGGTTGATTTCTTTTCCTCGGGGTACTGAGATGTTTCAGTTCTCCCGGTTCGCTTCATTAACCTATGTATTCAGTTAATGATAATATCCATTGGATATTGGGTTTCCCCATTCGGAAATCGTCGGGTATAACGGTTCATATCACCTTACCGACGCTTATCGCAGATTAGCACGTCCTTCATCGCCTCTGATTGCCTAGGCATCCACCGTGTACGCTTATTCGCTTAACCTCACAACCCGAAGATGTCTTCTAAAACGGATTGCTACGCTTCATGATTTCGACGTTGGGCAGTGCTCGCAATGCTCACATACTTTAAGTATGCTCCGCTTGCTGTGCGCTGTCCGCCTTGAAATCATTTTGCTCGCATATCCTTTCTGAAGAGTATTTTCAGATTTGAGATTTTGAGAGACTCATCAATATACCTCGGTGATATATTGATTTGTTTTCAATTTTTCAGCTTGTTCCAGATTGTTAAAGAGCAAAATAATTCGCAGTATACTATTGCTAATATACTCTGAATTATTGTTTTATATTCAAGAGATTATGGTGGAGCTAAGCGGGATCGAACCGCTGACCTCCTGCGTGCAAGGCAGGCGCTCTCCCAGCTGAGCTATAGCCCCATAATGCATTCTTTAATACCGTTTTGTTTCTCAGGTTTCTTTCTTATTGGAAGTGTTCCTTTAAGTAAGAATTGAGCCAATCGCAGTGAGACAAGGCGTGAAGTCACGAAGTTTACATCAGTAAACGAGTGATTTCACAACGCAGTATCAATACGATTTGGTAGGCCTGAGTGGACTTGAACCACCGACCTCACCCTTATCAGGGGTGCGCTCTAACCACCTGAGCTACAAGCCTATACCGGTATTTCTGCTCGTTCTTCATCAGACAATCTGTGTGAGCACTGCACATAACACGTATCTCTTAGGTAAGGAGGTGATCCAACCGCAGGTTCCCCTACGGTTACCTTGTTACGACTTCACCCCAGTCATGAATCACAAAGTGGTAAGCGCCCTCCCGAAGGTTAAGCTACCTACTTCTTTTGCAACCCACTCCCATGGTGTGACGGGCGGTGTGTACAAGGCCCGGGAACGTATTCACCGTAGCATTCTGATCTACGATTACTAGCGATTCCGACTTCATGGAGTCGAGTTGCAGACTCCAATCCGGACTACGACAGACTTTATGAGTTCCGCTTGCTCTCGCGAGGTCGCTTCTCTTTGTATCTGCCATTGTAGCACGTGTGTAGCCCTACTCGTAAGGGCCATGATGACTTGACGTCATCCCCACCTTCCTCCGGTTTATCACCGGCAGTCTCCTTTGAGTTCCCGCCATCACGCGCTGGCAACAAAGGATAAGGGTTGCGCTCGTTGCGGGACTTAACCCAACATTTCACAACACGAGCTGACGACAGCCATGCAGCACCTGTCTCAGCGTTCCCGAAGGCACTCCTCTATCTCTAAAGGATTCGCTGGATGTCAAGAGTAGGTAAGGTTCTTCGCGTTGCATCGAATTAAACCACATGCTCCACCGCTTGTGCGGGCCCCCGTCAATTCATTTGAGTTTTAACCTTGCGGCCGTACTCCCCAGGCGGTCGATTTAACGCGTTAGCTCCAGAAGCCACGGTTCAAGACCACAACCTCTAAATCGACATCGTTTACAGCGTGGACTACCAGGGTATCTAATCCTGTTTGCTCCCCACGCTTTCGCACCTGAGCGTCAGTCTTTGTCCAGGGGGCCGCCTTCGCCACCGGTATTCCTCCACATCTCTACGCATTTCACCGCTACACGTGGAATTCTACCCCCCTCTACAAGACTCTAGCCAACCAGTTTCAGATGCAATTCCCAAGTTAAGCTCGGGGCTTTCACATCTGACTTAATTGACCGCCTGCGTGCGCTTTACGCCCAGTAATTCCGATTAACGCTTGCACCCTCCGTATTACCGCGGCTGCTGGCACGGAGTTAGCCGGTGCTTCTTCTGCGGGTAACGTCAATTGCTAAGAGTATTAATCTTAACACCTTCCTCCCCGCTGAAAGTACTTTACAACCCTAAGGCCTTCTTCATACACGCGGCATGGCTGCATCAGGCTTGCGCCCATTGTGCAATATTCCCCACTGCTGCCTCCCGTAGGAGTCTGGGCCGTGTCTCAGTCCCAGTGTGGCTGATCATCCTCTCAGACCAGCTAGAGATCGTCGCCTAGGTGAGCCTTTACCCCACCTACTAGCTAATCCCATATGGGTTCATCCGATAGCGCAAGGTCCGAAGAGCCCCTGCTTTGGTCCGTAGACGTCATGCGGTATTAGCCACCGTTTCCAGTAGTTATCCCCCTCTATCGGGCAGATCCCCATACATTACTCACCCGTCCGCCGCTCGTCAGCAAGAAAGCAAGCTTTCTCCTGTTACCGCTCGACTTGCATGTGTTAGGCCTGCCGCCAGCGTTCAATCTGAGCCATGATCAAACTCTTCAATTAAAAGTGTTTGATGCTCAAAGAAATCGAAAACTTAGCTATTCATAAATGAATTTACTTTTGTTGTTCACTCTTCAAGACTTGATACATCTAATATTTTAGAAGATATCGTCTCTGCGAGTGCCCACACAGATTGTCTGATAATTTGTTAAAGAGCAGTGCAACATTCGCTGCCGTTTCCGGTCTTCTGCGTTATTGCGAGGAGGTGCATTCTACATCTTCCTCATTCAGTGTCAAGCGTTTATTTACAAGGCCTTCCACTTTTTTCTTCGTTCTCTCGGCTAACTCACTTAGCGTGGTTTGCCGTGACAACGAGGACGCATTATAGGGAGTTTTCTGAGGCTGGCAATAGTTTTTTTAAGAAAAAAAATCGTTTGCTTAATTCCACAGCAAAACACCCACTTATACGCACTTATCAACAATTTTATCCACAGAGCACCTTTTTATATAAAATTAGCATGTCAAACGCAATCGTTTGCGTTATCATGACGGTCGATTAAGTAAGATTGATTTTGTGTCCATCTTCTGAAATGTTAGTTAAGCAAACACAATCTCACTGTATTAATGTGATTTAACTTCACCATTACTACCGTTATACCAACCCCAAGGGATAAAACTCATGCAACATCTTCGTCCTATCCGCCGTGCACTTTTAAGTGTGTCTGATAAAGCAGGTATTTTAGAATTTGCTAAAGCACTTGTTGAAAGAAAAGTAGAACTCTTATCTACAGGTGGAACCGCACGTCTATTAGCAGAAGCTGGCTTACCGGTTATTGAAGTCTCCGACTACACAGGCTTTCCAGAAATGATGGATGGCAGAGTGAAAACACTGCATCCTAAAGTACATGGTGGGATCCTAGGTCGTCGTGGACAAGATGATGCAATTATGGAAGAACATGAAATTCGTCCTATCGATATGGTCGTCGTAAATCTTTATCCTTTTGCTAAAACAGTAGCTCATCCAGATTGTTCATTAGCAGATGCTGTGGAGAATATCGATATTGGTGGACCAACAATGGTTCGCTCCGCGGCAAAAAATCATAAAGACGTTACGATTGTAGTAAATAGTAATGACTATGAAAGAGTGATTGAAGAAATGGATAATCACGAAAATAGCCTTACTTTAGATACACGCTTTGATTTGGCGATTAAAGCCTTTGAACACACAGCTGCTTATGACGGAATGATTGCTAACTACTTCGGCCAGAAGGTTGCACCTTATTATGGTGATACTTCACAACCATCAGGTACTTTCCCTCGTACCTTAAATCTGAACTATATAAAGAAACAAGATATGCGTTATGGTGAAAATGCTCACCAGCAAGCAGCTTTCTATATAGAAGAGAATATAGAAGAAGCATCTATTGCCACTGCAAACCAATTACAAGGCAAAGCACTTTCTTATAACAATATTGCTGATACTGATGCAGCATTAGAATGTGTGAAATCATTTTCCGAGCCGGCATGTGTTATTGTGAAACATGCAAACCCTTGCGGTGTTGCAATTGCGAACACGCTCGCACAAGCATATGACAATGCATTTAAAACCGATCCAACCTCTGCATTTGGTGGCATTATCGCATTCAATCGCCCATTAGATGCAAAAACAGCAAGTGCCATCATCGAACGTCAGTTTGTTGAAGTGATCATTGCGCCTTCTATTAATAATGATGCATTACCAATTTTAGAAACTAAACCAAATGTTCGTGTATTAGCTTGTGGTCAATGGCAAGAAGCCAAACCAGCATTAGATTTCAAACGTGTTAATGGTGGGCTGTTAGTTCAAGATCGTGACTTAGGTATGGTAAAAGAAGAAAACTTAAGAGTGGTCACCCAACGTCAACCTAGTGAGCGTGAACTTAAAGATGCACTCTTCTGCTGGAAAGTCGCCAAATTCGTAAAATCAAATGCCATTGTTTACGCTAAAAACGATATGACAGTCGGTATTGGTGCAGGGCAAATGAGCCGTGTGTATTCTGCAAAAATCGCAGGTATTAAAGCTGCTGATGAAGGTTTAGAAGTTGCAGGTTGTGCAATGGCATCTGATGCATTTTTTCCATTTAGAGATGGTATTGATGCAGCAGCACTTGCCGGCGTGACTTGTGTTATTCAACCTGGTGGCTCAATTCGTGATGATGAAGTGATCGCAGCTGCAAATGAGCATAACATCGCAATGATTTTCACCAATATGCGTCACTTCCGTCATTAATAAGGTATTGATATGAAGATTTTGATTATTGGTAATGGCGGTCGTGAACACGCTTTAGCCTGGAAAGCGGTTCAGTCGCCGCTTACAACACACGTTTTTGTTGCCCCTGGTAATGCAGGCACTGCATTAGAAAGTGGTGTTGAGAATGTCGCTATCAGTGCAACAGATATTCCTGCATTAGTCGCATTTGCTCTCAAAAATAAAATTGATTTGACTATCGTGGGCCCTGAAGCACCTCTGGTTATTGGTGTTGTAGATGCATTTAAAGAAGCGGGATTGACCATCTTTGGCCCAACAAAAGGAGCCGCGCAGTTAGAAGGCTCTAAAGCCTTCACAAAAGATTTTTTGGCTCGTCATAAAATTCCAACTGCGGATTATCAAAATTTCACAGAAATAGCACCTGCACTTGAGTACCTTAATAAAGTAGGCGCACCAATTGTTATCAAAGCAGATGGTTTAGCCGCAGGTAAAGGCGTTATTGTTGCTATGACACAAGCTGAGGCTGAAGCCGCAATTAAAGATATGCTGGCTGGCAATGTTTTTGGTGATGCAGGTCATCGTATTGTTATCGAAGAATTTCTTGATGGCGAAGAAGCTAGCTTTATTGTGATGGTTGATGGTGAACACGTTATTCCAATGGCAACAAGCCAAGATCATAAACGTGTTGGTGATGGAGATACTGGACCTAATACAGGGGGAATGGGAGCATATTCACCAGCACCTGTAGTTACACCAGAAATCCACCAGCAAGTAATGGAAAAAATCATTTATCCAACAGTAAAAGGAATGGCTTCTGAAGGCTATCGTTACCAAGGTTTCCTTTATGCAGGACTGATGATTGATAAACAAGGCATTGCTAAGGTTATTGAGTTTAACTGTCGTTTTGGTGATCCAGAAACTCAACCTATTATGATGCGTATGCAATCTGATTTAGTTGAGCTGTGTTTAGCTGGAGCAAAAGGTAACTTAAAAGATAAAGATTCTCTTTGGGATCCTCGTCCAGCTTTAGGAATTGTGATTGCAGCTGGCGGCTACCCTGCAGATTATCGTCAAGGTGATGTTATCAAAGGCTTAACACCAACATCATCAACAACAGCAAAAGTATTTCAAGCAGGAACAACACTCAATGACAAAGGCGACGTTATCACTGCTGGCGGGCGAGTATTATGTGCGACTGCATTAGGTGATGATATCGAGCAGGCTCAACAAAATGCTTATGCCTTAGCGAAAGATATTCATTGGAATGGTAGTTTTTATCGCCATGATATCGGCTATCGAGCGATTGCGCGCTTAAAGAAATAAATTACCAACAACAAAAGGGAGTGATCACAAGCTCTCTTTTGTTGGTTCCCATTTACAAAAATCGTGTTCTGCAACCATAAGTAATTGCTTACCTTCTGGTGAATCAAGCCAAGCAACATAAGAAGGCTTACTTGAATTACGTGTTCTTGTTTTTAACCAACGTTGTTCTGGACCTTCAAATGAAACACTCACCTTCTCACCAGCACATGTTGTCATCGTATTTTGATACCAAATACCCTGTACTAAATTTACTTTCCCAATAGTAAGCGCTTCACTAATTTCACGCTCTTTACTTGCAGCAAATACCATTCTTAAACGCTCATCTTCTGTCAATGCTCGTTTTTGCTTCTGGCTTTCTTGTTGCATGAAAATAACTTCTCCTCGTTTATTTAAACGAAGATGCCAAGAGGAGGGATCATTTGGATTGATAACTTCAGAGCGAACTTGCCAAAGCTTATTTTGACGATACTCATAGAATGTGATGACAGTTTCTGGCTTTTTATAAAAGCTATAAACACTCATGATCACTTGAGGCTCTGACGCTGTATTATTTAAACGCCATAGCCGGACAACACCTTCATCTGCAATATAACCTGTTGCAGAAAACTCAGGTAGTTGCACAGTAGAGGAGCAGGCGCTGAGCAAAAAAGCAGATCCTATTGCTAACAGCCCCTGTCGTTTCAACAAAAGGGGAGTAAATCCCCCTCTATTGTTCATTCCGTTCAAAGGAATTATTTTACTGCGTCTTTCAGTGCTTTACCGGCAGTAAATGCAGGAACGTTAGCTGCTGCAATTTTAATTTCTTTACCAGTTTGAGGGTTACGACCAGTACGCTCTGCACGGTGATTCACCTTGAATGTACCGAAACCAACTAACTGTACAGAATCGCCTTCTTTCAGAGCACCTGTTACTGAATCGATAAACGCTTCAATAGCAGCTTTTGCTTGAGTTTTTGTCAGATCCGCTTTTTCAGCAACTGATTCGGTTAATTCAGCTTTGTTCATAAAATAGTCCTTAAAGTATGTTTTATCGTTTGAAAAACATCTGGTGAAAAAACTTAACTTATCTTTTTAAGAGGATAAATTAAGTAAAACACCTGAGCCACTTCTTTTCGTACCCAATGTAGAACATACACGGGGGTGATGTGAAGTCTTTAAACGTCGCTTTTCAAGCACTAAATCACGTTTTTCTGATTTAGTGCGTTAATTCTATACCGATATTGCTCATTCCAGCTTCACGAAGGTCTGCACGTAGACCCTTGATCAGTTCGATATCTCTTTCTTCACATTCTACAAGTAGACGGTAAATTTCCCATTGGATATCGAACTCTTCAATAACAGCAGGTAGAGATCGAAGCTCTTCTTCGCTCATTTCTCTTTCTGCCTGTGTCATTTCAAGTGAAGCAACTGTCCCTACTGATAATTTGCTCACTTCAATAGCGTGACTTAATGATTCACCGCTTAAACGAGAGTGAACAATTTCACTAAGTGCAACACAGGCGTCAATCGCAGGATAGACACCATAAATCTCGAACTGAGATGCATCAGGAATAGCTTCTTCTAATTTCTCTAATTGAGAATCAAAATTAACCTTTGCATCTTTCACCGTTAAAGTTTCCCAAACCAGATCGAGAATACGGCGATAAAGCATTGGATCGGTAAATCCTGTTTCTCGACAAAATACCTGATAGTTTGGGTACATTCTCTCACACAGGCATGCCATAAACGTCAGGTGTTGCCAAGCTTCTAGCTTTTCTAAACGTAAATGGATTGGGTTCTTCAACATTCGTGATTACTCATTTTCTTAACTTAGGCGCAGTTTACCTGAAAATTAAAAATATCCACATATTTCCCGGTCATTTAGAGCTTATTCTTATTCAACTGCTCAAATAATCGCCTATTTGAAGCAATACCATCAGCCCAACGCGTAGGTTCTGGCAATCGATAGCCTTTCATACACAACTCAACCCACTGCAAAGCGCCATTCATACTCACTTTATGACCCGGAGAAATATACAGGGGTTTACATTTTTTCTTACTACGATAAATCCACCCTATTTGCTCATTCTTATCCATTAACGGTTCATGACTTCCCATCTTTTCATTGACTGTTTTATCAATGCCACATAAACGACTTTTTGCCACGCCAATAGTAGGCGTATCCACTAATAAACCAAAATGGCTTGCGACACCAAGCCTTCTAGGATGAGCAATACCTTGTCCATCGACAAAAATAAGAGAAGGCTTTTGTTTGATTAGTTGCCAAGCAGTCAGTAATGCAGGGCACTCTCTAAACGAAAGTAAACCAGGAATATAAGGAAGAGTTGTAGGTATTCGTGCAATTTGATATTCAAGAATTTCAAAAGAAGGGTAATGCATTATCACGATGGCGGCGCGAGTAACTGCGCCACCTTCTTCAAAACCAACATCAGCACCTGCTATGTAAGTTGGTGCTGTAAATTGGTCCGTTAAAATAATCTGTTGAGCTTTTTCTGTCTGCTCCTGACGCAATTGCTGGGTATTAATCATTATCCTGATGATAAGGCTTCGATAAACGGTGAACCGCATCAATAAATGCACCAGCATGTTCTGGTGGAACATCTTGATGAATACCGTGCCCAAGATTAAAGACATGACCGTTACCTTTACCAAATCCAGCAAGAATAGTTTCGACTTCTTGCTCTATTCTGGCAGGCGGTGCATACAGCATAGAAGGATCCATATTGCCTTGTAGCGCAACTTTATCCCCTACTCGACGACGTGCATCTTCAATATCAATCGTCCAATCAAGCCCTAATGCATCGCAACCTGTCGCAGCCATCGCTTCTAGCCAACGGCCGCCACCTTTGGTAAATAAGGTTACAGGAACTTTTCTTCCATCATATTCACGGATAAGACCATCAACAATCTTATGCATATAGTGTAATGAAAAGAGTTGGTAATCACGGCCAGTTAACACACCACCCCATGTATCAAAAATCATGATGGATTGTGCACCCGCTTTAATTTGAGCATTCAGATACAGAATAACGCTATCTGCCAGTTTATCCAGTAATAGATGTAATGCTTGTGGCTCTGCGTACATCATTTTTTTAATTTTTGTGAAGGCCTTACTACTTCCACCTTCAACCATATAGGTTGCCAGCGTCCAAGGACTTCCCGAAAAACCAATTAATGGCACACTACCTTGCAATGCATGACGAATGGCACGTACTGCATTCATCACATATCCCAGTTCATCTTCAGGATCAGGAATAGGTAGCTTTTTAATATCATCAAGACTATTTATTGGTGATTTAAAACGAGGGCCTTCACCTGTTTCAAAGTAAAGACCCAATCCCATTGCATCTGGAATAGTTAAAATATCAGAAAATAAAATAGCAGCATCTAAAGGAAAGCGTCTTAAAGGCTGTAATGTCACTTCACAAGCCAATTCTGTGTTCTTGCACAATGAGATGAAATCCCCCGCCTGTGCCCGTGTTTCCTTATATTCAGGAAGATATCTGCCTGCCTGACGCATCATCCAAACTGGGGTGACATCAACAGGTTGGCGCAACAGCGCACGTAAATAGCGGTCGTTTTTCAACTCACTCATGACTAACTCCATTAACAGTAATAGGGCCGCAAAATAGCAGGCATTGTAACATGCTGGAAAAATAACTGTTGGCAGACAGCGCCTTTATTTAGCTCTTTTCTTTATCTTGTCTAATATTCGCTATCGTATCTTCTATCAAACGTCTAGCAATCGTATCTGGTGGCGGGATCTGTGGTAGTTGATCGTAACGATACCAACCTGCACTCGTTAATTCAGAAGGATCGTGGCGTAGTTCACCACCATCATAGTCAGCTAAAAAGCCCATCATTAAGGAGTGAGGAAATGGCCAAGGCTGAGAGGATACATAGCGAATATTGCGAATACGAATATTACTCTCTTCAAACACTTCACGGGCTACGGCTTCTTCTAAAGTTTCACCCACCTCAACAAAACCAGCAAGTACAGTATAAAGAGGTGAATGTTTATGCCTAACATGATGTGCTAATAAGATTTTATCTTCATGGCGAATACCCACAATAATGCAAGGGGCAATTTGTGGATAATAGCGTTCATGGCAATTATCACATAAACACGCCCATTCACTCTCACTATGACGCATTTTGGAACCACAGTAACCACAAAAACGGTGAGAACGATAAAACTCAGCCAGTTGAACGCCACGACCAACTAATTTAAATAAGTTTTCATCCTGTGAAGCGATAAGCCTTGGTGAACACATATCGTTATCCATTTTTCCATGAATAAGCCAAACTGTTTCACCTTGCCATTCACCAACAATTTTGGCGTGCTGACCTATGAGATCCCAATCTTTAGCTAAGCCAAACGGAAGTTCGCCTTTAGGTAACCATACTCGTCCACCAAGGCTGACCGTCCACCAGCCCTTTTCTGACCCTGTTAATGTATATAAATGCATAACGACCATTCTATCCAAAATAATGATATAGAATAGAGGATACTCTTTTTAGCAAGAACCACTCAATGAATTATAACTATCTTCTATAATTCATTAGTATTCCTAAACATAAATATAAATTTTATTAATAGTAAGAACCGTTAGAATGACAGATAAAATAAAAAATAAAATTGCTATTTTTGATCTAGATGAAACACTTTTAGCAGGCGATTCTAGTCGCTTGTGGACAAACTATTTGTGGGATAAAAAAATAGTCACAGATCCTCATTTTTTGAAACTAGATGAACAAATGATCGCAGACTATTATGCTGAAAAGCTGAATATAAACCAATATCTTTTTCAACATCTAGCATATTTTAAACATTATGATATAGATAAGATAAATCATTGGGTTAATGACTTCACTGAAACAAGAATTAAGCCTCTACTTTACCCACAAGGAATATCAATAATTACACAATATCGACAGCAAAATATTCCCGTTATAATTATCTCAGCAACAATGTCCTTTCTAGTTTATGCTATTGCAAAGCAACTCAATGCAGACGTTTCAATGGGTATTGATATGCAAATTAAGGACAATCATTACACTGGATTTATTGAAGGTATTCCTACATTTCGAGAAGGAAAAGTTGAGCGTTTAAATCAATGGAAAGAAGCTAACAACATTAATTATACTTATATTTATTTCTATACTGATTCATCTAATGATCTCCCATTATGTTACCAAGCAGACCATGTTATCGCGGTTAATGCAGATAAAAAATTAACTCAAGTTTCAGATGAAAAAGCATGGGAACAACAACATTGGGATTTAAATAAATAACCCATGTCGGACTTGTAGTTTTTAAAATCTTTCATATACTGGATGTCTTCTTGTCGGAGTGCCTAGTGTTTATAAGGCTATTATAAACACAGGCTGAGACCGTTAATTCGGGATCCGCGGAACCTGATCGGGTTAATACCCGCGAAGGGAACAAGAGTGATTCGACCTTTTGATAGCTTCATTGCGTATATTTTTTACACACCTATATACACCTATCTGTCGATACTCCCTGCGACCTCCAGACAAGCATTTTTCTCAATATTCACCCGACAGGCAATTAGCCTGCATGATATTTATTAGGAAATGCTATGTCCCAAAATCAAACTATATCCGTTAAAGATATTTCACCAACAAACAACAAACAACGTCCACGAAAAGAGCAACGTGATGCCGCTCAAGCGTTTATCAGCACTATTCAAGGTGTCAGTTTCCCAAATTCAAACCGCATTTACCTCGAAGGAACACGTACTGATATTCAAGTACCAATGCGTGAGATCCAACTTGATAAAACACTAGTAGGAGGATCAAAAGATTCCCCTGTTTTTGAAGATAATGAACCTGTACCGGTGTATGACACATCAGGCCCTTATGGTGATCCCGCTTCTCAACTCGACGTTAATCTTGGATTAAAAAAAATACGCCAACCATGGATTGATGAGCGCAATGATACTGAAGTGCTTTCTCTTTTAAGTTCCGATTTCACCCAACAGCGCCTTTCTGATACTGGGTTAGAACATTTACGTTTTCCCTTAAAACCAAGCCCTAAAAAAGCGCTAAATGGTAAAAGTGTGACGCAATTGCATTATGCTCGCCAAGGTATTATTACGCCTGAAATGGAGTTTATTGCTATTCGTGAGAACATGGGTCGAGAGAGAATTCGTAGCGAAGTTTTACGCCAACAGCATGCAGGATTCAGCTTTGGTGCGCATCTCCCTGATAATATTACTCCTGAATTTGTACGCCAAGAAGTTGCTGCGGGCCGAGCGATAATTCCTGCCAATATCAATCATCCTGAATCAGAGCCAATGATTATTGGGCGTAATTTCTTAGTAAAAGTGAATGCCAATATCGGAAATTCCTCTGTTACTTCCTCCATTGAAGAAGAAGTGGAAAAGCTGATTTGGTCTACACGTTGGGGAGCAGATACTGTAATGGATCTCTCAACAGGCCGTTATATTCATGAAACGCGTGAGTGGATCATTCGTAACAGCCCAGTTCCTATCGGCACAGTTCCAATTTATCAAGCACTCGAGAAAGTTAACGGTATTGCTGAAGATCTCACTTGGGAAATGTTCCGAGATACCTTGCTTGAACAAGCAGAGCAAGGCGTTGATTACTTTACTATTCATGCAGGCGTGTTGTTACGTTATGTACCTATGACGGCAAAACGCCTAACAGGTATTGTATCTCGCGGCGGTTCGATAATGGCAAAATGGTGTTTATCGCATCATAAGGAGAATTTCCTCTACGAACATTTCCGTGAAATCTGTGAAATTTGCACAGCTTATGATGTTTCCCTTTCTCTAGGCGATGGATTAAGACCGGGTTCAATTCAAGATGCAAATGATGAAGCACAATTTTCTGAATTACATACCTTAGGTGAACTGACAAAAATTGCATGGGAATATGACGTTCAAGTCATGATAGAAGGCCCAGGCCATGTCCCAATGCAGATGATCCGTCGCAATATGACAGAAGAATTAGAGCATTGTCATGAAGCACCATTTTATACATTAGGCCCTCTTACTACAGACATTGCACCAGGTTACGATCACTTCACATCAGGTATTGGTGCAGCAATGATTGGCTGGTTTGGTTGTGCAATGCTCTGTTATGTTACCCCTAAAGAGCATCTAGGTTTACCTAACAAAGAAGATGTAAAGCAAGGCCTTATTACTTATAAAATTGCGGCTCATGCTGCCGATTTAGCCAAAGGACATCCCGGTGCTCAAATTCGTGATAATGCAATGTCAAAAGCTCGCTTTGAGTTTAGATGGGAAGATCAATTTAATTTAGCGCTTGATCCTGAAACCGCACGTCAATATCACGATGAAACCTTGCCTCAAGCATCAGGAAAAGTCGCTCATTTCTGCTCAATGTGTGGCCCTAAATTCTGCTCAATGAAAATAACACAAGAAGTACGTGATTATGCAGCGGGTATGGAGCAAATGTCTCAAGCTTTTAAAGAGCATGGAAGTGAGTTATACCACAGTGCAGAAATCGCCAGTGTTGAGGTGACTGAAAATGAACAGATCCTCTAACACCCCTTTCGCATCAACAGAAAAAAAGCTTGGGCTTTATCCTGTTGTTGATTCTATTGAATGGATCGAACGCCTGTTAAAAACAGGCGTTACCACCCTACAATTACGCATAAAAGGTAAACAACCCAACGATGTTGAGCAAGAGATCGTTGAAGCAATAAAATTAGGTAAACAATATCACGCAAGATTGTTTATTAATGACTATTGGCAACTTGCTATTAAACATCACGCCTACGGTGTTCATCTTGGCCAAGAAGATCTCGATATTGCGGATCTTGATGCCATAAAAAAAGCAGGGTTACGCCTTGGTATTTCTACTCATGATGAAACGGAATTGCAAAGAGCGAAAGCATTGCGTCCATCTTACATCGCATTAGGACATATCTTTCCAACGACAACTAAAGATATGCCATCCAAACCTCAAGGTTTGAAGGCGCTCAAACATCAAGTAGAGCAGACACCTAATTTTCCAACTGTTGCTATTGGTGGGATCTCGCTAGAGAGAGTACCTGATGTTGTTGCAACTGGTGTCGGTAGTGTTGCCTTAGTCAGTGCAATAACAAAAGCGCCAGATTGGCAACAAGTAACGCGTAAATTATTAGAATTAGTGGAGGGAAAGCCATCATGCTAAATGATAATGATTTTATGCGTTATAGCCGACAAGTGATGTTAGAAGATATCGGCTTAGAGGGGCAAAATAAACTTCAACAAGCAAGAGTACTGATTGTTGGACTTGGTGGATTAGGCTCTCCTGCATCACTTTATCTTGCTGGTGCAGGTATTGGGAAACTTATTTTAGTTGATGATGATGAGTTGCATGTTTCTAATCTACAACGTCAAATTCTTTATCGGACTCAAGATATTCCTAATGCAAAATCAGAGATCGCAAAGCAGTCTCTGCTCGCATTAAATCCAGAGATAAAAATCACCTCTTATAAACAACGTATTGATAGTGACTCATTATCTAAATTAGTTAAAGAGGCTGATTTAGTCTTAGATTGCACAGATAACATGCTCACACGCCAAGCGATTAACCGTGCTTGTGTCGCGCAGCAAACTCCGTTTATCAGTGGCAGTGCCGTAGGGTTTAGTGGCCAACTTATGGTGTTTGAACCTCCTTTTACTCATGGCTGCTATCATTGCCTCTATCCAGATCAGACCGAGCCACAACGCAATTGTAGAACAGCCGGAATTTTAGGTCCTGTTGTGGGTGTGATTGGCACACTTCAGGCACTTGAGGCAATTAAATTGCTCTCTGGCTTACCCTGTACTCTAAGTGGAAAACTTCGCCTTTTCGATGGTAGAAAACAAAATTGGAGTACTTTGCGTTTAACACCATCAAAAACATGTCCTGTTTGTCAGGGGGTAGCATGAACATTACCGTAAATGACGAACAATATTCTCTGGATATGCCTGTCACTATCTGTCAGCTCCTTATTCAGTTAGAGCAACCACCCATTGGTGTAGCGCTTGCTATCAATGAAACTATTGTTCCCCGTGAAAACTGGGAAACACATTTTATTAATGATGGCGATACTATTCTTCTCTTCCAAGCTATTGCAGGGGGCTGATATGTTAAAAATTGCTGATACAACATTCACATCGAGACTATTTACAGGCACAGGGAAATTTGCAACACCAACGTTAATGACAGAAGCCATTAAGGCTTCAGGTAGCCAATTAGTTACGATGGCAATGAAGCGTGTGGATTTAAAAAATGGTAATGATGATTTAATCGCACCACTTAAATCATTAGGGGTAAAATTACTACCTAATACATCCGGTGCGAAAACAGCACAAGAAGCTGTTTTTGCGGCTCGTTTAGCCAAAGAAGCTTTTGGCACTCATTGGGTAAAATTAGAAATTCATCCTGATACCAAATATTTATTACCCGACCCTATTGAAACACTTAAAGCTGCTGAAATCCTCGTTAAAGAAGGTTTTGTTGTTTTACCTTATTGTAGTGCTGACCCTGTTTTGTGTCGTCGCTTAGAAGAAGTTGGCTGTGCAGCCGTAATGCCTTTAGGCTCTCCTATTGGTTCAAATCAAGGTTTACAGACTCGTGATTTTCTACGGATTATTATTGAACAAGCCTCAATACCTGTTGTTGTTGATGCAGGGATTGGTGCGCCAAGCCACGCACTTGAAGCTTTAGAGTTAGGTGCAGATGCCGTCTTAGTGAATACCGCAATTGCTGTTGCTAAAAATCCTATTTTAATGGCACAAGCATTTAAAGCAGCGCTTGATGCAGGCGAACTTGCTCGACAATCAGGACTTGCCACCTCCGCTTCAGTGGTGAATATGCAAGCTCAAGCCTCTAGTCCATTAACCCAATACTTGGGGGCATTCTAATGGACACTTTTTCTGATTATTGGCAACAACTCGACTGGGATGACATTACTTTAAAGCTCAATAGTAAAACCAATGCGGATGTTGAAGCTGCATTAAATCGTCATACCCTTACACTCGATGATTTTATGGCGCTGATTTCGCCTGCGGGTCGACATTACTTAGAGCCTATGGCTCAACGTGCTCAGAAACTTACTCGACAACGTTTTGGTAATATTGTGGGATTATATGTTCCACTCTATCTTTCTAATTTATGTGCAAATGACTGTACTTATTGTGGCTTTTCAATGAGTAATGCCATTAAACGCAAAACATTAAATGAAAATGAGATCATTGCCGAATGTAATAGCATTAAACAATTAGGTTTTGATAGCTTGTTATTAGTGACTGGAGAACATCAAAGAAAAGTGGGTATGGATTATTTTCGCCAATATATCCCTCTTATTCGAGAAAATTTCAGTTCATTAATGATGGAAGTTCAACCTCTTGCAACAGAAGAGTATGCAGAATTAAAAACTCTGGGTATTGATGGTGTCATGGTTTATCAAGAAACCTATCATGAACCAACTTATCAACTTCATCATCTAAAAGGTAAAAAACAAGATTTCCATTGGCGACTACAAACACCAGATAGATTAGGGCAAGCAGGGATTGATAAAATTGGTTTAGGTGCATTGATTGGTCTTTCAAGTCAATGGCGTAGCGATTGTTATATGGTGGCAGAACATCTCTCGTTCTTACAAAAACGCTATTGGAAAAGTCGTTACTCTATCTCTTTTCCTCGTTTACGTCCTTGTGCTGGTGGGCTTAGCCCCGCATCAGTAATGAGTGAAGTGGAGTTAGTTCAGTTGATCTGTGCTTTTCGCATTTTAGCACCTGATGTTGAACTTTCACTTTCAACCCGTGAATCTCCATATTTTCGCGATAACACAGTGCCGTTAGCAATTAATAATATTAGTGCAGGATCTAAAACTCAGCCCGGTGGATATTCTGATAGCCATGAAGAATTAGAGCAATTTTCGCCTAATGATAATCGTCATGTAAATGATGTTATCAACGTATTAAAAGAGCGAGGATTACAACCAGTATGGAAAGATTGGGATAATTACTTGGGTCGTTAATTAAAATTCAAATAATATAAAACCGCCTTTAATTTATTTAATTAAAAATAATAAAGGCGGTTTTTATTAAATAATTTAATAAAAGTAACATGTAATAAATTTAAAACGATTAAAGAAAAATAAAATAGTATAAACAGTATATTGGAATACTTTTAATTTAACATTATATAAAACAGATGGTTTAATTATTATACTGTTAATTCTTCAATTTCTTGAATACTTAAACCGGATATTTTTTCGATAAATAAAAGATCAAAATTCTCTTTTAATAAGTTTTGAGCTAATTCCATTTGTACTATTTTTTTACCGATTTCAATGCCTTCTGTTTTGCCTAACTCAATGCCTTTAGCTTTTCCTATTTCAATGCCTTCTGTTTTGCCTAACTCAATGCCTTTAGCTTTTCCAATCTCAATACCTACATTCTTACCTAATTCAATACCTACATTTTTGCCCAGTTCGATCCCCTCATTTTTGCCTATTTCAAACCCTTCGCTTACACCTAAATTAAATCCTTTATTTTCTAATCTCCAAGCTATATTCATAATCACCTCTTTGTGGTTATCTACTTGTTCAACTATCTTATTTAAAATGAACTCAAAGTCTGATGCATCCATAATTGAGAATAAATATTCTACAACAGCAATTGTGTCTTCATCTCTGCAGTTTTTCTGATTTATTGCTTTTGATAAAAGTATTGCAATCTCATTAATATCATGACAACTATTAACATGCTTCATCGCAATTTCCATTACCGCCGCTTTTTTATGTGTCAGTAAAATATCATCATCAATTGAAGTCAAATCAATTAAAGAGAAACTATTAGAATAAAGTTTATTAGCAAGTGAATTAAGCGGAAAGCATGACATCCAATTAACAGGAAAAGGATAAGGTTTTTTCTCTCCATGATAAAACAGAATGGGAACAACGAGAGGTAAAGATTTATAACCTTGCTGTAAATGTTGATTCATAGTGTAAAACGCATAATTCATCATACGCCAAGCTATCATTTTATCTGGCTTAGATTGATGCTCTATCAGTAAATAAATAGAGATATCACCCTCTTTGGTTTTCACTAAATATAAAATATCAGACATACGAGAACGTAAGTTAATATCGATGAAAGCAGAATTTTGTAATTGCAACGTTGAAAAATCACAATGACTTTTTAAGTCCTCAGGTAAATGGACAAAGAAAAAGTCTTTCGCATTACTCACATTCATCATAAAACGTTTAAATGCAGAATCATAAGAAGATATGGATATAGATTTTTTCATAACTAGCTCCATGCTGAATTTGGATTGCTAGCTTACAGAAAAAAATAAATTTTTATCACTAAAAAATAATCATAATTATCTGAAAAATATAAGTTATTTATTGATCTTAACTGAATAAGTAATAGAGAAATAAAAAACACCTTCAATAAATATCAAAGGTATTTTTTAAGATTATAAATTTTCTTTTTAATTATTTATCAACAACAATATTTTTATTAACCACTTCATATTCATCATTACCCACCATCCTCGCAAATTTCTCAATGGGATCTGTACTCAAAGCATAAAGTCTTTTTAGAGCGAAAGGTGGATCACCTAAACGAACTTTTCCTTGCTGAGTCGTCACAGCCAATGTCATACCCGACGTTTTGACGGCATTGATTGCTCTTTGATTATATCCACCAAAAGGATATGCAAAGGCATATTGATGTGGATTTAATAATCGCAATACACGTTGTGAACGTTGCAAATCCAATATAATTGTGTGGGACTGACGGCTAAAGATAATAGGTTTTTTATTATTATCTAAACGATGTAAAAAATGGGAGTGTGATTGAATATCAAAAACATCACGACTCAATTTAAGTGACTGCCAACTCATAAATTGCAATGAATTAGGTGCCCACTTAGGGGTTTCAGATTTTATTCGTGAAGAGATAACAAATAATGTTGCTCGTTGGCCATTTTCTTTTAAAAGAGGATAAGCATAGCGATAAACAGACTGCAAACCATCATCAAATGTTAATGCAACAGCTCGACCCGGTAAATTGACACTTTTATTTAAATAGCCTGCGACTTGATTTAGTGAAAGCGTTTCATATCCCGCGTCTTTTAAATAATTCATCTGCTCTGTAAATGCAGTTAATGATGTTGTCGTTGATGTATGGCGGAAATTATGGTTTTCCGTTGCTTTAAGAATATGATGATAGGTAAGTACAGGTATCCCTAAATCAGGCTTTACACCTCTTGATGAAATATAACCTAAGCGACCGCCTAAAGAAATTTCAAACCAGTTGATTTTATTTCCATCAGCATCTTCTTTTATTGTGCGTGATAACACGGGATAACGTAAGTTGGATAACAGTATTGCTATTTGTGAGCTAGCAATATCTTTATCACTATAGATGGGGGTATTTTTTGTCGTAATTAAATATTCGTAGATAGGATAATCTGTTTTCTTCGTGCTATCTGATAAGAAACGTGTTTTCTTATCGGGTTTAATAGAAACAATATCTTCAAAATAGCCATCTTCTAAATAACCTGCTTCAAGATAACCTTGAGCATTTCCAAATTGTATTCTGTGGTAATCGCCCTCCGCTACTGATGCATAAAAACCTTGGTTAGGGAAAAGCTCTGCAACAGGTCGTAATTTATCACCCACAAATGCATATAGTGTTTTTTGTTGGCGCAGTTGCATCAATGTTGTAATGGGCGTTTTTAAATCCCATTGAGCTTCTGTTGGAATACCTCTTTCATAAGGTGCTGCGGAAACAAATCCAGTAAAAATAAAGCATAGAATAATCAAACTATTAGTTATTATTCTCATCATTTCGCCTACTTATGTAGAACAGAAACAAAAAATGCCCTCACAATGGAGGGCATTTCAATCTAATCTAAATTAGATTTTAGTCTTTTAATCCACCAAAACCAGCATTCAGTAATTCTGCTAAGTTAGCAGATGCTTCATCAGCACTGATTGTTGTTTCAGTTTCATCTGTCGGCAGTTGTGATTGACGACGCTTCATACGATCTTGGTGATACGCATATCCGGTACCAGCTGGGATCAAGCGACCAACAATAACGTTTTCTTTCAATCCACGTAACTCATCGCGTTTACCTGCTACTGCAGCTTCCGTCAGAACACGAGTTGTTTCTTGGAACGATGCAGCAGAGATGAAGGATTCAGTTGCCAGAGATGCTTTCGTGATACCTAACAGGTCACGAGCATACGTTGCTGGTACTTTGCCATCATCTTCCAGAATACGGTTTGATACTTTAACGCGAGCGTATTCAACCTGTTCACCTTCGAGGAACTCAGAGCTTCCTGCGTTCTCAATGGTAACTTTACGTAGCATCTGACGAACGATAACTTCGATGTGTTTATCGTTAATCTTAACGCCTTGTAAACGGTAAACTTCCTGTACTTCGTTAGTGATATAGCGAGTAACCGCATGAACACCACGTAAGCGCAGAATGTCGTGTGGTGATTCTGGACCATCGGAGATAACATCACCACGTTCCACAACCTCACCCTCGAATACGTTAAGCTGACGCCATTTAGGGATCATCTCTTCGTATGCATCGCTACCGTCTAATGGAGAAATAACTAGGCGACGTTTACCTTTAGTCTCTTTACCGAACGAAACAATACCGCTGATTTCAGCAAGGATTGCAGGCTCTTTCGGACGACGAGCTTCAAACAGGTCAGCAACGCGTGGCAGACCACCGGTGATATCTTTAGTACCGCCAGATTCTTGTGGAATACGCGCTAAAGTATCACCTGCGTTAATTGTAATGCCATCGTCTAACTGAACAATTGCTTTACCTGGCAGGAAGTACTGTGCTGGCATATCAGTATTCGGGATTAATACGTCATTACCTTGTGCATCAGTGATGCGCAACGCTGGACGTAAATCTTTACCGCTACCTGTACGCTCTGCTGAATCCAGAACAACCAGTGAAGAAAGACCTGTTAATTCATCTGTTTGACGTGTGATAGTTTGACCATCAACCATGTCAGCAAAACGGATGATACCAGATACTTCACTCACAACTGGCATTGTATGTGGATCCCAGTTAGCAACAGTTTCGCCACCGTTAACTGCTTCGCCATCACCTTTCGCTAATTGAGCACCGTAAGGTACTTTATAGCTTTCTTTCGTACGACCGAATTCGTCAATTAAACGTAATTCAGTGTTACGAGAAGTGATAACTAATTTACCAGCAGTATTAGTAATGAACTTCGCATTGAACAGCTTCAGAGTACCTTTGTTACGTACTTGAATGCTTGATTCTGCTGCCGCACGAGATGCCGCACCACCGATGTGGAACGTACGCATCGTTAACTGTGTACCTGGTTCACCGATTGACTGTGCCGCGATAACACCGATAGCTTCACCTTTGTTAATGATATGACCACGAGCAAGGTCACGACCATAACATTTAGCACATACACCGAAGTCTGTGTTACAGGTTACAACTGAACGTACTTTCACGCTATCAACTGAGTTTTCTTCTAACAGATCACACAGTTTTTCGTTTAACAGGGTGTTACGTGGAACAAGAATATCGGCAGTGCCTGGTTTCAGAATATCTTCTGCAGCCACACGACCTAATACACGTTCACGCAGTGGTTCTTTAACATCACCACCTTCGATAACCGGAGTCATCATAACACCTTCGGTTGTACCACAGTCGTCTTCTGTTACGACTAAGTCTTGTGCAACGTCAACTAAACGACGAGTCAAGTAACCGGAGTTTGCTGTTTTCAGTGCAGTATCCGCAAGACCTTTACGAGCACCGTGGGTTGAGATGAAGTACTGGAGTACGTTCAGGCCTTCACGGAAGTTCGCTGTGATTGGTGTCTCGATGATTGAGCCATCTGGCTTAGCCATCAGACCACGCATACCTGCTAACTGACGGATCTGAGCTGCAGAACCACGAGCACCGGAGTCAGCCATCATAAAGATGCTGTTGAAAGATACTTGTTGTTCTTCTTCACCGTTACGGTTAATAACGGTTTCAGTAGACAGGTTTTCCATCATCGCTTTTGCTACACGCTCATTCGCTGCAGCCCAAATATCGATGACTTTGTTGTAACGTTCGCCCGCTGTTACCAGACCGGATTGGAACTGTTCCTGAATTTCTGCAACTTCCGCTTCAGCTTCTGCAATGATCTCTGCTTTTTTAGCAGGGATAACCATGTCATCGATACCTACTGATGCACCTGAACGTGCTGCGTAAGCAAAACCGGTATACATGATTTGGTCAGCAAAAATAACTGTTGGTTTCAAGCCCATTACGCGATAACAGGTATTGAGCATTTTAGAAATTGCTTTCTTACCTAATGGTTGGTTAACCAGTGCGTAAGGTAGGCCTTTTGGTACGATCATCCATAAAATAGCTCGGCCGATAGTCGTATCTTTTAAGCTAGTTTCAGTGGTGATATTACCTTCGCCATCTTTGATCTCTTCAGTGATACGTACTTTAACGCGTGCGTGTAAAGAGGCTAAACCTGCGCGATAAACGCGTTCAGCTTCTTTAGGACCACTTAACACCATGCCTTCACCTTTGGCATTGATGCAGTCACGAGTCATGTAGTAAAGACCTAATACAACGTCCTGTGAAGGAACGATGATTGGGTCACCACTTGCTGGAGACAGAATGTTGTTTGTTGACATCATCAATGCACGAGCTTCTAACTGTGCTTCTAATGTCAATGGTACGTGAACCGCCATTTGGTCACCATCGAAGTCGGCGTTATATGCCGCACAAACGAGTGGGTGTAACTGAATAGCTTTACCTTCGATAAGGATTGGTTCAAATGCCTGAATACCTAAACGGTGAAGTGTTGGTGCACGGTTTAGCATCACTGGATGTTCGCGGATAACTTCATCTAAGATATCCCAAACAACCGCTTCTTCACGCTCAACCATTTTTTTAGCGGCTTTAATTGTTGTCGCTAAACCACGGGTTTCCAGTTTTCCGTAAATAAATGGTTTGAATAACTCAAGAGCCATTTTCTTCGGTAGACCACACTGATGCAGACGCAAGTATGGACCAACGGTGATTACAGAACGACCAGAATAGTCAACACGTTTACCTAACAGGTTTTGACGGAAACGACCTTGTTTACCTTTGATCATATCAGCCAAAGATTTCAGAGGACGTTTGTTAGAACCTGTAATCGCACGACCACGACGACCGTTGTCTAATAACGCATCCACAGACTCTTGTAACATACGTTTTTCGTTACGTACGATAATGTCTGGTGCTGCTAAATCAAGCAGGCGTTTTAAACGGTTGTTACGGTTGATCACACGACGATATAAATCGTTCAGGTCTGAAGTCGCAAAACGACCGCCATCAAGTGGAACCAGTGGACGTAAGTCTGGTGGTAACACAGGCAGTACAGTTAAGATCATCCATTCAGGTTTATTGCCTGATTGCATGAATGCTTCAAGTAACTTGATACGTTTAGTCAGTTTCTTACGTTTAGTTTCAGAGTTAGTTTCATTTAACTCTTCACGCAGCGTTTCACACTCTTGTTCCAGATCCATGCTCTGCAACAGATTCTGAACAGCTTCTGCACCCATCTTCGCATCAAATTCGTCACCGAATTCTTCTAATGCATCAAGATATTGCTCTTCTGTTAAGATTTGTCCGCGCTCAAGGCTGGTCATACCGCCTTCAACAACAACGTAAGATTCAAAATACAGTACACGTTCAATATCGCGCAGTGGCATATCCAGCAGCAGACCGATACGGGACGGCAGTGATTTCAAGAACCAAATGTGAGCAACTGGAGAAGCTAATTCGATGTGACCCATACGTTCACGACGAACTTTAGTTTGTGTAACTTCAACGCCACACTTCTCACAGATAACACCACGGTGTTTTAAACGTTTGTATTTACCACACAAACATTCGTAATCTTTTACTGGTCCGAAAATACGGGCGCAGAAAAGACCGTCACGTTCTGGTTTGAACGTACGGTAGTTAATTGTTTCTGGCTTTTTAACTTCACCAAATGACCATGAACGGATCATATCAGGTGATGCCAGAGCAATTTTGATCGCATCAAACTCTTCGGTCTTGGTTTGCGCTTTCAGAAACTTTAATAAGTCTTTCACGAAATGGCTCCTGTCGGAGTTAGACCTGCCAGGCAAATGACCCCTGTCATTCACCCCTTTAAACCAGTGTAGTCACTGTTTGACAGACTGCCATTTCTAGCAGTCTGTCTTTATGGAATACGTTATTCGTCTTCCAATTCGATGTTGATACCCAGTGAACGGATCTCTTTCAACAATACGTTGAACGACTCTGGCATACCTGGTTCCATCTGATGGTTACCATCAACGATGTTTTTGTACATTTTGGTACGACCGTTAACGTCATCCGACTTAACAGTAAGCATTTCTTGAAGAGTATATGCTGCACCGTATGCTTCCAGTGCCCACACTTCCATCTCCCCGAAACGCTGTCCACCAAACTGTGCTTTACCACCAAGAGGTTGTTGAGTAACCAAGCTGTACGAACCGGTAGAACGGGCGTGCATCTTGTCATCAACTAAGTGGTTCAGTTTAAGCATGTACATGTAACCAACAGTTACTGGACGCTCAAATTGTTCACCTGTACGGCCATCGAAAAGTGTAATCTGACCAGAAGTTGGAAGATCAGCTAATTTCAGCATCTCTTTAATTTCCATTTCTTCTGCACCATCGAACACTGGTGTTGCGGTTGGCATACCTTTTTTCAGGTTTTCAGCCAGACGTAACACTTCTTCATCGCTGAAGGTGTTCAGATCAACTTTCTGACGAGGTGCCATACCCAGATCGTAAGCTTTCTGGATAAATTCACGTAACTTAGCAACTTCTTGTTGCTGTTTCAGCATCGCATTGATCTTATCACCGATACCTTTAGCAGCCATACCCAAGTGAGTTTCAAGGATCTGACCGATGTTCATACGTGATGGTACACCTAGTGGGTTCAGTACGAGGTCTACTGGATTACCGTTTTCATCGTATGGCATGTCTTCAATTGGGTTAATCTTAGAGATAACACCCTTGTTACCATGACGACCCGCCATCTTGTCACCAGGTTGGATCTGACGTTTAACAGCCAGGTAAACCTTAACGATTTTCAGCACGCCAGGTGCTAAATCATCGCCTTGAGTGATTTTACGACGTTTAGCTTCCAGTTTCTTCGCGAACTCAGCTTTCAGTTCATCATACTGTTCAGCTAATTGTTCTAACTGGTTTTGCTTCTCTTCATCCGCAATACCCAGCTCTAACCAACGTTCACGAGGTAATTTGTCTAATTTCTCAGCTTCAATACCGCCAGCAATTAGAACTCCACGGATACGAGCGAATAGACCAGCTTCAAAGATACGCAGTTCTTCAGTTAAGTCTTTCTTAACTTCACGTAACTGTGATTCTTCGATTTCTAATGCACGTTTATCTTTTTCTACGCCATCACGGGTGAAGACCTGTACGTCAATAACTGTACCAGACACACCATTAGGAACACGTAGAGAAGAATCTTTAACATCAGACGCTTTTTCACCGAAGATAGCACGTAGCAGTTTCTCTTCTGGAGTCAGTTGAGTTTCACCTTTAGGCGTTACTTTACCAACCAGAATGTCGCCGCCTTTCACTTCAGCACCGATATAAACGATACCTGATTCATCCAGTTTAGATAACGCTGCTTCACCGACATTCGGAATATCAGCAGTGATCTCTTCAGGCCCTAACTTAGTATCACGAGAGACACAAGCGAGTTCTTGAATATGGATAGTAGTGAAACGGTCTTCTTGAACAACACGCTCAGATACAAGGATGGAGTCCTCGTAGTTATAACCATTCCATGGCATAAATGCCACGCGCATGTTTTGACCTAATGCTAGCTCACCAAGGTCTGTTGAAGGACCATCAGCTAACACGTCACCGCGATCAACAGGTTCACCTAAAGATACGCAAGGAGTTTGGTTAATACATGTGTTCTGGTTAGAACGAGTGTATTTAGTCAAGCTGTAGATATCGATGCCCGCTTCACCAGCGTAAGTCTCTTCTTCGTTAACTTTGATAACGATACGAGAAGCATCAACATACTGAACAACACCACCACGTTTAGCAACCGCAGTAACACCGGAGTCAACCGCTACCGCACGTTCCATACCTGTACCTACTAGTGGTTTATCACCACGAAGTGTAGGAACAGCCTGACGTTGCATGTTCGCACCCATCAATGCACGGTTGGCGTCATCGTGTTCAAGGAATGGGATCAGTGAAGCACCGACAGAAACAACCTGTTGAGTTGAAACGTCCATGTACTGAACTTGGTCACGACTAAATAAGCTTGACTCACCTTTATGACGGCAAGTAACTAATTCTTCAACGAAATGATTGTCATCGTCTAATACGGAGTTAGCCTGAGCAATGATGAAGTTACCTTCTTCGATTGCAGACAGATAGTGAATTTCATCTGTTACAGCGTTGTTTTCAACAACACGGTAAGGCGTTTCTAGGAAACCGTACTCGTTAGTCTGTGCATAAACAGATAATGAGTTAATAAGACCGATATTTGGACCTTCAGGCGTTTCGATTGGGCACACACGACCGTAGTGAGTTGGGTGTACGTCTCGAACTTCGAAGCCTGCACGTTCACGGGTCAAACCACCTGGGCCTAATGCAGAAATACGACGTTTGTGCGTAATTTCTGATAGAGGGTTATTCTGATCCATAAACTGTGATAACTGGCTAGAGCCAAAGAATTCTTTGACAGCAGCAGAAATCGGTTTTGCGTTGATCATATCTTGTGGCATTAATGCATCAAGATCGCCTAAAGACAGACGCTCTTTAACTGCACGTTCAACACGCACCAGACCAACACGGAATTGGTTTTCAGCCATTTCGCCAACAGAACGAATACGACGGTTACCTAAGTGGTCGATATCATCCACTTCACCTTTACCATTACGGATATCAATCAGTTTTTTCATTACTTCAATGATATCTTCTTGGCTCAGGATGCCAGAACCTTCAACTTCGTCACGGCTTAACGAACGGTTGAACTTCATACGACCCACAGCAGAAAGATCATAACGATCTTCAGAGAAGAATAAGTTCTCAAATAAGTTTTCTGCAGCTTCGCGTGTAGGTGGTTCACCAGGACGCATCATGCGATAGATTTCAACTAATGCGCTTAAACGATCGTTTGTAGGATCGACGCGAACAGTTTCTGAAATATAAGCACCATGATCTAAGTCATTGGTAAACAGAGTTTCAATCGTTTTATGACCAGCTTGACTTAAGCGAGCTAACACATCTAAAGAGATTTCCATGTTAGCGGCACAAATCAGCTCACCTGTCGCTTCATCAATATAGTCACGAGCAACCACTTTACCTGCAATGTATTCAACAGGTACTTCAATGCGGTCAACTTGCTCTTTTTCTAATTGACGAATATGGCGAGCGGTAATACGACGGCCTTTTTCGACATACACTTTGCCGTTTGCTTCAATATCAAATGAAGCAGTTTCACCACGCAGACGTTCAGGCACTAATGTCATCATCAGCTTGTTGTTGCTGATTTCAAACAATGTTTTTTCGAAGAATAATCCTAAGATGTCTTCAGTGCTGTAGTTCATTGCGCGTAAAATGATAGTCGCAGGTAATTTACGGCGACGGTCAATACGGACAAAAAGGTTATCTTTAGGGTCGAATTCGAAGTCTAACCATGAGCCACGATAAGGGATAATACGTGCGTTATACAGTACCTTACCTGAAGAGTGTGTTTTACCTTTGTCACTATCAAAGAACACACCAGGGCTACGGTGTAACTGGGAAACGATAACACGCTCAGTACCATTGATAACAAAAGTACCATTATCGGTCATTAATGGGATTTCACCCATATAGACTTCTTGTTCTTTGATGTCTTTAACGGTGCCTTCTGGGGCTTCACGTTCATAAATGACCAGACGCAGTTTTACACGCAAAGGTGCTGAGTAAGTTACACCGCGGATCTGACATTCTTTAACATCAAAAACAGGCTCGCCTAAGCGGTAGCTGACATATTGTAATTCAGCATTACCACTGTAGCTTTGGATAGGAAATACGGAACGGAAAGCGGCTTCCAGACCGTTTTGACCATCAGGATCTTGCTCGATGAACTTCTGGAACGAGTCAAGTTGGATAGAAAGGAGATAGGGAACATCCAGAACTTGTGGACGTTTACCAAAATCCTTACGAATACGTTTTTTCTCGGTATAGGAGTAAACCATAGGGTTCCTCAGCTCGCTGAAAAGTGACCCACTCTGCCTGTCCTTAACTTTTTAAGGATGGCTCGACATTCTGCTAACACTGTTTTTTTGTAGGTAGGAAAACAACTATTTCCCGAATATTCATTGCTATTACTCTTAAATCATTTCATTGTGTCGATCTCACTACCGAGCTTTCGAGAACGTGGATCGTAGTGATTAACACAGTATATTAAGTCGTCAATAGCAAGAAATATTGAAGTAATGAGACACCAAAAAAGTGTGAAAAAGTGACTCTTACCTTACAGCGCAAAAAGGCTGGTGACCAAAAAATCACCAGCCATCAGCCGTTAGGCTGCACTCTGGGAAGTTAAATTATTTAACTTCAACCTCAGCGCCTGCTTCTTCCAGAGCTTTCTTCAGAGCTTCAGCATCATCTTTGCTTACGCCTTCTTTCAGAGCTGCTGGTGCAGATTCTACTAAGTCTTTAGCTTCTTTCAGGCCAAGACCGGTAGCGCCACGTACTGCTTTGATTACTGCTACTTTGTTACCGCCGATAGCTTTCAGGATAACGTCAAATTCAGTTTTCTCTTCAGCAGCTTCTGCTGGACCTGCAGCAACAGCAACAGCTGCAGAAGCAGATACACCGAATTTTTCTTCCATCATAGAGATCAGTTCAACAACGTCCATTACAGACATTTCAGCAACTGCGTTTAAGATATCGTCTTTAGAAATAGACATAACAAGTGTTCCTAAAATTCAGAAAAAGTTTATACGTAAATAAAGCAACGAAGAAATTGGCTATTAAGCAGCTTCTTTCTGATCGCGCAGAGCAGCCAGAGTGCGAACCAATTTGCCTGCAGAGGCTTCTTTCATGGTTGCCATCAGGCGTGCGATTGCTTCATCGTAAGTTGGGAGTGTAGCCAGACGATCGATGTTCGAACCTGGGATAAACTCACCTTCAAAGGCAGCCGCTTTAATCTCGAATGCTGGGTTCGCTTTCGCGAAATCTTTGAACAGACGAGCTGCAGCGCCCGGATGTTCAGCAGAAAATGCAATCAAGGTTGGACCAACAAATGCATCTTTCAGTACTTCATAAGAAGTACCTTCAACAGCACGACGCAGAAGAGTGTTACGTACTACACGTACAGTAACGCCAGCTTCACGACATGCTTTACGCAGTTCGGTCATTTTAGCTACAGTAACGCCACGGGAATCCGCAACAACTGCAGAAAGCGCACCTTTGGCAACTTCGCTGACTTCAGCAACAATCGCTTGTTTGTCTTGAAGATTTAGTGCCATTAGCTTCTTGCTCCTGGATTAACCGAGTAAAAACTCGGGACTCACATCACTTATTACCACAATGGTATAAGCGCTAAAACACGGTGAGTAGAATCCAGAATATATAATTCTTTATTGGCTCTCTCACCGTCTACGCAGGAAAATTAAGTAATTACTTACACCTGCGGTCTTGGACGGGGTCTGGATAGGCCAGACTCCAACCGAAATTCAGAGAATTTAGTTATGTCGACTTAAATAAAATACAACATAGCTAAACTCAAGGCGTCAAATTCTATACAAATTTGACGCCAAGGTAAAGTCTTTTATGACTTTAGTCTAATCTAAGATTAAACTGTTGCGCTTAGGCTAGCTTGATCAATCGCAACACCTGCACCCATAGTGGTAGACAGGCTTACTTTCTTGATATAAACGCCTTTTGCTGCTGATGGTTTTGCTTTTTTCAGAGCAACCAGCAGAGCTTCTAAGTTTTCTTTCAATTGAACTTCGTTGAAATCAACTTTACCGATAGTGGTATGGATAATACCATTTTTGTCGTTACGGTAACGAACCTGACCAGCTTTAGCATTTTTAACTGCTTCAGCAACGTTAGGAGTTACAGTACCCACTTTCGGGTTTGGCATTAAGCCACGAGGGCCAAGGATTTGACCTAATTGACCTACAACGCGCATTGCATCTGGAGATGCGATAACAACGTCAAAGTCCATTTCGCCAGCTTTAACTTTAGCAGCTAAGTCGTCCATACCGACTAATTCAGCGCCTGCTTCTTTAGCAGCTTCTGCATTTGCACCTTGTGCGAATACAGCAACGCGAACTGAACGGCCAGTACCGTGTGGAAGTACAGTTGCACCACGAACGTTTTGATCTGATTTACGTGCATCGATGCCAAGGTTAACAGCAACGTCAACGCTTTCAACGAATTTAGCAGTAGCCAGTTCTTTCAGTAAAGCAACTGCTTCAGCAATTTCGTACTGTTTAGTTACTTCAACTTTCTCACGGATATTGCGCATGCGCTTGGTTAGTTTAGCCATCAGATTAATCCTCCACTACCAGGCCCATGGAACGAGCAGTACCTTCGATTGAACGCATCATAGCTTCAACGTCAGCACCAGTCAGGTCCGCAGCTTTAGTTTCTGCGATTTCACGAACTTGAGCAGAAGTAATTTTACCTACTTTCTCTTTGTTCGGTTTGCCAGAACCTGATTTCACGCCCGCAGCTTTCTTCAGCAGAACTGCTGCTGGAGGAGTTTTGGTAACGAAAGTGAAAGAACGGTCAGCGTAAACTGTAATAACAACAGGAATTGGTAAACCTTTTTCAACGCTTTCAGTTTTAGCGTTGAATGCTTTACAGAATTCCATGATGTTAACACCTTGTTGACCCAGAGCTGGACCAACTGGTGGACTTGGATTAGCCATACCTGCAGCAACTTGCAGTTTGATATAGGCTTGGACTTTCTTAGCCATTAATTAATTCCTCAATGTGGGTATATCGCCCGGCTAGGGCTCCCCGATTTTACTTTGTTCTGTCTTATGACAAAACAACTCAAAACGAAAGGTGGAAAATTGTAGATAACTTTTCCACCTTTTGCAAGAAAGCAACGTAAAAAGGTTTAACCTTTTTCAACCTGACTAAAGTCTAATTCAACTGGTGTTGCACGACCAAAGATTGATACAGAGACTTTTAAGCGGCTTTTTTCGTAATCAACTTCTTCAACAACACCGTTAAAGTCAGCAAATGGACCATCGCTAACACGAACCATTTCACCTGGTTCAAACAGTGTTTTAGGACGCGGTTTATCACCAACTTGTTGTAAGCGATTCATAATCGCATCAACTTCTTTATCGCTAATTGGTGCAGGTCTGTCAGACGTTCCGCCAATGAATCCCATAACACGAGGTACATTACGTACTAAGTGCCAAGTTGCATCGTTCATGACCATTTGGACAAGAACATAACCTGGGAAAAATTTACGCTCACTTTTGCGACGTTGACCGCTACGGATCTCAACCACTTCTTCGGTTGGAACCATAACTTCGCCGAATGAGTCTTCCATTTCGTTTAATTTGATATGCTCACGCAGAGACTGTGCAACACGGCCTTCAAAGCCTGAAAAAGCCTGAATGACATACCAGCGTTTTTTTGGAGAATCAGTCATGAACACCTCACAGGCCAGTAATAAAGGAAACAAAACGAACCAGAATGCCATCCAGTCCCCAAAGAACTAATGACACAATAGCCGTCACCGCAGCAACAATCAGGGTTGTCTGCAATGTTTCTTGACGTGTTGGCCATACTACTTTACGCATTTCAATGCGTGCTTCACGAGCAAATGCTAATGTTGCTTTACCTTGTGTTGTCCACAACGCGAACCCACCCGCTGCTACGAACAAAGCAACAACAGCTAAAGCTCGTAACGCTAGGTTAAATTCACGGTAAAGATAGTTGCCACCCACCGCTACTGCCAGCAATAAAACGGTAATGATCCACTTAGCGATATCACCACCGCGTTTGCTATCTTGAGCTCCGCTATTCGCACTCATAAATTAACCTGTCATATGATGTAAATAAATAGCCAGCTTGCCTCGCAAGAGCAAAACAAATCAGACTAACCATAAAATCAACTATGATTGCATCTGACACAGTGTCATATCTCTATGACATTCGTATCTGCAAGATACTGGACTCGATTCGTTGTATCAGAGCCTATCTCACCAATAATTTACAACAAACTAGTGATGAGATAGGTTCTTTTTCAAACAACGCATAAAAAGGGCATCGATTGATGCCCTTCTCTAGGAAATTACGCGAGTAATTAACCTAATACTTTAGCAACAACGCCCGCACCTACTGTACGGCCACCTTCACGGATAGCGAAACGTAAACCGTCGTCCATCGCGATTGGGTGAATCAGTTCAACGATCATGTTGATGTTGTCACCTGGCATTACCATTTCTACGCCTTCTGGTAATTCGATAGTACCAGTTACGTCAGTTGTACGGAAGTAGAACTGTGGACGGTAGCCTTTGAAGAATGGAGTGTGACGACCACCTTCATCTTTGCTCAGAATATAAACTTCTGATTCGAATTTAGTGTGTGGCTTGATTGAACCTGGTTTAGCCAGTACTTGTCCACGTTCGATTTCTTCACGTTTAGTACCACGCAGAAGAACACCAACGTTCTCACCTGCACGACCTTCGTCAAGTAATTTACGGAACATTTCAACGCCAGTACAAGTTGTTTTAACGGTTGGTTTGATACCAACGATTTCAACTTCTTCACCAACTTTAATAACACCACGCTCAACACGACCTGTTACTACTGTACCACGGCCTGAGATTGAGAATACGTCTTCGATTGGTAACAGGAATGGTTTGTCAATTGCACGCTCTGGTTCTGGGATGTATGAATCCAGTGCTTCTGCTAATTCAACAATTTTTGCTTCCCACTCAGCTTCGCCTTCCAGTGCTTTCAGCGCTGAACCACGGATTACTGGAGTGTCATCACCTGGGAAATCGTACTGAGACAGAAGTTCACGAACTTCCATTTCTACTAATTCCAGTAACTCTTCATCATCTACCATGTCACATTTGTTCAGGAATACGATGATGTAAGGAACACCAACCTGACGGCCTAACAGGATGTGCTCACGAGTTTGTGGCATTGGGCCATCAGTCGCAGCAACAACCAGGATAGCTCCGTCCATTTGCGCAGCACCAGTGATCATGTTTTTAACATAGTCGGCGTGACCTGGGCAGTCTACGTGTGCGTAGTGACGAGTTGGTGTGTCGTATTCTACGTGTGAAGTAGAGATGGTGATACCACGAGCTTTTTCTTCTGGTGCGTTATCGATTTGATCGAATGCACGAGCAGCACCACCGTAAGTTTTAGCTAAAACTGTAGTGATTGCAGCAGTCAGAGTTGTTTTACCGTGGTCAACGTGGCCGATAGTACCAACGTTAACGTGCGGTTTTGAACGTTCAAATTTTTCTTTAGACACGACTATATTCCTTAATATCGCTCCCTCAAATAGAGGGAGCGTAAACTAAATTGAACTCGAAAGGATCTTATTTCGCTTTACGAGCTTCGATAATAGCCTGAGCGACGTTGCTAGGCGCTTCGTTGTACTTCAAGAACTCCATAGAGTAAGAAGCACGACCCTGAGTTTGTGAACGCAGGTCAGTTGCATAACCGAACATTTCAGCCAGTGGTACTTGAGCACGGATGATCTTACCGGTAGGCAGATCGTCCATACCTTCAACCATACCACGACGACGGTTTAAGTCACCGATAACGTCGCCCATGTAATCTTCTGGCGTTTCAATCTCAACTTTCATGACTGGCTCAAGCAGAATTGGCTTAGCTTTCATGAAGCCGTCTTTAAATGCCATTGATGCGGCAATTTTAAACGCGATTTCTGAGGAGTCAACATCATGGTAAGAACCGTAATGTAAACGAGCCTGAATATCCACAACAGGGTAACCTGCTAATGGACCAGATTTCAGCTGTTCTTGAATACCTTTATCAACAGCTGGGATGAATTCTTTAGGAATTACACCACCAACGATATCATTGATAAATACGTAGTTCTCTTCACCACCTGCTGGTAATGGAGACAGGTCCATAACAACATGACCGTACTGACCACGACCACCAGATTGTTTCGCGTGCTTACCTTCGATATCAGTTACTGTATCACGAATAGTTTCACGGTAAGCAACCTGTGGTTTACCTACGTTCGCTTCAACTTTAAATTCACGACGCATACGGTCAACTAACACGTCTAAGTGCAGCTCACCCATACCAGCAATGATAGTCTGACCAGTTTCTTCGTCGCTTGATACGCGGAAAGATGGATCTTCTTGAGCCAGACGGTTCAGAGCGATACCCATTTTTTCTTGGTCAGCTTTAGTCTTAGGTTCGATAGCAACAGAGATTACTGGCTCTGGGAATTCCATACGTTCTAAGATGATTGGTGCATCAATTGCACATAAAGTATCACCTGTAGTTACGTCTTTCAGACCGATAGCAGCAGCGATGTCGCCCGCACGAACTTCTTTAATTTCTTCACGCTTGTTAGCATGCATCTGAACAATACGGCCAAAACGTTCTTTTTTGTCTTTAACCGGGTTCAGAACTGTGTCACCTGAGTTTACAACACCAGAGTACACACGGAAGAATGTTAAGTTACCAACAAATGGGTCAGTAGCGATTTTGAATGCCAGAGATGAGAATGGCTCGTCGTCGCTTGAATGACGTTCTGCTGGAGTATCTTTACCGTCTGGTAACATACCTTTGATTGCAGGAACATCTGTTGGTGCTGGCAGGTATTCAATTACCGCATCCAGCATTGCCTGAACACCTTTGTTCTTAAATGCAGAACCACAGGTAACCAGGATAATTTCGTTATCTAGAACGCGTTTACGCAGAGCAGCTTTGATTTCTGCTTCTGTCAGTTCTTCACCGCCCAGATATTTGTCCATCAGGTCTTCTGATGCTTCAGCAGCAGATTCAACCAGGTTGTTGTGCCATTCTTCAGCTAAATCTTGCAGATTTGCAGGAATGTCTTCGTATTCGAAGGTAACACCTTGGTCTTCTTCATTCCAACGGATTGATTTCATTTTAATTAAATCAACAACACCGGTGAAATTTTCTTCAGCGCCTACTGGGATTTGCAGTGGAACTGGGTTTGCTGCCAGACGTGTTTTGATTTGTTCAACAACACGCAGGAAGTTTGCACCCATACGGTCCATTTTGTTAACGAACGCGATACGTGGTACATGATATTTGTTAGCCTGGCGCCATACTGTTTCTGACTGAGGCTGAACACCACCAACTGCACAGTAAACCATAACCGCGCCATCAAGAACACGCATAGAACGTTCTACTTCGATTGTGAAGTCAACGTGTCCTGGGGTGTCGATGATGTTTACACGGTGAGGCTCAAACTGTTTAGCCATACCAGACCAGAATGCAGTAGTTGCTGCGGATGTGATAGTAATACCACGTTCCTGCTCCTGCTCCATCCAGTCCATTGTTGCTGAACCTTCGTGAGTTTCACCAATTTTATGGTTTACACCGGTATAAAACAGAATACGTTCACTTGTAGTGGTTTTACCGGCATCGATGTGCGCACTAATACCGATATTACGGTAGCGTGCTATGGGGGTTTGACGAGCCATTTTTTCCTCTCTCGTGGGCGTTCAATTCAGGTAAAGGACAGCAAAGCTGTCCTGAAAAGAGTTGCAATACTCCGTGGATTACCAACGGTAGTGTGCGAACGCCTTGTTTGCATCTGCCATACGGTGAACGTCTTCACGTTTCTTAACAGCAGCGCCTTTGTTTTCAGCCGCATCAGATAATTCATTTGCCAGGCGAAGAGCCATGGATTTATCACCGCGTTTACGAGCAGCTTCAACAATCCAACGCATTGCTAATGCATTACGACGAACTGGGCGTACTTCAACTGGAACTTGGTAAGTTGAACCACCAACACGGCGGGATTTAACTTCCACAGTAGGACGTACGTTATCTAATGCGATTTCGAACGCTTCCAGTTCAGTTTTGCCTGAACGCTGAGCCAGGGTCTCAAGCGCATTATATACGATAGATTCTGCAGTAGATTTTTTACCGTCTACCATCAGAATGTTTACAAATTTGGCCAGCAGTTCTGATCCGAACTTAGGATCTGGCAGAATTTTACGTTGACCAATTACACGACGACGTGGCATGGAAATACTCCGTTTAAATTCAGGGTTGTCCAAAACTCAATGAGTTTATTTTGACATTAATGGTGAAAAAATGTTTGGCCTTACTTAACGGAGAACCATTAAGCCTTTGGCTTCTTCACACCGTACTTAGAACGAGCTTGTTTACGGTCTTTAACACCGGAACAGTCCAGCGCGCCGCGAACAGTGTGGTAACGCACACCTGGTAAGTCTTTAACACGACCACCACGGATTAAGATTACGGAGTGTTCCTGCAAGTTGTGGCCTTCACCACCGATGTAGGAAGAAACTTCGAAACCGTTAGTCAAACGCACACGGCATACTTTACGCAGTGCTGAGTTTGGTTTTTTTGGAGTGGTAGTATATACACGAGTACATACGCCACGTTTTTGCGGGCAAGCTTCCAGAGCTGGAACGTTGCTTTTAACAACTTTCGAGCTACGAGATTTGCGCACCAGCTGGTTAATAGTTGCCATTTAAAAAAAGCTCCTGGTTTTTGCTTCGTAAACACGGATTTGAACTCTGTCTTGTCAACAAGACAAAACATGAGGACGCAGAATTTTATTGCTGACGGGCTCATGTGTCAAGAATTATACAGCAATTCTACGCTCCCCAATGAATTTGTTGGGGGTGTTTTACCGTTAAATCGACAAAATCACCATAATTGATAAGTTTAATGTGATGAGATACTTGATCTTTTAAGCCTCTTGCCAAAACATCATCAATTAATGCGTAAACTGAAATTTGCTGTTGGAGACAATATTTTAATAAGGGATTGTCTTCAAGAACTGCCAGTACACCATCTTGTATTAACAAAACATCATCTTCTTTTGCCAATAAAGATAAAAAAGCCTCTAAATCACTTTGATAAATAGAGACAGAATAAGTATACAACATAACCGTTCAACCTTCCTGACTAACTTCTGTATTAAAAGCGCAATACCACATCATATTCACTCAATTTTTGAGCAATATCTTCTTGGGATATCACCTGTGCATCCAACACAAAAGAAGTTTGAGAGGATAATCCACGATGAGCCATGTCTTTCTGTGATATATAGACGTTTGTCACATCATACAAGGGTAGCACTTTAAATGTTGCCGCATGATGACGTGATAGCACTCCTTCAGGCTGTTGATTTTCAACAAGTTGAAACACACCATCAGAGATAAAAAAAACACCAATATCTTCTGTTAATGCAGAGGTTGCGAGTAAAGCATCTAAACCTTCTCGCCCTGCACTATTACCATGAGGTGCTTGAGTAAAAAGGAATGCGATTGAATTCATTTTCTTCATTAAAATTGCACCACACGGGAACAGGTTAACATCGCTTGAGCCAGTGAACCTAATCCGCTTAACTCAAATTCAGTTGCCATATTATGGCAATCCCTTTCCTGCTCTTTTGCCTGCTGCTCATCGATAATTCCTCTACGCAATGCGGCAGCAACACAAACATTCAAGGGAATTTGATGTTTTTTCGCCAATGTAACCCACGCTTTAGGGAGATCAAATTCATCATTTGCAGGCGATACCAATTTATTAGCATTCACAACACCTTCCCGATAGAAGAATACTTGTGAAATCTTATGCCCTTTTTCAAGAAGGGCATTTGCGAATAAATAGGCACTTGAAGCTTGTTCAGTTCCGTAATGAGGCCCTGTAACCACTAAACAATATGTCAAGGAACTCATAATGTTGCCTTATTCTCCATTTTTAAACTGGCGAATATAGAGATACACAGTATGTTTTGAGATATTTAAGCGATCTGCAACCTGATTAATGGCATCTTTAATATCAAAAATACCTTTCTCATAAAGGCTTAACACCACTTGTTTATTCTTAGCATTATTCGCAACTTCGCGATCATTATTTACTTCTTCAATCGTAAACTCTAATGTTTGAGCCACTAAATCATCGACAGATGAAGCAAAGTTAACATCGGATGCAACTTCATGCGTTTCTTCAGGAATAAAGGTTTTGATTATTTCAGAGAATGGAACATCAAGGTTCATATTAATACACAATAAACCAATGACACGACGTTCACGGTTACGAATAGCAATCGTGATTGACTTCATCAATGCACCACTTTTCGCTCTAGTAAAATAAGCCTTTGAAAAACTTGAATCTTCATCTGTGATGTCATGTAACATTTGTAATGCCAAATCGGTAATTGGAGAACCAATCTTACGACCAGTATGTTCTCCATTCGCGATTTTAACCGCTGAACATTTCAAATCTTCCAGAGAGTGCAATACGATTTCGCAATGATTGCCAATGAGCATTGCCAAACCATCCACGGCTGCTTCATAGGACTTTAGTATTTCGTGATCAGTTTGAGTAAAAGGTCGGCTATCTAGTTTTTCAAACTCGCTGCTGTCACCATTAAATAACGGGCTAGACATTTGATTATATAATCCTTAAAGGCTTTAATTATGATAATGACTTGAGGTTCTATTTTTTATAACGATTCGTCATTGCGGATCAATTCAATATTAAAAAAATTTAAATATAAAAACAGAATTAAGAACGATTCTGACGTTAGATCGCCAGAAGATCTACGTCAAGTAACTTAGAATAAGAGCTTTGTGATAGGTCACAGCTTTTTTCATTTTTCTTTATCTTTTGTACTCATTCCCACCTTTTATTTTTGAAAATTTTCCTTTTTCAGAGTGGGCAGGATAAAGATTGACACTACTGAATAGATTACCTATATTCCAAATTATTGTTATTTTAACGAGTGATTAATCCTATGAATACACTGATGATATGCCAATCTCAGCAAACTTCATCAATAATAGGATCAATTTCTGTTGCTTCTATGCCTATTGAGATTCTCTCTTCACCACCTCCGCCTGTGAAAGTGGTTGTAGTCAATACAACGGTTGTTGTTGCAACTCACGTTGCTTGATTTATTTACTTAGCTTAAGAACGGACTTAATCACCACTTATATAGTGATATGTTGCTTACGTTTATTCATTGATATTTTATCAATTAGCTAATAATCATTAAAAATAATCAAGCTCTCTTATTGCTTATTTTACAGGTATATCATCATGTACTTACGTCAATATTGGGCAAAATTCGGCCCAACAACGTTATTCGTTTTATTGTGGAGTAGTGGCGCTATCTTTTCTCGTTGGGGATTAGATAATGGTAGCTCATTTGCAATTTTAACTTGGCGTTTTATTATCGCTTTAGCGTTTCTCTCTTTTTTATGTATTCAGCGCCATCGCTTTTTGCCACCGAAAGGAAGTCGTTTAAAAACAGCATGGGTCGGTTTACTTATTATTGGTGGTTATTCTATCTGTTATCTTTTAGCGCTTGCTAATAGCATTACACCAGGAATGTTAGCCACAATTATGGGCGTTCAGCCAATTATTACATTATGGATAATAGAACGTAATTTTACAGCGACACGACTATTAGGGCTTTTAATCGCCTTGGCTGGATTAGTGTTAGTGGTTGCCCAAAGTTTATTTAATACGGCCCTCTCATTGACGGGAATGATTTATGCGTTAGTCGCACTACTCTGCATGAGCTTTGGTGCAATCTCACAGAAAAAACTGCAATTAGCACCGATGGATGCCTTACCGTTACAATATGTTGTTAGCCTTGCGTTATGTTTATTATTTGTACCCTTCCAGCCTTTTCATGCTTCATTCGACATTGGCTTTATCATTCCTGTACTTTGGCTTGCTGTGATCATTTCTGTTGTTGCTCAATTGCTACTATACCGCTTACTCACAGCGGGTAATTTAGTTAACGTCACTAGCTTATTTTATTTAGTACCTGGCGTAACAGCATTAATGGATTACATCTTCTTAGGTAACAAAATGTCTTGGCTAAGTTTGGCTGGAATGGGAGCAATCATTGTAGGCTTGCTGTTTGTTTTCAAAAAGCCCAAAGCCATTATTATTGAAGAAACAATAGACTAACACTATGAGTTAATAAACAAACAATAAGCTATACATTAGAAATAAAAATGCTGACATGAATGTCAGCATTTTTTTAGTGATATTTAGAGATAAGTGAATTACTTATCGCTTTCAACACTCAGTAATTCAACTTCAAATACTAATGTTGAGTTAGCAGGAATACCACTTGTTGCACGTTGTCCGTAGCCTAATTCTGGTGGAATAACTAACTTGATTTTACCGCCTTCTTTGATGTACTTCATACCTTCAGTCCAGCCAGGAATAACGCTTTTCAGGCTGATTGTCAGAGGTTCGTTACGATCATAAGAGCTATCAAATTGTTTACCATCAATCAGCATGCCTTTGTAGTTTACAGTAACACGATCAGCATCTGTTGGTGTTTTGCCTTTACCTGGGTTTTCAACTAAATACAGTAAGCCTGATTTAGTTTTTACTACACCTTTCTCAGCGGCAAACTCTGTACGGAATTTATCACCCGCAGCTTTGTTTTCTGTCGCTTCTTTTTCCATTTTTGCTGTTGCAGCAGTACGGACTTGGTCTTCAAAAGCCGCTAATGTTAATTCAATTTCAGCGTCTGATAATTTTGATTTACTATTAAATGCATCCTGAACGCCTGCTAACAGTTGTTTGGAATCTAAAGTAATACCAATATTTTTTTGTTCTTGTAATGCAGCTTCCATATAGCGACCCATCGACGCGCCTAACGCATAGGCATTTTGCTCATTTTGAGTTTTAAATGCGCTATTTAATGTTGGCACTTTAGCTGTAGCTTCTTCAGCGAATGCATGAGGTGCACTGAATGCGAAAGCTAAACTGGTTGCCAGCAACGTCGTTTTTAATAAAGATTTCATCCCATTCTCCAGTATATGTTAGTGAGTCGCTACGTTTTGCAAACGATCATCATAGATCTTTGCTTAAACGTTTTGCATCACATCTTGCTGTCGTTGCGGTATAGATCTCATCCGCGGGTAGCAATTTTATATGAATTTAAAAAATTTGCCGACACTCTTAACAGTTAATGTTAGGATTTTTGTCAGCACAGAGTGCTATCACATTAGCAAAATAGTCTTTTATCTCAAACCAGATTTATGTCTTCCTGTGTATATATCAGTAAATAAGATTAAATTTCGCGAGTTTGTTAATCATATTCGTCGTAATAGGACATTTTAAAGGAGGAAAAACACAATGGATATTAAGGAAGTAGAGCGATTGCTCATTCAATTAGAAAGCAAAGTTGCTTTCCAAGATGCGACTATTGAAGAATTAAATCAGGTGGTCACACAGCAACAAATCGAAATTAGCCGCTTTAAAGAAGCCTTAAAAATTGTTTCAGAGCGCCTAAAAAACTCTCAAACCTCAATACTTGCTAGACCTGAGGACGAAACACCTCCACCTCACTACTAAGTTCTCGTTTGTTATTGATATCAAAACCGAAAACAAAAAAGGAGCGTTTAGACGCTCCTTTTGATCTTTTCAACGAAAGATTAGTGCTGGCAACCACAACCGCCATTACCGTGGCCGTGACCACCGTGGCCATGACCGCCGCCACCGCAGCATCCACCTTCTTCACCGTGTGAATGACCGTGACCGTGGCCACCGCCACAGCATCCGCCTTCTTCACCGTGACCGTGGCCACCGCAACATTCGTGCTCTTCTTCTTCACCGTGTACGTGACCGTGAGCTAATTCTTCTTCAGTCGCTTCACGAATTGCAACGATTTCAACATGAAACTTCAGGTTTTGACCTGCTAACATGTGGTTACCATCAACGATAACTTCGTCACCTTCAATACCTGTAATTTCTACTGGTACTGGACCTTGATCGGTATCAGCAAGAAAACGCATACCAACTTCTAACTCATCAACACCAACAAAAACATCTTTCGGTACACGTTGAACTAAGTTTTCGTCGTATTGACCATATGCATCGTCAGAAGCCACTTCTACGTCGAATTTTTCACCGACTTCGCGACCTGTTAACGCATTTTCTAAACCACTGATTAAAGAACCACGGCCATGCAGATAGTCTAACGGTGCGCTCACCGTGGACTCATCAACTAAAACACCGTCTTCTGATCTTACTTGATAAGCCAGACTAACTACCAAGTCGTTTGCTACTTTCATGACATCTCCTACATACCCGTGGGCAAAATTTTCCCGATTGTAACGAAAAATAAATCTTCTGTATCGGGTTATATCAAAAAACCTACAATTATTGTGGTGTAAAGATCCCAATGACCTGCTCATTTTCACGAACAAGGGAATTAACTTCACCCTCTGTTTGCCGTTGTTGATGGCCACATTTCGCACATTCCACAATATCCACTTTATCTTCACGCCACATTTTGAGTGTATCTTGAGCTTGACAGTGTGGACACACAGCTCCTGCGATAAAGCGTTTACGGGTTGCAGACATGGGGTCAGTTCTCCTATTTATCAATAGATTTTTTTTCTTTGTGTATTTGAGGAATATCTTCTGTTAAAGATTCATCCCAAATATCAGGCTGATGGTGCTCTTGACGAATTTCTTCACTAAATAACTCCTCAAGTTCCCGTCTCGCTTCTTTTACTCGTGAAACGTTAGAAACTTCTTCAGGTGATTCATCCACCAGCTTTCTCAATAAGTTGATATCCAGACGACGAAAATGCTGTTGTGCCCGATAAGCTTGATGAGGATGCATTCCTAATTCAATTAACGTCTTACGACCTAACTCTAAGGCACTAGAAAATGTTTCACGACTAAAATCTGTTACGCCTGCTTTGAGCAATTCATGAGCTTCAACACGTCCTCTTGCCCTTGCAATAATATGCAAGTTAGGGAAATGATGCTGACAGAGATGAACAATTTCCATCGTAGCTTCAGGTTCATTACAGGTGATAACAATGGTTTTAGCATGTTCAGCACCGGCAGCACGCAATAAATTGAGATCAGTGGCATCACCATAATACACTTTATAGCCATATTTACGCATGGTGCTTATGCTTCCAACATCATGCTCTAATACCGTGACGTTAATCTTATTCGCCATTAACAAACGCCCTACAACCTGACCCATTCGGCCAAATCCGACAAGAATGACCTCTGGGTGGTTATTTTCAACAAAGGGCTGTTCGTCCGTTTTAGCTTCATTATAGCGACGAGCAAACACAGCGTCTGTCATTTGCATCACAAGAGGCGTTGTCATCATAGAAAGCGTGACAACAACCAACAATAACGCCATTTGCTGACTATCTAATACGCCCATTGCCATCGATGTCGAGAAAACAACAAACGCAAATTCCCCGCCTTGGCTTAACACAGCTGAGAATTGTAATCGTGTGGAAAAACGTAATCTGGCTAACCACGCAATACTATAAAGTATCAATGCTTTTACAATCACCAGAACTAAGACGCCCAATAATACTTGTGGGAGATAACGCCATAAAATACCGATATCTAAAGACATACCGACAGAGATAAAAAAGAGTCCTAAAAGTAAGCCTTTAAAAGGCTCGATGGAGATCTCTAATTCATGTCGATACTCTGAATCTGCCAATAACACGCCCGCAATAAAGGTTCCCATTGCCATTGAAAAGCCAAGAGTTTCCATAAAAATAGCGGCACCTAATACAACAAGCAGCGCAGCGGCAGTAAAAACTTCCCTTACTCCCGATTTCACCACTAAGCGCAAAAGTGGACGTAATAAATAACGACCACAAATCAGCAATCCAGCAAAAGCAGCCACTTTCACACCAATGCGATACCAATCACTACTTGCCGTTTCTCCAGCCAACAAAGGAATAACGGCAAGGATAGGAATAACGGCCATATCTTGGAAAAGTAAAACAGCAAAACCTAATTGCCCGCCTTCATTATGGTTCATTCCTTTTTCGTTCATAAGTTGCAACGCCATTGCCGTGGAAGACATCGCAATACCTAAGCCTCCAATAACAGCCGCCTGCCATGAAAAAGAAGTAAAAACGAGAATGAGCCCTGAAAAAATAGATGCAGTTAATACCACCTGCATTGAACCAACACCAAAAATGGCTCGCCTTAATTCCCATAACTTGGCTGGATTTAATTCCAAACCAATAAGGAACATTAAAAAAACCACACCTAATTCAGCAAAATGTAAGATGTTATCAACATCTTTAAACAGCCCTAATCCCCAAGGACCAATAGCAATACCCGCAATCAAATAACCGAGTACTGCACCAATTTTAAGGCGTTGTGCAATCGGCACCATAATCACGGCAGCACACAAGAAAAAGAGCACAGCTTTAATCATCCAATTATCTTCCATTAGGCTTACTCCCCTTCAAGTGGCGCACTTAACCAATGACGATAAGCCTCACCGATATGAGTCAGTGTTGTTTTAGACTGTTGTCTTGCTGAATACACAATCATTGGTGATAACCAGCGCATACCACACATTTCTGCCATTAATTCAAAAGGACGTAATAACTCTGTCAGTGTGTAGTGATTCTTCCCATCATGTTGATAAGCCTGCTCAGGCTCTCCCGTTGTAATAACACAACGAAATGACTTACCCTTTAATTGTGCTCTACCTGCTTTGTTAGCAAATGGACGAGTTAACACTCTGTCTTGCCACTCTTTTAATAATGCAGGGCAACTATATGTTTGCAATGGAAATTGAAAAACGATCACTTGGTGCTTACACAGCAAGGATTGTTCATGGTGTATATCAATAAAAAAATCAGGATAAGTAGCATATAAATCATGGATAGTTATATTTTCTAAATCCCTCACCGCTTTTAATAACGCCTTATTGGCGATTGATTGACGCGGTTCGGGATGAACATACACCAGCAATACATTTGATGCGTTTGACATCATTCCTCCTTACAAAACGTGTCAGAAACTGTTTTTTCCGTTACCATGCACGCATTGTGACCAACTGTTACGAACAACTTACTCTATATATTAATTTACATACTCTTAATAGACGATATTTATGATTGTTTTTTCTTCTTTGCAAATTCGCCGTGGTGTCAGAGTGTTACTGGACAATGCCAGTGCAACTATTAATCCAGGGCAAAAGATTGGTCTAGTCGGTAAAAATGGCTGTGGCAAAACCACATTACTTTCTTTATTGAAGGGTGAACTTCAATCTGAAGCAGGCAATGTCACCTATCCTAGTACATGGTCAATGGCATGGGTTAACCAAGAAACACCTGCACTTGATGTACCTGCTATTGATTATGTTATTGATGGTGATAGAGAATATCGCCAGTTAGAACAACGATTACAAAAAGCGAACGAAATAAATGATGGTCATGCTATCGCACTGATCCACGGGCAATTAGATGCAATTAATGCATGGACAATACAATCCCGCGCAGCAACCTTACTGAATGGTTTAGGTTTTAGCCAACAGCAGCTTAATGAACCTGTAAAATCATTTTCAGGTGGCTGGAGAATGCGTTTAAACTTAGCGCAAGCGCTGATTTGCCGTTCGGATTTACTGCTACTTGATGAACCAACCAACCACTTAGATTTAGATGCCGTTATTTGGCTAGAAAAATGGCTAAAGAGCTACACAGGCACGCTTATTTTAATTTCCCATGACCGTGATTTTCTTGATCCTATCGTGGATAAAATCTTGCATATCGAGCAAGAAAAAATCTTTGAATACTCAGGCAACTACTCTTCGTTTGAAATGCAACGTGCGACCAAACTCGCACAACAACAAGCTTTGTTTGAAAATCAACAAGCCAAAATTGCACACTTACAGAGTTTTATAGATAGATTTAAAGCGAAAGCGACAAAAGCCAAACAAGCTCAAAGCCGTGTCAAAATGCTTGAGCGAATGGAAAAGGTTGCTCCTGCACATTCAGATAACCCATTCCATTTTAGTTTCCGTCAACCTGAAAGCTTGCCTAATCCTCTTTTATCAATGGAGAAAGTCAGCGCGGGTTATGGTGAAAAAATTATTCTTAATGATATCAAACTTAATTTAGTTCCTGGCTCACGTATTGGATTATTAGGACGCAATGGTGCAGGTAAATCGACACTGATTAAATTACTTGCAGGTGAGATTGAACCGTTACAGGGGAAATTAGCACTGTCTAAAGGTATTAAGCTTGGTTATTTTGCCCAGCATCAATTAGAGTTTTTACGCTCAGATGAATCGGCACTACAACATTTAACTCGTTTAGCACCTAAAGAGACTGAACAAAAATTACGTGATTACTTGGGTGGTTTCGGCTTTCATGGCGACAAAGTCACAGATGCTTGTGGTCAATTCTCTGGGGGTGAAAAGGCGCGTTTGGTCTTATCACTTTTAGTTTGGCAACGTCCTAACTTGCTATTAATGGATGAACCAACAAACCACCTTGATCTAGATATGCGCCAAGCACTGACTCAAGCTTTAATTAGCTTTGAAGGCGCAATTGTTGTCGTATCGCATGATAGGCATTTATTACGCTCCACCACTGACGATCTCTACCTGGTGCACGATGGTCAAGTTGAGCCATTTGATGGTGATCTTGATGATTATCAACAGTGGTTAGTTGATCAAAATCGTCAAGAGACACAGGCAAATAAGAGCCAACAAGATAACGACAATATCACGACAACCACCAATTTAAGCGCTCAAGATAAAAAAGAGCAAAAACGTAAAGAAGCGGAGTTTAGACAACAAACCCAGCCTCTACGCAAGAAACTCACAACATTAGAAAGCAAGATGGATAAATTAAGCCAAGAGCTTAGTGATATCGAAACAGCTCTTTCTGATAGTGGTATTTATGATACTAGCCGTAAAAATGAGCTTTCTGATTGCTTAAACCGACAAGGTGTTGCGAAATCCGCACTAGAAGAAGTGGAAATGGAATGGATGGAGTTACAAGAAACACTGGAAGAAATGACAAACACATTTGAAGCCCAGTAATACAACGCAATCCATTTAAAAAGGAACTATTTTAAATTAAATAGTTCCTTTATTTTTGCTCTTCAATTCATTCTGAAAATTTATACAATTCATTTCACTTACGGTATTTATATCATTTTACAATAGCACTATTTACACAAAATATAATCTCACTCTATCTAACAATAACCCAATAAAAATAACTAATTAACGTTTATTTTCTACCTATTTATATTAAGTAAGGGAAATAAATTCTTTCACGCTAAAGTTTTTAACATTCCAGCCGAATTAATCATTCTGCTAAGTGGACCTCCCACTTACCAACGAAAAGGCAAAGCTAATAGGTAGAGTTATGTTAAAACGAATTAAAATCTCTCAAGGTTTAATGTGTGTCCTGACTCTGTTTTGTATTATTCAGATCATCTCTGGAGTACAAAGCATTCACGATGCCTACCAGACTCAAAATACACTTAAAAGAATTTCATACAGTTTCGATCAACTACGCACCATGGATAATACTTATGCGGAGTTGAATACATTACGTACTGATATTATTGCACAAGCATTTAATTATATTTCAAATCCTCAAACCGAGGATGCAAATGTTACTGCATTTATGCAAACCATGCCCGAACGTAAAGCACAAGTTGACGCATTGATGAATGAGTATGTTGAGCTATCTGCGCAAACAGGCTTCGATCAGCAACGTATGGCACAAATCAAACAGCTTTATCAAAAGAGCCGGGCTGATCTTGATTTACTGGCGCAGTATTTAAGTGAACGTAACACTAACGCGGTTCGTTTAATTTTAAAAAGCCCAGCAAACACTAACTTCACTAATTCATTGTATGAAGCCACCGACTTTATTACCGATGAAGTTGTGAATCCTTCAGTGATTGAAGCAGAAGGCAACTACCACAGCATGTTGTGGATAGCATCGCTCTTTATGGGTATCTTCCTCATCTTTACCACCTTAGTGCTTATTTGGATCCGCAAATACATCATTGTGCGCATTAACCAAATGATCATCTATCAAGAGGCAATTGCTAAAGGCGATCTAGTCAGTCGTATTGATAGCGATGTTTCAGGTAAGACTGAAATCGATCAACTCATGCTCGGCTTACAACAAATGCGAGCTCAATTAAAAGAGATGGTAAGTTCGATTCGAAATACTAGTGCAACTATTTACACTGGCGTACAAGAGATTGCTGCAGGTAATAATGATTTATCGAGTAGAACTGAAGAGCAAGCCAGTGCATTAGAAGAAACAGCATCCAGCATGGAGCAGATGACCGCAACTATTCGTAATAACACAGAAAGCGCTCGTGAAGTCACAGAGCTCGTTATGAGTACTGCCGATATTGCCGTTCAGGGGGGTGAGCATAGTAATAAGATGGTAATGACAATGACAGACATTGCCGATCGCTCACAAAAAATTGGTGAAATCACTGCAGTCATTGATGATATTGCTTTCCAAACCAATATATTAGCCCTTAATGCTGCCGTTGAAGCGGCTAGAGCGGGTGAGCAAGGCCGTGGTTTCTCAGTGGTTGCAAGTGAAGTTCGCAATTTAGCACAGCGTAGTGCGGAAGCGGCGAAAGAGATCAAAGAGCTGATTGAATCGACAATATCACGTGTTAGACAAGGTAATGATCTTGTCGAACAAGTGAGTTTATCAATGGGTGAGATTGTCACCTCTGTTAATCATGTTTCGGGTTCGATGAAAGAAATTTTATCTGCATCAGAAGAACAAACCCGCGGTATTGCACAGATCAGCCTTGCTGTTAATGAAATGGATAAAGCAACACAGCAAAATGCGGCGATGGTTGAACAATCAACAGCTGCCTCTGCCACATTAAGTGAACAAGCAGGTATGCTGGATACGATTGTGAATACATTCAAAGTTGAGCACGAAAAAGTTGCACCAACTAAAACTAAGTTACCTACATTCTCAGCTAAATCACAAGACACAGAAACACTTAAAACACCAACAATAAAAACCAATAATCACGAAACAGACGATAATTGGGAAAGCTTTTAATGATACCTCTCACACAATATCGTGAGAGAGAGTTGTGTAGAAAATAGTCCAGAACATATAACAAAACCTCTACCTACCATACTCCCAGTGATTTTTCTGGGAGTATTTCTGAGCCCACCGCACATAAACACAAAAAAACAGATCGTTTTTTATACGAAACAAAAGCATTTTTTTAGAAAAATTAAGAGCGTTTATGAAAGCGATAATTTTATTTTACTTATCATAAGATAAAAAGATAAATAAAAATAAAATACTGCTTATTATTGTTTTAATATCCAACAAATCATTATTAATATTTATATTTTAATAATTAACACAAAAAATAAGTAAGATAATATACTTATGGTTTTTTCTATTAATCATTAGAAAATTTTAGCCATTAGCTGATAATCAAAGCTAAAAAAAGAAATATAAGTCGTCTTTACTATCAAATAGAGTAGAAAAGGTAAAGTTTTTAAATATTGAGCCGAATAAGTTTAATTGATAAATAGTTATCGCTCCTTGCTGTGTGTCCTACAAACCAATTAAATAGGTAAGGCTATGCTGAAACGAATAAAAATATCTAATGGCTTAATGTTTATCTTAATACTGTTTTGCGCCATTCAACTTTTTTCTGGTGCAATGAGTATCCGTGATGCGAGTTTAACAAATAAGCGGATCTCACAATTAGCGAATGGCTTTGAACAGATAAAAACGATGGATTATGGTTATGCTGAGTTAAATAAACTACGTGAAGATATGCTAAATGTTATGTTTGAAGCCCATCTCACGCCCGATATTGCAGAAAGTAAAATTTCTGATTTCATTTCCTCTTATCCCAAAAGAAAACAAGAAATTACACGTATTATTACTGCATATTTCACTGCTACCGAAGAAGCAGATTTTGATCCCGAAAAAATAGAGAGCATGAAAAAGCTCTTTAATCGTGTACTTTATGATCTTGACCAACTTGTATCATGTTTAGAAATTCGTGATTACTACGGCTTTCAATCTCTTTATGCACATAATACCAATGACCGCTTTACTCAATCCCTTTATGAAGCAACAGATTATCTCAGTGATAACGTTGTTACTCATGCAATAAAAGCAGCTCAAGGTAATTATGAACGTACCTTGGTTTTAGCTTTTGTCTTTATGTTTATTTTCATTCTTTTTACTGTTCTTGTTGTACTTTGGATACGTCGAAATATTGTTTTACGTATCAATCAAATTGTCGATTATATGTCGAAAATCTCACAAGGAAACTTATTAGAAAATAAAGATGTTACAGTAAAAGGAAATAATGAAATCGACCAATTAATTACAGGTATTCAATATATGCGTACTGAACTGTCATTAATTGTGAATGCGATCCGAGGGACAAGCCATCATATTTATACCGGTGTCCAAGAGTTATCCGCAGGGAATACCGATCTTTCTTGTCGTACCGAAGAGCAAGCGAGTGCATTAGAAGAAACCGCCTCAAGTATGGAACAACTCACAGCAACAGTGAGAAATAATACAGAAAGTGCTCGTGAAGTTTCACACCTGATTAGTCAGACCTCCAATATTGCCAGCAAAGGGGGCGACGTCACCAATAGAATGGTGAAAACGATGACTGATATTGCCGATAGCTCACAAAAAATTGGTGAAATTACCGCGGTTATCAATAGCATCGCTTTCCAAACCAATATTCTCTCGTTAAATGCTGCGGTTGAAGCCGCAAGAGCGGGCGAACAAGGTCGAGGTTTCTCAGTGGTTGCAACAGAAGTAAGGGAGCTAGCACAACGCAGTGCCGAAGCTGCAAAGGAAATTAAAGAGTTAATTGATGCCTCTATTAGTCGTGTTCGTCATGGCAATGATCTGGTTGAGCAAGTTAGCATTTCTATGGGCGAAATACTCACATCCGTAAAACATGTTGAAGATTCAATGACAGAAATTTTATCTGCGTCAGAAGAACAAACTCGAGGTATCACTCAAGTTTCTCTTGCAGTCACTGAAATGGATAAAGCAACACAGCAAAATGCGACGATGGTTGAACAATCTTCTGCTGTTGCCAGCTTATTGACCGAAGAAGCAGGTAATCTTGAACAAATTGTTGAGCAATTTAAAACGGCTGAAAGTGAACAGTTCAATAAAAAGACACAACATAAAGTAATAGAAAAACAGTTCTCATCTGAAAAATCACAGCATACAAAAGATGAGAACATGAAAAATATCGCTAAAGATGACGTGAAAGAGAGAAAATCAGCAAAAGGAACAGCAACTGTAAATGACGGTGAAGATGATGATTGGACAAGCTTTTAACTCATTGAGTTGATCATGATAAAAGCGTGATTTAGATAAACACAAAGACACCTATTTTTAGTAGGTGTCTTTTTCTTTTACTTCTTAAATAATAACAAATTAATGAAATACATTGATTGCACTAACTAAGTAATTAGTTTGTACTTTCATTTCACCTGAAATCATTGAGGCTTTAGAAACATAATTCGCATTTTCATGCGTAATCGATTCCAATTTTTCAACAGCGCGACCAAGCTCTTTTAAACCTGCACTCTGTTCTGATGATGCAAGACTAATTTCACCAATTAAATCAGTCACATTTTTAACATGCACGACAATATCTTCCATAGTTCCGACTGTTTCATTGACTTGCTTTGAGCCGACTTTGATATTGCTACTTGAAGCACTGATCAATGTTTTGATCTCTTTCGCTGCCTCTGCGCTGCGCTGCGCTAGCTCCCTTACTTCTGTTGCAACCACTGAGAAACCTCGACCTTGTTCGCCTGCTCTGGCCGCTTCTACGGATGCATTAAGTGCAAGGATATTAGTTTGAAAGGCAATGCTATCAATAACACCAATGATATTACTAATACGATCAGAACTCTTCGCAATATCATTCATTGTATTAACGATATTATCCATTGCATTACCTCCTTTTATCGCTGCCTCACAAGTGACATTAGAAAGGTTGTTTGCTTGCCCTGCCGTTTCACTATTGCTGCTTACCGCTGTCGTTAATTCATTCATCGTTGAGGCCGTTGCTTCAACATTGCTGGCAGTTTGCTCTGTTCTTACATACAGATCACGATTACCTGCAGCTAATTGATCACAAGAGATGTCTACTTGATGTATTTGATGACTCACATCACTGACTAACCAACGGAACATACGCCCTAGTTGATTAACTGAACGCTGTGTCATACCCACTTCATCAATGCGATTTATATATGTAACGTTATGTTCATCGCCAGTTGCAACTCGATTCGCTTGCTCATTCAGGAGTCTAATTGGCTTAACAATCTGAAAATAGAGAATACGTTCATTTGCCATCAGTAATACCAGCAAAATCGCCATATGCATAAAAAGAGCATAGCCAGATAAACCAGCAAACCATGCACTCAACAACATAAAAGGTAGAGGTAAGAGGATAAAAAGGCGGAGTCGTTTTTTTAATGAAATTGTCTGATTCCATGAGCGCCAACGCTGCCATCCTTTATACACAAAAGCGCCTTTTAAAAACATGTGTGAAGGATACTTACCTTGATTAAACGCAGCGTAAAGCGCTGAGGCTTGTGCTATTTCCTCTTTTCTTGCAGAAGTCCTTACCGACATAAAACTTTGAATTTTACCCTGACGTATAATAGGGGTGATATTCGCTCTTACCCAATAGTAATCCCCATTTTTACGCCGATTCTTCACGATCCCAGTCCAAACCTCTCCTTGTTTTAACGTTTTCCACATATCCTTAAAAACTGCTGAAGGGATATCTGGATGTCGGACAATATTGTGGGGTTGTCCCACTAGTTCTTCCACTGAAAACCCACTGGCTTCGACAAAGTCCTCGTTAGCATAAATAATATTGCCATCAAGATCTGTCGTCGACATCAGTGTTGCGTTTTCAGATACCGGGTATTCTCGCTGTGTCACCGGTTGATTGTTACGCATTAGTTACTCTCCTCGACATTGAAATTAAAACATCTCAACAAAAAAAGACTGCCTAAATAACTATCGTTTCGGCCGTTAGGAGAATAACTTTAGTAATAAGTGTAAATACCTATGTTTAAATATTAATTTTTTGAATCAGTTCAAATTTTTTAATTATCTAAGCTATTAATTAATGCCTGCGAACTTAGCACTAATGTCTTTGCACACTCATCACGTTTCTTTAATAACGCCATAAAAATGAGGTCAGTGATCGTGTTTTGTGCTGTGCGTGAAGAGATTGAAGCGCTTCGCCACTCACCTTCATCCGCAATTGTTTCTAATATATAATCAGAAATTCTTCCTAATGGAGAGTGTTTTTCTCCTGTAATGGCAATGATTTTTGCTCCCTGTTTTTTAGCTACAGAGGCTGCGACTAACATATCTTTTCTTTTGCCACTATAAGAAATAACTATCTGTAAATCCTTTGAGCTTAACATTTGGGCAACAGATATCTGAACATGATGATCTGTTTCAATCAGCGTGGTTATTCCTATTTTTTGTAATTTATAGCTTAAATCTCTTGCGACTAATCCTGAGCCACCAATACCAATAATCTGAACTCGCTGAGCTTCATCAATCAGCTGGATCACCTTTTCAAAATGAAGGTAATTAATTTGGCGAGTTGTATCGCAAATTGAATTATTTTTCTCTTGAGCGAGTTTTTGTGCGATAACCTCTAAACTATCTTCCGAGCCTATTTGATTATGTAATAGGCTAGGGTTTGCCCCTGAATTCGCGTTTTTTCGACCTAGCTCTTCACTAATGGCGAGTTTCAAAGAAGGAAAACCTTTAAATCCTATTTTTTGACTAAATTTAACAATAGCAGATTGACTCACACCCATTGTTTCAGCAAGTTGCTGTGACGATAAAGTGATTGTTTTCTCTGGATTATCTAAAATGTAGTCTGCTATTTTTCGCTGATTCGTAGCCATACCCGGCTTTATCCAGGCAATTTTCGTTAATGTCGGCATAATGACAATATCCACTTCGAGTACTATATAGTTATATATGGAGTAATTCTTGGTACAGTATTTAATACCTATAACAATTAATTTTTTAGAAAAAAATCAATTAAAAAGAGATAATGAACAACAATAAAGTATAGAAAAAATCACCTTATTATTGGAATACTTGTTTTTATAATAGTTTTATAATTATCTTTTCAATCAGAACGATATTCATCAGTCCCTACATTTATAATACTTAATTTACTCCCCTCTCTATTTTAAATAATAATTTATTCTTTTAGGTCAATAGAACGATATAAACTTAATCTATTTACTCTTAATAAATTGTTATTTTCAAACACTTCCATTCATTTAATAACAATTCAAAAACATAAACGTAATAAAAATCACTTTAATAGAAACAGTAAAAAGAATAAATAATTCCTATATAAAATAGTTATTTTCCATTTTAATGGTGTAAATAATGAGAAATAAAAAAATCAAATAGTTGAATAATGAGAACTATATAACGACTAAAAAATCAGTCATCACTTTATACAAGAGAGTACTTTAACATGAATGATTGTGTCAGTGGGCGATCGTAGATCTCTCTTTTTATAGAGGAATACTCTTTTTTTGATACACATCAAGAGAGATCATTTCAACCAATCTTAAAAAAACATCATTTAAATCAAAAAAGTTTGATTACCACTTGATTTATAACTATTTTCTGAAATTACTCTATCCAAATCAAAGGGACGCAGAGCGCCGTTAATAATCCCATTGAAATATTGAAAACAAACCAAGAGCGTCTGCTTTGTAAAAATAGGCTAATTAATGTTCCGCCTAATATCCAAACAATACCAGCAACAAAATTAACAATAACCATAACAATGCTAATAGCAATGACTGAGCTAAAATAAGCATCGCCTGATAGACTAAAGCTCCCTACTGCACCTAATCCCATCATCCACGCTTTTGGATTTAGAAATTGCAACAATCCGCCCTGAAACCAACTTACTGCTTGTGGTGTTTTTGCTGGAATATCTAAACGCTGATAAGATGATGTCGCTGTTTTCCAAGCAAGCCAAAGTAAATACGCACTCCCGATTATCTTCAACCCGATATGCAGTGCAGGATAAATTATCAATAATGCGGCAACACCAAATGCAGAGCTTAATAAAACGCATTGCATACCCAGCATAATGCCGGCCATTAGCTTTAACGAGCCCTTAAAGCCCACATTTGCCCCAGATGAAGTAAGCAGTAAATTGTTTGGTCCAGGTGTTATCGCTGCAATAAACAGGAAAATAGTTAAAGAAAAAACAAGGCTAAGTGTCATTGAGTATGCTCAAAGATGTGACAGACGTTTTATTTTCACCGAAAATAGCAGTATGTTATTTAGCAAACAAGTGTTAATTCATTTTGATAGACGGAAAATATGTCTCAATACTTTAATCCAATACGTTGGGCTAAAAATCCACATTTACAAACGCTCTTACCAAGAATTGTACGTAGGACGCCACAACTTACGCCACATTGGCAACGGCTCAATCTTCCAGACAATGATTTTGTCGATTTAGCGTGGAGTGAAGATCCGGCAACGGCACTCGATAAACCGCGCTTAGTCATCTTTCATGGCTTAGAAGGTGGGTTTAGTAGCCCTTATGCTCATGGCATGTTAGCCGCCGCAAAAGAGAGAGGCTGGCTAAGCGTTGTGATGCATTTTAGAGGATGCAGTGGTGAACCCAATAGACAAAATCGCATTTACCACTCAGGTGAAACAGAAGATGCTCGCTACTTCTTAAATTGGTTGAAAAAGGAATTTGGCGAACAACCAACAGCCGCCGTTGGCTATTCACTTGGTGGAAATATGCTTGCCTATTATCTTGCTGAAAGTGGTGAAAATGCGGTTGTAGATGCAGCTGTTATTGTCTCTGCGCCATTAATGCTTGAACCATGTTCAACAAAAATTGAACATGGTTTTTCTCGTTTTTACCAATGGTATCTGTTAAAAGAACTTAAAAATAACGCAACCCGAAAACTTATTCGCTATCCAGAATCCTTACCGATTAGCTTATTGACGATAAAATCCATCAAAAAACTACGCCAGTTTGACGATCTTATTACGTCTAAAATTCACGGGTTTAAAGATGCATTAGATTATTATCGCCAATGCAGTGCGTTGCCTTTATTAAATAAAATAAAGAAAACGACACTTATCATTCATGCTAAAGACGATCCATTTATGTCTGCGGATGTTATTCCTGATGTCAAAACGCTACCCAATAACATTGAATACCAACTTACAGAGTTTGGTGGGCATGTGGGATTTGTTGGTGGGAAGCTATCAAAACCGGTGATGTGGCTAGAAAGGCGTATTCCTGATTGGTTGGCTACCTATTTGGAGAAAGCAAAATGATAATACCTTGGAGCGAGCTTTCAACTGAAACTCTAGACAATCTCATTGAAAGTTTCGTTTTACGAGAAGGTACTGATTATGGTATCCAAGAGAAAACGCTTGAGCAAAAAGTCGCCGACGTAAAAAAACAACTTAAATCCGGTGAGGCCGTGTTGGTTTGGTCTGAACTTCATGAGAGCGTCAATATTATGCCTGCATCGCAATTTCGCTCTGATTAGTTATTCAAAGTTAGCGATGTATCGCCATCAATAAGGGCCAACCTTATTTAGCAAAAGGATAACCTATGTCAATTAAGCATCCTATCATCGCAGTAACTGGTTCAAGTGGTGCAGGAACCACCACAACAAGCCAAGCTTTTCGTAAAATATTCCAACAGTTCAATGCAAATGCTGCATTGATTGATGGAGATAGTTTTCATCGCTATACCCGTCCTGAAATGGATATGGCGATAAGAAAAGCCAGAGAACAAGGTAGACATATCAGTTATTTTGGCCCTGAAGCAAATGATTTTAGCTTACTGAGTAAGACCTTAAGTCAATATAGCGATACAGGACAAGGACAATCTCGCAAATATCTACACTCTTATGATGAAGCAACCCCTTACAACCAATTACCGGGAACATTTACCCCTTGGGAGCCATTAGCTAGTAATACTGATATTCTCTTTTATGAAGGATTGCACGGTGGCGTTGTTACCAACGAACATGATGTAGCTCAACATGTTGATTTATTGGTCGGTGTTGTTCCTATCGTCAACCTAGAGTGGATACAAAAGCTTATCCGAGACACGACAGAAAGGGGACACTCACAAGAAGCGGTAAGAGATTCAGTTGTACGCTCTATGGACGATTATATTAGCTACATTATTCCTCAATTCTCACGCACCCACATTAACTTCCAACGCGTTCCGACCGTTGATACTTCAAACCCTTTTTCTGCCAAAGCAATCCCCACTCTTGATGAAAGTTTTATTGTTATTCGTTTTCGTGGCTTAACTGATATTGATTTTCCCTATTTACTTGCGATGTTACATGGCTCGTTTATGTCAACAATAAACACTATTGTTGTACCGGGCGGGAAATTAGGATTAGCGATGGAATTAATTATGGCACCATTAGTCAAAAAATTATTAAATGGCGAAAAGATAAGTTAACCAAAATAAAATTTGTCTCTATAAAAATAATATCCCTTAATTAATGGGATATTATTTTTCAAATTAAACTTTATTTTAAAATATCAAAATTAGTCAACATCTTTTATTTCAAATGAATGCGTAATATTGGCTGCTTTTCCTAACATTAAAGAAACAGAACAATATTTTTCTGCGGATAATTGAACTGCTCGTTCTACGATTTTATCCGTTAATTCTTTACCTGAAACAATAAAATGTAAATTGATATCAGTAAATAAACGAGGGGCTTCTTCGCGTCGCTCTGATGTTAATTTCACTTCACAATCAGTCACTTGGTGACGACCTTTACGTAAAATGCTTACGACATCAATAGCGCTACATCCACCCGCAGCAATTAATACCATTTCCATTGGGCTTGGGGCTTTATCACCCGAATTCCCATCCATCATAATCTGATGGCCTGATGAAGATTCGCCGACAAAAGATAAATCTTCAACCCACTTAACTCGCGCTTCCATTTATTTTCCCCCTAAAGATGACAGAAACTAAAAGAGTACATTCTCATAATTCAACTAGCAATTAGCAAATAGGTTTATTATGCTGACTGCGTAAAACGAGACTTAATGCACTAATTGTGTTAAAAACAATATCTGCTTGATGATAGTGGTTAAGATCAATGCATTATTTTCTCATTTATTATAATCTACTCCATATTAACTGACCGTGTTCTCAGGAAGTTAATAGGTAAAGATAGGATTTTTAAGCACGCTGTCTCAAAAGGGAACCTATCCGTTTTGAAAGGCTGCATTTAACGTACAGAGGATAACGCGAATGGTTCTCGGCAAGCCGCAAACAGACCCGACTCTTGAATGGTTTTTGTCACACTGCCATATTCACAAATATCCATCCAAGAGCACGCTGATCCACCAAGGTGAGAAAGCGGAAACACTTTATTATATTGTTAAAGGTTCCGTGGCTGTTCTTATTAAAGATGAAGAAGGAAAAGAAATGATCCTCTCCTACCTAAACCAGGGGGATTTCATCGGTGAACTTGGATTATTTGAAGAAGATCAAGAACGTAGTGCATGGGTTCGAGCAAAAACAGCCTGTGAAGTAGCAGAAATTTCCTATAAAAAATTCCGCCAATTAATTCAGGTTAACCCTGATATTCTGATGCGCCTTTCTGCTCAAATGGCGAACAGATTACAAACAACATCAGAAAAAGTAGGTAACCTTGCTTTCCTTGATGTAACAGGCCGTATTGCACAAACCTTATTAAACTTAGCAAAACAACCCGATGCAATGACACATCCTGATGGCATGCAAATTAAAATTACACGTCAGGAAATTGGTCAAATCGTTGGTTGTTCACGCGAAACTGTAGGCCGTATTCTGAAAATGCTGGAAGATCAAAACTTGATCTCCGCACACGGTAAAACTATCGTCGTTTACGGGACTCGCTAAGTTTTCCCGCTCGAAACAAACAATAGCCCATAACAGGGCTATTGATATACTTTTTGTGAAAACCCCATCCTCGCTGATGGGGTTTTCAGTTGATACTATCCTTTTACAAATTCTGCAATAGCCGCTTTCAATGCCACCATTCCTTCTTGCAGTTCTTCTTGAGTAATAATTAACGACGGTGTAAAACGCATCACATCAGCCCCTGCATTTAACATCATTAAGCCATGTTTAGTAGCAAGACCGAGTAATTCTTTGGCTTTACCTTCATATTGTGGCGCTAATTGCGCTCCTATCAACAAACCTTGTCCACGGATTTGCGAAAAGACATGGTACGTTTGATTGATTGCCGCCAGTTCATCCACAATCCATTGATAGCGCTTTTCTACCCCCTCAAGTACCTCAGGTGTATTAATTAAATCAAATGCGACATTGCCCACTGCACAAGCTAATGGATTGCCACCATAGGTTGTACCATGCGTTCCAACCCCCATTGCGGAAGCTATCTCATATGTTGTTAACATCGCACTAAGTGGAAAACCGCTTCCCAGCGCTTTTGCGGTTGTAATAATGTCTGGTGTCACATCATAGTTCATATAGGCAAACAGTTTACCTGTACGCCCCATACCTGTTTGTACTTCATCAAGAACAAGTAGAGCTTGATGCTTATCACACAGCTCACGTAGCCCTCTCATAAACTCAGGTGTTGCCGCTGTTACGCCACCTTCACCTTGAACTGGCTCTAAAATAACGGCACAAGTGTGGTCATCCATAACCGCTTTAACAGCATCTAAATCATTAAACGGTACATGTACGATATCGGCAGGCTTAGGACCAAAACCATCCGCATATTTAGGTTGTCCACCAACCGATACTGTAAACAGCGTTCTGCCATGAAATGCATTGTGAAAGGCAATAATTTTAGTTTTATAAGGGCTATGACGAGTAATGGCATAATGGCGAGCCAATTTAAATGCGGCTTCATTTGCTTCTGCGCCCGAATTGGCAAAAAAGACACGTTCTGCAAATGTGTTATCTATTAATTTTTGTGCTAAACGTAATGCAGGTTCATTCGTAAAAATATTACTGACGTGCCAAAGTTGCTCACTTTGTTCTTTCAAGGCTTGATTTAGAGCTGGATGAGCATGCCCTAGTGCTAAAACCGCAATACCACCAGCAAAATCGATATACGATTTTCCTTGCTGATCCCAAACACGGCTACCCATCCCTTTGACAGGAATAAATTCTGCGGGTGAATAAATTGGCAACATTACTTGATCGTATGTTGCCCTATTGATGCTTTGATTTGTCATTACCCCACCTGATCGTTATCCATATTCAATATGAAAATATAATCACCAAATATGAATAAAAAATCAAATGTGGTTTTGTATAAAAAGACGTTATTTCGCTATTTAAATGCTATCCATTTAATATTTAAGGAAATTATTTAATAGCTCATGTCCTTGTTCACTTAAAATACTTTCCGGGTGAAATTGAACCCCTTCAATTGGCAGTGTACGATGGCGAATTCCCATAATTTCATCAACATTTCCATCATGTTGGCTCCATGCCGTCACTTCAAAAGGTACTGGTAATGTTGTCGCGTCAATCACCAAAGAGTGGTAACGCGTCACACTTAAAGGTCTATTAAGTCCCTTAAAAACACCTTGTTGATTATGATGTATTAATGAATTTTTACCATGCATCACTTCTCGTGCTCTGATAACCGATGCACCGAAAGCTTGCCCTATCGCTTGATGTCCAAGACAAACCCCAAGAATAGGAATTTCACCGGCAAACCGCTGTATAGCCTCAAGAGAGATCCCTGCTTCATCAGGAGTACAAGGTCCTGGCGAGATAACAAGATGTGCTGGCATCATCTTTTCTATCTCTTTAAGTCCGATCTCATCGTTACGCTTAACAACAACCTCAGCACCCAATTCACAGAAATACTGATAGAGGTTGTAGGTAAACGAGTCGTAATTATCAATAAGTAACAGCATATTAGCCTATCCGACTGATTTTCTTATCATTATCTATTTTATTACTATTTTAAAGCGAGTGTAGATTTGCCAAAATAGTTCGTTGTTTAACCGACTTGGGTACAACAAAGCCGATTATCATAGCACAGGTATAAAATATGAATAGTAAGCAAGAAAACCTGCTGATTTATTGCGCAATAACAAGAATGACGGTAATTGATGATGAATAGAGTGATTAATAGCGTAGTGAATACTTATTGCAGGAGATCACACGAAAAAAGGAAGGATAAAAAATATTTTTTTCGTACTAAAAAACCCGGAATGAAAACACTCATTCCGGTTTATATGCATTTTATCTTATTAGAATAAGTAGATATCCTATCCTAATAATGCGTTTATTGTTTTACGACTTCCGCAGATAAAATAGTAACCGTTTTTACTGGCACATTTTGGTAAGGCCCTATGTTACGAGTTGGAGTTTGTGAAATTTTATCGACTACATCCATTCCTTTCACAACTTTCCCAAATACGGCATAGCCAAAATCACGTTGGCCGTGATCTAAAAATGCATTGTCAGCCACATTAATAAAGAACTGGCTGGTTGCGCTGTCTTTATCTGACGTGCGCGCCATGGCAATAGAACCTTTTACATTGCGCAATCCATTATCGGCTTCATTTTTAATTGGCGCTCTGGTTTGTTTTTGCTGTAAATCAGCAGTAAAACCACCGCCTTGAACCATAAAACCAGGAATAACACGATGAAAAGTGGTGCCGTTATAGTACCCATCTTCGACATACTGAATAAAATTTTTCGTTGTAATGGGGGCTTTTTTATTATCCAGTGATATTTCAATATTGCCTTCAGAGGTGACTAATTTAACGAAGGTTTCTCCCGTTGCCATTGCAAAAGTCGCTGTTGTTAAAGTGCAAGCGGTAACGAAGGTGACAAGAAAACGTTTTAACATGCAGGGATCCTTTACTTTAATAGTCTACAACTTACTTAATATGCAGCGATTCTAATTCGCTGAGGTAAATAGTGCCAATCATTTACCTTTATTTACGCTCAATAAGTCTAATTACGTTATAACAGGGTAAATTTTAATTTTTAAGCACTGTTATAAGTCATTAAATTGCGCCAAAATAGAGCAAATAAATATTTTAGATATTCATTTTCATGCAAAATTGAAATAAGTATGCATGAAAAGCCGCATTATTTCAGAGAGGTTTATACCATAATGGCCCAATTTAACTACCAAAAAGCACATTTCATTATCAGTGCGCCTGATATCCGCCATTTACCACTAGATACAGGAATTGAAATTGCCTTTGCGGGTCGCTCTAATGCCGGTAAATCCAGTGCTTTAAATGCGTTAACCCAACAAAATGGATTAGCCAGAACCAGTAAAACGCCAGGCCGTACTCAATTAATCAACCTTTTCCAAATTGAAGAAGGTTTACGCTTAGTCGATTTACCCGGCTACGGCTATGCTCAAGTTCCTGAAGAAATGAAACGTAAATGGCAACGCTCTTTAGGTGAATACTTACAAAAAAGAGAATGCCTAAAAGGTGTCGTTATTTTAATGGATATTCGTCATCCATTAAAAGATCTCGATATGCAAATGATTGACTGGGCTGTAGGCTCAGAGCTTCCTACTCTCGTTTTACTGACTAAAGCAGATAAACTCGCATCAGGTGCGCGTAAAAAGCAGTTAATGAGCGTACGTGAAGAGCTGGCAAATAAAGTGGGCGATATCCGCGTAGAATATTTTTCATCATTGAAAAAAATCGGTATTGATAAGCTACGTAACACACTTAATGAATGGTTTTCAGGTTCAGAAGAACAACCTACAAATGATGACAACGCTTAATTATCTTCTTTTTTCTCAACGATAGCGTTCTGTTCTTCTATTGATAAAAGGGAAATCACTTTCCCTTTCACTTCTCGCACAAACCACCCCAGTGAATTTTAGGCAAAAAAATGCCCCAGTCGAAATAAAGTCGACTGGGGCAGCTAATATTCAGCTAAATCCGATTACGTGAAGTAAAAGGTCTGAAAGATAGAACATCTTACCTCTGTACCCTACGAGAGATAATGTACTCTATTTTATTGGTTAATAAAAGCCCTTTTGTAATTTTTTTTCACATGCAGACACGATTCAGCTATGTATTTATGTATTCAAACCATAAATAAATGTAGTTTAATTACATAATTATGAGACTTTAATCACTTACGTGAATATGATTAAAAATAGAACAAATCACACAAAAGGTGCGGTTTATCCTTAATGATTTTGTGATACGCTTATCGCGAGACCGTAGTAAATATGTAATTAGCGATAAAATGAGGTATCCATGGCTGTATTAACGCTCCTGCGTTTTCCAGATGAGCGTCTGCGCAGAGTCGCAGTACCAGTGGAAAAAGTAGATGACGAAATACGCACATTAATCGATGACATGATTGAAACCATGTATGCAGAACGAGGTATTGGCTTAGCGGCACCTCAGGTTAATGTATCTAAACGCATTGTTGTAATTGATGTTTCTGAAAACCGAGATCAACCGATTGCACTTATCAATCCTGAAATTATCAGCACTGAAGATGAAGTGATGGATATGATGGATGGGTGTCTATCTATTCCAGATTCTTTTGCCCCAACAGAGCGTTACCGCTTCTTAAAGGTCAAGGCATTAGATAGAAATGGTGATGAAATTGAACTTGAAGCCTCTGATTTGTTTGCAGGCTGTATTCAACATGAGTTAGACCATCTTGATGGCAAACTCTTTATTGACCATTTATCTCCGTTAAAACGTCAACGTATTGAGAAAAAACAGAAGAAATTGAGCAAACTGATCGACTCACAAGTTGCTTAATTATTCACTTATCTCTTTTTCACATTTTGATAAGTTTTGACATAAAAAAGCTCGGTAATTAACCGAGCTTTTCTTTTTTTCTATCCTAATACAGATAAATTCTCGCTGTTTTTCTCTCCATCCCTTATACAATAGATTTAAAATCTCACCAGTAAATCACTTGAGGAAAAAATGGAAAACAGTCGATTTAAGGATTTATGTGAACAACTCAAAGCCGCCGGTGCAACAAACCCAAAATCATGGGCAAATAGTGAATTACAAGAAAACATCCCACAATTTGCACGCTTTCTTGTGTTAAAAGGGTTCACCGATATCTATCGTGATGTTGAAGGAAATCTCAGTGAAATGGATATTTACTCTGATGAAGCACCCGAAGTATATCAAAAGCTAGCTTCCCAATTTGATGAGCAAGAACTGAAGGAATTACTGCATTTCTATGGTAAATCAATCATTGGAAAAGTAATTGATATGCTTGATCAAAGCTATCTTTATGACGTGAATGGTAACGTGGGTTGGTCTTTGATGGAACTCGATAACAAAGGCACCACAACAGATAGGTTAATCCAGGATTTGCATGAAGACTTTCTTGAATTTGAAGAGTCAGAACTTGCTCCAAACAGCAAAGCATAAACAAAAAAGGGCACAATCCTGTGCCCTTTTCTAGTTAAAAATAGTGTTTAAAAACTAGTGTGCTTCATCCCAATTATTACCGACACCCACTTCAACTTTTAACGGAATAGCTAATTCCATACTGCTTTCCATTAATTTGTGGATCATGATATTTGCGTTCTCTAAATAAGACTCTCGCACTTCAAATACCAATTCATCGTGCACTTGCATAATCATATGCACATCATCAGGGCATTCACTGCAAATCCAGTTATCAACAGCAATCATCGCTTTTTTGATGATATCAGCAGCAGTACCTTGCATTGGGGCATTGATTGCCTCACGCTCTGAAGCTTTACGACGAATAGCATTTTTTGAATTAATTTCTGGTAAATAGAGACGACGACCATCTAACGTTTCAACATAGCCTTGTTCAGAAGCTTGCTTACGTGTGCGTTCCATATAATCTAATACGCCAGGGTAACGCTCAAAATAGAGATCCATATAACGCTGAGCTTCTCTTCTCTCAACACCAATTTGTTGTGATAAGCCAAATGCACTCATGCCATAAATAAGACCAAAGTTGATCGCTTTCGCACTACGACGTTGTTCAGAGGTCACTTCCTCTAAAGGTATGCCGAATACTTCAGATGCAGTGGCACGGTGAATATCTTTACCTTGAGCAAAGGCATCTAACAAACCTTTATCTTGCGATAAATGCGCCATGATCCGTAATTCAATTTGTGAATAGTCGGCAGCGACAATTTTAAAACCTTCACGCGCAATAAATGCTTGGCGAATTCTACGTCCTTCTTCATTTCTCACTGGGATATTTTGAAGATTCGGATCGCGAGAAGATAAACGCCCCGTTGCCGTTACCGCTTGATGATATGAAGTATGTACACGCTTCGTCTTACTATTCACCATCAATGGCAATTTATCAGTATAGGTTGATTTTAGTTTCGCAAGACCACGATGCTCTAAAATTAAGCGAGGTAATTCATGACTGTGTGCTAATTCTTCCAATACTTCTTCATTGGTGGACGGTGCCCCTTTCGGGGTTTTCTTGATAACGGGTAATTGCAGCTTATCAAATAAAATTTCTTGTAACTGTTTAGGTGAAGAGAGATTAAACTCTTGTCCCGCTAACGCAAATGTCTCTTTTTCAATTTCAGCTAAACGTTGTGTAATCTCTTGAGATTGAACCGCTAGCACTTGAGCATCAATTAATACCCCTTTGCGTTCCATCCTAGAAAGCACAGGAACTAGTGGCATTTCGATATCGCGGTAAACATGTTTAAGAGACTCAATGGCTTCTATTTGAGGATACAACGCTTGATGAAGTAATAAAGTGATATCCGCATCTTCAGCTGCATATAACGTCGCTTGCTCAACCTCAATTTGGTTAAAAGTCAGTTGGCCTTTACCTTTACCCGCTATCTCTTCAAATGTGGTGGTTTTATGGTTTAAATGTTTTTCAGCCAACGTATCCATATCATGTCGATTACCTACGCTATTTAATACGTAAGATTCCAACATCGTATCAAAATGAATACCGTTTAATGCGATACCTTCATTTTCCATAATGCCGCGGTCAAACTTCAAGTTCTGCCCAATTTTTAGAATATTTTTATCTTCTAAAATGGGTTTTAATGCCGTGAGCACATCATTAACCGGAAGCTGGTCTGGTGCATCTAAATACTCATGACGCAGTGGAATATAAGCGGCTTTACCCGGCTCAATAGCAAATGACAATCCTACTAAGCGAGCATCAATATTATTTAAGCTGTCAGTTTCTGTATCGAATGCAAATGCTGATGCCTTTTTGAGGAGTTCAACCCATCGCGCTAAGCTTTCGTGTGTTAAAACAGCTTCATAATTTTCCTGTGTAATAACAGGGAAATTAGCTGACGCAGGTACTTCCTTGGATTTTACAACTTCGGAGGTGTAAGGCACTGCGATTTTGTGTGTACTACGTTGTGCTAACCAGCCACCATTCTGAAGATCACTTATCCAGCGTTTAAATTCATAACGCGTGAACATATCTAATAATTGATCTAAATTTGGCTCATTAACCACTAAATCATCAAATGTTTTATCGAGTTCAACATCTGTTTTAATCGTTGCCAGCTTATAAGAAAGTTTTGCTACTTTCTCATGTTCCGCCATTTTTGCGCCCAGTGTTTTAGCGCCACGGAAACTCAAGGTTGCGATATTATCAAGCTGTTGATAGATATCATCTAAACTACCAAGCCCTTGTAAAAGGCCTAATGCGGTTTTCTCACCCACCCCCGGAACACCAGGAATGTTATCTGATGAATCACCCATTAATGCGAGGAAATCAATAATCAGTTCAGGAGGAACGCCATATTTTTCTTTAACTTCATCGGGGCCTAAAATAACGTTGGTCATGGTATTAATAAGTGTGATCTTTGGCGTCACTAATTGCGCCATATCTTTATCACCAGTGCTTATTAGGACATCACGTCCATCAGCCGCTGCTTTTAGTGCCAATGTGCCAATAACGTCATCCGCTTCTACGCCTGAAATAGATAACAAGGGTAAACCCATTGCTTTCACCATCTCATGTAAAGGCGCTATCTGCTCACGTAAATCATCCGGCATTGGAGGTCGATTAGATTTATACTCCTCATACAATTCATCACGGAATGTTTTACCTTTAGCGTCAAACACAACCGCAACATGGCTTGGTTTATACTGTATTATCAGGCTACGTAACATGTTCAACACACCATACATCGCACCAGTTGGCTCACCTTGGCTATTGGTTAGCGGTGGAAATGCATGATAGGCGCGATAAAGATATGAGGAGCCATCTACAAGGATAAAGGGGTTTTCTGCTATCTGGACCATAATCTGTTCATCATTGTTCTGAGGTTCGTTGATATGACTAGAATGCCACATCACAGCCCAATAGACGAATATTACCTGTTCTTAAATTCAGAAATTCGGCTTAAATACTCAATTATTTATTATTAGCCGAACTTAACAGAAAAATAAGTATGAATAATAAATTAATATTTATTAAAGTACTTTTTTATCAGAAACCACTCCCATTAATCTGATTCTAATTATAAATAAAGACTAAAAAGCAAACAGACTGCTTTATTTATAAAGCATTTAAGATAGGGCCATTTACTCATCATTAATATTAAAGGTCATATTAGTGTCATCTTTTTCCTCTCAGACTTTATTTTTTTAACCAGTATCAAAACAACCTGTGGATAACTCTGTGAGTAGTTTTGTAACCCTCTCTATATTAATAAGTTAAGCTTCTTTTCAATTTATTAACATAATTAAAAAATCAATCACTTAGAGAATTCATTAAGATATTATAAATTAATCGTAGTATTTTTTATTAATGTGGATAGTTATATTATGACAAAAATATGAAAGTAAAAAAAATAGCACTCCTATTTCTTGAGTGCTATTTCCCATATAAAAATCTATATACTTTTACTTAGTCCATATAGGAAAAGATTAAGCCTATATTATTTTTTCAGCAATAATTGATTCACAATATCAGAATATGTTTTTGCATACTCTTCAGGTGATTTTGCACTGATACCATCATTTTTCATTTTATATTTACCGCCAATTATCATGGCAGGAACACCATTGATTTGAAAATCAGCGACAGCATTTTGTTGTTGGCTAACTAAAGAATTCACCACAAAGCTATTCATTGCAGCATCATAATCTTCGCCTTTAACGCCAGCGTTAATAAAGGCATTACGGATATCGTCAACAGAACGGATAGATTGAGTCTCTTGAATTCCTTTAAATAAAACTGGAGAAACTTGATCTTCAACACCCAATGCCATTGCAACAGCCCAAGAACGTGTTAAATCCTTACCTAAAGGCCCTAAGAAATCAACATGATAGCGGACAATATTGGTGTTTTCAGGTGCATTCTTTTCAACAGTGCTATTAACTTTATACACTTCAGAGAATTGATAGCAGTGTGGGCAATAAAAAGAGAAAAACTCAACAACATCAGGCGCCGAAGCAACAGGTTTAGAAAGGTTAGTAAACTGTTTCCCTTCAGAAATATCAGCAGCAGAAACACTGAATGCCAATACCATACTTGCTAACGCCAGCCAAATCTTTTTCATTTCTCATCGTCTCCTAAGAATTAATACATTGGACCAAGCTGTAAAGGAGGCTCATTTAATTGCTCCACTTGTCCCTTGAATAAGGCTAATTGTTTAAACCAAAAATCTTGCTCTTTAAACCAAACAAAAGCGCGAGGGAAAGCAGGATCATTCCAGCGTTTTAATACCCATGCGAGGTAATGCACCATTCTCATCGCTCTTAGTGGTTCAATTAATGACAATTCACGTAAATCAAAATCTTGGTATTCATAATAAGACTCAAGGATCGTATCTAATTGTATAACCTGCTCTTGCCGTGAGCCATTTAATAGCATCCAAAAGTCTTGTACCGCAGGTCCCATTCGGGAATCATCAAAATCAACCATTACAACTTCATCACGCCACAATATATTACCGGGATGGCAATCACCATGTAGCCGTAATATTTGCCATGTAGAGTCCTCTATTCTAGGACGCACATCATAAATAAGTTTATCTATAACCTCTATAAATTGAGATTTGAGGTTATTAGGAATTAACGCACTACTTTCAAATTCCAATTTTGGTGCTATCAGATATTCTGCAATAGAAACTGTTGGTCGATACTCATAACTCTTTTTTCTGCCTATTTGATGAATGCGCCCTAATGTGCGTCCTACTTCTTCTAGCTGAAATAAATTATCAGTTTCATATGCTCTTCCCCCTATGCTGGGGAATATTGCAAAATAAAAGCCATCATCAGAAAAATGAACTGTCTCATTATTAATCATTAAAGGGGCAGCTACAGATACCTCAGCCTCCTTTAATGCTAAAGCAAATTCATGTTCTTCTTTTATTTGTTCATACGACCAACGTTGTGGACGATAAAATTTCACCACATAACGTTGTCGATGTTCATCCATAAATTGAAAAACACGATTTTCATAGCTATTTAATTCCGTTAACCCTGATTCAGGATAAAAACCGATTTTAACTAACGCATCCCAAATGTTATCAGGTGAAAGTCCCTGAAAATTAAATGAGGCAGACATTTCCATTTTCTATCCTGAATTTAATCTTTAATCACGCCACGAGCACGTAAAATGGCGGTTTTAAAATCTTCTTCGTAATCTTTTTTCAGTCCTGGTATCACATCTGTCGGCGCTGAACCGCGCATTTTCAGATGGTAAATCAAAATATCATCAGTCAGATCAGATAATTGACCTTTAAAACCCGCTTCATCAGCCAGTTTCTGCAATAATTGAACTAAGTTTAAATCAGAATTTTCTTCCCAAACTGGGTGCAGTAATTCCATAACTTCATTAAGACGGTGACATTTCATACAAAAAATCCTTATTATTAATTACAACAACAAAGTACCAATTATTATCCGATAGAAAAAGGAAACCTCTGTCAATATGCGTAAAGATTACGCTTTTTTGATAAAAATTGCTGTCGCTTTACATGAAATCTCATTAAGTCGATATTTTTTATTAGTATATCGTCTTTACTTGATAAAAATCGTTCGGAAATTTTAGCCAATTTATTCACAAATATTGAATATGAAAATGAAGAATATTACAGGTGGTATACTTGCGGGTGGCCAAGCAACACGAATGGGAGGTGCTGATAAAGGGCTTCAAATTCTACATGGACAGCCTTTATACCACCATATAGCCCAAAAACTAGCACCTCAAGTTGATAGCATACTGATTAGTGCTAACCGAAATTTAGAACAATATCGCCAAAGCCAATATCCCGTTATTACCGATGAAATAGAGGGATTTTCAGGGCCTTTAGCTGGCATGCTTACGTTATTAAAGCAAGCCTCAACACCTTGGGTTGCCTTTGTACCCTGTGATGTCCCCTACTTTCCTCTTAATTTAGTTGAAAAACTCTATAAACAAAGAGGAGAAGCATTAGCCGTTTATGTTGATGATGGTGAAAGAGAGCATCCTACCTTAGCACTGTTAAATCGTCGTATTATTCCTATGCTAGAAGCTTATTTAGCACAAGGTGATCGAAAATTAATGTTGTTTATGAAGCAGATAAATGCGCACCCGGTTTTATTTGCAGATCAAGCAAATGCTTTTATTAATTTAAATACCCCTGACGATATTGAAAAAGCCAACAAATTAGAAAAATAGGAATGAAAAATATGGCACAAGTAGATTTACCCCTTTTAGGGATCACTGCATGGAGTGGAACGGGTAAAACGACACTTCTAAAACAACTTATTCCACAATTACGCAAAAGAGAAATTCGTGTAGGTATGATCAAACACACTCATCATGATATGGATGTGGATAAACCCGGAAAAGACAGCTACGAACTTAGAAAAGCAGGAGCAGACCAAACATTAGTCGCAAGCCAACAACGTTGGGCATTAATGACAGAAACTCCAGAAATCCCAGAATTAGATTTGTATTACCTCGCATCTCGCTTTGATGCGAGTAAGCTGGATTTAATCTTAGTGGAAGGATTTAAAGGCGAAACTATTCCTAAAATTGCCCTTTATCGCCATATCAACAACCGTGATTTTAATGATTTACTTGATGAGCACGTTATTGCCGTCGCCAGTGATTGCGATTTAAGCGTCAATTTTCCATTACTTGATATCAACGCACCTGAGGCTATTGCAGAATTTATTGCAGATTGGCTGAAGCGGATGAAATAAAAATCTCAAATAATAAAGCGCCCTATAAAGGCGCTTTATTTTCAATTAAATAGAGGAAATTAAGCAAATATAATTGCTTGATAAGGCTGAAGAATAAAATGGCCTTGTCCATCTTCCACTATTGGACTGTTATGCAAATAAATATTTTTAGCGTTAATGGTTAGTGTTTTTTCTTCACCACTAAAATTACAGTAAATATTGACTGAGTTGCCTTCATAAGTACGCTTAAAAGCAATCACATTTTCTGGTGAATCTAATGGTAAAAACTCACCGTAAATCAGAATATCACTGATCTCTGAATGTCGTCTTAATGCAATTAATTGTTGGTAATAAGCGAAAAGAGAGTGCTTATCGTTCGTTTCTTGTTGCGCATTAATATCGACATAGTTAGGGTTAACTTTTAACCAAGGTTTACCTGTACTAAAACCACCATTTATTTCACTATTCCATTGGAAAGGTGTTCTTGAGTTATCACGACTACGGCTATTAAAGTATTCTATAATTTGCTTATCGCTATAACCTAATTTCTTGCCCCATTCATGCAATTTAAACACATGTAAATCATCATGTTCCTCTAATGTCATAGGGCAATTTGTCATGCCGATTTCTTGCCCTTGATAAATAAAAGGCGTCCCTCGTTGAGTTAATAAAAATGTCGCTAACATTTTGGCACTAATAGGATTAATGCCTCCTTTAGGAAGAAATTTATTTAATGAACGAGGTTGATCGTGATTTTCTAAATAAGGTGCCCCCCAACCTACTCGTTGAGTATCTAATTGGCTTTTAATAAATACAGGTTTTAATCTTTCACCTGTGATTGGATTTATGGTAAATGGTTTCTCATTACGAATGTCTAAGTCAGCAATACTAAAATCGAATACCATAGAGAAATAACCATTCTCACCAACATAAGCACGTAAATCTTTTTCAGGCACGTCAATTTCTGCAACTGTCATACTATTTGCTGGCTTAAAAGTGTTCTCAGCTAATTCAGTTAAGAACTTATCAATGCCAGGTTGATTTAAAACCCAAGGTACTAAAGATGCAGAACCATCATCTTTATCGGGTTCAAATTGATATTCAGATAAGGCTTCAGGGGATTTTTTTAAATTACCAATCGCATCAATACGAAATCCAGCAATACCTTTTTTGATCCAGGCATTAATCATATTGATAATATCTTTACGTAATTGTGGATTTTCCCAATTTAAGTCCGGCTGTTCAGGGCCAAATGAATTGAAATACCAACGATTTGTTTTTCCAACACGACTCCAAACAGAGCAGTCAAAATAAGTACGTAAATTATTAGGAGGAGTCGGCTTATCCCATTGTTTAAATATATAGTAATCGGCATATGGGCTATTTGGATCTTCAATTGCGGCTTTAAACCATGGATGCTCATCAGAAGAGTGATTTAATACTAAATCTAATAGAATTTTAATATCACGTTTTTTAGCTTCGCTAATTAGCTTATCTAACGCGTTATTATCCCCAAAGATAGGATCGACAACAGAATAATCAGCAATATCATAACCATTGTCTTTCATTGGCGATTTAAAAATGGGGCATAACCAAATAACATTTGTACCGAGTGACTGAATATAATCTAATTTCTCTGTGATCCCTGCTAAATCCCCAACACCATCCCCGTTACTATCATAATAACTCTTAGGATAAATTTGATAGACCACCGCTTCTTTCCACCAAGAATTAGACATATTCACCCCACTAAGGTAATTAGTATTTATGGAACTGTTCCATAATTAATATAAGTTACTATAGACACTAAAATTGCGAATAAGGCCATTAACCTACAAAAATGTGAAATAGCTCATACTAAAAAAACACAATTACCTCATTAAATATGGCTTTGTATAAATCAGATTAAGATATATTAAGCATTCAACTAATAAAAAGGAGCACAGCATATTCAATGGCCGGGATCCGTGATGTCGCAAAAAAAGCCAATGTCGCAGCAAGCACTGTTTCTAGAGCATTAAATAACAGTGGTTATGTATCTCAAGCTGCACGAGAAAAAATAAAGAAAGCGGTAGAGGAATTAGATTATATTCCTGATACTTGGCTAAGAAATTTATATCAACAGAAAAGTGCCGTTGTTGGTGTCATTATTAATAGCCTTGAATACCCTTATTTTGCGACAGTGACACGTTTTATTGAAAATAAGCTCGCTGAAAATGGCTATAGCATGATGTTATGTGCAACACAAAATAGCAAAGTACGCGAACGTATATTTTTTGATATGCTCAAACGTGGTCAGATCGACGGTATTATTGCAGAATATCTATTATTGGATGATAGAGAATATCAACATATTAAAAAGCCTGTGGTAACACTAGATCGTCATCTTCGTGATATTCCATTGGTTTGCTCTGATCACCATACTGGCGGTCGATTAGCAGCAGAACACCTTATTCAAAAGGGTTGCAAAAAAATCCTCTATATTGAAGATAACTCAAGTTATTTATCATCAACACCTTCATATCAAAGCTGTTTAGCTTTTAAAGAAACGCTTATTCAGGCAGGTATTAAACCTATTCCATGCAAAGTAAATTGGAAGGAAGAAGAGAAAGATTATTTTCACTCTTTTGCCACAAAAATACTTTCTTTGTATTCAGATATTGATGCCATTTTTGCCGCTGATATTCCAGCAATGGCATTATTTAATGAAGCAACAAGACGAAATATTGCCATTCCAGAACAATTAAAAATTGTTGCTTACGATGGAAGCCCTTGGTTAAATCAGACACTGCGCCAATTAACTTGTATTGAACAGCCCTTTGAAAAACTGGCTGAAAAAAGTGTAGAAGTGATTAGTGCATTAATTGAGAATAAAGAAATAGCAGATAACGTCTCTGTTATTCCAGTGAAGTTTATTCAAGGTGAAAGTAGCTAAGACATAATTTATAAATATTTACGTATTTCAATTAATTATAGATCTGGTGGTAATAGTGGTAAATCGTTATAGGGTGTTTTAGGAAACCAACTCATATGTTTATAAAACTCATTTATATAGACATATAGCTATAACATGTCTATACCATAAAAAAACGCCAAAGAAAGTTGCCCCTCTTTGGCGTTTTATTCGATTATGTTTTACTTCAAAATTGAGTAAAAGCTATCGTTCTTATTTTGCAGGACGGACAGCGATGACTTCAATTTCTACACGCCATGCTGGATTTGCCAGTTTAGCGATTTGGAACGTTGAACGAGCTGGCAGTTGTTCAGTTTTCGAAGCATCAAAGTACTTAGAATAACCGTCCATAAAGCCTTTAAAGTCCATCTCACCTTTAGTTTCTTCACCACCGACTAAGAAGACTTGCATTTTAACAACGTCTTTCATGTCTAAGCCAAGTTCATTCAGATGAGTTTTGATTTGCTCTAATACACTGATAGTTTGTTCTTCAGTGTTACCATAAGAAGCTAATACACCTTCTGGCGCATCTGCTGATTTCTTAGCGGGTACTTTGCCACTTAAGAAAACAAGGTTGTTACCTGCACTAACTTCAACAGACTCCGAAATAGGCATACCGTTTAATTTATGGTGCACAACACCCTCCGCATTCGCACTTGCTACACCAAAAATAAAAGGTAGGGCAACAAGTAAACTTTTATAGCGCATGAAAACTCCTTAACATGTTTAATTTACAGTAAAACAAGGGGTTACTTATTTCTTAAAACGATCCATACTAAATGGCGTTGGATCAATAACTGGTTTTTTGCCCGTTACGATATCAGCAGTCACTTCACCTGCTGCTGGGCCTTCGGTCATACCCCATACTGTCGCGGTATTGATAACCAGACCAGGGTATTCTTTGACCTCAGAAATAATTGGTAATTCATCAAATGTTGGGCTAACAACAGCTCCCCAACGTTCAACGACTTGTGATTTTTCAAATACTGGGAATTCCGCTTTCATTCTTTGGAATACAGCATCTAAGTGCTCAGTATTTTGTGTTGCTGTTGCTGTACGATATTGTTCAAACGGTGTTTTTTCATCTAATTTCCAAGATGTTGCCATCTTGAATGAATTAAATAAGTCTTCACCGATAGAGAATTCTAATGGCAGCTCACCACCACCTAACAGATGCATGAACTTAGGCCCTAACAAGAAGCTATCTTTCACGATAGAACTTGTGAAAATACGTGGTGCGACAGCATAAGTACCATCGGCTTGTTCACGGAAGTGAATACCATTTGGTAAATGCACATTGCCACGAGGTGCGCCCGGAACACCTGATACACGTTGCTGTGATAAGTAAACATTCAGCGTTGGAATATCAATGCCCATGTTACCCATAAATAAACGTGACCAAATACCACCCGCAAGAACAACGTGAGATGTTCTAATTGCGCCTTTTTCTGTTACAACATCAGAAATTTTACCACCCGCAGTTTCGATACCTCTTACCGCGCAGTTGGTGTAGATTTTTACGCCAATTTGTTTAGCGTAACGAGCTAATGCAGGTGTTCCTGTTTCTGGATCAACAGAACCTGAGTCTTCTTCAAAAGCAGCAACAGTCCATGGTGTTTGGGCACCAACAAGACGGTTTGATAACTCTTCACCTTTAATAATGCGAGTATTTAATGGTGTATCAAATCCAGCCGTTTCTTTAGCTGTTTTGATCCATGCTTGAGCTTTATCAAACGCTTTTTCATCAGCAAGGGCTTCTACACGACCTTGTGTGCGATAACTGGTATCGGCACCAATTTTCTCGTTCATTCCACGCCATAAGATTTTCCCGTAATGGTGTAATGGGAAAATTTCTGGTGATGTCTGATAACTAATAATTTGGCTGTATGCTCGGCCCGATTGTTCACCGCCAATCTCGCCTTTTTCTAAAATAGTGACACTCATGCCACGTTCTGCAAGGTTGATAGCGGTCATGATACCTTGGATACCAGCACCGATAATCACTGCATCAGACTCTTTAGGCAGAGCACCCTCTGTGCCTTCGACAAATGATACTCTAGATTTAGTTTCAACGAATTTGCCATCACGGCGAACCATTGGAACTAACGCAGCGCCACCAGCTAAAACACCCGCAGCACCAACACCTAAAAGCAGCTTTCTCCTTGAAATTTTCATCTTCTACCTCAGTAATGGATTTACCATTTATATTTATAATGTTATTAATTTGTATCTTTAAAAGTGGATATTATCATAGTTCATTACATTGTTAATAATTATAATTATTTGTTAACCATTTACCTCAACAACAATATCCATAGATACAATATGGTCAATTTAATCGATTTTTCTCATAAAAAAACATCATTTAAAGACATTCCTTCCCTGAATGAGTCTAGGTTACTCTATGATAAATAAAGATATAATTACCCACCTTAACATTATTAATAAAAAATATAATTGTTTATTTAATTAACATTTAGATACAAATCAGTATGTAAACCTGTCAATATTTGTTTACAAAACAAGCAAAACCCATCGCACAAATGCATAAAATAAAAAGAGGATATCGATTAGGTAATAACCTTTTTTTTACAAGTCGATAATTTTACTTAATCACTGGTTTATTGGTTAGTTAGTAGACGAATATGCTTTTTTGGGAAAATAGGTAGAAAAGAGGATGTTTGAGTCCGAAACAAAACGGGGCTAAGTACAATTTTTCAATAAAAAAGCCAGAGAGTTAACTCTGGCTTTTCATGTAATTATAAAAGTAAGCTGTATAAATATAGCTTATCTCATCGTAACAAATTCTTCTGCTGCAGTTGGGTGTATTGCCACAGTATCATCAAAGTCTTTTTTCGTTGCGCCCATTTTCAGTGCAACAGCAAAGCCTTGTAACATTTCATCCATACCAAAACCAATACCATGAATACCAACAATTTTTTCGTCTGCACCAACACAAACCAACTTCATACGACATGGTTGACGATGACGAGTCACTGCACTATACATCGCTGTGAAAGACGATTTGTATACTTTGACCTGATCAGCACCGTATTGCTCAACCGCTTGGGGCTCTGTTAAACCAACAGTACCAATAGCAGGATGGCTAAATACAACGGTCGGAATATTTGAATAGTCTAAGTGTTCGTTAGGTTTGTTATTAAATAAACGCTCTGATAAACGACGCCCGGCGGCAACAGCAACGGGTGTTAATTCAACCGCTCCTGTGTTATCGCCAACCGCATAAATACCTTTTACATTGGTATTTTGGAATTTATCAACTTTGATATAACCTTTTTCATTTAACTCGACGCCCGTTACTGCCAGATTCAGGTTATCTGTTGCAGGCTCACGTCCAATTGCCCAGATTAAAGTATCAACAGTCTGCTCTGTACCGTTTTCTAGTTGTAGCGTTAAACTTCCATCTGCATTTTTAATCACAGCTTTAGGAATAGCATGTGTATGTAACTTAGGCCCTTCGGTTTCCATCACTTCTAACAGTGTTTCAACGATTAATGGGTCGAAATTACGCAGTGGTGCATGTTTACGCACAAATAGATGTGTTTCGCTACCTAAAGCATTTAATACACCAGCAAGTTCAACAGCGATATAACCAGCACCAACAACAGCAACGCGTTTTGGTAAGGCTTTTAATTCAAAGAAACCATCAGAATTAATACCATACTCAGCGCCCGGAATATTAGGTTGAACAGGACGGCCGCCTGTTGCAATCAGAATATTATCAGCCGTGATCTTCTCACCGTTGACTTCAATAGTATTGGCATCAACAAAACGAGCAAACCCTTGGATAACATCAACTTTGTTATTGCCTAAAACACGGTCATAAGATTGATGAATACGGTCAATATAAGCAGAACGGCTACTGATGAGTGTATCCCAATCAAAACGGTTCACTGTGGTATCAAAACCATAATCAGGACCGTATTGATGAATAGCTTCGGCAATTTGGGCTGCATGCCACATCACTTTTTTAGGTACACAACCCACGTTTACACAAGTGCCACCTAATGCTTTCGCTTCAATTAATGCACATTTTTGGCCATACATTGCCGCTCTATTAATTGAAGCGATACCGCCACTACCGCCACCGATGGCGATATAATCGTAATGTTTGCTCGTCATTTCTCTGATCCATTTATCTGTAGAAAAATAGGTAACTCACAGGCTAAGTCTTTCATATCATGATGTCTATTATGACAAAATTTAAAACATAGCACGTTAGATTTTAACTTTTACAGTAATAGGCAAAAACAATAATAAAGATGCTTATTCTGGTACAACCCACTCAACTAATGTATGTCCAATCCCCTCAGGAACTAAGGTTTTATGTAACCAAGGGAGTATTGATTTCATTTGTGATTCTAATTTCCAAGGTGGATTAATCACAATCATCCCTGATGCCGTCATTCCCAATTGATCACTATCAGGTTTTACTGCTAATTCGATTTGTAAAATCTTACGGATCCCTGTTGCTTCAAGCTCTTTTAACATACGTTTGATTTGCTGACGATGAACAACAGGATACCAAATCGCATAAGTTCCCGTCGCGAAGCGCTTATGGCCTTCAACAACACCTTTAACAACAGCAGAATAGTCTTGTTTAAGCTCATAAGGTGGATCAATTAATGCAAATCCACGACGACTTGGAGGAGGTAACTTAGATTTTAATTGACCAAAACCATCTTCACGAGAAACTCTAGCTCGCTCATCACGAGAGAATTCAGTACGTAATAAAGGAAAATCTGTTGGATGTAATTCTGTTAGTACTAAAGAATCTTGTGCTCTTAGTAATTTTCCCGCTAATAGAGGAGATCCAGGATAATAACGCAGTTCTCCACTTGCGTTTAATTCTCCGACCGCTTCAAGGTAAGGCAAAATAAGCTCTGGCACCTCTTCTTGTTGCCATAAGCGCGCAATCCCTTCTAAATATTCGCCAGTGCGAGTCGCATGAGCATTGGTTAATTGATAACGTCCAGCGCCAGCATGAGTATCAAGATAAAGAAAAGGTTTCTCTTTCTCTTTTAAAGACTCAATGATGAGTGTTTGAACAATATGTTTTAAAACATCGGCGTGGTTGCCAGCATGGAAACTATGGCGATAGCTCAGCATTCTTTATCTTCCGTTAGAAATAAGTATAGCTTAGTAATTAATTTACTCTGAAATCGTGATTAAACTCAGTGTATCAGAAAAAGCCGAACTTCTTCATTGAAAGCGAAAGAAACGTTGTGTCTTAGTATTCAACCGTTATGATAAGTCCATATTTCACTTTAGTTTAAATAGGATAATAAGATGAAAAAATTACTTTTTACTGCCATAACCCTAAGTTTACTCGCAAGTAATGCTTATGCTGATAGATCAATCAATGGCTGCGAAATAAAAAAACAAAATATCCAAAAACAGATGGAATATGCGAAAGCACATGGTAATCAATACCGTATCCAAGGTTTAGAGCGAGCATTGCAAAATGTTGAACGCTATTGCACACCAGAAAAAGTGGTTGAAAACACACGCCTTGAATTACGTGAAAAACAACTCGATGTCAAAGAGCGTGAACTTGAATTAAAAGAAGCGCAACTTAAAGGTGATGCAGATAAAATTGCTAAACAAGAAAGAAAACTGGCTGAAGAAAAAGCAGAATTAAAAGCCATTGAAGATGAATTAAATCTACTGACAAAGTAGTCATTATCAGTAATTAATGCCTACTCCTTATTTGACTGTGAAATACAGAATAAAATAATAAGTGAGTAGCCATTCTCTTATTAAACTAAACTTAATTTCAGAATTGCTGTATTGGTTTTTTATCCTTTATTAAGTACAAGATTATCTACGCCTTTTGATAGAGCATCATCTACACTTAAGCCAGAACAAACAAATACATCTCCTAAATCAGTGGCTAATTACAATAAGCATAAGGTGTGTAATAGAAATTAAGCTATGATATTTTTGAGTGAAAACTATAGTAGTGACACTCAATTATTAAAAATGGACAGATCTAATTAAAGAGGATATATGTCAGAAGAGCAGCAACCCCAAACAGAAAATGAAAAAACTCAACTGACTCAGCCGCTCAAAAAAGGGCTGGAAAAAGGGCTCCATGGCGGAAAAAAAGCCATTGGTGTTGGGATTAAAATCAGTAATTTTATTACTAACATTCCTTTTATTGCACATCTAATTCGCACCGCCGAACGTTTTACTGACAGAATGGGAAATCAGTTTGGTGCCGCCATTACCTACTTTTCATTTTTATCATTAATCCCTGTATTAATGCTTTCCTTTGCTTGTGCGGGTTTCGTTTTAGCTTCAAACCCAGATTTACTCGCTAAATTAATTACAGGTGTTGCAAATAGCATTGATGACCCAACGCTTGCATCCACTGTTCAACAGAGTATTGATACCGCAGTTCGCCAGCGTACAACTGTTGGTTTAACTGGTTTAGCGATTGCACTTTATTCTGGTGTCAATTGGGTGGGTAATTTACGCCAAGCAATTTTGGCGCAATCACGCCCCGTTTGGGAAAGAAATAAAGAAGAGCAAGAAAAAATCTATTTCCGCTATTTTCGTGACTTTTTAGCGCTAATTGGCTTACTTTTTGCGTTAATTGTCACTATTACACTAACTTCTGTGGCAGGTTCAGCCCAAAGAATGATTGTTCATACACTAGGGTTAGATGGTATTGAATGGCTAACACCAGCATGGACAACAATCGGCTTAACTATTTCCATTACCGCAAACTATTTACTCTTTTTATGGATTTTGTGGATCTTGCCTCGTCATCAGCCCAAACGGATTTCACTTATTAAAGGTACTCTTATCGCTGCGATCGGTTTTGAAATTTTGAAATCGGTAATGACATGGATGCTACCAAGAATAGCCAGTTCACCTTCAGGCGCTGCATTTGGTTCAGTGATAGGTTTAATGGCTTTCTTCTACTTTTTTGCCCGATTAACGCTCTTTTGTGCCGCATGGATAGCCACTGATGGCCCAAATATGCGTAAAGAACAGCTGGCTGAAACGCAATCAACATCTTAACTTTATGATAAAACTATATGGTTAATTCCCTGCATTAACCACCTATAAATAACGTAATAAGGAAAAACAATGCCATACGTTAATATTAAAATTACACGCGAAGGTGCAACCGCTGAGCAAAAAGAGCAACTTATTGTGGGAGCAACACAACTTTTGGTTGATGTATTAGGTAAAAACCCAGCGACTACCGTTGTAGTAATTGATGAAGTTGAAACAGACAACTGGGGAATAGGCGGTAAAACAGTAACAGAATTACGAGCAGCAACAAAAAATAAATAATGAATTTCTGCAATATAAATAAAGGGTGCCAAGTACACCCTTTTTGCTGATTTATTTTCCTGACAGATAAGGAAGTAACTATGGTTCAATCAATAACTGATGCTTTTCATGCCTTACCTTCAGCAAGTGCTATCTATATTACAGGCGCAGGCATCCAATACCCTTTTGGTATGGCACACGGATTTGCCGACGAAAGTACCCAGAAAAAATTAACTGTAGATACGCCTTTTCGAATCGCTAGTAATACAAAAACCTTTCTCGCTGCCGCTTTTTTACGTTTATGGGAACAAAATGCTCTGTCTCTTGATGATGACATAACGAAGTATTTAAGTGCTAATTATCAACAGACATTATTAGAGCTAGGCTATGATCTTAAGACCATTACACTACGCCATTTATTAAGCCATAGCAGTGGTTTATTCGATCATGCAAATGAAGCTTATCTTGAAGATGTAATTAAAGATCCCTCTCATAAATGGACACGAGAAGAGCAAATTACACGCTATACTCAACAAGTTTTTCCCATTATCCCTGCGGGGAAACGCTTCATTTATTCAGATACAGGATATATTTTGCTAGGTGATATTCTTTCTCAGTTTATGAGAAAAGATATGGCTACTGCCGTTCGTGAACTATTGCATTTTCAAGGCTTAGATTTGCCACAAACGTGGTGGGAAGGTTTAGAACCACAACCCAAGCATCCCAAAGCGCGTGCCAGACAATTTATAGGCGAACATGAAGGAACTCATATTGATGCTTCAATGGATGCTTTTGGTGGTGGCGGACTTGTGATGACAACCCTTGAATTAGCTAAATTTACAGCTGATCTCTTCGAAGATAGAGTTTACTTGCATCCATCAACCTTAAAAGAGATGAAATGGCAAGGCTCACACTCTGGGGCTGCAAATTATCGTTTAGGTTTAATGGCTGAAGAAACTAGTCTAGGTACGCTTTACTATCACCTTGGTTACTGGGGCTCAGCAGCGTATTACTTACCTGAAAAACAGATTGCTATTGCAGGTTTTACAACCCAACGAAATAACCGTGACGATTTGATAGCTATTATTAAAGAAGCTTTTAAACGTCTTTAAGATCAAACAAATAAAAAGCCAAAAATTGGGGTCACTTCAAATATAGAAATAACACTTTTGGCTTTTTGTTTGCTTTGTGGCTGATATATTTTCAATATCAGCCTATCTTTGCTCTATTACGATTTCTTCGTTGGTGTTGTTTCTACCGCTGGAGTTGTTACCGCTGGGTTTCAACTGCTTTACTGGGTGTAGTCGTTGTGACAGGAACAGATGTATTTGCCGTTTCTGGATGAACTTGCTTTTCAAATTGAATGCGCAATTCACCTAGATTTACAGTTGGCGTTTCACCACTTTGCGTTAGCACAAATGCAATATCTTCAGATAAAACTCTTGAAAGTTCCTGATTTAACGTCTCTTTTGTTAAGCCCGCTAAAAATGCTTGGCGTAGGCGCTGATATTGTTCAGGTGGAATATCAATAATATTGCTTTGTTGCGATAACAGACGCTGATTAATTAAAATAGCCGTACTGGTTTTTGCATAACGCGCAAATAATTGAGTTAATTGAAGTTGTTTCTCTTGTTGCAACTCTTGGTACAACTCATCGCTGATACCTTGGTTACGCAAGCGACCCAATTCTTCTCCTACCCATGATGCTAATGCAGGAATGTGTGCTGTAGCAGTATCAAGATTTAAAGAACAACTTGCACGCTGATATTGTACTCGGCAATCAATGTTAATTTGAGTGCTGTCATTTTCTTTACGTTGTTCAAGGCTACGACCTAAATGTACGAAAATCACTTCACGAGCTAAATCACTTAACCAATATTTATTTAACGTATCAGAATCTTTTACTGGCGACCAATTTAAATCCCAAATTAAAGCAATTTGGTCTTTTGCACGCATAGGCTCTTGTACATATAACGTTTCAGGTTTCATATCAGCAAGAACAGGGACTGGAACTGGCGTTACACGCTTTCCTGATAGAGATGAAAAAGCCTGATTAATACTTTCAGTTAATACTCGATTATCAACATTACCTGCAACATAAAGCGTCATCATATCTGGGGTGTACCAACGCTGTTGGTAATCCGACAACTCTTTAGTATTTACTGATTGATTAACGGGTTTGCCCGGATTGTGGCCTTTTAAATTAGAGCCTTCAAGACGTGAGCGCCAGATAGGAGCTTCAATATTAACAGGAAATGTTGCAATCGGAAGTGGTGATTGAACTGCGTTACGAACCGCATTTTCTGTGTATTGTGCAGGTTTAGCAATACCTGCTAATAATGCAAAAGCATCCTTTAACAACTCAGGCTGGTTGTTCGGTAAACTTAGATTATAAACAGTAAAATCATATGAAACGATCATTGGAGGTAACGGATAGTCAGGATCTAGCGCATTTTTCCATAGATTATCGCGTTTCTCTGGCGTTAAACCTGTATTTTCCAAAACATTGAGTTTGGACACTAAGGATGAAAAACCCGTTTCACTGCTTTTTTCTGATAAAGACCCCGTATTAACTAATAAACGGATCTGTATTCTATCATTTGGGCGTTGCGGTGTTTGTAATATTTGCCACTGAAAGCCATTTGCTAGTCGCCCTTCTTGCCAAGCCGGATCAGGCTGTAAAGCCTCTGCTTGAACTTGGCAAACAACAGCGCCGAACATAACGCTTCCCAATAAAATTCGTGTCATTACACCCTGCATGTGAACCTCTGTTGTATTAATCCTTGGTATTAAACCACTTATGAGGTTTAACAATAAGTGCCAAAAGACATGTTAGATGTTGGATGTCTATTTTTTGTTTTATCATTCTTTATCACCACAAAAACATGAAATGAAATCACTATAGTGATTAGACTCATTATGGCGTAAGAAGGTTCAGACCTTCGGCAATTTTTGATCAGATTTTTGATGATTATATCCTTTAACCAGCAAACCAATCTCATCATCACAATGTGATTTTGGGCAAGATAACGCTGAAACTTGGCTATCTTTATTAAGGGTGACGGCGATTTGGCGTAAAGGTTTTACAACAATACGATTAATACACCAACTAATAGCAACCGTCAGAATAAGCCCCATCAACAGATATGTTGTTAGCATCAATGCGACAGTATTACTGGCAAAACGATAAAAACGGTTTGTGTCAGCCTGTAAAATGAGATGACCACTATAGGATTTATCATCTGTTGAAGTAATACCTAATGGTTGTAAAGGAACAACAGCTTCAACGGGAATACCAAAAAGCCAACTTGAAAATTCAGAGACTTCTTTTTTGGGTGCAAAATCTAAATTCATTACTTGCACATTCTCGGGTTGCATGACAATCGCTTTACCCAAAATCCCCGTCGCTTTTAGTGCAACTATCTGTTGTTTAGCATCGTTCAAATCTGACCGTAACAATGCATCAGCGAGTGGTTGCTGGATACTTACACCGGCATTAAAAAGCTGATTTTGATAATCTTCACGGCGTTGATCTATCAAATAAACAAGTTGAATACTGATAAAAATAGCAATAGTCACCAACGTAACGCCCGCAACAGCGGCCATCTGTTTTATTGTTAATGAATGTTTAAGATGAGGTTTCATCATTGCTATTTCCAATATACATGTCTGATCAGAGTGATTATACTGTATTTTTATGATTATGTATCACTCTCAATAAAGAAAACAACGTTATAAAAAGCGTCCATCCATTAAAATGAAAGTAAATAAATATATAATTATTATTATTTGAGTATAGCTATAAGATAAAAATAGTAAAATAAAAATAAAATATTACTCTCTCTTTGTTATTTACAACAAATCTACTTTATATTAATGAAAAGATACAATTCACTAAAAAACACCAGAGCATATAAAATTAAACACTATTAAATCCTTAACCCCAAGTTAAAACACAATGCTAAGCGTTGTATATTTCTTAATGGAAAATATTATTTTTCATTAATATCATTGAAGTGTATATTTTAAAAAATTCACATAAATATAATATTTGATATCTATAAAATCATTATTAGATTATTTAGTTAAGATTAATTAAATATTATTAATGAAAAAAATAAGAACAATATAAATCAATATATTGTTCTTATTTAATGAGATGCGTTTATTTAAACTATTGCGTTATCTTGCTCCACAGCAAAACAAGCAATAAGCTGACCGTTATACTCTTTTAATGTTGGCTGTAATTGACTACATGGTCCAAATGCACGACGACAACGAGCGGCGAAAGCACAACCCGGTGGCGGATTTAATGGGCTTGGCAATTCTCCCGTTAATTTAATACGCTCTCGCCTTAATTCAGGTGTCAATCTCGGTGTTGCTGATAATAATGCCTGCGTATAAGGATGTTGTGGATTTTCAAAAATTTGCGCTTTTGTTCCTTTTTCTACACAACGCCCTAAGTACATTACAATAACTTCATCTGCAATATGCTCGACAACCGAAAGATCATGGGAAATAAACACATAAGAGAGCCCCATATCTTGTTGCAGATCCATCATTAAATTCAGCACTTGAGCACGAACAGATACATCCAGTGCAGAAACAGGTTCATCTGCTACTACAATATCTGGATCAAGCATCAAACCACGCGCAATAGCAATCCGCTGACGTTGACCACCAGAAAACATATGTGGGTATCTGCTATAGTGTTCTGTTTTTAATCCAACTTTAGCCATCATTGATAATACTTTTTCTTTACGCTCAGAGGCATTCAGTGTTGTATTAATTAATAAAGGCTCTTCTAAAATTTGCCCCACTTTTTTACGCGGGTTCAATGATCCATAAGGATTTTGAAACACAATTTGGATCTTCTGGCGACGTAACTTCTCAGCCGATTTATCTTTAATTAACAGATTTTGACCACGATAAGAAAGCTCTCCAGAAGTAGGGATCTCAATCATTGTTAATAATCGGCCTAATGTGGATTTGCCACATCCCGATTCACCAACAACGGCTAAGGTTTTACCGCGCTCTAATTCAAAAGAGACACCATCAAGGGCTTTAACTGTTCTCTCTTTTGAAAAAAGCCCACCTTTTACGCTGTAATATTTCGCCAAATTAACCGCTTTTAACAAGGGAGTTGATACAGTTGGATTAACTTCAGCCATGGGTAGGTCTCCCTGCATTATCTAACGGTGTATGACATTTCACACGGTGCATTCCTAATTCTTTTAATTCAGGCTCAGCCTTATAGCATTCATCATGAGCATATGGGCAACGTGGATTGAGTAAACAGCCTGTTGGTCTATCATAACGTCCCGGTACAACGCCCGGTAGTGATGCTAATCGCGCTTTATTGCTCGCAAATTCAGGAAGTGCTCTTAATAATGCTTGAGTGTAAGGATGGCGAGGAGCTTTAAAAATTTCTGATGCTTTTCCAGATTCCACTACTTGCCCCGCGTACATCACAATAATAGTGTCTGCAGCTTCTGCTACTAATGCGAGATCATGAGTGATCAACACTAGTGCCATATTTTCTTGTTTTTGTAAGTCGAGCAAAAGCTCTATGATTTGTGCCTGAATAGTGACATCCAGCGCAGTGGTTGGTTCATCAGCAATCAATAATTTAGGGCGACAAGCGATCGCCATTGCGATCATAACACGCTGACTCATTCCCCCTGAAAGCTGGTGTGGATAAACATCTAAGCGAGAAGCTGGATCAGGAATTCCAACTAGCGTTAAAAGGTCGATAGCACGTTGTTTGCGTGTTTTACGACTTCCCCCCTGATGAACTTTTAACGCTTCCATAATTTGATAGCCAACCGTAAAGCAAGGATTCAAGCTTGTCATTGGATCTTGGAAAATCATCGCAACATCGGCACCGACCAAATTACGTCGCTCTGATTCAGAGATCTTCATAAGATCTCTACCATCAAAATAGAGCTCTTGTGCGCTCACTCGCCCCGGAAAATCAATAAGCCCCATAATCGCCAACGAGCTAACAGATTTACCCGAACCTGATTCCCCGACAATACCGACTACTTGCCCTTCTTCAACCTGATAACTAATTCGGTCTACCGCTTTAAACGGAGTATCTTCATCACCAAAGTGAACAGATAGTTGATTAATATTTAGTAGTGCCATGTTCTTACTCCGTTACTGCTTTAATTTCGGATCAAGCGCATCTCGTAAACCATCACCCATTAAGTTAAAGGCTAATACGGTAAACAAAATCGCTAGACCAGGAAACGTCACAACCCACCATGCACTTTGTGTAAACTGCAACACATCAGATAACATGGTCCCCCATTCAGGTGTTGGTGGTTGTGCGCCCATGCCTAAAAAGCCCAATGCCGCCATATCTAAGATTGCATTAGAAAAACCTAAAGAGGCTTGAACAATTAAAGGCGCAAGGCAGTTAGGTAAGATATTGATAAACATCTGACGCATTGAACCCGCACCCGCAACACGAGAGGCAATCACATAATCGCGGTTAACTTCAATTAAAACAGCGGCACGAGTCAGTCGAACATAGTGCGGTAAGGCAACAAAAGTTAATGCGATAGAAGCATTAACAATAGAGGGACCAAAAATGGCGACCAATACTAGTGCCAATAATAAACTAGGTAGTGCCAGCATGATATCAACAACACGCATTATGCCGATATCCACAAGACCACCAAAATAACCTGCTGCTAACCCTAGAATAATTCCTAAAATAAGTGACAGTACGACAACAATACAGCCCACCAATAATGAAAGGCGAGCACCAAACATTAGGCGCGAAAGAATATCGCGGCCAACATCATCTGTACCTAAAATAAATTGCCAGCTTCCGCCTTCTTGCCAAACAGGAGGTGCCAATAAGAAATCACGAAATTGCTCATTAGGGGCATGAGGTGCAAGAAAACCTGCAAGTGATGCAATAAGCAACATAATTACAATATAGATTAACCCAACAACGGCACCTTTATTTTGTTTAAAATAATGCCAGAATTCTTGGAAGGGCGTCATGGGAGCCGGTGCACTGATGACCGGTGTTACTTTATTTTCAGTCATTTATGCATTCCTTATTTTTTATGGCGAATACGAGGATTCACAATGCCATAAAGAACATCAACCAACAGATTGACGAAGATAATCATCGTTGCAATTAAAAGCACACCACCTTGAACAACGGGGTAGTCACGTCGCTGTAAAGCATCAATCAACCAGCGTCCTAATCCCGGCCATGAGAAAATGGTTTCTGTTAAGATTGCACCTGCCAGCATTGTCCCGACTTGTAGCCCAATAACTGTGACAACAGGCAACATCGCATTACGTAATGCATGGATAAGAATGACTCGAGCACGGCTTAAGCCTTTTGCTCTTGCAGTACGAATATAATCTTCGCCTAATACTTCAAGCATCGAAGAGCGTGTCATACGCACGATAACAGCTAAAGGAATAGTTCCTAATACAATGGCAGGTAAAATGATGTGATGGACAGCATCTAAGAAATCCCCTTCTTCACCCCAAATAAAGGTATCAATCAGCATAAATCCAGTGAGTGGATTACTGTCATCTAAAAAGACGCTATCAGCAAGGCGCCCAGAGACAGGTGTAAGGTCTAATTTCACAGACACCAGCATGATTAACATGATCCCCCACCAGAAGATTGGCATAGAATAACCTGCTAATGACACACTAATCGCAGTATGATCAAAGATAGAGCCACGTTTCACCGCAGCTAAAACGCCCACAGGAATACCAACTGAAACCGCAAAAATCATGGCGCACACGCCAAGTTCTAAAGTGGCTTTAAAGCGAGGTAAAAATTCATCCCATACAGGAATGCGACTTTTTAATGAGATACCCAAATCACCATGGAAAATGCCATTTAGGTAATTGATATATTGTTGCCATAAAGGCTTATCCAGCCCCAATTCTGCCATTAAATAAGCATGGCGCTCTGGAGAAAGGCCACGTTCACCCGCCATAATCATTACCGGATCACCGGGAATAAGATGGACAAAAATAAACGTCAGTAATGTAATTCCGATAAACGTAGGGATCACAAGTCCCAAACGTTGAAGGATAAATTGCAGCATATCCTAATTCTCTTTTCAAACATCAGCTAAAAGATAGCGCTGATAAATCAGGGGAAAGTCCCCTGCGCCCACAGTGTACTGAATGTATTCGTTATTATTGAATAGTGGTGCCTTTCATAAAGAAAGACACCATATTTAAAGCAATCCAACGATTAGGTATTGCTATTATTTAAGAGAGACATTCTCGAAGTGATGTTTACCTAATGGATCAACTACGTAGTTTTCTACTTTTTTGCTCACTGGTTCATAAACGGTCGAGTGAGCAATAATCAGTGCAGGTGCTTGATCATGCATAACAACTTGAGCTTGTTTGTAGAGTTCAACACGCTTATCGTGATCGGCTGCGACTCGAGCAGGTTGGATCAGATCTTCAAATGGCTTATAACACCATTTTGAATAGTTCGATCCTTGCTCTTTTGCCGCACAACTAAATAGCGTAGCGAAAAAGTTATCTGGATCCCCATTATCCCCTGTCCAACCCATCATCACTGCTTGGTGTTCTCCGGATTTAGCACGTTTGAGATATTCGCCCCACTCGTAACTTACAATCTTGGTTTTAACGCCAATTTTTTCCCAATCCGCTTGTACCATTTCAGCCATACGACGTGCATTTGGATTGTAAGGTCGCTGTACTGGCATTGCCCATAAATCGATAGTAAAGCCATCTGCAAGACCCGCTTCTTTTAGCAGTGCTTTGGCTTTTTCCGGGTTATATTCGTAATCAACGATATCGTCGTTATAACCCCACATTGTAGGAGGGATAAGGTTTTTCGCTTTCTGACCTGCACCTTGATAAACAGCTTCAATAATGGCGTCTTTATTCACCGCCATACTTAATGCTTGGCGAACCTTTTGGTTATCCAGTGGTTTTTTCTCAACATTAAAAGAGATATAACCTACGTTTAAGCCTGGTTGCTCTAATAAGTTGATATCGCTATTTTGTTTCATCTTCGCAATATCAGCAGGATTTGGGAAAGGCATTGCCTGACACTCACCTTTTTGCAGTTTTGCATATCGTACTGAGGCATCAGGTGTAATAGAGAAGACTAAACGGTCAATATCTGGTTTTTTACCCCAATATTGGTCATTAGCTTTATAAAGAATACGAGAGTCTTTTTGATATTGCTGTAATTGGAAAGGCCCTGTACCAATAGGATCTAAGTCCACTTTTTCAGGTGTACCCGCTTTCATCATATTATCCGCATATTCAGCAGATAATATAGAAGCAAAGTCCATTGCCATATCAGCAATAAAAGGGGCTTCTGAACGCGTTAAAACAAAACGAACGGTATGATCATCAACTTTCTCGATTTTCTCGATCATGTTGTTCATATCCATTCCTGAGAAGTATTCATAACTTCCACCAGACACTTTATGGTAAGGATGTTTTGGATCCATTTGACGCATAAACGTATACATCACGTCATCCGCATTAAATTCACGTGTTGGCTTAAAGGTTTTACTACTATGCCAATTCACGCCTTTACGCAAATGGAAGGTATACACTTTGCCATCATCGCTCACATCCCAGCTTTCAGCTAAGCCTGGAATGATTTCTGTTGTACCTAGTTTAAACTCAACTAAACGGTCATAAATAGGTACTGAACTTGCGTCATAGGTTGTTCCAGAGGTAAATAACTGAGGGTTAAATCCTTCAGGTGAGCCTTCAGAGCAATACACCAATGTTTTCGCCTGCACACCAGCAGAAACAGCTAATGCGAGTAATCCAATTGTCGCGGTCAAAATTCCTGTCTGTTTTTTGGAGCTTTTCATCATTACTCTCCGAAATTGTTCTGTTGTGTTTTGGTTTCCTGTTTAAAAACGGAATACCTTTTTATTTTGTCATTGTTCAATTAACCAACTGTACTCCCTTACGTCAATAAGGTGTTGGAAGGTAAAAAGAACAAGTTATAAACACAAATGAAACGAATATCGAACAAACTCAGAATAAAAAAATAAGTCTTTGACTAATATCTAGTCAATAAAACCACACATTAAGAAATCCTTAAGTGAAATGACTATTTTAAAAAAAGCCATAATTTGTGATTAACCGCTTAAATATTGAACGAATATTTTGAAATGAAACAAAGAACTTGGTGCTTTATTCTGTTATGGAAGAAAAATAGCCACCTTGCTAGAGGATCTCTGATTTTAGTTTTAATCAGGCAATAGAGTGAAAAATATCAATTTTTAGCTCTTAGCAAATCACTTAACTAGATAAGACCATGAAATTCAGTCTGTTATTAATGATTTTAATTCTTTCATAGTGAAAAATTTATATTATTTAAGCATTATCAGAAGTTCTATCGTCCATAAAAGTGGCGTTGGAAGAAAATTTACAGACTTCTTTAGGTTGTTTATTAAAAAATTTCTAAAATAATTTAATGCCTAAACGACTTTATGGGCCAGCTAAATCCACTGCATTTTCAGCCAATATTTATCTTGACTTGGAAAATATTTCCACGGTTCTCTGTTTCTGAGTTGCATGGGAGTTTGGAATGTGTGGGAGAGATGAGGTAAAAGTAAGATGATCGAGAAAAAATACTTTTTATGGTGAAATCAAAAATAAGAGTGAGACATTTTTGATAAGGCTAAAACGACAAAACCCCGCTTTTAAAGCGGGGTTTCTTAATATGGTCGGCGAGAGAGGATTCGAACCTCCGACCCACTGGTCCCAAACCAGTTGCGCTACCAGGCTGCGCTACTCGCCGAAAACGAGGTGCATCTTACTGCCAGAAACTCACTCCGTCAATACTTTTTTAGTATCTCCTGACTGTTCGTATGGTTTTCAACCAAAATGGTTGATTTTTAACTTTTTTATCATAAAAAGAGGTGAGTTTTAGCGTCATTGTAACACACCTACTTACCTATCTATCTTCGTTTTACTATGGCTTTCTTTACGTTACCCATAAAACATGAAAAAAAATAACAAATTTATTCTCAATTATTATCGTCTAATTAGTGTGCTTTTTATATAATTCCCTTATGTCAAATAAGGTAGGTAGTTTAGAGAATGAAACAATGTTGGTGGGGTGTCACATTACTTTTATTGTCAACCACACTTCCAGCTCAAGCATCTACAGCTCATGCTTGCCGAGTGTACTTTAAAGAAGCGGATAGATTTATTCAGTACATTTCTCAAAGAGAAGATCTAAAACATAATATGCCGGAGATTAAGGCTAACTTCGAGCAAAGCAAAAAGCAGATAATGACAGCGCCTCTGACAGAACAAAAAGTAATATGTGATAAGGAAATGCAAGAGCTTAATAGTTTGAATAAAATGTTTGGACCTAAAGAAGAAACGGTACTAAATAAATAATCAAACAAACAGATAATGACTAAATATAATTACTTATTTATTATTTAGTCATTAATTTGATATTAATTCTTATTTTCATGATTATTATTCGCCGTTGTACTTTCCAATCTTTTTATGCGTTCTTTAGGGGAATTATCACTTTTATCATCACCCTGAGTATAATAATCGTAAGGTAATAATAAAGTATCTAATACGGCACTAAAAGGGAGATCGAGAATAACTAATGGTTTCATTGCCCATCCGGTTTCATCATCTTTTAGCATTGTCATGTTATTTTTTGTCCCTGAATAAAATTCTTTATTCGGGCCTGCGTGGGTCATAACGCTTGAGCAACCTGTCAGTAATGTCGTCAAAAATGTGACTAATGCTAAATTTTTACTTGTCATTCTGAATATCATAGGGCACCTATAAAACGAGATCCGTAGTCAACGCTTTTTATCATATAGTTAAACCTGTTTTCTCTTACAGGACAAGAGAAAGATGATATAAAAAAGCTTAATTTTTTAGTCATTAAATAAATAAGCCTAGCGTGAGAATGTTTCAATTTACCTAATAAAAAAAAACATAATAATATTATTAATTATTATGTTTCGAAGATATTAAAATTCAACCTTCATTATTTTAAATAAACACTTTAACTCTATATTTATCTTTCTTGTTTTTTTGATCTCTATATATGTTGAATCTGTGCGATAAGACACAGCGACTTTCATGGTTCTTTGCCAAAATAGGTTTATCGTTTTAGCTCAAATTTTCTCATTTTTATTTTTTTGGGTACAGGATCTTTTTTATGAGTGATATTGCATTAACAATGGTGATGTTGTCATTAGCAGGCGCTCTAGGTCTTTGGATTGGCAATATCAAAATCTATCGAGTTAGCCTAGGAATAGGTGGCGTTCTTTTTGGTGGAATTATTATTGGTCATTTTGCTCAGCACTATAACTTTTCGCTGAATGCACAAACCCTTCATTTTATTCAAGAATTTGGACTTATTCTTTTCGTTTATACCATTGGTATCCAAGTCGGCCCTGGTTTTTTCTCCTCACTGCGTGTTTCAGGCTTAAAACTAAACGCCTTCGCCATCTTAATTATTCTTCTGGGCTCAGTCATAACCGCTTCTATTTATCGTCTATTTGACGTTCCTTTACCTATTATTTTGGGTGTTTTTTCTGGTGCTGTCACCAACACCCCTTCTTTAGGTGCTGGGCAACAAATACTGACTGATCTGCATGTTGATCCGGCTTCTGTGGGGCAAATGGGGATGGGCTATGCCATGGCTTATCCTATGGGTATCTGTGGCATTCTGCTAGTTATGTGGCTTATTCGTGTGTTTTTTAAAATCAACATTGATGAAGAAGCAAAAGCCTTTAGTAACCAACAACACAGTACTAAAGATGCCCTACATACCATTAATATTGCGATTAAAAATCCCAATTTAGATGGCTTATTAATGCAAGATATTCCTCTGCTCAATGAAGATGCCATCGTCTGCTCCCGCTTAAAGCGTGGAGATAACATTATGGTACCTATGCCTTCAACGATTATTCAGTTAGGGGATTTACTGCATATTGTGGGTTCAAAAGAAGACCTCAATAAAGTACGTCTAGTACTTGGCGAGGAGGTCGATGCTTCACTTTCAACATCAACAAATTTACTTCAATCAGTACGAGTCGTCGTAACGAATGATTCTGTGCTCAGTAAACGTTTAAAAGATCTGGATCTTAAAAGAAAATACGATGTTGTAGTGACGCGATTGAACCGCGCGGGTATTGAACTTATTCCGAGCAATAATAGTATGTTGCAATTTGGGGATATTCTTAATGTTGTTGGACGCCCTGAATCTATTGAAGCCATTACAGTCCTGTTAGGTAACGCTCGCCAGAAATTAGAACAAGTCCAAATGCTTCCTGTCTTTATTGGCATAGGCTTAGGGGTTTTACTTGGCTCTATTCCTATTTTTATTCCCGGTATTCCTGTGGCACTTAAATTAGGTTTAGCTGGTGGTCCTCTTGTTGTTGCCTTAATTTTAGGGCGTATTGGTACATTTGGTAAGCTCTATTGGTTTATGCCTCCAAGTGCAAACTTGGCATTGCGAGAGTTGGGAATTGTCATGTTTCTTGCCGTGGTAGGGTTAAACTCCGGTGGTGAATTTGTCGAAACTTTAATTTATGGTCAAGGCTTGAGTTGGATTGGTTATGGTATTTTGATTACATTATTACCGTTATTGATTGTCGGTGTGATTGCCAGAATCTGCTTTAAGCTTAATTATTTAAGTCTCTGCGGGATGTTGGCAGGTTCAATGACCGATCCTCCTGCATTAGCCTTCGCAAACTCAATTCATAGCTCAAGTGGGGCTGCTGCGCTTTCCTATGCCACAGTTTACCCTTTAGCAATGTTTTTACGAATCATAACACCACAATTAATGGCACTTATTATATGGACTTTGTAGTAAAAATAATAAATATATTAAATAGTTGAACCAAATTTGTTATCAAAATCCACATTTGGCTTAGCAGAGGGATAATTAAGGCAATGAATGGCTCTTATTTAAGCCATAGATTTTATAAATGTCTGTTTTAATAGTTCTCGTGCTAAGAAATTTAGATTGAGACGGATTGCTAAATTTTTAGTGATCAATTTCTTTCCGTCAAACTTATGCTCAAAAGTCCTCGTTATTGTCTTTGCCCCTTCTTCTCGCTGAAGGGGCATTTTTATTAGATATTCACTGGCTGATAGATGTTCTCGATTTCTTCAGCCAGAATTTTTATTCCTTTCTCAATCAATTTAGGCTCAGGTACGTAATTCATCCGCATACATTGATGAGCGTGATCCCATGAATCTTCTAATCCCGGAAAGAAGTAATGTCCCGGCACCATTAATACACCACGTTTTTTCAAACGACGGTAAAGCTCTTCACAAGAAACCGGTAAATCTTTAAACCAAAGCCATAAAAAGATCGCACCTTCCGGCTTATGAATAAGACAACGTTCCTCAGGTAAGTAGCGACGTATAATATTAATAGTTTCAAGTACTCGTTGATGATAGAAGGGCCCTATCACATCTTGAGATAACCGCATTAAATCATCGCGTTTTAGCATTTCTAATGCCATTGCAGGTCCAATTCCACCGGGTGCAAGACTAATAATGCCGTTAACATTTGTAATGGCTGAAATCAGCTCTTCATTGGCGATAATAATGCCACAACGTGCACCCGGTAAGCCTAACTTGGACAGGCTCATACAAAGGATAGTGTTGTCATTCCAACGAGGTGTTGCTTGAGTGAAAATAATACCCGGAAAAGGCACGCCATAAGCGTTATCTATAATCAGAGGGATATTGTGCCGTTTAGCCAAAGCCTCTAGCTTTTCAACTTCATCATCAGTAATTACATTACCCGTTGGATTAGTTGGTCTAGAAACACAAATAGCGGCAATGTCATCACCAATTTCAAGATGAGCAAAATCAACATGATATTTAAATTGCCCATTCGGCAACATTTCTATTGTTGGTTTATTCGCAACAAACAGATCTTCTTCTAGTCCAGAATCAGTATAACCAATATATTCAGGGGCAATTGGGAAAAGAATTTTACGTTTCTTCCCATCTTTGGTTGTGCCACCTAATAAATTAAATAGATAGAAAAAAGCACTTTGGCTACCATTAGTTAGCGCAATATTTTTTGCCGAAATGTTCCAGCCTAGCTTATGTTTTAAACATGCCGCCAACGCTTGTAACATGGTATCTTTGCCTTGCGGGCCATCATAATTACAAACCGCATCACTTAATGAGCCATTTTCGGTCATCTCTTTAAGTAATTGGCGAAAATAGTTATCCATTTCAGGAATATGGGCAGGATTCCCACCACCTAGCATCACAGCACCGGGTGTACGTATTCCTTCATTTAAGTCTTGCATCAAGCGAGCAATGCCTGAGTGCTGAGCAAACTTTTGCCCAAATTGTGATAATTGAGTCATCTTTGCAGGTATCTTCTATGTTGCTTTCTCGTTAAGAAATACCATACCGCGAGCTTTAACCTGCATCAATAGTTATAATCGAAATGATAGAGTAGTAATATTAATATGATTTTAAATATTGAAATATAAAGCCAATAACACTCTACATTAAAGATAACTCAACTCATATTTTACTTTTTATTGGCGTTTTCACTCTCTTCTTGGCGACAAAAACAAGAGAGAATATGGTCATTAACCATGCCAACAGCTTGCATAAAAGCGTAGCAAGTTGTTGTACCAACAAATTTAAAGCCTTTTTTCTTTAACATTTTTGCCATTTTATCCGAGATTTCAGTGGACGCGGGCACTTGAGAAATATTAATCCACTGATTAATAATGGGTTTATTATCAACAAATTGCCAAATAAACTGACTGAAATCTTCGCCTTGTTCTTCCATTGCCATAAAAATACGGGCGTTATTAATAATGGCGTTAATTTTTCCTTGATGACGAATAATTGCGGGATCTTGCAATAAAGCTTCAACATCCTTATCTGTCATTTTGGCAATTTTTTCGGGTGAAAAATTAAAAAAACAGCGACGATAACCTTCTCTTTTCTTAAGTACGGTATACCAAGATAACCCAGCTTGTTGACCTTCAAGACAAATCATTTCAAAAAGCTTATATTTATCTCGTTCAGGTTTACCCCATTCATCATCATGATATGCCAAATATTCAGGATCATTAGTTACCCAATCGCAACGCTGTTTATTCATTTTCTCATTCCTTGTTACCAATAACTTGTAATATCACCATTTTATATACTGTATAAATATACATGTAAATGGGTGAAAAAAAATTCAATCTAATTCTTTGAGCATAGTCATAAAGTCAATTAAGGGATTATTTTTTTGATCGAGGGAAAATTGCCCGCATTCCTTGCTGTATATCTTTCGTCTAGAAGGTATACTGAAACCTTTCTTTTTATTCTATGTATCGCCATGCGGATATAACATGCAAAAGTTTGATACCAAAACCTTTCAAGGTCTTATCCTGACACTACAGGATTACTGGGCTCGCCAGGGCTGTACCATTGTCCAACCATTAGATATGGAAGTGGGTGCAGGCACATCACACCCAATGACTTGTTTACGTGCATTAGGCCCAGAGCCTATCGCTGCGGCTTATGTACAGCCTTCTCGTCGTCCAACAGACGGACGTTATGGTGAAAACCCTAACCGTTTACAGCACTATTACCAATTCCAAGTTATCATTAAGCCATCACCTGATAATATTCAGGAACTTTATCTTGGCTCATTAAGAGAATTAGGTTTAGACCCAACAATTCATGATATTCGTTTTGTGGAAGATAACTGGGAAAACCCAACTTTAGGAGCTTGGGGCTTAGGCTGGGAAGTTTGGCTCAACGGCATGGAAGTGACGCAATTTACCTATTTCCAACAAGTAGGTGGATTAGAGTGCAAACCTGTTACGGGTGAAATCACTTACGGCTTAGAACGTCTTGCCATGTATATTCAAGGTGTTGATAGCGTTTATGACTTAGTTTGGTGTGATGGTCCATTAGGTAAAACCACTTATGGCGATATCTATCATCAAAACGAAGTTGAGCAATCAACCTATAACTTTGAATACGCCGACGTAGACTTCCTCTTCTCTTGCTTTGAACAATATGAAAAAGAAGCTCGTGAGTTGTTAGAGTTAGAAAAACCTCTGCCTTTACCTGCCTATGAACGTATTTTAAAAGCAGGACACACCTTTAACTTATTGGATGCACGTAAAGCTATCTCTGTGACAGAGCGCCAGCGTTATATTTTACGTATCCGTACTTTAACCAAAGCGGTTGCTGAAGCATATTATGCTTCTCGTGAAGCGCTTGGTTTCCCTATGTGTAAAAAGTAAGAGGCTATCATGACAACTGAGACTTTCCTCGTGGAAATCGGCACAGAAGAATTACCGCCGAAAGCGCTTCGTTCTTTAGCCGAATCTTTTGCTGCTAATTTTACTGCTGAACTGGATAACGCAAATATCACTCATGGTGATGTATCTTGGTTTGCAGCTCCTCGCCGTTTAGCTATTAAAGTAGCTAATATGGCGAAATCACAAGCAGATAGAACCATTGAAAAACGTGGTCCTGCAATTGCTCAAGCATTTGACGCTGACGGTAAACCAACAAAAGCAGCTGAAGGTTGGGCAAGAGGTAATGGCATTACTGTTGACCAAGCAGAGCGTTTATCAACAGATAAAGGTGAATGGTTATTTTATCGTGCAGAAGTAAAAGGTGAAGCTGTTAACCAATTACTGATTGGCATGGTAAGCAATGCATTATCAAAATTACCAATTCCAAAATTAATGCGCTGGGGCGATAAAGACACTCACTTTGTACGCCCTGTTCATACCGTCACCTTATTATTAGGTGATACCGTTATTGATGGTGAAATTTTAGGTATCCAAAGCGATCGCATTATTCGTGGCCACCGTTTTATGGGTGAAGCTGAATTCACTATTGATAATGCAGACCAGTATCCTGAAATTCTTTATGAGCGCGGAAAAGTTATCGCTGATTACGAAACGCGTAAATCAATTATTCTTCATGATGCCCGTCTTGCTGCTGAAAAACTTGGCGGTATCGCAGATTTAAGCGATAGCTTAGTCGAAGAAGTCACTTCATTAGTTGAATGGCCAGTTGTGTTAACAGCAAAATTTGAGGAAAAATTCCTTGAAGTTCCTGCTGAAGCGCTAGTTTATACGATGAAAGGTGACCAAAAATATTTCCCTGTTTATGACAAGCAAGGCAAATTATTACCTAACTTTATTTTCGTCACTAATATTGAATCTTCTGATCCACAACAGATCATTAGTGGTAACGAAAAAGTAGTGCGTCCTCGTTTAGCGGATGCTGAGTTCTTCTTCAAAACTGACCGTAAACAACGTTTAGAAGATAACTTACCACGCCTTGAAACCGTATTATTCCAGAAAGATTTAGGTACACTGCGTGATAAAACAGACCGTATTCAAGCATTAGCTGGCTTTATTGCTGGCAAAATGGGTGCTGATGTTAATAAAGCAACCCGTGCAGGTTTACTGTCAAAATGTGACTTAATGACCAATATGGTGTTCGAATTCACAGATACCCAAGGTGTTATGGGTATGCATTATGCTCGTCATGATGGTGAAGCCGAAGAAGTCGCGGTTGCATTGAAAGAACAATATCAGCCTCGTTTCGCGGGTGATGAATTACCTTCTAATCCTGTTGCTAGCGCTCTCGCTATTGCAGAGAAGATGGATACACTTGCAGGTATTTTCGGTATTGGTCAACATCCTAAAGGCGATAAAGACCCATTTGCTCTACGTCGTGCATCTCTGGGTGTTTTACGTATTATCGTTGAGCAAGATTTACCATTAGATATTGAAGAGCTGACACAAGAAGCGGTTCGCCTTTACGGTGACAAACTGACTAATAAAAATGTGGTCAGTGATGTGGTTGAGTTTATGTTAGGTCGTTTCCGTTCTTGGTATCAAGAACTGGGTTATAGCATTGATACTATTCAAGCTGTATTAGCACGTCGCCCAACACAGCCTGCTGACTTCAATGCTCGCGTTAAAGCAGTAACTTACTTCCGTACATTAGACGAGGCCTCTGCATTAGCAGAAGCTAATAAACGTGTTTCTAACATCTTAGCTAAATCCGCTGATGTAAAACTGAATGACACCGTTTTAGCTTCCGTCTTAAAAGCCCCAGAAGAAGTTCAACTAGCAGCTAATCTTTCTGTATTACAAGATAAATTGGCACCATTATTTGCAGAGCGCAAATACCAAGAAGCATTAGTTGAACTGGCCTCATTACGTGATGTGGTCAATAACTTCTTTGACAAAGTCATGGTAATGGATGAAGACGAAGCTGTTCGTATCAACCGTTTAACCATGTTAAGTCAATTGCGTGAACTATTCTTAAAAGTCGCGGATATTTCTGTTTTACAATAAGTTGTAAACTACAGAAAACAGAAACCGGCATTGTGAAAGCAACGCCGGTTTTTTTATTCATTTTTAATAGGATTGACATAAAAAAGATTTATTTACACAGGGAAATATAGTGGTAAAATTTACCATAGTAAAAACTACCACAGGGGAAGTGATGGTTATCTATAAAACAAAGATGTTCAAAAACAGTTTCAAGAAAATGCCTATCAATGATGCTGCTTTAATAGATATTGCCAACGAAGTATATGCAGGACACTTTGAAGCTGACTTAGGTGGGGGGATTATCAAAAAACGGATCTGTATCCATGGAAAAGGAAAGAGTAGTGGAATTAGAACAATTATATTTTATAAACAGGGAAGTAATTTATTCTTTGCTGATGGATGGAAAAAATCTCACTTGAGCGCTAAAAAATCTAAAGAAATTACAGATGATGAACTAGAATCCTATAAAGATCTGGCAAAAGATCTCTTCAGTGCAACTAAAAATAAAATAGATAAGATGGTTGCACTAGGCCTTTTAACGGAGGTTAAACATGACTGATAAAATGCAAGAAATGCTGAAATTTGCACAAGAAATGGAAGTTGCGGGAATAACCGATGGAGAATCGGCTAGACGAATTGCAGCGAGAATAAAAGCCAAAGAATTAAAAGAAAGATATGCTCACCTGACTCCAATGAATGGTGAAGATATAAAAAGAATTCGCGAGCAAAATAATATTTCGCAATCGTCTCTTGCTTTAATACTAAATATGACAAAAGAGAGCGTATCAAAATGGGAGCGGAACGAAATTAAACCCAATGGAGCTGCATTGAGACTTTTGAATTTAATAGATAATAAAGCAATTTCAATCTAAGATTATTTCTACTAAATACTTGTTAGTAGATAAACCGGCATTGTGAAAGCAACGCCGGTTTTCTTTATCAAACATCATTATTTTTAGTTGAATTATCTTTTAGAGGATGATGAATAAGTTCCATAATTCTTATCGATTCTCTATCAATGATATTCACAATAATATGCAGTAAATCATCAATATCTTCTGCATAAAAAGATTCAAGTTCAGTTTCTACCTCAATAGGAAAACCATTTACTTTACTAAAACTATAACCAAATAATATAAACCCAGACTTATCACTTACATTTACTTTATCAACATAAATAAGCCTTTCGCTATTAATAAATTTAGGACAATAATGATGATTATCTTTAAATAATACTTTAATTTTATTATTAGTGATCACTTCTAGTTTTTCGACAACTATACTTATTTTATTCTCTATTTTATTTTTTATTAAATAAAAAGGTATCTCATTATTTAAGATACCTTATTTATATACGATAAAACTTTACAGCCCAGTCTCTACAGTAAATATTTGACGATAACCATCAACATCACGCATAAATGCAATATATTGGTCATTTGGAGAGAACACAACGGCATCACTACTTGGCGCCTGTGCTGTTTTTTCTGTTAATCGAGTTAACTCACTTGTTTTCACATTACATAACATCACACTGTTATCACAAATAAAGGTGAGATATTGTCCATTACTATTCCACGTAAAGGCTGACTGAATGTCCCAATCCTGCGAAGTGATTTGTTTTATCTCTTTCGTACTTGGCGATACGGTATATAACTGCACAATACCGTTATCATCTTTCATTAAGAAAGCGATCGCATCACCTTGTGGGGAACTTCTTAACCAGTGACGAGGCTGATTTAAAACACCGGCATATTTTCTATTTGCTGTATTTGTTAGGCGAACTTGATGAATGCCTTTAGCTACTGCTGGCATTGTTGTATCGGTTCCTGCCAAAGGTTTATCACCTTCAACACTGAAAGCCTGATTATCATCAGGTAAATCCACTAGGAAAATATCAGCAACTTTATCGCCATTTTCACTCATGGTATCGCCGATAAATGCAATAGCCCAACGTTGTTGCGAACCATCAGTCTTTATATAACCTTGAGTACCAACCCAACACTCTTCATAAGCTTTATTAATTTCGTCACTTCCCTTTTGTGGATGAGCAACAGTTTGGCTTACTACAGTGCAAAAATATTCACCGTCATATTCACGAGGGTGTTTTTTAGCGAAATTAACCGCTTTTAGTGGCACCGCAACAGCCACATTACGTTGATCATATTCGCCACCAAGTTCATGCATAATATGATCATTGTAGGTAAAGCTTAAACGCGTACCGTCAGGACTAAAAACGTGAACATGTGTACCGCCACGTAATGCACCGGCTTGATAAGGTGATGTCAACGAACAAGCGTCGATATTAAATGCACGATTATTATCTGACTCATCAACAATCATGCCTCGACGATGATGAAAATCATAATGCCATTCATTATCCGGATTTTCTGGCCCATGAATAAAGGCGTAACGCACAGGCTCTGTTGGGCTTACTGTCGCAACCCCTACATGTGCCCCTTGTGTTGCTGTGTAAATGATCTGTTGCTGTTTTGTTTTCGCATGAATTTTTTCTATGGTTAGACCTGTAAAAGATCCCCCATTGGGACGTACATCATAGACTAACCACTGGCTATCTGGCGTCCAAACATTTATATTAGTTAGCTGATGATGACGGCTATCAAACGTAATCTGGTGTTCCTGAAAAGACATATTTATCCTTATCGGGAAATAAATTTCCACATTATAAAAACTAATTAATTTTACCTGGCACTAAAAAAATTCAGTCGAGACTTTTTCGCAAGGTAATTACTCTATCCTCACTAAATAGTCAGAAAATTAGAAAATCATGTTACTTAGTGTTCTCTATATTATTGGTATTACTGCAGAAGCCATGACGGGTGCGCTTGCTGCTGGCCGTCGTAAAATGGATGTTTTTGGCGTAATTATTATCGCCTCTGCAACAGCCATTGGTGGGGGCTCTGTCAGAGACATTCTACTCGGCCATTATCCATTAGGTTGGGTAAAACACCCTGAATATATCGTCACTGTTGCATGTGCTGCTGTGATCACCATGTGGGTTGCACCTATGATGAAACACTTACAGCGACTCTTCCTTATCTTAGATGCCATCGGTCTGATGGTTTTCTCTATCATTGGTGCACAAATCGCACTCGATATGGAGTATGGCCCAATTATTGCCGCTATTGCTGCGGTGATTACGGGCGCTTTTGGTGGTGTATTAAGAGATATGCTTTGTAATACCATTCCTTTGGTTTTCCAAAAAGAAATTTATGCCGGTATCGCTTTTGGTGCTGCTTGGCTTTATATGGGATTACTGTTTTATACACCGTTACCAAGAGACGTCATTATCATCATTACCCTAATTGCAGGGTTAACCGCTCGACTTCTCGCTATTCGTTATAAATTGGGCTTACCTGTCTTTAATTACGAGAATCAAGATTAACGAATCGCTGTTTTAACGACAGCGGTTCTTTTTGATTCTGTGGGGTATCTCAAAATATAATCTCTTTTCGCTATTGTGATAAAAGGTAATTCCTATCACTGAGCCTTTAATTGTATGTTAATATTGACATAGTTTAATTTTTCTCTTGTTTCTATATTCAGAAAATAGAATGTAATAAGAAAAAAATGGCCCTGTATTAAACATGGGCACTGTATGTCATTCATTGTATGTGTATACTATACGGGGGATTTGCTCCCTAAACATGTATTTATACTTAATTCTCCAGTCAAATTCAGAAAGTCATCATGATCCAAGGAACACTTTATATTGTTTCCGCTCCAAGCGGTGCGGGTAAATCAAGTCTTATTCAAGCGCTGTTAAAAACACAGCCTTTATATGACACTCAGGTTTCTGTCTCTCATACAACCCGCCCAATGCGACCGGGAGAGAGCCATGGTGAACATTACTTCTTTGTTACTGAAGAAGAATTTAAAAGCATGATAGACAGCGGGGATTTCCTCGAACATGCTTGTGTTTTTGGTAACTATTACGGAACATCCGGCAAAGTTATCAAAGAAATCTTAGCCAGTGGTGTAGATGTCTTTTTAGATATCGACTGGCAAGGCGCACAGCAAGTGCGTAAAGCGATGCCTGAAGCTCGTAGTATTTTTATTCTGCCACCGTCAAAAGAAGAGCTTTACCGCCGACTTCGTGGACGTGGGCAAGATAGCGAAGAAGTGATTACAAAACGTATGTCGCAAGCTGTATCGGAAATGGAACATTTTAATGAGTATGATTATTTGCTGATTAATGATGATTTCAATACTGCGCTTGCTGATTTACAATCAATTATTCGTTCAGAAAAATTACGCCTTGATCGTCAAACGCTACGACATGGTGATTTAATCAGCAAATTATTGGCAGACTGAGTTAACTTTCAGTATTATGCCCAGTCATTTCGTTAATGGTGGAGTAACACAAATATGGCACGCGTAACCGTTCAAGACGCTGTAGAGAAAATTGGTAACCGTTTTGACCTCGTTCTGGTCGCAGCACGTCGTGCGCGTCAGTTACAAGTTGGCGCTAAAGATCCTTTAGTTCCAGAAGAAAATGATAAAATGACTGTTATCGCGCTACGTGAAATCGAAGAAGGCCTGATTAACGGTAAAATTCTTGATGCTCGTGAACGTCAAGAGCAGCAAGAGCAAGAAGCAGCAGAATTACAAGCTGTTTCAGCGATTGCGGAAGGTCGTCGTTAATCGTTTTATAAAATAGGGGTAGGTCTGCCTTGTACCTGTTTGAAAGCCTGAATCAAATCGTTCAAAAATACTTGCCATCGGAGCAAGTTGAACAACTTAAAAAAGCCTTTATCGTCGCCCGAAATGCCCACGAGGGACAAACTCGTTCAAGTGGTGAGCCTTATATTACTCACCCTGTTGCGGTTGCGTGTATCCTCGCAGATATGCGATTAGACCAGCAAACGCTGATGGCGGCGCTGTTGCACGATGTTATCGAAGATACACCTGCAACCTTCCAAGATATCGAAAGCCTCTTTGGTAGTACGGTGGCCGATCTTGTTGAAGGGGTGTCTAAACTTGATAAATTGAAGTTTAGAGACAAAAAAGAGGCTCAGGCTGAAAACTTCCGTAAGATGATTATGGCGATGGTAAAAGATATCCGCGTCATTTTGATCAAGCTGGCAGACCGAACTCACAATATGCGCACACTGGGATCATTACGCCCAGATAAACGTCGCCGTATTGCTCGCGAAACACTCGAAATTTACAGTCCTCTCGCACACCGTTTAGGTATACATCATATCAAAACAGAGCTTGAAGAGCTGGGTTTCGAGGCACTACATCCCAATCGCTACCGTGTAATCAAAGAAGTCGTTAAAGCAGCTCGAGGCAACCGTAAAGAGATGATTAATAAAATCCTCTCTGAAATTGAAGGACGCCTGACAGAAGCACATATCGAATGCAAAGTTAACGGTCGTGAAAAACACCTTTACTCTATCTATCGGAAAATGTTGTTAAAAGAGCAACGTTTTCACTCGATCATGGATATCTACGCCTTTCGCGTGATCGTGAAAGAAGTCGATACCTGTTATCGCGTTTTAGGTCAAATGCACAGTCTTTATAAACCGCGCCCCGGCCGAGTTAAAGACTATATTGCAATCCCAAAAGCCAACGGCTATCAATCTCTTCATACTTCACTTATTGGCCCTCATGGGGTGCCTGTTGAGGTGCAAATTCGTACTGAAGATATGGATCAAATGGCAGAAATGGGGGTTGCTGCACATTGGGCTTATAAAGAGCAAGGTGAGCAACCCGGCACAACTGCACAAGTTAGAGCTCAACGCTGGATGCAAAGTTTACTTGAATTGCAACAAAGTGCAGGTAGTTCATTTGAATTTATTGAGAACGTAAAATCAGATCTCTTTCCTGATGAAATCTACGTTTTCACGCCAGAAGGTCGCATTGTTGAATTGCCAACGGGTGCTACTCCTGTCGATTTTGCTTATGCTGTACATACTGATATCGGTCATGCCTGTGTGGGTGCAAGGGTTGATAGACAACCTTACCCACTTTCACAATCGCTACGCACCGGACAAACGGTTGAAATTATTACCGCTCCAGGTGCAAGACCCAATGCTGCTTGGCTAAACTTTGTCGTCAGTTCAAGAGCACGCTCTAAAATCCGACAACTGCTGAAAAACTTAAAACGTGAAGATTCTATTAATTTAGGTCGTCGTTTACTCAATCACGCATTAGGTGAGCACAAGCTTGCTGATATTTCAGCTGAAAATATTGAGCGCGAATTGAAGCGTATGAAACTTCATTCAATCGACGACTTAATGGCTGAAATTGGTTTAGGTAATACCATGAGCGTTGTTGTTGCGCGTAATTTATTGATTGATAGTCAAAATCAAGATGAAAACGCACAAACAGAAACAACCAATGATGAAACACCTAAACTCCCAATTAAAGGCGCCGATGGCGTATTAATCTCCTTCGCTAAATGTTGCCGCCCTATTCCGGGTGATCCTATCGTTGCACATATTAGCCCAGGTAAAGGTTTGGTTATTCACCATGAATCTTGTCGTAATATTCGTGGTTACCAAAAAGAGCCTGAAAAATTCATGCCTGTCGAGTGGGATAAAGAGATCAACAGCGATTTCATTACTGAAATTAAAGTCGATATGATCAACCACCAAGGCGCTTTAGCAAACTTAACCGCAGCAATTAATGATGCTAACTCAAGTATTCAAAGCATGAATACAGAAGAGAAAGATGGTCGTGTGTATTGTGCTTTTATTCGCTTAACTGCGAAGGACAGAATTCAATTAGCCAATATCATGCGTAAACTTCGCATCATGCCAGACGTTCTGCGCGTTAGCCGTAATAAAAACTAGTCATGAATTCAATTCGATATGCCCGCATCTGCCAAATGATGGCGATGCGGCAACCTGATCTTACCGTTTGCCTTGAAGAAGTGCATAAATCCCATAATGTTGCAGCCGTTATAAGAACGGCTGATGCTGTAGGTATTCCTAAAATTCATGCTATTTGGCCTGAAGAAAAAATGCGGATGTTAGTTTCCCCCGCAGCAGGAAGTAATAGCTGGGTCAATGTAGAAACTCATCCTACTATCACAGAAGCGGTTAACGCCTTTCGTACCCAAGGTATGCAAGTTCTTGCGACTCATCTCTCAGATAAAGCAGTTGATTTTCGTGAGATTGATTACACTCGTCCAACTTGTATTATTATGGGACAAGAAAAAACGGGGATCTCACAAGATGCTATCGCACTTGCAGATCAAGATATTATTGTGCCGATGATGGGAATGGTACAATCGCTGAATGTTTCTGTTGCCAGTGCACTAATTTTATATGAAGCACAACGCCAACGTCAGGCTGCAGGTATGTATAATCGAACAGAGAGCACCTTAACAGAAGAAGAACAACAAATTCTTCTCTTTGAAGGCGGATACCCGGTATTGGCAGAAGTTTCTCGTCGTAAAGGACTGCCTCGCCCTTATATTAATGGTAGCGGTGAAATTGAAGCGCCGGAGTCATGGTGGGCGGAAATGCAAATGACACAAAAACAACTTAGGAAATTAAAAAAGACGGAGTATTGATCCCATGAAAGGAAAACTGCTTGATGCAATCCCCTTAACCACTCTTCACGGCGTAGGTGCAAGTCAGGCAGACAAGCTGGCAAAAATAGGGCTTGTGACTATTGAGGATTTGTTACTCCACCTTCCTTTGCGTTATGAAGATCAAACGCACCTTTATGCTATCAGTGATCTCCTTCCCGGTATTCCTGCCACTGTTTCTGGCGAAATCTTAAGAACTGAAGTCAGTTTTGGTCGGCGTAAAATGATGACCTGCCAAATTTCTGATGGCTCTGGAATTTTAACACTTCGCTTTTTTAACTTTACAGCTGCGATGAAAAATAACCTTGCTCAAGGTAAACAGGTCACAGCTTATGGCGAAGTTAAACGAGGAAGTCGGGGCCCTGAAATTATTCACCCTGAATATAAAATCAAAGTTGCAGGCTCTGAAGTTAAACTGCAAGAAACACTCACTCCCATCTATTCAACGGCAGAAGGCTTACGCCAAACATCATTACGTAAATTAATAGAACAAGCATTAGAATTACTTGATACCTGCGCTATTAACGAATTATTACCTGAGCAATTTATTCACGGTTTACCCCCATTAGCCACAGCATTACGTACACTGCATAATCCGCCTCCTGATATCGCTTTTGCTGAACTTGAGAAAGGACAGCATCCTGCGCAAAAAAGGCTAATTATTGAAGAATTGCTGGCTCACAATCTAGGTATGCTCAATGCAAGAGCTGGTGCACAATCTTATCGTGCAGAGCCATTGTTTATGCCAAATACATCAACGTTACGTCAGCAATTTCTCGCCTCTCTCCCCTTTACCCCGACTAATGCACAACAACGTGTCGTCAATGAGATAGAAACAGATTTAGAAAAAGACTATCCAATGATGCGATTGATCCAAGGAGATGTAGGCTCAGGTAAAACGCTAGTTGCCGCATTAAGTGCGTTACGTGCTATTGCTAATGGTAAGCAAGTGGCTTTAATGGCACCAACAGAATTGTTAGCAGAGCAACATGCATTAACCTTTAGAAAATGGTTTGAGCCTTTTGGTATCCAAGTAGGTTGGCTAGCAGGAAAACAGAAAGGGAAAGCCCGCGAAACACAGCAAAATGCCATTGCAAATGGTGAAGTATCGATCATTATTGGAACACATGCGATTTTCCAAGAACAAGTTAAATTTCACTCTCTAGCCTTAGTGATTATTGATGAACAACACCGTTTTGGTGTGCATCAACGCCTTGCCTTATGGAAAAAAGGTGAAGAACAAGGCTTTCACCCTCATCAATTGGTGATGACAGCAACGCCTATCCCACGAACATTAGCGATGACCGCTTATGCTGATATGGACACCTCTATCATCGACGAATTACCGCCGGGGCGTACACCTGTTACTACTGTCGCTATCCCTGATACTCGCCGTAATGACATTATTGAACGAATCAGACTAGCTTGCACAGAAGAGAATCGACAAGCCTATTGGGTATGCACCTTAATTGAAGATTCTGAAGTACTTGAAGCGCAAGCTGCCCAAGTTATCTATGATGAACTTACAATAGCACTCCCTGAAATCAAAGTAGGATTGGTACATGGGCGAATGAAGCCCGCAGAGAAACAAGCTGTAATGGCGGCATTTAAAGAAAATGAGCTCCAACTTTTAGTTGCAACAACAGTGATTGAAGTTGGCGTTGACGTACCTAATGCAAGTTTGATGATTATTGATAACCCAGAACGGTTAGGGCTAGCACAATTACACCAATTACGTGGACGTGTAGGTCGAGGTGCTATCGCCTCTCATTGTGTCTTGTTGTATAAAACACCACTCACTCAAACAGCGCGTTTGCGATTGCAGGTATTAAGGGATAGCAATGATGGTTTTGTCATTGCGCAAAAAGATCTCGAAATTCGTGGTCCCGGTGAGCTTTTAGGTACTAAACAAACAGGTAATGCACAATTTAAGGTCGCTGATTTATTACGTGACCAAGGACTTATTCCTGAAGTACAACGCATCGCGCGTTACCTACATCAGCACTATCCTAAGCATTCTCAAGCCTTAATCGAACGCTGGCTACCTGCCAAGACACAATATAGCCAAGCTTAAGATTACTCTTTTGCATGACTTAGCGTGCATTCAAACTCGCTTTAAATTAATTTCGAAATATTAATACGTTAAGTACTCCATAGGAAAACACCTCAATGTCGATATTCAACATTGAGGTGCTCTTTAACGTTTTTGAAACTATTTCAATTTATAGTAGCTAAACTACCCTGCAACTATAGGTGTAAAAAACGGTAGCATCAGATACAGTTTAATCACTATTGCATTCACAATATCAATGAAGAATGCACCGACCATAGGTACGACCAAGAACGCAAGATGAGACGGCCCAAAACGGTCTGTTACAGCTTGCATATTCGCAATCGCAGTTGGCGTAGCACCTAAACCAAAACCACAGTGACCCGCTGCTAAAATCGCGGCATCGTAGTTTTTACCCATGACACGGAAAGTCACAAAAATTGCATACAGTGCCATTACACCTGCTTGAACACCAAGGATAACCAGCATTGGTATCGCCAGCGACGCAAGCTCCCATAATTTTAAGCTCATTAATGCCATCGCTAAGAATAACGATAAACTCACGTTACCTAAGACTGACACCGCTCTATCAAAAACTCGATAGAACCCAAGCATTGAAAGGCTATTACTTAAAATAACACCAATAAATAGAACACACACAAAGGTCGGTAATGAGAATGCAGTACCTTCTAATAATTGAGAAAGGAATGTACCCGCCATTAAACAAATCGCGATCATCGCAATGGTTTCTAACAAGACCATTGACGTGATCATTCTGCCTGTAGTGGGCTTCTCAAACGCTGTTGGCATTTCATGGTCGTCAGCGCCTAATCCTGGCGTTGGAATATTTTTAATTAAGTAGCGCGCAACAGGGCCACCAATCAATCCTCCCAAAACTAAACCAAAGGTTGCACACGCCATTGCCACTTCAGATGCACTCATGAAGCCATAATTTTCAACGAACGTTTTACCCCAAGCCGCTCCTGTACCATGACCACCCGATAATGTAATCGAGCCTGCCAGTAATCCCATTAATGGATCAAGACCTAACATTTTTGCTAGCGCGATACCAACGGTATTTTGCACTAACAACAACCCAACAACGACAAAGACGAAAATAAAAAGCGCTTTTCCTCCGGCCTTTAAGCTCGCGAGATTTGCGTTTAACCCGATTGTTGCAAAGAAGGCTAACATTAACGGATCTTTAAGTGATAGATCAAAACTCACTTCCCAGTCCATAAAAGATTTGAATGCTAATAGAAGAACTGCAACAAGTAGCCCACCTGCAACAGGTTCTGGGATCGTGTACCGTTCTAAAAAAGGAACAGATTTCACTAACTTACGTCCGATCAAGAGAACCAAAGTGGCCGCAACCAGCGTGCCATAAACATCAAGATGATACATTTATGTACCCCGTCTTATTTGTTAATTTTATATAAAAATACTACGACGCTAAGTTCATCCATAAACAACGCCAAAAGCAGGTATCCCCGATTAGAAAAAAAAACGGAGACAAACACAAGTTAAAACATATAAAAATGTGAGCACCTCTTATGCATTTTGATAACATCATTTTTACGCAAACGATTGCTTTTGTGGCGTAGATCATTAAAATACCGTTTTTGCCGAATAAGAAATTCACACCATGGTTACTTCAGAAAATCAAAAATTGCCTAAAAATAGTGACGTTTCAATTAAAAAAAATAGCGAACTTCTTTTTGCTTTAGAAGAGAAACCGCCATTACCACAAACACTTTTTGCTGCTTGCCAGCATCTTTTAGCTATGTTTGTCGCGGTTATCACGCCCGCGATCCTCATTTGCCAAGCATTAGGATTACCTGCACACGATACTCAACGCATTATCAGCATGTCTTTATTTGCATCAGGCATTGCCTCTCTTATTCAAATTCGAGCTTGGGGACCAATAGGTTCAGGATTGTTATCAATTCAAGGAACAAGCTTTAACTTTGTTGCTCCACTTATTATGGGGGGATTAGCACTTAAAAATGGTGGTGCAGATATTCCGACAATGATGGCAGCCCTTTTTGGTACTCTAATGGTTGCCTCATTAACCGAGATTATTCTTTCTCGTGTACTTCACTTGGCAAGACGTATCATTACGCCGTTAGTTTCAGGTGTCGTGGTGATGATAATCGGCCTCTCTTTAATTCAAGTTGGATTAACCTCTATTGGTGGTGGTTATGCAGCCATCGAGAATAATACCTTTGGTTCACCACAAAACTTGTTATTAGCAGGCTCTGTTCTTATCGTTATTATTTTACTTAATCGACAAAAAAATCCTTACTTACGAGTAGCTTCTTTAGTTATTGCAATGGCTGTAGGTTATGTTCTTGCTTGGGCTTTAGATATGTTACCTACCCCCGCAGAACATCAAGAAACACCGCTGATGACGATCCCTGAACCATTTTATTATGGCCTATCATTTGATTGGCATTTACTTATTCCTTTAATGCTAGTGTTTATGATCACTTCACTAGAAACCATTGGTGATATCACGGCAACTTCTGATGTTTCAGAGCAACCCGTCAGTGGTCCTTTGTATATGAAGCGCATTAAAGGAGGTGTATTAGCTAATGGAATTAACTCCATGGTTTCAGCATTTTTCAATACCTTCCCAAACTCTTGTTTTGGCCAAAATAATGGTGTGATCCAATTAACGGGTGTTGCCAGTCGCTACGTAGGTTATGTTGTTGCAGCAATGCTTGTTATCTTGGGTTTATTTCCATTCGTTGCTGAATTTGTACAGAGAATTCCTGAGCCAGTATTAGGCGGCGCCACATTAGTGATGTTCGGTACAATAGCTGCATCCGGCGTACGTATTGTTTCTAAAGAAGCATTAAACCGCCGAGCCATCATGATCCTTGCTATTTCACTTGCGGTAGGGTTAGGCGTTTCGCAACAGCCTCAAATATTACAGTTTGCCCCTGATTGGCTAAAAACATTGCTGTCATCAGGTATTGCTGCGGGCGGTTTAACGGCCATTATTTTAAATCTGATTTTCCCACCAGAAAAATAATTATTAATTAGCAATAAACGAGTAAAGCGCTATTTTTGATTATGAAAATAGCGCTTTTTTAATGCTTGTCATATGGACACTACAAACAAACAAGTTGAATCTCTTTGATTTATCCGATGAATACTTGAGCATCGCCTAGTTTTCAGGCATAACTGTATAATGTTTTGATGGAGTATAAAACGGGAGAAGGATTATGCGCTGGCTGATGAAAAGTTTGGTATCTCTGATACTTATCGTTATTTTATTTATTATTATAATTTACGCTTTTATTCAGACTCAGTGGGGCGCGCAGAAAACCAGTGAATGGCTGACACAATACACTGACTATGATATTCGCTTCTCAGGTATTGAGCATGATCTTATGCAACCTGAGCAAGTCATTGTTCATGATCTCCTCGTTAATCCTAAACAAGACAAAGCCACTGTATCGGCAAAATCAGCACAAATTCGATTTAATTGGCAATTTTTTACCACGCCTTCTCATCTGCAAAAAATTACATTAGAAAATGGCAATATTGAGTTTGCAGACAAAACACCTTCAATCCCCTTAAGTGCCGATATCTTACAATTTAAAAATATGGCGCTAAACAGTAAAAAAAATAATTTTTCTTTTGATGCCAAGAAAGTAACAGGTGGTATTACGCCATGGATCCCAACATCAACTGACTTGATAGGGGCAGGCCATTTCCAATTTTCTATTGCTAACGGCATGATAAATAATAATGAATTCAGTAATTTTATTATCTCTGGGCAATATCAACCCAATAGTATTCAAATAGAGAAATTAGGTACTCGCCTACTTAATGGCTCACTATCTTTGAGTGGGCAATATCAAGATAATCAATGGAAATTTGATGAGGTTTATATGAATGGGTTGCGCTGGCAATCCTCGCAAACCTTTAATGAATTAATTCAGTCTCTCTCTGAATATCCTCGTATTAGTATAAGAGCACTTAATATTGTTGATTTTACTGCTGAAGGAAAACAGTGGGCAGTCAGTGGCTTTGATGGGCAATTTTCTCAGTTTAGTTGGGATAACGCTCTTTCATTTACAACTGGTGAACTCAATACAAATGATGTTGTTTTTCAAGATGAACACTTCACTGATCTTATTGCAAAACTCAACCAGCAGAACAATCAACTCAATCTAGATAGCCTCAGCCTACGCTACGAGAAAGGCTTAATTAAACTTGCTGGCCATTGGAATAAAGACAACAAAAGCATCACGATCCAAGACGCTACATTATCGGGCTTTTTATATACACTACCTGAAAATTGGCTCACTTTTTTAGCTAAACCAATAGATGATAAGAGTAATATTCAAAATATCACTATCGAACAGTTATCTATCAATCAATCCATTTTGATTGATATCACGCCAGAATTTCCATTCCAATTCACTAACTTAACAGGAAAATTGCAAAATTTAATGATTGCAAAAGAAGGTGAATGGGGATTATGGCAAGGCTCTGCAGTATTTAATGCTGATAGTGGTACATTAAATCGTATTGAATTACGCCGCCCTGATTTAAAAATCATCACTCAACAAGACAACGCTATCGTTGAGCAATATTCAGCATTTATTGGTGATGGCATTGTTCGAGGTTCAGCCGGTTTAGTGCAATCTAACCAACAGCGCCAATTTTCACTTATTGCTAATGGACTCAATGTTCCTTTATCAATACCTTACACATTAGGTTTCAAAACAACCTACTCTGACGAAGTAGGCCAATTCTCACTAAAACTGAAAGGTGATTTACGCTCAAGCCCAGTGGAATCAACACTTAATGGTACATTAACTGGAAGTAAAGGTGAGCAACAAATACTCAACTCAGTGATACAAAATGGCGAAATAATTAATCACCGATAATATTGATCTTTCGCAGGAGCACGGATTGCTCCCTTTATAAAAAGCGTTACAATGCGCTATTGCCCTTTTCTTTATTGTGGAGTTTTCATGTCTGACGAAGATTTTTCCCCTGAAAAAATATCTTTAAATGCGTTTCAACAATCTCCTTTAACTGCACTTGAAGATAACAGCACACTGCTTGTGTGTGATGACAACAAAACTCCGCTGTTCTATTGCCTTTCTAAAGAAGACTACGATGCATTGATTGAACGAGTTATGGATGCTGAACTTGCAGCGATCGTACTTGAACGTCGCCAAAATAAATTAGATGAACTTGATTTAGACTAATCTTATCGATGTATAATTTGTCTTAAATAGAACAAACAAAAAACACCCTTTCAGGTGTTTTTTGTTTTATCGCGTCTTCAAAAATGAACTTAACGTTTTTTCTTTTTACGGCCAGGCTGAACAAAACGCTTACGGGAATTATTTTCCGTTTCTTTGGTTTTTGTTTGAGGAATATGAATACCCAATGCTTTTGCATTACTACTGATTTGTTTTTTCGGCTTATTTTGCTTTGGCTTTGGTGGTGCTTCAGAAGTTGATTTTTCAATCGCTTCAAATAAGGTAATTAGTTCATCATCGGTCAAATCACGCCATTCACCAACAGGCAATCCCGATAAACTCACATTCATAATACGAATGCGTTCAAGCTTAGTGACTTCATAACCAAAATATTCACACATACGACGAATTTGACGATTTAATCCTTGAACTAAGGTAATACGAAACACCATCGGCGCTTCTTTCTTAACCTTACATTTCTTGGTTTTTTGTCCCATGATAGGAACACCAGCACCCATTCCATGAATAAACTCATCTGTGATCGGCTTATTCACTGTCACAAGGTACTCTTTTTCGTGATCATTACCTGCACGTAGGATTTTATTCACTAAATCGCCGTGGTTGGTCAGGAAAATCAATCCTTGTGAATCTTTATCTAAACGTCCAATTGGGAAAATACGAGTACTGTGGTTAACATAGTCAACAATATTATCTTTTTCGCCATCATCTGTGGTACTGACAATACCCACTGGCTTATTCAGTGCAATCAAAACCAGCTCAGAGTTATCCTGTGCTTCAATCAATCGACCATTGACTTTGACTTCATCACCAGCAAATACTTGGTCGCCAATACTGGCGCGTTTGCCATTAATAAGGACAAGTCCTTGCTCAATATAACGGTCAGCCTCACGGCGTGAGCAGATCCCGCTTTCACTGATATATTTATTAAGACGAGTAGATAAATTGGTGTCCATGCTTCCCTCCGTAAACTGCGAAATATACATCAATTGGATAGCGATAGAAACACTATAAAATAAGCATCAAAGTATAGATTGATTATCCCCACACTTTAACGTAAGAAAAATAACAAAAATGTCTGTAAGAATGGTAAAAAATAGATTAAATTCAATACATTACAAAATACACGCTTAACACTGCTTATTTTGTGAAGGTAAAACAATATAAGTCCCACTAAAAACAGCACCGACACCTTCATCACCACAAATATCAACATCTAGCTTAATGCGGGCCTTACTGCCCTTCGCTAATCGCCCTAAATCCCCGCTTAAATTTTCCATATCTGCAACGGCTGCAGGGCGTCCTGATACAGGTTTGCGATAACGAATATGAGCATCCACCAGCACAATATCACCTTGCAGCTTATGCTCTCGCATTAATAGCCAAATCAATCCCCAACCTGTTAATGTTGCGAGTGAAAATTGGCTTCCTGCAAAAATAGTGTAATGAGGGTTTTGGTTTCCCGCTTCTGGGATAGTGGTATAAAAACGAGTTCCCGTATATTGAGTAATACGTAATCCCATTTTCTCACTTAAAGGTATATGTTGGTGCCACTGTTTTTGTAATTCAGCACACCAATCTGGTCGATGAAGAATGTCATCTAAAGACTCAATACTTTTTTTCATAAAAAAGTGCTTAATGGGTGTGGTTTGAGGGCCAGTGACTAGACCACAATTTTCATAACCCAATTTTTCAAAGAAGTTTACAGACTCTTCTCTTGCACTACACACGATCCGTTTTATACCTTCTTGGCGAGCCAATGATTCTAGCGCCATAGCGACAAGAGTGCCTAAGCCTTTACCTTGTGCATCGGTACGTACTGCCATAAAGCGGATAGCGCCTTCGTTATCCGCATTAATATAAAGCCGTCCAATCGCGACAGGTTGTCCAGTTTCATCGACAACCATTTGGTGATGAGCAAAGGTATCATAACCGTCTTTTTCAGAGCCTTCTGGTTGATGTAGAGGTTTACGAAGCATTTCCCAGCGAAAAGCATAATAGGCATCAAATTCCGCCTCTGTTTTTGGGGTTCGCAAATGGTACATATCAGAGCTCCTTTTAACATCACTATATGTTCGACGTTATACCTGCAACCAAAAGGTGACTGGACCGTCATTAGTCAGTGTGATTTGCATATCCGCGGCGAATTGGCCTGTTTGTGTTTCTAAACCTTGTTGCTGACATTGTTCTATAAAGTAGTGGTAGAGGTTTTTCGCTAATTCAGGGGGCGCACCATTCGAAAAACCAGGGCGCATTCCTTTTTGTGTTTCTGCTGCCAGTGTGAATTGAGAGACGACTAATAAACTACCACCTGCTTGTTGCACATTTAGGTTCATTTTATCGTTTTCATCGCTAAATATGCGATAACCGCACACTTTTTCACATAATCTTTTGGCTTTCTGTTCGTTGTCATCTTTCTCTACACCTAATAAAACCAACAAACCTTGATTAATAGCGCCGACTGTTTCACCAGCAATATCTACTTTTGCCTGTGTCACTCGTTGAATTAACGCGATCATACTCTCTCCAAAATAAATCAATAAAAAAGGATAACAAATTCAATCCATTGTTATCCTTACAATAGCATTATTCTTCTACAGGGAGAGAAAAATCATAATCTTTGAAATAATCAATGACTGTTTGTTTATCAATAACATGTACACCTTTCATACCCACAGCAATAGCTGCATCAACATTGGCTTTCACATCATCAAAGAAAACGGCATCTTGTGCTTCAATGTCTTCAGACTGTAAAACATACTTATAAATTTCAGGATCAGGTTTTCTCATACCGATATCTTGAGATAGATAGAGGAAATCGGCGGAGGCTGCTATTTCAGGATAGTGTTCAGGCCAGTAATTTTGATGTAAACGATTAGTATTTGATAACACCACAACCCGATGTCCTTGCTCTCTTAACTTATTCATTATATCAATGACTTCAGGGCGTAATGCGACGAAAATAGCTTGCCATCCTTCTGCAAACTGTTCAAAGCTTAAATTCATTTCTAATTCTGAACTGATTTCTTCTGCAAATTCGATGTCTGTAATATTACCGCGTTCGTGTAATTTAAAGATCTCTCCTGTGGTGAAGTTCTTTTTTATGTTCGCTAATGGAACACCACTGAGTTTACTCCATACTGCGAATACCCGGTTAAAATCGATATCAATAATCACATTACCCATATCAAAGATATAAAGCATAAATCCTCTCCATAATAGAAAACTCATTTTACTTTAATCATAAATCGCTTTACTGAACAGGCTTAAACGCTAAAAAGTACAATAATCACACTTAATTTTTTTGTAAAACATAAAACCAGAATAGGTGAAGATGAAAAATGAGACTAAAAGCATCATTATCTATGATGCATAATAGGGTGGATGATGACTTTTGATATTGATACCAGAAAAAAACACTTAAGTTGTAAATGTAAGTTGAGGAATAAAAGATAAGAAAAGAGATGAAAGAAGAGAAGAGAAAAACTTATGCGGTGGCAAATTTTCCACCGCATTCGTCTTATAGTACAACTAGTACCATATACTCTAAATAATTTAAGTTACAGCTAGGCGACTAATTAAGCGCAGCCAATTCTGTAACTTGAAGTATGACGAGTATAAACTCAGGGCGCTAACGCGCCCTAAGAATTATGTTATCAGAATAACGAATTAGTCTTTGCTACGGTAAGCCCGACGACGATCGTTTTCTGACAGATAACGCTTACGCAGACGAATAGACTGCGGAGTAACTTCAACTAACTCATCGTCATCAATAAATTCTAATGCTTGCTCTAACGTTTGCTTAATGTGTGGCGTCAGTGTTGTCGCTTCATCCGTACCAGAAGCACGCATGTTAGTCAGCTTTTTACCTGTTAAGCAGTTTACTGTTAAGTCATTAGAACGAGTATGAATACCAATGATTTGGCCTTCATAAACTTCTGCACCATGAGTAACAAATAATTTACCACGATCTTGTAAGCTATACAGTGCGTAAGCAACGGCTTTACCTTGACCATTAGAGATCATAACACCGTTATTACGACGACCGATTTCACCTGGACGAACATCATCATAGTGACTGAATGTTGCATACAGTAAACCAGTACCTGATGTCATAGTCATAAATTCAGTACGGAAACCAATCAGACCACGGCTAGGAATAATGTAGTCTAAACGTACACGTCCTTTACCATCTGGTTGCATATCACGCATTTCGCCTTTACGCTCACCCATCGCTTGCATCACATCACCTTGGTGTTGTTCTTCAATGTCGATAGTAACTTGTTCGAAAGGCTCTTGTTTACGACCGTCAATATCACGGAAGATAACTTTAGGACGAGATACACCTAATTCGTAACCTTCACGACGCATATTTTCAATCAGAACTGACAGGTGAAGCTCACCACGACCTGATACACGGAATGCATCTGGATCTTCAGTTTCTTCTACACGTAATGCTACGTTATGGACTAACTCTTTTTTCAGACGATCTAAAATCTGACGAGAAGTCACAAACTTACCTTCACGACCACAGAAAGGTGAAGTATTAACACAGAAATACATGCTAACAGTTGGTTCATCAACGGCTAATGCAGGTAATGCTTCAACAGCACCTGTTTCACAGATCGTATCAGAAATATTCAGTTCACCTAAGCCTGTGATTGCGATGATATCGCCAGCTTCAGCAACATCTACTTCGATACGTTCTAAGCCTAAATGACCTAACACTTTACCGACTTTACCGTTACGAGTATTACCTTCGCTATCGATGATAGTCACTTGCTGGTTAGGTTTAACCTTACCACGCTTGATACGACCGATACCGATAACACCTAGGTAGTTGTTGTAGTCCAACTGAGAAATTTGCATCTGGAATGTGCCTTCCAGATCAACTTTTGGTGGCTCTACATATTTGACAATAGCTTCATATAACGGAGTCATATCTTCAGCCATGTCATTGTAATCTGTTCCCGCAATACCGTTTAATGCAGATGCATAGATAATTGGGAAATCAAGTTGTTCGTCAGTTGCGCCTAAGTTTACGAACAGGTCAAATACCTGATCAACAACCCAGTCTGGACGCGCACCAGGGCGGTCAACTTTATTGATAACAACAATTGGTTTTAAGTTGTTAGCAAACGCTTTTTGTGTCACAAAACGAGTTTGTGGCATTGGGCCATCCATCGCGTCAACCAGCAATAGAACGCAGTCTACCATAGACATAACGCGTTCTACCTCACCACCGAAGTCGGCGTGTCCTGGGGTATCTACGATATTGATACGATAGTCATTCCATTTAATCGCTGTATTTTTCGCAAGAATAGTAATTCCGCGCTCTCTTTCGAGATCATTTGAGTCCATCACGCGCTCAGCAACGGTTTCACGTTCGCCGAACGTACCAGATTGCTGTAGTAATTTATCGACGATAGTTGTTTTACCATGGTCAACGTGGGCGATGATGGCGATATTACGCAAGTTTTCGATCACAAAATTTGCCTCAGGCATTGTAGAAATAAGCGCAGTATTGTACACGCTTTAGACGAGAGACTAAACAAGATCACAATAATGATTGCTTAACAATATGCAATTAATTGAATTGTGATCCTTTTCACGCCTCAGAATTTAGTAGCATCCGTTCGATTGCACCAAAACAGTGCAACTAATTAGGCTTAATTTGCACCAACTTTGTGCAATAATTAAAAAATCACAGGAGATATTCTACACTAAACTTCATCAATACAGTATATATCCCTTTTTAGATAAGTTGGCATGCTTTTCGCAATAGAATTTAGGTGAGCAAAAAATTCACCGAAAAATGTGTAAGGCCACTGCACTCAATAAAACCATTCGCCAGGAGAGTTCCTATGTCCCTTGAACATGTATTATCCATGATTGAAGAACATAAAGTTAGATATATTGACTTACGTTTCACTGATACCCGCGGTAAAGAACAACACCTTACTATTCCGGCTCATCAGGTTAACGATGATTTCTTTGAAGAAGGAAAAATGTTCGATGGTTCTTCTATTGGTGGCTGGAAAGGCATTAACGAATCAGACATGGTACTGATGCCAGATGCAACAACCGCAATGCTTGACCCATTTTTCCAAGATCCAACCCTGATTATTCGTTGTGACGTTTTAGAACCTGGCACAATGAAAGGTTACGATCGCGATCCACGTTCTATCTCAAAACGTGCTGAAGACTTTTTAAAATCAAGTGGTATCGCAGACACAGTGCTGTTTGGACCAGAGCCAGAATTCTTCCTGTTTGATGATATTCGTTTTAAAAACGATATTTCAGGTGCTTCTTACGCTATCAATGATATTGAAGCGGCTTGGAACACTAACACGAAATATGAAGACGGTAACAAAGGGCACCGCCCAATGGTTAAAGGGGGGTATTTCCCACTGCCGCCTGTTGATTCATCACAAGATATTCGTTCTACCATGTGTAACATTATGGAAGAAATGGGCTTAGTTGTTGAAGCTCACCACCATGAAGTAGCAACTGCTGGCCAAAATGAAGTGGCAACCCGCTTTAATACTATGACCAAAAAAGCAGATGAAACCCAAATTTATAAATACGTGGTACAAAACGTCGCTCACGTATTTGGTAAAACCGCGACCTTTATGCCGAAACCATTAGTTGGTGATAACGGTTCAGGTATGCACTGCCATATGTCACTGTCTAAAAACGGCGTAAACCTGTTTGCAGGCGACAAATACGGCGGATTATCTGAAATGGCGCTGTATTACATCGGCGGTATTATCAAACATGCTCGTGCATTAAATGCATTTACTAACCCAACTACTAACTCTTACAAACGTTTAGTTCCAGGTTTTGAAGCACCTGTAATGCTGGCTTACTCTGCACGTAACCGTTCAGCGTCAATTCGTATTCCAGTTGTTGCTAGTATGAAAGCACGCCGTATTGAAGTACGTTTCCCAGATCCGTTAGCAAACCCTTACCTTGCGTTTGCTGCGCAGTTAATGGCTGGTCTTGATGGGATTATCAATAAAATTCACCCTGGTGATGCTATGGATAAAAACCTCTATGACTTACCACCAGAAGAAGCGAAAGAGATCCCAACTGTCGCAGGTTCATTAGAAGAAGCATTAAATACATTAAATGCAGATCGTGAATTTTTAACTCGCGGTGGCGTATTTACTGATGATGCTATTGATGCTTACTTAGAGTTATTACGAGCGGATGTTCAACGTGTACGTATGGCTCCGCATCCTCTTGAATTTGAAATGTATTACAGCGCTTAAGACTATTTTTACTAATAAACACTTAAGCCTAGATGTAAAACTGTTTTTTTTGCCGTGAAGCTATTTTGCCCATCTTCGGATGGGCACTTTTCTCCCACTTAAGGAGTCAGTCTTTTCACTTACGCATTGGTTCATTAATGTAATAAAGGTAAGATGCACTAAAATGGTGCAATGGGGTATTCAATATGGAAACGGCAGACTTACCTGACAACACATTAATTTTAGACTCACTGATACACTCTGTATTAGTTATCAATAAAGAGTTTATTATTTGCTACGCAAATCATTCTGCGTTACAGGTTTTAGCACAAAGCCGTCGAAAATTATTTGAAACGCCTTTCACTGCCCTTTTCAGCTATTACTCTTTTGATGCTGATTTAATGCGTGAAACATTAGCGAATGGACAAAGCTTTACCGACAATGAAGTGATATTGGTTGTCAATAACCAACCACACACAATGTCGCTCAGTGCCCAACCTATTTCCGAGCAACATATTTTGCTGGAACTGGCGCCTATGGATAGTCAACGCCGGTTAAGCCAAGAGCAGATCCAACAAGCCCAGCAAATGGCTGCTAGGGAATTGGTTAGGGGGCTGGCACATGAAATAAAAAATCCATTAGGAGGATTACGGGGCGCGGCTCAGTTGCTGGCAAAATCCTTACCTGATCCAGCATTAACGGAATACACGCAAGTCATTATTGAACAAGCTGATCGCCTACGTGTGCTGGTGGACAGATTACTCGGCCCTCAACATCCAGGGACAAAAACACATCAGAGCATTCACCATGTTGTTGAGCGCGTTGCTCAGCTTATTTCACTTGAATGCCCTGAAAATGTCACCTTACTAAAAGATTACGATCCGAGCTTACCTGAGTTATCTCATTACCCAGATCAAATAGAACAAGTACTCCTAAATATTACACGTAATGCGTTACAAGCCGTTGAAAAAACAGGAGGGACGATTATTTTACGTACCCGTACTGCTTTTCAAGTCACACTTCATGGCGAACGCCATCGCCTTGTTGCTCGCATTGATGTGATTGATACCGGTGATGGTATTCCTCCTCATCTGCAAGATACACTTTTTTATCCCATGGTTAGTGGTCGAGAAGGTGGCAATGGGTTGGGGTTATCTATTGCACGTAATTTAGTGGATCAGCATGCTGGTAAAATTGAATTTACTAGTTGGCCCGGAAATACTGAATTTTCTATTTATTTACCAATTAAGTAGGAGATAACCAATGCAAAAAGGAAATGTATGGGTTGTTGATGATGACAGCTCTATTCGCTGGGTACTTGAACGCGCTATTTCTCGTGAAGGTCTGTCATGTAAAACCTTTGAACATGCGAATGATGTACTTAATGCACTTAATGCAGAAATACCTGATGTATTGTTATCAGACATTCGCATGCCTGATATTGATGGTTTATCTCTTCTAAAAATAATTAAAGAACAATACCCAACTCTGCCCGTGATTATTATGACAGCACATTCTGATCTCGATGCTGCTGTTAATGCTTATCAACAAGGGGCATTTGATTACTTACCAAAGCCGTTCGATATCGACGAAACGTTGGCATTAATTGATCGCGCCATTACTCATTATCGTGAGCAAAAACAACCGAATACCAATGAAACTTCGTTGCAATCAGTTTCAGATATGATTGGTGAAGCTCCTGCAATGCAAGAAGTTTACCGTATTATTGGTCGGCTCTCTCGCTCTTCAATTAGTGTACTGATTAATGGGGAATCAGGGACAGGGAAAGAGTTAGTGGCACATGCATTACATCGCCATAGCCCAAGGGCTTCCTCTCCTTTTATTGCCTTAAATATGGCAGCCATCCCTAAAGATTTGATTGAATCAGAGCTTTTTGGTCACGAAAAGGGTGCATTCACAGGGGCTTCTCAAGTACGTCAAGGCCGATTTGAACAAGCGAACGGTGGCTCATTGTTTCTTGATGAAATTGGCGATATGCCTCTCGATATTCAAACACGTTTACTGCGGGTTCTTGCTGAAGGGCAATTCTATCGAGTCGGTGGTTATGCCCCTGTAAAAGTCGATGTGCGTATTATTGCCGCTACACATCAAGATTTAGAAAAACGAGTTCAAGTAGGCGATTTTCGTGAAGATCTCTATCATCGGCTCAATGTAATACGCATTCAGTTACCTCCATTACGCGATAGAACCGAAGACATTCCCAGCCTAGCGCGCTATTTTCTACAAAAAACAGCTAAAGAATTAGGTGTCGAAACCAAAGTGCTTCATCAGCAAAGTTTGCAAATAATGATGGAATACAACTGGTCAGGTAACGTCAGACAATTAGAGAATGTGTGTCGCTGGTTAACCGTAATGACGGCAAGCCAAGAGATTATGCCTCAAGATTTACCACAAGAAATTCGCCAACCAGATGAGAAAGCCAAAAATATCAGTCGAATTGCATCTTCTCAACATTGGTCACAACATCTTTCATTATGGGCAGATGAAGCATTAGGGGAAGGGAAAGAAAACATCTTAACAGATGCCCTACCTCAATTTGAACGCACGCTATTACTTAGTGCCTTGGCATACACACAAGGGCATAAACAAGAGGCAGCAAGATTATTAGGTTGGGGTAGAAATACATTAACCCGTAAATTAAAAGAGTTAGGGATAGAGGAATATTGATCCTCTACCCTCTTCATCGATTAAATAACACGCGAGAATTGGCGTTGGCGCATTTGATTTCGTAAATAAGTATCAAAACACATACAGATATTACGAATAAGCAAACGTCCTCGTGGTGTAACTTGAATACCATCTGCTGTTATTTCAACTAAACCGTCATCCTTCATTGGCACGAGTAATTCTAAATCTTCTTTAAAGTAGTCATGGAAGACAATATTGTGCATTTTTTCAATATCTGAAAAATGCAGACTAAAATTACAAATTAAGGTTTTAATTACATCTCGGCGAATACAATCATCATTAGTCAGAGATAAACCTCGCCATAGTGCATTCCCTTCACTATTTACACGCGCATAATACTCTTTCAATACTTTTTCATTTTGCGCATAGTTATCGCCTAACATACTTATTGCAGAAACTCCCATACCTAATAAGTCACACTCTTCATGAGTGGTATAGCCTTGGAAATTACGATGTAAAATACCTTTGCGCTGAGCAACTGCTAATTCATCATCAGGTTTAGCAAAGTGATCCATACCAATAAACTGATAGCCGTTTGTTGTCAGCGTAGAAATTGTTTCTTGTAATATTTCTAATTTTTCTTCAGCTAAAGGGAGATCTTCATCTTTAATTTTACGCTGGGCGGCGAATAAATTAGGCAAATGTGCATAATTGAAAACACTCAATCTATCAGGTGATAATTCAATAACGCGTTTTAATGTAAAGGCAAAACTCTCTTTAGTTTGCTTAGGTAAACCATAAATTAAGTCAATGCTAGTGGAGTGAAAACCCACTTCACGCGCACGCTCTACCAATGCAAAAATAAACGCTTCATCTTGCTCTCGATTGACTTTTTGTTGTACTTCTTTATTGAAATCTTGCACACCCATACTTAGGCGATTAAATCCTTCATGACGCAGATGGTCGATAACATCTAGCTCAATTTCACGAGGATCGATTTCAATAGAGAGTTCTGCATTATCAACAAAATGAAAATGATGGCGTAATAGCGAAACCAATCGGCTAATTTGTTGCTTATCCAGAAAAGTAGGTGTACCCCCACCCCAATGCATCTGAGTCACTTTTCTGTCTTTAAAATAACGAGCTCTGTTAATAATTTCTTTTTCTAAAACATCAAGATATTCATCTGCCTTATGTTTATGCCGCGTGATAATTTTATTACAGCCGCAGAAATAGCACAGCTTATGGCAGAAAGGAATATGAATATAAAGCGATAAAGGGCGCTCAAGATAACGTTGAGTCGCTTTGATAAAATCATCATCGCCATATTGCTGATTAAACTCTAATGCTGTTGGGTATGATGTATAGCGAGGACCTGAATAGTTATACTTATGGATCAGGTCAAGATCCCAAATAATTGTTTGTTCTGACATGCCTCTACCTTCCAAAAGTGAACCGCTGATATTTCATACCAGCTAACAGACATTATGAATATCTGAAAGAGTAGTGTAACCAATAAATCAGGAACTGAATATGATCGAAAGGGGTATCGTATAAATCCCTTTCTTCTTATTGATAGGCGATAACACTCAAATACACGACGTGATGTAAATCACATTATGTAAAAATAATCTTATCCATTAAAGAAATTCATGAATAAATTAAGTTTATTCAATATGTTAGTAATTTCAATTCATACTGAAATATCAGAAGAAAACTTTTACGCCGAGTTTAAAACGATATATTACTCAAAATACGATTTAAATTAATTAAATATCTCGTTATATTAGTTTTATTATTCTTTTATTCCCTCTTAATTCGATGATTATAATAATAGTAACAATTATATCTTTACCTAAATTATAATATTACATATCCTAGAGACAAACATTGATTAATATCCAACTAAGTCGTGTTTTGATTTAAATTTGAGGCTCATTTAAAGAATAAAGGTCGCTATATTACAAGGAAAGATAGCATCCCCCATACCTTATCTTATTCTAATTGACGTTTCTCTTATTTAATCAGTCTCTTTTATATACCCGAATTATGGATTATTAACCACGGAAGGAAACGGACTAGCAACCAAGGATGGTTTATCTCTTCAATAACAATTCATCTCTTTTATTCACTCTTCTATTTGACGTTTATCTTACAATAAATATATGTAGTATTACCTAGCATCAAATAAGAATAATTATTATTTATTACTTATAAATAAAATAAGACTCTACTTATTCTAAAGTTAATAAGCAGAGCCTTTCTCTTTATTATGCTTATTTTATAGCATTTATTTATTCTGCTTCTTTACCATAATTAGGAGAACGAGGGCCATACAAAATACCATTCGCATTTCCAGCAGAAAGTAAACGGACACTGGTTATGCCTGCAATTTGATAGCTTTTATCTGATACTGTATTCACGATTTGATTCACAACCGCTGAAACCAGCATCCCGACTAAACTACTCGATGAACCTTCTGTTTCTGTACTTGATGCCGTTGCAGAGCTGCTCCACAACACACCACCATTACGAAGATCAACAAGCTTAGCAGCAACAGTAACTCTCGTATCACTAGAAATAATTTGATATGACGTTCCAAATTCTGTGATATCTAAGTATAAAACAGTATCAGCACCAAAGATTTCACGTAATTTATTAGGACTTACTGCATGAATATCCCCAGCCATTGATAAGCCATTTTGTTTAAATGTCTCTTCAACGACAGCTACAGGGAACACATAATATCCTGCTTCCGCCAATGGATATGTCACTTGAGATAAGAAACTGTGTCCAGCTCCAACTTCTGTTGTATGGTTTTGAGGCACCAAGACTAAAATGCTTTTTGGTTTACTCTGTCTAAATGCGGAGTAATCTGTTTTAACAGGCTGGGCACAACCCGTTAATATCAGCGCAAAGGCCAAACAAATTAAAGTGAATAAGCGACTCATTTTTGCATTCCTTTATTTTTCATCAAGCGATCCATAAATTCCGCTGATTCTGGGTAAAGTGCTTTCTCTTCACTAAATTCAGCCATAGCTAAATCTAACGCACCCGTTGCACCGTATAACATACCTAAATGTGCATGTAATCCTGGTGGAATACCCAATGATTTGGCACGAGAAAGCTCAATACTTTTCTTTAATGCATCGATTTGTGCTTGAGGATCACTTTCACTTTGCTGATAGTACTGATACACCACTTGTTGATAACTATCCCAGTTATAAAGTGGTTTAGGGCCACTTGCACAGCCCGTCAGCAATAATGCCCCCAAAACAAGGCTTATTAATGATTTAGACATCGTTATATCCTTATAAAATGTGCATTATTTTGAAGGCTGCCAAGCATTACTTTCAATACCTGCAACTAAGTTATTAACCGCTTCACGAATAGCTAAATCAAGCACTTTACCGTTAAGTGTTGAGTCATAGCTTGCTGTTCCACCAAACCCAATGATTTCACGATTAGAAAGCTCGTATTCACCCGCACCTTGAGATGAGAACACCACTTCTGAGGTATTCACATTCACAACGTTTAAATTCACTTTGGCATAAGCAACTTGTGTTTTACCTCGGCCTAAAATACCGAATAATTGGCGGTCACCAACTTCTTTACGGCCAAATTCAGTGACATCGCCAGTGATAACATATGTTGCACCTTTTAACTGTTGGCTTTGTCCTTTAATGCCAGCTTCTTCTTTTAATTCAGATAAGTTAGCTCTATCTAATACATTAAAACGCCCTGTTTGCTGTAATTGCGTCATTAAAATCGTTTTAGATTGATTTCCTAATCTATCTACTCCATCAGAGAATATTCCATTCATATAACTAGAACGGTTATCAAACTTACCAATAGAAATAGCGCTCTTAGTGCCCGTATAAGTTGTGTTATAGGTTGCAACTTTAGCCACTTCTAAAGAGCGTGAAGATTCTGATGCACACCCTGCAAGTAATGATGCAGAAACCAAGATCAAACCAAGCGATAATTTATTTAAATTCATATTAATAACCCAATAAAGGTGAAATAAACCCATAGATATTCATTCTATTAATTGAAATAGAGTTGATATAAACGGAAATAATAATTTTCAGTTTTAGCTCATATAGCCCAAACTTATAAACCTCAGTAATAATAAGGTTAAAAGATAAGTCAACTCTTATTTATAATATAAAGGCAATCAGCGACGGGGAGAATAGAAGATAAGTGATAAAAATCATAACAAATAAATATAGAGATAAAATAGAGGATCCTTTATCTATTATTTTATCAATATCACTTAAGTCAGTTTAAAATTGAACTGATAAAAAAATGAAAAAGAATTTGTACAATGTTGCTATTTAATTAGTTTTTATAAATATCTTTATCTAAAAAAAATATCTAAATAACGTGTAATAAAAACGTGATATAACCAATATTGGTTATATCACGCTCATTATTTTCATCCTTTTTACCAACTAATACCGTAGCAATAAATGCGCTCTTAGCGTTTTTTTCCAAATGCCGCAGCTAAAGCGTCACCCATTGCACTATTTCCCGCATTATTACCATTATTTATTGACTGGCGGTTATTACGAGTTGGTTTCTGTCCTTTGTTGTTTCTAGCTGAATTCGTGTTATTTGATGATGATTGTTTTTTATCACTATCACCTGCGACTTCATCTAAACGCATAGTCAGTGCAATGCGCTTACGAGCTAAATCAACCTCTAGAACTTTAACTTTAACAATATCGCCCGTCTTCACCACTGTGTGTGGATCTTCAATAAATCGGTCGGCTAAAGAAGAGATATGAACCAAGCCATCTTGGTGTACACCAATATCAACGAATGCACCGAAATTAGTCACGTTAGTCACAGTTCCTTCAAGGATCATCCCACTGACTAAATCATTCATCGTTTCGACACCCTCAGCAAAGGTTGCAGTTTTAAACTCTGGACGTGGGTCACGCCCTGGTTTTGCTAACTCTTTTAAGATGTCATTAATTGTTGGTAAACCAAATTGCTCTGTAATAAATGCTCTAGCATCTACTTGTGAAATTAGGGCGCTATTGCCCATCAAATCATCAATTTTTTGATGTGTAGATTGCAGGATATTTTCAACTACTGGGTATGCTTCAGGGTGAACCGTTGAGGCATCTAGTGGATTTTTACCATCACGAATACGTAAGAAACCAGCGCATTGCTCAAAGGCTTTCGGCCCTAAACGCGCCACTTTAAGCAGCTGTTTTCTATCAACAAAACGACCGTTTTCATCACGCCAACTAATGATATTTTGAGCAATAGATTGGCTAAGTCCAGCAACTCGCGTTAATAACGGCACTGATGCTGTATTTAAATCAACACCAACACCATTCACACAGTCTTCAACGACAGTATCAAGTTTTCTCGCTAATAATGTTTGGCTAACATCATGCTGATACTGGCCAACCCCAATAGATTTAGGATCAATTTTCACAAGTTCAGCCAAGGGATCTTGTAAGCGACGCGCGATAGAAACCGCACCACGGATAGAAACATCCAAATCAGGGAATTCATTAGCCGCAAGCTCTGACGCTGAATACACCGATGCACCTGCTTCACTGACAATCACTTTCTGCGCTTTGACTTCTGGGTAGCGTTTTACTGTTTCAGCGAAAAAGCGCTCTGTTTCACGAGATGCCGTACCATTACCAATCGCCACCAGTTCAACATTATGCTTAATACACAACGCAGCGACACTTGCCGCCGCTTTATCTGCTTGTCCTGTATGTGGATAAATAGTATCTGTGGCAATTAATTTACCAGTGCTATCAACAACCGCAACTTTAACACCGGTGCGTAAACCAGGATCAAGCCCCATTGTGGCACGCATACCAGCAGGAGCCGCCATCAGTAGATCATTAAGATTACGAGCAAAAACATTAATCGCTTCTTCTTCCGCTTTTTCTCGTAATTGGCCCATCAATTCTGTTTCAATATGCATTAAAACTTTAATGCGCCAAGTCCAACTAACAACAGCTTTACGCCAGCTATCAGCAGGTTGATTATTTAAACGTAATCCTAAATGTTCCGTGACCAGTTGTTCACCGTAGCTCTCTTTAGGCGCTTCTTCAAATTGTGGATCTGGATTCAGTGATAATTGAAGGATCCCTTCATTTCGACCACGAAACATCGCTAATGCACGGTGAGAAGGAACATTCGCGATAGGCTCATGGTGATCAAAATAATCACTAAATTTCGCTCCTTCGACTTCTTTGCCTTCAATCACTTTGGCAACAAGATGCGCATTTTTCCATAAATATTGACGAACTTTTGCTAATAATCCGGCATCTTCTGAAAAACGCTCCATTAAAATGTAACGCGCACCATCTAAAGCTGCCTTCGTATCATCAACACCTTTTTCTGTGTTGATATAAGCGGTTGCCGTTTCTTCTGGATTATTTTGTGGTTCATTCCACAGTAAATCCGCTAAGGGTTCTAATCCATTCTCAATCGCAATCTGGCCACGGGTACGACGTTTAGGCTTATAAGGAAGATAGAGATCTTCCAATTCTGTTTTGCTTTGAGTTTCATTAATTGAAGAACGTAATTCTGGTGTCAGTTTTCCTTGTTCTTCAATTGATTTTAAAATAGTTTGGCGGCGATCATTGAGTTCCCGTAGGTAACCGAGGCGAGTTTCTAATTGACGTAATTGCGTATCATCTAATCCGCCTGTGACCTCTTTACGATAACGGGCAACAAATGGCACCGTATTCCCTTCATCCAGTAACGTTATGGCCGAAAGGACTTGCTGGGGCTTAACCGAGAGCTCATCTGCAATAATTCGGCTTAATGATTCATTCATAAAATATTTACCTACCGAGAGGAATAATTAAAAAAGATGGCTATTATACACGCAGAGCACTAAAAAAATTTGGCAAATTTCCCATCTAGCTCGACAATTATGAGGAAATTAACAGATTATTTTAACATTCACGCTATAGTACCTTTATGAAATTCAATGTTGATGATAGTTTTTATTCGTAATGGCAAAAAGTAACTATATTACTCGTGATGGCTGGTATGCCTTAGACAAAGAGCTAAAATATCTTTGGAAAGAAGAGCGACCGCGTGTTACACAATCGGTTTCAGAAGCAGCTGCTCAGGGCGACCGTTCAGAAAATGCTGAATATATTTATGGAAAGAAGCGATTACGTGAAATTGATAGACGTGTTCGTTTTTTATCAAAACGTCTTGATGAATTAAAAATCGTTGATCCTGATCCTCGCCAAGAAGGAAAAGTCTATTTTGGTGCTTGGGTCACACTTGAAGATGATGACGAAAATGTCAAAACCTTTAGGCTTGTGGGTCCCGATGAGTTTGATCCAGCAAAACAGTGGATTTCTATTGATTCCCCTGTTGCCAGAGCGCTTATTGGTAAGCAAGTTGACGATGAAATTTGTGTGCAGACACCAGGTGGTGAAGTTAATTACTGCGTATTATCTATCAAATATTATTCGGAATAAGATAAATAAATAGTTTTATCCCCTTCAGTAAAGCGAATGAACAAGTTTTATCTATAAATTATTAACATTTATTCTTTGGTTTTGGTTTAATATTCTTAACGATGATAGAATTCGCTAATAAAAGCATTTGCACTTCGGGAGCTTAAAAAATGCAAGAAAGTTATAAAGTGCTAATCGTGGATGATGATTTACGTCTGCGTTCACTCTTAGAGCGCTATTTGACAGAGCAGGGTTTTCAAATCCGTACTGCTGCAAACGCCGATCAGATGGATCGTCTGCTCACTCGCGAATCTATCCATCTTATTGTGCTCGATTTAATGCTTCCAGGTGAAGATGGCCTATCTATTTGCCGTCGCTTAAGAAGCCAAAACAACCCTATCCCTATTATTATGGTTACAGCAAAAGGGGAAGAGGTTGATAGAATTGTTGGACTTGAAATTGGTGCTGATGATTACATATCAAAACCATTTAACCCAAGAGAATTACTCGCACGTATTCGTGCCGTTCTTCGTCGTCAAGCGAATGAATTACCTGGCGCACCTTCGCAAGATAACGCCATTATTACTTTTGGTAAGTTCAAGCTAAATCTGGGTACACGTGAAATGTTCCACGAAGAAGAGCATATGCCTCTGACTAGTGGTGAATTTGCTGTATTGAAAGTGCTGGTATCACACCCTCGTGAACCTCTTTCTCGTGACAAATTAATGAGCCTTGCTCGTGGTCGAGAATACAGTGCTATGGAGCGTTCAATTGACGTTCAAATCTCTCGTTTACGTCGCATGATTGAAGAAGATCCAACACACCCTCGTTACATTCAAACGGTTTGGGGTCTTGGTTACGTCTTTGTCCCTGATGGAACCAGTGCTCAATGAGAAGGCTGAGGCTTTCTCCTCACAATAAACTAACACGCTCGTTATTTCTGGTTATCTCGCTCCTCTTTTTTAGCTTGATAGCCAGTTATATCGTTGTGCAACACCTTATTGTTGGGCCAAGCCTTCAGCAATTTAATAAAGTATTAGCGTATGAAATACGTGCTTTAATGCCTGAGGAACTGATCCTCGTTGATGGTACCCCACTAAAAATTTCCCCTGCTTTACGTAATAAAATCTATAACGAATTAGGCATTTCTTTCTTTGATAAAAAAGCAGCACTTGAAGAAGGGCTTTATTGGGCAAAAATAGATGATGAGTTAAGTGAGCAGATGACTGAACATCTGGGGGGAAAAACCGAAATTTGGATCGAAAACACGCTGGAATACCCTGTTTTATGGGTCAATACGCATATGTCGCCCTCGCTTTGGATACGTGTTCCGTTGACTGAATTAGGGCAAAATTTCTTACTCCCTGTTTATCGACAAGCGATCATTTTTATTATTATCGTTGTCGCTTTTTTCTGGCTCTATAGCCGTTTTCAAAATCGCCCACTAAATGAAGTGGAATATGCAGCGCGTCGCATTGGAAAAGGGGTTATTCCTCCTCCCATTCCTGAATCTGGCTCTTCTGAAATGCGCTCAATTATTCGAGCCTTTAACCAGATGTCATCAGGAATTCGCTCATTAGATAATGATAGAACACTCGTTATGGCAGGTGTCAGCCATGATTTGCGTACACCATTGACGCGAATTCGTCTGGCAACTGAAATGATGAGTCCCGAAGATAGCTACCTCGCAGACTCTATCAATAAAGATATTGAAGATTGTGATGCCATTATTGGGCAATTCTTAGACTATATGCGCACAGGTAAAGAGATGTCTTTAGAACTATGTAATATGAATAATCTATTACAAGAAGTCATTTCAGCCGAATCTAATTCGGGAAAAATCAGCGAAGAACATCTTCATCCTGAGCCTATTAATATCACAGCTAACCCTATTGCAGTAAAACGAGCACTCGCCAATATGATTGTGAATGCCACTCGCTATGGTAATGGCTGGATAAGCGTTTCAAGTGGAAAAAATGAAGAGTATGCTTGGTTCCAAGTTGAAGATGATGGTCCCGGCATTCCACAAGAAGATAGACAACGTCTTTTCCAACCATTTGTTCAAGGTGAACAAGCGCGTAGCTCAACAGGTGCTGGTTTAGGATTATCTATTATTCGCCGTATCATGGATGCCCACGGCGGTTATGTTGAGCTTGATGATAGCGTTAAAGGCGGATTACTTATCCGTGCTAACTTCCCATTAAAAGAGCGCAATGATGAGGACGATTAGTCCTCTCTATTCAAGTATTGAAGTGCTTTTTTATTACGCCATTTCCATTCTAATTTCTCTCCTCCTACAAATATTTCATCATTTTTTTGCTTTGTCATAAAACTGTCACAATTAAGACATTTAATTGTCATCAAACTGACCTATTGTCTGTGCGTACCGTAACCGAAGTTGATAGATGTCGAAAATTATTCTACCTATCCCACAGGAGGGATTATGAAACTGATGCGTACCACCCTGACTAGTGTCATTGCCGCTGCGTTTTCAATGACCGCTCTTTCTGCACAGGCAACGACCTCGCTGACTGGTGCTGGCGCAACGTTCCCTGCCCCAGTTTATGCTAAATGGGCAGATTCCTATCAGAAAGAAACGGGTAACAAAATTAACTACCAAGGCATTGGATCCTCTGGTGGTGTTAAACAAATCAATGCAAATACTGTTGATTTTGGTGCTTCTGATGCACCATTAACAGACGAAAAATTACAAGCTGATGGTTTATTCCAATTCCCTACCGTGATTGGTGGCGTTGTTATGGCAGTCAATATTCCTGGTATCAAATCAGGTGAACTGACCTTAGACGGCGATACTATCGGTAATATCTATCTAGGTAAGATCCAAAAATGGAACGATCCTGCCATTAGCAAACTCAATCCGGGCGTAAAATTACCAGACCAGAATATCGCGGTTATTCGCCGTGCTGATGGTTCAGGAACATCTTTCGTTTTCACTAGTTATTTATCAAAAGTAAATAGCGCATGGAAAGATGAAGTAGGCGCTGGCTCTACTGTTAAGTGGCCGACAGGCTTAGGTGGAAAAGGGAATGATGGTATCGCAGCATTCGTTCAACGTGTACCAGGTTCAATTGGTTATGTTGAATATGCTTATGCGAAACAAAACAACCTTGCTTATACTAAATTAGTCACAGCTGATGGCGAAGTAATTGCACCAACAGCAGATAGCTTTAGTGCCGCAGCAAGAAAAATTGATTGGAGCAAAAGCTTTGCACAAGACCTAACTAACCAGAAAGGTGAAAATGCATGGCCGATTACTTCAACGACCTTTATCTTAGTGCATCAAAAACAGCAAAATGCAGAAAAAGGTAAAGAAGTGCTGAATTTCTTCAATTGGGCTTACGACAAAGGTAATCAAGAAGCGAAAAATCTAGATTACGCCGTATTACCAGTCGAAGTTGTAGAACAAATTCGTGCAGCATGGAAAACTAGTATTAAAGACAGTAATGGTAAGCCGATTTACTAATAAAATCGGTAGCCATTAAGAGATAAGTTAACGTTCACCCCCTGCTAAACAGGGGGTAATAAATTAAAAGAGGCTTTATGGCCGAGCATACAACGGTAATAAAGGCCCCTAGTAAACGAGGGGACGTTATTTTCAGCGCACTGGTTCGTCTAGCTGCGTTGATTACACTTTTGCTTTTAACAGGTATCATTGTTTCACTGATTTTCGCCTCATGGCCAAGTATTCAACAATTCGGCCTTTCATTCTTATGGTCGAAAGAGTGGGATCCTCCTGCTCAGGAGTTTGGGGCATTAGTGCCTATTTACGGCACCATTGTAACGTCAATCATCGCGCTGGTTATTGCCGTTCCTGTCAGCTTTGGTATCGCTCTTTTCTTAACTGAATTAGCCCCTAATTGGTTAAAACGACCGTTAGGTATCGCTATTGAGTTACTCGCGGCTATTCCAAGTATTGTCTATGGTATGTGGGGGCTATTTGTTTTCGCACCGCTCTTTGCAACCTATTTCCAAGAGCCTGTAGGCAATGTGCTTTCTTCTATCCCTATCGTTGGCGAGCTTTTCTCAGGCCCTGCTTTTGGTATTGGTATCTTAGCTGCGGGCGTTATCCTCGCTATCATGATCATTCCTTATATTGCGTCTGTAATGCGCGATGTGTTTGAACAAACGCCTGTTATGATGAAAGAGTCTGCCTACGGCATTGGCTGTACAACATGGGAAGTGATTTGGAATATCGTTCTACCTTATACCCGAAATGGCGTTATCGGTGGTGTGATGTTGGGATTAGGACGCGCCTTAGGTGAAACTATGGCAGTAACCTTTATCATCGGTAATACCTACCAATTAGACTCCGCCTCGCTGTTTATGCCGGGTAACAGTATTACGTCTGCATTAGCGAACGAATTTGCTGAAGCAGAAACGGGATTACACACTGCCGCATTAATGGAATTAGGGCTTATCCTGTTTGTCATCACCTTTATCGTCCTTGCGATTTCTAAGTTTATGACATTACGTTTATCAAAAAATGAAGGAGCGCGCTGATATGTCTAAAACATCCTCTTCTTCATTGCGAGTTCAAACAGAAAACGAATTGCGTGTACGCCATAAACGCCAACTTTGGCGTCGTCAAAAAAACCGTATCGCACTGTTTTTGTCTGTCTCAACCATGGCATTTGGTCTTTTTTGGTTAACGTGGATTTTATTCTCCACCTTCACCAAAGGCTTTGATGGTATGTCATTAGCCCTTTTCACAGAGATGACTCCGCCACCTAATACGGAAGGTGGTGGATTGGCAAATGCTATTGCCGGTAGTGGATTACTCATCCTTTGGGCAACCGTGATTGGAACACCATTAGGCATTCTTGCAGGGATTTATCTTGCTGAATATGGTCGTCGCTCATGGCTTGCTGAAACCACACGTTTTATTAACGATATCTTGCTGTCAGCGCCATCCATTGTTGTCGGGCTCTTTGTCTACACCATTGTTGTCGCACAGATGCAGCACTTTTCAGGATGGGCAGGAATTGTCGCCTTAGCGTTATTGCAAATTCCTATTGTTATTCGCACCACTGAAAATATGTTGAAGTTAGTGCCTGATAGCTTACGCGAAGCCGCTTACGCATTAGGAACACCAAAGTGGAAGATGATCTCTAAAATCACCTTAAAAGCCTCGGTTTCAGGCATTATCACAGGTGTGTTATTAGCGATTGCGCGTATTGCAGGCGAAACTGCACCACTGTTATTTACTTCACTATCAAATCAATTCTGGAGCACAGACTTAAACGAACCGATAGCTAACCTACCTGTGACTATCTTTAAGTTCGCCATGAGTCCTTTCGCAGAATGGCAAGAGCTTGCCTGGGCTGGCGTATTACTTATCACCCTCTGTGTTCTATTTATCAATATTATTGCGCGCGTGCTATTTGCTAAACGCAAGCACGGTTAACGCAGAAAGTTAAGCAAGAGAGACGTTGAATGATTATGGCTAATGATAACGCAGGAAATAAAATTCAAGTTCGTGATTTGAACTTCTACTACGGTAAATTCCATGCGCTGAAAAATATCTCTTTAGATATTGCCAAAAATAAGGTAACTGCATTTATCGGCCCTTCTGGCTGTGGTAAATCAACCTTACTGCGTACTTTTAATAAAATGTATGAGCTTTATGGTGAACAACGTGCAGAAGGTGAAATTCTGCTAGATGGCAACAATATCCTGACAGATAAACAAGATATTGCGTTATTACGCGCCAAGGTCGGAATGGTATTCCAAAAACCAACCCCTTTCCCGATGTCAATCTATGACAACATCGCCTTTGGTGTACGTTTATTCGAAAAATTGTCTCGCGCTGATATGGATGAACGAGTTCAGTGGGCTTTGACTAAAGCCGCATTATGGAATGAAACTAAAGATAAATTACATCAGAGTGGATATAGTCTTTCTGGCGGTCAACAACAACGTTTATGTATAGCACGCGGTATCGCTATTCGTCCTGAGGTTTTATTACTTGATGAGCCTTGTTCAGCACTTGACCCAATCTCAACAGGTCGTATTGAAGAACTTATCAGTGAACTCAAATCAGAATATACCGTAGTTATCGTGACACATAACATGCAACAAGCAGCACGTTGTTCTGATTACACAGCATTTATGTATTTAGGTGAGTTAATTGAATTTAGCGATACGGATACGTTATTTACGCGTCCTGCAAAAAAACAAACTGAAGATTACATCACTGGGCGTTATGGCTGATAACGAGGCAATAAATGGATAATTTAAATCACAATAAGCATATTTCTGGTCAATTTAATGCTGAGTTAGAGCATATCCGTACTGAGCTGATGGTTATGGGTGGGCTTGTTGAAGAGCAACTGAAAAAAGCTGTTATGGCAATGCATAATCAAGACCAAGCATTGGCAAACGAAGTTATTCAAGGTGACCATAACGTCAATATGATGGAAGTCGCTATTGATGATGCGTGTATGCGAATTATTGCTAAACGCCAGCCAACAGCGAGTGACTTACGTTTAATTATGGCGATATCAAAAACGATCGCTGAACTAGAACGTATTGGCGATGTTGCTGAAAAAATCTGTAAAACCGCACTTGAAAAGTTTTCACACCAGCATCAACCACTGCTCGTGAGCTTAGAATCTTTAGGCCAACACGCTATACAAATGCTTCACGATGTTCTTGATGCCTTTGCGCGTATGGATTTAGATGAAGCAGTACGTATCTATCGTGAAGACGCTAAAATTGATAACGAATATGAAGGTATCGTCCGTCAATTAATGACTTATATGATGGAAGATCCTCGCACCATTCCTAGTGTACTCACCGCACTATTTTGTGCGCGTTCTATTGAACGTATCGGCGACCGTTGTCAGAACATTTGTGAGTTTATTTTCTATTACGTAAAAGGTCATGATTTCCGCCATTTAGGAGGCGACCAAGTAGAAAAAATGCTAACAAGAAGTGACGACAGTAACGCTTCTAAATAAATTTCTCTCTCTTTTTCTTCTCTTCAAAACAGCGACATAATTGTCGCTGTTTTTTTTATTCACTCATAAATGAATACCGTTCTAGCTCAACACTTTTTCTCATCTTATTCCTTAAAAGCATATTCATATCAATTTTTATTATTTTATGAACTTAGATCAACTTGATAGCGTGATATCCAACATAACGATGATAATTCTTTTCTTTGGGGTGAATAATGAAATTACGTGTCTTGGCAACAGCATTAATTGCAGGCTCTGTGCTTTTCTCTGGTATTGCAAAAGCAGATAAACTTGATGATATAAAAAAAGCAGGTGTAGTACGTATCGCGATTTTTGACAGTAATCCTCCGTTTGGGTTTATTGATCCTCAAACCAAAAAACTTGCAGGTTATGATGCAGATATCGCCAATGAGATCGCCAAAGATCTAGGTGTAAAACTGGAACTGCGTCCAACAAACCCAGCAAACCGTATTCCACTTTTAAGCTCTAAAAAAGTCGATTTAATCGCGGCGAACTTCACCATTACCGATGAACGCGCTAAGCAAGTTGATTTCTCTGTTCCTTACTTTGCAACCGGACAAAAATTTATTGCACGTAAAGGGGTTTTAACTAACCCGGAACAAATCCACTCACTGCGTATTGGTGCAGATAAAGGTACTGTTCAAGAAATCACATTACGTGAACGCTATCCTGACACCAAAGTTATCTCTTATGACGATACACCACTGGCTTTCGCTGCATTACGTAACGGTAACGTACAAGCTATCACACAAGACGATGCGAAATTAGTCGGTTTATTAGCAAATCTTCCTGATGCCATTAAAGCCGATTTTGAAGTGTCATCATTTAGTATCACCCGTGAATACCAAGCAGTTGCAGCTGCTAAAGGTGAAGAGCGTTTAATTAACGAAATCAATAACACTCTATTAAGATTAGAAAAAGAAGGTAAGGCAGACGAGATCTACAATCGTTGGTTTGGTCCTGAAACAAAATCGGCTCAACCTCGTGGTGATTTTAAATTTGCCCCACTATCAGAGCAAACACCACAATCTTGATCGTTAAAGCGTAATAACTTTCTTCTTTCATCAAAAAAAAGTTATTCCTTTATTAAAACACCTACCCCGCCTTTGCGGGGTTTGGTGTCTACAATAGGCCTATTATATGTTTGAGCAATTTCTTTCACATTACCTTCTTGAGCCACACTATTTAAGTTGGCTCTGGAATGGTTTTCTAATCACCTTGCTTATCTCTTTTTGGACTATTGTCATTGCAACATTAATGAGCTTTGCCCTTAGTGCTGCAAGAGATAGTGCTTTTACACCATTACGCTGGTTAGCCACGGCTTATACTTCGCTGTTTCGTAACACTCCGCTGTTAGTACAGTTATTCTTTTGGTATTTCGCATCAGGCGAAATTCTGCCACAAAGCGCCATGATATGGTTAAACACGCCTCATGAGATTGCATTTTTAGGTGTAACCCTTTCTTGGCCTTCTTTTGAGTTTTTAGCGGGCATTGTGGGTCTGACATTTTACTCAACGCCATTTATTGCCGAAGAGCTAAGAGCCGGTATTCAAGGTGTTAAACAAGGGCAAAAATATGCCTCTTTAGCATTAGGTCTAACGCAATGGCAATCTATGCGTTATGTGATTTTACCCCAAGCTTTTCGTATTGCTCTGCCCCCATTATTGGGTCAATACATGAATGTAATAAAAAACTCATCACTGACTATGGCTATAGGTGTTGCGGAGCTTTCTTACGCATCAAGACAAGTCGAAACAGAGTCTTTACGCACCTTTGAAGCCTTTGGGGTTGCAACGATTCTCTATATTGCAGCAATCGCATTGATGGAAGCTTGGGGACAATGGCATCAGCAACGTAAACTAGCACAAGGGTATTAATATGGACTTTACTGTTATTGCTGATAACTGGCAGTACTTACTCTTTGGTGCTTATCCTGACGGGCCTTTAGAAGGTGCAGCACTGACCATCTTTATCAGTATCATTGCTGGTATTGCATCAATTATTTTGGGTACATTAGGTGGCATTGCTTTGGCTATGCTTAGGGGCGTCTGGGTTAACCTTTTTGCGGCTTTTTTAGGTTTTTTCCGTGCAATTCCCGTCATTATGTTGATATTTTGGGTCTATTTTTTATTGCCTGTTATATTAGGGATGGAAATACCTGAAATCACCACGGTAATTTGTGCGTTAGCTTTAATTACATCGTCTTATATTGCGCATGGCGTTAAAGCCGGTATTTTGGCGATTGGAAAAGGGCAATGGCAAGCAGGGTTATCGCTAGGTTTTAATCGCTGGCAAGTGTTGTGGTATATCGTATTACCACAAGCATTACGCATGATGGTACCTTCGTTTATTAATCAGTGGATAGCCTTAATTAAAGATACTTCACTAGCTTATGTAGTGGGTGTGGGTGAGCTTTCTTTCTTAGCGACCCAAGTTAATAACCGCAGTATGGTTTATCCAATGGAAGTTTTTCTATTCGTTGCTTTTATCTATTTTATTCTCTGTTTTTCATTGGAAATTATTGCCAATAGAGTGGCTAAATTATTCTCAACACAAAAAGAGAAACGCCCTTTTTGGCAAATGGTGTTGCCGATAAAAAAGAGACAATTTGTTGAGAAGAGTTTAGGTTAATGCAAAGAAGGCTAAAAATATTTGGCCTTCTTTAAATAATAGAAAAAAGTAAAATTACCAATATAATTAGTGTGTTGGCTTTAATTATTATTTGCTAGACAAAACTAAATACCTATCATCATGCCTTACTAAATAATCTCCACACACCCATCAAGTACTTACTTCTGTACTTAAATACCAAATCGTGTATAATTCGACCAAAGTAGATATAACTCTCTGGATAACAAGATGAAAACGATAAATTATACAGAAGCAAGACAAAACTTAACTTCAATTATGAATGAAACAATTGATGATAGAGTACCCATCATGATCACAAGGCAAAAGGGTATTCCATGTGTTCTTTTATCTCTTGATGAATACCAAGCACTAGAAGAAACTGCCTATCTGTTACGATCTCCAGCGAATGCGCGCCATTTGCTCGATTCTATTGATGAACTGAACCAAGGTAAAGGTATAGAAAAGGATATAACGGAATGAAATTAATTTTTTCTGAGCAATCATGGAGTGATTATCTTTATTGGCAACAAATAGACAAGAAAATAATTAAACGCATTAACGAACTCATAAAAGATATTAAAAGAACACCGTTTAGCGGAATAGGTAAACCAGAGCCCTTGAAACATAATTTAGCAGGTTTTTGGTCAAGACGGATCACTGATGAACATCGCCTTATCTACCGTATTACTGATTCCGCTATAGAAATTGCATCATGTCGATACCACTATTAGCCTCCTTACATTTATCCAGTTTAACTCTTAAAGGATCTCAAAGTATTTTTAAGCTTTAGATTTTCCCTCTACGCAATCGATTACTTTTTTAGGTGCAGTTATTGTTTTATTTGTGTAGGATAAAGCGAAAAACATTTTTTTTGGGATCTTTTGTCTATGAGCATGTCATCACCAAATTCTGGATCACAGGGTTTGCTCCAACGCCTGTTTAAGCTACAAGAACACGGCACAAACGCTCGCACCGAACTGATTGCGGGTATCACGACTTTCTTAACGATGGTTTATATTATCTTCGTTAACCCTCAAATTCTTGCTGCTGCCAATATGGATATCAAAGCCGTCTTCGTGACGACCTGCTTAATTGCAGCTTTCGGCAGTATTTTAATGGGATTAGTAGCAAATTTACCTATTGCTGTTGCGCCTGCGATGGGCTTAAACGCATTCTTTGCCTTCGTAGTCGTTGGTGCTATGGGTTACTCATGGGAAGTCGCTATGGGGGCGATTTTTTGGGGTGCAGTAGGGCTATTTTTGCTGACTCTCTTTCGTATTCGCTACTGGATAATTGCCCATATTCCACTGAGTTTACGTGTTGGTATTACTAGCGGTATCGGTCTTTTTATCGCCATGATGGGCTTAAAAAACTCCGGTATTATTATTCCTAACAACGATACCATCGTTACTATCGGTAATTTTGCTTCTCATAACGTATTATTAGGTGCATTAGGCTTTTTTATTATCGCTATTCTTGCTGCTCGTAATATTCATGCCGCAATTCTTATCTCAATTGTTATCACCACTGTAATTGGTCTTCTTTTAGGTGATGTTCAATATCAAGGTATCTTCGCTGTTCCTCCTTCTATCACAACCGTTGTTGGTAAAGTTGATATTATGGGCGCCTTAGATATCGGTCTTTCTGGCGTGATCTTTGCTTTTATGTTGGTTAACCTATTTGACTCTTCAGGCACATTAATTGGTGTCACTGATAAAGCAGGTTTAACTGATGACAAAGGCAAGTTTCCACGAATGAAACAAGCGTTATATGTTGATAGCTTAAGTTCTGTTGCAGGCTCTGCAATGGGTACATCGTCTGTAACTGCCTTTATCGAAAGTACTTCGGGGGTTTCTGTTGGTGGTCGTACAGGTTTAACTGCCGTTGTTGTGGGTATTCTTTTCTTACTCGCTATCTTCTTGTCACCACTAGCAGGTATGGTGCCAAGCTATGCAACGGCAGGGGCACTGATTTATGTGGGTGTATTAATGACATCCAGCCTTACACGCGTGAAGTGGGATGATTTAACAGAATCCGTTCCTGCTTTTATCACCGCGGTCATGATGCCATTTAGCTTTTCCATCACAGAAGGTATCGCACTAGGCTTTATTGCTTACTGTGTTATGAAAGTGGGTACTTTCCGCTGGAAAGAAATTAATCTCTGTGTTGTGATTGTTTCACTGCTATTTATTTTAAAAATATTACTCATTGATACTCATGTGATTGATTTGAATTCTTTATTCTAATATTCAATAAATTAAGATCATCATGATACAGACAAAACGGCACCAATAACGTGCCGTTTTTTATAAGAAAAGAGGTGATTATGCACGTACTTTTACAAGTAGATTTCCCTTATCATGGTCCTTTCGGTGATGAAATGACACAAGCTATGGATGCATTATCTGCATCAATCAATCAAGAGCCTGGCTTTATTTGGAAAATTTGGACTGAAAATAAAGAAACCCAAAAAGCAGGTGGGATTTATCTTTTTGATTCAAAAGAAAATGCTCAAGCTTATTTAGAGAAACACAGCGCTCGGTTAAAATCGTTTGGTATTCCAGAAGTACGTGGTGATATTTTTGCAGTAAACCAAGCTTTAAGCTTAAAAAATCAAGCCTGTTTTTTGGCTAAGTAGCTAAAAGCACAAGTGTTATATGCCACTTGTGCCTTTCTATTTTCTGCAATTACTCTGCTTTTGTGGGCAACAGCAAACCAAAAACAATAGAATCAGAAACTTCATCACCGACTATCCAGCGCTGTTTTAAATACCCTTCTTGCTCAAAACCTAATTTCGCTAACAACGCAGCAGATGCTTTATTATCAGGGTGGATATCCGCTTCTAAACGACGAACAGATAGATGTGTTTGAAGATACGTGATAAACGCAACCATCGCTTCTTTCATAACACCTTTGCCTTGATAAGCTGTATCAAGGCAATATCCAATTTCACCACGTCGTGAATTTGGGTAATGATTAAAGAAAACACACATGCCCATCAGTGCATTTGTTGCTTTATCTATCACCGCTAAGCGCAGATACTCTTTTCTTTCCATATGCGTGATATCTTGAATAATATCTTCTTGCGCTTCTCGCAGTGACTGCCAAGGAAGATGGCTCCAATAACGCGTCACTTCAGCTGAACTCATGATCTTAAACCAATCTTCAGCATCCCCCATTTCAAAAGGACGCAATCTTAATCTTTCTGTTTCAACCTGAATATCAGCATAACGCATCTCTACTTTTCCTTATGTGTTTTTGGGGCCACAAAAGCAATACAAACAGGCTCAGCAATAGCATCGGGTTCAGCACGAAACATGATCTCTTGAGTATCGGCTATTTTTAAACTCGGCCAGTGCTTTAAGCCTTCATCAAAATGGGCTTTTTCACAGTAATAGCCAACTTTACCCACCAATACGACACCTTTTTCCTCTAATTGTTGGAGCGTAATATGTCGATTATAAATATTCGGAGGCTGCACATTTTCTTCTAATATCCAAGGCTGTGAAGATAGAGGCCTATCTTTACCATAAAAAGTGACCCATTCATGCATATATTCCCCCCCAACATACGCTAACGGTGTGTGATAATGCTGATGCCAAGCTTGTTCAACATTTTGCACAAAGGTTTTTATACCGATAAATTTTTGACCTGCATTACGCACATTAGCGGCTTGAACAACGGTATAACCAGAAACAACTAACATACCAAAAACACCTAAACCATACAGCGCACCACGCAATGAACGTTTGGGCATGACACTAATTGAGCCCACAAAAAGTGCAGTCGCAATTGACATAAAAGGTTGCAACCACTCAGTGATACGCCCCCCTTCATGAAAACTAAACCAAATAAAAATAATCGTTAATGGAAACAGAAAAATAAAATTGAGTAATTGGCTATCTTTAGAAGCAGACCAACTTACACGTCCACCATAAAAACGTAAAATCCCCCACATTAAAATCACAGGGTAAAAAACAGTCAGTGCAGCACGCGTCGTACGCAAATTAAAACGGCTCTCTATTTGAGAATCGACCCATTTAAACGCCGCAAAATCGGTTTGCCATAACCAAATAAAGTTGGGAATAACAAAAGCAAACCAAATAGCCAATGCTAAATAGAAATAAGGTGAACAATAACTTGCTCGAACTTTAGGCACAAAAAGGCTTGATAAAAATACAGAACCAATAAAAGCTAATGATGAATATTTCCCCATTGTGGCAATACCCATCGTAATCGCAAAACCAATCCAATATTTTTGATTATCATTAATAGCACAAAGGAAAAAATAGAACGCCCATGCCCAACAACCAACTAGAATATAGTTATCGTTATAAGGGATAATATCAAAGTTGATAACACCAGATAAATTAAGCGCCAACATAGCAAACCAAGCTAAGTTAGTATTTTGCGTCAATTTATAAGCTAAGTTCCAAACCCCTAATAATCCAATAGCAATGATAATAAAGTGGATAAAATACCAATAAAAGCTAAAATCGATACCGCCGTAAATAGCAGGTGTCATTATAAAGCCAACAAACCAAGGATTTTTAGGGGAACCCCACCCTCCGTTAGTGCCCCAATTGACAGCCTCTACGGCATCATAAGGCACAGTAGGGTCAAAGAGATAACTCACTAAGATCCAAAGTGCTGCATAACCAATAACCCACCAATATACTGGTTTACGTAATTGTGTAGATGATAATGTCATAATAAATAGAAATTTAAGTTGATTAATTTAGTTTGGTCATTAATTGACGTCTCAACACAGTAAAGTATAGTGAAACGAACCGCACATTGTACGTGAGCAAAAATTAAATTGTCTTAAATTTGCGCTTTTATTGAAAATTTGTTTCTGATAGATTGCGCAACCAAGAAGATCACTATCGAGTTACCATTATGAATATGATTAAAAGAAAGCCCGCAGCTAAAGCACGTAAAAAATCACGTGAAGAGCTGAACGCGGAAGGACGTGAACGTAAACGTCAAAAGAAACACCGTGGCAATCCTGCCGGTAACCGTCAGCAGGAAGCGGAAAATAAACAGCAAGCTCAAAATACAGCACCGAAAGATCCACGTATTGGTAGCAAAAAACCGATCCCTCTGATTGTGGGCGATGCACCAAAAGTCGTGAAGAAAAAACCTGCGCCAGTTAAAGCTGAGCCAGTTCGTTTAACGCCTGAACAAGAATTAGACCTGTTAGAAAACGACACACGTTTAGATGAATTACTGTCTCGTCTTGAAAACGGTGAAAAACTCAATGCAGAAGAACAGGCTTATACTGAGAAAACCCTTGATCGTATTGACGAATTAATGGTTGAGCTAGGTATTGAGTTTGAAGATGATGACGATGAAGAAAAAACTGAAGACATCATGCAATTACTGAAAGGTAAATAATCAAAAGGCTAATCATTCGCCTTAATTACCTTACATCTAACGGATATCAATAACTTATTGATATCCGTTATTTTTTATAAGACACTCGCTTTTTTATTTTTCATTAATCCTCACTATTAACAATAGATCAATTAACTACCCCAAGCTCAGATAACTCCATCTATTCCTCTCTTGTTATCCCTGATATTCTATTTTTCTATCTTTAATATACGAGTGATAAAAAATATGGATAACAGACAGCAGTACTTAGATATCGCAGCCGGGCAAGGAGAAAAAGTGCCCTCTCGTATAGTGGCTTTCCCTGCACAGCCACTAAACTATGCGCTTATTGAACAACGCCTAGAAGAGCAAACCGATTACACTGATGGTGAGATAAATTATCTAAGTGAAAATATTGACGACGGTTTTTTCTATCGCTGCCAACATGGTGATGACGAGTTACATTTTTTCGTCTGTCTTTACCCTCGTGATGAAGATTACGAAATACGTCCAATGTATTCGACTGACGAACTCACACCACAACTACTCGCACATGCAAATGCGACAACTCAAGATTTATTATTAGAAACACTCTTTACTGAAGCCTTGCATCCTTTGGCAAGTTATCGCCATCAACTGAACTTTCTCAATATCATCGCACCTGAAATGGTCTTAGCATTAGATGAATCAGCGGCAGGTAAGGCATTAACGCCTGAGTGGATACGCTTTCAATTAGAGACCCCAGATCTCTATCCCGAAGTAGAAAGCTTATATGTTATTCATGCTGTCTATGACACAGAAAATGAACCACCGACTATGTTCTGGTTCCACACTCATGGATTAGCACGCTGCGGCTTAACCGAAGTCGATTTAGTTATTCCCAGTATGCTTGAGTCTTACTATGGTATTCCTGATCTCTTCCGTTGCTTTGTTAACAACAGTATTAATCATCGTCAAATCGAATTTGGTGAACCGATGCTTTGTGGTCAAACATCATCAGGCTTGGAGTATCTTGTCGCATTACCTTTTGAAGAAGGTATTCGCCATGTTAATCAATCAACACCACTTGAAAACCTTAGACCTTTAGAAGAGATGCGTTATGACACGGAAGGCGCACCAAATGGTATTTTCTTGGGTGATTTAGCTGATCGTGATGAATATCATCAACATCCTTCTTCTATGCTCTTTAGAACCAATGAAGAAAACCCTGTTTTAGAAACCTTCTTTAGAGGTTATGAAGAACAACAAGCGATGATGCTACTGCGCAGTAATGAAGAAACCTACGAGATGTCTGAAAAAGCCAAGCGACGCTGGGAATACTTCGTTTCTATGTTTGATAACTACAATCAACCGCCTGTTGAGAAAAAAAGTGGTTTTCTCTCTAAGTTATTAGGAAAAGACAAACCTGAAGAGACCGAAAACCCTTGGCAGTTTATGATCAAGTTCGGCATTCCTTATGGTGAAGGGGAAGAAAAAGAGCTAGAGCATATGTGGTTTGTACCACAGTCTAGAGATGGAGACACGATTTATGCAAAATTACTCAACGTGCCATTTTATGTTGAGGATATGCAAGAAGGTAAAACCTATCCTATCAACACTACACTAATAACAGATTGGGTCGTTTCATACGAAGCTGATAGCTATACCCCTAACAATATTTACCAACTTTTTAGCCACCAGCAAACCCACTAATTAGCGGGTATTCACCATGACAACGTGAGCTTTTTACTTAAGCTCGCGTTCTTCATATTCTTGAAATCTACTTTTATATTATCATCCGTTAACATTATTAATTGATTGTTATTTTGTTGCTACATAAGCATTTCAACTTTTCACATTCTGTTTTTGTCCAGTAACAGATAAAATAAACAGTCTAATTTCATCTCAATATCTTTTCTCAGATTGATTTAAATCAAGTGCAGATAAGCTCAGACTAGGCTAAATTATACCCAATAAAGATAATTATAATTCTCATTAGCATTAAAAATATTTATTATAATTAATCTGACCATGACGGTATGAACCTCATACGTGTAAATAACTATCAGTATCATTATTTTTTGTATCAATATTCGTGGAAGGACGATTATGTCTCTGATCCCAAATCACAGTTATAAAATCTTGAGCTACTCACCTCAGATTAGCCCGGCATACAGACAGAAACTATTATCTTTAGGTATGTTACCCGGCGCTGTGTTTAACGTTATCCGTATCGCACCACTGGGTGATCCTATTCAAATAGAAACGCACCGAGTATCCCTAATTTTGAGAAAAAAAGATCTCGCACTCATTAACCTTAGCGAAGTGGTTCATAACGAAAAATAATCGTTATTTCTCATTCAACCAGGCAAGACAACTATTGGCATCACTATTATGACTCCTCTCACTATAGGCCTTATCGGCAATCCCAATGCCGGTAAAACAACACTCTTTAATCAGTTAACAGGCTCTCGTCAGCGTGTGGGTAACTGGGCAGGTGTAACGGTCGAACGCAAAGTTGGTCGTTTCACTACTGCAAATCATAAAATTGAGCTCGTCGATTTACCCGGGACTTACTCTTTAACGACAATTTCAGAACAGACATCTCTTGATGAGCAAATTGCCTGCCATTTCATTTTAAGTAATGAAGCAGACATGCTGATTAATGTGGTTGATGCATCAAATCTTGAGCGTAACCTCTATTTGACATTGCAACTGCTTGAGCTTGGCATTCCATGTATTGTGGCATTAAACATGCTCGATATTGCAGAACACCAAGATATGCAAATTGATATCAACGCACTTTCAGAGCAACTGGGTTGCCCTGTTATTCCGATGATTTCAACCAAAGCATCTGGTATTGATAAACTCAAAGAAGCCATTGATACCTTCCCTGCTGAAAAGAAAAAACCACAAGAATTACTGACTTCTTATCCACTATGGTTATTAAATGAAGTCGAGACACTTGCTGAAAAAATTAATCATGATGAGTTTAATTTACAGCAACGTCGTTGGATGGCATTACAGTGTTTAGAAGGGGATATCTATACCCATCAACGCGCTCAAATCACCAGTGAAGATATCAAAGCCATTCGTCAACGAATTCAAGATGAACATAATAATGAACCAGAATTAGTCATTGCTGATGCCCGTTATCAAAATATTGAGCGCATCTGTCATGCCGTGATTAATATGGAGTCCATTAAGCCCAATATCCTGACACAAAATATCGATAAAGTGATATTAAACCGTTGGTTAGGCGTGCCTATCTTCCTATTTGTCATGTATTTAATGTTCGTACTCGCAATTAATATCGGTGGTGCATTACAACCTGCTTTTGAAGGTGGCTCTGAAGCTATCTTTATTCATGGTATTCAATGGATTGGTGCAACTTTTAACTTCCCTGAATGGCTGACAATTTTCCTTGCTCAAGGTGTCGGTGGTGGTATCAATACGGTTCTTCCATTAGTGCCACAAATCGGGATGATGTATCTCTTTTTATCTATCCTTGAAGACTCGGGTTATATGGCTCGCGCTGCGTTTGTTATGGATAGATTGATGCAGGCTCTGGGGTTACCGGGTAAATCATTCGTACCACTGATTGTCGGTTTTGGTTGTAACGTACCTTCTATTATGGGTGCGCGTACTCTTGATGCACCAAGAGAACGATTAATCACGGTATTAATGGCACCGTTTATGTCTTGTGGTGCTCGTTTAGCTATCTTTGCGGTATTTGCGGCAGCTTTCTTTGGTAAAAATGGTGCGAGTATTGTTTTCTCACTTTATCTTCTCGGTATTGTGGTTGCTATCCTCACAGGCTTACTACTAAAACACACCATTATGCGCGGTGAAGCGTCACCTTTCGTGATGGAACTGCCTGTTTATCACGTTCCTCACCTAAAAACGTTACTCATGCAAACATGGCAACGTCTAAAAGGTTTCGTTGTACGTGCAGGTAAAGTCATCATTATTGCGAGTATGTTTATTGGTGCGCTAAATAGCTTTACCTTCTCTGGTAAACCAGCGGATAACATCAATGATTCTGCATTAGCGTCTGTCAGTAAAGTGATCACACCATTACTGCAACCTATTGGTGTTCACAATGATAACTGGCAAGCAACGGTTGGTTTAGTTACTGGGGCGATGGCAAAAGAAGTGGTTGTGGGAACATTAAATACCCTCTATACCGCAGAAAGCATTGTTAATGAGCCATTTGACCCTGAAGAATTCGACCTATGGGGAGAAATTGGTGATGCCTTTGGTGAAACATGGGATAGCTTAAAAGAGACCTTCACTTTAGCTGCACTTTCTAACCCAATTGAAGCTAGTAAAGGTGATGGTGAAATGGATACTGGCACAATGGGAACCATGGGTGCTAAATTTGGCTCAGGCATTGCTGCTTATAGCTACTTAATCTTTGTTTTACTGTATGTACCTTGTGTTTCAGTAATGGGTGCTATTGCTCGTGAAACCAGTCGTGGCTGGATGACCTTCTCTATTCTTTGGGGATTAAATATTGCTTACTCACTGGCTGCGCTGTTCTATCAAGTCGCAACCTTTAGCGAGCATCCACAAAGCAGTACAATCACCATTGCTGCGGTTGTGATATTTAACTTAATTCTATTTATCTTGTTGCGTAATGCTCGTAATCGTCTAACAATTAACTTAAGCAATAAGCCATCATTGGCTAAACAATGTTGTTCAAAAGGTAGCTGTCACTAAGTGACAAAGGAAAAGTAAGATGGCCAGTTTGATAGAAGTACGTGATTGTATCGCCCTTAATGGTCGAGCCGATGCCCGTCTTATCAGCCATCAACTCAATATGCCTGAACCGTTGGTGCAAGCAATGTTAGAGCGGCTCACATTAATGGGTAAGCTTCAAGAAGTCGATGTCGAGGATTGTCTTACGGGTAGCTGTAAAAGTTGCCCAGAAGCCACCGCCTGCCAGACAAAGCTTTATCAAATAACCTAACAAATTGATAAATACCATCATGAAAATCCCTTACTTTGTGTAGGGGATTTTTTTATCTAATGCACAAGGTGAATCATTTTCATCTTCCTATTTAATGATTTACTTTCCTAACTATCACGGCATAATCCATTAACTATAGACGTAAAGACGTCTATTTAATTTCACTTTATAAGAATATAAAAATTATGCCAATAACTGAATTTTCATCAACGATCACCACAGGCGAGCAAGGCAGATTACAAATGCAATGCGCGTCGCGCCAATTTCAATTTTTACTTGATGAACCTGTATCACTGGGAGGTAAAGACAGTGCAATGAACCCTGTGGAAGCACTATTAGGTACACTAGGTGCTTGTAAAGGTATCGTGGCAAAAAGCTTTGCACGTATGCACCAAATTAATCTTAAAAATATTCGCATTGAAGTCAGAGGCGAATTAGATACCGATGGTTTTACCGGAAAAAATAAAGAAGCCAAAATTGGTTTTAGCAAAATTACGACCGAGTTCTTTATTGAAGCAGATAATAGTGAGGAAGAGATCGCTGCATTTATCGCTTTTATTGAACGCACTTGCCCTGTTGCAGACACAATAAAAAATGCACCGATCCTAGAAACGTCATTTCATCTCGAAAACGTAATCGCATAATCATGTCGTCATTGCTGCCCTTAATAAAAGGGCGGCATTGTTACAGCTGACATAAAATAAGAATTAACTTTATCGAAAAATGTGCTCTAAACTCGCTATTTTTAGGCTATAACCTACGCTTAATTGGCATGATAAGTAATATCACTTATTGGATGATAAAAATAACATTCCCTTTTTAAAGGATAATATTATGCCAATTATTGAGTTTTCATCTGTTATCACTAATGACGCATCTTCTCCCTTACAAATGCAATGTGCTTCACGACAATTTACGTTAATTATTGATGAGCCTGTTGCTTATGGGGGGGAAGACAGTGGTGTTAATCCAATTGAAGCGTTACTCGCCTCAATTGGCGCCTGTAAAGGAATTGTTGCTAAGAGTTTTGCACGGCTTCACCGTATTAACCTTAAAAATATCCGTATTGAGATGAAAGGTGAGATCGATCCTGATGGATATATGGGAAAGAATAAGCGTGTAAAAATCGGTTTAAGTCGTATTTCAACACATTATTTTATTCAAGCTGATAATACAAAAGAGGAAATACAGACATTTATTAATTTTATTGAACACACTTGTCCACTTTCAGATACCATCAAAAATGCCCCTATCTTTCATACTTTTGTTGAAATTGAATAAATAATATCTGCATAAAGAAATCTGCCCTTAATTTAAATAAAGGCAGATCTTTAAGATAATCACGAACGAATATTACAAGCCTCAATTAGCGCTTGAGTAAATTCATCTGGATGTGAAATAAAAGGCGCATGAGCCGCATTACGGAAAATAACAGAAGGTGAATGTGGATAAATAGCATCTAATAACCCAGCCACTTTCCGAGGAACTAAACCATCTAAATAGCCGTAAAAACGAATAAAAGGGCAATTCAACGTTTTTAACTCTTCTCGTAAATCCTCAGTACGCAAAATTTCTAGTCCACCATTAAGTACTTCGACAGAAGGCAGTGGCTGCTCTAATACTACTGACTTTAATGCCTTCATATCTTCACGCGCACTTTGCGTACCCAATGTTTGTAGTGCTAAAAAACGTTCAACTGTACGATGAAAATTCTCGTTTAACTGCTGCTCAAACCCTTTTAACACTTCAGGTTTGATACCCGGCCAATCCTCATGAGCACCAAAACAAGGTGAAGAAGCCACTGTAATCAGCGCTTGCACATTATTGGGATTATCTAAAACAACACGACTAGCGACTAATCCACCTAAAGACCATCCTAACCAAATGGCATTATCAGGAGCTTTAGCAAAAACAATGTCAGCCATCTCTTTTAATGTGAGAACAGGAAAACCTTGGCTACGACCATATCCTGGGAGATCAACAAGATGCAGTGTAAAGTGCGAGCTTAGTCGCGGTATTAATGATTGCCAGACCTCTGCATTCAATCCCCACCCGTGTAATAGCACAAGATGCGTTTTTCCTTCACCCATTGTCTGCCAATACAATTTATTCATTGTTATGCTCTCTTCTCTTAGTACAGGGATTTTCATTATGTGGATAACAATAGCAGGATATTGTTGGTTATGTCGCCAACCCTTACATTATGATACTAAAGGTATTTGTTCGAGTTGTATTCGACATTTACCTAAACAGCATAACCGCTGCCCATGCTGTTTATATCCCTCATCTCACTCTATGATGCTTTGTGGACACTGCTTGCAATCGCCTCCATTATGGAAACACATGTTGACAGTCACGGACTATCAACCGCCATTAAATAAATTATTACACCTTTATAAATACCAACCTCGCCCTCAAATAGCTTTATGTCTTGCACGACTTTTTCTATTGCGATGGCTTTCACATCGGCGAGAAAATTTGGTGCAAAAACCTGACAGAATTATTAGCGTTCCTTCGCATCATCATCGCCGTTGGTCTAGAGGCTTTGAGCAAGTAGAAGCTATCGCTAAGCCTTTGGCAAGGTGGCTAAATTGTGCTTATCAACCGGATACCCTGATAAGAACTCGTGCTACACTGGTGCAAACGCATCTTAATGCCAAACAAAGGCAACAAAATTTAAAGAATGCATTTGTATTAAATAACACAGTGTCGGTATCAGGGAAAAATCTGGCACTAATTGATGATGTTATCACTACAGGCGCGACATTAAAGAGCATTGTACCCTTGTTATTTCGTGCGGGAGCACGCTCTGTTGAGGTATGGGCGATTTGCCGAACCTTGTAGTTAACCGCCAATTGGGCGTATGATAACCAACCAGAACAGTCAACTATTGAGCAAGACGATATGATTATTATTACTGATGCCGCACAGGCGCATTTTGCCAAACTACTGGCTAACCAAGAACCCAACACCCAAATTCGTGTATTCGTTATCAATCCAGGTACACCTAATGCTGAATGTGGCGTTTCATACTGCCCACCTGATGCCGTAGAGCCAAACGATACTGAAATTAAGTTCGAAAAACTTTCTGCGTATGTTGATGACATCAGCGCTCCTTTCTTAGAAGATGCGGAGATTGACTTTGTCACTGACCAACTGGGCTCACAATTAACGCTGAAAGCACCTAACGCAAAAATGCGTAAAGTCGATGCTGATGCACCGTTAATTGAACGCGTTGAATACGTACTGCAATCACAAATTAATCCACAATTAGCCGGTCATGGTGGTCGCGTTAGTCTGATGGAAATCACTGAAGATGGTTATGCTATCTTACAATTTGGTGGTGGCTGTAACGGTTGTTCCATGATTGATGTCACATTAAAAGATGGTATCGAAAAAGAGCTGTTAAACCAGTTCCCAGGTGAATTGAAAGGTGTGAAAGATTTAACTGAACACCAACGCGGCGAACACTCCTACTACTGATCTCTCTGTATCACATCCCCTATGATACTCACCTGCACTGATATCATGGGGGATTTGTTTATTAAAATAATGATTTACAAAGTGTAACGTCATCTTTACTCATTTGACGTTATGATAAATGTATCGTTCTCTCGCTCAGAACAAATAAATCAATTAACAATATAATAAATAAGACAATTATGGATAAGTTTCAGTTTCTCAGCATTGAACAAGCCTATCAATTCTGGGCATCTCAATCAGCAATCTTAGTTGATGTTAGAGATCCTCAGAGTTACCGCATTGGTCATGCTACCGGCGCATTTCATCTCACCAATGATACGCTAAACCAATTTTTACAAGATGCTGACTTTGATGTTCCTGTGATGGTGATGTGTTATCACGGTCATAGCAGCCAAGGCGCAGCTCAATATCTGGTCAATATGGGCTTTGAAACCGTTTATAGTATCAATGGGGGTTTTGAAGCATGGCTAAGAGAGTTTCCACAAGCGATAACTTCTCTGCAATAACTACAGATGAGTTTTGTTAATGATCCACATTATTACGCTTTCTAACCCTCAAGCTGCTGATTTGTTTGTCAATTATATGACAACAAAAGGTGTGCGAATTCACGCAAAAAATGAAAATCAACAGATCTCACTTTGGTTAGAAGACCAACATCAGTTGGATATGGTTGAAAAAGAACTAAATACTTTTTTACGTGAGCCTTTTCACCCACGTTACCAAGCAGCAAGTTGGCAAACCGGTGATCCGAAAAACACGGGTATAAAATATCGTCCTGCCTTTTCGATAAAAAATATGGTGCAACGCTCAGGCCCATTAACGGTGCTGGTGGTCATTTTATGTGTCCTTATTTTTATTTGGCAACAAGTCGTAGGCGATTATAACGTTATGCTCCATCTGGCGTGGCCTTATAAAGAGAGCCTGAACTTTGAAGTTTGGCGCTACATCACTCCTGCGTTTGTTCACTTCTCACTCATGCACATTGCCTTTAACCTTGCGATGTGGTGGTATCTCGCAAGTCAAACAGAGCAACGATTAGGTACGGGTAAATTATTTGTCATCATGCTCGTTTCTGCGCTCTTTAGTAATTGGGCACAATCACTATTCACAGACTCTAATTTTGGTGGGCTTTCTGGTGTTGTTTACGCATTAATTGGTTATGTAGGCTTAACAGGAATACGTAATCCAGAAAAAGGTATTGGTGCTCCAACAGGCTTAATCGGCTTTTCGATTTTGTGGATTGTTGCGGGTTACATGGGCGTTTTAGGTGACTCTATCGGAAATACTGCACATTTTGCAGGCTTCCTTATCGGCTTATTGATGGCTTTGTGGGATAATCGACATCAATTATCTCGTAGATCATAATAAAATTAACATGATATTTTTAACATTAGGGGATACCTGTGAAGCAAACGCAACGACATGATGCCATCATTGAACTGGTACGCCTACAAGGCTATGTCAGCACTGAAGAATTGGTGGAGCATTTTGAAGTCAGCCCACAGACAATCCGACGTGATTTAAACGAATTAGCGGAAAAGAACAAAATCCAACGTCATCACGGTGGTGCTGCATTACCTTCAAGCTCAGTGAATACGGCTTATCATGATCGTAAAATCATGTGGTCTGATGAAAAATCACGTATAGCACAACGAGTCGCAAGCTTAATTCCTGATGGTGCAACACTGTTCATTGATATCGGTACAACACCTGAAGCCGTTGCGCATGCTTTAATTAACCACAAAAACCTACGTATCGTGACCAACAATCTCAATGTGGCAACGTTACTGATGGGCAAAGAAGACTTTCGCTTAATTCTTGCAGGTGGTGAAGTGCGTACACGAGATGGTGGCATCGTCGGTGAAGCCACACTTGATTTTATCTCTCAATTCCGTCTTGACTACGGTATTTTAGGGATAAGTGGCATCGATATGGATGGTTCTCTACTTGAGTTTGATTACCATGAAGTTCGAACTAAACGCGCAATTATCGAAAACTCACGCTGTGTAATGTTGGTGACTGACCATTCTAAGTTTGGTCGTAATGCAATGGTGAATTTAGGCAATATGAATTTGATCGACTACTTATTTACCGATCAAGAACCACCAGCAGGGATCCAAAAAATTGTTGAGCAACACAACGTTCAACTCGAATTATGTTAACTGAATAAATTCCTCAAAAAGTACCTTCTTAGGTACTTTTTTTTCGCCTATTTTCTACTAAAATCAAGTTAACTCACTCTATTTGCTCTCTTTTCTGATATACCGACTCTCTTTTTTTATTAACACATTAACAATGTTGTTTATTTTTAATAAACCCACAAAACATGTGGATATGATAATAAATTGTTATCCATATCACGCGGTTATGTTTTTTATCAGTTATATAGTTGGCATTTTCATCAAACTTCATTACAATTATGAGCGAAAACGAACATTAAAGAATTGTTTCGCGCATTCGTAGGAGGATGTTATGAAAACTCAAGACTTGATTGTCATCGGCGGCGGAATAAACGGCGCTGGAATTGCGGCGGATGCAGCTGGCCGAGGCCTTTCAGTACTTATGCTGGAAGCTCAAGACTTAGCAAGTGCGACATCTTCCGCGAGCTCTAAACTTATTCATGGTGGCTTACGTTATCTAGAACATTATGAGTTTCGCTTAGTTAGCGAAGCACTGGCGGAGCGTGAAGTATTATTACGCTTAGCACCACATATCGCATTTCCAATGCGCTTTCGCCTGCCACATCAGCCACACTTACGCCCAGCTTGGATGATCCGTATTGGTCTATTCCTTTATGATCATTTAGGAAAACGTGTCAGCCTACCAAGCAGTAAAGGCATTAAATTCGGTGCAAACTCTGTTTTAAAACCAGAATTAACACGCGGTTTTGAATACTCAGACTGCTGGGTTGATGATGCACGTTTAGTGGTGCTCAACGCACAAGAAATCGTCCGTCGTGGTGGTGAAGTGCGCACTCGCACAAAAGTAACCCGTGCTTGGCGTGAAAATAATTTATGGATGGTAGAAGCACAAGATTTACGTACTGGTGAAACATCTCTCTACCAAGCGAAAGCCTTAGTAAACGCAGCAGGCCCTTGGGTTAAAACCTTGTTTGATGAAGGCTTAAAACTGAAATCACCTTATGGCATCCGCTTAATTAAAGGTAGCCATATTGTTATTCCTCGCGCTCATAACGAACCACAAGCTTATATTTTACAAAACGAAGATAACCGTATTGTTTTCGTTATTCCTTGGATGGATGAGTTCTCTATCATCGGTACTACGGATGTTGAATACAACGGTGATCCTAAAGATGTCGCTATTGATGACAACGAAATTCAGTATTTACTGAAAGTCTATAACGATCACTTTAAGAAGCAGTTAACGAAAGAAGATGTGGTTTGGGATTACTCTGGCGTGCGTCCATTATGTGACGATGAATCAGATTCACCACAAGCGATTACCCGTGACTACACCTTAGATGTACATGATGATAATGGTCAAACACCACTGTTATCTGTATTTGGTGGTAAATTAACGACTTATCGTAAATTAGGTGAGCACGCTGTTGATAAACTTGTTGCTTACTTCCCTAACATGGGTAAACCGTGGACTAAAAATGGTCAATTACCAGGCGGTAATTTAGAAGGTTGTGATCGTGATGGTTATTCACGTTTAATCCGTCAACGTCACCCTTGGTTACCAGAAGCACTGGCACTGCGTTTTGCTCGCACTTACGGTAGCAACACTGAATTACTGCTTGAAGGTATTACTGATTTAGCAGGTATGGGTGAAAACTTCGGTCATAATCTGTATGAAGCAGAATTACGTTATTTAGTGAAACATGAGTGGGTTATCGAAGTTGATGATGCTATTTGGCGTCGTACCAAACTCGGCATGTGGCTAAATGACGAACAAAAACAACGTATTAGTCAATGGTTAGTGGCAAATACACACACTGCATAAGAGTAGTAAAAATATTCTCTGACTCTGTTCGATGTTTTTATTAGCAATTTTTGTGGCGCCTAATACCGCGCCACTTTTTTTTGCTTTTTTTTACCAAAACGCTCAAATTATTCATGATTAACAGTGTGCTAACTGTTTTTCTAGAAAAGCTTTTAACACGGTTGCATTATTTTGTTGCTTATCTTTACCTGAATAAAGTAATACTAGCGGTTGCTCTTTTGCTATTACAAGAAGAGGTCGCCAATGCTCAGGTGTAGCCATTAATTCTTGCGTATAACGTTGCGTGAATTCAGTAAAATCTCCCCCTCCGCCATGAAACCATTTTCGTAATTCAGTCGAAGGCGCGACACCTTTATTCCATTCATCATAATGAAAGTCTGTTTTTTTCACGCCCCTTGGCCATAGCCTATCGACTAACACACGATAACCTTCATGCTCACCGTTTTTATCATCATAAACACGTTTACAAGTGATCATTTCGCCCCTCATCAATACGTTAGTTAGCTTTATTGTAGAAGAAAAATGAGAGAATTGGCCTCTCAATACACTCATTTTCATCATAGAGCCCTTTTCAACATGAAGTTTTCTCTCATTTCTATTGAATTATCCTCATCAAAAACAGGGTGAATAGTTGTTGACTAAATAACCGAATTAAGAGAATCTACATCTAGACGTCTAAATGGTTAGATGGGTAAATAAGTAGTGATACTTAAATAAGAATAACAACACAGTGACATGATTGATGAGGTACAGGTATGAGCTTTTATCACGCAAGCCAACATGAAGCATTAAATCAAAATCTTGCCGAACTTGATGGCCAGATCCAAGTTTCCTTTGAGTTTTTCCCGCCTCGTACCGAAGAGATGGAAAATACTCTTTGGCAATCTCTTGCGCGCTTAAATACCTTAAAACCGAGTTTTGTTTCTGTGACTTATGGTGCAAACTCAGGCGAGCGAGATAGAACGCACTCGATTATTAAAGGAATTAAAGAGCGCACAGGATTAGAAGCCGCACCGCATTTAACTTGCGTTGATGCTAGCCGTGAAGAGCTACAACATATCGCGCAAGATTATTGGCAAAGCGGCATCCGCCATATTGTTGCCTTACGAGGCGATTTGCCAGATAACACTCAAAAACCCGATATGTACGCTACAGATTTAGTTCACTTACTCAAAGGTGTAGGTGATTTTGATATCTCTGTTGCGGCTTATCCTGAAGTGCATCCTGAAGCCAAAAGTGCACAAGCCGATTTAATTAACTTAAAAAGAAAAGTAGATGCGGGAGCAAATCGCGCGATCACGCAATTTTTCTTTGATGTCGAAAGCTATTTACGTTTTCGTGATCGCTGTGTTTCAACGGGTATTGATGTTGAGATTGTGCCGGGAATTTTACCGGTCACGAATTTTAAACAACTAAAACGCTTTGCAGGTTTAACCAATGTAAAAATTCCGGGTTGGATGCATAAAATGTTTGATGGGTTAGATAACGATCCTGAAACCCGTAGTCTGGTAGGTGCTTCAATTGCTATTGATATGGTGAAGATTTTAAGCCGTGAAGGAGTCAAAGACTTCCATTTTTATACACTTAATCGTTCAGAATTAACCTATGCTATTTGCCATACGTTAGGTGTTCGTCCTGAACTTGTGAAAGCCTGATCCAATCTTACAATTACCCCGCCAATTAAGCGGGGTGACATCTTGATGAATTACTCACCAAAGTGATACGGTTTTTCTACCGGTAATAGGCTGTATGCGGTGTCGAGATCACCATTAGCAATACAAGCATCAATTTTACGTACCTTATCGGTAATATCCGTAATATTCACAATCCACTCTTTGCAATATTTTTCAACTGCTTGATCTCGCAAACCAATTTGGATGGTACGATAACTGAGTCGATTCAAATAAATATCACGTTCAGGATCCCACTGAATGCGGATATTACTGGTTTCTGACGCTTCTTTCCAAGCTTCAGCAGTAGTATAGCGGTCTGGATCAAAATGACTCACAACACCTTGTGTCAGCATCTCTTGAAAGCCTTCATGCGTAATATCAACCGCAAGAATAGAAGCTTGATTAGCGTCTTTACGTCCCCAACCAGAACGGTACATCATCCAAAGAAAGGAAGGTTTTACCCAAGTCATACGGGTCATACTAAAAGGGGGCGAAACAAATGTTCCGTTTGCGACTGCGCTCTGAGCAATAGTATTTGAATAGGCTTGATAAACACGAACAAAATCATTCGTATAATATGCCCTTACTTCACACTCAGGACATCGGTCAACATCATCGTTCATCTTTCTTTAATATCCTTTTATATTAATAAAATGGAACTATCCGCTTAAATTATGAGCCTCTGATTGCAGATAATCAAGAGCCCCTATTTTTGTTAAAACGAGATAAGTAGAGTAGCGCTCATTTATAAAAGTAAAAAAAAGAATAACAATAAAACGAGCAGACTAATGTTCCTATTGTGGCTAAATAATAATAATTTAGTCTTGTAAAAGATATCTCACACTTCGCCCGCCAGCCCCACTGTCTGCTAAAAAACCCTGCTCAACAAGAAATGCTAAATGTCTTGTTGCACTTGCTCGACTTACTTTTGCCACACTCTTATATTGACTATTATTAATTCCATCGACAAAATCCCCTTGAAGCATTCTATTGATAACTTTTGATTGCTCTGGCGACAACAACGCTTGATCATGGGTTTGCCAATATTTAGTTGCTCTTACTGTCTTATCAATTTCATGTGTAGCTTCCAAAATAGATAATTGAAGCATTTGTAAAAACCATTGAAGCCATAATGTAATATCACCATCACCTTTTTGGGTATTTTCGATGACGTCATAATATTCTTGGCGATGCTCATTAATCGTTTTTGACATCGCATATAATCTGACTGTTTTATTTTCAGCTTGAGCTAATGCTAAATCCATAATAAGTCTGCCTATTCGCCCATTTCCATCTTCAAATGGATGAATAGTTAAAAACCACAGATGGGCAATAGCCGCTCTGATAATCAAATTAGGCTCATAATGAACTCTTGTTTTATTAAACCAATCCAAAAATAATGCCATCTCAGTTTCTATTGATTCAGGTGGCGGAGCTTCAAAATGTACAATAGGTTTATCAATTCTTTTACCTGAAACGACCTGAACAATACCTGTTCGGTATTTCCCTGAAGTAATAGGATTTAAAATAGAATGTCCTTCAGGAAACAATAGACTATGCCATTGAAATAAACGTTCCTGAGTTAATGGTTCATCTAAGTTATTAATAGCATCTAATGCAGCTCGCACAAAACCCTCTGATTTTTCATCAGTTGGATATGTTTTCTCTTCTACAATACCTAAGCGAGTCGCTAGTGAAGAGCGCACAGAAAATACATTTAGCTTTTCACCTTCAATATCACTCGAATAAATAATATTTGCCAAAATAGAATCTAAGGCAGATGTACTGTTTTCAGGCAACATTTGGCTTTGGCCATAGAGCATCCCTTGAACAAAACGAGTATCAATAAGTAAAGGGATCACGGTATTGTTGTTAAATCTGAAATGAGTCCTGTTTGAATGTTGCCAAATCCACATAAATCACCTCATGAGTCAAATATAAACTCTATTCTACTCAAAAAGTGAGGCGAATAAGCGGTTTAATTGACTCACTGAGTAGAAATTAGGCGCTCGATAAGCTGTGTTTTTATTAATGCAGGGGATTTAACTGCGGTGCCTGCTATCTTTGCAGACATGATTTCAAAAGCTTTTTCGACCAATAAAGCTTCATCTTGCTTCATTGACCACACATTATTAGGTAAAAAACTGAGCATCACATGATCATCGAAGGTACCAATATGAAGATGAGCCGGAATACTTCCTTCACGCTGACGAATAACACTCAATAAACCTTCAAGAATAGGCAATGATGAGGCAATAAAATGAGAGGGTATTTGCTGATGTTGCTCTAAATACTGTTTCATCATCAGCTCACCATCTTTGGTTGTATTATGCTCAGCATAAGAGACAGTCACTCGGTTATCATCACCATAATGTCCTTTTATAGCTTGCACATAACCGCGCAAACGCGCTGCGATGGTGGGTAATAATGCATCACCCGCAAAAAAATGAATTGGCGCATCTAGCTTTATCATCGCTCTTGTTAGTTGAGCACCACTGTCACAGTTATCTGAAGCGACACAAATAGCCTCACTGACAGAGAAATCTCTATCTAAAAAAACCAATGGTTTTTGGCGATGCTTCACATGATGTAGCTGATTTTTACGGCTTGATGACACAATGAAAATACCATCAACATTACGCTCATCCATTGATTTAACGAGTTTATTCTCATTTTTGATATCACCATAGGTACAACTAATCGTTAGCTGACAACCAATTTGGTGACAATGCATCTCTAATTTTTCAGCCAAAGCGGCGAAGAATGGGTTAGAAAGGCGAGGGATAACCAATCCGTAGGTATCTGTTTTATTAAGCTTTAAACTTCTAGCCGCATGATTGACGGTATAACCAAACACCTCAACATAGTCCGCGATCTTTTTTTGCGTTTTTGCACTGATACGGTATTGATCACCTTTGCCATTTAATACCAATCTGACTGTGGTAATAGACAAATTCAGGTCATTTGCAATCTGTTCAACTGTTTTTGCCATTAATATTCCATATTGATATTGCCCTCACCTTGATGATGAGGGCCAGTTAACCTTTACTGAGCAGGCTTAGCTCGGTATTTCTTCCACATTGCTTTTAACGAAGGTCCAATAATGGGTAGGATCAACGTTAGTATCGCAATACCTAAGAATGTCGCAGTAATTGGGCGTGTATACAGAATAGATAAATCACCCTGAGACATCATTAAAGCACGACGTAAATTTGATTCCGCCATCGGCCCTAAAATAATCCCGATAACCACAGGAGACATAGAGAAATCGAGCTTAATCATAATGTAAGCGAGTAACCCTGCTCCCATCATCACGAATACATCAATGATACTATGGTTCACAGAATAAGCACCTACACTACATAATACAAAGATAATTGGTACTAATACGCGACGCGGAACATCCATCACTCGAACAAAGAGTTTCATACATAAGAAACCTAAGATACCGAGGAAAATATTCGCCATCATCAAGCCAATAAAGATGCTGTTAACTTCAACTGGATTGTCAGTAAAGAGCTGAGGCCCTAATGCCAATCCCTGAACCATAAATGCACCCATGATAATGGCGGTTGCGCCATCACCCGGAATACCTAAAGTCATTAAAGGCACCATGGTTCCGCCTGTTACTGAGTTTGCACCGGCTTCTGGTGCAGAAACACCTTCTGGTGAACCGTGACCAAACTCTTCAGGGTGTTTAGACCAACGTTTTGCTTCGTTATAAGAGATAAATGATGAGATATCTCCACCCGTTCCCGGAATTGCGCCAATCGTTGTACCAATAGCAGATGAACGGAAATAAGTCGGTAACACACGTTTAAAATCAGCCCATGTCGGTAATACACGGTGAATACGCGCATTAATTTTTTCACTCTTCTTTTGTTTGCGCTCACGATACTCTTCTTCAAAACTGATCAAGCCTTGAGAGAAAGCGAACAAACCAACCAAGATAGGGATAAATGAAACCCCACCCATTAGGTACACAGTATCAAAGGTGAATCGAGGCCCAGATGTCATTGGATCAAGTCCAATTGTTGCAATCGCTAAACCTATCGCACCGCCCATCAATCCTTTCACAATGGATTGCGATGATACACTGGTAATAATACTTATGCCAAATACCGCGAGTGCAAAATATTCAGCGGCAGAGAAACCTGTTGCCACTTTTGCTAATTGAGGCGCTATTACAATCAGGGCAATCGTACTAAAGATCCCCCCAAACATAGAACCCATCGTAGATAAACCCAGCGCGCGTCCTGCTTCACCTTTTTTCGCCATTGGATAACCATCCAATACCGTTGCAGCAGAAGCGGGAGTACCCGGCGTACTAATCAATATCGCAGTAATTGAGCCACCGTAAACGGCACCACAATACATTCCTAATAATAGGAGGATCCCTGTCATTCCTTGGAAGGAGTAAGTTAATGGGAGAAGTAATGCAATCCCCATATTTACTGTTAGGCCCGGTAATGCGCCGATAATAATACCCGCGAATACCCCTAACAGGATCATCGTTATCGTTTCCAGAGTGAAAACGACCATTAAAGCGTCTAGTATTTCCATCTCAAAGCTCCTTTACCGCTTATTCAAAAAAGACGGAGGTTGGCAGAGGTGAATTAAAGATAATGTCAAAAAAGACATAAACGGCGGCAACCATCACAACCGGAATAACAACCAGTGCAATAGGTTTTCTTTCATTCATCAGCCACATAATGACCGGGATAAGAAGCAGTGACGGAATAATAAAGCCAAAAAAGTGCAGACCAGTGGCATAGACCAACATAAAGATGCCTAAACCATAAGCGCGTTTAACTGCAGTAGAACTCAGGTCAACAGACTTATGTACATGTTTGATTTTATCAACCACGATACTAATCCATTGAAAAATCCCCAGTAAAATAAATAAGATGGCAAGACCATAAGGCCAAAAACGCTCCCCAGGCACACCATAATCATCAAACATGCTCATATCACGGGAGAGATAGATAATTAGTGCCCCGAAAGCCACTGAAATCGCACCGATGATTGTATTGATTTTTGTCATGTCGGGATCTCCCCGACCCTACCTGCCGTAACAGGTAGGGTGGTTTATAATATTAGAAAAGTTATTTTTTCAGGGTTGCTGCAATTAACTCAGCATACATCTCGTGGTCTTCTTTCATCATTTGGTAAGCATCATCACCCGTAATAAACACAGGCATGATACCTTGTTTTTTCAGTGCTTCTTGGTATTCGGGTTTTTGAACTACTTCAGAGAATGCATCAACTAACTCTTTCTTCACGTTATCAGGCACATTAGCGGTTGTTGCTAATACAGCCCAAGCACGCATTTTCACGTTAGTATCTAATTTCAATGCTTCTTTGAAAGTCGGTACGGCTGGGAATAATGGGAAACGACGCTCATCCATTACACCAAGAACACGTAGAATACCGGCATCAACTTGAGATTTAACTGCACCCGGAGTTGTTAATACGCCATCGATGTGGTTGCCCACTAAAGCAGCAATTGAAGGGCCTGTACCTTCGTTGTAAGGGATATGGTTAAATTTAGCACCAGTGGTACGTTCGATATTAACGCCAGCTAAGTGATAAATAGCCCCCATACCTGAGTTACCGACTTTCAGTTTACCCGGGTTCGCTTTCGCACCCTCAATAAACTCTTGTAACGTGGTATAAGGTGATTCTGCATTAACAACTAACACCACTGGATCAGCGATAGTTGTTGCGATTGGGGTAAAATCTTTATAAGTAACTGGTGATTTTCCTTGGTGTGGGAACATCGCCAATTCAACGGTTGTCATCACTAACTTCGTGCCATCTGGGCGTGCATTAGCCACTTCAATCAGACCCGTTAAACCATTACCAGCAGGCTTATTCACAGGAACGAAAATACGTCCAGCTGGCATCACATCTTTTGCAAATTCAATGATAGTACGTGCAGAAGTATCAGTACCACCGCCCGGGTTTTTCGGGATGACAACATCAATATTTTTTGTAGGATACGTTAACTGTTGGGCAACTGCGTTCCCCATGCCCAGTGTCATCGTAATCGCCAACGCTGCGAGTAGACTCTTTTTCATAAAACCCTTTCTCCACATTTTTATTGAGTAGCCATTAGTTGCTGATAAACAATGTTTTTTCGATTCCAAGTAAAGGTCACGTGTAGGGTATTGTTTTCAGCAATAATAGCCGGATATGAAAATTCGCCTTCCCCATCGAGTAAATCGAATGGTTCAGACCAAGTACTGCCATTATCGGATGAAAGACTGACAGAAATAGGATAACGACGACTCCAGTTACCTGAGTTCGGGTTATACACCAATGCCAGTTGACCATCTGCGAAGGAGACGACATCAATGCCGCTATTATTATTTGGTAATATTGTTGCATAAGCTGGACACCAACTGCGCCCATAATCCGTTGAATCGCTACGATAAATAGTACCGCGCGTACTCCGCATCATGGCATGCACATGCCCAGGCCGGGATTCCCATAGTGTTGGCTGTATCACGCCATCCCATTGAAAAACGCGTTGTAGATCAGTCTCCCATAAGGCATCGTCCTTTAAACCCTGCCAGATTTCATGTTCCGCTTGCTCACCTTTATGATGTTCAATTGGAATATCTACTCGCAACCAGTGTTGACCGTTGTCACTCGAAATATCGACAAACGCATCCCAGAACTGGTCATCCTCAACCGACCCTGGTGCCAACCACTCGCCATTCGACATCACTAACACTTTATTTTTCACAGGACCTCTAGGTGCTACATCACCAGAAACCAATTCACTCGGTAAACTCCAGCTATTTCCGCCATCCTTCGAGATAACGTATTGGGTTGTCCAACTATGTACGTCGGGACCCGTTTTATAAAACAGCCAGATATTACCTGTTGATGGGTCAACATGTAAAACTGGATTCCAGTGCGCAACACCCGGATTTTTAACAACAGGTTGAGCGTGTTGCCAATGTTCACCCTCTTTCACCACTAGCCAGATAGCGGTATTACCGCTACCTTCTTTATCGCCAGCAAAAAAAGCGGTTAACAAACGCTCAGAGTTAGGCACACGCACAATCGTTGAAGCATGGCAGTGATTAAAAAGTGAATGTGCATTATCAAGCACAAACTGGGTTTCCTTCATCACGAAAGGCATATTCCTACTCCTGTGTCCTAAATTAATCTAACGAAAGCCACTTCTTCATATTCTCACCCAATGCAGTCATGCTATTGACGGCAGAAGGGAAAAATGAGTTTTCAAACTGACTGCTGTTACGGGAACGGCAGACCAGCGTACTGAAGTTACCAATCAGGCGCTGATGATATTTCGCGCATGCTGGATAATCCAGTGTTTCGGTCATCGCTGCTGTTGATAAATAATCTGCTAATACCGCAGCCTGCTCTGGTTTATCCTTCCAATTCTCATAAAGCCAAACATAAAGCTCTGGATGGAAGTTTGCCATTACACCGCTATATGCCTGACATCCAGCTTGGAATGAAGCTAATAGCGTTTGACTGTTGGCGTTTGCAAGATGCAAGCGGGTCCCTTTTGATAATGCCAAACGACGTTCTATCATCGGAAGAGAACAGCACGTATCTTTGATAAAGGTAAAGCGATTACTTTGAGCACACCACTCTACAATTTCTTCAGATAACAAACGTTTGTAAGGATAAGGGCATTCATAGATACCCAAATCAATCTCTTTTGGTACCACATTGGTTAAGACTTGCAGTGTTTCCAGCGCTTTATCATCCGACTCCCCGACTAGAGCCAAGCGATTACTGATCATAATGACGCCATCGACGCCTGTGCCAGCCATTGCCTGCAATTGTTCTTTTTGCTGACTTAATGCTGTTGCAGTATGACCAGAAGCAACTACAGGTACTCTTCCATCTGCTTTTTCAACGATAAAACGGGTGAGTGCTAGAGTTTCCTCATCACTTAAATAAAACATTTCGCTTGATTGGCAGGCGGCAAAGAGTCCATGTACACCAGAATCGATATACCAGTCTACAAGGCGCTCTAATGACGCCCAATCAATCTCCCCTTTGGCATCAAAAGGGGTTAGCATAACAGGCCAAATACCGACGTATTTTTGCTGACTCATCATCAATTCCTTACAGTAAGTTAATGGCATCGCCTGCCACTTTCACTTGGATACCTTGAGTCAGTGCTTGAGCAACAAATGCTTTTAGCACAAACGCCAATTTATCTTCATCAACATAAGCCACAGTAATGTGGTTACTTTGATGTCCCGCCATAAGGTCATCACGAGTTACGCCATCTAACGTACAGTTCAATAATGGCCATTCGTAGTTAGTTGCTTTACGGCGACGTTCAAATTCTGCTTCAGGTAACTCCACAGCCACACCTGTACCAATATGCATAATCACATCAGTACCTTCATAGTGTGCACGGCCCCATAATAAGCGCCCTGCTTTACCTTGACCTGCGATAGTTGAACCCCCTTTAGGGAAGAACATCGGAGGTTGGCGATAACCTGTTGCACCTTTTAGGCCACCTTTGAGGTGTTCAAAAGGAACAGAGCCTGAAATTTCCATATCCCAGTAGAATGTTCCTTCATACTCACTACCCCAACGAATATCATGTAGCGTGGTTTCAGCAGGTAATCCTAATGATGTTAATAAACGCCATAACATCGTTTGAGGAATAGCCGTACCCATATCCACTTCGTTGATACAAGGAATTGGTGTGTTAGGGCAAATAATCTCGCCGTTTTCATCTGGCAGTGGGAAACGCGCGGTTGAACCAATCGCACCTTCAGCAAAGTCAGACGCAGGGCAACAATCTTTTAAGCCCTGCTGATATTGCACACCTACCGCTGTTAGACCAAAACGTTTTACGAAACGCGCCATTGCAATCATCATGGCGCACTGCTCCATCACTTGTTCACGAGTGAGTTCAGTTTTGTCATCTTGACCGAACATAAACGTCATCCCGTTATCTTCGTACCACTGCAAACATGCTTCTCTTAACTCTGTCGGTACTTTCGCCATTTCGACCAGTAACGCAGATTGAGAAAGGGATTCAATTGGCATACCAATATTGATCATTGCCTGTTGTGGGAAGACCCCGTTAATCATTCCCATACAGAATGTATCGAACAAACCTATTATTTCTTTATTTTTAATTATATATTCGCCGACTTTACGACCCACTTCGCCGGCTTCTGTCGCCATTACCCTGTGTGTTGGCGCAATATCTGTAAGATAGCTAAGCTTATGATTTACATAACCATATTTTAACCAAGTTGCTAAACCATCTACAAAGAATTCATCATCAAACTCTTCTGACCATAAACGTGAATAATTTTTACCTAAACTAGTCATCGTACCCGCTAAACACAACATGCCCACAAGACCCGGCCATGTACCATCAAAGTTAGCCAGCAGTAAAATAGGGCCACGATGGTGTGCTAATGAAGAGGCAATATGGTGTGAATATTGCCAAGCGGTTAATAACACAATAACCGGTGCATCAGGATCGATTGCAGCAAACATATCGCAACCTTCACGCTGACTACTGATAAAACCATGACCGCGAGCTTCATTAATTTCATGAGCACGCTTCATTTTGTAACCTTGAGCTTCTAATGCTGCAGCCAGTTTATCTTCAAATTTTTTCTGTACAGGCCAGCACGTTACGTTTGCAGGCTCGCGTAAGTCTGCGTTGGTGACCATCAGGATCTCTTTCTGACCTGCTGTGATGGTTGTCGGTAATTTTGGTAGATTTAAGTTCAACATAAGATATCCCTGGTAAGGTAAACTCGGTTCATAATCGGAAAAATTAGTGGTCAACAATCTGACATCATTTCGTTATAACGCTGCTGATCTTGATACATCTGCAAATAAACTTGGTATTTGGCCTGATGGAAGGCAAACGTGTCGCTATCTGGTGTGATAATGCCACCTTCTCGCACCATTGCACTGGCAGCTTTAGAGAAATCATCAAAGGCTTTACATGCCACCGCACCTAATAATGCAGCCCCTAAATTCACTGCATCTTCTTCTTGTGCTAAATGAATTTCACGACCTGTTGCATTGGCATATTCGCGTAGCCACAATGGATTTTTCGTTGCACCACCACACATCACGATGCGATTGATTTGATGTCCAGCATCTTCAAGCGTGTCGATAATATGGCGTGTACCATAAGCAATAGATTGCAGTGTCGCGAGATAATAACGAGCTAACGCAACTCGACCACTTTCCAGCGTTAATCCGCTTACCATGCCTTTGGCTGCAGGATTTGCACGCGGAGAACGATTGCCATGATGGTCAGCTAAAACATGAAACTGTGCTGTTGGATATTGTTCATTCTCTTCCAATTCAGCGACAGCTTCGTTTAATAAGGCATAGTAGTTAACGCCTTTTTCATTCGCCTCTTGCTCTAATTCAGCCCATGATTCATGACGGCGGATAGACCATTCAACTAACGCACCAGCAGCACTTTGACCACCTTCGTTTAGCCATAATTCGGGTAACATCGCGCCAAAATAAGGCCCCCAAACACCGGGTACCATAATTGGATATTGGCTCACAATCATATGGCAGTTAGACGTACCACTGATAATTGCCAAGCTCCCTTCAGGTTGTGATGCCGTTAATGCCAAACCACCCGCATGTGCGTCAATAATGCCTGAAGCCACAATGACACCCGTGTGCAAGCCAAACGCATTGGCAACCGACTCGTCTAAACAACCTGCTTGTTCACCTAACGCAAGAATGGTTTGTGGTACTTTTTCTAATAATTCATCCAAACCGACATCGGCTAACAAGCTCTCACTAAATTGCCCCTGATGTGCTAAATAGTTCCATTTACAGGTTAATGTACAAGTACTTGCTACATCCCCTGATGTTGCTTTCCAAACTAAAAAGTCAGCTAAATCAAAGAATCGCCATACATTCTCATAACGCTCTGGATAATGATTTTTTAACCACAGAATTTTTGGCAATTCCATTTCAATACTGACTTCACCACCGACATATCGCAGTGAAGGATCATTGGTGAGATTGATAGTGACTGTTTCTTGTACAGCACGGTGATCCATCCACATGATGATATCTTGTTCAGCTTTACCGCTTGGTGAAACAGAAAGCCCTTTACCGTCTTTACCCACCGCAACCAAAGAACAAGTGGCATCAAAACCAATAGATTTCACATGGATAGGATCAATCGCAGATAACGCCACCGACTCTTTTACGGTAGTGCAAACCTGTTGCCAAATATCGGTAGACGATTGCTCAACGAAATCCGTTTTTGGGCGGAATTGAGCAATAGGGCGGACAGAAAAGCCCAAACGCTTTCCATTGCTATCAAATACCGCTGCACGGACACTGGCTGAGCCAACATCAACGCCAATAAAATATTGTTGTTCCATGCGAACCCTCATCATTTGCTAACGCTATGCTAATTTTTGCTACTTCGAGTTAGCAAGTTAATTCGAGCATGACGAAAAAACAATCACAATAAGATTAGTTTGTGATGCAGATCTACATAGATAACGTAATTATATGTTTTTAATGGAAATTTATTTATTTGGCTTTGTGGGTTATTTAAGTGATGTACTGAATCGATTATGTTCGTTATGAAACTAACGAACATTTAATTAATTAGATAAGTAAAATCACTTATAAAAATATCAATATCTCAACAATAAATATCCTTTTATAAAAAGATATCTCACTAATAATGAGAGATATTATTCAAAAAATAATGAAAAAAGGAAAAACAATAATATTCCTATTGCTATAACGCGCTATTACTTTATTTTTAATAAGTTAACTTAAATTTATATATTCTTTTTTGGAGCATTTAATTATGTTGAAAAATATTGCTATCAGTCTTTCTCTGCTGTTTATTTCCTCTTCTGCTTTTTCAGCGACATTAGCAGAAAAAGAATTACACCAAAAATTCGAAGAAAATATTCAGTCCCGTGTTGTTGATTTAAATAAAAGCTGTGATGCCAATATAAAAGTTACTTTTGATTGGCCTGCATTTACTGCTGATGATTTAAAAACAATAGGTGTTGATAGTTATTGTAGCGAAGGATTAAAAGGCGTAATTAATACTTGTGAGAGCTCGAAAATAGCACAAGAAACAGTAAAAGAAAAAATACAGAATATTACCTGTTCTAAAGCAACACCTCGTAGTATTGAACTTAAAGAAGGCACGCTGAATTTTGGTATTGATTTCAATGCTGCAAATGATGCAAAAGCGGTTCAAGAACACTTAATGAATAATCTCTAAATACATTAAATTCAACAAGCAGTAATGCTAAAAGGCATTGCTGTTTATTGATTAAATAACAGCTTGAATAAGCTTTTTAGAATAATCATGAGAAACATTGCCTAAATTATTTATCTCACACAGTTCAATATTCCTTCCTTGTAAAAAAAACATCACTTTATCGCAGAAATAAGCCACCGTTTGAATATCATGACTAATAAAAAGATAAGAGAGTGTAAACTCTTCTTTCAACTGTTTTAATAAATCTAATATTTGAACTTGAGTGGGAATATCTAAAGAACTAAGTGCTTCATCTAATACAATAAGTTTTGGATAAGACGCTAATGCACGACATAAACAGACTCGTTGAGCCTGCCCACCAGACAGTTCAAATATATAACGTGTATAGCAACTTTTAGGTAATTCTACTTTATCTAAAAAAGCAAAAATAAGTGTTTTCAATGCTTGATAGCTAATACTTGGATTAATGATTTTAATCGGCTCAGCAATAATTTCGCCTACCGTTAATGTCGGATTAACAGAAGTCATATAATCTTGAAAAACGATACTAATTATACCTTGGCGATGAAGTCGTTTTGTAACGGGTTTATTATTTAAAGAAATAGCACCACTATCAGGTAATTCTAATCCACAAATTAAACGCGCTAACGTGCTTTTCCCACAGCCACTTTCACCCACTAAACCAAAGGCTTCACTTGAATTAATACTAAAAGAGAGTGAATCGATAACCTTCACTTTTTCACCAAATAGTGTGTTATTTTTTTGAGTATAAAACTTACTAATATTCTCAACACTTAATAACATAAACCCTCTTTTATTATGATGGCATTAATCTATTTTTTTATTAATCAATTGCTCGAAGCGTAATGAAAGCTGCCGGCGTGCATTAATTAAATAACGCGTATATTCTTGTGTTGGATGTGATAAAACGGTTGTTTTATCGCCACATTCAACCATTTTCCCTCTTTGCATGACGACTATATCGTCGGCAATTTCATTAACTAGCCCTAAGTCATGAGAAATAAAAATCAGTGTTGAATGATGAGTTGTGACGACATGATGAAGCAATTTTAAAATATCTTGGCGAAGTGGTGCATCAAGCGCCGTTGTCGGTTCATCCGCAATTAATAATTTCGGTGATAAAGCGAGCGCAATCGCAATCATCACACGTTGTAGTTGTCCGCCACTTAATTGATGAGGAAACGCCTGCATAATAGATTGAAATTGATGAGGAAAAACATGAGATAATGCCAACTGTGTTTCTTCTATGGCTTGCTTTTTAGAATAGGAAAAATGGTAGGTTAAAGTTTGGCAAAATTGCTTTCCTATTCTCATCAAGGGATCGAAGGCACTCATACCATTTTGCACAATCACACCTAAAGATGTTCCTAATAAAGCTCGACGTTGAGAAAGTGTTTCATGACTGATTTTCTTTCCTTCAAAGAAAATCTCTCCTGACATTGCTAATTGTTCAGGTAACAACCCCATAATGGCTTTACTCATCAAACTTTTACCACTACCGCTTTCTCCGACAATCGCTAATGTACGTCCTTGTTTTATCGAGAAAGAGATGTCATCAATCAGTTTTTTTCCACTTTCTTGATGAAAAATAGAAACATGCTCAAGCGTCAGTAAGTTGTTCATGCTTTTCTCCTACTGACTGGCGATTATCGGGATCAAACACATCACGTAAAAAATCACCCCAAAAATTAAATGCGGTAACGACAAGAGTGATAGCAATCCCCGCTGGCAACATTTGTTCTGGATGTAATACCATGACATTTTTTGCTTCACTGAGCATATTTCCCCATTCTGGCGTGGGTGGTTGTACGCCTAACCCTAAAAAAGAGAGCGCAGAGATCATTAAAATAACACTGCCAATATCCGTTGATGCTAAGACAATAGTTTCAGCAAAGGTAACAGGTAATAGATGTCGCCGTAAAATATGACTGGACGGCGCGCCAATGACCTGTGCATATGCAATGTAATTACGATGAGAATATTGGCGAACAACCCCTCTGATCATTCTGGCATACCATGCCCATTTCACTAAAATAACGGCAATTAAGATATTACCAATACCCGGCCCCATTATTCCCACTAACGCTAAGATCATAATTTCTGCTGGAAATGACAAAACTACATCACATAACCGCATAATTAATGTATCTGTCTTGCCATGAAAAAATCCGGCTAACATGCCCATTAACCAACCAATTATTAATGTCACACTCATGGCTAATAAGGCATAAAATACCGTGGTTCTTACACCAAACAATAATCTTGAAAAGATACAGCGCCCTAAATTATCCGTACCTAACGGATAATCAAAACTCATAGGCTTAAATTTCAAACGTATCGAGGTTAATGTGGGATCATGTGGTGCCAACCAAGGGGCAAATATTCCTGCAATAATCACAATCATAATCACCGATAAGCACAGCTGTGCGCTTTTATCTTTTGCAAGTCGTTGCCAAAACAGTTGCCACATCACTATCTCCTTAACCGTGGGTCAGTCATCATTTGAATGACATCCATCAGAAAATTAAAAAAGAGAAATAGCAGTGACATCAATAAAATATAAGCTTGTATCATCGGATAATCACGACCAAATATAGCACTGATACATAGTCGTCCGATCCCCGGCCAAGCAAAAATATTTTCTATCACCACCGTACCAGCAATAAGCTTCGGAATGCTCATTCCCAATGCTGTTAAACTGGAATACAGCGAATTGCGTAAAATATGACGACGTAAAATAAGGTTATCGGATAATCCTCGCGCTTTGGCATAAAAGACATAAGGCTGATGCCATTGATTTAACATCGCACCCCGTAATAACCGTAAATAAGTGCCGATATACCCTAAAGAGAGTGCCAGTGCAGGCAAAATAACAGACTGTGGCGATAACATCCCGCTGACAGGCAACCAATCTAAATAAACTGCGACCCCCCAAATTAAAAGCAACCCTAACCAGTAATTAGGAATTGCTGTTAAAACAAATACAATGAAACGAATGCATTTATCCGTAAAACTTTGAGGTTTAGCCACACACCATAATGCTAAAGGTAATGCCAGAATAATCGTAAAGAATAGCGCTGTTGAGGCTAACCAAAGTGTTGGAGGCAACGCCCTTAGCATCTCTTGAATAACAGGAGTTCTTGTAAGAAAAGAAGTACCAAAATCGAGTTGTAAACCAGCCATTAACCATAAAAAGTAACGCGTAAAAAAAGGTTTATCTAACCCTAACTCATGGCGCATACCTTCAATGGCTTCAGGTGTTGGTACTATTTCATTGACGCGTAACGCGACTTCCGCGGGATCAGATGGGGCTAACTCCAACAGAATAAAGGCAATAAATGAAATCATCAGTGCCAGTGGGAAGATAGCCAGCACTCTCCAGAATATATAACGTAGCATAAGGTTTGATCAGTGTGGCACGTTGATATTACGAGCCACACTTATATTAGTTGACCTCATTAATGCATTAATTAAGGCTTAAAGCGCATCTTTTCAAACGGTATTTCATATTGAGATGGATTAAAGCCCACATTTTCTAATTCACTACGATGGATAGCCTTAGTACGTGAATAAGTTAATGGAATATAAACGGCTTGCTCTGCTAATGAGGTAAACAAGGTTTTATATAATTCCTGACGACGCGCTTCATTAGGTGTAATTAACAACTCACCAATCATGGCATCTAATTGAGCTTTATTTGCCAATCCTTTTTGCCCTTGATAATCCGCGTGAGCAGGTATTCTAAATGATGAAACGAAAGAAGCCGGATCGTAAGGTGTTCCCCATGAGAGCGAATATTGCAAATCGAAATCACCATTTTTTTGTCTATCTAAATAGGCTTGTTTTTCTTCACCTAAAATCGTCAGACCAACACCAATCTTTTTAAAGTCATCTTGAATAAGTTCAGCTATCTCTTTCTCAACAGCATTATTCACATTATAAGAGAGCAATAACTGTAATTTTTCGCCTTGCTTCTCACGGATAGTCTTACCTTTTGGTAATACCCAGCCTTCAGACTCTAATAGATCAATCGCTTTTGTTGGACGATAAATATAGGTTGGGGAAGAAAAATCACAGTAAGGCACACTACGCGCCATTAAAGTATCAGCGACTTTTTCGCTACCCGCTAAAATACCTTGGGCAATCCCTTCTTTATCAACCGCATATTGCAATGCTTGGCGTACTTTTTGGCTAGATGTCATTGCTCGGCTACTATTGAGCACAATGGCACGAGACGCGATCGGTGCACTCATTTCCGTTTTGAATTTATCTGATGCCATAAGAGCTTCAAATGAATCCATATCTAACATATCGCCATCTGCACCAAAAATAAGCTGAATATCCCCTTTTTGCAGAGAAAGTAACATGGTTTGTCTATCGGGGATCACTCTCCATATCACACCATTTAATACCGGCTTCTCTCCCCAATAATTGGGGTTAACTTTAAACTCAGCATATTGGTCTTTTTTATGCTCAGTTAATACCCAAGGCCCTGTACCCACATAGTTCGCAACACCTGTTTTGGTTTTGCCATTAATAAAAGAATTCGGCGAAATAAAGCGGAATGGGCGAGTCAAACCTAATTCCGTTAATGTTGGGTAATAAGGGTTTTTTAGATTTAATTTAACAGTGAACTCATCAACAATTTCAACGCTATCAATCTGACGAACTAACTCTAACCACGCATGACGTTCATAGTTGTCTAGTACCGCTTCAATATTTAATTTTACTGCTTTAGCATTAAAAGGCTCACCATCACTAAATGTCACATCATGGCGTAAAAAGAAAGTGTAGCTCTTACCATCAGGAGAAATATCCCAACGCTCCGCTAAATAAGGTGCAACACCTTTTTCGGTATTTAATACAAGGGATTCAAATACCATATTTTGAGCTGCCATCTCACCAGAGTAGAGATGCGGGTTGATATCACGAATATCTTTTGTGCTAGCATAATCCAACATATTATTACTTTTGTCTGCTAATGCAGGAAAAGCACATGCCAGTGTTAATAATAGCGTTGGGAACACTGAAAGTAAGGGCTTCACGTTATTCTCCTTTAATTATCTATTCTTTGTTTTTGTGCGTGGATCATAAACATCGGTGTTGAACCATAATTGATTTTTTCTTCTTCGTTCCACACGAAATCACCAATACGAGTATCTATCATATATCGACTAAAACCGACTTCTAACAGGGTGTTTATATCCCATTGCGGACGTTTAATTTGACTTAATGGTAATTGGCGAGCAATTCGTTCCATCTCTTTGGTATCTGTATTGACGTAGTGATCTTCAACTTGCTTTTCAATTGAACGCTCTCTATCCGCCACAAAACCTTGCCAGTAGCTTTCATCAAAGAGATGTAAATACCAGTTAGCATCGAAATTAATTAAACTACCACCCGGTTTTAATACTCGAAACCACTCCGAATACGCTTTTTGAGGTGCTTTTAAATTCCATGTCACGTTACGACTGACTACTAAATCGAATTGTTCACTGGCAAAAGGCAGTTGATGTACATCACCGCGAACAAATTGAATATTTGCCTTGTGTGTTTGCGCATTTTGTTTAGCTTCCAGCAACATGCCTTCCGTTGCATCAATTGCCGTAACCTCATGACCTGATAACGCTAATAAAATGGCAAAAAAACCAGGCCCTGTTCCAATATCAAGCACTTTTAAGGTTTCACCTACTTTGGTATGCCCCAATAATAGATGACGCCATTTCTGTTGTTTTTCGCTCAGCAATTCCTGTTGATTCGACGCACTATAACTTTCAGCTCGGATATTCCAGTAGCGAGTTACATCATTAAGTAATTGGTTATTATTTATTTTATTTGTCATCAGAAACCTGCTGTTATATCAACGTAAAGAGAGGAATAAATTCCCCTAAAAGCGAATGATTTGGCTATTTTTTAGTGTGGGTAACATACCCTGTAACCCCAAGATGCTCTATGTGCTATATCAATATTCACCAGTACTCAATAAGGAAGATCTGCCAATTTGCGATCTCCCTCTTTAACATAAATACGCCATCCTAATGGGTGTGAAGATAAATAAGCAAATGGATTATTTTCCCTGTTAAAATAGAGAAATAAATTGAGCGAATTTAGAAATAAAAATTAATTTTGTCTTATATTAAAAAAGTGAACGCTTTAATTTCACCTTTTTTATAAAGCCGTTATAGTCAATAATATTGCTATCTTAAATTTCTTTCTTTAAATGAATATGGCCGTCACATAAGGCTCTCTAAAATATGAATCGAATCTCACGATTAACGGCTGATATTACCCGCGCCGATTTTGCCTTAACGCATCAACAGCAATTACTTCAATTGCTGACTCAACACTTTCCGACTAAGTACCGCTCTCTATTTGCGACGCCAGAGAAAAAATCGGATGATGTGGTTGAGTGGTATTCTCCGGTTTCTGGTAATCCTGTCGCTTTAACTTCGTTACAAGGACAAGAACAACAAGAAATAAGACGTATTTTAGATGAACGCCTTAACGATATTAAAACGCAAACGGCACTATTAGCATCACAAAACAGGATCACGGATGAAGAGCGCCATCTTTTAGATACGGCATCAACGCTACCTGATAGCGAAAGTGTCTATATTATTAATGGGCAACCCGTTATTACATGGTGGCCACGCACCACACCATTGCCACCCCCTATTGCACAAGTTACCGCGGGGGCAAGTGCCGCTGCTGCGGGTGCCGCACTGGCCGATGTGCCCGCCAAAACACGTAATCGCTGGCTACGTTGGTTATTACTACTATTATTCTTACTATTTTTACTCTTACTGGCATCTTGGCTAAAAGGCTGTTTTGATCCGAAAGTGGTTCCTCCTGTGGTTGAAGAGAAACCTGCCGTTGTCATACTACCAAAACCAGAGCCCGCACCTGAGCCAGAGCCTATTCCTGAACCCGTTCCAGAGCCTGTACCAGAGCCGGAGCCTATCCCTGAACCTGTACCAGAACCGGCTCCAGTACCTGTACCTGCACCTAAACCTGTGCCAGTGAAAAAACTCACGCCACTAGAAGCTTGTGTGCAAGATGAACTGAAAAAATCGGGAGTGACAGAGAAAACAGCAAATGCAACCTGTGAAAATCGCTTAGCCAGTAAAATAAAACAAATGTGCCCAGCTGAACGTCCAGCAGAGTTAGCACCTCAAGTGATCATTATTTTTGACGCTTCAGGCTCAATGGCATTGAGTATGAGTTTAACGGAAGACGACTTAGACTTTATTTCAAGCACAGGAAAACTCTTCGCGGGCTATGATGCCGAACCTCGTCGTATCACAGTAGCAAGAAATGCAGCGACTAAGATTATAAATAGTATTCCTTCCGATATGAAAATTACTACTGTTGTAGCATCAGACTGCGGTGTAGTGAAATCAAGCCCTGCATATGGTGGTAATGAACGCTCAAAATTGCTTAGTTACATTAAACGAATTGAACCTGATAGTGGTACACCGTTAGCCGAATCTATTCAACGAGCAGGCTCTCTTATCAAAGGGAATAATCGTGACACGATTATTGTCTTGTTATCTGACGGTTTAGAGTCTTGCGATCAAGATCCATGCGCAGCAGCGCGTACATTAAAACGCGCTCACCCTCGCGCGGTCATTAATGTGGTTGATATTTTAGGTACAGGTGCGGGTAACTGTGTGGCGAGCGCCACTGGAGGTAAAGTCTTCACAGCGCGTAATGCTAATGAAGTTACTTTAATGACTCGAAAAGCAATTGAAGATTATATTCCAAAGAACTGTAAATAATGATTGATTACGGTTTCTAATATTTAATTCACCCTCTTTGGTTTCACATTGAGGGTGAGTTTTTCACGTATTACGTGTATTTTATTATTATATTGGCACTGACGAGCTCTATATCTTATCTATTTAAGACCATTCCTTAATTGTCTGTTTTTTTCTTTTCTTATTCTCTCATTATTCAGAATAAACCTATTTTGTGATTACCATCACAATGACGAGATACTCATTAATAGTTTATCCCTTTATATTTTGTCTTTTTTTTCTTCTATCTCATTATTTTTTAATGTAAAAGCTAATATATCGGTGATTTAATCCATATATTTAAGAAAATATAGCGCAACCTGTAATATCATTATTTCATTATCATCATCGTCACCTTAATATTCCCTCTTTCACTCAAGAAAAATAAAAAATCCTTTAATAATAATCAGTTAACTAACCCTAAATAATCCGCTAGATAGACACCCAATTTCTGATAATATAAAATGAATATAAATTTTATATCTTTATTTTTAGCCTTAAAGCCTATTTACGGATAAGCCAACTTACCCATAGATAATCTTGCCTAGCGGAATGATCGTCGTGAATAAAGCATTCTTACGAAGTGGTAAATTAGAAAGTTACCTCCCTATGGGAGAAAATGGACAGGCTGTTTATATCTCTGCACTGCAGCTACGTGAAACCCTGCGTTTAAGAGGAAAGGCACATATTTCTCAATGTCTTGCTATTCCTCAGCCAAATGAAACTGGCGAGCGCATTGACTGGTATTCACCGATTGATGGCTCTGTTATTCCTTGGTCTGCTGCTTCAGAAGAAGAACGCACCGCCGCTTATGCGCAACTGAAAAAGAATCAAGATGATTTAATCGCCTTTAGTGAACAAGAACAGCAAAGAGCTGGAAATAAAGAAAGTCAGCTTTTTGGTGCCCTGCTCAGCAAAACTATCCAATTTCCTGACGAAAACCATATTTTTATTGTTGATGGCCAACCTATTATTACCTTCTGGGGTTTTGTCAGTGCTAATCAACAACTTAGAGTTGATCCTGTTGCTTGCTTAAAACCGGCTGTAGCGCCAATCACACCCACATCAACCGTGGCTCCACCAGTGCAAGAAAAAGTCATTATTACTGAAACTAAGCGCCCTTGGTGGCGCTTCTTATGGTGGCTGTTACCTTTATTATTACTTCTACTCGCAATTTTCTTCTTAAGAGGCTGTTTTTCAACGCCAGCACTGCCTACGGTTGATATTAAAACGCCAAATATTGAAGCGCCTAAATTGCCCGACCCTACGCTTGAAAAACCGAAAATTCCCACAGTGGTCACTAACGGCCACACCGTTGGTGTACCAACAAATACAGTTCACACAGGAACATTAGGCACCGTTGATGCCAATGGGAATGTGATTAATGGCACGGGTGATAACGGCGCCGTGGTTGATCCTACTACTGGTTTACCTGTAGTTGATCCTCAAATAGATAATAACCAAGGTGCTTTACCTGAAGGAGCAACGCCCGACGATGCGCAACAGCCTAACGTACCCCCGGTTGATCCAGCCACACAAAATGAGCAACCGAAAACAGATAACAATCAAAATACAGGGAATGAGAACAATACGGCTAACCCTCCTGTTGATCCCAATGCACCACCAGATGTCACACCACCAGCCACAGCTGATAACACAACACCACTGACTATTCCCGCAAATGCGTTAGCGAATGGCTCAACCCAATTCCTTAATGGCCAATGGAAAGCAGGTGCGGGAATTCAAGATCAAAAAACAGGTAAACCACTGAGCCTGAACTATCAATTAGATAATGGCAAAGGGCAAGTCGTCATGACACGCAGTGATGGCGTGACCTGTAAAGCGCCTGTCAGTGCAGCCGTCAATCAAGGCGGATTAAATATTAATAACCAAGGTCAGGCTCTGTGTAGTGATGGTTCAAACTATTTGATGCCAAATATTATTTGCCAACCAGGAAGCCAAAATATTGCTGATTGCCAAGGGAAATATGAAAACAATCAGCCATTCCCATTATCAATGAAGCGGGAGAATAATTAATTCATGTTAGCGCCACTGACCGATTATAAAGATAAAATTACCCTTATCCGTGACAGCAATATTCAGTTTCTGGATTTCGGTTTTACGCTACCACAGCGCAAAGAGTACGGTGAGTTTGTTAAAAAAGGCGAAAACGGCCCGTTAATGCGACTCATCTATAATGAACGAGATGATAACTATCTTTACCCAGCACCTAAAAACCAGCCTCAAACACCGAGAGAGGCTGAATTTAGCTTTTCCCTTGAAGAGTCATTAACCCTATTAAATGACACATGGCTACCGGTGCCATTCTTCCGTTTTAATCCACCACGCGCATTCTCTCAAGGCCCTGATAACTGGGTAAGAATGATGTTCCATCAACTGTCTGAGCCAGATGAAGATGGACATACACACCGCGTTGTTGTGGCATTTGATACTCGAATTGAACCCAATCGCGCCAATACAGCTTATCTGGCGCCAAACGAAGAAGATGTTCGTTCGGGTGTCGCTTTTGCGTTAGCTTATTTGGGCTATGAAGTTGAGAACTTCCTTGAAACACCGTGGATTGATGGTTGGTTAAAGGAAGTCTTTAGCGAAAGAGCACTAGCTGTGACCAAAATGTACCATGATGAACTTGAAGATGCGCTTAAAGAGTTTCAACATCAGGCACATTATCTCAATTTACTCAATATTTTAGGTGAGAAGCTACGCTTACCTGAAATCAAAATTAACGAAACTAAACCACAAGAACCCGCGATTGAAGTTGATCTTATTCTTGATGTGGGTAACTCACGCACCTGTGGGATCTTAATTGAAGATCATATCAATGATAATAAAGGGCTAACGCAACTCTATGAAATGACGCTGCGTGATTTAAGCCACCCTTATCAAATTTATAATGAACCCTTTGAAAGCCGTGTTGAATTTGCGCAAGCTGAATTTGGTAAACAAGATTTCTCAGTAAATAGCGGTCGCAATAATGCCTTTATGTGGCCAACAATTGGTCGTGTTGGCCCTGAAGCCAACCGCATGGCTGCGCAACGCTTAGGTACTGAAGGCTCAACGGGTATTTCAAGCCCTAAACGCTACTTATGGGATGATTCCCCGTATTCTCCGGGTTGGCGCTTTAGTCGCTCTTTTGGTCAGACAGACAGAGAGCCACTGGCAACCGCAGTTCCGATGACATACCTTCTAAACGATCACGGTGAGCCGTTATTCCGTTTAGAGCCTGACTTTCGCATGCCGGTATTTACGCCAAACTATACCCGTAGTTCATTAATGACCATGATGTTAACCGAAGTGTTAGCGCAGGCATTAACGCAAATGAATAGCCCCGCTCAACGCCTTAAAATGAGTCACGCTAGTGCGCCTCGTCAATTGCGCAATATCATTTTGACTATTCCACCAGCGATGCCAAAACCAGAGCGTGCCATTTTTGAAACGTGCATGGAAAATGCATTAGGACTCATTTGGAAAGCCATGAATTGGGACCCAACTGACGAAAAACTGCGTTTTGATGGCAAAGATGAACAATGTCGTATTCCAATGCCAAACATCCATGTGAAGTGGGATGAAGCCACTTGTGGCCAATTAGTTTACCTCTACAACGAAACACAAATTAAATTTGGTGAACGTACTGAAGCCTTCTTTGCCAGCCAAGTGCGTGAAGATAACCGCGCATTAACGGGTGATAGCACGTTAAAAATTGCCTCAATTGATATTGGTGGTGGAACAACCGATCTCGTTATCACACGTTATAAACTGGATACGGGTACAGGTAGCAACGTCAAAATTATTCCAACACAATTATTCCGTGAAGGATTCAAAATTGCGGGCGATGATATTTTATTAGATATCATCCAGATTTGTGTTTTACCGGCATTACGCACCGCATTAACGGATGCAGGTATTTCTGATGCCGATGCTCTGATGTCTTCTCTTTTTGGTAGTGAAGGTTTAGATGCTGGGCAACAAGTGTTGCGCCAACAACTTACCCTACAAATCTTTAATCCGATTGGGTTAAAGATTTTAAGCCAATATGAAAACTACGATCCATTAGTTTCACATGAAGGCATTAACAGTACTTTTGGTGAATTACTTAACGTTCTACCGACAGAGCATGTACGTCGTTATATTGATGACGCAACCAATAAAGAGCTTGGTGGTGGCGAGAGTTTCTCCATTTTAAATGTGCCTGTACAAATTAACTTTGCGCAATTGCACGCCGAATTTATTTCAGGTGAACGCATTAATATCACCCGTAGTTTAAAAGCCCTGTGTGAAGTGCTTTATTACTACTCCTGTGATGTTTTATTACTGACCGGCCGTCCTTCTCGCTTACCAGGTATTCAAGCACTGTTAAAAGTATTACAGCCGGTACCGCCTTCTCGTATTCTGCCATTACATGGCTACAAAACGGGTGGTTGGTATCCATTCAACAAAAAAGGCCGTATTGACGATCCAAAATCAACAGCAGCGGTTGGTGCAATGTTGTGTTTAATGGCTGAAAATGCACGTTTACTCAACTTCTACTTCTCGACAGGTAACTTTAAAACTTACTCAACAGTACGTTATTTAGGAATGTTGGATAATAACAATACCATTTCTGATAATGACGTTTACTACCGTGATATTCAGGATAAATTTGAGCCTGATCCTGATACCTATTTTGAAGTCAGAGGCGGGATACGTTTAGGCTTCCGTCAATTAGATAATGCCCGTTGGCCTGCCTCTCCACTTTATACTTTGCGCATTAAAAATCCGAAATTGGCACAGCAACTTAGCCAAGAAGACAGCGTATTGCATATCAAGCTTGGAGAAGAAAGAGGCGCTTCTGGCCATAATGATGACAATAAATCTGAAAAATTACGTATTGAAGAGATGGAGCTTATTAATGGCAAAGGTGGCGTTAATAAGAACGGTTTAAGCTTCAAACTCAATACGTTAGCAGATAGTGGAATTGGTGAAACATCCTATTGGCTGGATAGCGGGAGTGTATTAGGTAAATGAATATGATGGATGAAAAACAGTTAACAGCCAAATGGGATGCCATTTATCAAGGCGCGGGTAAAGCCATTGATTGGGTAACGGCAGTAAGAGGTAATGCTCCTCGTTTAAATACCGAAGCCGATAGCCTTATCTATCGTCTACGCCGTAGCCGTAACATGGCAAAAAATCTCAGTTTAGCGACACAACGCCCAATGTCTGTGGGCTTTTTTGGGCTCTCTCAAGCAGGAAAATCGTACCTGATTTCAGCTCTTGCCGCAGGACAAGACGGTCGCTTAAGAACTAGTATGTCAGGTAAAACCCTTGATTTTATCGACCATATCAACCCACCGGGTGGTGGTAAAGAGGCGACAGGCTTAGTGACTCGCTTTAGTCGCAACGCCTCAAAAGGTACGCAAGAGTTTCCTGTTGAGCTACATCTTTTCAGCGAAATTGAGATCGTTAAAATTCTCGCCAATGCCTACTTGTATGACTTCAATCAGGAAAAAATTGAATTTGAATTAGATGACGAGAAAATTTCCCGTTTAATCAATTCATTAAGCACACAATGCAACGCCACACCCGTTGCAGGCATTACTCATGATGACGTCGTTTCATTATGGGATTATCTGCAACGTCATGCTGAAAAAAGCCAGAAAAAATTAGCAACAACCTATTGGCCTAAGGCGATTGAATTAGCGCCTTATCTCAACATTGCGCAACGAGCTAAACTTTTTTCTGTTTTATGGGGCGATATTGCAGAGCTGACATCCGCTTATCAACGTTTTAGCACCACACTTGCCTCTTTAGGTAATGCATCTGTTGTTTTGGCTCCGCTCTCTTCTTTAGTCAAAGAGCAAGATGGCGTGTTAGTACAAAAAGACAGCATTATGAACGTGGATATGTTAGAGCGTCTCAATACTGCCAATGATAGCCAGATCAGCATTTGTCCTGTTCATGGTGATCGTATCGATGCCCCTGTAACTCTTTCGTTAGCAGAGTTAACTGCGCTGACGGTTGAATTAGTCGTTCCGTTATTAGATGCACCAAGTAAACCCCTGTTTGAACACGTTGAACTGCTCGATTTTCCTGGCTATCGCGGTCGTTTAGGGGTGGAAACCATGGCAGATGTACGTCGTCAAGTTAACGATGACAGTGCAAATCCGCTAGCACAGCTTATTCTACGGGGTAAAGTTGCCTATCTGTTTGAACGTTATACCGATAACCAAGAGATGAATGTGTTAGTGGTATGTACCGCATCAAACAAACAATCCGATGTAAAAGAAGTCGGTGCAGTCCTCACAGAATGGATCAATAACACGCAAGGTAAAGATGCACAAACTCGTGCTAAACGCCCTTCTGGCTTGATTTGGGCAATGACCATGTTTGATATGCGGATTACTAACTCCTTAACCATGAATGAAGCGTTATTACGCCAATCATGGGGTAAAGGTGGCATGATCAAAATGGCGATGTTAGAGCGCTTTGGTCAATATGAATGGATGTCATCAGATTGGATCAACGGTGAAGCGTTTAATAACACCTTTTTAGTACGTAAACCGGGCGTACCCACTCCGTTTATTCAAATCAGTAATGGTAAAGAAACAGTTCTAAATGAAGACAGTGTTTCACAATTACATTTGATGAAAAAAACCTTTGCTGAAGATGAAACCGTCCAACGCTATATTCGTGAGCCAGACCAAGCATGGGATGCCATGTTGTCACTTAACGATGGTGGTATGCAACGCCTTGCCAACTACCTTGAAACCGTTGCCTTAAAATCATTAAAACTTGAACGTATCAATGAGCAACTGCAAGAAATTCAACGTGATTTGATCGGTCATCATCTTGAAAAATGGTATCAATCAGGTGGTGAAGAGGAATTACAGGTAAAACGCCGCAATGCCGCCACTATTTTACGCTTTATGCAAAGTCGCCCTTATTTACAAGGTGCGTTACTGGATTACCTGTTACCGTCTCGCAAATCACTCTACGACCTGTATATGCAGGAAAAAGAGGTTATCGATACACTTTCAGACAAGAAGGCAACACAAGCCCCTGTTTCCGCCTTTGCAGCTATGGAACAACCCGCTTTTGATCTCTTTAGTGATGAGCCAATCTCTCTAGTACCAGAAGAAGATGAAGCCCCTAAAGGTCACGGCAATGAGGTTACTTATCCTAAAAAAGTGATGGCATTATGGATAAACCATCTGCGTAGCCTGCCTGATAACAGTACTTTGTTAACCTATTTAGGCATCGATCAAGAAATTATGGTGCTGTTAGTTGATGAACTGATCACTGCTATTAACCGCCTTGGTGTTGAACAACGCATGCTGAAAACCCTTGCAGGGACAGAAGCCATTGCTCGTCGTGATGACTTAGCTGAGCAGCAATCATCCCGTGTTTATAATGTGCTGGGTGATTTTATTACTTGGTTTAATTTCAAAGATAACGGTGTTGAGAAACCTGATAGCAAAATCAATGCAGGCCATAAGATCTTTGAAAGACCCGATAGCGCTAGCGTGCAATGGGGGGATGATGAGCGTTTAGTTCGCTTACCTACCAACCCTGTTAATTATACCCTTTTATTTGTAATTGATTGGCTTATCGCTTTATCAGCGGTTATTACTGAGAATGCAGGGCATTCTGCAGGAAGAGAGATCAGTGCTGAGCAAAACGCACTATTAGGCCAAATAATTCAAACCATGAAATCATCCGTCGTGGAGTCATAATTCGTGTTTAATCCAGAATTAAAACCCGTACAACCTGCTCGTCCCGGCTTTGCGGTATTAAGTATTCGTAATTGGGAAGGTGACGCTTCCCCTGTTTATTTAAGTATTCAGCGTAACCAAGATCGCTATTTCTTAAATGATAAAGGGGAATGGGTAGGTAATGCCTTTTTCCACCAACTTTCACTTGAAGATGCTGATGATGGTTATCAAATCGTTCTTGATAAAACGCTCGTTGATCCCCTCGTTAGCAACTTACAGATGGCGTATCAATTTACGCTAAAAGACGATAACGAAACACAAGATATCGGACGATTACGCATTCGTGATGGCGTATTAGCCTCACAAGCACAAGGTCAGAGTGAAGCATTAAAATCAACGGCGACATTAGATAATCAGCCAGTTCCGCCTGCTCCTATTATTGAAGAAACTCCGCCGGAGCCAGAGCCACTCAAAATTGAACCTGAAGAAATAGAGCCGATTATCTCTGAAATCAAGGCAGATGAACCGCCACAACGGTCGACACCACCAGCACCGAAAAAATCTAAAATTGGCTTAATTTTAGCCATCATCTTGATCTTAATTTTAGCGGGTATCTTAACGTGGTTCTTCTTACTAAGAGGCAATCCTGCTGGCGAACCTGCACCACAACCGACATCAGAGCCATCAACACCAAGTGTGTGCAGTGTTGAAAATATGAAATCTGGCACTGCATTAGCCTTTGTACAAAGCTGTATACAGAGCCAACCGGATAGCAAAACTATTCTTGCAACGATTGAACAAGCGAAACAGAACAATCAATGTGATGTTGCTCAGCGTTTATATGCTTATAAAGCACAATCAGGTGATGTTGATATCGCACTGAATTACGCTCGTGAATACGATCCAGAAACCGCATCAGCACAAGGTTGCTTTAGTGCAGACAAAGAAACGGCCATTTATTGGTACGAAGCGGTTCTTAATCACGACTCACAAAACAGTGACGCAAAAGCGCGTCTTGAAGCTTTGAAAAAATAGGAAAGTCGCATGAAAAAGGCGCATTGGCTTACTCTTATTCTCAGCGGTTTAATTCTGACAGCGCCAGCAAGTGCTGAAGAGAAAAAGCCGTTACTACAAGAGGGTAAAAAGACTCTCTATCAACGTGTATTAACTTATCCGGGTTGCCAAGTGGCAGACACAATTGGCGCAACAGGTAAAGAGCAACCTGCATTTAGCCGTTTTTATGTTTATCAACGCCAAAAACAAGGTGCTAATGAATGGCTACAAGTTGGTCCTGATAGCTTAGGCCATATCAGTGGTTGGATGAATGCAAGTTGCACATCAGAGTGGAAAATGCAGCTAACACTCGCATTTACTAACCCTGCGGGTCGTAATCCAATGCTGTTTTTCAAAGATAAGCAAACGGTTGAAGGCTTACTTGAAAACCCAACCCCTGAAAAACAGTACAAACCCTTTTTAGCAGATATCAAAAACCAGAAAGTGAATCCGGCTGTGTTAGCAAAAGAGCCAGATTATATGATTGATCAGAAAAGTAATTTCTATCTGCTACCTGTATTAGGTTCAGATGAAGTCTTTACTGATGCAGGCTATAAAGTGCGAGTACTCAATGTGGCTTCTGTCTCTTCTCAAACTAAAGACAGCAAAGACGCACAAAATGCAAATGTAACTCCAAATAATCCAAAACCTGCAACACCTAACAGCAAAGATGCTGACAATATGATGCAAGGTTTTTCTGCCGCAGTGGTATTTGTTATCGACTCAACCATATCAATGGACCCTTACATTGATAGAACCAAAGAAGCGATCCAAAAGGTTTATGCACAAGTCGAAAAAGACAATATGTTGGATAAGGTAAAATTTGGTTTAGTGGCGTTTCGTTCTAATATCAAAGCCGTCCCTGCATTGGAATACGACAGCAAAATGTTTGTCAATCCCAATGATGTAAAAGACGGCCCTGATTTCCTAAATAAAGTTAAAGAATTACGCCAAGCCAAAGTCTCAAGTAGCCGTTTTGATGAGGATGCGTATGCCGGTGTAATGCAAGCGCTTGATGATGTTGATTGGACACGCTTTGGTGCGCGTTACGTTATTTTAATCACCGATGCAGGTGCATTAACGGGAGATGATCCTCTTTCATCCACTAAACTCGATGCGGAACAAATTCGCCAAGAAGCAGCTTATCGCGGTGTTGCGCTTTATACACTGCATTTAAAAACACCATCAGGTGCAAAAAATCACGCATCTGCACAAGCGCAATATGAAGCATTAACGCTTAATCCGTTCTTACACAAATCCCTTTACTACCCTATCAACTCAGGGGATGTAAATAGTTTTGGTCGTATGGTAGACAGTTTAGCCACGGCTGTAACCACGCAAATTCAAACGGCTTATCGTGGCGAAGCCACCGTAGGTAGTGCGTTGAATGCTGATCCTGCTTATAGCAAAAATAAAGAGACTGATGCCTTACTGAGTGATGCACACGATTTAGGCTATGCAATGCGTTTAGCTTATTTAGGTGAAAAACAAGGGACAAAAGCGCCTCCTGTCTTTAAAGCTTGGATAAGTGATCGGGACTTATTACAGCAAAATATCCCAACGACAGAAGTGCAGGTTTTACTCACCAAAAGTGAGCTTAGCGATTTAAGTGATGTGATGAAAAAAATCGTTAATGCAGCGAATGAAGGTTTGATCTCTCCTGACAATATGTTTGCTGATTTACGCTCCATTGCCGCCACGATGGGGAACGATCCAAATCAAATCAAACAAGGTTCAGCAACCAAATTAGGTGAAATGGGCTTACTGGGTGAATATGTCGAGAATCTCCCTTATTTAAGTGAAGTGCTTGGCTTAGATGAAGAGACATGGAAAAGCTGGGATGGTCTTGCGCAAGAAAAATTTATCCGTCGTCTAAATACGAAATTGCAATATTATCAACGTTATAATGAAGATGTTGATCGTTGGATATCTCTTGCACCACAAAGCGATCCTCGCGATCACGTTTACCCTGTTCCACTGGAAAACTTGCCTTAATGATCCAGATTGAAGGCATGGCAATTACGCGGGGTGATGCGCAACATGGTTTTCGTGTTGCGCTTCCTTCATTGACCCTTGAAAAAGGGGAAATTGGTGCACTAACCGGATTAAGTGGTTCCGGTAAAAGCACCTTACTGGAAATGATAGGCTTAATCTTACGCCCAGATGAATTAACCGATTTTCAACTCGGTGATGATTTAATTATCACACAAGCAGTGCTAAGTAATGAACAAGCTCAGCTCGCATCATTACGTGCTGAGAAATTGGGTTTTATGCTCCAAAGTGGCGGGTTGCTCCCCTTTTTAACCGTCATGCAAAATATTCAATTACCTCGTAAAATGCTAGGATTAACACCGCACTCTGCTTGGCTTGATCACGCCATTGACCATTTGCAACTACGCCCTTTACTTAGTCGTTTTCCTCGCCAGCTCTCCATTGGTGAGCGCCAACGCGCAGCATTTATTCGTGCAATCGCCCATGAACCTGCTTTATTACTTGCTGATGAGCCTACTGCTGCTCTCGATCCCCATAATGCACAAGCGCTGTATGCACTCATTGTAGAGATGGTAAAACAACTCGATATCTCTGCACTGGTTGTTAGTCACGATTGGTCTTTAGTCGAGCGTTTTGGATTTAGCCACTATCACGCACAACTACAAGGGGACGGTAGTGTCTTTATCAAACAATAACACTAATCCCAATCGCCTTGGCTTACTCAGTTCACTCGCTTGGCGTGACTTAATTTATGATCGCAAAGTTGCGCTCTGTATTGTGTTCTCTTTAGTCTCGGTTATTGCACCACTGCTACTGCTGTTTGGATTAAAGAATGGCATTGTGACGCAACTTCATAATCAACTGCTAAATGATCCGCGTAACCTTGAAATACGTATGTTAGGCAATGGTAATTATCCACAAAGTTGGTTTAATGATATTGCACGCAAAGAAGAGGTTCGATTTGTTATCCCATTAACACGCAGCTTAAACACTCAAGCCGATATTGTGATTGATGGACAACATTTTATTGATAATGCTGAAGTTATCCCAACAGCAGAAAACGATCCTTTATTAGAAGGTGTCGCCATTCCCCAAAATGCAGACACCTTAGTACTCTCTGCTAATGCGGCACAAAAATTACAGGCAAATGTAGGCGATAGTGTGCGCTTATTTATTAGCCGTAAACTAAATGGCGTCAATGAACGAGCCAAACGTACATTTACTGTTGGCGCCATTATCAGTGATAGCAAATTCTCAAGAGCAGCAGCCTTTGTTTCTCTTGATGTTTTAGTGGCAATGGAAGATTACCGAGATGGTTATCAAGCGCCTTTTTTTGGCGTAACAGAAGGCACTGAAGCGAAGCCAAGAACCCAGTTTGCTAAAGCTCGTCTTTATGCCAAAAATTTAGATGCCATTGCACCACTTGATGATTGGTTTAGACAACAACACATTGATGTGATGACACAAAAAAGCCAAATAGACTCTGTAAAAGCAATCAGCTACGTCCTTAATGTTATTTTTTCCGTAATTGCTTGGGTATCACTATTAGGCTGTATTGCCTCTTTAATTGGCGCATTCCTTGCCAATATTGACCGTAAACGTAAAGATATGGCGGTATTACGCCTGTTGGGTTTTCGTCAATTTGCAGTCTCTTTATATATTGTGTTGCAAGCACTGTTATTAACAAGTGTTGCCTTTATTTTAGCCCTTGGGCTTTATGGCATCGGTAGCGCCTTATTCACCACATTATTAGGCACACATTTACCTGAACAAGCTTTTGTTTGTCAGTTAACGTTTTGGGATTTATTGATTGCCATGTGCAGTGCCTTACTGGTGGCCTTAGTAGTGGCAAGTATTGGTGCACTACGTGCCGTTTCGATTGAACCTGCGGAGAGCTTACGTGAAATTTAATTTATCGCTTCTAACTTTATCATTCGCGCTGTTATCTAGCAGTTTTACCGCATCTGCCAAATGGGACGATAAATTTGTTAACCCAAAAGCGTTGCCAGATGATGTTACCTTGCCTTTCCCTTGTGAAGGTTCAATGGTTTTTCGCCAAGTCACCATACCCTTAAGCCAGCCATTACAAGATTACAGTGTGACTTTAGGGCAAGAAGGTGATGAATGGGGCTATTTAGAACAATCTCGAGCAGAACATATTGCGGGTAGCTTTCCATTAAAAGGCAAAGAAAAAGGCCGTTACTACCTTATGGCAAAATATCCCGTTACCGATCTGCAATATAACGCCATGCAGAGCGTGATTAACGGTAAAGAGTGCCCCGTTGCTTCAAATAAATTACGTTTACCAAAAGTGAATATCAGTTGGTATGAAGCGATGCAATTTGCTGATCAATACAACCAATGGCTAAGAAGCAATCATCCCGAAGCGTTACCTGTTGAAGATGGCGCCAAAGGTTTTGCACGATTACCGACAGAAACGGAATGGGAATTTGCGGCAAGAGGCGGCTTAAAAGTTTCGGCTTCAGAGTTTCGTGATCTCCGCTTTCCTATGCCAGAAGGTACCAAAAACTACATTTGGTCAGCGGGTAGCCAATCTGCTAATGGCTCATTACAACTCACCGGTTTGTTATCACCTAATCCTCTGGGTTTACATGACATGTTAGGTAATGTCGCTGAAATGATGTTTGAGCCTTTTAGATTAAATAAACTCGATCGCCTACACGGGCAAGCGGGTGGCTTTATTGTGCGCGGTGGTAGCTACCTCACCCCAGAAAGCGAAATACGCAGTTCATGGCGTCAAGAAGAGCCTTATTACACCAACACTGGCGCAAATAAAAACAAATACACAGGTTTTCGTTTAGCCATTGTTGCCCCTGCGTTGACATCACGCGACAAAATTAAAGAGATAGAAAAAGAGTGGCAACAATTAGGGAATGAGAAGCCAGCAAACAATAACTCAAAAACCAATAGCGATAATTCCATTAATAGCCTAAATACGCTCTCAACCCAAGTACAAGATGAAGCGCTGAAAAAACAGTTAGCTGAATTAAAAAATACACTACGAGCCAATGCACAACTGCGTGATGAGCAACGTGATCAGGCTATCCGTACTTCACTGCAATTAGGTGCTTTTTTATGTACAAAATTAAAAGATGATGGCGAATTCTATGATCGATTAATTGCACTGCATGAGAAAAACTGCCCTGCGGGCACAAAAGATGCCACATGTGAACGACGCCAAGAGCAAGTCAACGAACATAAGAAAACCCTCGACTTTGTTGTAAGTTATTACGCAGACACATTGGTGGATATGGCAACAACGTATGATGCTTCCTTAGTAAAACCTCAAATTGATGTTGTGCGTCAGTTAATGGAAGCCAGAGGCAAATCAAATTTAAATACGTACCTTTCAACGTATATGCAGGGACTCCAAGGATATTGGGCTAACGGTAAAGTTTCACGGAACGAATGGCTTGAAGCGTGCAAAAAACAATAACAGAGACTTTGGGATAGGTGTGGTATGAATAAACGACTTATGGCGGTACTTAGCATTAGTGCCGTACTTGCTTTATCAGGATGTCAAAGTAACAGTGGGGCTGATCCCCGTTTGAAAAATAACAGCGATATGGAATTTTTCAGTAAATCAGGTATTACAGCTTGTGCAGGAGGGGCGGCTATCGGTGCATTAGGCTGTTTAGTCTCAAATTCGAGCAATAAAGGCGCATGTATGCTCATTGCGGCAGTCGCTGGTTGTGGTGTCGGTATTGGTGCCAATGCCTATTTAGATAACAAACGCCAAAACTATGCTTCTAAAGAATCAATGCTCAACTCAATGATAGACGATGTGAAAAAAGAAAATCAGCATCTACAACGAGCATCAAATACAGCAAGAGCCGTTATTAATGACGATAAGAGAGCACTGGCAAAAATTGAGCAAGACATGAAACAACAACGTCTCAATAAAGTCGCTGCTGAGAAACAACTGAAAGGTATTGATGCCAATATCGCAGCACTACGCTCTCGTTTAGCGGATATGAAAAAACGCGAAGCTGAATGGCGTGATATCGCAGCACAGAGTCGTCAAGATGGCTTAAAAACCGCTCAACTTGATAAACAAATTGATGGGATGAAGAAACAAGTATCCTCTTTACAAGAAGAGCTTGATAGCCTTTATACTCAGCGTACAGCAATAAAACTTAGTTAACGTTAAAAAGGATGATAATGAAATTTTTACCTCTTTCTCTTGTTGGTATGACATTACTATTAAGTGGTTGTGTCACCAATCCTGCAGATTGTGATCCAACAACCGGTGATGTTAGTATAATTACTAAGTTTAATTGTAATTATTCAGGGACTTATGACAATCGCATTGAGCAAAAACAAGCTATTCTCGCTAATGAGAAAGCATTAAATACTGAGTTTAGAGCGGTTCTTGCGGCTATAGAGAAAGAAAAGCAACAAACTAATGCCTCTCTCAAGAGTAAGCAAGCAAGCCAACAAGCCTTAAATCAATCAATGAATAATCTGTTAAATCAAATTCGCCAAAAAACGAAAGGGCAAAATGATATTCAAAAACAGATCAATGAAATTGATAGACAAATGAAGGCAACGCAAAATAATCCTTCAAAATCAGTCATGCAAAAGCAACTTGAATTAGATAACTTACAAAATCAAGTGCTTAGCTTGCAAAGTGATTTAGGGCTTAAATAAACCTAAAAAGGCACTCTATTATTATTTAGAGGGCCTTTTTTCTTTATTTTCATTCTTATTATTTATATATTTCCATAGCGATTTATATTAATGTCATATAATTAAAAATATAATATTAATATTAGTTAACAGGTTACTTTAATAAAATAACCTTATTTAAATAATAGCACTCTTTTTTATTCCATTAAAAACAGACACATTATTATAATCCCTTCCGCTTAATAGCGTGTTCTTATTATTTTACTTATTGGATATAACTAATGAAAAGAAAATTACTATCAACTTTATTTATAACTGGTTTATTAGCGACGTCTTCTGTTTATGCACAAAACGATTTTAAATTAGAGAAAACCACACTTTCAGCAGGTTATGCACAAGTCAAAATAGCAGGCCAAAACCCAATGCATGGGGGTGTTTTTTCTATCCGCCAAGAAATAAACTCACAATTTGGTGTTTTAGCAACAGCCACTTACGCTCAAAATGAATATGATCTGAATAAGCCAGTTAATACTTTCTTTAAAGACGTAAATGCACGTTATTACTCTGTTATGGCAGGTCCTACAATACGTTTAAATGATTTTATTAGTGTTTACGGCACAGCAGGTATGAGCCAAATTCAGTTTAAATCTCAAAGTTCAGAATTAAAGAAATTAAAGAAAAACGCATTTAGCTGGGGAGCAGGTTTAATCATTAACCCAGCTGAAATGGTTTCTATTTCTCTTGGATATGAAAATAGCCGTTTTAAATTTAAAGACGCCGATAGTAAAATTATTTTAGATGGCTTTGTTGCCAATATTGGTTATCGTTTTTAAATAAATTTAAGCACATATTATTTTATGGTATGTGCTTTTTTATTAAATTATAATTTTATTTTAAAAAAATATTATTAATATATTTACCATTGTTTTTATTTTCCACCTCATCACTCCATGTAAAAAATAGTGATAGTAATACACTCATCTCTGCTGGCTGCGCTTATATTAAAATAAAAGATTTACCTACTGTGAACGGAATAAATATTAAATACCAAATTAATCCCAATACTTATAAAAAAACCTCTCTTCAATTTTCAGGAACGATGGCACAGAAAGCATTATCTCATAATGGCAGATTACGTTATGCATCACTTACAATGGGCCCAGCTTACTCATTAACACCTTTTGTTGAACTATACAGTATTATCGGGGTAAGTGGTGTGAGTTACCAAACATCAGAAAATATCAATAAAGATCATTCTTCTAAATCAGTAAGTTGGGGAGCAGGCATCACGTTAACATCACCACAAAATATTACACTTACTTTAGGCTATGAAGGCAATTATTTCAAAATGGAAGGAAAAAGCTATCCAAGCAAAACATTTATCTCCAGTATTGGTTATCGGTTTTGATTTTATTCAAAATAAAAATGCCTCTACTTTATAAAAATAGAGGCAAAATAATTCAAAAAGACCCACACCAGGGCATAACACAGACACCGATTGTCTAAAAACCCACTACATTAAATCTTGATACGTTCCTAGCTGATAACCTCTTTCCAAAATCGCATGCTTTAATGCGCTATCTGTTAATACTTCAAGCTCTGTTAAACGCTGAAAACAATAACCACTTGCACGCAATGGGTTATCCACAAAAGCAGGATGTGTCATCACTTCAATAGAATGTTCATGACGCGCTTTCGATTCATCAAGCACCTTTAAAAATAATGCTTGAGTGATTTCATCTCCATAAAATTGGCTATCAAAGCCATCACTACTAATCACACCTTGAGTATCAATCCCTTCTTTATGTGCAAGTGGCCTATCAACTCGCATCGGTAATGATTTTTCTTTGGCAAACTCAGCCACAATAGGAAAAATTTGCTTAAACATATGTACATGATGGTGGCTATCAATGTGGTCTGGCGCACAACCAAAGATCTCAATAAAACGCTGATATTGTGCATTAAGCTCAACACGAATTTCATCAAGCGGTAAATCACCCTCGTCTGCCATTTGCCATACCCATTTCCCTAACACACCTTCACGCGTTAAAGAAGGTAAAGGAGACAGCGGTTTACCCATCGTCAAAGTAAAATGAAGCCCAACACCTAAACCGGGCAACTCATGACGCAATTGTGCTGCATGTTCAATTCCCTCGGCATTGACAAGTGCCGTTGTTGAACTCACAACACCATGACGAAAACACTCTGCAATGCCGTAGTTTTGGCCCTTACTAAGCCCAAAATCATCCGCATTCACAATTAATAAACCAGCCATTCTGTCTCCTTATTACTTATTTTTCTCTACCGACAATTAATGAGAGACTTTTTCTAACTCAGCAATCGCTTTAGCAAAATTCGGTAGATGTGCCTTATGCGCTAACAACATTTCACGCGTAAGTACTTCTGCATCTTTATCTGAAAGTACCAGTGGTGTTAAGTTCATCGCTAATAAAGCATCATTTAATTCGCCACTCATAGCCGCTTTGCTGGCTGCGATTTCAAAGGCCTTAATGGTATGAATTAATCCCATTACCTTTTCATCAAAATGCGTTAAACGAGGATGAGGTTTAGCGCCATCACGCCCTAAAATAGCCGTTACTTCAATTGACCAATCTGCTGGAATATTATCGATATGACCATGATGAGGAATATTCACATAATGCTCAGCTTGTTTATCATTATAAATAGCATTAATCACTTCACAGGCTGCGTCAGAATAGTAAGCACCGCCACGTAATTCCAGCTCTTTCGGTTTGATATTTAAATCAGGATCTTTATACAATTCAAACAGTTGTTTTTCGACTTTTTGCACCACTTTAGCGCGAGCACCACCTTTATAGTATTCCCCCATCTCAATCGCCAACATCTCTTTTTGCTTGAAGTAATACAGCAAATAAGAGCATGGCAGCATATTAAGAGAGCGGATCAATCCTTCACTAAATGGTAGGTCGAAAATATTTTTCACAGAGCCTGCGGTTAATGTTCCTGAAGCCACACCCTCTAATAATTCAGGAAAACGGGATTGACCATTTACAATGACATCTTTAATAAACACCATATGATTTAAGCCAAACAAATCGATAGAGAGTTCATCTTTTTCCGTCAGCTTCAGAACATCTGTAATAAACATCTTCATACCGATTGGAATATTACAAACCCCAATAAATTTCTTAAAGTTGGTATGACGATAAACCGCTTCTGTTACCATACCTGCTGGATTAGTAAAGTTAATGATCCACGCATTAGGGCAAATTTCTTCAACATCTTTAATAATATCGAAAATAACAGGAATAGTGCGCAAGCCTTTAAATAGACCACCAGCACCATTGGTTTCTTGCCCTAAATAACCATGACTTAAAGGAATAGATTCATCAAGCTCTCTTGCTTTCAATTGACCAACACGTAATTGTGTTGTGACAAAATCAGCATCTGTTAATGCTTCACGACGATTAAGTGTTTTATAAATGGTTAAAGGAATACCTGCTTTTTTTACCATGCGTTGGCAAAGCTCAAAAATAATATCAAGCTTCTCTTTGCCTTCTTCAACATCCACTAACCATAATTCTGTGATTGGTAGTTCATGATAACGCTTAATAAAACCTTCTAATAATTCAGGCGTATAACTGCTTCCACCACCAATGGTAACAACTTTTAATTTATGACTCATAAAATACTCCCATACAGCGTAATAGTGCTGTTATTTGTGTATTAATGGCGAAATTAAAGCGTAAAGAGCCCTGAAGAAAATAAGCTTATTTTCTTCTTTCTCTCTATTTCCAATAAAATTAATCTTTATTGTTGATTAATTTCTTACGCTTAATAATGAATTAGTTTGTTTCTTTAATACTGCACAAATTTTTTCGATAACTATTTGGCGTCAACGAAGTTATTTTCTTAAATGTCTTAATAAATAAACTTGGACTACTGTAGCCCGCATCAAAAGAAATATCTGTTATCGAATAGTTTGTAATTTCCAATTGTTTTTTCGCAAAATTAATTCGAATATCATGAATAATTTGCATTGGTGTTTTATCGTAATAACGCCGAGTTGCTCGGGTTAAATACTCTTGTGATTTCCCTGATAGCATTACCATATTAACCAGTGCATTTTCGCCAAATTTTTGTTTGTCATGCATCTCGCTAACAGTGTCTCTTAGCCATAAAGGAATATCATCTTGCGTTCTATTTTCTCGATGGTGTCGTAATCTATTCACCACATTAAAGGTGACAATTTCAATAAATTCATTAAATTCGGTATGGCGGAAATTTAATGAGCCAATAACCGATTCAATATAGGAAAGAAACTCATTTTTTAATTCATAAACTTGCGAAGCGATAAAATAAGAAGGCAATAACGAGAGATAATGTTTATCAAAAAAGGCTTTACTAATTCCCACATTTAAAATGCGTGTTGCCCCAAAATCATAAAAACTTTGATGATGAGAGCCTATGGGAATAAAAACAAAATCCCCCCGCTCTAATAAAACCTTTTTACCATTAATCTCTTGATAATAACGGCCTGTTAAAACAATGGTGAATTCATAATAATCATGTTGATGCAATCCGCTGACACTTTCTGTTTTATTATAAATAAAGACATGAAAATTTTTGCCATTAAATAGCTGATCTTCATAGACCATGCGTATTTCACTTTGTGCTCTCAATGATCCCACCACCGTATTCATCTTATTTTATCTTCTCATGTAACTCGATTAATTCTGTCACTAACTCTCTTGCTAACATTGAAGTCATTAAATGATCTTGCGCGTGGACTAATACCAAGCTGACTTTGGTTTTGCCAACACCTTGGTCATCACCAATTAAGCGAGTCTGTATTTTATGCGCCTCATTTAATGCTTCACGAGACTGTTCCATTAATTTTCTAGCGCCATCAAAATCACCTTCTTTGGCTTTTTTTAATGCGCCATAAGCCACACTACGGGCTTGGCCTGAATTAATGATAAGCCCCATGATGATCTCTTCAAATTCATCTTCTGTAACACTGCTATCAACTGCATTTTCAATATCTAACATGATATATCCTCTTTGACTCTAAGAAGTGCAGAGAAACCTCTGCACTTCTTTTTCTATAACTTAAAATTTCAATGCATTGGCAATATCTTCTTCACTTTCTTCTTTTTCAATTTCAGTTTGAGCTTTATTTGAAATAATCACGAAAGGAAGATAAATCAGAGTAGCAACCCCCAAGTTAAATAGTGCTAATAACAGTGCTGCAATACTACCGTTGGTATTAAAGAAGGCACCTAGCCCTGTTGGCATTGTCCACGGCGCAATATTTGTCACTGGAGGGATTATCCCTAAGTAATAAGCAGTCACAGTAATAGCGGCAAGAATAGGCTGAATAAGAATAAAAGGAATAAACATCACTGGATTCATAATCACAGGTAAACCAAAAATAATCGGTTCATTAATTTGGAATAAACCTGCTGGCAGTGCCAGTTTTGCCACTTGGCGATGATCGGCGCGACGAGATGCGATAAAGATAGCAAGAATAAGCCCCAGTGTTGCCCCTGTACCCCCTAAGAAGATAAAGGAATCTAACATTGGTTTTGCCCAGAGATGGAACGTCTTACCCGCTGCCAATGCAGCTTCCACTGAACCGTATTCAGTATAAATAGAGACGTTCTCTAACGCCCAAGGGGTCATAATGCCACTATCAAGTGCAGCAAGTGCAAGTGATCCATGAATACCAAAGAACCACAGTAGAGAAGTGAAGATAACGTAAGCCCAACCAACCACTGAGCCCATTGATGCTAATGGTGTTGAGATAGAATCTAAAATAATTTGATGGAAATTCGTTTCATACGTCGCTAATCCCCACGAAATAATCCCCATAATCGATAAGATAATAAAGCCTGGAATTAATGCAGAAAATGAACGTGAAACAGAAGCCGGTACGCTATCAGGCAAACGGATAACCCAGTTGCGACGTACAATAAAGGTGAACATCTCAGCCACAACAAGACCAATAATGATACCTGAAATAATATTTGCTCCACCTAACCAATTAGCGCCTACTGCATAAGCACCACCTGCGTTATAAGGTGTGACTGTCATAAAGGCAGCAATAGAAAGTAAACCTGCCGCAATCGGGTCAACTTTACGCTCTTCTGCTAATGCCATTCCGATAAAGAACGGTGCCATCAACGACATTATCCCCAATGTACCATTATAGACATTCCCCCCTATGGCTTTAAAACCATTGAGCGTTTCTATCGTTGATGCATCAAGGCGGATACCTAAAGAATAAAAGAAGGAGCCATCACCAAAACTAAGAAAAACGTTATTAATAAGTACAAACATTGCCCCTGCAAGGGTTAACGGCATTAAACGAATAAAGCCATTTTTAATCGCATTAACGTGAGGTTGCTTTCCAATTTTAACCGCAAAAGGAAGGAGTACCTTTTCAAGTGAACCAATAAACTTACTCATAGAAAAATACCCTTAAAATGCCGCTAATTGCTCGGCTTGCTGAAAAATTCGCTCTTTGACTGGAATAGAAATAATAAAAAAATAAAAAAATAAAATTAATTTGTTGTTGCAGATGCTTTTTTAATAGAGGCGACAGCGGCTTTTAACACACCTAAGCCATCTACTTTTCCGTATAACAAAGAATCGATCACTTCGACCGGTTTATTAGGGAGCAATTTTTGGATATCAGGCAACATCCAGCTAATTTGTGGACCAAGTAAAATCAGATCTGCATCCTGTCCTTTTTGTGCTGCTAAGGTTTCAGGAAATGCTTCAATAACCACAGGCACTTCATATTTTTCTGCTTGTGCTCGCATTTTGGTCACGAGAAGAGATGTTGACATGCCAGCAGAACAAAATAAGTAAATATATTTCTTTTGCATAAAACCCTCTTGAGTTGGCAACGATTTACCCTAGAGATAACAAGGCTTTCTCTTGTGCATTCATTACTGTGTCAGTACAGAAACCGAAGTAAGATTAAAATAAAGATTGTTTCTGCTTGAATGAAGTATACGCAATGATACTAATTAACGATATTTCTTATAGATTAAGAATTGTCTCTCCTTGACCTACTCTTTTGACACTCTTCACAAATTGAGCAAATAATCTGAAGAGTTCTTTCACGTCACAAAATTTGTTCTCTATTTTCCTTTAATGATCTCTCGCAAAATTTCGCCATTTTAGTCAAGTTAATCCTTTATTATTATGAGAATGTGAATTAGTATCATTACTCTTTATACTTTTGATGGTATTATCGTCTTCTTTGTGGATCGACATTTAGGCCACTGCTGTAAAGATCCGTGTTATTTCGTGTTGCAACAATATGGGAAAGAGAATGTTTAAAAAGTCATTAAGCCCACTGTTTTTACTGCTTTCTTCACTTGTTATCGCTGGTTGTGATAACGCTCAAGACACATCAACAGCACAATCAGCAGAGAAACAAACTCTCACGATTGAACATTTCCAAGGGACAACTGAAATCCCTGCACATCCACAAAAAGTGGTTGTGATGAATATGGAAACCCTCGATATTATTGATGCATTGGGTGTTTCTATTGTTGGTCTTCCACAAACAAATGTTCATTTACCAAAATTCTTAGAGAAGTACACCAATCCGAACGACTATATCAATGAAGGTGCATTATTTGAGCCGAACTATGAAAAGCTCAGCACAACAGCACCTGATTTAATTTTAAGTGGTAGCCGTGCTCGTGATGCGTATGCAAAATTAAGTGAAATTGCACCTGCGATTTCAATGGATATCGATCCGAAGCGTTTCGTTGAAAGCCTTGCTGAACGCACCACAACATTAGGTCAAATTTTTGGCAAAGAAGAACAAGCTAAAAAATTACTGGCTGATTTCAATAGCAAAATTGATACCGTAAAAGCCAAAACACCAGACGCAGGTAAAGCAATGGTGGTTTTAGTCAGTGGCGGTAAAATTTCGGCTTATGGCCCAAGCTCTCGCTTTGGCTTTATCTATGATGTATTAGGTTTTGAACCAGCTTATGTTTTTGATAGCCCAGGTTCACACGGCAACATTGTCAACTCTGAATTACTGTTAAAACTTAATCCAGATTGGCTGTTTGTCATTGACCGTGATGCAGCAATTGGTCGTGAAGATTCACAACCAGCTCAACAAGTCCTTGATAATGCTCTGGTAAGAAAAGTAAATGCTTGGAATAAAGACCAAGTTATCTATCTTGATGCAAGTTCCATTTATATCTCTGGCGGGATCCAAACTTACTCTCGCTTAATGGATACAATTAATCAGGCATTGGATCAGAAAAAATAAAGTAACTGAATGAAAACGTTCCATTTATCATTGGGGATAGGAGGTATCGCTATCCTCTCAATGATCAGTCTATTTGTCGGCGCAGGAGATATTACTCCTGCTTCGCTTTTTTCTGATCCCGATATGCGCGATATCTTCTTTATCAGCCGTGTTCCAAGAACCCTGTCATTATTACTCGCTGGTGGTGCCATTAGCGTTGCAGGTTTAATAATGCAACTGCTCACTCAAAACCGCTTCGTTGAGCCTTCTCTTGCAGGAACAACACAATCAGCAAGCCTTGGATTATTAGTCGTTATGCTGCTCTTTCCTGCAGCGGGTATCTTTACCAAAATGATGGTCGCCACTGTTTTTGCTCTGCTTGGCACTTTGTTGTTTATGCTACTTCTGCAAAGGATCACCTTAAAAACAACACTGATAGTACCTTTAGTCGGCATTATGCTCAGTGCAGTTATTGGCGCACTCACCATCTTCTTAGCGGTATATTTCGATTTACTGCAATCATTAGATGCTTGGACCAGTGGCGATTTTTCAAGTGTATTACAAGGTCGCTATGAACTTTTATGGCTTGTTGGCGCACTGGCAATCATGGCGTGTTGGGTTGCAGATAGCTTTACTGTGGCTGGAATGGGGCGAGAGTTCTCCATTAACGTGGGGCTGAATTACCGCAAAGTAATGATAATAGGATTATCGATTATCGCGCTTATCAGTGGTGTTGTGGTTTCTGTTGTTGGTGCATTACCTTTCCTCGGTTTGATTGTGCCAAATTTGGTGAGCTTAGTGATGGGGGATAATATCCGTAAAACTATCCCTTGGGTTTGCTTAAGTGGTGGCGCGATTGTTTTACTGTGTGATGTGATTGGTCGCCTTATTCGCTACCCATTTGAAATACCTGCCAGTATTATCTTAGGGGCAGTGGGTGCCATTATTTTCCTTTTCTTACTACTAAAGCAGCAACGTTATGCAAAAAGTTAATTCATCCATAATTAGCAAATGTACTGGCGCTGTCGAATATAAGAAAACGCGCCTCTCACCCATGTCTCGTATCTGGTTATTATTAGGGGCATCGTTATTATCCATTGTGTTATTTATGACGATAAACCTAAATGGCAATATCTCTTATATTCTGACTCACCGCGCTTACATTATTCTCACCATGATTGTAGTGGCGTTTGCCGCTGGTGTTTCCACAATACTGTTCCAAACTATCGCGAATAACCGTATTTTGACACCGTCACTTATGGGGTTAGAAGCCCTGTTTGTGTTGCTACAGACCGTGTTTGTCTTCTTTGAAGGCGATATGCCTGCATCGTGGATGCTGAATCTATCAAAGTTCTTCTTAGAATCGACATTGCTGGTGCTATTTTCCGTTGTACTCTACCGTTGGTTGTTTAGCTCAGTACGTTTTAACATCAATCTAGTCTTAATGATTGGGATTATCTTAGGGACACTATTTCGTAGTTCAGCCACACTATTACAACGTTTGATGGATCCTAATGAATTCTCCATTTTACAAGGTCGCATGTTTGCCACCTTCACCCGTGCCACGCCTGATCTTATCTTTTGTGCCTTAGCGATTATTGTGGTTGTTGGTGTTTTACTTTGGCGTATGCGCTATAGCTTTGATGTGATGGCATTAGGGCAAGCGAATGCCATTAACCTTGGTATCAATTACCGCAAACAGACCACTTATATCCTGTTGCTGATTTCTGTTTTAGTTGCGGTTTCTACCGCTTTAGTTGGCCCGCTAACCTTCTTAGGTTTAATTGTGGCTAACCTTGCTTATCATATCAGTGGTAGCAGTCAGCACCGTTTCTTGATGCCTGTCGCCTTCCTACTAGGTACTATCGCCTTAATTGGTGGACAACTGGTTTTAGAGTATGGTTTAAAAATGACAGGAACACTTTCTGTTGTGATTGAGTTTGTCGGTGGAATGTTCTTTATCTATTTGGTGTTAAGAAGACTTTAATATGATTGAAATCAGCGAAGTATCAAAACGTTATCAAGATACAACTGTTCTCGATAATATAACAACAACAATTCAACGTGGCGGTATTACTTCGATCATTGGCCCTAATGGCGCAGGTAAATCCACATTACTTTCTGTGATTGGACGTTTATTACTTCCTGAAAGTGGCATGGTAAGCGTTAACGGTATGGATGTTGCTGCAACTAATAGTGATGTTCTTGCCAAGAATCTCTCAATATTACGCCAAGAAAACCAGTTTGTTAGTCGTTTAACCGTAGAAGAATTAGTCGGTTTTGGGCGTTATCCCTATAGCAAAGGGCGTTTAACACTTGATGATAAAAAAGTGATTGATGAGTCACTCGCCTTTTTAAATCTGACTGAATTTCGTCATCGTTATCTAGATGAGTTATCGGGTGGGCAACGTCAGCGTACCTATGTTGCTATGGTGCTATGTCAAGATACTGAATATGTCATGCTTGATGAACCACTGAATAATCTTGATATGAAACATGCGGTAATAATGATGAAACTGCTGCGAAAAGCCGCAGATGAATTAGGAAAAACCATTATTATCGTTATTCATGATATCAATTTTGCCTCTGTTTACTCTGACTATATTTTAGCCATGCGTAACGGAAAACTGTATTATCACGGTTCACCCAAAGAGATCATGAAAGCGGATATTATCGAAGATATTTTCGACACTCCTGTTGACGTTAAAGAGCTCGATAATAAGCTAATTGCCATGTATTACTAATTCTAATTAGCCTGATAATCTTTAATAAAAAGCATGTTGTTCTTCTCATTACAGCATGCTTTTTTATTGCCTTTTCCCTTGCTGAAGAAACTCTGAATCAATATCTTCAAAAATAGAGTCCCACTCATCATCATTAATATCCATCAACCCAAAATAACGCAGTAAAAAAGTACCTTCTGTCGCCAAAAAAGCCAATCTAGCGCGTTTTCCAGCGACTGTTGTTGTATCTACCCCCGTTAATCGCTGTTGATACCACTCCTTTGTACTTTGTAAATATTCTGGTGTTTGCAACAATGCAGCCATCAAACTAGCACCTTTAGCAAAAGCAACCTTATCATGCGTATGAATAGCACGAATATGTGCTGTTACTCGATTTTCAGGCGAATTATCATTTTTAACTATCTCGTTAAATTTAGTTTCATAACTGCCTTCCCAGTGTTCAAACATCGCATCAATCATTGCTTCTTTGCTGTTGAAGCAGTATTGAACCCCCCCTTTTGAGATCCCCATTTTTTTTGCGACAGTATCAATCGTTAATGCTGCCGCGCCTTGCTCCATCACAATGTCGAAGATAGCTTCTAGCAATTTTTCTCTATCAATGGTTCTTTGACGTCCCATAAAAAAACCTCTTTTCAATACGGTCGTATGGATTTATATTATAGCTGCTAGTAAAAATAATACACATAAAAATAACTGAGATTTCTATGATAAAAGATTATAAACGTTGGATAGTATTACTTTTGGTATCTAGCATGCTGTTTCTCATTGTTGTTGATGTAACAGTGCTTTATACCGCATTGCCACGTTTAACTCATGATTTAAACGCAAGTGCATCAGAAAAACTTTGGATAATGAATGCCTATCCATTAATTGTTGCTGGATTATTACCTGCAGCGGGTATGCTCACAGACAGGATCGGCCATAAAACACTCTTTATTTGTGGGTTACCATTATTTGCTATTGCTTCTTTGTGTGCAGCTTTTTCTCCCACAGCGATGACCTTAATTGCATCTCGTGGTTTTTTAGCTGTGGGAGCAGCAATGAGTATGCCAGCTACTCTGTCAATAGTGCGACAAGTCTTTAGCGATCCGCAAGAGCGTGCGGTTGCAATCGGTATTTGGTCTGCAGTTGCTTCAGGCGGTGCAGCTTTAGGGCCTTTAATTGGTGGAATGTTGCTTGAACATTTTTGGTGGGGCTCTGTTTTCTTAATTAACGTCCCTATTGTTCTTTTGGTATTACCATTCTCTATTTGGCTTATTCCTAAGTTTGCTGGACATGGCAACCATAAAATTGATTATTTAAGCTCAGTACTGATTTTAGTCGGTTTGATCAGCGCCATTTATGCCCTAAAAGAGATAGGAAAACCTTATATACAGTGGAGTGAAGCCACAATTGCCACTGTGATTGCAGTGATCTTTCTCACTCTATTTACCTTACGTCAGCGTAAACAAACTCACCCAATGATTGATTTTGGGTTATTTAAAAACCGCTTTTTTAGTATCGGTATTTTAATGGCTGTGCTTTCTATGGTGATCATTGTGGGTATTGAATTACTGCTCAGCCAACGCTTACAGCTTGTTGCAGGTTTCACCCCACTTAATGCGGCGCTGGTGATTTTACCCATTCCTATTGGCTCTGTACTTGCTTCTCCATTGACAGGTTATTTCTTGGTGCGTTTAGGTGAAGCTCGCTTAATTATTACCGGATTTATGCTTACTTTAGTGGGAAATCTGTGGTTAATTGCCGTTTATCAAACAACATCTCCAATGGTGTTAATTGGTAGCTTATTCTTAATCGGCTTTGGTTTAGGTATTATTTTTACCACAGCATCGACATCAATTATGTTGAGTGTGGCAGATAGACAAGCTGGAATGGCTGCATCAATTGAAGATGTAGCTTATGAGCTAGGCAGTGTGATTGGGGTGACATTTATGGGCAGTTTGATGAGCACCGTGTACACCTTAAAGCTCGTACTACCTGACTCATTAGCTATCAACGATGCAGTCTATGACAGTTTAGACGAAGCCCTGATTGTGGCAGAGAAGTTACCAAATGACGTGGCTTCTCTCGTGATATCTCAAGCAAATATGGCCTTTGAAAATGCCTTTTTCGTAGTATTAACCGCGACAGCAATTATTACCGCACTTAGCTTAGTGGTTCTGCCTTATTGCTTGCATAATTCCGTAAGGACAAAAATAACTTAAATTATGGAGTGATTTTTGCAAAATAAACGCGTCTAAGTGGCGCGTTTTTATAACGGTAGCGTACTCAACTAAAACCTATCGATATCCAGAGCATCCATACTAAAGTGAGAAGGCGATTGTCCCATCTGTTTTTTAAACATCGTCGAGAATGAACCGGCGCTGTTATAACCCAAATCAAAGGCAATTTCAGTAATACCGCGTCCTGATAAGATTTGTGTTAATGAATTCAATAAACAGACTTGTTGTCGCCATTGTGAAAATGACATTCCCGTTTGTTGTCGGAAAAAACGGCTAAAAGAGCGTTCACTTTTATGTAATTTATCTGCCCACTGTTGCGGTAAAGAATCTATTTTTGGATTACGAATAAAATCACGACATAATTTAGCTAATTTACTGTCTTGTGGAATAGGTGCAAAAAACGGTAATGGTTTTGCTTTCGCTAATTCACATAGGATTAACTGCATTAAAAGACCATCTCGCCCTTTTTTGTCATATTTTGCAGGCACATCTACAGCTTCAAGCAAGAGTTGGCGAAAAAGAGGAGAAACACTGACAACTTCACATTGTTTGCTATGACGAGGTGCTGCAGAAGGCTCGATATATAAACTTCGCGTACTCACATCTAACATACGAGTTTCATGCCCTGTTTCTGGTGGGATCCATACACCACAAGACGGCGGAATAACCCACTCGCCATCATCTGTGCTCACTTCGATTAATCCCGTAGCCGGGTATAAAAATTGAGCACGTCGATGTTGATGCGTTTCTAACAATGTATTGGGCAAATAGTCTGTACCCAGCGCAATAACATCTCGGTCAAGTGAATCAACGCTTTTTAACGGTACATTTCTCACAGTTTAGGTCACTCTCTTTTTATTTTCGTCCTTTTTAATATAGCAGTTCTCACGCACTCTACACACTGGCAAATAATGAGCTATATAATTAAAATCGCTATATATTTAAATGAGCAACGAGGGTGTCTTATGTGAAATTTCAACCTTCTTGATATCTATTTAATAAACCTCATTAACAATCAAAAAACGAGCTTTTAACACTCCTAGTAAATAGGCTGAAATTCAAATGTCATTGTCTGGTTTTAGAATGTTGGCAAAAGATTAATCAACTACTATCCCTCTCGCAGAGGTTATTTCGAGCCTTCTGCAATTATCTATGCATTCAATAATAATGCAGCGGATACCAGACATTCCCTTTATTCATAGCCTAGAAAAATCACGCACATTCTTTATATCAAGTATCGGGTATATCGGGATCCGCCTATTATGTTTAAGGTAGAGTTCATTATGAGCAATCAGTCCGATCACGATAGTGATACAAAGAGCATTCTCAACGATGTTAGCCGCCGTCACTTTATTCAAGCGAGCTCAGCATTAGTCACCCTCCCTTTTCTCGCATCAAACTCTTTTGCTGCGACAACAGATAACGCTATCCCAGTAAAATCAATAACAACTGAAGAGGGTGAGCGCGTTGTTTCAACTTGCAGTAGCTTTGACTGTGGCGGTAAATGTGACATTCGTGCCCATGTAAAAGATGGCAAAGTTACCCGTATTAGCACACGTCCAGATGCTGATTTAGATGAAGAGATGCCAATTATGCGTGCCTGTGTACGAGGCCGTGGTTATCGTAAATTTGTCTATCATCCAGACCGTTTAAAATACCCAATGAAACGCGTTGGTAAACGTGGCGAAGGAAAATTCGAACGTATCACTTGGGAAGAAGCAACCACCCTTATTGCGCAAAATATGCAACGTATTAACCAGCAATATGGTCCAGCATCTCGCTTTGTCAGCTTAAGTACAGGCGTTACTGGCGGTATTTTCTCTGGTGCGAATATGTTACGTCGTCTGTTTAATATCACAGGCGGTTTTCTGGAAAACTATCACTCAGTCAGTAACGGTAATACCCTTGCGGTCACCCCTTATACTTATGGCACAGCTGCCAGTGGTAGCACCCTCGATACGTTAGAAAATACCCCTCTTGTGATTTTATGGGGTCATAACCCTAACGAAACTATTTTTGGCCATTCAAACCATTTCTTCCAAAAAATGAAGAAAAACGGCACTAAATTTATTGTCGTTGACCCACGTTATTCAGATACCGCTTCTTCTTTAGCTGATCAGTGGATCCCGTTATTGCCAACAACAGATAACGCGATGATGGATGCGATGATGTATGTCATCGTAAGCGAAAATCTGCACGACCAAGCCTTTATCGATAAATATACAGTTGGCTTTGATGAACACCAAATGCCTGAAGGTGTGGGTGAAAATGAGTCTTTAGTTGCCTATTTAATGGGTAAAAAAGATGGTGTTAAGAAAACCCCAGAATGGGCTGAAACCATCACTAAAGTGCCTGCTGATACTATTAAACAACTAGCTCGTGAATACGCATCGACAAAACCGGCTGCATTAATGCAAGGTTGGGGTCCTCAACGTCATATTTGTGGTGAACGGACGGCGCGTGGCGCGACATTACTTGCGACTATCACGGGTAATGTGGGTGTTCGTGGTGGTTGGGCTGCCGGCTATGGTATGGCTTTAAACTCTGAATTACGTAAAACTATTGCGGGGCCAAGCCTATTAACTAACCCAGTAAAAGCGAAAATCAATATCACCAACTGGGTACAAGCGTGTGAAGATAAAAATTTAGTCACGCCACAAAATGGGTTACTGAACGCCGAGAAACTTGATACTGAAATCAAGATGATTTTCTCAATGGCGGGTAACTACATGACAAACCAAAATACCGATATTCTTCATGCCGCAAAAGTACTTGAAGATGAATCAAAAGTAGAATTTATCGTTTGTAGTGATCTCTATCTAACTCCAAGTGCAAAATACGCCGATATTTTACTGCCAGAAACCAGCTTCTTAGAACGCTGGAATATCGGTGGTACATGGAGCTATGGCGACTACATTATTCTTTCTGAAAAAGTTATTGAGCCTGAGTTTGAGCGTCGTACTGACTACGATTGGTTACGAGAAGTTGCCGATAAATTAGGTGTAGGTGAACAATTTAGCGAAGGTAAAGAGACTGATCGCGATTGGATTGAATATTTAGTCGATGATGCGAGTGTTAAACGCCCTGAAGACGGTATTCCAACCTTTAAAGAGTTGTTAGTTAAACGTCGTCATCTATTAAAACATCGTCCTCATACTCAAAATGTGGCGTTTGAGAAAAATATTCAAGATATCGAGAATAATCCATTCCCAACGCCATCGGGCAAAATTGAGATATTCTCTAAGCGTTTATATGACATGAATAATGTCGATATTCCTGCACTCTCTCATTATGTACCCGCCATTGAGGGCCCTGAAGACACGTTAACGGATAAATTCCCGCTACAACTTATCACATGGAAAGGGCGTAACCGCGCAAACTCAACGCAATTTGCCAACCCTTGGCTGCAAGAAGTACAGCGCCAAGAACTCTGGTTAAACCCGTTAGATGCTCAAGATAGAAACATCAAAGAAGGCGAAAAAGTCAAAGTGTATAACGATCGTGGGATCACGATGGTTCCCGTCAAATTAACACAACGAATTATGCCTGGTGTCGTCGCCTTGCAAGCAGGTGCTTGGTGGCAACCTGATGCAAAAGGCATAGATCAAGGTGGATGTGCCAACGTATTAACATCATCCCGTAGCACCGCAATGGCACACGGCAATGCTCACCAAACATTATTGGTCGAGGTAGCAAAAGCATGAGTAAATTTATCGTTTATCCCGCTGTGAGCAACAAACAGTTAGGGTTTTATATCGACAGCGCTCGCTGTTCAGGTTGTAAGGCGTGTCAGGTTGCGTGTAAAGATAAAAACAACCTTGATGTCGGACGCAAATTTCGTCGTGTTTATGAAATCACGGGTGGCGGTTATACCCGCAATCCTAAAGGTGCACTAGTCAATAATGTCTTTGCTTACACGTTATCTATCTCTTGTAACCATTGTGATGACCCAATTTGCGTTAAAAACTGTCCGACAACAGCAATGCATAAGCGTGAAGGCGACGGCATCGTCATGGTAGATACAGACAAATGTGTCGGTTGTGGTGCTTGTGCGTGGTCTTGCCCTTATGGCGCGCCACAAATGAATCCAGAAACCAAGCAGATGTCAAAATGCGACTTTTGTATCGATTTACAGCAAAAAGGTGAACAACCCGTTTGTGTTGCGACTTGTCCGCTAGGTGCGATCCAATTTGGTCCTATTGATGAGTTGCGTGAACGCTATGGCGATTTAGATTATGTCACAGGTTTACCTTCCCCTGAAATAACGCATCCAAACCTTGTTATTAACCCACATCAGGGTGCCAATAATGACGGAATTAATAATAAGGGAGAAAGAAAATGAATGAATGGTCATTATTAATCTTCACATTTATGATGAATGCGACCATCGGTCTTGCGCTAACAACAGGGCTTTTTGCTCATCGCCTTTCTCATTATCTCAATGCAGAAAGCTACTATCGCTTTATGCTGTTAGCCTTATTTGTTATTTGTGGATTAGCGGGTTTAGGCTCTATCGCTTCAATTACTCACTTAGGTGTGCCATTAAATGCCCCTAATGCCATTAGAAATGTTTTTTCTGCTTGGTTAAGTCGTGAAGTTGTCGTCACTGCTATTTTTGTCGGTTGCCTAGGATTAACCTTTTTATGGCTCTGGCGCACTCGCAAACTCTCAATGCTGTTATTAAGTGCCAGTATTCTGATTGGGTTATTTGATATTTATTGCATGGCATCGATTTATCGCCATACCTCTATTTTAACCTGGATGGACCCTAATACTTACGTGATGTTCTTCGGTGCGATGTTAACGCTTGGTGTGGCTATTTTCTTTTTGCTGATCAAAGTATTACAACGCATAGGTAGTAAGTTAGGAATTGAAATACCACAAGGCTCTTTCCCAATACGCTGGAAATGGCAATTATGGGGGATCATGACATTTAGCTTAATCGGTCGATTACTGTATCAACCTTTTTATGAGCAATATTTAACTAGCACGCTCTATAGCCAAAAATCGGTGACATTCCCGTTATCACCTATTCAAGTGTATTACTCCATTGGCTCGTTACGCACTACATGCTGGATCTTAGCAACCTTTGCAGTATTAGCTTGTGGTTATAGTTTAGTGAAATTCCTAGCACCTAAAAATCAAAGTAAATCAACAGAGTCTATTTTTTCACTTGGTTGTGTGATCGCAATTATTGCTGACTTTATGTTGCGCTATGTTTTCTACTCAATTCACTAATTGTAATTGAGCTTGTTGTTTAAATAATAAAAAAACAAACCTCATTAATTGGGGTTTGTTTAAGGAAGTATCAAAAATTATGAGCAGACTCTCTTATTATGCGGCTGCATTTAATTTATTGGGAATTTGTTATTTATTCCCACCTGATGATGACACCAATAAAACTGCACTCAACTTTTTTAAAACAGGGGATTTTGCAGCACAGTGGCCTTGTAAAATTGAAAACCGCTTGTGTGAACGTTTAATTGATTCTGTTTCTATCGATACAGAGCAATTAAAAACCCAATGGCAAAATCTTTTTGTTGGCCCTAATGCATTACCCGCTCCTCCTTGGGGTTCAGTCTATTTAGATCCTGAGGGCTTATTACAAGGGGATTCTACCCTTGCACTGAGTGAGTTTTTAAAACGGGAACGTTTAAAAGTAAATACGCCTTTTCCAGAGCCTGTTGATCATATCGGTTTGATGTTATTTCAAGCAGCGATATTGGCATCGGAAAACAGAGAAGAAGCGGTTAATGAATTATTATCCCTTCATTTGACCACATGGCTACCTCACTATTTAAATAAATTAAAAATGAGTGGGTATAGCCAATTTTATAGCACCTTAACAGAACTGGTAACCATCACGGTGAACGCATTCAGAAAATAGAAATTTATTAACAACTTATCATCCTAACATAATTATTTAAGGTAATTTGGACCACGCACCCAAATTACCTTTTTTCATTTAAGACATTCTCTTTTTAAATTATGACAACTTTAATCCTAAGCGTTTTGTTAAACGGCGTAAGTTAGCCGGATCGAGTGATAATTCTCGCGCCGTTGCCGCCCAATTTTGGTTATTACGTAGCAATGCTTGTTTAATTAAATCTCGCTGAAATTCATCCGTTGCTTCTTTTAAATTCTTTTCTTCAGAAGGTAATGTTTGAGAAGCAGAGTGAACGGGATTTTCAGCCCCTAAAGCAAAATGACTAACTTGTAAAATAAGGCTATCGGTTTTATTTCCAGCTCTTGCTAAAACAATGGCTCGGTGAATGGTATGTTCTAATTCACGCACATTACCCGGCCAAGAATAGTGTAATAAATAAAGGCGTAATTCAGGGCTAATAATCACTTGAGTGAGATTAAAACGCTGACGATATTGCTCGCAGAAATAACCCACTAATAGCAAAATATCTTCATCTCTTTCTCGTAATGGTGGAACATGCAAAGGAAAAATGCTTAATCGATGGAAAAGATCAGCACGGAAATTTCCCGCTAATACTTCTTCCCATAAATCACGATTCGTTGCCGCTAATACACGCACATTAACGCGTAAATTACGATCATCACCAATGCGTTGAATATCGCCATATTGTAAGACACGCAGTAATTTGGCCTGAAGTGATAATGATAACTCCCCTATTTCATCAAGAAATAAAGTTCCGTTATCTGCCATTTCAAATTTACCACTACGATGGCTGATTGCGCCGGTAAAAGCCCCCTTCACATGCCCAAATAATTCACTTTCTGCCACACTCTCAGGAAGTGCCGCGCAATTTAAATAGACTAACGGATTATCTGCACGATTAGACATTTCATGAATAGCTTTTACCACCAGCTCTTTGCCCGTTCCCGTTTCGCCACTCACTAAAATATTCATATCTGCGGGTGCAACAATTTCTATCTCTTTTTTCAGTTGCATCATCGAAGGCGATAAACCAATAATCTCTGTTTTTACTGTGGGCTTAAACGTATTGGTTGGCGTAAATAACATATTTTGATTTTCGAGTTGCTCAATCAATAGCGCATTATTTAATGCACCAGAGGTTAATGCAGCAATTAAACGCAATTCTTCATCACTAAAAGTATCGAACTGATGAGGGTCCATTCCATCCAGTGTTAACGTACCAATTAAGTCTTGCCCAGCAAATAATGGTAATCCCACACACGCATGCACTTTTAAATGTTCTCTATCTGGGATAAGTCCATCATAAGGATCAGGTAAATCACTGTCCGCAGGGAAGCGAACCACATCCCCTGCCCGTGCGATAGTTTCAAGGCGAGGATGCCCTTCAAGTAAAAATCGACGACCTAAAACATCAGGTACAAGGCCATCTATGGCTAATGGAATAAATTGATGGGGCTCATAACGAAGCAACGCTGCTGCATCGCAATTTAGCACTTGCCGAAGCGTGGTTACCAGACGCTGAAACCTATCTTGATGACCCACATCTTTTTGTAATTCAATGGCAATTTTAGCCAACACATCAACGGAAAAGCCCATAAAAACACCTCATAGTCATTATGACTGTTATTATGGTCATTTTGACATGATAAAGATAGTCATATTGACAATATTTAAATCACCACAAAAACAAAAATCATTTTAAAACAATAAGATAAAAAGTGGCACGCTTCTTGATTATATCTATACATATCCCTATAAAAAGATTAATGAGAAGGAACAATACAAAATGGCTATTCATGTTAAAAATAATGTTAATTGGGTTGGACAACGTGACTGGGAAGTTCGTGATTTTCATGGCACTGAATATAAAACATTATTAGGAAGTAGCTATAACAGCTACCTAATACGTGAAGAAAAGAATGTCCTTATTGATACAGTTGACCATAAATTTAGTCGCGAGTTTGTGCAAAATTTACGAGCTCAAATTAATCTCGAAGAGATTGATTACATTATTATTAATCATGCAGAAGAAGATCACGCTGGCGCACTTACTGAGCTGATGTCTTTTATTCCTAATACTCCAATTTACTGCACAGCAAATGCGATTGATTCAATCAATGGTCATCACCATCACCCTGAATGGAATTTTAATATCGTTAAAACAGGCGATAGCCTTGATATTGGCAATGGCAAGCAACTGATTTTTGTTGAAACACCAATGCTACATTGGCCTGACAGCATGATGACCTATTTAACAGGCGATGCGATTTTATTTAGTAATGATGCCTTTGGTCAGCACTATTGTGATGAACGGTTGTTTAACGATGAAGTTGACCAAACGGAATTATTTGAGCAATGCCAACGCTATTACGCCAATATTTTGACCCCATTCAGCCGCCTTGTGACACCAAAAATTAATGAAATTTTAGGCTTCAATTTACCTGTTGATATGGTTGCTACTTCTCACGGTGTGGTATGGCGTGATAATCCAACACAAATCGTTGAATTATATCTGAAATGGGCTGCTGACTATCAAGAAGACCGCATCACTATTTTCTATGACACCATGTCTAACAATACCCGTATGATGGCAGATGCCATTGCACAAGGTATCAATGAAATTGACCCTAATGTGTTTGTAAAAAGCTATAACGTCGCCAAAAGTGATAAAAATGACATTATCACCAGTGCATTTCGTTCTAAAGGCGTACTTGTTGGCTCATCAACAATGAATAATGTCATGATGCCAAAAATTGCCGCCATGCTTGAAGAGATGACAGGCTTACGTTTTCGTAATAAGAAAGCAGCTGCTTTTGGGAGTTATGGCTGGAATGGTGGTGCTGTTGACCGCATTCAAACTCGCTTGATGGATGCTGGATTTGAAACCGCACTAGCGCTAAAAACCAAATGGCGTCCAGACATGCAAGCCCAAGAGATTTGTCGTGAATATGGCCGTGAAATTGCACGTCAATGGGCATTAGCGCCACTTCCTGCGACTCAATCTTGTTGTACAACCTCATCACAACCTGAAGTTACCACACGTGTTGAAGCTATCGATTTAGGTCCACGTATGCAATGCAGTGTGTGCCAATGGATTTACGATCCGGCAATAGGTGAACCAATGCAAAATGTTCAACCTAATACACCATGGAGTGAAGTACCTGATAGCTTCTTATGTCCTGAATGCTCATTAGGAAAAGATGTCTTTGATGCACTTGCAAAGGAGGCAAAATGAGTACAGATCTTCTCAATAATGGGATTGTGATTATTGGCGCGGGGTTTGCCGCGCGCCAATTAGTCAAAAACATTCGCAAATTTAATGCAGATATTCCCATTACCCTTATTGCCTCAGACAGCATTGATGAATATAACAAGCCGGATTTAAGCCATGTTATTAGTCAGGCTCAAAATGCGGATGATCTAACAAAGCAAACAGCTGAAGACTTTGCACAACAATATCAACTAGCCATTTATCCTTATACACAAATTGTTGATATTAATACGGATGAAAAACGTATTCAGAGTACTCAAGGTGAACAATGGTATTACGATAAATTGGTCTTAGCGACAGGCGCTAAAACGTATTGCCCTGCTATTTCAGGCCATGAGTTAATGTTTACGCTTAATAGTCAACAAGAGTACCGAACTTATGAAGCACAAATTCACCAAGCTAAGCGCGTATTAATTTTAGGTGCGGGTTTAATTGGCACTGAATTAGCCATGGATTTTAGTCGAGCAGGTAAAGAGGTGATCCTTGCAGATATTTCAGGGCAATTATTATCCTCCTTGATCCCGTCTGATCTTAGTGGTCGTTTACAATCTAGCCTCACTGAAATTGGTGTCCGATTAATGCTGAAATCACCGTTACAGTCATTAACACAAGTCGATAACGGTATTTTAGCGACATTTAATCAGCATCATCAATTAACGGTTGATTGTGTTATTGCCGCCACAGGGCTCACGCCGAATATAGAGCTTGCTCATCTTGCGGGTTTACATACTGATCGTGGGATTATTGTGAATGAATATCTGCAAAGCAGTAATAGCGATATTTATGCATTAGGTGATTGTGCACAAATCAACGGTAACTTATTGCCATTTTTGCAACCTATACAATTAAGTGCGATGCATTTAGCAAAATCACTTGTAGGTGAAAACAATGCACCTCTTAATTTGCCACCGATGATTATTAGAGTGAAAACACCGTTAATGCCACTACATCTTGCCGGTGAAACTGCGCGTAATGACTTAACGTGGAATATTAATACAACACAGTCGGGTGTTATCGCTAAAGGCTTTGATGATAACAATGTATTACGTGCCTTTGTGGTTACAGAAGAGCAAGTAAGAGAAGCTTTTGCTTTATTAAGAGCACTGCCCGCTTAATTTTAATGGTGATATCGCTAAACAAAACCAACAACACTACAACTTAAATAAACACAAATAGATACTCTAAATAATTCGAGGTGTAGCTAGGCGACAAGTGAGCGAGTCTCTAGGAGCATACATAAGTATGTGACTAGTGCGAATGAACGCAGTCAACAACGCTACAACTTGAATAGACACAAACAGATACTCTAAATAATTCGAGGTGTAGCTAGGTGACAAGTGAGCGAGTCGCTAGGAGCATACATAAGTATGTGACTAGTGCGAATGAACGCAGTCAACAACGCTACAACTTGAATAAACACAAACAGATACTCTAAATAATTCGAGGTGTAGCTAGGCGACAAGTGAGCGAGTCTCTAGGAGCATACATAAGTATGTGACTAGTGCGAATGAACGCAGTCAACAACGCTACAACTTGAATAGACACAAATAGATACTCTAAATAATTCGAGGTGTAGCTAGGCGACAAGTGAATGAGTCGCTAGGAGCATACATAAGTATGTGACTAGTGCGAATGAACGCAGTCATCAACGCTACAACTTGAATAGACACAAATAGATACTCTAAATAATTCGAGGTGTAGCTAGGCGACAAGTGAGCGAGTCGCTAGGAGCATACATAAGTATGTGACTAGTGCGAATGAACGCAGTCAACAACGCTACAACTTGAAGTATGACGAGTATAAACAGGTGAAACTATGAACTTACGTGATCAACCACTAGGCCAACTGGCTCTATCTATTTCTGGCGCCAGTGCCATATTCCGTCAATATAACCTCGACTTTTGTTGTGGTGGAAAAAGAACATTAAGCAAATCTGCAGAGAAAGCAGGGCTCAATATTGATGAAATTGAAAGTAAATTAATTGCCCTTTCAGAACAGCCATTAGAAAAAGATTGGCGACAAGCACCATTGAGTGAAATTATTGATTTTATTATTGTTCGTTATCATGACAAGCATAGAGCACAATTACCGGAGCTTATTCTACAAGCAGAAAAAGTAGAACGAGTCCATGAAGCAAAACCGACTGTCCCGAAAGGATTAGCTCGTCAATTAACACTTTTATTAGATGAACTAACCAGTCATATGATGAAAGAGGAACGCATTCTCTTTCCTATGATAAAAAATGGATTAGGAAGCCAAGCAGGGGCACCTATTAGTGTTATGGAACATGAACATGATGATGCGGGTGAAATTGTTGAAGTAATTAAATTTATTACCAAAAACGTCACACCACCACCTGAAGCCTGCACCACATGGCGAGTGCTTTATAATGGTATTAATGAATTTATCGATGATTTAATGAATCATATTAGCTTAGAAAATAACTTATTATTTCCAAGAGCATTAGCAGGCGAGTAGTCGTGTACATACAGGGGATTTCATCATCCCCTGCCATTTTTATAACAATCAGTAAATCCTACCGCTCACCTTGAGTATCTATTAACAAACGCTGATTTATATATTCGATAGTCTCGTCTATCGTCATAATATTATTAACGACATTCGTAATACCTTGCCCGATAATAATTTCTGCTTGGCGTAAATTAAATAATTTGCCATTTGGTACTGATGATTCTCGTATTCCCTTATTAATTTCTTGATAAGCCAATGTCATCCACGGGTAACGATGGCTAATTTCTTGATTATGGCTGAAATTTTGATGATTACTGTTTCCACCTAATAAAATAAGGTGATCCATAACCACTGGGGAATAAAGCCAACGATAAAATTGCTCTGCATATCGTGATTTTTGGCTATAACGTGAAACCCCTAATACGCCACCGCCTAATTGCGGAATACTTCCCGGTACAGGTGCAAAACCTGTTTTAGGTAAAATATTGCTATGAGCAACATCGTTAAATAAATTCATATAAGCAATAAGCATAGCAAGATGCCCTTGCTCAAATTGTCTAACCGATTCACTCCACCACTTATTATGAATATTCTCAGTGATCGACAACTGTTTTAAATATTCTTCTAATATTTCACCTGCTAAAGGCATTTCCAATCTAGGAATATTATGGCTTCCTATTAAACACCCGCCTTTTGCGTAATAACGTAATAGATACTCTGTTGCGATCAATCCTGCACTACCCAATGTTGTTGAAGCTCCCATTGGACGACTTAATTGCCCTTCTTCATGTTGTTCAGTAAAAAACTGCGTCACATTATCGTATTCTTCAAATGTCGTCGGTACGGTTAATTCATTACCAGTTTTTTCGTAATACATTCTTTTTAGAATAGGATCTTCAAACAAGTCTTTTCGATAAAATAGGAGTTGCGCACTGGCATCAAAAGGCATGGCATAAGCAACATTATTCACTAAGCTAAATTTCTGCTGAGTAGGCAGTGAAAAATTATTTAATAAGTCGGTTAATCCGTTACCGATTTTATCTAATGGCTGTAATATCCTTTCCGCAAACCAAGGAAAACAAGCCATATCAATACGCAATAAATCATAATATGGATGTAAATGTAACTGACTTAATATTTGATAAACTTCGTCGTATGGATGTATTGCTAAATTAACTTTAATGCCTGTTTGGCGATAAAAATGAGGTAGCAGCTTTTTTAATGCACTGGTTGAAGGGCTAGGTAAAATCAATAAGTTAAGACTTATATCTGCTTTATCCTCACTGACAACTGCTGGCGTTAAAGTATAAAGGTGATCGCTTTGATTACGCACACAAGTCACATTCTTTTCAGTTATTTCACTTTCATCCTCTTCTTGCATTAATGCATCCATGACTTCTAATCCAAGTTGAGCGTAATTCATTGGAAAGTAATACAATCCTTTTAATACAGGTGGAATATTGTCGCTCAATGCAAAAATAGGAGGGCAATCATTATGGCTACCGAAATAACTGGCTTGTGTTAAATAACGAGCTTTCTCTATATCTTGAGCAATAAATATGTCTGGGATTTGCTCCATAGAAAAGAAATCAAACGCAATTTTATAACTCTCTTCATCTGACGCACAAAGCACCACATTTTTTTTATTGGGTGCATTCTCTAAAAGTTGATTTTGTAATTCATTGGCAAAGTTTTGATTATTTAAATAGTCGCTACTCCCCATAAAAATACCCACTAATTTACCTGTGGTTTTGGCTATCTGTTGGCAAATAGCTTCTGCGGCTTGAGCAAAATCGAGTGTGAAATATCGTTGAGTATTTAGTGGTTCACGATAAACAAATGCTATTTGAGAAGGCGGTAATTTTAACGTGTCAAAATAGATATTCGCATCTTTAAGACAGCTAACGGTGATCACTTGTTTATAGCCACCTGCAGCAATTTTCTGTAATGCCTCTAATTCGGTGGTTTCAAGATCATCGGTTAAAAAAAGATCGTAAGTGACCTCAGGAAAATGAGCAATAGACTGCCTTAAGGAATTAAAGAAAACGGCATATTTTTCAGAAACTAATTGAGGGAGAAGTATGGCAATTTTATGGCTTTTATTAGTTCTTAACAGTTGAGCTTGCGTATTTAATTGATAGCCCATTTGTTTGGCGGCTTGATACACAGCTTCAATTTTCTCAACACTCACATTCCCACGTTTATTCAATACGTTAGAAACTGTTCCATGAGAGACACCAGCTAGTTTTGCAATATCTTTAATCGTTGCCATTGATCTTTTTCCATCTCAATTTCTGCTTTCACTAGCATACCTGAATTATTTATCGCGACTACTGCTAATTAATTTGAACGTTCCATTTTTAATTTGTTTATAAAACAAGCGCTTGTTACTTATCATAAATAAATGATTATCAATATCAATTAAAACATATATCAATATTAATCAATATGATAAGAAATTTAATTTGAATGAGATCACTGATCTGATCTTCATTTATTGGCAAATAATCTTCATCATTTTATCATTGGAACGTTCAAATTAATCTACAGCTTATAGATAGCCAACACCAGATAATTAATAAAATCATAATAAAACAATAGGATAAGGGGATTTCTTATGAAACTTCATTTTTTAGGGACGGCTGCCTCAGAAGGCATACCCAATCCCTTCTGCCGTTGTGAACACTGCCTGAAAGCAAGAGAACTTGGTGGGAAAGATATCAGAACTCACTCTTCTGCCATTGTTGATGACATTATGTTAATCGACGTATCACCTACATTTAGTTATCAATTAATGCGTGATGGAATGGATGCTACCAACTTTGAAAGCCTTCTATTCACTCACACTCATCCGGATCATTTCAATGTTGGCGATCTGTTTAGCCGAATGGAAGGTTATGGTTTTGAAATTAACCATCCTCTTCATATTTTTGGTAATGATCGCGCGATTAATGGTTGCATCGAAGTTTTACCTGGCTACAGCAAAGAACGTTTTGCTTTTCACTGCTTAATTCCTTTTGTTACTGTCGAAAGAAATGGCTATAAAATTACACCATTACTCGCTAATCATGCGAAATGGGAACTTTGCTATGTTTATCATATTGAGAAAGATGGCAAGGTTATTTTCTATGGACATGATTCTGGTTGGTTCCCTGAATTAACATGGAAATGGTTAGAAAACAAACCACTTGATATCGTTGTTTTTGAATGTACTTATGGACTCAATGGTAAAGATCGTACCGATAATCATATGAGCTTAGAAACCGTATTTGCAGCAAAAGAAAAACTGCAACAGCAAGGTTGTTTACATCAAGATACACAAATTGCCGTTTCGCATGTTTCACATAGCGGCAAATTGCTTCATCACGAATTAGAAGCTGTTTGTGCTCCTCATAATATCCGCGTTGCCTACGACGGATTAACGTTAGAAACAAATTAAGAGGAGAACGATGATGGATATGAAAATAACCTCTCGCTTACTGATAATGATGTTTGTGCAATATTTCATGCAAGGTGCATGGAATATGACCATGGGACTGGTATTAAGTACCTATGGTATGGCAAGCATCATTGGTAATGCCTACGCTTTATTAGGTGTCGCTACAATTATTTCCCCATTATTTATTGGCATGGTGGCTGACCGTTTCTTTGCTTCACAAAAAGTCATGGGCATCCTTCATTTAATTAATGCAGCAGTCATTATTTGTGTTCCTCAATTTATTGAAGCACAAAACAGTGGCATGACTTTATTCTTAATTTTCATTATTGGATTATTGTTTTATCCAACAACTGCGCTTTCAAATAGTATTAGTTTCTCCCATATTAATGGTGTGAAATATTTTCCTATTATTCGTGTATTCGGTACGTTTGGTTTTATGGCTATCGGATTTATATTAGGTGAAATGGGCTTCTCTGGTAGTACGATGACTTGGTATATCGCTTCTGCAGTGGGTGTTTTACTTGGTTTCTATTGCTTTACCTTACCTAACACACCACCGAAAGCGAAAGGCAAGCCATTCTCTACTCGTGATATTTTATGTTTAGATGCGCTTTCATTATTTAAAGATCGTTATTTCGCTATCTTAATGTTTAGTATCTTTATTTTAATGATCCCTAAAACAGCATACTCCGCTTATATTCCCGTTTTTATTAAAGCATTAGGTTTTAATAACGCGGCGTCTATCATGCAAATAGGTATAGCCTGCGAAGTTCTGTTTATGTTTGTATTGTCATTCTTCCTAATGAAGTTTGGCTTCAAAATTACATTACTTTTAGGTGCTGTTAGCTGGATCATTCGCTCGGTATTCTTCTCTTATGCAGCGGTAAATACAGAGTTTTATTTTATCGTTATCGGATTAATGCTACAGGGATTATGTTGGGACTTCTTCTTTACTGCTGGTGATATCTATGTTGACCGCAAAGCCAAACCGGAAATTCGTGCCCAAGCACAAGGCTTACGCTTTATTGTCTCTAATGGTTTCGGCTTATTATTTGCTTCCACTATTTGTGGTCAAATCTTTAATTCAACCGTAACAGAAACAGGTGATGCTGCATTACCACAGTGGTCAACATTCTGGGTATATCCAGCAATCGTTGCTGCCGTTGTAAGCCTATTCTTTATCTTCTTCTTTAAAGATGATGTGAGTAAAAAGAAAAATAACGAAGATAAGAAAGCACCAGAAGGTACAGTAACTCTTTAGTCTTAGAATAATAGGCCAACGTTAGGAGCAAACCATGGACGCATTAATTCAGTTTGTTGGCAGCATTGGCCCTTTATCACTATCAAGTATCGCTAAATTACTGGTCGCCTTTATTTTGGGCGGCCTTATTGGCTTAGAACGTGAATCAAAGGGAAAACCTGTCGGTTTTAAAACCTGTGTCATTATTGCTGTTGCCAGTTGTTTATTAACCATTGTCTCTATTCAATCTGCGGAATATTACGCCAATATTTCAGACAATATTCGTAGTGATCCCATGAGATTAGCAGCACAAATTATCAGTGGTGTCGGCTTCCTTGGCGCTGGCGTTATATTGCATCGACGTGATGATGCCATTTCAGGTCTGACGACCGCAGCCATAGTGTGGGCTTCAGCTGGTGTTGGGATTGCTTGTGGCTCAGGTTTTTATTGGCATGCCATGATTGTGACTGTTCTCTTTTTTATGGCTATTCAACTTAGCCCACAAGTGGTGCTATTTCAGATGAAAAACCAACGTTTAGGTAAGATTAAAGTACGCATGTTATTTACTCATGAAAGTGGTGTTCCCCTATTAATTGAGTATTTAAAAAGCCATAAAGATGTGATTGAAAACCTGACTATTCGCGATATTAAAAAAGAACGGGTTGAAGTGAACTTGAAACTGTTAGTTCGGCAAAAAATTACCTTACCCGAATTTTATTGCTCATTAAAACAGCTTGAACATGTTCATTCTGTTTCTTTGGATCATTAATATATTCAAAAGTAAAAAGTGCGCACTATCTTAGATAACTGCGCACTTTTTTATTATTTTGATGATCGATTAATTGTCTTATTAAGGATTATTCACGACTAACGGATTACCAAAACGCTCTAAATACATCATGCCAAAAATTGTTGAAGCATAATCTGTAATATGTCCTACATCACGATAAACTGGCACACCTTCTATATCGGTTAGACAGACATTTTTATCACATTGCACATCTTTAGGATCGATGATAATTAAGCTTGGATAGTCCTTTTTTAGCTTAACAAATAACTGATTCATCCATGTATTTCCCTCACCTTTATAGTTTTTGGGGTTACAGTTATTATCTGCAAAATCCTTTCTTAATTTTGCATTTTCATAAAAACAAGTCATAAAACCACTTGGCATAGAATTAACTGTTTTTATAAAAACAGGCTTAGCCCCTGTGGCAATAATAATATCAAGCGCTTCACGCATCGCTTTCTCAACGCGTTTGCGAGACTCTTCAACGGTCCTAACATCACCTATCTTATTAATGACATGATTTGACGCGTAATTATTCCAAACTTGCCCAAATATTACATAATCAAAGTGGTTATTCTTGATAACTTGATAATATTTCGCCGTTTGATCGTAGCAACGTTGATAAACTGTATTTTTATGATTAGACCAGTCATAAAGATAAATATTAGGAAGCGTAATACACGATGAAGTTGCTTGTGCATATACATCTATTTTGGCGTCTTTGCCTAAAATATCCATAAAGCCCCAATAATGATTTGCATGAGAATCACCAAATAAAAAGGCTTTTTTCTGGCTTCCTACTTCACCAATATGACACATTTTATCTGGATCTGAGGCTTCAAAATTCATACATTTAGTTCGATTGGGATAATCAAATTGATTCAATTTTGTTTCTAAATTAACGTAATTTTGCCCAAGCCTCGCTCCAATACCTTTATATTTTTCATTCAATGCATTTAGCCCCAAAGTGAATAAAATAGGTACAATTAACAAGAGAGTGATGGAATATTTAAAGGCTAAACGCTTTCTTCTAAACGGTTTTTCAATCAGAAAATAAGAACTAATCGATAGCAATAAGGTTAATGCTAACAGTGATCCCTTTTGCAGTTCTGTATTAAACACACCAACATAGCGTGCAACAGCAAATAATGGCCAGTGCCATAAATAGAGTGAGTAAGATAATAACCCAACGATCACGATTGGCTTTAACGAGAGTATTTTTTCAATGATACTCCCATGTTGTCCGGTATAAATAATTAGTGTAGCACCAAGACAAACATACAACGTATTAAGGTTCGGATAACCTGCAATAATATCGTTTTGGAATGCGATCCAAAGAATAACACCTAGCGCAATTAAGCTAATAACATCGTTTATTCTTCGATTAGGTTTTATCTTTGTTGGGAAGTAGGCAACACAAGCTCCCAACATAAATTCGAAGATCCGCGTACTAAAATAGTAGTAATTTTTCGGTTGATCTTTTTGGTAATAAAACACCAGAATAAATGAAATAGCAGTGACTAACACCACAGGATAAAAACTATTAACCCTTTCTTTTACATTGATTTTATGTAGAAAATAAAGTGTAAAAGGTAAAAAAAGATACCATTGCCACTCTATAGCTAAAGACCACGTATGCAATAACGGTAAAAAGAGTGCATCTTGCGCTGCATAGCTAGTTGTTGCTCTCGCAAAATATTTATTAGAGAGAAAGGCTGAGGCATATTTCTCGCTATTTGTAATATCTAAATAATCGCTAGGTAGGTAAAAAAGCCCAGATATCACTAGAACCGCAATTAATACAAAAAGATAAAGTGGTTGTAATCGCCATAATCGACGATTATAAAAATCACGAAATGAAAAATTACCTTGTGACAATGAAGTTTTAATTATTAGCGAAATCAAAAAACCAGAGATCACAAAGAAAATATCGACGCCAATAAATCCCGAAGGAATTAAGCGATTATCCAAATGAAAAAGGATAACCAGAATAACAGCGACCGCTCTTAAACCATCTACATCAGCACGATATTTTACATTCATAATTCAAACAAATAACCCGAATAAAAAGAATCGCTGGATTATATACTAATTAGCCATATCACTTTAGTCACAAAAAGATGAGTACAATTTAATATTTACGGTTAATAACACCTAAATGGCCATAACTGATTAAATTCCATCGTTAACCCCATCTGTACTTCTGTTGAAAGCGAACCTTTGCTTACCACAAATTTTGGATGTCGGATAATGATAGGAGTGTTAATTGCATAATGTATTAATGATGATCGGTTTTGCTCTAGCTCATCATAAAGCTGCTTCATATCTGCTGATGACGTACTATCACGTAATCGCCCAAGCGTAATATGGATAATGTCTTTATGAAGTTCACTTTCAATTGGGATCTGCTGATAAATCTGTTGCCTAAAGCGTGTTAATTCCTCTGAAATACCCGTTAATATCAGACTACCATTGGATGTTAGGACAACGTCATTAAATAAAATTTCGATACTTTTTATTTGGTTAAAGATTTTTGCAATCTCATGACACCACGATAATAATACAGGCCGTTGCAGTTTAAATTGCTCATTTTGTTGATTAAAAATCGTTAATAATGTGGAATGAAATTCTTGTGATTGAGTAAATTCAATAAATGGAAATTTAAGCGCAAGCTGTTCACAATAAGCTATTAGTTTTTGACTAAAAGGAATAAAGCTTTCCTCAACTTCAGGCTGAGAAATTATTAATTGCCCTGCATTTAAGCTGACATCAATAATACTTTCATCATTAATTTGTCGTTGCCAAATTTCGCCAGTTGCTAGTTTGTTGAGTGTTGCTTGTGTCAGGAATTCGTATGCCATCCGTACACCTTAATAAGAATAAAATAGTAACTCGTACTTTGGTTTGAGTGGCATTTAAAATCAAGTTTTAGAGTCAATAATAAAAAAGTGGCTTTATTCTAAAAGCCACTGTCACATCAAAGGGGGAGATGTTGAAATATGGGTCTATCTATAAAATTATCAATCAAAGTCAAATCGATTACAGAAAATTAGCTGCTTTAAACTTCGCTAAAGCATCAGCTTTTTGCTCTGCCGTCATTGGACGTAATGGGCGACGAGGGTCACCAACATCAATACCATGCAGTTGCATTGCTACTTTTCCTGCTGCAACACCGCCGTACTCAACTAAAACACGAATAATCGCAATCACTTTATCCATGCAAGCAGTAACACCTTCATGATCACCAGCTTTAAATTTTTCAATAATTTCAAGGTATAATGGTGCAGCATAGTTATATGTGCTACCAACTGCACTTAATGCACCACAGGCTAATCCCGCAGGAATAAATTCATCCACACCAAACGGAACATCGTACTTTCCACCCTCTACGCGTAAGCAACGCTGGAATTCATACATATCTGGGGAATTAAATTTCATACCAGATAAATTAGGTATTACTTTACCCGCTACTTGTAAGAATTTCTCCATATCAATACTTAAGCCTGACATGGTGGAGTGATAATAGTAAAAACCTTTAGATGGCGCACTTGCAGCCGCTAAACGACAATATTCAACAAGATCATCAACATTGCCCGGTTTAAAGAAACAAGGGCCAATAACGGATGTTGCTTTGATATCTAAGGTTTCAGCATGGCGAGCAAGTTCTAGCGTATCAGCAATACTTAATGCACCTGTATGAATAATAAGATCAAGCTTACCCTGGCTGGCACTAACCCAGCGTTCAGCCACTTTCTTACGTTCTTCAACAGAGCAATGAATACCTTCGCCTGTTGTTCCTAATACATAAGCACCTGTCACACCACTTGCAATTAGGTGTTTAGCTATTTCATCAATGACAGGATAATTAACGCTACCATCAGTTGCAAAAGGAGTATGAGGTGCGGCAATCAGTCCAGAGAGTTTGTTCATGATAACTTCCTTTGGAGGTTAATTTCTTTTCTATTAATTTTATGGAGCTTAACTCTATATTAGGGAGCAATACTTCAGAACGCAATAACGAAATGAGCATTAAAGGAAGAGAAAAATGAAAGTGTGATCTTTAGCCAATTTTCACTAAAAATCACACAATGTAGAGATAAACTTATGCGGAATGAGTCTGCTTTAGCGCATTCAATGTTCGCAGTTTTTGCTCTTTAACCATATCAGGCTGAGCTTGTACTAATAGCGTATAAAGAAGATCTAATACAAAGAGTTGTGCGGTTTTTGTACCAATAGAGTCACCTTGCAGTTTCCCTTGTCGGTTACCATTAATTAAATGATGATCAGCATACTCCATAATTTGTGAGCCTAAATTATGAGTCAATGCGATCGTGCTGGCTCCTGCTTCTTTAGCTAATTTAAGAGCATGGACCGTTTCAGGAGAATTACCGGAATGGCTAATTCCAATAGCCACATCGCCTGGTTTTAATAGTGAAGCTTGCATATACATAAAGTGGTTATTTGTAACAGCATCAACACGATAGCCAATTCGCATAAGTTTATTTTTTAAATCTTCTGCTGTAATTCCTGAAGAGCCAACACCACAAATAAAAATATAATTTGCTGATAATAAAGCATTTACAGCACCTTGAACTTGCTTCATATCGAGCAGATTTAATGTCTCTGATAATACGTTATTAATCGTTGCTTGAAGTTTTAAACCAATGGTATGGATATCGTCTTGATGGGTCACTTCTGCATCAAGAATAGGTGACTCTTCATTATCAGAGGTCGCCATTTCAATCGCCAAATCCATTTTAAAATCTTGAAACCCTTTATAACCCAATGTACGGCAAAAACGCACAACCGTCGCTTCACCCGCTTTTGTTGCTTGTGAAAGTTGAGCAATAGAGAGTTGAGTAACTTCTGTAGGATGGAACAGGATATAGTCTGCAATGCGCTGTGATACTCGCGTTAGACTATTTTTCATTGCGCCTAGCGTATCAAGTATTTTACCCGGCTTTAATCGAGTCGTTGCCTGTTCTGTCATGGAGATTATCCTTGGTTGCAGAAGATACACGGAAAAAAATTCTGCCAACAAGAGTACCAATTCCAACAGGTTAAAAAAAGCCTTGCTCATACAATAATATGATAATAAAAAACGCTTTATTCCTTAATAGCATCAGAATACAACTTACTGATACATCAGAAATAAAGCGCTTAATAAAAATAGTAATTATTAGTCGGTCAATGCGGTGACATCTAACTTAACAACAACTTTTTTCAGTGTGTTTGCACCCTTTTCAGCCGAAATTCCTGGTTTATGAGGTTCATAAGGCATAAAAACAGCAAACATGCTTGATGAAAGCGTTAAGGTCTGTTGACCTATTATTGTATCGGTTAGTTGGTAATCATCAGCCTCATTATAAGGCGTCACGTCTTGTGCTGAGCCTTGTATACCAAAATCAATAATTTCTTCGCCACTAAGCAATATTTGAATATCAATATAACGTTGGTGTAACTCAGCTCGCTTCTGTTCACGAGGTTGTGTTTCAAACGTCATTACATTCATAAATAGCGTTTCACCATCAATCTTATAACTTCCCGGAGCAAGTGAAGCAGGATCAAGTGCTAATGCTTTTTCCATTGCGTCACGCAACGCGGGATTCATTTCTGGCATTGTAGCCAAATCTGATATGTGTCCAAATAACATAGATTATTCCCTATTAGTTTCCTGACGTTTCACTATCATCTAATGAAATTTGTTTTGCTGATGAGAAAAGCGGTGCTGTAATTGTTCCTGCTATAACAACAGACATCGCACCAATCACTCCGTAGAAGAAGAAATTAAGATCACTGCCATAACGAGCAGCTAATACAGCAATAATACTGACAATAATCCCGACAACTGCACTACCTGCATTAGCACGCTTGACAAAAATACCCAGCATAAACAAACCGGTCATTGGGCCACCCATTAAACCAATCAGACTATTAAAGGCATCCCAAATTTCAGATTCATCAGATAAAACTAACCAAATTGCAGCTAAACTACTGAAGACACCAGCAACAATAATGACTAATCTTGCGACTTTCATTTTTTGTTCAGCGCTGCGTTCAGATTTGCTTAAACGAGTGTAGATATCAGAATTAAAACAGCTTGAGATACTGTTTAAGCTACTCGAAATGCTGGATTGAGCCGCAGCAAAAATAGCTGCAATAATTAATCCAGCAATACCAACAGGCATTTCAGTCACAATAAACAGAGGCAGAATACCTCCTGTATTAAAGCCTTCAGGTAAGAAATTAGGATTCTGTTTGTAATACACAAACAAGGCAGATCCAATAGCAAAGAAGAAGATAGGAATAATGGCAACTAATTTCGCATTTGTTATCAGTGTACGTTTTGTTTCTTCAATAGAATCTGTCACGATATAACGCTGTACGACATCCTGACTTGCTGTAAATTGTTGAATATTAGCGAATAAAAATCCGATCATCAAAACAGGAATAGTACTATCCGTCCAACTCCAACGAAATTGAGTCGTAGGAAAGAATTTATCAGCTTGTGATGTTGCAGTGAAAATTTCACTAATTCCGCCATCAACTTTAAAGCAGATCATAATAAAAATAAGAACTGCACCACCTGAAAGCAATAACCCTTGGATAACGTCCGTCCAAATAACACCTTCAATTCCGCCCATCCAAGTATAAATAATACAGAGCAAGCTAATCAGTACGATTAAAACAACAGGGTCAATACCCATAAAAGGACGTAAAGCAAGTACAGTTAAATAAGTAATAATAGCAACCCGACCAATATGGAATAACATAAACGAAAGGCTGGCAAATAAACGACTGCGTACATCAAAACGTGCTTCTAAATATTCATAAGCCGAAGTGATTTTTAATTTTCTAAAGAAAGGAATATAAAAATAAAAAACTAATGGCAAAATAGCGATAGCTAAATATTGCCCGATAATAAAAGTCCAGTCGGAGGTATAGGCTTTTGCTGGGATCGACATAAAAGTAATAGAACTTAACGTAGTCGCAAAAACAGAAACCCCTGCAGCCCAACCAGGAACCCGACCTCCTCCACGAAAATAATCATCCGCTGTTTTTTGGCGTTTAGAGAAATAAACACCCACGAGTAACATTGCTGCCAAATAACCAAACAGCACTGCATAGTTAATAAAACCAAAATCATGTAATTGCATTTTTTAGTCCTGCCATATGTAGGGTAAAAGGTAAGTTTTACGACAGTTTTTTTATTGCTCTCTAGCCCAAAGGACAGCGCCCCAGAGCCCGGCATCATGATGATAATGAGCCGATAATATCGGCACTTGTAATGCAACTGGTTGCTTTATCTGGGCAGCTTGAACGAGTTCGATATATCCCTTTGCCAGCCCAACACTTCCTCCAAGAACGACACAATCAGCATCTGTTGTTGCTTTAATATCAGTCACCAAATTTGCAATGGTGTTTGCTGAACGTTCAATAATTGATTTTGCTTGTAAGTTTCCCTGATGAAAGGCAGCAAAAATCGCTTTTGCATCTTTTCCAGCAAGCTCCTGTGTCGCTTGTGATGCAATTGCACGACCAGAAGCGATTGCTTCAACACAACCATAGCGACCACAACCACAAAGTGGGCCATGAGGATCGGCAAGCGTGTGACCTAAATGACCTGCAATACCTCGCTTTCCTGTAAAGAGCTGTCCTTGTTGAATTACGCCACCGCCAACACCTGTCGATACGGTGATAAATGCCATATCGGAAATAGTTTCACGGCGATGATCATATTCAGCCCATGTGGCCGCTTGAGCATCATTGAGTAGCCAACAAGGCAATCCTGTAAGTGAGACAAGTGTTTCTTTTAAAGGAAAATCTTTTAGTCCACCTAAATTATCCGGATTCAATGCGGTCAAAATGCCATTACAAATAATCCCTGTTGATGCGACAGCAACACTATCTGCATCGCTTTTGAGTGGTGTAGTAATAGCAACTAAAGCTTCATAAAGTTGCGTTGGTGATGCACTTGCGGGTGTGGCTATCTGTGTATGTTGTGTCAATTGGTTATCTCGACTAATTAGTGCCGCCGAGATTTTTGTTCCTCCAATATCAATTGCTAATGTATTCATTTATCTAACTCCTGCTGCCACTTTAATGCCTGAGTAAACCAATCACAGACATGTTCAAGACGCGTCAATGCAGAGCCTACTGTGACAGCCCAAGCACCCGCTTGCATTCCTCTTGCGGCAATCATTGGTGTGTTATAACGCCCTTCGGCAATCACTCGGCATCCCCTTTCGGCCAATGCGGTAACAAGTTGTAAATCAGGTAGCTTTGGTATCTCACCACCGGTATAACCCGACATCGTTGAGCCAATAAATTCAGTGCCTAACTCTTGGCAATACATACCTTCGTCAAAGGTGGCACAATCTGCCATCGCCAATCTTCCTAAACGATGAATATGAGCTAATAGTGTTTTCACTGGTATAGGACGCACACGGTCAGTACCATCAAAAGCAATAATATCGGCGCCCGCTTTAGCTAAGTCATCAACATCACTAAGCCACGGAGTGATCCTTACAGGGCTATCAGGTAAATCACGCTTCACAATGCCAATAATCGGCACATCAATAAGAGGACGAGTTGCTCTTAAATTATCAATTCCCTCAATACGCACAGCGATTGCTCCTGCATTTACCGCTGCTTGAGCCATTGCAGCAACAATCTCTGGCTTATCCATTGGGCTATTATCAACAGGCTGGCAAGACACAATCAGTCCACCTTTTTGTTGAATATCTTTAGTCATCTTTTCAATTAGCGTCATTTTGACTCACTATTCTCTTCATTTGAAATGTAACTCCAAATTATAGTATTTTACGGAGTTTAATTTCTCAATCAAAAAAACAGTAATTTGTGAAGAAGATCAAACAATAATCAATAGCCTCTAACTAACTGATAAATAAACTAAATAAAAATTAGAGTGATGTTTCCACCACTCTTTCTCTTTTTTATTCCGCGTTACTTAACTTAAATTAGAAATGAAACTGCAACCCAACTCGATAACGTGTCTGGCGATCATCACTAAGAGGGCTTACAGCCATATTGCCAACTTCAATGTAGGGAGTGAAAGTGCTGTTGATTTGATATGAAAAAGCGACATTGTGCTCGTAATTGCGTTTCTTATTATCATATTTTATGGCGTCGCTATACATTTGAGTATAATCATATTCCACTTTAAATTTGTTATATTTATAACCTATAAAGCCATCAAGACGATTTGTTTTTTCATCATCAACACCTTGTTTTGTTTTACGGGCATAATCAAAACGATAACGCCCTGCAATATATAAACCATTATCAAAGTTATATTGTGCTTTTAAATAGGGTTTATATATAGAAGTATCTGTTACGGTTTCAAAAATAAGACCAGGCTGTAATGTAATATAGTTATTTAGTTTATAGTTATAACTTAATCCCATTTCAATAGCATTATTAACAACATCACTGAATAGTTTATCTTTCTCACCATCAACACCACCCGATTTAACGCTAGCATCAATATAGAAACCAACACCGTTTGAAAAAGAGTGAATAAATGCAACTCTATCTTTATTAATTCGAGTAGAGTCTGCATATTCATGACGAAAGTCTAATGTAGTCGCATATAATTGAGATGACATTAATAAAGTACAGCATGACAATAAAAGTTTCTTCTTTTTATTTAGCATAATATTTTCCCAAAAAGGTGAGATCCCCTGAATTAACAAAGGAGATCTTGATGAATTATTTTAATTTATATTTAGGAAGAGTTTATTCAATAATTAATTGTTTATCTTTCATTGTTAAAGTAATAACTGAATTAACAGCTTCACCTTTATTTGTTTCGCCTCCAATTAAATAAAGTGAATTATCATATGAAACAGTAATACCATAGCCAAGAGGAAGAGGTAATTCACCAATGACTTTCCATTGATTATTAATAAAACCATAAATTTCTTTATGCCATGTCTTTTCTAATCCTTGATGCGCAAAGTAATGTTGCTGTGCATAGTTTGCCTGTGCTCCCGGGAAATTTGCCCCGCCAGCAACAAGTAAAGTGTGCATACTGTAACCGGAAAATGCACCAGCTAAACCGTCTTGTGGCTGATTAGGCGTAGGGTCGGGTAATTTCTGAGCAACAGAATTCCATTGTAATTGAGTATTTTTTAATGTGGCAGTTTGCACTTCACTGGTGCGTAACCCTGGTTTTATTTCACCATTGATTAAAGTGATTTTATTGCCATCATAAGCTAATGCAGAGCCTGCTGTTCCATTAAATGGCGTAATACCTAATAATCTCCATTGATTATTTTCAGCATTATATTCCATTATATTTCGATTAAAAAAATAACCTTCAGCAGGCTTATTAAAATAATCACTAATAATTTTTTTATTTTCAGATTCATTCGATTTAGTACGGTTTAAATCAACGAAATAACCGTCAAAGATTTGTTGATTAACACCACCAAGAATAATAGCTTGATCATTGTTAATACTAACTCCTGTATGCCCAACCAATCCGTAAGGTGCTCGAGTGTTGATCTTTTCCCATTTATTTTCTTTTGGTGAATAGCGATAAACATCTGTCAGCGCACTAATTGTTTCGCTATTTTCATTTTCTTTTCCTGCTCCACCAAAAATATAAATATCATTATTTAGCTCTAGAGCAATAGCTTGATCTCTTGGTGTTCCAGGAAAGTCTGCTATTCTTTCCCATTGTTTTTTCGAACTATTCAGGTCAAGCTTATACCATGATTTTCCCGCTGTACCTAAACCAACATAAATAATATTTTCGCTAATTGTTCCAGCGCCACTTTTAAATGTTACTGGTAAATTAGGCAGCTTTTCTGCAAAACTAGTAGACGTGAATATTGCCGACACTAGCATTACAGAAAGACAGGAGTAAGATATTTTCTTTATTCTGTTCATACTTATTAGCTCTTATTATTGTCATCAAGTAGGGGTTTTTCTTGTATCTTAAATATCACTCCAATATATAATTATTTTCGGAGTTAAACTTCAAATTGATCTTTTCTGAATTGTGAAGGCGATCAAAATGTCTATTTTTTAATCTTATATTTTTACAACTTTCTTTAAATCAAATTTAGGAATAAAAATCTGACAATAGAATAAAATACAGTCTCAATAAATTATTATTGAGATTTTATACAGAATATAATGTTACTTTTTTTACAGTAAAAATTTTTTATGACACAGGTAAAAATGGAGTTTTATTTCAAGCACCTTTTTAATAGATTACATCCTCATTTTTACCTTGTGTGTTAATTGAAAAATTGGTTATTTAACATGATGGAAATCAAACTAAATTGTTATTTTTTAATATATTTTGTATCCGCATTGTTAGCATGGATTTATTTTTTTTCCTCGTTATAATCACCAACGTCATTTTAAGTAGTAGTTCATCACATTGAGTTCATAAAACGATACTCAGGTCTGTCTTGAATGATTGAAAAATGAAATCGTATCTTTACTGGACGTTTTTTAAACGCCCGGTACGGATGTTATTTATCAATTTATCGAGGAGACACTGATGCAAATCAGTCGTAGGTCTTTCTTTAAGATCTGTGCAGGCGGTATGGCTGGCACATCTGCTGCATTACTAGGCTTGGCACCTGAAGTATCTATTGCGAACGCTCGCCAATATAAATTATTACGTTCCGTTGAAACTCGTAATAACTGCACTTATTGCTCTGTAGGTTGCGGTATTTTGATGTATAGCCTTGGGGATGGCGCAAAGAATGTCGATAAAAGTATTTATCACATTGAAGGCGACCCTGATCATCCCGTTAGCCGTGGCTCTTTATGCCCGAAAGGTGCTGGGCTTGTCGATTATATCCATAGTGAAAATCGCCTGAAATATCCTGAATATCGTAGACCTGGCTCTGATAAGTGGGAGCGCATTTCATGGAATGAAGCGATTGATAAAATCGCCCGTCTGATGAAAAAAGATCGTGATGAAAACTTTGTTACCCATAATGAAAAAGGGCAGGAAGTTAACCGCTGGCTCACCACCGGTATGCTTTGTTCTTCTGCTGCTAGTAATGAAACCGGAATTTTAGATAATAAATTTTCTCGTTCATTAGGCATGATTGCTATCGATTGTCAGGCAAGACTTTGCCATGCGCCAACCGTTGCAGCATTAGCTCCAACTTTTGGTCGTGGTGCAATGACCAATAACTGGGTTGATATTAAAAACGCTAACGTTGTGCTGATCATGGGCGGTAACCCTGCTGAAGCGCACCCTGTCGGTTTTAAATGGGTTATCGAAGCTAAAATTAAGAACAATGCGAAGGTTATCGTTGTCGATCCTCGTTTTAACCGTAGTGCTGCGGTTGCCGATCTCTACTCTCCTATTCGTGCAGGCTCTGATACTGCGTTCTTATTAGGTGTTATTCATTACCTTATTGAACACAATAAAATTCAGCATGAATATGTGAAAGCCTATACCAATGCTTCTTTGATTGTTCGTGAAGATTTTAGCTTTGATGAAGGTCTTTTCAGTGGGTTTGATAAAGAAAATCAAAGCTATGATAAAACCTCATGGCACTATGAACTTGATGAGAATGGTTTAGCATTAAGAGATAATTCACTGCAACATCCTCGTTGTGTGTGGAATCTTTTAAAACAGCACGTTTCACGTTATACCCCTGAAATTGTTACCACTCTTTGTGGCACACCTTTAGAAGATTTCACCTATATCTGTGAAGCGCTTGCGTCTACCAGTGTAAAAGACAGAACCTCAACTATTTTGTATGCCCTTGGTTGGACACACCATACCGGTGGTGCTCAAACTATCCGTGCAGCAGGTATGATCCAGTTATTATTAGGTAACGTGGGTATGCCAGGTGGTGGTGTGAATGCGTTACGTGGGCACTCGAATATTCAAGGTTATAGTGATCTGGGTTTATTATCATTAAACCTACCGGGTTATATGCCTCTTCCTAATGAAAAACAAACATCATTAGAAACTTATTTATCTCAGGTAACACCGAAAACCGTGGTTGCAGACCAAGTTAACTACTGGAAAAGAACCCCTGATTTCTTTATTAGCTTACTAAAAAGCTTCTGGGGTGAGCACGCAACGGCACAAAACGAATGGGGTTATCACTGGTTACCAAAATGGGATAAAAGCTATGACATCATGGCGCAAACCCAATTGATGATCGATGGAAAAATGAATGGTTATATCGTTCAAGGTTTTAACCCATTAGCCGCTTTTGCCGATAAAAATAAATGTAGCGCCGCATTAGCCAAACTAAAATATATGGTTGTCATAGATCCCTTAGTGACTGAATCATCTAATTTCTGGCAAAACCACGGCGAGATGAATGAAGTCTCACCAAAAGATATTCAAACTGAAATCTTCCGTTTACCTTCATCATGTTTTGCTGAAGAAAATGGCTCAATTGCAAACTCAGGTCGCTGGTTACAATGGCACTGGGCGGGTGCAAAACCACCAGCACAAGCATGGCATGATGGTAAAATTTTAGGGCATTTATTAATGCGTCTGCGCGAGCTTTATCGTGAAGAAGGCGGCGTTTGCCCTGAGCCTGTGATGAATCTTTCGTGGAACTACGTTGACCCTTACGATCCACAACCTGAAGAAGTGGCGAAAGAAGCGAATGGTCAAGCCATGCAAGATATCTTTGATGAAACAGGCAAATTGTTGTTTAAAAAAGGACAACAACTTGATGGCTTCCATCAACTGAAATCAGATGGTTCAACTGCGAGTTTCTGTTGGGTTTATTCTGGTTGCTGGACTGAAAAAGGCAACCAAATGGCGAACCGTGATAACGCCGATCCATCTGGACTAGGTTGTACACCGGGTTGGGCTTTTGCGTGGCCTCAAAACCGTCGTGTGTTATATAACCGCGCATCAGTTGATCCACAAGGGCAGCCTTGGGATGCAAAGCGTCAGCTTATCAAATGGAATGGTAATCAATGGGTTGGCCCTGATGTACCCGATTATAGCAATGCAGCGCCTAATAGCGGTGTAGGCCCGTTCATTATGCAACCAGAAGGTATGGGACGTTTATTTGCTGTTGATAAAATGGCTGATGGTCCATTCCCTGAATTCTACGAACCGTTTGAATCGCCAACAGAAGATAATATTTTGCACCCAAAAGTCTCTCGTAACCCTGTTGCACGTTTATATAGCTACGATGCCGAACATTTAGGTAAAGCAGATGAATTCCCTTATGTGGCAACAACCTATTCAATTACTGAATTGTTCCGTCACTGGACAAAACACTCACTGATTAATGCTATTGCACAACCTGATCAATTTATTGAGATTGGTGAACAACTTGCTTCACGCAAAGGCATTGTTCAAGGTGATGAAGTTAAAGTCAGCGCGAAACGTGGCTATATCAAAGCCAAAGCCGTGGTGACTAAGCGAATTAGACCACTAACGATCAATGGCAAAGTCGTTGATACCATCGGCATTCCTTGTCACTGGGGCTTTGAGGGAGCAACTCGTAAAGGTTTCCTTGCCAATACATTAACGCCATCTGTGGGTGATGCGAACTCATTCACACCTGAATATAAGGCGTTTTTAGTCAATATCGAAAAGGCATAAGGGGAAACTAATGTCATTGCAATCTCAAGATATTATTCGTCGTTCTGCTACCAATTCTCTCACGCCTGCACCACAAGTACGTGACTTTAAAGAAGAAGTGGCAAAGCTTATCGATGTGACAACCTGTATTGGCTGTAAAGCCTGTCAGGTTGCCTGTTCTGAATGGAACGATATTCGCGATAAAGTCGGTCTTAATGTCGGTGTTTATGATAACCCGATGGATTTAACCGCTAAATCGTGGACCGTAATGCGATTTTCTGAAGTCGAAGAAAACGGCAAGCTGGAGTGGCTAATTCGTAAAGATGGCTGTATGCACTGCGCTGATCCGGGTTGCTTAAAAGCATGTCCCGCAGAAGGTGCCATCATTCAATACGCTAATGGTATTGTCGATTTTCAATCAGAACACTGTATTGGTTGCGGTTATTGTATTGCGGGTTGCCCTTTCGATGTCCCTCGTATTAATGAAGAAGATAACCGCGCTTATAAATGTACATTGTGTGTTGATCGTGTTGAAGTTGGTCAAGAGCCAGCTTGCGTAAAAACCTGTCCAACAGGTGCGATTCATTTTGGCTCTAAAGAAGCGATGACTCACCTTGCCAATGAGCGCGTTGCTGAACTTAATACCCGTGGTTATGACAAAGCCGGTTTATACGATCCTCAAGGGGTTGGCGGAACTCACGTTATGTATGTACTTCATCATGCAGATAGACCTAATTTGTATCATGGCTTACCCGAAAATCCAGAAATTAGCTCAACGGTTAAATTCTGGAAAGGTATTTGGAAACCATTAGCAGCAGTGGGTTTTGCAGCCACTTTTGCGGGTGCAATATTCCATTATTTAGGTATTGGCCCTAACCACACCACAGAAGAAGATGAAGAAGAGGCACAAAAAGAGATGGAAGCATCACAAAATTCAGTGAATAAAGAGGAGCAGAAATAATGAAGAAGAAAAGTGATAAAATCCTTCGTCATACTGCCTCAGAGCGTATTAATCACTGGGTTGTGGCGATTTTTTTTATTTTTACCACTTTTAGTGGATTGGGCTTTTTCTTCCCATCTCTAAACTGGTTTATGAATATTTTAGGCACACCACAGCTTTCGCGTTTACTGCATCCATTTACGGGTGTCGCGATGGTATTCTTCTTTATCTTTATGTTTTTTAGATACTTAAAGCATAACTTTGTTGATAAAGACGACTTAGTGTGGGCGAAGAATATCCATAAAGTGCTACAAAACGAAGAAGCTGGTGATATTGGGCATTATAACTTAGGTCAAAAAGGGATTTATTGGACATTAAGTCTTAGCCTTATCGTCCTTACCATCAGTGGTGTGATTATCTGGCGTCCTTATTTTGCGGATTATTTCTCAATCCCCATTATTCGCATTGCCTTACTGGCTCACTCACTGTCCGCTATTTTACTTATCATAACGGTGATAGTTCATGCTTACGCCGCGTTTTGGGTAAAAGGTTCGATTCGTAGCATGATTGAAGGCTGGGTAACTCGGGGTTGGGCGAAAAAGCACCATCCACGTTGGTATCGTGAGATTTTAGAAGAAGAGAAAAAAGAAGCAGAAAGTAAATTAAACCCAAAATAATAGACTACTTTTTTCTATAAAATAGATGTGAGAAAAAAATGGAGGCTTTATGGCCTCCATTTCTATTTTTAATCAACAATTAACTTAATGTGCCGCGGTTTTTGCTTGTTCCACTAAGTTTATTAAACGGCTTCTCATTGTGTGATAGTGTTGAGAAACTTGGCTTTCTGCCCATTTTTGATCCTCAATTTTAATCACTCTAGCTGCACAATATTTAGTTTCTGGCGTTTTAGACACAGGATCAAGATTATCTTGAGTTAGCTCATTACATGCCCCAATCCACCATTGATAAGTCATATAAATCGCTTGCTTATTGATTGCCTCATTCACATTACAACGAGACATCACTTTACCTCTACGTGATTCAACCCAAACAATCTCTTGATCACCAATACTGGCTTCTTTGGCGACATCAGGGTGAACTTGAACATAACCGGGTTCATCCGCAAGTGATGCCAATGCTTTACAGTTACCTGTCATAGAGCGACAAGAATAATGCCCCACTTCACGCACTGTAGATAAAATCATTGGATAATCAGCATCGGGTAATTCAGCAGGTGCTCGCCATGGTGTCGCGAACAACTGACCTTTGCCTGATGGAGTGGTGAATTGGTTACCTGAATATAAATAAGGTGTCCCTTTATCTTCAATATCAGTACAAGGCCACTGAATATGTGCTAAACCTGCTAGTTTTTCATAAGTGACACCAAAGAACAGTGGGCATAATGCTCTGACTTCATTCCAGATCTCTTCATTATTTTCATAAGACATCGGGTAGCCCATTTCAGTGGCGAGTAAACTAATGATTTCCCAATCACGTTTTACATTGCCGCGTGGTTCAATGGCCTTTTCAAAACGTTGGAATCCTCTATCCGCACAGGTAAAGATGCCAGCATGTTCACCCCAGCTTGTTGATGGTAATATCACGTCAGCTTGCTCTGCAGTTTTGGTCATAAAGATATCTTGAACTACCACAAAATCGAGCGCTTCAAAGCCTTTTCTCACCAAGCCTAAATCAGCTTCGGTTTGGAGTGGATCTTCGCCCATGATGTAATACGCTTTTACTTTGCCTTCAATGGCTAAATGCGGTACTTCAGTAATCCGATATCCCACTTCAGGATCGAGTTGTTCAACAGGAATATTCCACGCTTGAGCAAATTTTTTACGTGTTTTTTCATCGGTAACATATTGGTACCCTGGGAACATGTTGGGTAAAACACCCATATCACACGCACCTTGAACATTATTTTGTCCACGAACTGGTGCAACACCAACATGCGGTTTACCTAAATTACCCGTTAATAATGCAAGACCAGATAAGCCTTTAACCACATCAACTGCTTGGCCAAATTGTGTTACCCCCATTCCCCACATAATCGTGGCTGTTTTAGCGCCCGCATAAGTACGCATTGCCTTACGGATTTCCATTGCAGGAATACCGACAATATCTTGTACCGCTTCAGGGCTATAGTCTGCGAGTTGTTTTTTATATTCTTCGAAACCTTCGGTATAGCGGCTGACATAATCTTTATCATAAAGATCTTCATCAATTAGCGTATACGCAAAGGCATTGACTAACGCCATATTAGTCCCATTTTTTAATGGTAAATATTGATTAGCAATTTTGGCTGTTTCGATTTTACGAGGATCACAAACGATTATTTTCGCACCTTTTTGTTTCGCTTTAACCACACGGCGCGCCACAATAGGATGAGAGTCAGCACAGTTATAGCCAAAAACTAATAAGCAATCTGAATCTTCAATATCCGCAATCGAGTTGCTCATAGCACCATTGCCGAGTGTTTCTTGTAAGCCTGCAACAGAAGGGCCATGACAGACACGAGCACAGCAGTCGACATTATTATTACCTAATACCGCGCGAACAAATTTCTGCATCACAAAGTTGGTTTCATTCCCTGTACCACGAGAAGATCCTGTACACATGATGGATTTCGCACCGTATTTTTCTTTGATTTCCAGTAATTTTTTTGCCGTATATTGAATCGCTTCATTCCAACTTACAATTTCAAAATCAGCCCCTTTTTGTCGGCGGATCATGGGTTCATGAATTCTGGCTGTCAGCAATTTATTGTCATTAAGAAAATCCCAACCATAGAGCCCTTTTAAGCAAAGTTCTCCTTGATTGGTGACACCATTGGCACCTTCAGCTTTGATTATGCGACCATTTTCGACACAGAGATTGATTTTGCAGCCAGCGCCACAGTAAGGACAGACGGAGTTGATTTTGTTCATTTGATATCCTTTCCCCTAACTAGGGAGTAAAAGAGTCATAAAGAACATTCAACTAAGCAGGAAGCATGCCAATTGTTTTTCAAAATATAATCAATGAGATATAAAAATAAAATAATATTTGATAATCGTTTCGTCATTTTTGTCGATGATTACCATGCACAAATAGGGTTAATACTCGAACTTATTACGGAGTTAAGTGATTAGCATCAGGAAAACATTTTGAAATAAAAATTAATACTGAATTCTAATAAAATTTATTTCTTTAGTTTGAATTTATGATATAAATAATAAATACGCATTTTGAAAAACAATATTTCATATTGCATTGCGATTATATCCATTTCAATAAAGAGCAAAAAGATGAATATGAACACCAACAACCGACTCCTAGGCCTAAACCTACTACTCCTTCGTTAGGTGGCCGAGCACGTTCATTTTTTTGCAAAAGCCACCAGTCAGGTGGCTTTTTGTTGTGCCCCTACTGGTGGAACTGTTTTTTAGGGGAGTTTCTATGATGTTTAGTTTCACCATTAGGATGATGAGTTACAACGTCTTACCAATAAGCCACTGTATGGCAATGCCTTTCATAACAAACCAAATGAAGCAGGAGGCAAAATGAGCCAACAATGGACATCACGAGTCGGTCATATCTTAGCAGCCGCTGGCTCTGCAATCGGTATTGGCGCAATCTGGAAGTTTTCTTATGTCGCAGCCAATAATGGTGGTGGTGCATTTTTAATTGTCTTCTTGTTATTTAGTTTTGTTATCGGGCTTGCTGTATTACTGGCTGAGAATATTTTGGGCAGTAGCACACACGCTGAAGCCGTGAACGCATTTAAAAGAATGATGGGACGCAATTGGGTCATCATTGGCGTTATTGGTGTATTCAGTTCATGGTGTATTTATAGCTTCTATAGCGTTGTCGGTGGCTGGACAATTGGCTATACCGTTATGGCGGCAACAGGTCAGTTGAATATTACAGATAGCGCTGAATTAACAGGTATTTTTACCCGCTTTATTAGTGATCCGTTATGGCCTATTTTGGCTCACCTTGCCTTTGCTGGATTAACCTGTTTTGTAGTTTTAGCGGGTGTACAACGTGGATTAGAGAAAGCGGTTAAAATCATGATGCCAATGTTATTTATCATTATGATTTTATTGATTATTGTTGGTATCAGTTTACCCGGATCTTCTGAAGGTTTAAAATTATTTTTATACCCTGATTTCAGTAAGTTAACCCCTCAAGGCGTATTAGATGCGTTAGGGTTAGCCTTCTTCTCACTGTCTATCGGTTTAGGTATTCACATCACTTACAGTGCTTATTTAGCGGATAACAAAGGTATCGCTAACTCCAGTATGTGGGTGGTTATTTTATCTTGTATGGTGTGTGTCCTTGCCGGATTAATGATTTTCCCTGCATTATCTGCCGCAGGTTTAGAGCCGAATGCAGGCCCCGGTTTAACCTTTATGACTATGCCGGTTTATTTTGCCAACTTACCCGGCGGTAATATTTTAGCAGTAACTTTCTTTGTCTTGTTATTAATGGCGGCGTTAACCTCTGCAATTTCATTACTTGAGCATATCGTAGCTTATGTACAGATGCGTTTTCAGTGGACTCGCCGTCGTGCAGGATTAGTCGTTACAGCCTCTATTATGCTGATGGGTATTCCGGTTTCATTATCTTTTGGACCTATGAGTGATGTGACATTAGGTGGTAAAACAGTTTTTGATTTGTTGGATTACCTGACTTCCAATATTTTGATGCCACTGTTTGGTATTGCAATGTGTTTGATCTTTGGTTGGTCAAGTAGAGCGAACGCATTTATTCCTGAAAATATCACTGGGTTAAAACGCCAAAGTTTATTATTAGTATGGCGTTATATTGGTCCAATTTGTATCGGTATTATTTTAGTTCATGGATTAATTGGCTAAACAAATTCCCTGCAAAAACAGTTTATTAATTAAAAAAGAGCCTCTCAAATTGAGTGGCTCTTAACTTAACTGATAATGATTTTTTATAGATACTTGATGGTTTTTACTATTTATTTATAACTTTGTTTAATTTCTTGAGAAATTGCTAACCCACGTTTTGCTTCTTTTTCAGCAAGTTCAACGGATAAACCGATATAAGAACGAGGATCAAGCATTGCCTTAATTTCATCAGCATTAAAGGCCGCCGTAATGGTTTCATTCTTCATCAGGTTAGTATAAAAATCTTCACCGTCTGCAGCCGTTTTAATAGCTTCTTCATATAACAGTGAATGCGCTTTATCTTTACCTAATTTTTCTGCCATTTTCATCATAACGTATTCGGTATTATCTAATCCCTTATTTCTCATCACGTTATGTAGCATTCTCTCCTCATGAGGAACGATGGTTCTTGAAAGCTCTTCCGTTCTTAATAAAATTTCTGTTGTTAATTCTAACGATTCTTCAATTAAGCCATCGAATAACATATAAGAACTGCTGTCACCTTCATAAGGTCTTACCGCAGAGTACATGCCCACATTAGGTAATGAGTACAGTTTCTGTGAGTTAGCAATAATACCTTTGGCTAATTTTGGATTAATTTTATGAGGCATCGTGCTACTTCCCACAGTACCTTTTGTAAATCCTTCAGAAACCTCAGCAATTTCTTCTAATGTGGTGCTATAAACTTCTTCACCAATTTTATGACAAATATTTGCCATCAGTGCCAAGTTCATCATGTACTCTAATTTATGCGTACTGAGGTTACGTGATGGTACCTCCATTGCCTGCATACCCACTAATTCAGCAACACGTTTTTGTACTTTCATCCCTACTTCAGGCATTGAGTTAAAAGCACCTACTGCGCCACCCATCATAATGGTGAATACACGTTTCTCACTCTCTTTCATGCGCTGGTAGCAATCAATAAAATCGCTGATCCACACTGAAACTTTATACCCGTAAGTGATAGGAATAGCATGACGACCGTGCGTTCTACCTGCCATTACCATATGTTTTGTTTTTTCAGCAAGATTTGATAAGTTTTCAATAATTTCGCTCAACAATAACATGAACTTATTGTGTACAGTTTTCATCATATACAGCTGTGAACTTTGCTGTATGTTTTGCGTGGTAATGCCATAGTGCACGTATTTACCGCTCTCTTCAGAGCACGCATTTACCAGCACTTTTAAGAAAGGCACAAAGCCATGACCGATTTTTTGATAAATGCGGTTCATCTCTTCGAAATCGATATTCTCAATAATCGCCTTTTCTTTAATTTCATCAGCAGCAGACTGTGGAATAAAACCGTATTCAGCTTGTGCTTGCGCTAACATTGCTTCAAACATCAGCCAAGTTGAATATTTAGCTTCATTGGACAGCAGATTTTTAATACCGCGATCGTCGATTGTTTTGCTTTTAGAATCGTATAACGCTCTCATCATGTATCCTTTTATTTCTTCATTGCTTCATCAACAGCATTGCGAACAAATTCGACTTTAGGGCCATAAACGACATGGACATGGTTTGCTGCCGGAAAGAAGAATGCTGTACATCCAGACTCCAACATTAATTCTTTATCTATCTGATTAACTTCACTAATATCAATACGTAATCGTGTAATACAGTTATCAACATTACGAATATTTTGTTTACCACCTAAGGCTTTAATTAGGATCTCTGCAATTTCGCCATAACGTTTTTCTTTGATTAGCGTATTTTTCATATTGCTTGATTCTTCTCTACCCGGTGTTTTGATATCAAACTTGACGATAGCCCAGTAGAAAATGAAGTAGGTCACCACAGCCAATGCACTACCAATCAGCACTAAGAAGATCCAGTTAGTGTGTTCGTACAGTAAACCAAAAATAGTGAAGTCAAAGACGGTGCCTCGGATATAACCGATCGCAACACCTGCAAAAGAGAGCAGAACTGCACCAATGCCCACAATAATCGCGTAAATTAAATAAAGTAACGGTGCAATAAAGACAAAGGTAAATTCAAGCGGTTCAGTAACGTTACCTAACATTGCAGTTAAGACCATCGTCACCAACATTGATTTAACTTCAGCGCGGTTCTCCTTTTTCGAGGTTTTATAAATCGCTAATGCAATTGCTGGGAACAGGAATAGCGTAACCAACATTTGTTGTTGAGCCATAAAACGCGTTAGGCTTGGCATCATTGCCCAATATTCACTGCTTGGTCCTTGGTTAAATAACACTTCTGTCATTGCGGGAACAACGCCCACATAGGTTTGCCCGTCAATCACATAAGAACCACCCGCTTCGGTAAATCTAAACAGAACGTTCCAAACGTGGTGTAAACCAAATGGAATAAATAGACGTTCACCCCCCGCAGTAAAGAAAGGTCCGACAGGACTTAAGAAGACAGCCGAGAGCTTAGTTAAGCCCATGACTAATACTTCCCAAATAAATGGTAGTAATGCACCTACACAGATCATCAATCCGACCATAATAATGGCGACAGATTTTTTCCCGGAGAAGAAGGCAAATGCCGTCGGTAATTCAAGGTTATAGAATTTATCCGTTGCCCATGCGGCGATTAATCCGGTGATAATCCCCCCTGCAGCACTGATATTCATGGTTTGTATACCAAGCACCTTGATTTGCCCTACCTGCGTCATAATCGCAGGATCAGCAAGCTTTCCTGTCAATACTAGCCAGATATTGATAGTACTTATCAAGGTCAAATAGCCGACAACGGAGGCAAAGACCGCTATCCCCTTATCTTTGTGGCTCATACCGTATGCCACACCCATTGCAAATAAGAGTGGAATATTATCAAACACCACGCCGGCAATAGTACGGATACTAACTAATAGAGCATTAACTGTTTCATTTCCTAGAAAAGGAAAGCGTGCAATCATATAAGACTGAACTAAAGCACCACTGATCCCTAAGATCATACCAATAGGTGCCAATACGCCGATAGGTAGAAGTAGGGTTCTACCAAAGCGCTGAATAGATTCGCTGAACTTTTTCCTGGCCATATTTTTTTCCTTATGACTTCTCGAATATAAAAGAATTACCGAGGTACTCTATCTTAGGGATTATAGGAAATGAATGACGCGCTGGTTTTAAATATTATCTCAGGTCATACTTTATGACTTAGGTCTTTTTTTATTAGAAATCGATTTAATAAAGAACAATGAATAAAATTTTTTATTTTATTAAATAATATTTATTTTAGGACTTAGAAGTAAGATTGAAAAGAAAGGCTATTTTAGAATAAATGATGATTAATCTAACAGAATATATTAATACTCTTCACGATTTAATCATTAGAAAGGGTATTTAGTAAATCATATAGACGCTGTTATCTCTTTTTAAAGTAGATTTTCCAGCTCATTAATCAGTAAATCCACCAGCATAAAAAATCCAATACGCGATTTGGTATCATCTTTTTTAGTATCATGATTATCAGCAAAACAAAATAGAGCATGAGTTGCATAAGTGGTTAATTCATTAGTATTAAATGCTGTCATGCTAATAATGTTGGCATCTTTTAACTGCACAATTTTTGCTGTCTCAATAATTTTCTTGGTACCACCAGAAAGTGAGATAAAGATAACCGTATCATCTTCATTAACAAGGCGTGTAAACGAATCAGATAAGTTGTAATCATTAATAAAAAAGCAATGTAGACCTAATGCAAACAATAGATGTTCAAGGTAATACCCTACCGCTTTGCTCGTACCTCTTGCGACAATAAAAATATTTCTAGAATGGCGTAAAGTCTTCGCGCACTCCTGAATTTGTTCTTCATTAATTAAAGTAAATGTTTTATGAATATTTTTTTCTAATTGTTTTTTATAAGACGCCGCATTAGTTTTTTCGACTTTATTTCTCGTCAAAATATAATTATTAATTTGGAATTTAAGCTCTTTAAATCCACTAAACCCTAACTTTTGCGATAAATTAATGATAACCGTTTTTGATACAAAGGTTTTGGCAACTAAATCATTAATATTTAAATACGGGATATCCGTAATATTATCGGTGAGATATTTTAATACTTTCTTTTCGCTGATGGTTAAATTGTCATAATTTTTTAAAAAATCCAGCATATCTCACCCAATAAATTAATCTAAAACATCTTATGAAAACAGCACATATCAAAAAAGCAGTTCTGTTCTTTTTGCGAGTTTATGTGAAATAAAGTGCATAACGAGTATACGTTAAATCATACAGTTATGTAGGATCAGAGTGATATTTTGTGAATTAGGATAATATTGAGCCCATTTTTTAATGAGCTCAATACGTGTGTTATTCGTTACCCCAGCGATTAAGAAACATGGCGATATCATCAATGCGCTTTTTATCAATACCCGCTTCTTTTGCCATTTCTTGCTGCGCGTCCTCACTAATTTCTTCGTTATTCATTAATCTGGTGAGTAGTAGCTGGAAATAGAGAGCAAGCGCATCTTCTTCTTTCTCAGCAACAGGATCGGTTGATTCCAGTGAATACTCTTCGACCATATCATAATATTTAAAGTGGATTTCATTGTTCATAAGTTGTCCCCAAGAATTAACGTTTATACTCTCCATATTCGAATAACTAAGAGTATATATCTACATTCGCCTGTTAACCTAAAATTCGCTATTATCCACTTCCTTCTTTTTTTGCGGATAAGCTAATGTCTACGATTATCGATACTTTTATTGCTCCACCTTGCCATGATGAAATCGAGATCCTTTACCAAGACGAGCACTTAGTCCTTATCAATAAACCGACAGGATTATTGAGCTTATCAGGAAAAAATCCACAAAATATAGACTCCGTACATTATCGATTAGTGAAACTATTTTCGGGGTGCACTCTTGTGCATCGACTTGATTTTGGTACGTCTGGGTTGATGGTTGTGGCACGCAATAAAGCAGTCAATACCCTTTTGTGTCAGCAATTTAGCCAGCGCAGTGTAACCAAAATATACCATGCACTACTGTGTGGGCATTTGGATGATAATGAAGGCATAATCGATGCGCCAATTGCAAAAGATCCAGCTCTGTTCCCACGCATGTCAATTTGCCCGATTAATGGTAAGCCAGCACGCTCTCGTTATCACGTTATTGAGCGTTTTTATCAAACGTTAGAAGATGGAACGTTATTGCCTTTAACACGGGTGCAATTTGTACCTGAAACTGGAAGGACGCATCAACTTCGTATTCACAGCCAATTTATAAGGCATCCTATTTTAGGTTGTGATTTATATGGTGGGTGTGATGGAGGCTTAATTGAAGGAATGGAAAGAACTAAACGGACTCCGCGACTTATGCTTCATGCTAGTGAACTTCATTTTGTTCACCCCATTAGCCAAGCACCAATAAAAGCGCATTGCGAAAGCCCGTTTTAAATGTCGATATTTACAACTTAAGTGCTTTTACTGTTTCATCGATATCAATTTCATCTTCAGTAAAAATTATCTCGGTTCCGTGCATCGTAATGATCGCAAGCTTTCTCAATGTACGCATATTATTAGCACCATCCGCTGATTTTGGTCTGATACTATTCATTAACGTACCGACAGAAAGTACGGTGTTTTCTTTATTGATATGCGTATCTGCGGACACATCTTCACTATAAATACGAAATGATTTAATGGATGCCAGTTTAACTCGCTCACCTGCAATATAAACATATTTGCTATCAGGGATCACTTTAACCGCATACGCAGACAGGCCTTTGGTATTGGTGGTCGGTTCAAACGTAACATTAGCATCTGTCTTTATCAAAGCAGGGTTGGCAACTTTAATCACGTGAAAATAACGGTTATCACCGTTTTCATCTTTTATAAATCCAAAACCTTTATCTTCAAACCACTTTGTGATTATTCCGTTCATTGCCATTATCGCCTACTCAATCGTTTATCTACAAAAATTTTCAGGTGCAGTATAAAGCACAATGCGTATACAGACTATGCCTTTGAGGTAATAAGCGACGTTACTTATTACCACATCAAATCATCTGGGATTTTAAAATCAGCATAAGGATCGTCTTCATCTTGTTCTGTCTCGCTCAGTGCGTTATTTAACAAGATACAGTCCACGTCTCTTTGTATAATTTTATCCGCAACACTGGCTGGAATAATTGCGTATTCCGTTTTATCTGCATTATCCAGACGAGCAATAGCAAGACGCCCACTGATCAATTGAGATTGTGTCAGTTTATCCACCACGATATTTTTAATAACATTATTATCAGTAAAATTAAAATCAATATCGCCTTTTGCTGGCGTAATTCTGTTCATCTCAATAAGTTGCTTAACTTGCGCTTTATATTCTTTAGATAAAGTGGCTTGTTTTTGTTGCTCACTAAGCAGTTTATCGCGTTCAAGTTGAGCTTTTTTATTTTCTTCTACAGCCTCTCTTGCTTCTCGCGCTTGAACTCGTGATTTTTTTGCCGTTCTTTGGACTTTTGCCATTTTTTTACTGGTCACAAGCCCTGCTTTTAACATTTGCTCTTGTAAGGTAAGTTTTGCCATTTTTATACCTAAATCTGCTAAATAATTTTTGAAATTATACCTGTAATTTCCAAGAGTGCATCAGATTGTAAGATTGGTGGTTTATTGAGAAAAATTGGACTTGTGAAATTTGAACCTATCCACGCATTCAGAGTATATTGGAAAAACTATTATCAAACTTTCTTTTATAACAGGTAATACTAACAATGGCTCTGATCCCAAAAAACTATGCACGGTTAGAAAGTGGCTACCGTGAAAAAGCACTGAAAATCTACCCATGGGTATGTGGGCGCTGTGCGCGTGAATTTGTCTATTCGAACTTACGTGAACTCACCGTTCATCATATTGATCACGACCATACCAATAACCCAGAGGATGGCAGTAACTGGGAGTTATTGTGTCTGTTTTGCCATGATCATGAACACTCTAAATACACAGAAGCAGACCAATACGGCACAACGGTTGTTGCCGGTGAAGATGCACAAGATGATGTCGGTGCAGCCACTTATAATCCTTTTGCTGATTTAAAGTCGATGCTCAATAAGAAAAAATAGTGAAGATAATGTCAGCTTTGGTGCAACCAACCGGCTCCCTTTTCACGCTCTTACGCAGAATAGTGTATACTTGCCAACCATAAATTTGTTCATGGTTAATTAATAATGAAAGAAAACGAAAAAGCAAAAATCAAACTCCTCAGCGACCGTTTAGACTTTATTCGTCACAAGATGGCAAGCCTCTCGTTATCAGACGAAGCGGAAAAATATGCAGAGTTTGAAAAAGAAAAAACAGAACTGGAAACTGAAATCGCTCGTCTGAAAGCAGTACGTAACAATAAACTCAGTAAAGAAGCCCAGAAATTAGAGAGTATGCCATTCAAACGCCTCATCACTAAGAAAGAACAAGCTGATATTGGCAAGCTGAAGAAAGCCGTACGAGGATTGATAATTGTCCATCCAATGACAGCATTAGGGCGCGAAATGGAGCTAGAGGGAATGACCGGTTTTTCTAAGACTGATTTCTAGTGAGAAAATGCCCTCAACTAAAACCTGCCATGTTCGACTAATACTGAAAGGTTCTTAATACACTTTTGTTGTTATGAACCGTCAGTTATCCGTAGCTTTCTTACTACTACCACCAACACCTCGTTACACTTCGCAGTCATTGAGAGATTGTAATTCAGTATATTACAGCTAAGCCAATTACCTTCTAATCGAACTATCCGGAATTTCCGGATGGTTGTGTTTTGGGCAATTTTCCTCTCAGAGAAAGCATTGATTAGAGGCTTTATTGGAAAGTGATAAAACAAGAAGTGGCGGAAGATCACAGGAGTCGAACCTGCCAAGGACCGCTGGCGGCCCCATCTGGATTTGAAGTCCAGCCGCCCCACCGGGGACGATGATCTTCCATTTTTGAATGGGTCAAAAGGAAATAACGAGATGATTATACGCTGAATTATTTTTAATCCCAAGTGCATCAAATCAATAAAACCCCTTTCAAATAAAATAATCCCGTTTTTGAGTAAAACCTCCGATAATTACCGCGATACTATTGAACTTATATAGTTTCATCCTCATCTTACTATCTATAACGAATAAACTCAGTGGTGTGTTTTACGTCACTGCAAACCAAAATACAGGATGTTTTTTATGTCAAATCCATTACTTAGCACAACGGGATTACCTGCATTTTCCCTTATCAAACCAGAACATGTTGTTCCTGCACTAAAAGAAGTTTTAACCTCGTATCGTGAAACAGTTGAAAAATTACTGGCTGATAATACTCAGTTTAACTGGGATAACCTTTGCCAACCATTAGCTGAAGCAGGCGATAAACTTTCTCGTGTTTGGTCCCCTGTTAGCCATTTAAATTCTGTTAAAAACTGTACTGAACTACGTGAAGCGTATGAACAGAGTTTACCGTTGCTATCTGAATTCAGTACATGGATGGGACAGCACGAAGGCTTATATCAAGCTTATAAATCAATTAAAGAAAGTGCTGATTTTAATGCGTTAACTCAACCACAGAAAAAAGCGGTTGAAAATGCATTACGTGACTTTGAATTATCAGGCATCGGTTTACCAAAAGAGAAACAACAGCGTTTTGGTGAAATCAGTGCGCGTATGTCTGAGTTAAGTGCTAAATACGGTAATAATGTATTAGATGCCACAATGGGTTGGTCTAAACTAATTACTGATGTAGAAGATTTATCAGGTATGCCTCAAAGTGCCATTGATGCGGCAAAAGCTATCGCACAATCTAAAGAGCAAGATGGTTATCTGTTAACACTTGATATGCCGAGCTATCTTCCTGTAATGACCTATGCGGATAATCGTGAACTTAGAAAAGAGATGAGTATCGCTTATAGCACGCGAGCCTCTGATCAAGGTCCAAATGCGGGTCAGTGGGATAATAGCGAAATTATTGCCGAGATCCTCGCATTACGCCACGAACTTGCTCAACTACTTGGCTTTAAAAATTACGCTGAAAAGTCACTTGCTACTAAAATGGCAGAGTCTCCAGAGCAAGTCCTTAACTTTTTAACTGACTTAGCACAACGAGCTCATCCGCAAGGTGAAAAAGAGTTAGCTGAACTCACTCAATTTGCAAAAGAACACTATGGCGTTGATAAATTAGAGTCATGGGATCTGGCTTACTACAGCGAAAAGCAAAAACAACACCTGTTCTCAATCGATGATGAACAACTACGTCCTTACTTCCCAGAACAACGTGCTTTAAGTGGCTTATTTGAAGTTGTTCATCGTATCTATGGTTTAACAGCTAAAGAACGTAACGACATCGACACTTGGCATGATGATGTTCGTTTCTTTGAGCTTTATGATGAAAGCAACACCTTACGTGGTAGCTTCTATCTTGATTTATATGCGCGTGAACACAAACGTGGCGGTGCTTGGATGGATGATTGCATGGGAAGAATGCGTCATGCCGATGGCAGACTACAAAACCCCGTTGCTTATCTCACCTGTAACTTCAATAAGCCAGTAGGTGATAAACCTGCACTGTTTACTCATAATGAAGTCACCACACTGTTCCATGAGTTTGGTCATGGCTTACATCACATGTTAACGCAAATTGATACCGCTGATGTTGCAGGTATTAGCGGTGTACCTTGGGATGCTGTTGAATTACCAAGCCAATTTATGGAAAACTGGTGCTGGGAGCCTGAAGCATTAGCCTTTATTTCTGGTCATTATGAAACTGGCGAACCATTACCACAGGCAATACTTGATAATATGCTTAAAGCAAAAAATTATCAGTCAGCAATGTTTGTATTACGCCAATTAGAATTTGGTCTGTTTGATTTCCGTTTACATACAGAGTATGACCCCGCTAAGGGAGCTCAAGTGATGGAAACGTTAAATGATGTGAAAGAACAAGTTTCTGTTGTTCCTTCAACTCCTTGGGCGCGATTCCCTCATGCCTTTAGCCATATCTTTGCCGGTGGCTATGCCGCAGGTTATTACAGCTATTTATGGGCGGATGTCCTAGCTGCTGATGCCTTCTCTCGCTTCTCTGAAGAAGGTATTTTTAACCGCGAAACGGGTCAATCATTCCTTGATAATATTTTAACTCGTGGTGGTTCAGAAGAGCCAATGGAGTTGTTCAAACGCTTCCGTGGTCGTGAGCCAAAACTTGATGCTATGCTCAAAGGCTACGGCATTAAAGGATGATATGTGAATATCTGTTTACTTTGTGAAGAAGGCGCTGATAACAGCGCCTTATCTGATTTAGCGCAACGTTGGGGATTAGTTCACGACGAAACGCAAATCATGGCTTTAGTGTTAACGCCTACTCACCTTGAATTACGTAAACAAGATGAACCTAAATTAGGGGGCATCTATGTGGATTTCGTAGAAGGCACAATGGCACATCGTCGTAAATTTGGCGGTGGCCGAGGTGAAGCGGTAGCAAAAGCTGTCGGGATCAAAAAAGACTATCTACCCGATGTTGTGGATGCGACAGCAGGGCTTGGTCGAGATGCCTTTGTATTAGCGTCTATTGGTTGCAAAGTCAGAATGGTAGAGCGTCACCCTGTCGTTGCTGCATTACTTGAAGATGGACTAAAGCGTGCTTACCTTGATGCTGATATTGGCGAATGGATGCAAGAGAGAATGACGTTAATTCATGCCTCTTCTGCCCAAGCACTGACTGAGATCACGCCGCCTCCTGATGTCGTCTATCTTGATCCGATGTATCCGCATAAGGCGAAAAGTGCGTTAGTAAAAAAAGAGATGCGAGTGTTTCAATCTTTAGTGGGTGCTGATGAAGATGCAGATGCATTACTTGAACCAGCAATCACTTTGGCGAAAAAACGTGTCGTCGTAAAACGTCCCGATTATGCAGAGCCATTAAATAATCAGCCTGCACATGCCAATGTAACAACCAAAAATCACCGTTTTGATATTTATCCTTGTGTGTAACCACTTACACATTAGGAGAAAATAAATTAGATTTGAAATCTGACGGGTGTTTAACACCCGTTCAGAATAGGTAAAATTACAGTACGCCTTGTGCCAGCATTGCATCAGCGACTTTAACAAACCCTGCAATGTTCGCGCCTTGAATATAATTAGTCTGCTTACCTTCACCGCCGTAATTCACACAAGCATGGTGAATATCTAACATGATGTGATGTAAGCGAGCATCCACTTTCTCTGCTTTCCAACTTAAACGTGCCGCATTCTGCGCCATCTCTAAACCAGAAGTTGCAACACCACCCGCATTAGCTGCTTTACCTGGTGCAAAAAGGACACCTGCTTCGATAAAGGCATCGGTTGCTGCGATTGTTGTTGGCATATTTGCGCCTTCAGCAACGGCTTTAACGCCATTTTTAATAAGTACTTTGGCTGCTTCTAAATCTAGCTCATTTTGTGTCGCACAAGGCAAAGCAATATCAACAGGCACAGCCCAAGGTTGTTGTCCTTCAAGATACGTTAAACCAAATTCTTTTGCGTACTCTTCAACACGACCGTAATTATTTTTAATTTCAGTGAGGCGAGCTAGTTTTTCAGTAGTAAATCCAGCTTCATCAACCACAGTACCACCTGAATCTGATGCAGTGATGACTTTTGCACCTAATTCTAAACATTTTTCGATAGTAAACTGTGCAACGTTACCTGCGCCAGAAACCGCCACACGCATTCCTTCAAGAGACATACCATGACGTTTAAGCATCGCATTAGTAAAGTAAACTAAACCGTACCCAGTGGCTTCTGGGCGGATTAAACTGCCTCCGAATGAAAGGCCTTTACCTGTAAATACACATTCATTGCTATTAGACAGCTTTTTCATCATGCCTGCCATAAAGCCAACTTCTCGTGCCCCCACCCCAATATCGCCGGCAGGAACATCCGTATTAGCGCCTAAATGGCGATAAAGTTCAGTCATTAGTGCCTGACAAAAACGCATCACTTCCCCATGACTTTTACCTTTAGGATTAAAATCAGAACCTCCTTTGGCTCCTCCCATCGGTAATGTGGTCAATGCATTTTTAAATGTTTGCTCAAAACCTAAGAATTTTAGGATGGAAAGGTTCACTGAAGGGTGAAAACGCATACCACCTTTGTAAGGTCCAATGGCTGAGTTAAATTGAATGCGCCATGCGCGGTTAACCTGTACTTGCCCTTTATCATCTAACCAACAAACGCGAAACTGAATAATACGTTCAGGCTCAACTAAGCGCTCAAGTAATGATTGTTCACGATATTGTGGATTTTTCTCTAAAAAAGGCCACAAAGTGGTAAAAACTTCACGAACCGCCTGATGATACTCAGGCTGATGAGCGTTGTATTTTTCTACCCCTTCTAAAAACGAAGACAATGAGCCAGATATATTCATTCAGCTATTCCTTTTTTGTGTAATGTGATGTTGGCATAACCTCATTTATTCGGAATATTTTTGGGTTTTGTGAGGTCGATGTTGTTTTGCTTCTTGAATATATCATTAAAATGTATTCACACTTCAAGACATTTTTTTCATAATTAGACAAAAAAAAAAGGTTGACTCTATTTAACAGCAGGAAAAATGGGAATTTTAAGCAAAAAAATACCTGCATATGCAGGCATTTTTTTTGCTTAAACAAGCAAGCAATTATTATTCATCATCTTTCAGAGGAACAATTAGCATATCAACATGCACAGTATTAATTAGTTGGCGTGCTGATGACATCAATTTGCTCCAGAAGTCTTGGTGATGACCACAAACGACTAAATCCATATCGTATTTCTTAATCGCATCAACCAGAACTTGACCTAAATCACCGCTACCACTCAGGGTTTCCTGAATTTCATAACCTGATTTATCAGAGAGGTCTTTTAACGCGTTACGGGTTTCATCAGTAATACGTTGTTGCATATCACCGAGGTTGACATCAATTAGACCGGTATAAAGATCAGAGTAGTTAACATCAACGTGAATTAAGGAAACTTTGGCATTATAGGGTTTTGCCATAGATACAGCTTTCTGTACTAAGACGTTACTCTCAGGGGATAAATCAACTGCCACTAGAATATGCTTATAAGCCATCGTGAACTCCTTCCATAAGCTGATTAATCGGTTGGAAAGGCGGTTAAGCCTAAATCCTATGTATTAAATATAACGTTTTAAGATGAAAGTTAGATGTCGCCTTGATCACAACTTATGTCAAATTCATCAAGAAAGCATCTATCGATAAATAACAATATACACCATTTTAGATTAGCACGATGTCATTCACCGACAATATCATCATAATAATGAGAATTGAGTATAAAAAACAACAAAAACACCCTTTTAGAGTTATTTTTTATCTTTTTTTCTGAAAAAGGAAACAACTTGAAAAAGTCACTTTTGTTTATTGCTTAATTTCACCTAAACTTAAATTAGAGAAAAAAGTAACCTTTGTTGGTAAAGGTTTTCTCATCTCAGAATCTATTATTCTAGGGAGGGGATTATGTTTAATGTCATTGTTGTCTTTTGGGCGCTATGTATTCTTTGCCTGATTAATATGGTGCGTTATTTCTCATCTATTCGGGTATTACTCACCATATTGCGCCAATCTGATCCTTTGCTCTACCAATCGGTAGATGGCAATGGATTTTTTACTATGCACGGGCAATTTTCAAAACAGTTGCGACTTATCCGCTATATTAACCAACGCCAATACATCAACCATCATAATCCTGAAGTTATTATGCGTTGCGAGCGAATTTATCGGCAATTTTATCTTGTTAGCCGTTTTTGTATTTTGGCTGTCGCAAGTTTAATTGCGATGCTTTTCTGGTAGTGACAAAAACAAAAAAACGGTGACTAAAAGTCACCGTTTATAAACAAACTTGGGTAAATTACTGCTATCAGCTATTCACAATAAATGTCAGTGATATCCAATAAAGTAAACCTGATAAACCAATGCTAACTGGTAATGTTAAGATCCAAGCCAGTGCAATGTTTTTCACTGTCTTCGATTGAACACCACCACCATCAACAATCATGGTACCTGCAACCGCAGATGATAAAACTTGTGTTGTTGATACAGGCATACCCGTATAACTTGCTACACCGATGGAAACTGCTGCTGTTACCTGAGCAGAAACCCCTTGAGCGTAAGTCATACCTTTTTTACCGATCTTCTCACCAATTGTTACTGCAACGCGTTTCCAACCTACCATTGTCCCGATAGAGAGCGCTAATGCCACTGCGATAATGATCCAAATTGGAGCATATTCCACTGTGTTTAGCAGGTCACGACTCAATGTTTTTAAGAACCGTGCATCTTGGGTGCTAGTTTCTGGTAGTTTAGCCACTTCTGTTGCGGTATCAGCGATACACATAAGTAATCGGCGCATTTGAGCACGCTGGTCTGCTGTTAGCTCATCATAAGAGCTAATATTTGCAAGCATTTGTTCTGTTTGATTCAGAACAACTGGCGTTCTTGCGCTATTACAATGGAAATCTGTATCATTAGCATCAGCTTGTGCTGGTACTACTGGTGTATTCTCAATAGCATGCTGTAGCGCTGGCTGGTGTTTCTCATAATATTGTTGTAAGTGTACAACTGCATCATGAGTTTTGGTGATATCGTATCCGCTCGCACTCATATTGACGACAAAGCCCGCAGGCGCTACGCCAATTAATACTAACATGATAAGACCGATACCTTTCTGCCCATCATTTGCACCATGAGAGAAACTTACTCCAACTGCAGATAAAATCAGTGCAGTACGAGTCCAAAATGGCGGCTTACGCTTACCATCTTGTTTCTCACGTTCAGCTGGTGTCAGGTGAATACGACGACGTTTTTTCGTACCACTCCAGTAACGGCGTAGTAAGAAAATCATCGCGCCTGCAATAACCAAGCCGATAATTGGTGAAAGAATGAGTGATAGGAAGATACTGATCATTTTTGGTATGTTTAATGCGTCAACGATAGACGAATCTGTCACGATAGCATTTGTCAAACCAATACCAATGATAGCACCTATCAGCGTATGTGAACTTGATGCTGGAATACCGAAATACCATGTACCTAAGTTCCAGATAATGGCGGCTAACAGCAACGAGAAGACCATGGCAAGGCCATGAGCCGAGCTCACATTCAGCAGAAGATCTGTCGGTAACAAGTGAACGATAGCATAAGCTACGCTCAATCCACCGAGCAAAACTCCAAGGAAGTTAAATACACCCGCCATCACGACCGCAAATTGCGCACGCATAGCACGAGTATAGATAACAGTTGCTACCGCATTTGCGGTATCATGGAAGCCGTTAATAGCTTCATAAAATAGCACAAATAACAGTGCTAGAACCAACATTAAACCTGTATGAAATTCTAGGTCAGTAAACAAATGTAGCATAGACGTTAAGCCAGTTAGTTGGACATGAACGCGGCGCATTATCAGCGACAAATGCGAACGGTGGAAGCGAAATTTAACCTTTTTTTGATTTGATAACCAAGAAAATCAGAGCCTTTTTAAGATAATTCCTTATATATCATTTAATTAATAAAAATAAAAAAAAAGTAAATTTCTGACAATTTTTTTCCTTGCTAATACGAATTTAGGTGAAAAATGCAGATTTCTCCATATAATTTTACAAAAACACTCTGATCTTACGCGAAAATCATTGATTAAGTAGTCAGAGAAAACCAAGAACGAGACATCATTGTGGGATCATACAATACAGTAATTATAGGTGCAGGTGCCGCAGGGCTTTTTTGTGCGTCTTTAGCAGGACAAGCAGGATTATCTGTTTTAGTCCTCGATAATGGTAAAAAAGCAGGCCGTAAAATTCTAATGTCAGGTGGTGGACGTTGTAATTTCACCAATATGTATATCGAACCTTCGGCATATTTATCAGAAAATCCACACTTCTGTAAGTCAGCACTCGCTCGCTATACACAATGGGATTTTATTGAATTAGTGCAAAAACATAACATTGCCTACCATGAAAAAACGCTAGGGCAGCTATTTTGTGATGATTCAGCACAACAAATTGTTGATTTATTACTCACTGAATGCCAAAAAGGAAAAGTAAGTGTTCGCTTACGTAGTGAAGTCACGAAAGTAGAGAAAACAGATGTAGGCTTTACTGTTTGGGTTGATGGAAAAGCTATTACGACACCTTCGGTGGTTATTGCCAGTGGGGGTCTTTCTATGCCCGGTTTAGGTGCCACCCCTTTTGGCTATAAAGTTGCAGAGCAATTTGGGCTTTCAGTTTTACCAACGCGCGCAGGATTGGTTCCTTTTACATTGCATAAACCTCAACTTGAGCAATTAAGTCAGCTATCAGGCGTAGCTGTACCCGCTATTGTGACAGCAAAGAATGGAACGAGTTTTAAAGAGAACATTCTTTTTACTCACCGCGGTCTTTCTGGCCCTGCTATTTTGCAAATCTCTAATTATTGGCAATCAGGTGAGTATGTGAGTATTAACTTACTTCCGAATACTGATCTTGAAAGCTTTCTACAAGAAAAACGTCAAGAGCATCCAAATCAATCATTAAAAAATACGCTTTCTCGCTTATTACCAAAGCGCTTTATTGAAATAATGATAGAAAATAAACAGTTACCTGATGTTTCTCTGACTCAACTTAATAACGATCGTATTACGCAAATTGCAACGTTACTACAAGAATGGCAAGTGCAACCCAATGGTACTGAGGGATATCGTACCGCAGAAGTCACACTGGGTGGCGTAGATACTCGAGCCCTATCCTCTAAAACAATGGAAGCCACAAAAGTAAAAGGACTCTATTTTATTGGGGAAGTGGTCGATGTAACAGGCTGGTTAGGAGGATATAACTTCCAGTGGGCATGGAGTTCAGCTTATGCCTGTGCACAGAGCCTTATTTCTACACCAAAATCGACTTTTGTTGAGCAATAATGAATAAATTTGCAAATAGTAAAGTTATAAATATTGGCTTCATAATTCTTTAAACTTATAAGTCATACATAATAAAAACCAGCCATCATCAATCAGTGATGGCTTTTCCTTCTTGTATTTCTTAGTAATGATTAAAAATACCTTATATCCCTTCGTTTTATCTGGTTTTATGCCGCATTTTCTCTTCTTTTTCCTATAAATGACCCTATAAAGAATATTGTTAACTATTTGGTTATATTAATATTTTAAAAAATTATTAAAATAAAATAACTCGTTAATCAGTGAGTTAAGACTTTTTTGACTCTTTTTTCTAATTTGCTTAAAAAAAGGGCTTTACAAATGATACTGAGAACTATTATCATTAATAACACTTTCAGATGCACCACCTTCAGGGTCATATGAAAGAACGACATTGCTCACATTGCTTCCAGTGTTTTACTTTAGCCAGCCGGGTGCTGGCTTTTTCTTTTCTAGAACTTATTCGATGTTTTTGTTTCCTCTTATTCAAATTATTTGGATCTTCAGGTTAAATTCCTCCGCTTTTTTACTTTGCGCTATTGAGTAAACTGTGTTCAACAACTTCAGAGAAGGAAACACATTATGATTTATCTACGCAAAGCAAATGAAAGAGGACACGCTAATCATGGTTGGCTAGATAGCTGGCATACCTTCTCTTTCGCAAATTATTACGATCGTGACTTTATGGGATTTTCTGCACTACGAGTTATTAATGAAGATCGCGTCATACCCGGTGAAGGATTTGGTACTCACCCACATAAAGATATGGAAATTTTAACCTATGTGCTTGAAGGTAATATCGAGCATAAAGACAGCATGGGTAATAAAGAAAATGTTCCTGCGGGTGAGTTTCAAATAATGAGTGCAGGTACAGGTATTACTCACTCAGAATATAATCCGAATAGTGATAAAGGACTGCATTTTTACCAGATTTGGATTATGCCAAACACCGTCGGTATCACACCACGTTACGATCAACGCCGTTTTGATACGACAGTAAGCAAACAGCTTATTTTATCGCCAGATGCCCGTGATGGCTCTTTAAAAGTCTTCCAAGATATGACGTTATGGCGCTGGAACCTGAAAAAAGGTGAAGAAGCACAATATCAAGCCGAAGCTGGTCGCCATGTTTGGCTACAAGTTGTGAAAGGTAAAATAACGATTAATGACATTATTGCGACCACCAGTGATGGTGTAGCCATTGCTAATGAAGATATGATCCGTTTCGTTGGTGATGAAGATAGTGAAATCTTGCTGTTTGACTTACCTCCTGTAACAGCATAGTTGGGTTATCACCCTCTAAAGCCACTTTTTCTCTAATAACCTATTTCACTTTATTTTTCTATTCCCTGAAATCTTCTCGCATTTCAGGGATTTTTTTTCTCTAAAATCTCAAAAATAAAAAAACACCAAAATCACATCCTATGAGTTTGGTGTTTTTATTCACACTATATTTTTATTTACGTTAATAGTAATTAACGTTTTGGTCCAACTTTAGTCAATGCTTGACCTGCTGGGGTATCCGTATATTTATCGAAGTTTTTCACAAAGCGATCGGCAAGATCATCTGCTTTGATATCCCATTGGGTTTTATCCGCATAAGTATCACGAGGATCTAATATTTCGCTGTTAACGCCAGGCAATGCAGTTGGGATCTCTAAATCAAACACTGGTAATGTTTTCATTGGTGCTTTATCAATATCACCATTTAGGATGGCATCAATAATCGCACGTGTATCTTTAATTGAAATACGCTTACCTGTACCATTCCAACCTGTATTAACCAAGTAGGCTTTTGCACCTGATGCTTGCATACGTTTTACCAATACTTCAGCGTACTGTGTTGGATGCAGAGATAAGAATGCTGCACCAAAACAAGCAGAGAATGTTGGCGTCGGTTCTGTCACACCACGTTCAGTTCCCGCTAGTTTAGCGGTGAAACCTGACAAAAAGTGGTATTGCGTCTGTTCCGGTGTTAAACGTGAAACAGGAGGTAGCACACCAAAAGCATCCGCTGTTAAGAAAATAACTTTCTTAGCGTGACCTGCTTTGGAAACAGGTTTAACGATATTATCGATATGATAAATAGGGTAAGAAACGCGGGTATTTTCTGTTTTCGAGCCATCGTCGAAATCAACAGAGCCGTCAGATAACACAACCACGTTTTCTAACAGTGCATCACGTTTAATTGCACCATAGATATCGGGTTCAGCTTCTTTTGATAAGTGGATTGTTTTTGCGTAACAGCCACCTTCAAAGTTAAACACACCGTCATCATCCCAACCATGCTCATCATCACCAATTAGCTTACGCTTAGGATCGGTTGAAAGAGTTGTTTTACCTGTACCAGATAGACCAAAGAAAATAGCAACATCACCACTTTCGCCAACGTTTGCGGAGCAGTGCATAGAAGCCATACCTTTAAGAGGAAGGAAGTAGTTCATCATAGAGAACATACCTTTCTTCATCTCGCCACCGTACCAAGTACCACCAATTAACTGAATGCGTTCAGTTAAATTGAAAGCAACGAAGTTCTCTGAATTCAGACCTTGTGCCTTCCAATTTGGATTTGTACATTTCGCTCCGTTCATCACAATGAAGTCTGGTGTAAAATTTTCCAGCTCTTCTTGTTCAGGACGAATAAACATATTTTTAACAAAATGCGCTTGCCAAGCAACTTCTGTGATAAAACGCACTTTTAAACGCGTGTCAGCATTCGCACCACAAAACGCATCAACAACAAACAAACGTTTGCCTGATAGCTGATTAGTGACTAATGATTTTAAGTCAGTCCACACTTCTTGTGAAAGTGGCTTATTATCGTTCTTACCTTTACCCTGATCAGCCCACCATACGGTGTCACGAGTAACATCATCACGAACAATGTATTTATCTTTCGGAGAACGTCCAGTAAATATACCTGTATCAACGGCAATAGCGCCTAACGAGGTTTGTGTGCCTCGCTCGTAACCTGTTAATCCTGGCTTGGTTTCTTCATCAAATAACAGCTCATAGCTTGGGTTATAAATGATTTCGCTCGTGTCCTTAATACCGTACTGCTGGAGATCCTTAGGGGTAAGACCTTTAACGCTCATAGTTTCGCTCCTGATAAATAGACCTTTCTACGAATAATATTAAGGTGTTACGAGTAATTAACAGCGATTGTTATCAATATTTTGAAAATTTATAATTTTTTTATGTTAAGAACGAGAGCTAATGCACAAAACTACAGAAAAATTGTTGAATAAAAAAGGACGCAAAATAGCGTCCTTTAGATAAAATAGTCTTGCTAAATCGAATCAGTGCAATTCAGAGCCATACAATTTATTGATATTATTAATATCATTCTCAGTGAAGATGTAATGTGTTCCACAATATTCGCATTCCATATCAATATTTCCCTGTTCTTGCAACAGGTGGTTCACATCTTCTTTCGACAATGTTACTAATGTATTTTCACAACGTTCACGCGAACAAGTGCAATGGAATTCAACAACTTGAGGATCATAAAGAGTGACATCTTCTTCGTGATATAAGCGATGTAAGATCTCTTTAGTATCTAGCGTAAATAGCTCTTCAGCTTTGATTGTATGTGTTAACTGTGTGAGCAATTCAAAATGTTCAGCAGTATGTTCTGCGGTGAACTCTTCTGATGCCGGCAATACTTGTAATAACATACCCGCAGCAGCTGGTTTGCCCGCTTGCATACCACTACGAATAAATACGCGCGTAGGTAACTGTTCTGATTGCTTAAAGTAGTTATCAATACAGGCTTCAATAGTTTCACCATCAAGAGCAACAATACCTTGATAACGTTCACCTTTTTCAGGTGTTACCGTAATGACCATAAAACCATTCCCGATCATCTCTTTTAAGGTACTACCCGCTTTAACATCATCCCCAATACGCGCAACACCACGCATTTGTTGATTGTTATTTCCATTGATCACTGCCAATCGCACAGGGCCATCACCTTGTATTTGAACCGTAATATCACCTTCAAATTTAAGCGTAGCTGTTAACAAACTGGTAGCCACCAGTAAATCACCCAGAAGGTGTTGAACTGGCTCAGGATAATGGTGATTCTCAAGCATTGATTGATAGGTTTCAGTCACATTGACCAATTCGCCACGTACCGCGTTTTTTTCAAATAAAAAACGTGATAAAGAGTCTTTTTTAGACATGATTTTCTCTCATTTCAGGGAATCGGTTAATCCGATTCTTGTAAATTTGTCTGTTTGAAGCGAAGTAAGGTGCGTCTTTCCTTTTTATCAGGGCGACGTTCAGGATGAGGCATAGTTAACGCATTCATTTTTCTTGCTAGAGCAATTTTTTCTCTTTTAGCAATACTCTCTGGTGTTTCACAATAAAGTGCCTGAGCTTGGGTAGCACCTTGTCGTTGTGAACTGACCATAAGAATGGTTACTGTCCGTTCATCATTACCTTGTCGTAGGCGTATTTCTGCGCCTTCTTCAACGATTTTACTTGGCTTACCTCTCACACCATTGTAGTGAACTTTGCCACCTTCAATCATTGTGCGAGCGATTGCGCGCGTTTTATAGAAACGTGCAGCCCAAAGCCATTTATCTAAACGGACGCCACTTTCTTGCGATGGTTGACTCATCCCTTTCTCCTTAACTTCAACTTCTTTATGAAGGCGATAGTGTAAACACATAGCCTTCCACAACAAGGGACTTACTGAGGAGGGCGATAAAAACAGTGCTCATAGTAGAGACTGATTTTATTCATGCGTTGGTTATTTTGTCGCCGACGCCGGATGATAAGAAATAGGTTCAATATTAAGAACCCAATAGCGATAAACAATAATAACGTATTCCCGATGTAATATAACATTGTCATTGAATCGGGCAGGCTATGTAAAAATATCTGTAATGTGCCATTCGCATCAATAACCATGCCGGTTATTACGCCACCTGTATCAAAAGGTGTATGTAATAAAATATCGGATAAACGTTGTAGTTCGCGCCACTGTTCTAACGGAGTAGGCTCAAACACGGAGTTTGAACTTGAAGCGTAATCAACAAGCTGTTTTCTTTCATCACTGATTAACAGCACGCCACCCGGTGGAGGACTGTTTAGCAGTATTGCGGCTTTATCTATTTCTCGGTAGATAAAAGAAGATGTGGTGGTGTCGATAAGCTTTTCCAAGGCCTCAGCACTCACAGCACGTAATAAAACATTGGTTCCAGTTAATTTACCACTTTCAGCTCGTTGAACTAATGCAGCCCAATCATTGACATTACTTAAGTTAACTAACGCCATCTTAAGGCGAATACACTCATTTTCTCTTGGGCATAAATCCTGTGTTTTCAACACAATGCCATCAAAATTATCTAACAGATTCATCCCGGACTTAGTAATCGCTTGGCCTAAACTCGGGTTAACTCGGTTATTAGAAACGGGATGTAATTGTTCTTCAACCATATGCAATAATGCAGCAGCTTTTTCTATCGTGCTCGATTCAGGCATTGGCATTGGATTACTGTTATTCCAGTAAATTCCTGAACAATCAAAAGGTGCAAAAATAGTTTTATTATTCTTACTTGATAAATTAGGTGGCATGTAACACATCCCAACCCCTTTCGCTTGAATAATGTCTCCTACATGCAAATCAGTTGTTTCTAACTCAGTAAAATTAGTGACTAAATGAGGTTCTGTATCTTTAAACCATGAAAAACTGAGTTTCATTGAAAGAGAAAGAGGTTGATAAAGATACAACATGCCAATAATAAACAGGCTCCAAAAAACGAAGATAATATTTTTAATATAGCGTTTATATGGATAATTTTTCTCTTCATCATGCAATGAAAGGTAGTTTCCTTGCTTTACTACATGATGATTTGGATACATTTCTAAATAAGTTACCTTATCAATATCACTTTGAATATAAGGCTCCCAATGAGGCGGATAAACGAGATCAATCCCCCCTAAAGAAACATTTTTTACCTGTCCATGATCAAAGTTGCCAAAAAGCCCCCAACGCTTTAAACGCCCCTTAAAGCAGTGGATTTCTTGTTTACGTGGCTTAATTAAAGGATTGTGGATCAGAAAAACACCAACAGCCAAAAAAGCACCACCGGTAGCTAGGATCCAAGGAAGAAAAACTTGAGGCATCATTAAGGCTGTTAAGCACAGCGTCAACCCAAGACAAACAAAAGAGCCATCCCAAAAACCAGATGAGTTATGTAATCGATATTCTTCGTTTGTTTCTTCGCGGATTTGTAATAAGTGAGCAGCATCACCTTCGTTCTTTTGAATTGTTGATGAACCATTTGCCAATATAGGCTCAGAAAGCTGCTTTAAACTTAAAGCAGAAAAATGAATTTTTTCATCTTTTAAGAAATGGCCATTCACACCAACCACGATGGGGATCGAAGGGGTGCAGACAACATCAAGAACGTTTTCTTGCTGAAGATAAGGAACAAGCAGTGGGGGAATATGAATTTCTACGGCATCAATATAGTAACGCCAATGATTTAATCCTTCACTAGAGCCCGCAAAGCGATTAACGATATTTCTTAATGTAGTAACGACTTCACCTTTAATTGGCATATCGGGGAAGTTTTGTAATGAATAGCCAGAAGAGAAATCAGATGTGCCAAAATAAGATAAATAATCACTAATAAGCCCATAGTCATCAGAAGTGAGCTTGCGATAAGTAGGTTTAGCTAAAGATGGGAGATGATGTGAGCCATCAAGCCGCCTTCTTTTAAAGAATAGAAAGGCGGCCATTATAAATAGGCTTATCATAAAGATAGCCAATATAATGACTGATAATCTCATTTTTTCCCCATGCTTATACTGATGCTGCGTAGTAACAATAACAAATTTAAAACCCTGCCTAACATAAGGCAATTCCTATTCTTTTGTTCTATTTTTTATTTAAATACAATAGATTATATTCTTGTTGCCGCGTTATAATTTATATCTCTTATCAAGTTTATATCTGCTAACAATGCTATCTTCGGGTAAAATAGCGAATCAATAAATAATAATATTCTCAAAAAATCAATAAATAACAAGATTTGATAGCGGAGTGTACTCAATTTTCCTTTAAAAGCTAAATCTAATTGTTAGATTTATTTTGTCATTAATGTGTTAAATTCAGGTTAATCTCTATTCTGCCAGGGGCTGTTATGAAAAAACTAAAAAAACCCAATATATTAAACGTTGATAACATCGCCCGTTCTCGATTATTTCAGATCCAATCCGTTAATCTAGAGTTTAGTAACGGAGAAAAGCGTACTTATGAGCGAATGAAACCTGCTAATCGTGAAGCCGTTATGATTGTTCCTATTATTGATGACCATCTTATTCTTATTCGTGAATACGCCGTAGGTATCGAAAATTACGATTTTGGTTTTCCCAAAGGCGCTATCGATCCTGGTGAAAATGCCCTACAAGCCGCGAACCGCGAACTAAAAGAAGAAATTGGCTATGGTGCTCACTCATTAATAGAGCTTGCAAAGCTTTCTATGGCACCGTCTTACTTTTCTAGCAAAATGAACATTGTTATTGCACATGATCTTTATCCAGAGCAACTTGAAGGTGATGAACCTGAACCACTGCTTCAAATACGTTGGCCTATCGCAAAAATGATGGACTTACTCGACCATCCAGACTTCACTGAAGCTCGCAGCGTCAGTGCTCTCTTCTTTGCACACCGCTATCTATTACATAATAAATAGATAATAAAAAACCGGACTTTGACATCCGGTTTTTATTTTCGATTAATTAGAATAACTCGTTAGATTCGCCATTATCCTCAAAAATCTGAGTTCCTACTTCATTTTTTGCTCTTTCTGTCGGTTGGGTTCCATCAATAAAATATTCTTTCATTGAAGCACCATCGCCCGCCAGCTTTCCTGTTTTTCTATCAATTTGCACAGCCACGACACCTTGTGGTACAGGCATCATACTCACTGGTACACCATCGAGAGCCACTTTCATAAAGTCGTTCCAAATAGGTTGTGCTGTTTTAGCACCCGCTTCACCGCCACTAGCCGCAGTCCTACCTAAGTTGCGGCTACTGTCATCAAAGCCAATCCAAGCGGTGGCAACAATATTGGCGCCATATCCAGAGAACCACGCATCTTTAGAGCTGTTTGTTGTTCCTGTCTTACCACCAATATCTTGGCGTTTAAGATCACGAACAGCTCGCCAACCTGTACCAGACCATCCCGGTTCACCTACAAGGTTTGTTCTTAATGCATCATGCATTAAGTAAGCCAGTGGTGTACTGATAACGTGTGGTGCATAAGGGCTTTCTTTTACAGTCTCAGCCAATGGTGCTTGTTCTAATTCAATGTCAGGAGCTACATTGACAGACTGAGACTGATGAGATTGAGCAATGTTTTCCATATAGTCATCAGATAATGCAATAGAACGCATAGTATCGCCGTAAATAACAGGGATATCAGTACAATCTGGGCAGGCTACTTTTGGTTTTGCAGTAAACAGCTCTTCACCATCAGCATTTTCAATACGTTGGATATAGTAAGGTTCAATGAGATATCCGCCATTTGCCATAACAGCAAACCCTCGTACCATTTGCATTGGTGTAAATGATGGTGATCCTAATGCTAAAGATTCTGTTCTATCAATATTTTGGTTAGGGAAACCAAAACGTAATAGATAATCAGCAGCATAATCCACACCCATTGCGCGCATTGCACGTACCATCACTACGTTTTTAGACTGACCTAAACCTTGACGTAAACGAATAGGACCTGCGTAAGTTGGCGGTGAATTTTTAGGGCGCCAATCTGTTCCTGCCCCAGCATCCCAACGGCTAATAGGTAAATCATTAAGCAGTGTTGATAACGTCAACCCTTTATCTAACGCCGCAGCATATAAGAAAGGTTTAATGTTTGAACCGACTTGGCGTAAAGATTGAGAAACTCGGTTAAATTTACTGATCTCAAAATCAAAACCGCCAACAAGCGCAATAATCCCTCCGTTGATTGGATCTAATGCAACAAATGCAGCATTAACACCCGGAAGTTGCGCTAATACCCAGTTGTTTTCATTATTTTGGCGTACCCAAATTTGCTCACCGACATGGACAACGGCATCAACTTTTGTCGGTGTTGCACCTTGAGCGGTGTCAGAAATAAATTTACGAGCCCAACGAACTGCTTTTAAATCTAGCGTAATGTTGTCACCCGTTTTTAAGATAACTTTGGCTTCTTTAGCATCCGCGGATAACACAACAGCCGGAATTAAAGGACCATAAGTTTGGATCCCTTTTAATTTCTTGTTGATAGCTTCGTTATCCCATGGCGTTTGCCCTTCACTCCATAAAACTTCTTGAGCACCTCGGTAACCATGACGCATATCGTAGTCGATAACATTGTCACGCAACGCTTTTTCTGCTGCTAGTTGATCTTTACGCACAACCGTAGTGTAGATTTTATAGCCATCTGTATAAGCATTTTCACCATAGCGCTCATACATCTCCATTCTCACCATTTCTGTTAGATAAGGTGCGGAGAAATCAATTTGCGGTGCATGGTATTTAGCAACTATCGGCTCTGCTCTTGTACTTTCATACTGTGCACGAGTGATATAGTTCTCTTCATACATACGCTGTAAAACGACATTACGACGTTTTAAAGCACGATCATAAGAATAGAGCGGATTAAGTGTCGATGGCGCTTTTGGTAAACCAGCAATCACTGCCATTTCATTTAGACTAAGCTCATGAACACTTTTACCAAAGTAAACATAAGCTGCAGCACCCACACCGTAAGCACGGTTACCTAGATAAATTTTATTTAGATACAACGCTAAAATTTCATCTTTAGTCAGCTCTTTCTCAATGCGGATCGCCAAAAAGGCCTCTTTAATTTTTCGCATTAATTTCTTTTCAGGTGTTAAAAAGAAATTTCGAGCTAATTGTTGCGTGATGGTACTTGCGCCTTGAGAGGCTTGTCCTGATGTTAATGCCACGACAACAGCACGAGTGATCCCAATAGGGTCAATACCGTGATGTTCACGAAAACGAGTATCTTCTGTTGCGATAAAGGCATTAATAAGTTGAGGAGGCATCTCCTCCAATGTTAGCGGTAAACGACGTTTTTCGCCGTATTGCGCGATCAACTCTCCGTCTGCACTAAATACCTGCATAGGGGTTTGTAAACGAACATCTTTTAATGTCGCGACATCGGGTAACTGAGGCTCAACATACTTATACATACCGTATATCGAGGCTCCTCCCAAAATTATGCAAGCAAAAACGAAGATGAAAAAATATTTTAAGAACTTCACCTTAAATTTCCCATGTAGTGTGAATTGGGCAGTTTATAAACAAACAGTACGTAGTATAAAGGTAACGCCTCTTTGAAAATAGGCAATTACTCATCAATAGATATGGATATCATTTATGGAAACACACAATTACCAGATTGGTATTGAAATTAACACTCATCATATCAATGCAGTTTTGGTATTTCAGCAGAATAATCAATGGAAGATCAGTGCATTTTGGCAATTCCCTTTACCTCTTAATGACGATTTGGATGATATAAAATTAAGAAAAATCCTAATTGATTGGCGTAAAAAATTACCCTCTGTTAATAATGTTACGCTTTCTCTACCGGATATTTATGAAAATTATCAAATTATCCCACTACCTCATGCTATTTCCCTTACATCAGCAGCATGTTATCGGTTAGCGCAACTACGAGCCACATCTTACACACAAAACACGAAAATCCCTGTTAATTTTGATTATCGGCAAAATAAAGGGAAACTCGCTATTCATCTGTGCCATAAACCAATTTTAGATAAGTATATTGACTTATTTTCTCGAATAAACTTAACAATAACTGCAATTGATACCCCTGCATGTGCACTACGCTACTTAGCAACTTACCTTGATATCTCACCTCAAGATCCACTTTTATACTGTAAAAACAAAATGCTACTTTGGGTATCATCTGATGAAAATATGCCCCATTACGGCTCTCTCGCCTATGAAAACCAACAAGAACAACAAGCATGTATTGACCAGTTAATAGAAAAATATCATTGGTCATTAGAGCACTGTTACTTAACGGGTGATAATGAGGAATATTTTAACCAGTTAATGCCTATTTGGCCCAATCATTCCCACGACTTATTTAAAATAACGTCAAATAAAGATCTCATTCCACTTATTGCTTTGGGTTTGGCATTACGCCCTGAAGAGGTGTTATGTATCAAGTAAATTACCTACCTTGGCGTCACAGGTTATTTAGACAGAAAGCATTGTTATGGCTTTCTCAAACGCTATCATTGGTCACAATCACTTTCGTTATTTGTAGCTATTACACTTACCATCTGACACAAAAGCGAACGCTCATAACAACGCAACAACGTCAAACACAACAACAAGAAGATTTATTACTAAAACAGCTCGATATATATCAAGAACAAAGAAAACAGACACTTTTACACTATCAAAATTATTCACTCTATTATCAAAACTGGCTGCGCTATTTACATTACATTCGCTTCTTTCGAGCTATCGAAACGCATCTTCCTTCAGCAGGTTGGATTAGCCACTATAATGAAGCAGATAATCAACGCTCCCTGTATCTCACTCTCCCCAATACACAATCACTCTCCTTTATTACCAACCTTAAAAGTCACCCTATTTTATCCTCTTTAACATTGAGTTATTTAAAACAAAGCAAAGCTAATCCGTCTTATACAGAAGTATATTTAAACGGAAAATCAGAGGAACAAGGTCGAGGGTACGAAAATGAAGAAGATAAGGGAAGCCAATGAAAATAAATACACAATGGATGTTATTTATTGCATTTTTACCTAAGTGGAAACTCACTTTACTGAGCTTAATTATACCTTTTATTGCCTTTCTATTTTATTACCTCTTTATCTACACAGATTACCAACAAGAGATAACTCAACAACATATAGAAATGGCACAAAGACTAAAGCGCATTAATCACCATCAAAATACGTTAGAGACAATGCCTTCTATTAATTCACTGATCACACAGGAAATAGATTATGACATCCCATTAAATAGCTCACCAGTTAGTGAGCAATTACAACGCTTACTGATGACCTATCACTTTATACCAGAGATTTGGGAAGTCATGCCTAACTCTTTATATAAACTGACTTTTACTTTGTCTTACTCACAGTTTTTAACACTATTGGAATATCTTAATCAAACGAGCTTAGCGCTTATTTCTCTGAATATTGTTCCAATAGAAACCCATTTAATTTCAGTACAAATGAGCCTTACGGAGCTAAGTTATCCTAGCGCAATACAAGGTGATATATCATGAAGATAGGAATTTTAATTGTCATCTTATGTATGACAACCAACATTTGGGCTCATACCAGAGATCCCTTCTTTCCTGAGAATAGCGATGATGAAAAAATATCATCCACCTTTATTGAAGAGCAAACATCAATCACAGAACAACCCGAAAAATTATATCACCAACTTTATTCTTTAAATTATGCTGATGCTGATAAATTAGGTGAACAACTAAGTAATCATACCATTCCATTACTTAGTCAGCAGGGACGCGTTATTGTAGATAGTGAATCAAATAGCCTTTCTATAGTTGATAATAGTAAGACACTGTCTGAAATTGAGGATTGGTTAAAATTACGGGATACTCCCCAACAACAAGTTCATATCACCGCACATATTGTGAGTAGCAGTCAGGATGCTTTAAATGAATTAGGCACTCAATGGGGATTACAAGCATTAAAAACACAAACCGAAAACGCATCTACAACACCTAATGCTATTCCAACAACCTCTTCGCTTAATTCAACGTTATCAACCCCTTCACTTTCTGCTTTATCACTCCATCAAAACACCAAAAATCCCCTTCACTATATTGCATTTAATATTGCCAGAATTAATGGACGTCTATTAGAGCTTGAATTAAGCGCGTTAGAGCAAGAAAAACAGTTATCTATTATTGCAAGTCCACGGCTAACGACTGCTCATGAAAAAACAGCATCCATCAAACAAGGAACGGAGATCCCCTATGTCAGTCGGGATAATGAAATGACACGAGTTCAATTTAAAGAGGCTGTCTTGGGTATGGAGGTAACACCCATGATCCAAAGAAATAAAAAGATAAGATTAATACTTAAAATTAGTCAAAACACACCGGGTATTGCACTTGTTCAAGGTGGAAGTGAACATCTATCTATCGATAAACAAGAGATCAGCACAGAAGTGACTATTCGTGACGGAGAAACCATTATGTTAGGAGGAATATTTCAACAAAAACAGCAAGAACACACGGCAAAGATCCCTTTATTATCCTCAATCCCATTATTAGGGGTACTTTTCAGTCATAAAAGAGATCAACACAGTCGCCATGAATTGGTTATTTTTATTACACCCAAATTAATCTAATTTTTTATGCGATAAATATTTTTATCATAAAATACAAAGCACTATATGTTTTTTACTAGGATTAAACTTAGAGTTATTCATTGTTTTTTCTTATAATCAGTATTTATAGATTTGACGATGAGGACGATTTAGCTTACAAGGGTTAGCTAATTTGAGTGAACCTGAAACATCACAATAAAAATACGGATACATTTTATGCACTTCCTCTATTCTTGGAGGTAGGGCTTTTTATATGTAATATTGATCGATTGATGACGAAAAAGACAATATTATCAGATGCGGTTTTCCGACTAAATTGTGTTAGAATCTCCGCGTTGCCAACAAAGATAATTACTTTTTTTAGTAGTTTTTGTTATGTACTGTGGGCAAAGGGATTTTTATCCTATGTTGTCGTTTATGACAGCATGTGGTTATTTTATAGCGATCTACTGAAAGAACTCAGTCTTATTATGAGAGTAGATAACAAATGTTATCAGGTGTGAATTAGATAAACACTCATAAATTTCAGTTTAGGTCCCGTCGCTGAATGAATTTGGCGGGGCGGGTTATCATTAACGAATATCTTAGTAATACCAAAAACATGGCAGAGAAACGTAATATCTTTCTGGTTGGGCCTATGGGTGCCGGCAAAAGCACTATTGGTCGTCAGTTAGCTCAACAACTTAGTATGGAGTTTTATGATTCTGATCAGGAAATTGAGCGGCGTACAGGTGCGGATGTAGGTTGGGTATTTGATGTTGAAGGCGAAGAAGGCTTCCGTCAACGAGAAGAGAAAATAATCAACGAACTTACTGAAAAACAAGGCATTGTACTTGCTACAGGTGGGGGTTCGGTGAAATCGCGAGAAACCCGTAACAGACTATCTGCACGTGGTGTGGTTGTTTATTTAGAAACCAATATTGAAAAACAACTCGCTCGTACCCAACGTGATAAAAAACGTCCTTTATTGCAAGGTGTTGAACCTGTGCGCGATGTATTAGAGACATTAGCTGAAGAACGTAATCCTCTTTATGAAGAGATTGCTGACATCACTATTCATACTGATGATCAGAGTGCAAAAATTGTAGCCAATCAAATAATTGAATTGTTAGAACAAAACTAATAAATTCAGCTATTTACAAGGTTAAGTAAAGACAATAAGAAGAAGGCCACTGTTATGGAAAAAATCACTGTCACATTAGGTGAAAGAAGCTATCCCATTACCATTGCTTCTGGCCTTTTTCATCAAGAAGATACCTTTTTACCTTTAAAATCAGGGCAGCAAGTTATGATAGTCACAAACGTGACGCTTGCTCCACTCTATTTAGAAAAGGTAACAGACACCTTAAAAAAACAGGGTGTTTTGGTTGATAGCGTGATTTTACCTGATGGTGAACAACATAAATCGCTTGAGATCATGAATGATGTCTTTACTGCATTATTAGAAAAAAATCACAATCGAGATACAACACTTATCGCATTAGGCGGTGGGGTTATTGGTGATCTAACGGGTTTTGCCGCTGCAAGTTATCAACGCGGTGTTCGCTTTATCCAAGTACCAACCACACTGTTATCTCAAGTAGATTCTTCTGTTGGTGGCAAAACTGCAGTTAATCACCCTCTTGGCAAAAACATGATTGGTGCGTTTTATCAGCCCGCTTCTGTTGTTATCGATCTCGATTGTCTAGCCACATTACCGCCTCGTGAACTTTCATCGGGTTTAGCTGAAGTTATTAAATATGGCATCATTTTAGATAAAGACTTTTTTATCTGGCTTGAAAATAATATTGATAAACTCTTGGCTCTTGATCCTAAAGCCATGGCATTTTGTATCCGTCGTTGCTGTGAACTAAAAGCTGACGTCGTGGCTGCTGATGAAAAAGAAACAAGTGGTTTACGCGCACTACTCAACCTTGGCCATACTTATGGACACGCTATCGAAGCTCATATGGGATATGGTGTTTGGTTGCATGGTGAAGCCGTTGCCGCAGGTATGGTAATGGCGGCAAGAACATCTCAAGCGCTTGGTCAATTCACGGAAGAAGAGACTCAACGTGTTATTCAATTGCTTGAGAAAGCCAATCTCCCCGTCAATGGCCCTATTGAAATGACACCTGATGACTATTTACCTCATATGATGAGAGATAAAAAGGTATCTGGCGGCAAATTACACCTTGTTTTACCAAAAGGTATCGGCCAATCTGAATTGCGTGCCGATATTACTCGCGAACAAGTCCACAAAGCGATAACATCTTGCATTAATGCAAATTAAGCATCCCATTACCTGACAAGAAATAAACCAGAATATTCATTTAAGGAAAATTCTGGTTAATATTGTCAAATGCAACGTTTCAGAAAAAGCGTTTCATCCTTATACTATGAGGTAATGGCTAAGGCTGAATAGAATATTTTTCGCTTTTTGACGCTCTGACGGAGGGCATAATGGACGAGTTCAAACCTGACAATGAAACCAAGGGTGATAATTCACTCAAACCTGATACATCGGATAGACCTGAACGTCGAACTAACCGACCTCGTAGCAATCCATTAAAAAACGCACGATTCTCTGTATCCCGTCAACAGATGATGATTGGTGTAGGTGTTTTAGTCCTTATCCTACTAATTATCGCAATAAGTTCAGCATTAAAATCACCAGAAACAACTGAACCTACATCTCCGACCAATACAGAAAGAAATATCGATCTGTCTCAACAACCGTCATCCGTTACGCCTTCAGAAAATGGTCAGCTATCAACACCTCAATCTATTTCTGGGCAAGATATACAGCCAGTGACACCACCTTCACAAAATTTACCTTCAATGATTGATTCGCAAGGTCAACGAGTTGAGATCCCTGGAGATATCGTTGATTCATTAAATCAACAACAATCGGGTATTAATCAAGCGACTAGTCAGCAGTTAAATGCTCAACAACCAAAACCGGTACAGCCTGTTACACAACCTCCTGTCACCAAACCTGTACAAAAACCGGCTGAAGTAAAAACACCACCGACAAAACCAGTGACACCACCAGCAACAACGCAACCTAAACCAACAACGACTAAACCTGTTGTTTCAGGTTCATTATCAGCAGGTAATTTAAATGCTATTCCTGCCACTAACTATACATTGCAATTAAGTGGCGCAAGTCGCCAAGATACCTTAGAGGCTTTCGCTAAAAAGAACCTCAATGGAAACTACGCTATTTACAAAACACAGCGTAATGGTAATCCATGGTATGTACTCATCTATGGAAATTATCGTAATATAAGCGAAGCCAAACAGGCCGTTTCTTCTTTACCAGCGCCAGTACAAGCAAAACAACCTTGGGTTAGACCGATGAAACATGTTCATCAGGATCTAAAAAAATAATTAAGACGAAGTTCACCGCTGATATGCTGTCTGAAACAGAGTACAATCGGCGACTCTGAAACGATTGAGAAATTTGGACGGCATGAAAAAAAAACGCGCATTCCTAAAATGGGCTGGTGGTAAATATCCTTTGGTAGATGACATTAAACGTCATCTGCCTGAGGGTAATTGTTTAATTGAACCTTTTATGGGTGCCGGTTCTGTTTTTTTGAATACAGAATACGATTCATATATTCTTGCCGATATAAATAGTGATCTAATTCATCTCTATAATACGGTAAAGCAACATCCTGAAAAATTTATGAAGGATGCCCGCTTATTATTTACCCCTCAAATGAATATCGCAGAAGAGTTTTATCAGCTACGACAAGAATTTAATCGTTCAACGGACGCTTATCAGCGTAGTGTGTTATTTCTCTATCTTAACCGTCATTGCTACAATGGGCTGTGTCGTTATAATTCAAAAGGCGAATACAACGTCCCTTTTGGTCGTTATAAAAAACCTTATTTTCCTGAAGCAGAGCTAATCTGGTTTTCTGAAAAAGCCCAAAAAGCCGAATTTGTTTGCCAAAGCTATTCATCAACTATGACAAATGCAGAAAAAGGCGCCGTTGTTTATTGCGATCCTCCTTATGCACCATTATCACCGACTGCAAATTTTACGTCATACCATACAAATAGCTTTAGTTTTCAAGAGCAGGAACATCTGGCTCAACTTGCCTCAATGCTGGCTTACGAGAGACAGATACCCGTGTTAATATCAAATCATGAGACTGCGTTAACAAAAGAGTGGTATGTAGACGCAAAAGAGCTACACAGTGTGAAAGTCAGAAGAACAATTAGTAGCAACACACTCGGTCGTAGCAAAGTGAACGAATTACTTGCCTTATATAAATAATCGTTAACACCTCCCGACAATGGGAGTGTTGTCTGGAGAATGCGATGAAAGATTTTCTGATTGCCCCTTCTATTTTATCCGCTGATTTTGCTCGCCTTGGTGAAGATACTGAAAAAGTGCTCGCAGCAGGTGCAGATGTTGTCCACTTCGATGTTATGGATAACCACTATGTTCCTAATCTGACATTTGGTGCGCCAATTTGTAAGGCTCTGCGTAACTACGGTATTACAGCACCTATTGATGTTCATCTAATGGTTAAACCCGTTGACCGTATCATCCCCGATTTTGCAAAAGCGGGCGCAACTTATATCTCATTTCACGCTGAAGCCAGTGACCACGTCGATCGTACTATTCAATTAATCAAAGATTGTGGTTGTAAAGCAGGCTTAGTGCTTAATCCAGCAACCCCATTAAACTATCTCGACTATGTTATGGATAAATTGGATCTTATTCTGCTGATGTCTGTTAACCCAGGCTTTGGTGGGCAATCATTTATTCCTAATACCCTCGATAAATTACGACAAGTTCGTAAGATGATTGATGATGGTGGTTATGACATTCGTTTAGAAATTGATGGCGGTGTCAAAGTCGATAATATTGCTGAAATAGCGCAAGCTGGCGCTGATATGTTTGTTGCAGGCTCTGCTATTTTCAATCAGCCAGACTATAAGCATGTTATCGACAATATGCGCCGTGAATTAGAAAAGGTATCGTAATGACAGATAAAAAACTCAAAGGTATCCGTGCTATCGCCTTTGATCTTGATGGCACTCTCACCGACAGCGCTGTTGGTCTTACAGAAGCGACAGACTATGCATTAAAAGCAAAAGGCTTCCCGCCAGCTGGCAAACATAATGTTACTATTTGGGTTGGAAACGGCGTGGATATGCTACTGACACGCGCTTTGCACAATGCGGGTGTTGAAGATGTGACTGATACCTTATTAAAAGAGATGCGTGATCTTTTTGATGAACATTATGCAACCTCAGTCAAAACAGGCAGTGATTTATTCCCTCACGTTAAAGAAACCCTTGAAGTATTAGCTTCACACGATATTCCTCTGGGGATCGTGACAAACAAACCAACACCATTTATCGCACCATTACTACAACAGCTGGAAATTGAAAAATATTTTTCCTTAGTGTTAGGTGGCGATGATGTGAAAGAAAAAAAACCGCATCCAGCACCATTATATTTAACAATGGGCACGTTTGGTGTTAAAAAGGAAGAACTCCTTTTTGTTGGGGATTCTCGCAACGATATTATTGCAGCACAAGCGGCTGAATGCCCTTGCGTAGGTTTAACCTACGGCTATAACTACGGCGTATCTATTGCAGACAGCAAACCTGATTTTACTCTCGATAACTTTGCTGACTTGCTTTCTATCCTCGATATCACGCCAATGACAACTGTGGAACAGAATTAAAATGACGACTTCAGTAGAAAAAACGGCACAAAAGCCAATTGTATTCAGTGGTGCACAACCTTCTGGTGAATTAACTATCGGAAACTATATGGGTGCACTGCGTCAATGGGTACAAATGCAAGATGATTACGATTGCATTTACTGTATCGTTGACCAACACGCCATTACAGTACGCCAAGATCCTAAAGAACTAAGAAAAAGAACCTTAGATACACTGGCTCTGTATCTTGCTTGTGGTATTGATCCAGAAAAAAGCACTATTTTTGTTCAGTCACATGTTCCACAACATGCACAATTAAGCTGGGCACTTAACTGCTATACCTATTTTGGTGAATTGAGCCGAATGACTCAATTTAAAGATAAATCAGCACGTCACTCTGAAAATATCAACGCAGGGTTATTCGATTATCCTGTATTAATGGCAGCGGATATTCTGATTTACCAAACAAACCAAGTGCCTGTTGGTATCGACCAAAAACAACATCTTGAATTAAGCCGTGATATTGCTCAGCGCTTTAACGCTATTTATGGCGATATCTTCACTGTACCAGATCCTTTTATTCCAAAAGGCGGTGCTCGTGTGATGGCATTACAAGATCCGACTAAAAAAATGTCTAAGTCTGATGATAACCGCAATAACGTTATCGCATTGCTAGAAGATCCAAAAGCAGCGGCTAAAAAGATCAAACGTGCAATGACAGATTCAGAAGAGCCACCTCGTGTTATTTACGATCTTGAAAACAAAGCAGGTGTCTCTAACTTACTCGATATTTTAGCGGGTGTTACAGGTAAAACGATCCCTGAATTAGAAGCTGAATTTGAAGGCCAAATGTACGGTCATCTAAAAGGTGCTGTCGCTGATGCAGTATCTGAAATGCTAACCAACATTCAAGAACGTTTTAACACTTTCCGTAATGATGAAGCACTGCTCAATAAAATCATGAAAGAAGGTGCTGATAAAGCCAAAGCTCGCGCTCAAGCAACCTTAGACAAGGTTTATGACGCAATCGGATTTATTGCACATCCGTAATTTTTCATTAATACATAAAAACACCTCGCCTATTTTTAGGGAGGTGTTTTTTAGTAAAGAGGAATTATTGGGTTCTTAATACTACAAGCTAATTTTTATTAATAATAATATTAATTATCAATAAGTTAACTATTTACTCTTTAAATAACCGTCGATTAAAACTCTCAATGGTTTGATTTTGCAGTCTTAATTGCATAGTCTTGCTCCAACTTGCTGATAATCCTGAGGCACTTAATAGACGATGATAAAGCTCTTCATCGAATGGCATATGAAAAGCAATCGAAATCGCTTCTTTAACAGAGACATCGCTGTTTCTTGAAACCAAGACAAGAGGATGATGACTGCCTGTTTCACCTATACTCACAACACGATATAACCAGCCACAATAGCCACTATCTTGCATAATTTGCGAAAAGTTACTGACTTCTGTCACAGTATTAAGTTTATAGCAAGGAGAGCGAGGTTGAGTAACTTGGATTAATGCTGTTCCCCACTGATAAATATCACCAATAAAAACATTCTCTTCTGTCATACCTGTTGTTGAGATATTTTCACCAAATGCAGGGGCATGAAAAAAATCTGTCAATTGTGGGAATTGCTCAGCCCAATAAAGATAATGCTCTTTAGGATAGTGACAAAGTGCGCGATCAGGGCCACCGTGAAAACTCTTTTCTGCTTGCTCATCACCTTCTAATCCCAGTGATGTTAATTTGATATGACCATCCACCAGCCTTTTGGTGATCGCACTGGTAAATCCATTAGATGTTGTTGTGACATTACCGATAAAAACACTAGGAAAATAACGCATAGCTCACTACCTATACAGAAAAGAATAACTCATAGTAAAGATAGTGTTCAAAAGAAACAATGCCGACATTTGTCGGCATTAAAAATATAAAAAGAAAGGAAGTTATTAACTCAATTATGCCTTGCTCTGAAAACGCTTTTGCGCTTCATCCCAGTTAACCACTGACCAGAATGCTTTAATATAATCAGGGCGACGATTTTGATATTTTAAGTAGTAAGCATGCTCCCACACATCTAACCCTACAATTGGGTAACCTGATGCGCCAGCTAACTCTTCACCCATTAATGGGCTATCTTGGTTTGCAGTAGAAACAACCGCAAGTTTGCCATCGTCTTTTAATACTAACCAAGCCCAACCAGAACCGAAACGGCTAGCCGCAGCTTTTTCAAATAACTCTTTAAAAGCATCAACACTACCAAAATCACGTTCAATCGCGTCTTTTAGTGAGCCTTGTAATTGAGTGCCTAGCTTCAGACCTTTCCAGAATAATGAGTGGTTAGAGTGACCACCAGCATTATTACGTAGAAAAGTACGTTGATCAGCAGGGACTTTATGAAGATTTTTAACTAACTCATCAATTTCTAAGCCAGCAAGCTCAGGCAATTTTTCTAATGCTGTATTGGTATTATTCACATAAGTTTGATGATGCTTAGTATGATGAATTTCCATTGTACGCTCATCAAAGTGAGGCTCTAATGCATCATAAGCATAAGGCAGTGCAGGTAATGTATAGCTCATATTAATCTCCAGTGCTGTTTTATCTTGGATCACACCATGTGATTTATCTTTTCATTTCATTATAGTGAAAAAAACGTTAATGAAAATCATTATCATATCCATATTATTTTTGTGGTTTTTTTATCCAGCACGGTTAAATTAATTTTCACAGTATATTATTTTAATTTAAAAGCTTTCTATTAAACGATAATCCTATTAAACAAGAAAATAGTAGATAAATAATGCCATGCTAGCTTTAGCACTAATTGAACATTCCATGAAAAGCATTTCCATTAATTCGTGATCTTCTGCGCAAAAAAGAAACAATCTTTATTTACCCTCTTTTGTTAACGACTTTTTGACATAGTATTAACAATAGTGAGGAGAACTATTATGACAAAAATAAACCAACATCATATTACTGCAAGCATTGCAGAACATGCCCTGATCAATAAAGAGCAATACCAAAAAGATTATGAATTATCCATCAAAAACCCGGAGGCCTTTTGGGCAGATAAAGGGAAAATCATTGACTGGATAAAACCATATACCGTGGTAAAGAATACTTCTTTTGACCCAGGCCATGTACGCATTCGCTGGTTTGAAGATGGTCAGCTAAATATCAGCCAAAACTGTCTTGATCGCCACCTTAAAACACGAGGAGATCAAGTCGCCATTATTTGGGAAGGTGACTCACCTAATGAGTCGAAAAAAATTACTTACAGACAACTCCATCAAGATGTTTGCCAGTTCGCTAATGTATTAAAAAACTTAGGTATTAAAAAAGGCGATGTTGTGGCGATTTATATGCCAATGGTGCCAGAAGCAGCGGTTGCTATGCTCGCTTGTACTCGTATTGGAGCTATTCATTCTGTTATTTTTGGTGGTTTCTCTCCTGAAGCTGTCGCTGGTAGGATCATTGATTCAAAAGCTAAATTAGTGATCACAGCTGATGAAGGATTACGTGCGGGTCGTGCCATCCCTTTAAAGAAAAATGTTGATGATGCTTTAAATCACGCTGATATCCCTCCTATTAATCATGTTGTGGTATTTCGTCGAACAGGACATACCGAACAATGGATTGAAGGACGTGATGTTTGGTGGGATGAAATCATTCAAGGTGTCAGCACAGAATGTGATGTTGAAGTTATGGATGCAGAAGATCCACTCTTTATCCTGTATACCTCCGGCTCAACAGGTAAACCTAAAGGTGTACTGCACACAACAGGAGGCTACCTCGTTTATGCTTCAATGACCTTTAAATACACCTTTGATTATCATGAAGGCGATATTTATTGGTGCACCGCTGACGTAGGTTGGGTAACAGGACACAGCTACTTACTGTATGGCCCTCTGTCAAATGGTGCTACTACTGTTATGTTTGAAGGTGTTCCTAATTATCCATCAGTTAATCGTATGGCTCAGGTCGTTGATAAGCACCAAATCAATATCTTATATACTGCACCTACAGCAATCCGTGCATTAATGGCTGAAGGTGATAAGGCGATTGAAGGCACTCAACGCACCTCTCTGCGTATTCTAGGCTCTGTAGGTGAACCTATTAACCCAGAAGCATGGGAATGGTTCTATCAGAAGATGGGGCGTAGCCAATGTCCTATTGTTGATACATGGTGGCAAACAGAAACCGGGGGATTCATGATAACCCCATTACCAGGTGCTATGGATCTAAAACCTGGTTCAGCAACACGCCCTTTCTTCGGCGTTCAGCCAGCAATTGTCGACAATATGGGAGAAGTACAGCAAGGGGCTTGTGAAGGCAACTTAGTGATTACTGATTCTTGGCCAGGCCAAGCAAGAACACTTTTTGGCGATCATGATCGTTTTGAACAAACTTACTTCTCAACCTTTAAAGGTATGTATTTCTCTGGTGACGGTGCTCGTCGCGATGAAGATGGTGACTATTGGATAACAGGGCGAGTTGATGATGTCTTGAATATTTCAGGTCACCGTTTAGGAACAGCAGAGATTGAATCCGCTCTTGTTGCACATCCTAAGATTGCGGAAGCCGCAGTAGTTGGTATTCCTCACAATATTAAAGGGCAAGCTATTTATGCTTATGTCACTTTAAATCACGGTGAAGAACCAACACCTGAACTTTACACTGAAGTTCGCAACTGGGTACGTAAAGAAATTGGACCAATAGCCACACCAGATATCCTACATTGGACAGATTCCTTACCTAAAACACGTTCAGGGAAAATTATGCGCCGTATCTTGCGCAAGATTGCCTCTGGCGACACAACTAACCTCGGGGATACCTCAACACTCGCCGATCCGGGTGTTGTAGAGAAACTGTTAGAAGAAAAACAGTCTCTATCACTTACTGCTTAATACACAACAAATAGCTGTCATTTAAAAAAACGTAATACGACAAAGCAAAGGCATGAAAATGCCTTTGCTGGGCTCTCTTACCTAAAAATCATGAAATGCGGGGGATTGAAACCTCTAAATCAAGTGATAAACCAAACAATTATATAGAGGAGAACTCTGATGAATGCCAATATTTATCAAGAGATAGAAAACAACCCTCGCTTTAAAGAACTGGTTAAAAAACGTAGTCGTTTTTCATGGACACTTTCAATTATTACGCTCGTTATGTATGTCTCATTTATTTTACTTATTGCGTTCTATCCACAATGGTTAGGCACGCCTCTGTATGAAGGAAGCTACATTACACGAGGTATTCCTATTGGTATGGGCTTAATCATCGCCTCATTTCTATTAACAGGCGTTTACGTTATTAAAGCCAATACAGAGTTCGACAAACTTACCGCTGAAATTATTGAAGAGGTAGAAAAATGAGAAAGTTACTCTATGCAATAAGCTTATTTTTCCTCTCCTCAACAATTGCTTACGCTAGCGCAATAACAGAAGGAGGAGAGAAACAACCTATGAATATTCAGGCCATTATAATGTTCCTAATATTCGTAGGATTAACACTTTACATCACTTATTGGGCATCTAAACGCACCCGTTCTCGTGCTGATTACTATACTGCTGGCGGAAAAATTACTGGCTTTCAAAACGGTATGGCGATCGCAGGTGACTTTATGTCTGCTGCCTCCTTCTTAGGGATCTCCGCACTAGTTTATACCTCTGGTTATGATGGACTTATCTATTCAATTGGATTTCTGATTGGTTGGCCTATCATTCTTTTTATCATTGCTGAGCGCTTACGTAATTTAGGGCGTTATACTTTTGCTGATGTTGTTTCCTATCGCTTAAGCCCTAAACCCGTTAGAACACTCTCTGCTGTTGGATCACTGGTTGTTGTTGCTCTTTATCTAATTGCACAAATGGTAGGTGCCGGAAAATTAATCGAACTCCTTTTCGGCTTAAATTACCATATTGCTGTTGTGCTCGTCGGTATTCTAATGGTGCTATATGTTTTATTTGGAGGCATGCTCGCCACCACATGGGTTCAAATCATTAAAGCTATTTTATTACTTGCAGGTGCAAGTTTTATGGCTGTTATGGTTATGAAAGCCGTCGATTTTAATTTCAACACCTTATTTAAAGAAGCCGTTAGTGTTCACTCAAAAGGGTTCTCTATCATGAGCCCAGGTGGTTTGGTTTCTGATCCTATATCTGCACTCTCTTTAGGTCTTGCACTTATGTTTGGTACAGCAGGACTTCCTCATATCATCATGCGCTTCTTTACTGTTAGCGATGCAAAAGAAGCCCGTAAGAGTGTTTTCTATGCAACAGGTTTTATCGGTTATTTCTATATCCTTACTTTTATTATTGGTTTCGGCGCTATCTTACTCGTTAGCCCTAATCCTGTGTTCAAAGATACCGCTGGCGCTTTGATTGGTGGAACCAATATGGCGGCTGTTCACTTAGCAGATGCTGTTGGAGGTAATTTCTTCTTAGGCTTTATCTCAGCTGTTGCCTTCGCCACTATTTTAGCCGTTGTTGCAGGACTAACTTTGGCGGGTGCATCTGCGGTATCACATGATCTTTACGCCAATGTAATTAAAAATGGTCATGCGGATGAAAGACAAGAGCTTAAAGTATCCAAAATTACTGTAGTTATCTTAGGTGTCGTCGCTATTGGTTTAGGTATTTTATTTGAAAAGCAAAATATTGCCTTTATGGTGGGATTAGCTTTCTCTATTGCGGCAAGCTGTAACTTCCCAATCATATTGTTATCTATGTATTGGAAAGGACTTACAACGCGAGGTGCTGTAGCGGGAGGATGGTCTGGTCTATTAGTTGCGGTCACGTTGATGATTTTAGGACCAACAATTTGGGTAAGTATTTTAGGCCATGAAAAACCTATCTATCCTTATGAATATCCAGCATTATTCTCAATAATTATTGCTTTTATTGTCTCGTGGCTTTTCTCTATTACAGATAAATCATCTTTAGGTGAGCAAGAGAAGGCAAAATTCCAAGCACAATTTATTCGTTCTCAAATTGGCTTAGGCATCGAACAAGGTAAACAACACTAACAGCCTGAAATAATGTTATCTTTCTAAATAAAAGTAACCCCAAAGTGATTTTCAACTTTGGGGTTATTCATTTTTAACCTTTTTATCAATGACCATAAGAATCTCGATTATATTTCTATCATTTACTTATTTAGAATAATTTTAAGCTTTAACTACATATCTATACGATTATTTAAATAGAAAGATAAATTAAATTAAAATCAATTAATTAAAAATAGAAACAAACATAATTTATTTGCTATATCGCTTATTAATAAACTCAAAAAGCCCAAAATAGTGAGGAATAACCATAATAATAGCAATTTCAGACACACTTCCGCCAAACAAGGCTTGTATTGTCAAAAAGTAAATGGTTAACTTTTTATTCTACATAAGAAGAGGTGATAGTTTTTAAATAGGTTATGTCTCAGTTAACTCATTACGCACTTTTATTTTTCTTATCTATGGCACCAGCAATATTGGGTGGCTCAACGCTGTATATAGAACAAAAAATCTATATTGTTCTTATTGGTTGGCTACTTATGCTGATGTGTAGTGGTATTTATCGTTCTTTTTTTGGAAAAATAATAACCTTTATTATTAGTGCATTATGGGCTTTAAATCTTTCTATTTCTCTGTTTTTCCATCGTGAACACGATATTGCTTTTTCATCATCTATTGCTGAAACTTTTATTAATACTAATGGTAGTGAAACTGTTGGTATGCTCTCTTATAATAAGTACTATGTCTTATTTTACCTATGTGCTTTTGCCATTTACTATTTTCTCATTCATAAAACGGCTCGAGTCTCTGATCTAAAAACAGCAAAAAAAAGTGTGATTGCATTTGTTATGTTAATCGCCATTATTCCAATATATAAAAACTTAGCATTAAGAAACGATGAGAAAAGTAAATTACTTGCAGAATATACTCTTTTAAATACCCCTTTTTATAATGCTGCAGCACTTGTCCGAACCTTCCATGAAAATCGCCAAATTAGAAAAATTGCAGATCAGAAAGTAGAGTATCAATATAATAAAAGTAATGATAATACAGAAGTTTATATTCTTATTCTTGGGGAATCAGTTCGTAGAGATCATCTAGGAATTTATGGCTATCAGTACGATACAACGCCTAATTTGATGAAAGAAAAGAGTAATCTTATTCTATTCAATCGAGTTTATTCTCCAGCTCCAGTAACTATTCTTTCTGTACCCATTTCACTCTCAAATATAGGATTGGAACAATTACAAGATAAAAGTCATTATGCTGATAATATTGTTTCTCTCGCTAATCACGCCGGATTTAAAACATATTGGCTAAGTAACCAAGGTGAAGGTAATCAAAAAACCAGTGTTATTTCTGTCATTGCTAATATGGCTCAAAATAAAAAGTGGAATGAGTTTATCGGTTATGATGAAGAACTACTTCCTTATTTAGATCAGGCTCTCAATGAACCTTCTACACAGAAAAAACTAATTATCTTACATACATATGGTAGCCATGAACCAGCCTGTAATCGATTTCCAAATCAATATTTAAAGAAATTCACGCAAGAAGATGATGATAACAGCTATGACAGCTCTATCGCTTATACAGATAAATTAATTAATGACATTATTGAGAGAGTCAAAGACAAGCCAGCTTCTATTCTCTACTTTGCAGATCACGCTTTACAGCGTCTCGATAAAAATAGAGAGGTTCGTTATCATCATGGTGTAAATACACCACGAAAAGAAGCTTATGATATACCGCTATTTATTTGGTATAGCCCATTATCTATTAAACCTATTATTAATGATGATGCAGTGAATAAACCTTATTCAACGGTAAATAACTATTGGCTATTAAGTAGTTGGCTTGGGATAGAACATAATTCACCCCAAAAATGCCATTCACCATTAAATGAATGCTATCAGCCTAAATCACCAATAACGGTTATTGATGGGAATAAAAACCTCTTAAACTATGATTTATTAAGTTCAGAAGAGCAGGAACCACAATAATATCCTCACCCCAAAATATCTAAATACGAAATACACTTAATAATAAAAAGTGTATTTATATCCTCATTATCTATTTCTAATAAGATCTATCTGAGATGACAAGAGTTAAAAAGAGCAGAATGCTAGGTATCAAATTAAGTGATGTTAGAAAAGGATAACCGCATCAATGAAGTACCATAAATAGGGTTTAATAGCGCTAAGAGTGGCTATTTTATTGAGGAATATAACAACAATAATAGTTTTTTATTCGGAGTAGCTAAACCTCCAAACGCAAAAAAGCCAACCCATTGGGTTGGCTTTCTCGTCTTATTTAATGCCTGGCAGTTCCCTACTCTCACATGGGGAGGCCCCACACTACCATCGGCGCTACAACGTTTCACTTCTGAGTTCGGCATGGATTCAGGTGGGTCCGCTGCGCTATGGCCGCCAAGCAAATTCTGTTTAATTACCCGTTACTTCGATTTCTCTTCGTAACCAGCAATTTCAATCTTAAACAAGCCTACTTCATCTACTGTCGTCTCTCAGACAAAACACCTTCGGTGTTGTCAGGTTAAGCCTCACGGTTCATTAGTACTGGTTAGCTCAACGTATCGCTACGCTTACACACCCAGCCTATCAACGTCTTAGTCTTAAACGTTCCTTTAGGTCACTCTAGGTGACAGGGAAGACTCATCTCGAGGCAAGTTTCCCGCTTAGATGCTTTCAGCGGTTATCTCTTCCGCACTTAGCTACCGGGCAATGCCATTGGCATGACAACCCGAACACCAGTGGTGCGTTCACTCCGGTCCTCTCGTACTAGGAGCAACCCCTCTCAATCTTCCAACGCCCACGGCAGATAGGGACCGAACTGTCTCACGACGTTCTAAACCCAGCTCGCGTACCACTTTAAATGGCGAACAGCCATACCCTTGGGACCTACTTCAGCCCCAGGATGTGATGAGCCGACATCGAGGTGCCAAACACCGCCGTCGATATGAACTCTTGGGCGGTATCAGCCTGTTATCCCCGGAGTACCTTTTATCCGTTGAGCGATGGCCCTTCCATTCAGAACCACCGGATCACTAAGACCTACTTTCGTACCTGCTCGAGCCGTCACTCTCACAGTCAAGCTGGCTTATGCCTTTGCACTAACCGCATGATGTCCGACCATGCTTAGCCAACCTTCGTGCTCCTCCGTTACTCTTTAGGAGGAGACCGCCCCAGTCAAACTACCCACCAGACACGGTCCCCGATCCAGATTATGGACCTAGGTTAGAACATCAAACGTTAAAGGGTGGTATTTCAAGGTTGACTCCATGCAGACTGGCGTCCACACTTCATAGTCTCCCACCTATCCTACACATCAAGGCTCAATGTTCAGTGTCAAGCTATAGTAAAGGTTCACGGGGTCTTTCCGTCTTGCCGCGGGTACACTGCATCTTCACAGCGAGTTCAATTTCACTGAGTCTCGGGTGGAGACAGCCTGGCCATCATTACGCCATTCGTGCAGGTCGGAACTTACCCGACAAGGAATTTCGCTACCTTAGGACCGTTATAGTTACGGCCGCCGTTTACTGGGGCTTCGATCAAGAGCTTCTCCCTAAGGATAACCCCATCAATTAACCTTCCAGCACCGGGCAGGCGTCACACCGTATACGTCCACTTTCGTGTTTGCACAGTGCTGTGTTTTTAATAAACAGTTGCAGCCAGCTGGTATCTTCGACTGGCTTCGGCTCCGTCCGCAAGGGACTTCACTTACCGCCAGCGTGCCTTCTCCCGAAGTTACGGCACCATTTTGCCTAGTTCCTTCACCCGAGTTCTCTCAAGCGCCTGAGTATTCTCTACCTGACCACCTGTGTCGGTTTGGGGTACGATTGTTGGTAACCTGAAGCTTAGAGGCTTTTCCTGGAAGCAGGGCATCAATTGCTTC